>CAWGQB010000028.1:0-462500 GCA_963824565.1 uncultured Pseudomonadota bacterium | reverse complement strand
CCAGCGGTTTGTCGATGCCGGTGGGTTTCAAGAACCGCACCGACGGCGACTTGAAAATCGCGGTCAACGCGATCGAATCGGCGCGCGGACCTCATTCCTTCATCGGCATCGACCAGGACGGCCTCACCGCGATTATCCGCACCACCGGCAATCCTCTAACCCACGTGGTGCTGCGCGGCGGTGCGACGCCCAATTACGACGCCGCCAGTATCCGCGAATGCGAGCAGATGCTAATCGCGGCCAAGCTCGCTCCGCGCGTGATGGTGGACTGCTCGCACGCTCAGACCAGCAAGGACTACACCAAACAGCCAGCGGTGCTGCGCGCGCTGATCGAGCAAATCGCAGCCGGCAACCGCTCGATCATGGGTGCGATGCTGGAGAGTAATATCGAAGCCGGCAACCAGAAACTGAGTAATGACCGCCGCGCTCTTAAATACGGCGTCTCAATTACCGACCCATGCATCGACTGGCCAACCACCGAGCGATGTCTGCTGGAGGCAGCGGAGTCGCTGACACTGCGGCCATCATAACCGGCACTCGGATACGACTGACTAATAGTTCGCGCAGCAATCTACTCACATACATACGGCAAGCGTTTGTCGTCGTGAGCCTTTGCCTGATGCTTTGTGGATCTGCCGCTGGCTCAGGCTCACAATCGTGCTCGCCCGCGGAGTCCCCGCCGCCCACCGTGGCGAAGCAACCCAATTACCGCCAGGTCGTGATCTCGGCACAAATGCCGAATAATCAGCCGATCCCTAAACTCACCGCCGCGAATCTGACTCTGTACCAGGGGAACAAGCAAATCCCAGATAGCATTCTTCCAACAGCTACCGACGACGGTTGGTATTTTGGTCGACACCTCCGGCAGCATGGACGAAAAACTCGCCATCTGCCGCTCGGCGATTAGGTCCTTCGTCAACGATCTCGATTCCCGCGACGACCTTTTCCTCTTCGCATTTTCAAACCTGGCATACTTGCTTGCAGAGCCCACCACGGACCATGCTGCGCTACTCAGGAATCTTTCCCGTCTGTACGCCTTCGGCAAGACCGCGATCTATGATTCGCTGAACGAAGGCCTCAGTATGCTCTCCAAGGGATGCTATCCGAGCAAGGCTTTGTTTCTGATAACCGACGGCATGGATACTTCGAGCAGCAATCATCTTGAAACGATCGTCGCCAGGGCCTCGAAGGCTAGCGTACCCATCTACTCTATTGGAATCGGCAATCCTAACGCTACCGGCACATTCCTCAGTTTCAAAGTGTCCAATGATAGCGAGGCGGTCGATACCAAGGCACTTTCCACCTTGGCCAACGAAACGGGGGCCGAAACCCATCTGGTCACATTGGCTGACAAAGGTGAATCGCTCAATCAGACAGCTGCCGCCAGTAGCCAATAAAATCAATAATCGGTACCTAGTTGGATTCATCGGCGACGGGTCGGCCAATCAATTGCACTTCGAGGCTCCAGGCCATAAAGGCTTTAAGCTCAAGGTCCTCACGCAAGACTGAAGGAGAATTAATGAGCCGCCTATCCCGACGGCACCTTGCGCGCGTAGCAATCGCTGCAATTCTGATACTCACCTCCTGGGGTTGCCCGACCGCTCCTACTTCTCCCTTTCAGGTCGCGACCGTGCCGACGGCGCCCCGCCAATGTCCGAAAGCCCCTTTGGCTGCGGCTGTTTGGACGAAACAGCCTGACTATCGCCAGGTCTCGATTTCAGCGCACAATCGGAACAATCTTCCGCCGCCAAAACTGACGCTCGCCAATCTCCGTCTGTATCAGGATGGCAAGCAATTACAGATTGTGTTTCTTCAGCCCCAGCCGATAACAGTCGGAATTCTCGTGGACAACTCCGGCAGCATGGAGCCGAAACTCCCGCAAACCAGGGACGCGCTGAGCGACTTCATCCGCGACCTCAACCCAGCGGACGAAATATTTGTCGATACCTTTTCGGATCGACCTTATGAGCTTGCTCCCCTGACCACCGATCGCAAAATCGTAATCGACCGCCTGGGAATGATGCGGGCATACGGCCGCACCGCGCTGTACGATGCGATAATTTAAGGTCTGCAAACTGTTTCCGAGGGTTGCAACAGCAGAAAGGCATTGCTGGTTCTGACCGACGGCATGGACAACGCCAGCACCTCCGATCTCAGCCAGGTTACTAAAGAGGCCCGAAGCAGGAACGTCCCGATTTACTCAATCGGCATCGGTGAGGAGGCTATTTTACCAGTGTCCCCCATTGCGCATTGGGCCGTCCGTCATGCTTGGCCCTGGACTCGACCAAGGCGCAGAACACAAGAGCCCTTCATAAGCTGGCCGACGACACCGGCGGAGAGACTTTTCTCGTCGCGATCGGAAGCAAAGACAATTCGCTGAAGCAGGCAACCAACAAAATCGCCAGCGCGATCAGTAATGAGTACACAGTCGGATTCGTGGGCGACGGATCGACTAATCCATTACTGTTCGAAGTACCAAACCATAACGGCGTGAGCCTGAAAATCGACACTCATTGAGTGAATTTATGTAGGTAGCGTTGAGGAAAAATGATTAGGTGAGCGGACCTTGGAAACTCTCTCTCATATCGGTCTAACTTAACAGTCCGAGTCAGTGGGGCGGGCGTCCCGCCCACCGCTCCGCCATCCAGCGGCCAGCTTCTATGGCGGGCGGGGACGCCCGCCCTACTGCCATAGGACCACCCAGCATTGGCTCGATACAGGCGTTCCAGCCTGTCCCACAGAGCCAATTCAGTCCCAGTGGAGGAAACCTTGAGGGAACAGAATCATCGATTAAGTGTGGGCGATTGCCTCAGGCGAACGGGCGCATGAACTCGTCGTGGAAGCGGCGCAGGGCGCCGAGCGAATCGCGGCTGGTCAGTTGGCGGCCGGGGATGATGCGCTCGACCCCCAGCTCTTCCAGGCGCTTGATGTCGTCCACCGTTACCGAACCGACGCCGACGGTCAGCTCCAACGGCTTGGCGCGTTCGTGCTCGCGCTCGACCTCGCGCAGGCGGCGAATCGTTGCGGTGGCTTCATCCATGTTGTGGGACGTTATGTAGAAGCCGTCGGCCAGACGCGCCGCGCGCTTGTATGACGCTTCGCCATGGCCGCCGATGATGAACGGCGGATGGGGCTGCTGGACGGTCTTGGGCAGGAAGTGGAACCCCTCGGCCTGCACGGTCTTGCCCTTGTACACCGGCGGGTCCTGGCTCCACAACGCGGTGAGCAGCTTCATATACTCGTTGCTGCGCAGGGCGCGGTCGTCCCAGCTCATGCCGACATATTCGAACTCTTCCTTAAGCCAGCCGACGCCGATTCCGAAAATAAAGCGGCCGTTGGAAAGTTGATCCAGCGTCGCGACCGCCTTGGCCACCGCGAACGGGTTGCGCAAGGGCAAGACGAAGACGCCGGTGCCGAAACGGATTTTGCTGGTAATCGATGCAAGGTAAGCAAATACGATGAGGGGGTCGGGTAAGTTGATGTCCGGGCGCACGGGCGGTTTGCCGTCGGGCTCTCCCGGATATTTCGACTTGAACTGGACCGGGAACGCGATATGTTCCCCCATCCAGACCGATTCATACCCCAGTTCCTCGGCCAGTTTGGTGTTGGCGGCGAGGTCCTCGCCACGACGCTGGAACAGGAAAGCTCCGAATTTCATCTTCTTGCACCGCCCATAGTAAAAGCAGGGGCCGGGCCGCTGTTGGCGGGCCCGGCCCCTGCTGGTGTTACATGCCGGTCCTGAGGCCGGTCATTTTTACAGGTTGTAGAGCTTGATCGCGTTGCCGGCCAGGATCTTGTGGCGATCCTCCGGTCCCACCCCGGCGAAGGTCTCCTCAATATACTTTTTGGAGTCCGGCCAGGTGGTGTCGGTATGCGGATAATCGGATGACCACATGATGTTGTCGACGCCGATCTCCTTGCGGATCAGCATGCCGATCTTATCCTCGATGAAGGTCGAGTAGATCTGGCGGAAGTAATAGTGGCTGGGCGGATTAGGCAGTTCCAGCTTGGTCCAATGGCGATGGCGCTTGTAGGTGCGGTCGGACTTCTCCAGCCAGTAGCCGAGCCAGCCGATATTACCCTCCACCGAGACGAACTTCAGCTTGGGATGGCGCTCCAGAACGCCGCCGAAAACGATCCGCGACAGCGCTTCGTAGTTGGCCAGCGAGGCCAGGTTCAGGATCGCGCACTTCTCGCCGATCAATTCGCCGTTCTGCCCCATCAAGCCCGCGGTCTGACGCGAGCCGGTGCGCAGATGGATATGCATCGGCAGCCCGAGGTCTTCCGCCGTCTGCCACAGCGGCTCGTAGGTGCTGCTGTTGAGCGGCTCGCCGCGCGGATAGGTCGGCAGCATCGCGCCGCGCAGACCCGTGAGCTTGGCGCAGCGCTTGAGTTCCTCGACGCCGGTTTTGACATCGTCGGTCGGGATCAGCGCGATACCGATCAGGCGCTTGGGATTGGTGCTGCAAAACTCGGACAGGAAATCGTTGTACGCGCGCAGGCAAGCGTATTGCAGTTCGAAATCGTCGATCAGGAACAGAGGTCCGATGCCCAGATTGGGAAACAGGGTTTGGGCGTCGACGCCGTCGATGTCCATGTCCTTCATCCGTTCGGTCGGATCCCAACAGCCTTTGCGGGCTTCCTCCCAGTAGACCTTCGACGCCTTGTACTCTTCGAACTTATGCCCGGCCTGGACGCTCATGCCCAGGTTCCCGGTCATCTTGCCGTCCAGGAACCAGCAGTCACCCTCGGCGGTCCGCTTCAGGACCGGAACTCGATCGCGCAGTTTGGCCGGCGCGCGCTTGATCCAGAGGTCTCCCGGCTCCTGGACGTGGTCATCGGACGATACAACCTTATAATCCATCTTCATTGCCTCCTGATTGCGTGTCAGCGTTACCGCTGTTATTGCGAATCCCCGGCGTCCAGAACCGGAGTCGGGACCCCGCCCAGCGCATCCTTTCCTTTTTACTGGAATCGGCTCTTTTGAGCCAGCCCGCCTGAGCGCCCGTTAAAAGTCCCCGATGTCACGCTTTTACAGCAATCCCCCCGCCGATTTGACGATGGTCGGGCCGCTTGACTTGGGAATCTTCGGCTCGGGCTTGCGCTTCATCGCCTTTTCGATAATCGGCGCCATCCGCTCTTCCTTCTGTTTGGATAGCTTGACGTCGCGCTCCTGGAATTCCGGCAGCACCTCGCGGGCAAACATCTCCAGCGATGCGCAGATTTCCTCGTGCTTGTTGCGCCCGCCCTGGGTCTGGAGCAGCACCTGGTCGACTCCGTTTTCCTCGTACACGCGCAGTGCTTCGCGGATTTCCTTGGGACTGCCGACGCACGGGCTGACGGTGCCGGTGGAGGTATCGCCGAAGCCGGTGTTTATCTTGGTGTCGGTCCCCCTGACGGTCTTCGCATAGGCATCCCACACGCTGCTCTTGCCCGGCTCGTGCTCGCCGAAAACATAATAGTAGCCGACCGCATAGACGAAGAAGTTGCTGCCGTCGCGGTCCATCTCAATCGCCTTTTCGCGTGTTGGCGCGCACATCATCATCTGGGTCAACGCGATGTTGGGATTGACGGCAAAGCCAATCGGCTCGGATTCGTTGGCCAGCGTCTCATAGTAATCGGTCACCCATTTCCGGGATTCTTCGGGCGAGACGAAGGCGAAAGTCAGAGCGCCGATCCCGAGCTTGGCCGCCAGCAGAATCGTTTCGCGCTTGGAGCATGCCACCCACAGCGGCGGATGCGGTTTTTGAACGGGCTTGGGAACCACGTTGCGCACCGGCATGTTAAGGTATTTGCCCTCGTGCCCGCGAAACGGCTCCTCGACCATCATTCGGCAGATCGCGCCCAGCGCCTCGTGCCACATCTCGCGCTTTTGCGCGCGCGGCACGCCGAATCCCCCAAGCTCCAACTCCGAGGACGATTCGCCGGTGCCGAATTCCACCCGGCCCTTGCTGACCAGGTCCAGCGCGGCGATGCGCTCCGCCGCGCGCGCCGACGGATTGAAGGCCGGCGGCAGCAGCATCACGCCATGGCCCAGACGGATATTCTTGGTGCGCCCGCTGCAGGCCGCGAGGAAAACCTCGGGCGAGGAACAGTGCGCGTATTCCTCGAGGAAATGATGCTCTACGCACCAGGCCGCGTGAAAGCCCAGCTTGTCGGCAAGTTCGACCTGGTCCAATCCTTCCTGGAAGATCTTGAGTTCGATCCCGGGTTCCCACGGACGGGGAATCTGTAGCTCGGTGAAGACTGAAATTTTCAATGCGCTAGACCTCCTCGTGTGCCGCGGCCCAGTATAACGCCGGACCGAAAAATGTCATGTACCGCGAGCGCACAGGCTGGCAAGCCTGTCCCTGGAGTTTGTACGTTCCGTGCCTCTGTTCCGGATGCCCTCTCCCTGACCAGGGAGAGAGGGTCAGGGTGTGGGTTTTCTGATTCATTCAAGCAACTCTACGGCCGCAATACATACTCGCTCGTGTACAAGCGCGATCGCGTCGGCCACGAACGGTTTCGCATCGGCGTAGATTGCTTCCTCGCCCTCTATCGTACCGCCGTAAAATCGCTCTTCGAGATCTTCCACGGTGGGGAAAAACAACTCCGCCAATCCATGAACGACCGGCGCGCCCGCGGTCAGTCCGGTGATCACACCGTCCTGGACATAACTGGTGGCGGCGGCATGATATTTCGACGCCGCGATCTGATGCCGGCGCCACATCGCCTCGACTTCCTTGTTCGGCAGATTCTCGTTGCGGCGAGTGAAAGCGAGCATCTTAACGCCAGGAGTGCGTTCGCCGGCCGCCGGGCGGGACGTACGATTCCATTGGATAGTCTCGGAGATCAAGTAATCGAAAACCTGCGCGCCCATCTCGCGCAGGTCGTCGCCAATCAGCTCGCGCGGACGCCGGCGTGGCGTAAAGCCGGGCCGGGTCCTTGAAATCATCGAAGCTGTCAAACCACATCTCGGTCACGACTTCGAATGGCGGCGGATCAACTTCGCGATTTAGCGGCGCCTCTGGGTCGATGCTTGATCGACGCCTTGACGTCCACCAGGTTGACGACGTAACGCCGCAAGCGCGGACAATGCAGCAACATCAGCGGCGCATGACGGCGCAGGTAATGCTCGCGGAAGCTGGCGCGGTCGCGCCCCGCTTCGGCGGCGATAAATTGCATGACCTTTCTCTGCTTGATCGATGGCTCGCTCATCCTGGGGCCCTCCGCCACTGTCATTTCACTTTTCGGCTGAGACTTGCAACCATCGTGCCGAACGCGGAGCTACTTTCGCTCTTGATATGATAACGCTATGGTGCAATTCCGCCGGGAGGATAAGACGATGGCCGAACTGGTGATACGCCATGACCGCGATGGGCTGGCCACGCTCACACTCAATCGCCCCGATAAACTCAACTCGCTCAACCTGCCGATGTGCCAGGAGTTGCGCATCCATCTGGACGATATCGCACGCCAAACCGATCAAATCGGACTGGTGGTCTTGCGCGGGGCGGGCAAGGGCTTTTGCGCCGGCAATGACATCGCGGAAATGACCCAGCGCGTCAGTCAGCCGGAACCCAACTTCAAGGGCAAGACGCTCGATATAGTGGCGGAATTGCCGCAACCCGTGATCTGCGCGGTCCATGGCGTCTGCTACACCGGTGGCCTGGAGCTGGCGCTCGCCTGCGATATGATCGTCGCGGCGCATTCAGCCCGCTTCGCCGATACTCATGCGAAATTGGGGCTGATTCCAATGTGGGGGATGAGTCAGCGGCTGCCCCGGCGAATCGGCGCCGCCAAGGCAATCGAGATGATGACCACTTCACGCCCCTACAGCGGCGCCGAGGCCCTGGCGATGGGACTGGTAAACCTCTGCTTTTCGGACGAAGACTTCGACGAGGAACTGCGCAAGCTAACTCACACGATTGTAGCCAACTCATGGCATACGCTGCGCGGCAACAAGCGTCTGCTGCGCGAGACGGAGGGCATGACGCTACGCGAGGGGTTGGCCCATGAGGTCTATCGTTCTCCAGGTCCGGCCCCGGACATCCGCGAACGCCTGGCCGCCTTCAGCAGCCGGAAATCCTGAAACGGTCGCATACTGCTGAGGCTTAACTGAAATCAGCGAGTGCGCGGCATGCCCAGCACCCGTTCGCAGACGATGTTGCGCTGAATCTCCGAAGTGCCCGCCTCGATGGTATTGGCGCGCGAGCGCAAAAACGAAACCTGCCAACGGCCGCCCTCGATCGCGTGCGGAGATTCGGCGGTCAGTTGGCTCGCTGTCTCTTCCAGGGACATCGCGGTTTCCTGCATCCGTTGATTAAGCTCGGACCACAGCAGCTTTAGAATCGAACCTTCCGCCCCCGGAGTGCCGCCGTTGATGATGGTGGAAAAGACCCGGAAGCAAACGTATTTGAAGCTCTGCAGATCCACGTAATGGCGTGCCAGTTGCTGACGCATCACCCCGTCTTCAACCGCCGGTTTGCCGTTCTTGCGCGTCGTGCGCGCCAGTTCGACCAGGTCGTTGAAAATCTGCTCGTAGCGCACGTACTGAGAGAGCGCGCTGGTGCCGCGCTCGTTGGCCAGCGTGGTCATGCTTACGCGCCAGCCGTCGTTGAGCGCCCCCAGCAGATTCTCGCGTGGGACGTGGACGTTTTCAAAGAAGACTTCATTGAAATCCTGGCCGCCATGCATCTGGCGCAGGGGTTTGACCGTGATGCCGGGGCTTTTCATGTCGGCCAGCAGATAGCTGATCCCGCGATGTTTCGGCGCGCTCGGATCGGTGCGGACCAACAGGTAGCACCATGCGGCATACTGTGCGTAGGAAGTCCAGATCTTCTGACCGTTGACGACGAATTCGTCGCCGATCAGCTCGGCCCGGGTCCGCAACGACGACAGGTCTGAACCCGCATTAGGCTCGGAAAAGCCCTGGCACCAGATCTCGTCCGCGTTGACGATTGCGGGCAGGTAGCGCCGCTTCTGCGCCTCGGTGCCGTGCTGGATGATGGTGGGACCGACCTGTGACATCGCCAACGAGTTGAGCGCGCCTGGCGCGCGCACGCGCGCGCATTCCTCGCTGAAAATCGCCATCTCCATCGCGCTGGCGCCCTGGCCGCCGTACTCTTTGGGCCACGCCAACGCCACGAAGCCATGCTTCACCATCCGCCGTTGCCAGTCGCGCAGCACTTCAACCAGCGCCCATCCCTTCGGCAGTTGATAGCCTGGAGTCCCCCACCCTTCGGGCAGATTCTCCTTTAGAAACGCGCGGACGCGTTTGCGATAGAGCTCTTCTTCTTCCGTGAAGCTCAGGTCCATCGCATCTCGATAGCGGGGCGCGGACTGGCAGGTCAAGGGTAGCGGCGCGAGGCTGCGGGTTGGTTCAGTTTTGCTCGCTCGGATCGGATTGGCCGTCGTCCGCCGCATCATTCGATACCGGCATCTTCTGAATGCTCGGTTTCGGCAACGGTTCACGATCCGCGACGGATTCGCCGGCTCTGGTCGATCCGGCGGGCGACACCTTCGACCATGACCAGCACGCGCGAGGCTCGATCCCAATCGATCGAGTTTTCGATTCCGGCCGCGCGCGCTGCGGCCCGCACATCTTCAAGATGGGGGATGCCTATCCCATAGGGGTCGGGGTCGGACTCCAGGAAGATGCGGCCGTCGCTCAGTACCGCCAGCGCCACGGGCTGATAAATGATCTCGACCGCTTCCGAATTCGACACCATCTTGAACAGCTTGGCCGCGGAATCCGGAGAAAGCCGGATGCATCCGTGGGAGCCAAACAGATAGATGCTCAGCGGCCGGTTGGTCCCGTGAATCCCAATGCCGCCGTGATCCAGGCCGAGGAAGCTCTTGCCCAGTGGATTTTTTGGACCCGGTTGGACTTCATCGGGCACGTCGACGCCTTCATCGGCCATCTCGTCCTGAATCGCGGGCGGGACATGCCAGGTCGGATTGAGCCGCCGCGAAGTGACGTAAAAGCTGCCCAGCGGCGTGGGCCAATCGGGCCGTCCGACAGTGGCTGGCCATGCCGCCGCCAGCTTGCCATCGCGGAAAACGAACAACATCCGCTGCGGGATGTTGATCACGACGCCGTCGGGGATGACCGCGGGTGCGATGTGACGGTCGTCGACGATGATTTTAGTTCCCGGTTCGGGTTCCCCGCCGCCCAGCAGCATGATTTCGTCTGGCTCCCCGAACTGGGCCGCAATCGAACGTGAGGTGTCGTCGTCACTCACTTCATATTCGAAGCGATCGCCCGAGATCTCGTGGCGCACGGGCACGGTTTTCGATTTCGGTGCACTTTCCTCGCCTCGCGCCGATCCAGCTATTAGAACAAACGCAAGAACTAACCCGGTAAGATATTGATAGATTTTGCTCATCTTATCCTTATCAATATAGCAGCGATCGGCCGGTAAAGGGCCAAAAAGCGGTGGCGAAGGTGGGCTGAGCGTTTCTCCAGAATCTCGGAGAAGACCTGCGCCACTTTTACAACTGTTGGCTTTAAGGCATGGTAGGCGCGAATCAAGTTGTTCGCGCTGAGCATTCTGAACCGGACGACCAAGCCAAAGGAGATGAGAACATGGCGGAAGAACCGATGGAAAATCTGGCGCTGTTCAAGCTGACGGAAGAGGAAACCGCCGAAGTGATCAGGCAGGCCGGCGGCGGCACGGTCATTTGGGCGCGTCGCGACGGACATCCCACCGGGGCCTACGTGCAGACCGTGGTGGTGGACGGTCAGATTTATACCACGTCAACCAACGATCGAGGCAAAAACAAGGCGTGGCGGCGCGACCCGCGCACGGCGTGGGTGTTCGACGTTCCCGGCAAGGGCGGGGTGACCGTAATCGGCCGGGTGAAGTTCGAAGAGGATCCCGCATTCAAGATGCGCGTCTACAATGCCATGGCCGACGCCGTCAGTCTTAAAGGCGGGCCGCGGGAGGTATTCATCTCCCACATCAATACGAGCGGCCGGGAGGTGATGCGGCTTATCCCGGAGAAATACGTCACGCTGCATACCGGCAAAGTAGGCGTCGCGATGATGAGCTAGCGCGAGCCGGTCGCCAAAATACCAAGGTCATAGACGATGGAAGATCTCGACCCGTTTCGGATGACGCCGGAAGAAACCGCGGAAGTTATCAGCGAAGCCGCCGGATGCATGGTCACCTGGTCGCGACGCGACGGCCATCCCGCCGGCGCGTATGTGCAGAGCGTAGTGCTGGACGGCAAAATCTACGTGACTTCGACCGCCGATCGGGGCAAAAACATCGCATGGCGGCGCGACCCGCGCACGGCGGCGGTATTCGAGGCTCCGCTCAAAGGCGGCGTTACGGTAATCGGCCGGGTGGAATTCGACGACGATCCGGCCCTGCGGCGCCGCGTGCTTGACGCGATGGCCGATGGTATCGGCGTGCAGGGCGAGCTGCGCGAGCGCTATCTGAGTCATCTGGACACGCCATCGCGCGAAGTGATGCGGATTGTCCCGGAGAAGTACGTCACCCTTCATACCGGCCGCACGTTCGCGGCGATGACGGGCGGCTTCGCCAAGCGCTAGCGGAGTTCACAACGCCTGCGCGTTGCGTAACCCGTCGATTTCCTCCCAGCTGTAGCCGAGTTCGAGCAACACCTCCTCGGTATGCTGGCCCAGTTCGGGCGCCATCGCCGCGGCCGAGTCGATATCGCCGTTGAGGATAATCGGGTTACCCGACACCTTGACCCTACCCGCAGTCGGATGCTCCAGCTCGCGGATATAGCCGTTGGCGCGCGCCTGCTCGCTTTCCAGCACCGACTTGTAGTCCACCACTTCGGTCGCCAGGATATCGGCGTCGTTGAGTTCCTTCAGCCATTGCGCGGTGGTGCGCGACGGGAAGACCTGCTCCAGTTCCGCCCGCACGCGGTCGCCGTGCATGTTGCGTGTGATGTTGTCGAACCCGGGTTCTTTTTCGAGGTGCGAGATCCCCATGATGCGGCAGAATCGCGGCCAGCGGCCGTCATCCACGCCGGCCAGACACAGGTATCCGTCGCTGGTCGGAAATGCGCCCCAGACCCCGCGCAGAAACGGATGGCAGCGGCCGGCGTGCTGCGGCTCCTGGCCGGAGATCGACGTGTAATTGATCTCGAACCCTTGCATCGCCAGGAGTGTGCCGTAGATCGATACGTCAACGATCTGACCCTTGCCGGTGCGCTCGCGCGCCAGCAACGCCAGAAAGATTCCGCCCGCCAGACTCACCCCTCCGGAATGGTCGGCAGCCAGAAACGGGGCCGGCGTCGGCATGTCACCCGGCATCCCGGTCTTGGACATCAAGCCGCTGGCTGCCTGTGCCAGGGTGTCGCGGCTGGGACGCGTAACCCACGGGCCTTTAGGACCCCACGAACTGCCTTGGGCGTAGATAATCTTGGGATTGATGCGCGACAGCTCGTCGTAACCCAATCCGAGCCGGTCCAGCACACCGGGCCGGTAATTGGTAATCAGCACGTCGTAAGAGGCCGCCATCCGTCGCACCACCTCAACTGCGCCGGGAGTTTTGAG
Organism: uncultured Pseudomonadota bacterium; assembly: GCA_963824565.1. GTDB lineage: Bacteria > Desulfobacterota > Binatia > Binatales > Binataceae > JAJPJA01. The sequence continues at coordinate 449,983 of CAWGQB010000028.1, read as the reverse complement.
GTCCAGCGTGATGCTGCGCTTGCCCTGGTTCATGGCGATGAAATAGTGCGACAGCAGAGGATTGTTCACTTCCGGACCGCCGATCAGCGAGGTCATCATCCAGCGGCTCAGATCGCCGGTACGGGGATTTTCCACTTTCACCACGCTCGCTCCCAAGTCAGCGAGCAACTTGCCGGCGAAGGGTCCCTGAATCTCCTGTCCGATTTCGATTACCTTGTACCCGTCCAGCGGTTTGGTCATCGGCGCCTCCTGACCTGCGGTCGTCAGCATCGAGGAACGTAGCTCAGTTGAGTGTGGGCTGAAAGGGGAATCCCTTTCCTAATTGATTGAGATGGCTTCGTGGGAGGCTTTCCAGCCTGTCGTCCTTTTTCCAAGACCTTTGGAAGGAAAAAAAATGACAGGCAGGAAGCGCGCGCCCGTCCCACCATCAGTCGGCAAGCGACGCGGTCTCTTCTTCGAGCGTCATCCGCGTGCGTCCGCGGCGGCCCGACAACTCGGCGCCCGCATGACGCGGCAGGGTCACAAACGACAGCGCGCCGATAAGTCCCAGCCCTCCGGTCAAAACGAAGGCCGGCGTGATATCGTGGGCCGTCAGCACGGTCGAGCCATGCATACGCATGCCAATGCTCAACGCCAAGGCCGCAATCGCGACTCCCACGCTGATGGTGAGTTGCTGCCCCATGCTCGCCAGACTGCTGGCGTTGCTCATCAAGGGGTTCGGGATGTCCGCATAGCCTAACGCATTAATGCAGGTGAACTGCAGCGAACGGAAAAATCCACCCAGGAACAGCGCCAGGGCAATCATGAAGTGTGGAGTGGTAGGGCGGAACAGCGCACAGGCCATCATGAACAGCGCGCTGATCACGCCGTTGAAAATCAGCAATCGGCGGAAACCGAAGAACCGGATGATTGGGTTGATGCCGAATTTCATGGTCAGCGCGCCGAGCGCGCTGGTGAAGATGATCAGCCCCGACTTAAAAGGATTGATTCCAAAGGCAAGCTGGAGCAGCAGCGCGAGCAAGAACGGCATCGCGCCGATGCCCATCCGAAACAATCCGCCGCCCACCGTCGATGCTCTAAAGGTAGTAATTTTTAATAGATCCAGGTTTATGATGGGATGCGGCGCGCGCCGGTAGTGCAGCACATAGAGTCCCATGAAGCCCGCGCCCCCGGCCATCAGGCCGATGACCAGCACCAGCGGCAGTTCGCCTCGCCCTATCGACTCAAAGCCAAAGACCAAAGCGGCCAGACCAATTCCCGTCAACAGGAAACCGGTCAGGTCGAGCGGCGCCACGTCGGGTTCGCGGATGTCATCGATATACAGGCTCACCATCACGATGCCGAGTATGCAGATCGGCACGTTGATGAAGAAAATCCAACGCCAGGTGCTGTAGGTTACGATGAAGCCGCCCACCGGCGGTCCGACCACCGGGCCGATTAGCGCGGGGATGCTGAGGTAGGACATCGCCGTCACCAGGTGACGCTTGGGCACGGTCTTGAGAATCACTATCCGGCCAACCGGCACCATCATCGCACCGCCACAACCCTGCAGGATGCGAGCGGCGACCAGTTGGGGCAGCGAGTGCGATAACCCGCACAAAACCGAGCCGATAGTAAAAATCACGATTGCAGCACGGAACACGGTGCGCGAGCCAAACCGGTCCGCCATCCAAGCGCTGATCGGTATGAATACCGCAAGACTCAGAAGATAGGACGTGATCGCGAGGTTGAGCTTAATCGGGTCCTCGTGCAGCGAGCGGGACATCGCCGGCAGCGCCGTGGTAATAACGGTGGAGTCGAGCAACTCCATGAACAGGGCGCAGCCGACAATCAGCGGGATCAGAACCTGGGTAAATACCTCATCGTCGCCGCCAGCGGTCCAGTCCGGAATCGAATCCGGATGAAGCAGCTCCCGCTCCGGATCCGGATTCAACAGTTCACGCGAAGGTGCGGGCTCCTGAGCAAACGATGACAATCGCTTCACCAACCTCACTTCGGGCGGCCACCAGGACTCAGCCGGCATTTTCCAGTTGCAGGTCAGACGGCCGGTGTGACCGCGGCGGCCGGCACCGTGCCGGCCATGGCTCAGTATCGTTGAGGGTGCAAATTGAGTCGAGTATCCCGCGCCGCGCAGGCGTCTACCGCCACTGCGGAAAATCAGTACGCTTCGCGGGCCTCCAGCCAGCGCTCGGCGTCGATCGCCGCCATACATCCGGTGCCTGCGGCAGTGACCGCCTGACGATAAACCCGGTCGGCGACGTCGCCGGCCGCAAAAACCCCCTCGACGCTGGTATACGTGGACCCCGGCTTGACCTGGAGATAGCCCAGCTCGTCCATCTCGAGTTGACCGTTGAACAGCCCGGTGTTCGGATGATGTCCAATCGCCATGAATACCGCGTCGGTGGGCACTTCGCTGATATCCCCAGTCTTCAGGTTGCGCAGCCGCGCCCCGGTTACGCCGGTCTTATCCGGCTGACCACGGATCTCTTCAATAGCGCTGTCCCAGATGACGTCGATCTTCGGGTTCTTAAGCGCGCGGTCCTGCATGATTTTGGAGGCGCGGAATTGGTCGCGCCGATGCACCAGCGTCACCTTGCTGCAGAATTTGGTCAGAAACGTCGCTTCTTCCATCGCGGTGTCGCCGCCACCCACCACCAAAACTTCCTTGTCCTTGAAGAAAAAGCCATCGCAGGTGGCGCAGGCGCTGACCCCAAAACCCATCAGTCGCTTTTCCGACTCCAACCCCAAGAGCTTCGCCGACGCGCCGGTGGCGATGATCAGAGCCTCAACGCCGATCACGCGCTTGTGCATGGTCAGCTCGAAGGGCCATCGCCGCAGGTCAACCGCCGTCACGTCGCTCATCAGAAAACCGGTGCCGAAACGCGCCGCCTGGCGATGGAGCACGTCCATCATCTCGGGACCCTGGATTCCATGTTCGAATCCGGGATAGTTTTCGACCTCGGTGGTAATGGTCAGTTGTCCGCCGGGCTGTGACCCTTCGATCACCAGCGGCTTCAGATTGGCGCGAGCCGTGTACAAAGCGGCGGTCAGTCCGGCCGGGCCGGAGCCTAGAATTACGACGCGATAGGTTTCCTGTGCCATGATATCGATTCTACCGTTTCACAAACTTCGGGCTATTACGTCTGTCCTTTAATATAGATACGAAATAGGCGGCAAGATGGCGGCAAACAGAACCAAGGCGGGATCGGCTTCACGCGCGGCCAGACCTGGCGGCGAGACTGGGAATCCCCAGACCGTGGGCGATCTGCGGGGAATCGCGGGTGGGGACGCCCGCGCCACTCCGGAACTTACCCATATGGATCGGCAAGGACGGATCCAGATGGTGGACGTGGGCGATAAGGCGGTGACGCGGCGCGAGGCGATCGCGCGCGGAGCGGTGCGGATGGCGCCCGCGACCGTCGGCGCGATCGTCACCGGGCAGCTCAAGAAGGGCGAAGCGCTGGCCACCGCTCGCATCGCTGGCATCATGGCCGCCAAACGGACCTATGAGTTGATCCCGTTATGCCATCAGATTCCGCTCGAAGTGGTCGAGGTGGACTTTCGTCCCCATCAGCGCCAAGGGCTAATCGAAATCCAGGCCCGCGCGGTGACGTCCGCCCGCACCGGCGTCGAGATGGAAGCGCTGGTAGCAGTCAGCGCCGCAGGTCTGGCGATCTACGACATGGCCAAAGCAATCGACCGTGCGATGGTAATCGACGCAGTACGGCTGGTGCGCAAAGTCGGCGGCCGCAGCGGCGACTACCAACGCCCAGGAGAAAAGCCCTGGCCCGCGGATTAGGCATGCTCTCCCTTTTGTCGACTACACCATGCTCAATTCCACCATTTTCAATTTAGAATTTGGATGCCCTCTCCCTGACCAGGGAGAGGGTTAGGGTGTGGGTTCTGATACATTTCACGAACTTTCGATGGCCGCCGTTCCCTAACCAACGATGTCCTCAACTCCCCAAAAAGCGCTCGCACGTGTGATCCTCAAAAAGGGCCGCGACGGGCCGGTGCGCGGGATGAACCCGTGGATCTTCTCGCAGGCGATCGAGCGGACGGAGCCATCTCACCTGCAACCCGGGGAGCCGGTCGAAGTCAGGGATAATCGCGGCGATCTGCTGGGTATCGGCTATTACCATCCGGCGACCACCATCGCGGTCCGGATGCTGAGCTTCGGTACACAAACCGATCTCGCGGCGATTATCGCGTCGCGCATCGACCAGGCGCTGAAGCTGCGCCAACGCGTCGTCGGCGCGGACACCACCTGCATGCGCCTGATCAACGGCGACGGCGACGGACTCTCGGGTCTGGTGGTGGATCAGTACGCCGACGTCTTGGTGATGCAGTTTCTCACCGCCGGGATGGAGCGCATGCGGGAAGAAGTCGTACGGCTGTTGTTCGAAGCGCTAAAGCCGCGCTCGATCGTCGAGCGTAGCGCAGGTTCAGTCCGGCGGGAGGAGGGGCTGGAGGATCGCGCCGGACTGATCGCCGGCGAAACAGTGGATGAAGTAATCGCGGCCGAGAACGGCTTCAAAATCGCGGTCGTGCCGGGACGCGGCCAGAAGACCGGTTACTTCCTCGATCAACGCGAAAATCGCCGCCGCTTTGGGACCCTGGCGCGCGGCGCCCGGGTGCTCGACGCGTGTTGCTACGCCGGCGGCTTTACGATCGCCGCGTTGGCGGGCGGCGCCGCCAAGGTAGCCGCCGTCGATACGTCCGCGCCCGCGCTCCAATGGGCACGGCGCAACCTTGAACTCAACGATTTGTCCAGCGCACCGGTCGAATTCATCTGCCAGGATAGCGCGCGTTATCTAGCCGAATGCCGGGAACAATTCGATCTCATTGTATATGATCCGCCGCCCTTCGCGCGCAGCCGCAAGGACGCCGCGCGCGCCGAGCGTCTGTACATCGAGATGAACTCGCTCGCGATGCGCGCGCTCGCCCCCGGCGGGTTACTGATGACCTTCAGTTGCTCAGCCCATTTTCGCGGCGAGGATTTCTTCGCCGCGCTACGCAACGCCCAAGTCAGGACCGGATGCAACCTGCGGACGCTCGCCCGCCTGAGCGCCGCCCCCGACCATCCAGTGATGCTCGGCCACATCGAAGGCGAATACCTGACCGGCGCGCTACTGGCGCGCTTGGGATGAATCGAAACTCGCGCGATGCGTTTTAAATATTCGCCCCCTGAAAGGGGGAGAAGGGCGCCGCCGCGGCGCCCAAGAGGGGGACCTTTGTCAGCGCGCCTTCTGAGGCGCGCGATTTATCAATTCCCAGCACGAAACTTCGCGCGCTCGAGGGCGCGGCTTCACGTCGACTCCACGGCTGAGGAACGCAAGTCGTGGCAGCAACAAGCGCCTTGGAGGATTCAAATTCCGCCGACAGCACCGGGTCGGCCCTTACTTCGCCGATTTCTGCTGCATCACGCAGCCCCTGATTCTCGAACTCGACGGCGGTCAGCATGCCGAGCAAGAGCGCCAGGATGCCTTAAGAACCGCTAATCTGAGCGCGGAGGTTACCGAGTGATGCGGTTCTCGAATCAACAGGTAAACTGCGAGATCGAAAATGTATCGGAGGCGATCTACGCAGCCCTGACGGATAATCGCGCGCCTCAGAAGGCGCGCTGAAAGAGGTCCCCCTCTGGGGCGCCGCAGCGGCGCCCTTCTCCCCCTTTCAGGGGGCGAATATTGAAAAAGAATGTAGAAATCTCAGCGCCAGGCGCCCTCAGCTCGCGCGTACGGGCCGCCTTCGCGCTCACGACTCCTTCCCTCGAATAGGGCGACCTTGTTCAGGACGCCCACAAGGCTCCGCGCGAAGATTCAAGCGAATTCGCACAGAACTGAAGCCGCCGCCACACGCGTCTCCACGCCGAGCTTCTCAAAGATGCGGCTGGTGTGTTTGCGGGCGGTGTCGTGGCTGATGCTCAGCAGAATTGAAATCTCGGGGCCAGTCTTGCCTTCCGCGATCAGCGATAAAACTCCAGCCTCACGCTGACTCACTCCCCATCGAGCCATCAACCGGCGCCGTCGCGATTCCGCGGTCTCCCCGCGTTCGATCAGCACCGTGGTATACTCGCTTTCCGCGCCGAACATCCGGGCTCCCCGGAGCTTCAGGACCATTCCGGTCCAGTGATGATAAAGCCGATATACGGGAGGACCGGCCGTCGGTGAATTGACATCCGGTTCGCTGAATATGTTCGTGAGCCTGTTCGTATACTCAGGGGGTTATAATCTATCCGGCGGGGAGCAGCGGCAACGTCACGCCCAGCGCCTCGATTAGTGACCCTGCGACGGGCATAACCGACCCGACGGGAATCGCGCTGGATGCTGGTGGCAACATTTATGTCACGGACTTCGTTCCTAGCGTGAAAATATTCCCCGCAGGCAGTGAAGGGAACGTCACGCCTAGCGCCACAATCAGCGGCCCCGATACGTTGCTAGACTCGCCCCTTGCCATCGCAGTGGACATCACCGGCAAGATGTACGTCGCGAACCGAGGGAACGGAGACCCTACGGACCTGGGGAGTGTCACTGTCTATTCGCCGGGAAGTAACGGTGACGCCAAGCCCATCGCCGTGATAGCGGGCTCCCATACGCAGCTCTTGGAGCCCGTTGGAATCGCGCTCATTTATCCGACGCCGACCGGAACGCCAACGCCGACGCCCACCAAGACGCCGGTGCCGACCAAAATCCCGACTCTGAAGCCGACCAAAGGGGAGCCAACCGCGACGCCGACCGTGGTGCCGGGTACTCCGATCATCAGCGGGATACCGTCGACCATCGACTTCGGTGGCAGTTTCAACGTGAGCGGGAAGGGATTCACCCCCGGTTCGGTGCTCAATTTGTTCGTCGCCACTTCGAGTGGACCGCTCAACAAGGGACCGCTAAAGCCTAACCTTCCGACCTCACCCACACTGCTGACCTTCAAGGTCCCCGCCAGCATCCCACTGGGGCAGGGCTTCGTATCGGTGGTGGTGATCAATACCGACGAGGGTTTCAAGTCATCGAATCCGGCTCATGCTCTGCTGCAGGGCTCGGCGATGGCGGGAATTCCAAGTCTGACCAGTATTAACACCAAGCCCTTGGCCGCGACCAGCAGCAGCCCCAGCTATGCCACCAACAACGTTGAGACAGTGGTGGTGCAAGGCACCACGGTGACGCTGGGCGGCAGCGGCTTTGATGTCAAAAATGGCGTCGCCGTGGACCTCTTCTGCGCATGTACCGGTGGCAAGGTCGGACCCTTCTTCGTCAATCCGGGCGATCCGAGCCTCACCACCACCCAGTTCCGTTTCTCGCTGCCTGCGTTGGGGTTGCCCAACTCACCGGTGACCGGGCCGGGCTCCTTCGTGGTGAGCAACGCCGGCACTGGCGGAACCTACGCGATGAAGAGCAACGCGGTATCGGTCCCGATCGGAGCACAAATCACGGTCAGTTCGGTCACCCAGAGCGGCTCGACCATCACGGTCAACGGCGCCGGATTCTCGACCCTGACGGTGATGAACTTGTTCAACGGCGGGGTGAATCTGGGCGGCCTTCGGGGGCGCGCCGCGAATCCCATTGAAGCTACTGAGCGACACCGAGATCACCTTCACGCGGCCGGCAGCCGCTGTTGCGGGCCCGTCCTACGCGCAGATGCTCAATCCGCCGTTCGTGCCCTACACCAGTTCGGGCAAAGCTCCGGGCGGCGCCTTCACGTTGAAATAGGCCTGAAATAAGCGCCATGGGAAACAGTCGGTGGCGACCGAGTCGTTGGCCTGCCGCGCGATGCGGCCACCATCTGTTTTCCGTAGCGCCGGACTCCGTGCCGGTTCCTTTTCTCGGTACTAGAATCCGCCAATCCTGCCGGTGAAGAAGTACCCGCCATAGGTAGCCGCCAGAGGGGAAGGCACCGTCGGCACACCGTTTGTGTCATGAGCACAACGTCGAAAAGAACCGGCGCGGAAGCCGGCGCTACGGGGAACAAATCCAGGGGAGTGACTTGCCCCCCATAGAGATAAGCGGCAAGCGATTCCCTTGGCTTATTCGGCAACAGGAGGCGATTCGCATCAGCGCTGCGCGTTCGTCATTTGCTCCGGACTTTGACGCCGGCGCGATCCTCCTGCAGTTTGAAGGTGATTACGGCGTCTTTGTCGCCTAAGCCGCGGGCCATTGCTTCGGCCAGTTCCTGCTCTACCAGCGCCGCCAGTGGCATCGGCACGTTGAACTCGCGGCCTAATTCGGTCGCCAGGCCTAGGTCCTTGCGCGCCAGCTTCAGGGCGAAGCTCGCGGGACGATCGAAGTTGCCCTTGAAAACCACTGGCTGGAGTCCTGAAAGCAGCAGCCCGCGGCCGAAAGCGGCGCCCTTGATTACCTTCAATAATGCTTCCGGATCGATTCCCGCCTTGACGCCCATCGTGAAGGCCTCGGCAATCGCCGCGGAGGTGACGATCGCCAGTTGATTGTGCGCCAACTTGGCGATATTGCCCGCGCCGATCGCGCCCACGTAGGTGATTTGGTCCTTGGCGCCGATTATCTCGAAGACCGGCAGTGCTTTGCGGAAGACCGCCTCGTCGCCGCCTACCATTACCGCCAGAGTGGCAGCTTTTGCGCCTACCTTCCCGCCGCTGACCGGCGCGTCGAGGACGTCGACGTCCTTCGCCTTCAGTTCCCTGGCGATGCGCCGGACCATCGAGGGTGAGTTGGTGCTGAGGTCGGCGTAAATCGAGCCGGGACGAATACCGTCCGCGATTCCACCTTCGCCGAACACCACCTGGTCTACCTCTGCAGGGCCCGGCAACGAAGTCATGATGATTTCGCTTTGGGCGGCGAGTGCCCGTGGATTGTCGGCCCACTTTGCGCCCGCCTCGAGATGGGGAGCGGCGGCTTCGCGGCGCACGTCGTACACGCAGACCTGATGGGTCCCAGCTTTGATGATATTGAGCGCCATCGGGCCGCCCATATTACCCAGTCCGATAAATCCGATTCGCACTGCTCCGGCCTCCCTGTACCTGGCTCTACGGTTTACCTCTGCCGCGAAATTTTGCAACTGCAATTGCTAACAACCAGGAGAACGTCATCCTGAGCCGGCGAGCAACGCGAGTCGTGTCGAAGGATCAACGCGAAGCGATTCGTTTTCGATCACTCAGCCAGCAGAAAATCGCTTCGCGTTGATCCTTCGACTCCGGCAGCCTCCGCTCAGGATGACATTTCGCGCGCTCTAGTTTTGCGCACCAATTATTTTCGCTTCAGGCTCCTCAAAAATCCACGCCAGTGGGGCGGGCGTCCCTACGGGCGTCCCTGCCCGCTACTCCGCCATCCCTCGCTCGCACCTATGGCGGGCGGGGACGCTCGCCCCACTGGACAGCCTAAAAAGGTGGTCACACAAGAACTACAGTCTGTATTGGCTGCGTGGGCCAGGCTTTCAGCCTGTCTAGACTTCGCTCATCGATGGCGCGGCGCTTACCTCACATCAATTGAGATCCAAACGGTAAAGCTTCGCGGTGTTTTCCCACAACATCTTGCGGCTGACATGCTCCGGCAGTCCGGCGAAGTCGTGCTCTATCACCTCGCGCGAGCGCGGCCAGGTGGAGTCGGAATGCGGGAAGTCCGAACCCCACATGTAATTGTCTTCGCCGTAGAATTTATAGGTCGCGGGACCGATCGGATCGTCCAGGAACGTCGCCCATATCTGCCGCTTGAAATACTCACTCGGTTTGAGCGACAGAGGGGCATACTTGCCAATCTTGCTGAACTTATCCCAACCGTGGTCGAGCCGGTACATGAAGTGCGGCAGCCATCCAGTGTCGTTTTCCGCCGACACCAGCCGTAGCTTGGGAAAGCGTTCCAGCACGCCGCCGACCACTAACTCGGCGAAAGTGTGTTGAACTTCGGTGGTCAGGAACAGGTAATTGGTTACGATATTCGCGGTTGGCAGCGGCTTGGGTTCCTCGCCGGCCTCGCTGGCCTTGGGTAGATTTCTTCTGCCGCTGATAACATGTAGCGAGATCGGTATCTGCAGGTCGCTGGCTGCCTGCCAGAACGGTTCGTACATCGGATGGCTGTAGGGCTTGTCCTCGGGCGGCGCGCCGCTGACCTGGGCGCCCCTCAACCCCATCTTCGCGCAACGCTCCAACTCGCGGATCGCCTCGCCGACGTCGTCGGTGGAAATCGCGGCGATTCCAATCAGGCGTTTGCGGTTGTAACCGCAGTACTCGGCCATCCAGTCATTGAAGACGCGAAAACAGGCCTGCTGCAGCTCCAGGTCGGGCAGCGCGAACATCGGCAGCGCCAGGCTGGTGTAAAGCACCTCGGCCTCGACCCCGTCGATGTCCTGGTCCTTGAGCCGCTCCGCAGGGTCCCAGCCGCTGGGACGGGCGGCCTCGTAACCGGTGCCGAAGTGCTTCTTCAGCTCTTCGCCGCTTCTCCCGCTGGCACTGACCCCGCCAATTGCAAACGGCCTCATCCCCGGAGCGACCAGCATCACGCCGCTCTTCCTCTGTTCGACATGCGGCGCCCGGTCCCTGAACTTGTGGTCCAGGCGTGAGGTCCACAGATCGCCCGGCTCCAGGGTATGAGAATCTGCCGAAATAAACCTTAATGCGCTCACGTTGGTTGTTCCTCCGGATGCCCAATTTCCATCGGATACTACACCGGTCCGTACGAAAGGCAAAATACCTTTTTTCTATCGGCCGATAGCCAAAAGGCATCGTGCTTGGAACCCTGAGCTTGGGCCTTCAGCGGCCTCACCTGAAGCTGGGAAAGGATGTTCCAGACACAGGCTTCCAGCCTGTGTCTGGAGTTTATAGATATTGCGCGGCACAAGAGCTGACCAGAGATCTCGACGGATCTGTTGGCTGCATGGGACAGGCGCGCGCGCTTTCAGCCTGTCGTCTACGTTAACATTCTCCCAACTTACTGAGTATGCAGGAGGCTTTCGAGGCGCGGCGCTGCATAATTGTAGTTGGCGCGGTTTCCGGCCGCGTTCCAATGAATGTCGCCGTCGATAAACATATTGGCCCCGAGCGCGCTGATATTTTCGTCCAGCGATATAAAGGCCGCGCCAGCGTGCGCGGCCGCCTGCCGTGCCACTTCCGCCCATTGACGCCCTTTCGCGCTGCGGGCCGCGCGCCCGGAAGCATACAGGACCACGAACCGGCCGCGCCTTTGCTTGACCATCGCCGCCATCCGCTCAACCAACGCCGCATAAAGTCTGGCCGCATAGTTATCATCGCCATAAATCCGTGGCTGCGCGTTTAACGCCAGCGAACCCGCATAGGCCAGCACGCCGAACACCCGCGCCGACCACAAAAAAGAATTCACCAGGGAATCGGGCCGATTCAGAACGAGGCCATCGTCTGTGATTTCAAACCAAGGTTTTTCCCTCACCTCATTCCAGCGATCACGGATATCGTCGAAGTCGTTGATGTAGGTAAACAGGATGACTGTACCGCCCTGCTTGAGCATCGGCGCGTAACGCTCCGCCTCCAGCAGCTCCTGGTCCGTGCCGTATCCTGGCACGGCGGCGTTGGCGATTCGAAGTCGCGGATGATCGACCTTGAGATGTCCCGCAAACGTGTATTTTGCACTGAGCCAGCTCCCGAAGCAGAAGCTGTCACCAAACATCATCACGTCGTAGATTTGTGTATCGCCCGGTTCGCCGGGCACGATGCGAAAGCCATGAACGTCGGTGTAAGTGAGATATGGGCAATGAGCGCCGCGGAGATTGGGCAAAACGCGCCATCCAAGCAGCGGATCGCGGCGGTACATTAAATCGTTATGCGTGATATACATTCCAAAGACTATCGCGAGGTTGAGCAGCGCCATCGTAACGATAAGGCTGAGTATCACCAACGCCAGTTTACCCAACCAGCCGCCGGTTTTCATTGGCGATGCGGACAAGCTTCCGGCCGACAATTGCCAACTAAGATGACGATTAACTGACCTGCCCTCTCCTTCTCCAAAGAAAAGGCGTCAGCCGGTGCCACTAGCTTTGCGCCAGTTCGTGCAGCGCGCGAGCGCATTCCACCGGCTTGGTGAACATGATCTCATGACCCGATTTTACCGAACGCGTGGTCGGATTAACCAGACGGCCGGCCATTTCATGCCAATGGGGCGATCCACCGCTGGAAATATCGTCTTCACAAAACAGGTAACTTTGCGGCACTGCGGCGGTGTGGAAGCTCTTCATCGACACCGGCTCGAGCATCGGGGCAATCGGCTCGGGCACCAATGCTGATAGTATAAAATCCTGCAAGGCGGGCGATCCGTCCTGGACATACGCGGTGCGGAACTGTTCCTCATCGAAGCTCGCGGATGGGTCCGCCGGCGACCGCACCTTTTCGAGCGCCTGCACGATCGAGTTGCTGGCCGGCACGTTATCAATCGCGCACGTGCCGTCGCGCGGCACAATTGCGCTAATATAAATTACTCGCTTGAGACGGCGTGGAATAGCCTGGACCACAAGGGAGATCGTGATTCCGCCCAGGCTGTGGCCTACCAGGACGACGTTGTCGAGATTACGATCCTCGATAAACTTCACCACGGTTTCGACATACATACCGAGCGTCGCCTCCACCCGAGGGACCTTACTGGCGCCGTGACCGGGCAGGTCGATCGCAAAAACGCGGTCGCCCATCCGCTCCAGTTGACTAATCACCGCGGCCCAGCACCAGGCACCGTGTCCCGCCCCATGCACCAACACAAATGTATCACTCATAAATTTCTCTCGGCTTATGTAGCGTGCCGATTTTTCCGCTGCAAGGGAAGGCACGCGCGGGTATCGCAGCAGCCGTAGCCGAGAGCTACGGAATTTTGTTAAACAGCGAGCGAAGAGCGGGAGGACAATTCATGAGCGCTGCGGATGAAAGCCAGGCACTAAAGGAGGCGATGGATGGGTTCCACAACTACCTGCGCGAGGCGCAACAGCTAATCGACTCCGCCCAGGGACTCTCGGCCCAGGAGCGCGCGGACGGCTACGCGTACCTGATGGGGCTGATGGTGAAAATCACCCAGATGGCGATGGCCAACGTCGATACCGCCCATCCTTATTTCCGCCGGTCGCAGGACACTTTTTCCAAGTACGGCCTGGACAACCCCGACAACCTTTATGCTTATGCCTGGGTTGACGACGCGAGCGAGTATCGAATCAAGGGAACGCGTGGCACCGCGAGCGATTTCCTGTTTCAGATTTTTGCCGGCAATCCCGGCGACGGTTCGCTGGCCCAGATAATCGACCAGCTCGATCTAAGCCGCCTCCAGCTCAATCCCGACAGCACTTACGAAGTGATTATCAGCCGCAATCCGCAACCGCGTAATTGGCTCAAAAGCGGCCCTGGCGCCTCGATCGTCCTGATGCGCCAATGCTTTGGCGACGACTGGCCCGATCAGCGCAAGGGCGAGGTATTCATCGAGCGGGTCGGCGGCGAAGGAACCCCGGCACCCACCCCCAGCCCGGCGCAGATTGCCGCGCGCATCCGCGAATCCGGTCGCCTGCTAACCGCGCATATCCGCTACTGGATCGAGTTCAACGATAACATGGTGGGGCCGACTCCGGTCAACGCGATAGCCCAGCCGTGGGCCACGGTCGGCGGTATCGCCGGGCAGTTCATTAGCGCCGGCAAATATAATCTCGCCGATGATGAGGCGCTGGTGTTGACCTTCGAGCCCGTCAGCGTGCGCTACGCGAATATCCTGATGGCGGACCTCTTTTGGTTCATCACCTTTGACTACCGCGATCGCCAGACCAGCTATGCGCAACCCGGCCAAGCCTACCAAAGCCGCGACGGCAAGCATCGCTATGTGGTCAGCAAGCGGGATCCCGGAGTGCCCAACTGGCTCGACACCTGCGGCCGTCCGCGCGGCACCATCTTTTTGCGCTGGCAGGGCGTGACCGGATCCGCGCCGCGGCAGCCGTCGGCCAAGGTAGTCAAGCTTGCAGACGTGCGGATGGAGTTCCCCGACGGGGAACCGGTAGTCACTGAACAGGAGCGTCGCCGCGCTATCTCGGCGCGTTCAGAGGCAATCAACCGCCGCTACGGAATCTAGCTGAGCAATCTTCCGAGAGGACAACCTCAGGAGGCGCGATGAAAGTTCAGGAATTGATTGATGCTGCGCGTTCGCGCAGCGGACTGGAGGACTTCGGGCCGGATTCGTTTCGCGAGGGGCTCGAGCGTCTGGTCGTCGCGATTGACACCGAAAGCAAACTCAACGACCTCGGCCGGCTCGCCGTGCCCGAGATGCTCATCGGTCTTTTGATCAACCGGCTTGAAGTCGAGCATTGGTACCGCAGACATCCGGAGATCGACGAAGAGCAAATCGTCGCACCATTGTTTGGCGTGGGGTTGCCGCGCACAGGGAGCACGGCGCTCGCGTTCATGCTCGCACAGGATCCCCACACCCGCTCAGTGCGAACCTGGGAGAATGAGAAACCCTGTCCGCCGCCAGAGGCCGCGACTCAGCACACCGACCCGCGAATCGCGGTGTGCGCGGCCAACATGGAGGCCGGTTTGCAACGCTGTCCGGAACGGCGCGAGATGATACCGTGGGACCCCACGGGACCGATCGAGTGCTTCGGATTGATGTTTCTCGATTTCAGATTCCAGGCGTTCGAGGCGTTTTTGCACGTGCCGTCATATATCGATTGGGTTAACTCTTCCGCCTGCCACATGGAATCCGCGTACCACTACCACAAGCGCGTGCTGAAGCTGTTGCAATGGCGCTGTCCCCCCAAGCGCTGGAGTCTGAAATCGCCTACCCACATGCTCTATATCGATGCGCTCAACCAGGTTTATCCTGACGCCCGCTTCGTGATGACCCATCGAAATCCGGTACAGGTGATGCCGTCAATCAGCGACCTGTTGTGGTCCACGCGACGCGACTTGCTCGCCGACCCGCTCGAACTCTGGTATGCGCGCCATGCGCAGACGGAATGGGCCACGGCGATCCAACGCCTGATGAACCTGCGCGATCGCATCGGGCCCAGTCGCTTTTACGATATCGCCTTCCGCAAGTTCATGGACGATCCGATTTCAGAGATTCGCGGCCTCTACCAATGGCTCGGCTGGGAACTCAGCGACGACACGATCAAGCGGATGCAGGCGTGGCAAGCCAACAACCCCAAGGGCTCACACCAGGTCACGCTGCAAAAGTACGGCCTGGATGCGCAGTCGGTGACCGAGACTTATCGCTTTTACACCCAGCGCTTCGGCGCGTTCTTGTGATTGAGGACTTTCGCGCGCATGGTATTAAACGGTGCGCAAACGCAAGGAATCAAAACGATTATGAGTCTTCGTCTTGAAAACAAAAACGCCATAATTACGGGCGGAGCAAGTGGCATCGGACGCGCGACCACCCGCAGATTCGTCGCGGAAGGCGCTAACGTGCTGATCGCCGACCGCAATCTGCATGCTGGCGAACAACTGGCCAAGGAGTTGGGTGCGGCGGGACGCAAAGTTGTCGCGCACAAGGTCGATGTCAGCGACGAGACGCAAGTCGACGCGATGGTTGACCGCGCGGTGCGCGATCTCGGCGGCATCGATATCCTGGTCGCGGCCGCCGCAATTCCCTATGCCGGCTTCGGCGGCGCCGAGGATCGCCATCGTGCAATCGTCGACAAGCCGTTTGCCGAGTGGCGCGAGGTACTGAGTGTCAACCTCGATGGTGTCTTCCTGGTCGACCGCGCGGCGGCTCGCGCGATGGTCAAGGGTGGGCGCGGCGGCCGAATCATCAACATATCCTCGATCATGGCGCTGCGTCCCGCGGTCAACAGCAGCGATTACTGCGTCAGCAAGGCGGGGATCTGGATGTTGACCAAGGTGCTGGCACTGGAACTTGCGCCGCACGGCATCACAGTCAACGCGATTGCGCCGGGCGGAGTGCGCACGCCGATGCTGGGCGCGGCGTTGGAGCGCAACCCCGGAATGGAGCAGGCGATTATCGAAACGGTGCCGCTGCGCCGTATCGCCGAGCCCGAGGAGTTGGCTAACACCGCTCTGTTCCTGGCCAGCGACGAGGCCGCCTATTACACCGGCGCGCTGATGCACGTAAACGGCGGCACCCTGATGGTGTAGGGCGTTCGCCAAGCCCCTGACGCACGGCTGCGGCATTGGAAACGAATCGTAATCCCGCCGCAAAGCAAAGACGCTCTGCGAGGTCAGCGAGTGTTGGCGCGAATCGCAAACGCCTGGACAAAGCAGACAGTTCCCAACAGCGGGAAGAGCAACTTCGCCAACTCGCCGGGCTTGGATGGTTGCCTGATGAATCGATCAGGAAACTGGGCGCCGTCAGCAGAATCGAACGGGTGAGGGCGCACTCCACTATCAACATCGGCAGAGACATCGTGCGCTTTGTGCTGCGCGGCGCGGTGCGTCTGCAATATACGGCGGGTGCGCGCAACCGCACGGTCCTGTCAATCGCCGGACCCGGCGGCCTGCTTTCGAAACTGTTTTTCAAAGATGCGCCCAGGGTGAGAGCCGACGCTCTTACCGAGTGCATGCTGCTTACGCTGCCGCGCGCACCCTTCCTTGAAGCCGTGATCGGAACCTCGAACAAGGACTTGGATAAGGCCGTGAACCTGATTTTCGGCGAAGCGCTGGCGATGCTTGCAAGATATTGGCAGACGTCCGGAGGCCGCATCATGATGCGTCTGGCGGCGGTCTTGCTGGAGCTGGCGCGAAAATTCGGCGTCGCGGATTCGCGCGGCACACTGATGGATCTGAAGCTTTCGCAAAGAGACCTGGCCGCGATGGTTGGCTGTTCGCGCCAGCAGGTTCACGCTTTGCTGGAGGATCTCGCCGAGCAGCGAATAGTGCAGCGTCAAGGACGCCATTTGATCCTGAACGTCACTGAAATCAAACGGCTGGCCGGCAGAGCATAGCGTTACAGCAGCTACACAAATGCTCGTGCCCGACATCGCGCTTCTGAAGGCGGAGCGCAGATGCAAGTTTTGGTAAGAATTCTTACCTTTCAGGCACCCAACCGCTGGACTCGCCTACTTGTACCCATCAGGCCACGGAATTAGTTTTGTATGGTCATCAGCCGAAACGATTACTTCCTCGATCTCGAGGAGGAGGCTTCCAATGCGAACATATCAAACCATCTCAGCGGACGGGCATCTCGAAGTTCCTTTGGATTGGTCAACCCGGGTTCCTTCGAAATACAAGGACAAGGCGCCCCGACTGGTGCGCAATCGCGACGGCACCGAGGTCTGGGTCATGGACCAATGGACCCGCGACAACATCGGTAATCTATACTGCGGTCTGCACTACGACGAATACGTTCCCGCAGCCGCCGCGACCTACCACTTTCCCGACGGCTCGCCCCGGCCCGGCACCGGCAACGCCGCCCAGCGCCTGCGCGAGCAGGATTCCGACGGGCTGGACGCCGAGGTTCTCTTCCCTCCGGTGTACGGCCAGGGCCTGATGCGCAAGATGATCCCCAAGGACAAGGACTGCTACCTTGCGATCGTGCAAGCCTACAATACGTTTGTATCCGAGTTCTGCGCCGCGGCGCCCGACCGCCTGATCGGCGTCGCGATGCTACCGGAGAGCGGAGTGGCCGATGCGACCGCCGAATTGGAGCGGATCAAAAAGCTGGGTCTGCGCGCGGCGGCGCTTTCGATGTGGCCCAACGGCAGCCCCGACCCGGTGCCCGAGCAGGATGAACGGTTTTGGGCCGCGGCGCTCGATCTCGATGTCAAGATGACCCCGCACGGAAACTTCGGCGGTCCCATCAAGCCCTACGAGGGCGTAAGCCGCGAAGGGACGGTGTGCGCCAGCGGCGCATTGGGATGGCCATGCACGAGCACCATCGGCCGCCTGATGCTCTACGTTCTCGACCGGTTCCCGCGATTGAAATTCTACTTCGCGGAAACCCAGGGCGCGTGGCTGGCACACGCGCTGAATTGGATGGACGAGTTTTATCTGCGCTGGTACCGCTACCATGACGTCAACCTTAAGAAGATGCCGAGCCAGTACTACCGCGACCATTGCCGCTTCAGCTTCATCCACGACCGCGTGGTGATGCAGTTGCGCCAGTTCATCGATCCGGCCCTGCTGATGTGGGGAACGGATTTCCCGCACAGTATCGGCAGCTATCCCGATTCCCGGCAGATCCTCGCGGAGATTTTTGACGGCGTGCCCGATACCATACGGCGCCAGGTGCTGGTTGACAACGTCTGCGAGTTCTTCGATCTCGATCCGAACCGCGCGCTGACACCAACCCCGTAGGCGAATGGCTTATGGCCCTTGTCCTTGGACAAGTGAAAGGGACGAATCAAGTCGTTTTTCGCTTTGAGGTCAAACAGAATCAAAATGGCTGAATTACATATCAGAGTGGGCGCGGCGGCGATGCCGATCAGCACGGAGTTCGTACGCTTTTGCAAGGCGCTGGAGCATTTCTACTATGTGATCGTGCTCGCCGAACAACGCGGCACAAACGCGGCGGCGGCGTGGAACGCCTGGCTGGCGGCGGGACTGAATCCGGCGGTCCGGCTTGCTCCGCCGGTTGACCAGGCCGACCGCATCAAAGTGGATTCCCGGCCCGGAGTGGGCGGCTTCGATGTAACTCTGCGTGGCGCTAACGCCGAGATATTGGGCCGTCTCCACACGTTGCTCGGGGTGTTGGACACAGCGCGCAAGTCCATGAGCGGACGCACGGATGAATCCGCTCGGCTCGCGGCGCTAAGGGAAAGCAGAACGGTCGCGGAAACCCTCGTGCAACCATTAAAGAAATCGCTGGCGCACGGCCAAATCCCGGCAGAGGGAGTGAAGTCCTTTCTGGCAATGATTGACCGGGACCTGCTGGCCCTCACCGCCGCTGACATTAACTCGATTGATATCCAAGCGAGATAGGCCGCGCCATTCCATCGCCGGACAAGAGAGCGCAGTTACAGCCCGCTCAGCGATACTCGTCGCCACAGTCGCCGATGGCCGCGAACAGATCGCGCGAATCCGCCAGGGCCGCCTCGATTCGCGTCACATCATCGGCATCAAGCTTGAGGCCGAAGACACGCGTATTGTCGGCGATATGTTCGGATAGGCCGAGGCGCACACCGAGAATCACGCCGGCCGCAGCGGGCTGGTCGAGGATATAGCGCGTCGCCACGTTGGCGATGCTGACCGAGTGCTTGCGCGCGGTCTCATCCAGCACGGACAGGAGTTTCTGGAACAAGGCCCATCCGCCCCACGCGTCAATCATGCGTTTGTATTTTTGCAGCGAGGCGGTATTGAGTTCCGCGCGGCGCGGTTCGGGCGCTCCCAGGTAGCGATCGCTAAGCAAGCCGCCGCAAACCGTGCCGTAGGTGAGCAACTGGACGCCGTGGTCGCGGCACAACCCCGCCATTTTGATTTGCGGCCGGCGATCGATGAGCGAGTACTGGACCTGGTTGGAAACGATCCGGATGCCGTGGTTCAGGATCGTCGCCAGATGCTCGGTGTCGAAGTTGGTCAGCGCGAGATGTTTAATTTTGCCCGCGCGCTGCAAGTCCGCCATGTGGCCCAGGGCGTCGAGGTAGCGCTCGTCGCCATACTCCCACCAATGGAACTGGAGCAGGTCCAGCGAATCGACGTTCATCCGGCGCAAAGACCGATCGATGTTCGCCTCGACCACCGAACGGGTCATCGCGGAGGGCGGCGGCACCCACTTGGTAAATTCCTGCACCTGCGACAAGGCGTCATGGCCGCGGCGGGCAGCAAGGCGGCGGCGGAACTCGCCGATGAAATCCTCGGCAGGTCCATAGTGGTCGGCGAGGTCGAAGGTAGTGAAACCCGCATCGAGGTAACTGAACATACTCTCGACCGCCGCCTCTGGATCTATTCGTCCATGTGCTCCCGAAACCTGCCACATGCCGTTGAGCACCCGGCAGATATTCAGGTCCGGAGTGAACTGAAGCCGACTTGATTGCGGTAGGTTCATAGAGGGAATCGTCAGCCTTCAGGCGCAGGATGTAAAGCCCACCGCCAACGTGCTGTGATTCTCAATTCGATTGAGGTGGACCTTCCTCGTCGCATTTCTTGCAATCCAACTCGGCACCGAGGCGCGTCTGACGCCCTTCGTCCGTCAGTACCCAGGGTCGTATCTGCCACGGCGGATCGTGCCGGACATGCTGGCCGTGGCCGCAATCGAGGTCCGCCACCCAGTCGTCTTTTTCGTCTCTATGGAATGCGATGATCTTACGTTTCACGCGAACCCGCCGAAGGGCAGAGAACACAACTCAAACCTCGCTTCAGACGCTAAATAATGTTCTCGGTGGTGAGCGTGTGGATCTCGTCGTCGCTCAGGCCCAGAAGCTTTTGGTACACCATCTCGTTGTCCTTGCCGACGGTGGCGGCGCCGCGCCAGATTTTGCCTGGCGTGGCCGAGAACCTGGGCACAATCCCGACGCCGCGAACCTGCCCCAACTCCGGGTCTTTCCACTCGATATCCACGCCGCGAGCCTGGTAATAGGGATCCTCGGCCATATCCTTAGCCGACATCACCTTGGAGCACGCGATGCCCGCCTCCGACAGGACGCGTACCGCTTCCTGGCAATCGCGCGCAGCCAGCCAGGATTCAAGCGCCGCCGCAGGCTGCGTCCCGGCGGCCGGCGCTCCGATTGCCGCATCGATTCGCCCAGACTCATCAATCGGGGCAATGACGATCCATCCGTCGGCGCATCGGAACGTTCCCCCAAATGGCTCACCCGCGCCCCGATTGCCGGTGCGCGAACGCACGTGGCCGTCGCGAAAATATTCCACCATCGTGCCACCCAGCACCTTGTGCGCGACCTCGTACATCGCGATGTCAATTGCTTGTCCCTGCCCGGTCGAGCGGGCATGAAGCAGAGCGGCGAGCGATGACCACATGATGAAGGACGAGGTCAGGTAGCTGAGCGTGGCGGGCTGAAGCAGTGACGGCGCGGCCGGGTCGGGAAGCCCATTTTGCGCCATCAGACCGCTGAAGGCCTGGCCGATGGGATCGTAGGAAGCCTGGCCGACGTATGCCGGATCGCCATACTGGCCAAAACCCGAGACATGGACTACGACCAGACGCGGATTCGCCTTGAGCACGGCCTCGTCGTCGAGGCCGAAGCGCTGGTAGGTGCCGGGTTTGGAGCTTTCGAACCAGATCTCGGCGGTAGCGAGCAGACGCAGGAAGAGGTCGCGCCCGGCGGGCTTATCCAGATTCATGGAGACGCAAAGCAGATTGCGCCTTTCCTGGGCCTTGCGCACGGCAGGATAGCCGTCGCCGACCTTAGGGCGCTCGACGTGGATGACTTCGGCGCCCAACTCCGCCGCCAAGCCGGCGGCAAACGGCTGAGCGATGAAGACGCCGCTTGAAATAATCCGCACGCCCTGCAAGGGGCCAAAATTTTCCGGAAGCAATGGTTTGATCACGCTGAAACTACTTTCACCTGGCCTGTAATCGGTTCCCAATCAATTGCGCCGACGACTGGCGTTATTCCGCACCCGGCGCGAAAAGTCCAGCCGGAGCGGCCGATCCGCCTCAGTATGTGCCCTCTTGAAAGATTTCTCCGCACCTACTTAGATCTTAATGTGCGCTTATTTATATTCTCCTTGGCCCTGTTGCTGGCAATCGCTACCGCGCTTCCCGCCCATGCGGCGACATTGGCGAGCAGCGGGACGATTGATGTCCCGTCCAACACCAAGGTGCTGGTGATTGCGACCGATCCGGTCCTGCAGCAGGTGTTGAGCGACGATTTTAGTGTCGCCCGGCGAAGCAAATCCCCTGGCGGCCCCGAGATGCTTACCCTCACGGTCGCATTCACTCAAAGAGTCCTGCAGCCCGGGATCTCGATGATGGAACTGGCGCCCGGAGTTCCGGGGGTCGCCAAGCTGGTCAAGGCGGCGGGCTACCAGTCGCTCTCGGAAGGCACCAATGAACCGCTCACTGGCGACGCCGCCGAATATGTCGCGCAGGGCCACCCGTCGACCACCGCCTATGGCAATAATCTCAAATTTGGGCAACCCGTATCAGCGCAACCCGATTACCGGCCAGTAATCAGCGCTTATTCGCCGGGCCCGCCGACCGCGCCAGACCCGCGCGACCCACTCAATCGGGTGACCGAACCACCCGATTATCTCAAGCCACACCCCGAGTCCTTGTATGATACCGCACTGATCGCTCATGCGGTGCTCAGCGACGGCAAGGGCGACATGACGGTGGTCGCCGTGGTGCATCCCAACGAGGACCTGCGCACGGTCAAAAAGCAACTTGCCGAGCGTATCGCCAACGCGGTCCTGCACTGAAGATCCACGCGGCCGCGCTTCCCCAACTTTGCCAGTCGCCGCGCTTAGCGATTCTCGCGATGAATAATGCCCTGGTTTTCCAGCTCCCCGATCCGATCGGCTGAATAGCCCAAATGGGTTTGCAATATCTCCGTATTGTGTTCCCCGAGCATTGGCGCCTGCAGGTTCAGCGGCCGGGAACAGCGAAAAGCGCAGCGGAGATGCTGGCAGATCCAGGCTGCCGTACACCGGATCGCTGACCGTCGCGACGGTACCGCGCTCGCGCAGATGCGGATGGTTGACCGCCTCGGCCACCGATAGCACCGGCGAGACCGGGACATGCGCCTCCTCCAGCAGGCGCACAGCCTCATCGGCGGGCTGGCTCTCGAGCCATTCGCTGGACCATCTCGACAACGCCGTTGCGCGCTCGTTTCTCATTGGCGCTAAAGCGCGGATCGTCCGCCAGTTCAGGATGGCCCATGACGCGGCATAACGCGGCCCAGTGAATCGCAGTGACCGCGATAATCACCAGGTATCGATCCCCGGCCTTGAAAATGCCGGCCGGACAATAGAACGGATTGTGATTGCCGGATCGGCGCGGGCTGACGGCGCCCTTAGTCGCGCTGTAGATATGCACGGAGCGGTCGTGGCAATGGAAGTAAACGTCCAGTAGTGAGATGTCGATATACTGGCCGGCACCGGTGCGCTCGCGATGCAGCAGCGCGAAGCCGATCGCGCTGGCCGCGTTGGCGCCGGCGTTGATGTCGCCGACGGCGCCGCCGATCCCAGCCGGCGGTCCGTCAGCTTCGCCTTGCATGTCCAGAATACCGGAATAGCTCGCGCCGCTGGTATCGAATCCCGGCTTGAGCGCCAGCGGACCGGATTGTCCGAAGCTCGACAGCGAGCACATCACGATTTTTGGATTGATCGCCGCAACCGTCTCATAACCCAGTCCCATCCGTGCGATTACTCCGGGAGTGAAGTTCTCGATAAACACGTCGACCTTGGCAATCAACCCTTTGAGGATCTCGAGGCCGGCGGGCGTTTTCGGATCGACGCACA
Organism: uncultured Pseudomonadota bacterium; assembly: GCA_963824565.1. Classification (GTDB taxonomy): domain Bacteria; phylum Desulfobacterota; class Binatia; order Binatales; family Binataceae; genus JAJPJA01. Next base: position 426,720 of record CAWGQB010000028.1, on the reverse strand, counting down.
GGCTTTTCTTGCCGCGGTTATGCTGGACGAAGTAAGCGCTGCGGTTGCCTTCAAACGTGGCGTAGGCGCGTCCGCCGTCACCACCCGGCGCGATCTCCACCTTGATAACCTCGGCACCGAGTTCGGCCAGTATCCGCCCTGCCGTCGGGCCGGCCACAAATTGCGTGAAGTCCAGAACCTTGTAGCCGTCCATCACATGTCGCAAAGGAGCCATCCGGGTCGCCTCCAATGTCGGTCGTAATTCGGGTTCGATGCGGTCAAACCGCCGCCATACCCATCGCTCGTTATGGCACAACCCAGCCGGAAATCCATTGGATAGCGGCACCAAGCTGCCGTGATTGATGTTGGATTGCCAGCTCGCCTCAACCCAGGCGACGCTGCGAGACGGGATCGAAAAAATGCAGGGCGCGATGCGGTGCGTATAGCCGGCGGCTCTCACCGGGCTCTACCGGATGATCGAGCAGAGCGGTCAATTCCTGACCTGCGACTGTCGCATAGGCGAGAAAACCCGCCCCGATAAATTCGACCCGCGCGAAAGTAGCCTCAAACCCGACCGAGTTACTATTTGGATTGCGGCTTAGGTCCTCCGGACGTATGCCGAGCAGGACCTCGCCGCAAACCTCTGGCGGCAGTGCCAACGCAAGTTTGTCGCCAATTTCCAGAGCTGGTGGCAGCGTCTCGGCGGCGCTGGTGGCTCCGGGCGGCGGGCTCGCGCTGTCGCGCAGGCGGCATCGCAGGATGTTCATCGGCGGCTGACCGATAAAGGTCGCGACGAAAAGATTCACTGGGCGCTGATACACTTGGTCGGGGTACCGAGCTGCTCCACGGAGCCCGCGCGCATCACCGCGATCCGGTCCCCCAGGGTCAAGGCTTCGAGTTGATCGTGAGTCACGTAGATGATGGTCCGGCCGGTGCGCTTCTGGAACTCCTTGAGCTCTACCCGCAGCCGTGCGCGCAGTTGCGCGTCGAGACTGGAAAGCGGTTCGTCCATCAGGATCACGCGCGGCTCGCGAATCAATGCGCGCGCCAGAGCGACCCGTTGGCGCTCGCCGCCGGAGAGTTCAGCCGGGCGGCGCTTAAGGTCGATTTGCAGCGCAGCCTGCGCTGCCGCCTGCGCGACCCTGCGCTCGATCTCGAGTCTGGGAGTCCGCCTCAGGCGCAGCGGGAAGGCGATATTGTCAAAGGCCGTCATGTGAGGGTAGAGCGCGTGGCTTTGAAACACCATCGCGATCAGGTCGCGCCGGTCCACGGCGGATTGATCACCGATGCGGATTTCACCGCTGTCAGGTTGTTCAAGCCCAGCGATTAGACGCAGCAACGTGCTTTTGCCGCATCCGGAAGGGCCCACCAGAACGAAAAGCTCACCGGTCTCGACCGTCACCGAGACGTCATCGAGTCCGCCTCCCGACTTGAAGCGCCGGCTCAACTGACGAATCTCAAGTTCCGCCATGATTCAAGATCGCGTATCGACCGTTGCGCGAACCGGCTGGCCCTGAAATAGGGTCTCTTCTTCCGTAGCGCCAGCCTCCGTGCCGTTTCCTTTCTTAATACCAAGAGGCCGACAAGCCATACCACGAGACTCGGGCTGGGTCTGCACAATCCACCGTTATGTCATGTGCGGACATTGAAAAGAACCGGCAGTCGCAGGCCGGGGCTACGGAACAGAATCCAGCAGCGACGGCTTGCCTCACGCGTGACCATACCACTAGCCCTCTAGCCCGGAAATAAACGGCAAGCGATTTCTTAAGCGCTTATGTCAGGGCTAGCGCCGGGGCCCCGCAATCAGACCGGCCTTGAGCATCGGCCGCAACACGACGATCACCGCCACCGCCGGTGCCAGCATGATCAGCGCCAGGGCGCTGGCCGGACCGACATCGCCAAACACCGTGTAGTAGTATAGCAGCGGCGGCAGGGTTCGATGCGTCACTTGAATCAGCAGCGCGAAGCCGAATTCATCCCAACTCATGATGAAGCTGAGGACCAACGACGCCGCGATTGCCGCCTTGGCCTGGGGAACATCTATTGATAGGAAAATCCGCAAGGTCGACGCGCCGTCCAGAAACGCCGCCTCTTCCTGCTCCAAAGGAACCGCAACGAACGCGCTGTAAACAGTGAGCGCAGTAGTCGGTATGGCGAGTGCGGCATGGATCAGCGCCAGACCCATCCCGGTGGCGCTGTCGTAAAGACCCACGCGAATCAGGACCAAGGCGAGCGGCAGCGCCACGGCAATCATCGGCAACAGCCGGGCCGCCGTGACCGCCGCCATCCCGGCCTGACGCAGCCGCTCGCGCCGCGCCATCGCGTAAGCCAACATCGTTCCAAGCACGGTTGAAAGCACCGCGGCGGCAATCGCCACGCCGACGCTGAGCACGACTGCGGAACGAAGCTCGGCCAATTCGAAGACGCTCTCCAGATGCGCCAGCGTGAGGTTGCGCGGGACCCAAACCGGAGGCCAGGCAAAGCTTTCGAGCTCGGGCGTCAGCGCCTGCTTGACCAGCAGGTAAATCGGAATCAGGGCCGCAACAATGACGGTGGTCTCAATAATGAACGCGATTGAGCCGAAGCCGGAATTGGAATCGGCGCGACTCGGGAGGATGACCGGAGTCATAACGCCCGCCCGATCATCGGGACACGGCGAATTGCCAACCCGGCCAGCGCAGCCAAGTACGATGAGCAAGGCGAGGATGACCGACGCCGCCATCGCCAGTCGCGGTTCCTGCGCGTCGGTCCATAAATGGTACGCGTAGGTCGAGATCACCGGCACTCCTTCCACGCCGGTCAGCACCAGAGTCGTGGAGAAAATGCGCATCGCGTCGATGCCGCGCAGGACCAGCGCGGCGAGCATCGCCGGTGCCAGCAGCGGCAGGGTAATATGGCGAAAGATGGCGACGGTACCGGCGCCGTCCAGGCGCGCCGCTTCATAAAGCTCAGGCGGGATAGTTTGCAGGCCGGCGACGAGAATCAGCATCACCACCGGCGTCACATGCCAGGCATCGACGAGGATGACGGTCACGAACGACAACGTGGAACCCGGCACCAACCAAGGCAGCGGAGCGATGCCCAGCAGCCCCAGGGCGCCGTTTAAATAACCACGCGGCATGAAGATATAGCGGGCCACTGCGAGCAAGACGATTTCCGGAATGGCGAAGGGTAAAATCGCCGCGATATCGGCAACCGCCGCAATCCGTCCGTGACGCGCGCTCAACGTCAGCGCCAACGCCAATCCAATTACGAACTCGACTACGAGGCTCCCCGCGGGCACAATCAGATTGCCCGCCAACGCCCGCCAAAAGAACCGATCTCGCAGCACCAACGCATAATTAGCCAGGCTCGGCCCTCCGCGCTCAAAAGACATCACCACACCCTGAATCGCGGGGGCGAAAAGCACCACCAGAGCAAACAGGGTCGGGACTGCGGCGAAGGTCCAAAGTGCGAGGTTGGCGCGTCGGGTCGCGGGATTCATGTGCGCTCATGCAGAACGGCCACCTCAGCGGACTGCTCGCATTGTGGACCACTGAGGTATCGGTAGCGCTTCGGCAGGGCGCACAAATGGCACCGGTCTGTTGAATCCAGACCCCCAACCGGAATCCGGGATATCGAGCGCACTGGCTTATTTTTCCAGACGCTATTTGTCCAGGGGATGCTTGAATTTGCGATCGGGATGGCGCACCGTCATGACCGGACACGGCGCTTTATGGACGACCCGGTCCGCAACGCTTCCCAACAGGATATGCGCCAAGCCAGTGCGTCCATGAGTTCCCATCACAATCAGGTCAACCCCCTCGGACTGCGACGTCGTGAGAATCTCCATGAAGGCGGCGCCCACGCGCAGCAAGCCGCGCGCCTTGAGCCCGCTTTCGCGCAGCCGGTTCACCGTCCGATCCAGTTCGCGCTGAGCGGCCAGGCGTTGCTCCTCGGCGATCCTGCCGATAGTTTCCAGGGCCAGTGGATCCGGAGTGATGCCCGGCTCCAGGCCGAAGCTAACCGGCGCCAATGCCTGAGCTACATGAATAAGAATGATTTCGGCAGTGAACTTGCGCGCGAATTCCTCGGCATATTGAAGAGCGTTAGCGGAGTCTTCGGAAAAATCGGTGGGCGCGAGAATTTTCGCAATCGTCGGCATTGATGGGAAGATACGCCGGGACGCATCGATGGGCAAGTCCGGCTGGCGCTATTAAAGGGAATCCAAGCAAAAAAACTGGACGCCGCGGCAGCTAATGTCCACAATGAACCCCAAGAGGTTCGCTTGTGCCAAGGTTTCTTGCTCCGACCGCCGACGATTTCCAACGCCAGCTTGACGAACTCTTCGATGAGTTGTTGATTGGCCGCTGGCACGCTCCTGCCAGCGAGAATGATCCGGCGGTGGTGCTGGAACGCAGCGACGTCTATGAAGTTCGCCTCTACACCGGCGCTTTCAAGCCATCGGAATTGGAGCTCGTCGTGGGAGAGCATCGCCTGACCGCGCGGGCCGGCCGCGACAACAACTTTTGGGAACGCTTGCTGACCTTTTCGGATGCGATCGAAACCGAGAAGGTAACCGCCAAGTGGGCCAACCGAATTCTTACCGTCTTATTGCCAAAACAAACCAGGCCGCCGCGTTCCCAACGGAAGTAACGGCGGCCTTTTACCATCATGATGGGTAACCTCTATGCCCGGACAAACCGAACCGCACCCGGAGTCCAAAACCGAATTACAGACCGCTCCGCCGGCCCCCGAGCTTAAGGCTTCCGAATTGCGCGGCTTGGCCCCGGTCGCGCCTGAGGAACTCGAACGAGCCGCCGCCGTTTCTCACGACGACCAGTTGCTCGGCCAGGAGCGCGTGCTGGACGCGGTCCGGCTCGCAATCGGCATTGAGGCGCCAGGCTACAATGTTTTCGTCACCGGGGTGCGCGGCGCCACCGAGCGCGAAGCGATCCTGCGCCTGCTGCGCGAAAAGGCGGCCACCATGCCGACGCCGGGCGACTGGGTTTACGTCAACAATTTCAAAAGCCCGGAGGCACCGATCGCTATCTACCTCAAGCCGGGCCAGGGCCGCGATTTGCGCGAGCGGATGGCCGAGCTGATCGCCTACGTCAAGGAGCAGTTACCCAAGGCGTTTCGCCAGGAAGACTTCGACCAGGAGCGCAATGCGCTGCGCGACAAGTACAACGGTCTGGCCCAGGAGCTGTTCACCAAGCTCGAAGCCCGGGCCAAGGAAAAGGGCTTTGCGATCAATGCCGCGCCCAACGGCCAGCTGATCTTCATCCCGCTGTTCAACGGCAAGGTCCCCGACTCCCCCGAAACCCTGCAACGCGAGATGTCACAACTGACCGATGAGCAGCGGGCAGAGCTAGGCAAGCGCCAGGCCGAGTTGCAGGAAGAGTTTCTGACCGTGGTCCGCCGCCAGCAGGAAATCATGCAGGAACTGGTCAAGGACATCCGGGCGATCGAGCGCTCCTTCGCCAGCCGGGTGATCACGCCGGCGATCGAAGGACTGGCGCGGCGGTTCGAAAATGACGCTGTAACCAAGTACCTCCAACAGGTCGCGAACACATGCTGAGCCATCTGGATCGGTTCCGCGAGGTTCCGGCAGAGGGACGGCCGGAGCCCGGCAATCCGCTGGCGATGATGATGGCCTCGCAGGCGGCGGCGGGATTTCCCGAGTACCAGGTCAACCTGCTGGTCGATAACTCCGACCGTCATGGCGCGCCGGTCATCAGCGAGAACGCGCCCACCTATAACAACTTGTTCGGCACCATCGAGCGCTGGACCGATCCGATGGGCCGCGCGACCACCAACTTCACCCGCATCATCGCCGGCTCTTTCGAAAAGGCGCATCATGGCTTTCTGGTGATTGACCTCGAAGATGCGATCGCCGAGCCGGGGGTCTGGAAGACGCTCAAGCGCAGCCTCAAAACCGGCTATATGACGATCGAAACCTTCGAACCCTACCAGTTCTTTTTCAGCAGTGGGCTTAAGCCCGAACCGATCGAGATTCGCAACAAGGTGATCGTGCTGGGCACGCGCTACCTCTACAATCTGCTTTACTTTTACGACACCGGCTTTCCCGAACTGTTCAAGATCAAGGCCGAGATTCGGCCGATTATCGAGGCCAAAGACGACGCGGTGAGACATTACGCGGCGCGGGTGGCGTGGCTTGCCCGCAACGAGCATCTGCCGCCCTTTGACGGCGCCGCCCTGGCCCGCATCGTCGAGTTCGGGATGCGCCTGGCGGGAGAGCGCGGCCGGGTGTTGACGCAGATGGAGCCGATCGACGATCTGGCGCGGGAGTCGGCTTACTTTGCGCGCGCCGAAGGCGCCAACGAAGTCACCGCGCATCATGTGGAGCGCGCCTTGTCCGAGCGTATCCTGCGGCTTAACTACGTCGAGGAGGAATTGCGCCGGCTGATCACCGAACGCGTACTGATCGTTGATTTGAAGGGCTCCAAGGTGGGCCAGATCAACGGCCTGGCGGTAATCGACGTGGGCGGCTATGCGTTCGGACGGCCGTCGCGGGTCACCGCCACCGTTTCGCTGGGCCAATCCGGCATCATCAATATCGAGCGCGAGGCGCGGCTGTCGGGCTCGACCCACGACAAAGGCATCATGATCCTGTCCGGCTTTCTGAGAAACCGCTTCGGTCAGGATTTTCCGGTCGCGATGAGCGCGAGCATCGCTTTCGAGCAATCCTATTCCGGGATCGACGGCGACAGCGCCAGCTCGACCGAGCTTTACGCGCTGCTCTCAGCGCTCAGCGGGGTGCCGATCCGTCAGGACCTGGCGGTCACCGGATCGGTCGATCAATACGGCAACGTGCAGGCGATCGGCGGGGCCAACGAAAAGATCGAAAGCTTCTACTGGTTGTGCAAGGTGGTTGGATTGACCGGCACCCAGGGCGTGATGGTGCCGCGCGCCAACATCAACAACCTGATGCTGCAGGCGGAAGTGGTGGCCGCAGTTCAGCGCGGCGAGTTTCATATCTACCCGATCGACCATATCGACCGGGGGATCGAGCAACTGACCGGGGTCAAGGCGGGCACGCTCACGGAGCCCGGCACCATCAACTACCTGGTCCATCAGCGGCTCAAGAAAATGGCGGAACATACCCGTGGAATGGCAGGCGGGGAAATGCGCGTCATCGCGGAGCCGGCCGCTCCACCCAAACCACCCTCCCCTCCCGAGCCCGGCAACCCGCCCGAACTAGCCGCGACGCGCAGGGGAGCGCAGTCGCGCGGTCTCACATCGTGAATTAGGGCTCGTAGTCTGGCCCTGCCAGCGTCGGAGTCAGAGCCATGAGAAAGTGGCGTGAGGTTTTTGGTTCGCTAGTGAGGCGGCGTCCGAAGGCGCCGATTGCGTTGGAAGAACGAGCGGGAAAATCGTGCCTGGGCTACGGCTTTGACCTGCTTCAAAATGATGGTACGCAGGACTTTCGTTGGTCGCGGCGATTCTTCGGCTTTTTTGTCGAGGATGCGCCGCTTCGCGAGGTCGCACTGGTCCTCGTCTCGAACCATGAGACCAAGCTTTCAGTTTTGATAAATGGCCTCGCGGTCGAGACCGGGATGCTCAAGGTCGGAGAGCAGATGATCGCGGTGCGCCCGCCGCGCGTGGCATCCGCGGGAGTAGCTCACGTCGCTTTCACGTTGGAACGCACCTGGCGTGCCCCTGATGATCCGCGCAAGCTGGGAGTTCGATTGCTGGTCTTGAGAGTGAGCACGGAGCGCGAAGTCGTTTGCTATCCGGCGGGCGCGCTTTCCCACAACGCCACCAAGGATAGTTGGCATCGGTGCCGCAGCCACTTTGGCCCCGGCGGAAACCCGGGGCAGCAGACTGAACACAACGCGAAACTGAATGTAGAAGAACGGACCCGGCAAATCGACCGGGTCAAGTCCACGCCGCTTAGGCTTTATCTGGAGACGGCCTGGCTGTGCCATTTACGATGTCCAAGCTGCTTTCACGCCTATCTGGAGCCTCGCGCACGCAAGGCAGCCATCCACTTCATGTCGCCGTTTTTGTTTCGCAAGGTGGCCGAGCAATTGTTTCCGGGCGCGATGATGGTCTGGTACAACGGCAATGGCGAAACTTTGCTCCACCCCAATGTGGAAGCGATTCTCCAAACTGCACGCGACTACAGTTTCACCCCGGCGCTACTCACGAGCGGTAGCCTGTTCACCGAACGCAACATGCGCCTCCTCGTAGAAGGCGGTTTCTTCCTGACTATCTCCGTGGATAGTCCCGAAGCGCGGGATTTCGAACGGCTTCGCGTCGGCGCGAGGTATGACAAGCTGGTAGCCGCGCTGCGGCATCTGGTCGAGCTCAATCGCAGCGTCAAGAATCCACGCTTCAATCTGCGGATTCAATGCGTTGCACAACAGTCGAACCTGCACCAACTCGCGGACCTGGTGCGATGGGCAAAGCATTACGGAATTGGCGAGGTCCAATTCCTGCCGCTCCAGAATTTCGGGCACAATCTCGACTACCTCGAGCAGGCGAAACTTCAGCACACGCCCGATGATGCCAACCACCACATGCTTGCCGCGGTTCGCGCCGGCACCGCCCTTGGCATCCGTGTGCGCCCGGTCCCGCCATTCAATTCCAGCCCTGCCGTCGAGCGCGAGTTTGGTGCCGCGCTTGAGGAAAATCTACGCGCGTCAGCCGAGGCCGGCGAGTTCTATCGTCCGCTTGCGGCGATGGCCGAGCATCCTGCCAACAACCCCGATCGCAAATGTTTTCTGGCCTGGTCGGAATGCTTCATCGGCGTCGACGGAAGCGTGGCGCCGTGCGACATGTATCTCGACGCTACCACCGTCGGCAATCTCTATGACGATGATTTCTGGGACATCTGGAACGGGCCGCAGATGGCGCTAATGCGCCGTACGGTGAACCATCAGCCCAGTGGCTTGTGCCGGTTTGGAACCTGTATGTTTCGCAACTAGTTCCAGCCCGCGCCTGCTCGTATTCCTGGGCATTGTCCTGCGGGATTCACCTCCCTTGGGATAAACTTGGCGTCAAGGCACCTCGCGGCCACAGAGCGATCGAGTACCTGGCCCGGTAGAACTTTTGGCGGCGGCATAACCTTGATCCAGCCAGTCTAAATCCGACCGCTTTACACCGCTGGCACCTTCGACCCTGCGCTGCCTCGACCTTTCGAGGCAGCCGGTTGATTTCGACGCGAGCCCGAACGCATGATTGCTGCTTATGACCAGCGACCTGCATCTCGATCAAGACGAAGTTGCCCTGCTCACCGACCTCTACGAACTCACGATGGCGGCCAGCTATCTGGAGCACGGTTTCAATGAACCCGCCTGTTTCAGCCTGTCTGTCAGGCGGCTGCCGCAACGCCGCGGCTATCTCGTAGCGGCCGGCCTGGAGCGCTTTTTTGAAGCCGTCGAGGCACTGCGATTCGACGCCGACGCGATCGCCTACCTCGATTCGCTCCAGCTCTTCAAGCCCGAGTTCCTCGACTACCTGAGCCATTTCCGCTTCACCGGGAACATCCGCGCGATGCCCGAGGGTACCATCGTCTTCGGCGAAGAGCCGATTCTGGAAATTGACGCTCCGCTGATCGAGGCGCAACTACTCGAGACTCTGGCGATAAATCAAATCGGTGTCGCCACGCTAATCGCGAGCAAGGCGGCGCGATCCTACGGCGCGGCCGCGGGGCGGCGGCTGATTGAGTTCGGTCTGCGCCGATGCCAGGGCGCGGACGCCGGCCTGGTCGCCGCGCGCTCCAGCTACCTGGCCGGCTTCAATGGCTCGGCCAACGTGCTGGCGGGTAAGCGCTATGGGATTCCGATCTACGGCACGATGGCGCACAGCTATGTCATGGCGCATGAGCGCGAGCGCGACGCTTTTACCAATTTCGTCAAGAGCTTCCCCAAGCTGAGCACGCTGCTGGTTGATACCTACGACACCCTCAAGGGAACGGAGAACGCCGCGCAGGTGGCGCTTGAACTTAAGCCAACCGGAGTGGAATTGCTCGGGGTGCGGCTGGACAGCGGCGATTTGGCCGATTTGAGCAAGCGCGTGCGCAAGGCGCTCGACGGCCACGGCCTGACGCAAACGTCAATCTTCGCCAGCAGCAACCTGGACGAATATGCAATCGCCGAGCTGGTGCGCGGCAAGGCACCAATCGACGCCTTCGGTGTGGGCACCGCGATGGTGGTCAGCGCGGACGCGCCGTCGCTCGACATGACCTACAAGCTGGTCGAGTACGCCGCGGAGCCGAGGGTCAAGACCGCGCGCAACAAGTTGACCTTGCCGGGCCGCAAGCAGGTGTTCCGCGCCTGGAGCCGCGCCGGCGCACCCTACCTGGACTTGATCGGCGTTATCGAAGAAAGCACCGGCACCGTCGCCCGCGAATTCAAACCGACGCCCGATCGGATTACGGAGTTGCTCAATCTCGCCGTCCAGTACGGGCACCGGATCCAGCCCGCGCAAACCTTGACGCAAGCGCGCGAGGAATTTCTGGCCGGCTTTGCGAAGCTCGATCCGAAGCACAAGTCCCTGGAGCGCCCCGAGGTTTACAAGGTCCGCTACACCGCCGCGCTAAATGCGATGCAGGTCGGCGAGAAGCTAAAAGTCGCGGACCGCCAGCGGTGATCCAAAAAGGGGCGTGCGCGCTTGCTTCACCAGGGTGGCGTTGCGCGATTCAAGCGGTAATCCGTCAGATTCCGTGTTGAATGTCGGTTAGCGGATGATGGGCCGGCGAAGATTAGCCCGTTGTACATCCAACCGATGCGATTATCTTAAAACAAATTGATAGGGTCGTATTAAGATTGATAAAATTTGTCTTAGTTGTAACAGGTTGAGAACGTGTACCACAAGGAAAGGCGCGGGTGTGTGCGGGTTTGACAGGCCCGCCAGGCACAATGACTCCGTCGGCATCTCGCCGCCAATGGCGCCGGTCACAAGGTGGCCGGAGTTTTGCCGCGACGGCGCGCCGTCTGTGGCCTTGGGGGTTGCTTGGCAACTTCCAGCCATAAACTACGGGCACTGGATCTGCATAGTGCAGACGCCCTGCACCGGTACGCCGAACTGACCGACGCCGAGATCGAAACGCTGCGCCCGGTTCTCAACGCCGAACTTCGTTCACAAAAAGACCTGTCGCATAGCGTGATGCAGCTGTACGCCGCTGAAATGGGCCAAACCCGGCCCAAGCGGCGATCGAGGTCCTCCATCCGCTCGGACCGGAAATGGCGCAGCGGACCTTCGCGGCGCGGGCTTCGGTGGTCCAGGTCCGTCGGGCGCGGGCGGCTTGGGCTTCGGCCCAGGTCCAGGCTTCGCGGGCGGCGGCGTGCCTCTCTAAACACTGCCGTAAGTGCCCGTAATGGCCCTCGTGCGTCTTCAGCACTGCCCGATTTAGGACCTGGGGGCTGGAAAGTAGGACACCCGAAGTTGTAAAGCAGCATTGGAGCAACTGCGAATGAGCCGGCAGAACAACCAATGGACGGTGAAGCCCCCGATGGCGGCTCGGCTCGTCGTCGCGCTCAGTATAGTCGGCCTGTTCGTTTTTGTGCTCTTTCTAGGCGGGCGTTTTACCCGTTGGCAACGCTGTCTTATTGCTTACGTGATTGAGATTCCCGCTGTAATCGCTGTAATTATCGTGGAGAGGCGCCGTCGCCGTAAGCCTGCAAAGGTCCAACGGTATGACAAAGACCATCCGTTCAAATTAGGACACTCAGCCCCCGACCCACTACTGCGGCGAGAGCCGGAAACCCGGCCTAAAAGGCGCGAAAAGCGCCTGGCGTTCCAACCTTCCATGTCCCAAGGTACGAGTGTGTCCGGATCGGCACGGATATTCCCTTGTCCGAAATCGAGTTGGTGATGACAGCAAATATTGCGAGGTGCACCGCGTTCTACGGCTATACAACATACGGCAGCGGTACCAACAAGCGTCGATGACATCGTCGACGGAGCTCAACGGCAAAACGACCAACTACACGTGGTATACTCCCGAGGACGTGGGCTCGCTAAAACCATCTCAAAACAACGGGCAAATCATTGAAGAAACAGACGGTCTTACTCCTCCTGAAACCAATACGCCTGGCTTCAGCGGGGACCCGTCGACCGGCGCGGGCTTCGGTGGTCCAGGTACGTCGGGCGCGGGCGGCTTGGGCTTCGGTCCAGGTCCAGGCTTCGCGGGCGGCGGCGTGCCTCTCTAAACACTGCCGTAAGCGCCCGTAATGGCCCTCATGCGTCTTCAGCACTGTCCGATTTAGGATCTGGGCGCTGGAAAGTAGGACACCCGAAGTTGTAAAGCAGCATTGGAGCAACTGCGAATGAGCTGGCAGAACAAACAATGGACGGTGAAGCCCCCGATGGCGGCTCGGCCTCGTCGCCGCGCTCAGTATAGTTGGCCTGTTCGTTTTTGCGTTCTTTCTAGGCGGGCGTTTTACCCCTTGGCAACGCCGTCTTATTGCGCTCCTGATTGAGATACCCGGGCTAATCTCTGTAATCTATGTACTTATCTTGGATTGGCGCAAGCGCCGTAACCTACAGGAGTCGCCGGCTCGTACGATTGGACTACCAGAACGGCATCCTAGGATCGCAAAGTTGGTACCTGTAGCAATAATGATTCCGCTTCTCTTGGCGTTTGCGTCAGCGTTTGCCTGGCTTCAGTCAGTGTCTGCTTGGCCGCGGTGGCCCGTGGCAGTCGTGGCTCTTTTTCTAGGATACTTTGCAATGACTACGATCTTCGCAGCGGTGTCAGTGCGTAAGAGCCCTAAGTTCGCAGCGCTGCGGATGTCGGTTCGAAAGTGGACTATCGCACAGACGGCGTTCTTTGGCGTTTTATTAGCTTTAGTGGCCGCAAAACTGGAAAGCTCGAATCGTCACCTGGCAGCAGTTTTCCTACTTGCGGCGATACTCTGTTGTCTAACTGGCGCATTTACGCTTCGGATCCTGAAACGCCCTTGAAGTCCGATGTGCGCGAGTTTTGCCAACAACTGCCCGGCGGCACTATCCTGCTCTCCTTTGAATCAAGCCACCAACAGTACAAGGTCGGGAAGACCAGCGACGCCGCGAATAGCAGACGAAGAACGGCCGGAACAAGTGCAACGGTAGAGGGCCAACCGTCGGGTAGCATCGGTGCTGAGCCGCTACGGGTAAAACCACGCAGCACCAGCCGCGCAGCGCACCCCAGTGAGCCGGACGGTGGGGACCAGCTATCAAGCAGTGAACTACATCTATGACAACGCCGACAATTTAAAAACCGTCATACTCAGATGGGTCATCCTTACGTCTGTCGGGCGTGGGCGGGTTCACGATGCCGATGCTTTACCGGTTCGCGCGGTTTCAGGTCGGGGCGCTCCTTGAAGCCCTTGTGGCCCATGGGCAGGCCGGCGATCGTCGAGCGCAGGAAATCTGACACGGAACGATAGGCCCCGGCGACGCTGCTGTTTTCCGCGATCTCGCGCAAGCGCTGATTGCTGATTACCCCGCCGATCCGGATCTCTACCGGATGATGCCGCGGGATCACGCTGCCCTTGCCCAGTACCTGGTGGGTGCCGCTGATATGGATCGGCAGCACGTCGCATCCGCTGCGCAGCGCCAGGTAGCCGGCGCCGCTCTTGAACTCCTGCAACGATCCGTCAGTGGAGCGGGTCCCTTCGGGGAACAGCAGCACGCTGCGTCCATCGGCGAGCTGGGCCAGCGCCTGGTCGAGCGATTCGAGCTGTGCGCGTTCGCGATCGAAGGGAATGAGTGGACTGAAGTTGTGCGCGACGAACCGGCGCAGCGGCGTGTTGAAGAAGTAATCGCGCGCCGCCAGCACCACGAGCTGATCGCCCATCGGGCCCAGCGCGCCGCGAATAACCGCGAAATCCAGGTGGCTCGAGTGATTGGCGACTACCAGCACGTTGCGGTTGGCGGGAACATTGCCGCGTCCGATAACGCGCGGCGCGAGCCATCCCGAGAGCAGAGCCCGTTGAGCACCGCTCGCCGCCGCTTCGCCCAGGCGTCGCAAAGGGGCCGGCAACCGGGGCGTGTAGGGCTCCGCCAGATGCGCGTAGGAAGGCATGCGCGGACGCCGGGCGCTTTGTGCGATCGCCTGCTGGAGATCCTCGACGGTGCGCAGATTCCCGAGCTCCTCCGGCGTCATCTCGCGCCCGGTGCGCGCGGTAACGTGCTCACCGAGTTCCGCCAATGCCAGGGAATCGAGTCCCAGGTCTTCGATCAGACGCGTGGCCGAGCAAATCCTGATGCCGTCGGCCGTCACCTGTGACAAGGTTTCCACCAGCCACGACTCGACGTCGACGTCGCCATGGCGGTCTTCGGTGCTTTGCGCAATCATCCGGCCTAACAGCTCGGCGACCTCGGCGCGTTTTATCTTGCGCGTCCTGGTGCGCGGCAAATCGCTGTCGGTAAAGCGCAGGATCCGGATGCGCTTGTGCGGATTAAGCGTGGCGCCGACCTTGGCAAAGTGAGCCTGGAGCTGATCGTGCACCGTCCGGCGGCTTTGCCCGCGCGCGTAGGCCGGCACTATCAGCGCCGCAACCTGCTCGCCACCGGGAGTCTTGAGTCCCACCACCGCCAGCTCCTTGAGATAAGGCGAGTGGCTATAGATTTCCTCGACTTCGTCGATATAGACATTGTTGCCGCCCGCGTCGACGATAACGTCTTTGGCGCGGCCGACGATATACAGACGGCCCTGTTCGTCGAAGCGCCCCAAATCGCCGGTACGAAGCCATCCATCTTCCAGCGCGGCGTCGGTAGCCGCCTGATCGCGATAGTACCCGGCCATCACGTTGGGACCGCGCGCGAGAATTTCTCCGATCTCTTCGCCCGGTTCGTTCTGCAGCTTGACCTCGATCCCCACCAGTGGCTTGCCGACCGAACCTGGCTGGAGCGGTTGGTCGGGATGCGCCACGCTCAGCACCGGGGCCGCCTCAGTCAATCCGTAACCTTCCAGCAGACGCAGACCGAGGTCGTTGAAGAATTCGGCAACGCGGTTGGGCAGCGCGGCCCCGCCGCTGACAGCCAGCCGCAAGCGCCCACCCAGCGCCTGATGGGCGGCGTGAAACATCATCCGGCCCAGGTTGAGACCGAAATCCGTGCTTAGGCGGCGATTGAAATCGCGCAGTCGATCGAATGCGGCGTGCACCAACGCGCCGCGCGATTCGATCTGGTCAAGGATGCGGCGGTGGATCGCCTGCCACAGCGCGGGTACACCGATCAGCGCGGTCGGACGAATCTGCGCCAGCGTGCTGGACAAGTTGGCGGCGTCGACCCCGATGGGATGAACGATTTTCGATCCGCTGGACAACGGCAACAGCATCCCGCAGGTGAATTCGAAGGTGTGATGCAACGGCAGCAGCGAGAGCACCACCTCGTCCTCGTTGAGCACGAAGACGCGCGAGAGCATCGACACCTCGGCGGTCAGATTGCCGTGGGTGAGCATCACCCCCTTGGGCGCTCCGGTACTGCCCGAGGTGAAGAAAATTGCGGCCAGCGCCTTGCGATCGATCTCGGGCTTGGCCGGCGCGCCGCCGCGCAACAGGAACGGGCGGGCGAGCTCGTCGAATCCCACCTGTCCGATTTCACCGGGCAGTTCCGCGATGGTCTTGGAGAGCCGGTGATGGACCGCTTCGGAAACCAGAGCGACCCGCGGTTCGGCGATCCGGCAGATTGGAGTCAATTCGTCGGGTGATACCTGCTGGTCCAGAGGGACCGCGACCGCGCCGGCATAAAGGATCGAGAAGAAAGCCACCACCCAATCCGGCGAGTTCTCACCGATCAGCAGCACGCGATCGCCGGGCCGCACTCCGCGATTGGCCAGCATCAGCGCGGCGCGCGCCGCCCGATCGCGCAATTCGCGATAGCTGAGCGCGCTTTGCTCGCCCGACTGATAATGGGCGACCAGCGCCGTGTGCGCACCGAATTTTCCCGTCGCCGTCTCGAGCAGTTCGATCAGATTGCGATGGCGCCGCGCGGCCCGCACGCGTCCGCGCGTATGCAGGTCCAGTTGCGGAAAAATGTCCTTGCGCAAGCCCCGGCACGTGGACGTTCATCCAATAGTCGCGCCAGTCGATTTTCTCGGGCGTGAAGGGATGTTTGCGCGCGTCTGCCGCACTGAGCCGCGCATAAAGCGCGCGGATGTTGCGGCAATGAAAAGTGTAGACCAGCTCCTGGATGTATGGGACATAAACCTTGACCAACGACCTCGCGATTTCGATCTGATCCAGCAGCTTGTCCAGCCGGTCGTCGAAACGGCGTGTGCGCGAGGGATCGATACGCGCAGCGGTCTTGGCAAAGTCCACCGCCCGCTTGATGAATTGCGGCACCGTGCGGCTGGCGAATTCGTAAGTCTCCTTTGAAACAACTATCGCTTCCAGATGCGGCGCCAGCTTACCCAGCGTGCCGCGCCCATCGCGCTGATATTCGCGATTGGCCAGGCCGCACAATTCGACCAGCCGTTTCATGGTCAGCGGGTTACAATCCGAGCTCCCCAACTGGTAAATGGGTTCCTGCCGGCCGAGCAACAATGCGGCCAGAATCGGCACCATCGGATGCACCACCATGTCGACGGGAATCACATCCAACACCAGGTCGGCGCGCGCGGGATAGAAGCGAAATCCCTCGCCGGACAACCAGGTCAGCGGCGCACTGGTATTAACGCCCTGGTTCCATCCCGGCCACGGGTCGGCGAGCGCGCTTTCGATCACCGCCGGCCGCACCACCGTTACGTCCAGTTCGTCCCGCGCCGCCAGCACCAGTTGCTCACCCATGCTTTTGGTGTAGCTGTAGCTGTTGGGCCATCCCCAACGCAGCGCGCGGCTAAGCCCCTCCTCCTTGAGCTTCTCCTCGACCCACTGTTTGCGCCGGCCCTCGTTGAATCCCTCGCGCTGCTCGCCATCGTCATCGCTGTCCCTGAACTCGGCATAGATGGCTTGTTCGCGGGACGCGGCCTCGATCCGGTCGATCGCGGCGCGCGCGTCGCGAATCTCGCGCCGGACATTAAAGTGCGCTTGCCGATCGTCGGGGCACCAGTCGATCGGTAAGTCCTCTTCGTAACGATGGCCGTCGGCGCCGCCCGCGGCGTAACAGGTGGAGATGTGGAGCAGCTTGGCGTCCACCTTGCGGCAGAATTCGATTACGTTGGCGACACCCAGGGTATTGGCGACGAGCGCCTTTTCCAGCGAAGCCTCGAAATTGACCAGCCCCGCACAATGAACAACCGCGTCGATCTGCCCGCGCTCGAACGGGTCGACGCCTTCCGCCAGCAGGCCTTCCTCGGAATGTCGCCGGGCACTACCACGATGCGATCTTCGAGGTAGCCCTCGAAGCGCGCGCCCAGCTCGGCTCGCAACGGCTCCAGCACTGGAGAGTTGACCACTTCGCGCAGATAGCGGTTTTGGCTGGAGCGCCGATCGCCACGGATCAGCAGGTAGATGCGCTCGACCTCCGGATGGTACCGCAGCAGGACGTAGAGGAAGGTCTTGCCCAAAAAACCGGTGGCGCCGGTCAGCAGAATGCGCCGCCCGGCGAGCACGCGCTCGAGCATGGGCATGTGGCCTGCCACTTGCCACCGCGCGCGGCGGCAGGTTGTGAGTTTCCATTATTCGACATCGGCAATTACCAGCGGCGGCAAGTGAAGGTACGTGATCGAGGCCGAGCGGCCCAGATCAGAAGTCGCCATCGCGATCGCCTGATCCAGGGTATCGGCCGCTTCCCAACCCAACCGTGCCGCGACCTCCGGCTCCTCGCATCCAGCGGCGATAATGCGGCCTACGTGCTGGCGCCCGGGCTCGCCCCAATACCACATGTAGAACGGATGCACACCGTGATAGGCGTGGCCATAGCGGTACATGTGGATATAAGTGGGGTTGTGCGCGAACTCGGCTTCGAACTTCTTTTCCAGCTCGGTCGAGTCATTGGTCTCGGCCAGGCAGCGGTGGAAAAACTCGACGTAGCTCGGATGATGCTCGGGATGGAATTCATCGCGCAACGGATGGCAGATGATCAGCGTGCCACCTGCCCGCACCAGGGGCTTGTTGCGGTACATATTGAACAGGTAGCCAAGCCCGGTGCATTGGACCAGCACCGGATTCATGATCGAATTGACGTTGTATGGGCAGATAAAGGGCACGCCCACGATTAGAATGTCGCTTTGGCCTTTGACCGGCACCGCGTATTGCTGAAAGACCCTGGCCAGCGCCTTCTGATGCACCGCTTCGGTCTCGCCCGCCCATACCCCGGTCATCCCGAAAGGCGAGGCGTAACGGCGCAATCCCTCGCGCCGCATCCCGTCGGAAACATTACCCAGGGTCCACTTGAAGGTGTTGAGGCGCGCGCGGTCCCAATCGCTGAAGTGGTCCTCGTTCTTGTGCAGGAAGTCCAGCATCCCGCCGTACATGCGGTTGTTGATCGCGGTCTCGATGGTGAAGACGTTGACGTTGCGATTGACGATCTGCCCCATGCGGTTGGCACTGCGATGCAGCGCCGAGCGGGTCGGATCCATATAGGAATTGCTGTCGCGCAAGGTGGCCGTATTATGATGGTGCCGCAGGCTTTGATACGGCGACAGCCCCACCGCCACCGACTTGTGCCCGCCGTCCATCGGCACCAGGTTGATATTGAGATAGAGCAACAGGTCGGATTCGGCGGCGCGCTTGCTGAGCCACACTTCCTCGTTGTGGTCGGTCTTGCCCAGCATTACCAGCTCGGCGCGGTTTTCGGCATCAAAATTGTACAAGCGGTCGGGCCAGTAAGCCTTGAACGCCCGCTCGCCGACCATGCGGCGAATCTCATCCTCGGTCATGCGCCGATGCAGCGAGTTGGCGATAATCAGGTGGACGTCGTCGACTCCGTAATCCGCCAGCATCTGGAGCACCACGTTAAGCATCCGCTCGCGCAGATCGGGACGTTGCATGCGCGGCAGCGGCAGGCTGATGTCGTCGATCGCGATGGTGACGCGCATGTTGGGGTTAAGTTGGGCAAAGAGCGGATCCGTGTTTTCCGGATGCAACAACGCGTAGCGAATCGCTACGTCGGGGTCGGGCAGCGCTTCCAGCGGCGGCGGCGGATAGATCACGCGGGTCCCGGGCGGCAGCTTGGCCAGCAGAAAATCATCGCCGTAGGCAATCAGGCGCGGCTGCGAGCGCGTGTTAAGGGTTACCACCAGGTCGCGGCGCGCCCCGATATCGTGCTTTAGGGCGGCAGTTTTCAGTTCCTTAAGTTTACGTTCGGCTTGCGCCATCAAGATTCTCCGTCACATGGCCGCGGTGGCGGCCGCCCGGACTCCGGCAAAACGGATGATCGGCCATTGCCGGTCGCGCGCGGTGGCTTCCAGCCGCCGGTCCGGGTTGACCGCTACCGGATGGCCGAGCGCGGTCAAAAAGGGCAGGTCGAAGTATGAATCGGCGTATCCCCAGCAATCCTTAAGCCGCAAGCCCTGGCGGTTGGCAAACTCCTCGCACCAACGGGCCTTCTCCTCGCCCGCCATGATCGGTTCGCGCAGCCGGCCACTGGCGAGATTGCGGCTGAACGCCAGGCGGTTGGCGGCAAAGACATCGACACCCAAGCGCCGCGCGAGCGCGGCGACGACAAAATCCGGCGATCCGGTCACCAGGATCGGTTTAAGTCCTGCCGCCCGGTTGCCTTCGAGCAGGTCCAGGGCCTGAGCGTAGAAACGTTGCATCAGCACCCGTTCGCAATACTCCTCGCCCAGTACAATCAGGCGGTCGCGTGAGATGCCCTTAAAGACCTCGAACATCGCGACGTTAAGCAGCCGCCGATCATGGCGTTCGGCGGCGTAAAGCCGCGGCAGCCGCAACGCCAAAGCCGCCAGATTGGTCAAGCGCCCCTTCCATTCACCCACATTGGCCAGCATGTAAGCGGTGGCATGGAGCAGGTTAACGTCCACCAGGGTGCCATCGAGATCGTAAAAAGCAGCGGCGCGATGTGTATTACCATTTTGGACTGACATGTCAGTCTAGTCGCGGGAAAAAAAAGCGTCTCCTCTCAGCTTTGGATCGCATTGCCGCGCAGTGTCTCCAAAAGCTCCGGCCGTGCTACTCCACTCAGTCCGAAACGCAGGATTTCTTCGACCAGACCGTCGATATCGGGAGGGGTCTGACGCGAGAGCTGGACCACCGTTTCTTTCACCCCGCCCAGGATGCAATAGGCCGCGGTGTGAGTATCGCATTGACGCACCAACCCCATGTTAATGCCTAAATCGAGCGAACGCTGGATTTGCGCGGCGATGCGGTCGTAAAAGCTCAGAATCCGCTCGTCGAGATCGGGATCAAAGCCCAAGGCATGGCTCATCAGGATGTTGGTGAGGTCGCGCTCGTTAAGCACAAAGGTCACCACACGGCGCAGATTTTCGCGCAACTGTGCCGCAGGCTCGGGTTCGTCGGGTCCGAGGCGGATGCGCTGGATCCGATGGGCCAATTCGCGCAGCACCTGCTCGAGCAGTTCCTCGAAGAGATCCTTCTTGTTCTCGAAATAAAGATAGAATGTTCCTCGTGCTATGCGGGCACGGCTGATGATGTCCGCGACGTTGGTCCGATGATAACCCTTACGTGCGAAAATTCGTTTCGCATGCTTCAATACCTGCGCCCGTCGCGCTTCCTTTTCCATATGCTAATCGGCGCAGTCCTAAACTATAAGCGTAAGGTGGCCTAGTCAAACCAGCCCCATCATCTGCATCCACAGTTATCCGACCCCTTCAAACAGTGTTATGATTTCGGGTTCGCTCTCCCCGGTTCAGCGGCGGTGAGGGCTCCTGATGGCGCCAATACGCTTCAAGCAACAGCAGTGCGTTGGCACAATCACCACTCTTCCTGACGTTGAAGGTGCGCCCGCATCATCGCCTATCACGCGATATGCTCGCGCAAACTCGCGCCGACTCCCCCGCCGCATTCCCAACGCGTTCTCGCTATGTTAGGCAACAGGGAAATTGCGAAGATTCCACGGCCTGGCCGACAGTCGGCCTGGCAACGAGGCGAGATCTCCAGGAGACCAGACCATGCATGACTGCGTAATCAGGAACGGCAAAATTGTTGACGGCACCGGCGCCCTGGCCCGCTACGGCGACATCGCGATCGACCGCGGCGTCATCACGTTGGCCGGCGGCAAGGCGGGACCAGGCCGCCGTGAGATCGATGCGGACGGCCTGCTGGTAACGCCCGGATGGGTCGATATCCACACGCATTACGACGGTCAGGTGTCCTGGGACCCGTATCTTTCGCCTTCGAGCTGGCATGGCGTTACCACGGTCATTATCGGCAACTGCGGGGTCGGATTTGCTCCGGTCAGGCGCGGCCAGGGGAATTACCTGATCAATTTGATGGTAGGTGTGGAAGACATTCCGGAGGAGACTCTGGCTGCCGGAATCGACTGGCAATGGGAGTCGTTCGGAGAGTATCTCGATGCCCTCTCCAGCAAGCAACGCGCAATCGACGTCGGCACCCAGCTTCCGCATTGCGCGGTGCGCGCTTACGTCATGGGCGAGCGCGGCGCCGCCAATGAGAATGCGACATCCGAGGATATCGCACGGATGGCGGCGGTGGTGCGCGACGGGCTCCGAGCGGGGGCGCTTGGCCTCAGCACCTCGCGCACCGAGATCCATCGCGCCAAGACCAAGGAATTCGTCCCCGGCACCTTTGCTTCGGTTGACGAGTTGATGGGGCTGGGACGTGCTCTGGGCGACGTCGGCCACGGCGTTTTCGAAGTGGTTTCAGACCTCGCAGGTCCCGACGCTTCGCTTGACTGGATGTTCAATCTATCGGCTGAGACCGGACGCCCAATTTCCCTGCTCGGAGTGCTCGGCGACACCAGCATCGAGCGGTTTGTGGACTTCGTCAAGCAGCACCGGAGCAATGGCGCACGGGTGGTGACACAGGTCGGCGTGCGCTTTCCGGGACAGTTGCAAAGCTTGCAGAGCTCGCTGCATCCGTTCATCACGCATCGGACCTATCGCAGCTTCGCTCATCTGAGTCTGGAGGAGCGGGTGGCGAAGATGCGCGATCCCGCGATTCGCGCCCAACTGCTGCGCGAGGGTCCCGCGGTCAGAGAAAAGATGACGCTCGGATTCGTCACCAATTTCGAAAACTTCTTCCCGCTTGGCGATCCGCCCGATTACGAGCCAACCAGGGAGATGAGCATCGCGGCGCGGGCGCGGCGCGAAGGCCGGACTCCGGAAGAAGTGACCTACGACACCTTGCTACAAAAAGACGGCCGCGAAGTGATCTACATGCCGTTCTTCTACCATGGCTACAGCTTCGACGGCATCAGGAAAGCGGTCATCGACCCCGATTGCGTCTTGAGTCTGAGCGACAGCGGCGCCCATTGCGGGCTCATTTGCGATGCCGGTCTGCCCACCTACCTGTTGACCTATTGGGTCAGGGACCGCAAGCGCGGCGAGCGCCTCGCCCTGGAGTTGGCGGTCAAACGACAGACCCGCGATACCGCGCAGCTATACGGCCTGGAGGATCGCGGGGTACTGGCCCCCGGGATGAAAGCCGACGTCAATATAATCGACCTCGAAAACCTGCGCCTTTATATGCCCGAGATGGTCCGCGATTTCCCGCCAACGGCCGGCGCTTTATCCAGCGCGTGGACGGATACAAATACACGGTGGTTAGCGGCGAGGTGATCTTCGAAAATGGCGAGCCCACGGGCGCACTGCCGGGCAAAATAATCCGCGGCCCGCAGCATGCGTGAGGCCAGCCCGGTCCGTCCCGGTTACCTTGTTTGCCTGCGTCATCCAAGGAAAGCGGCGGGCCACGATGGCGCAATATCGAGCGGATCGAGGTCGGAGTCAGGCGGTCTTTAGATAATCCCGAATGACCTTTCCGCCCCACTCGTTGTCGCCGACGGGCCGGCGGTAGCGGTACTTCAGATGCCAGCGGCCGTCATGCTTTTCGAAATCCCAATGATTGAAGCCGCAAGTGAGAACTTGGTATTCGTCGCCTTTTTTGAGAAATACAACTGAGTATCCTTCCGCCCAAGCCTGGTCGCCATCAACCCGGATGAAATAGTCCATCGAGGTATGCTGACAGCGCCCTTCGATCGCCTTGTGCCCGCCGGTCGGACTGGCGATGAAATCCGTCAGTTGCTCCTTGCCCGACCATTTCATGGTAGGGCTGAGATCGATTACTCCATCCGCCGTATAGTTGTTAACGTATTCCTCTGAACGCCCCAGGTCGGCATTGAAAGAATAACGCGACAGGCACTCACGAATTTTTTCCTGGTCCTCGAGTACCTGCAGGCCGGCCTTCCAACTCTTTCAAGCGCGCTTCGACGTCCATGGCAATGCCTCCTCGCTGATTTATCGGACACCTGTACCCAACAAACCCTCAAAGCTGCAAGCGAGTTTTGTTGACCAGCGCCAGTCAGCCGGCCGCGCTTAACTTGGATACGGATAACCGGCGGCCAGCGCCTTGGCCAGTTTGGCGTCGTAGCCGTAGATGTCGTCGAAAAACAGCACCTCGCCCCCTGGATCCACTACCGCGGTGCTGTAGAGAATCAACACCGGAATGGGCTTGTCGAGCGTCACCTGCACGGTCTGATCGCCGTTCATCGCGGCTCGGACCTTATCGAGGGTCCAGCCGGGCTTGTCGCGCAGTACCCAGACGGCCAGGGCCGCCGGATCCTGGACCCGGATACAACCGTGGCTGAAATCACGCCGGGCCCGCGAAAACAGGCTGACCGAAGGCGTGCTGTGCAAATACACATTGTAGGAGTTGGGAAACAGAAATTTGACCAGCCCCAGCGCATTCTTGGGACCCGGCTTCTGCCGGACCCAGTACGCGCCCGAGCGCAGGCCGCTCAGAACCCCGTCGCTTACGCCACCGTCTGTGACCACACCGCCGGAACCGTCCATGACTTCGTAATTATTAGCGGCCAGGTAAGAGCGATTGCGCGCGATCTTCGGAATCAGTTCGGAGCGCAGAATCGAGGACGGCACGTTCCAATACGGCCGGAAAATGACATAACGCATTTCACCCGAGAACACCGGGGTCTGAGTCCGATACGCCCGTCCCACCACCACGTTCATCGACAGGTAGCTACCCGCGCGCCGCAGGGTGCGCAACCGGAATTGCGGGATGTTAACCAGAATCGGCGGCTGCGGGTAATCGGGCGGCAGCCATCGGTAGCGTTCGAGCGCGAACTGCAATTGCTGGACCCGCTGGCTAAGGGGCGTGTTGATTTCCTTGATCGTGCCCTTGCCCAGCAACGCCGTCGGGCTCCAGACCGTGACGAGTTTGGAAGTGCTTGACGGCGTCCACCACCGGGCCCTTATACAGCGTCGAGTTTTCGGACGCTCCGTCGATCGACGCAAGATCGCCCAGGTGGTGCAAACGCTGGACCAGCTGCGGTATTCCCGCGTAGGTATCACCGGGCCGAACCGTCTTCGCCGGCATCGGCACCGGGTCGCCGTCTCCCTCGGCCGCCAGCTTCATATACTGCGCCAAGGCCACCTCGGCCCGGCGATAGCCGGAATGCGGCCGTTCGACCGTATCAATCACCGCGCCCAGATTCGCTGCCGGAGCCGGCAATACCTGCGTGAGCACGAATTCGGACAGGTCGATTTTTTTGGGACCCACGGTAAGGCCGAACTTGAAGTGCTGAGGATTGATCCGGCCGATGTGCAGAGCGTCGATGTAACGCATCGTGGCGACCGTCAGCGCGATATCGAAATGCACAATGTCGGTCTGCGTGGGAGCCGCGGTTGCGGGCGCCAGCTTCGCCAGCCGTCCGTCCCATCGCGAGGCGTCGTAATCCTCGGGATTGAGTCCTTTGTACTGCGCCTGTTTCAAGAGTTGGATCATCGCCTGGGCTTGCGCGGTCGGCTGGCCATTCCTGGTCCAAAGCGGTGCATAGCTGCCCGCTTGATAGAACTTCGCGACATCGCCCCGCACATCGCTAAAATTCGGCCAGCGCAAATCGGCAAGGGTTCCAGCAATCTATGATGGTTCCCATCTCGCCGTGGCCCGCAGCCGACGGCACACCCGTGGGAGAGGGAGCTGGCGCGTTTGGACGCCGTCGCGGCCGCGCTACTGGACGCCGCGCCCGCGCTGGCAGTCGCCTTCGGCGCGGGGATGGAGTCGGATTATCCGCGAGCGATTGTTGTGCTCCGCAGACCAGCCAAAGCCCGAAAGCGAGCACGAGCCCGGCAATCGTTCCCGGGCACCGCCGCCGGTTGCGAAATGATGTGGATGGTGCACAACGTCCGATTTGAGGTTGTGGTGTAAGTGAATTTGCTCGATCTCATGCAAGTTTCGCCGTCGTTACGTCCGAGTGTTATAAATACCGAGGCCGATCGCTTACAACAGTCCAACCGAAAGCCCACGCGTCCAGCGTAAGCCGCTCCAAGCGGCAAGCCTTCACCGATCCGCTTAGGGTCGCAGTGAGAGGATGGCCGCTGAATTTTGCTGAGCTAGAACTCCTCCGCCCTTGTCCATCCCATTCACGGAACGCTGCTTGCTTCCCTATCGAACCGCTCAGGGGCGGAGAATGGTGGAAGCCGGATAGATTATGACAAGACCGAATCCGCCGAAAGCTGAAAAGGCTATTCGAGATCGGATCGAGCCTGATCGGCCGCGAGCCGCATCCACGCAATCAGCCAATGGAGCGGCGAACCTGCCGGCACGCCAGACGCGCGACGCCACCATTAATCAACCGGCTTCACACCGGATAGCGCTCTATTTGTTTTTGACCAGCTTCGTCATCTTCAGCTTTTCGCCCGTTACCATGCTCCTGGACACGCGTTTTCAGCTGTTAACCAGCGAAAGTCTGCTGCGTGACCACAGCGTGGCACTCAACCGCTTTATGATCCCAGGCTTGGATCCTCACAGCCTGCCGACCCATCCCGATTCGGAAGCGGATCGCCCCTTTTATCAACTCGTGCGGGTAGGTGGCTGATGTCGTGTACAGATATCCGCACGGCGGCTCATTTTTGGCCCTTCCCTACGTGGCCCTGATGGATTTGGCAGGAATATCGGTCGTTCGCCGCGACCGCAGCTACGACGCCCTCACCGAAATCCTGTCGGGAAAACTCCTCGCGTCACGTGCTGATGGCGGTGCTGGTGGCCCTCCTTTTCGAAATCGCAGCGCGTTGTGTGCCGCCGCCCTTCGCACTGGCGATCGCCGTAACTGTGGATTCGGCAGCCAGATCTGGAGCAGCACCAGCCGCGCCCTATGGTCGCAGACCTGGGAGATTTTCATCAGCGGATGGGTAATCTGGCTGTTGCTTATGGCTGATGAGCAACAGCCTGCCTGTCGCCCCAAGCGGTTGCGGCCCGCTGATCACAGCCACCCTTTTAGCCTGGCTGTATTTTGTACGTCCCACCGGCGCAATCGTGGTGGCGTGCGTTACGCTTTTCGTATGGTGGTATCATCGTCGTGATTTTCCCGCCTTTGCACTTTGTGGCGCCGCCTGGGCAGCCGCCTTCGTCTTGTATTCCCAGTGGAGCTTCGGCCAACCGCTTCCGGACTACTACCTTTGCGGCGGCAGACTTAGCAGCCCACGGCAGATGGGAGCAGCGCTCCTGGCCTATTTGATAAGCCCTTCAAGGGGCCTCTTGATATTTACGCCGGCAGTGGCCCTGCCGCTTTATTTGGTCATGCGCCATTGGCGCGACCTTGCTCATCGCGGGATGGCGGTCCTGTGCCTGATAACCATTGCTTGTTATATGGCCGCCGTGTGTGCGTTTTCGAAATGGTGGGGCGGTTGTTCGTACGGCCCTCGTTTGTTGAGTTCCTTGGTTCCCTGGTGGGGGCTGTTGGCGGCGCTGGGGTTTCAGGCATTGCTGCGTTATTGCGCGTTGCCGGAAGCGGGTCGCGCGCGGTCCGTTTATAAGCGCGTCGTAGTGACGTGGGCGCTCTTGGCCGCACTAATCGGAATCGTAATCAACGGATACGGAGCGATTAGCTGGGCGCCATTTCTGTGGAACCAAACGGTGGAAATCGACCAGCATCCGGAGCGGGTCTGGGACTGGCACAAGGCCCAATTTGCCGCGGGATGGAAGGAATCACGGCGAAGGTA
Source organism: uncultured Pseudomonadota bacterium (assembly GCA_963824565.1). Taxonomy (GTDB): domain Bacteria; phylum Desulfobacterota; class Binatia; order Binatales; family Binataceae; genus JAJPJA01. The sequence continues at coordinate 399,749 of CAWGQB010000028.1, read as the reverse complement.
AGTTATTTTATCTCCATCTTCTCACCGTTACCCGCCACAGGTCCACCGCAAGGCATTTTTTCCTAGCGCTCAATCTACCCTATCCACAAGTGGAATGCCCGTTGCTGGCCATAGTTCTTCTCAACCGATAGAAAATCAACATGGCGGACGCGACAACGACTCGCCACAGACTTTGAAATGCCTCATCTCTTATACTGGTAATTTACGCTTGCAAGGGAACGTTTATTGCTCACGCTTCAAGATGAATTAACTATTTCATCGCAGGCAATCTTCCTGTTTCGACGAGGTGAACGGTAATGCCTGACCTGGAACATGCGACGCTTGACGCTGACATGATCGCCACTCTAATGGAAGACGGTTCCCTACTACGCGAGCTTAGAGACCTGTTTCTTACCGAAGCACCCAGCCAGCTTGATAAGATGGCTCAGGCACGCCGCTGCGGGGACGCCAATCTGGTAGCGCAGGCTGCGCACCGCCTCAGAGGCACGGCGGCCACCTTCGGCGCCAAAGACATGCAACAGCTTTGCCTTGACATCGAGCAACTCGTGCGCAACGGTTCGCTCGCCGAAGTTACGGCATTGATTGAACGCCTTCGAGTCGAATGCGACCGGGTAAGGCTGGCGCTGGACGAAGCTCTGACCGCGTCTGACCCTGCCGCGTCTGACCCTGGCCGTGTCTGACCCTGACCGCGTCTGACCCTGGCCGCGTCTGGCCCTGGCCGCGTCTGGCCCTGGCCGCGTCTGGCCCTGGCCGCGTCTGGCCCTGGCCGCGTCTGGCCCTGGCCGCGTCCTGGGAAGGTTAACTTAGTGGACTTGGGCAATACCGGATCTCAACACCGGACTTCAAAGCGGCGCTTCGCTTGATGTGCTCTTCCCCGTAAACAAGGCGTCTGACCCAGCACACTGTAAGTCCGGTTCTTTGAGCCCATTTGCAGGACTTCATTCGCTCTAACCAGCCCGCCTCACAGGCGGCCAGCATACGGTACATGCGTGTCCATCGTGCGAACAGCACTGCGAGCGGATTGAAATCCGACCCAATCGCCGCCGCCAGGTCCAGTTCAAGATCAAAAACAGTGCTTGCGCCAACGGCCCTGCAAAAAAGGATAAGTCGGCCAACGCTATGCCAAGCGATCTACCTCCCAGCTAGCCTCTGAACTGCGCGCTTAGCTCGGGAAAGACTCGCGCCAGGCGCAGCCGAACCTGATCAAATGAGTATTTATTGAACGGCTTAACAATGAATGCCAGTGCGCCCTCCTCCATGAAGGTCTCCCGCGTCTTCTCGAATGGCACCGCGGTCACGACGAGAATCGCGGCCCGAGGGTTTAGGTGCCGGATGGCCCGGAACGCGCCCATACTGTCCACCCCATCCACCGTCGGCATCATCACATCGAGCGTTACGAGCTCGGGATGCAACTGCTCGTACATCTGAACTGCCTGAGAGCCGTTGTCTGCTTCGCCGGCTACTTTACATCCGCACTGCTCGAGGTGGTGACGAATGACCTTTCGGGCGAAAGGCGAATCATCAACTATTAGTACATTGATTGCCACCGATGTCGTCTCCACGGGACCTTGAATCGGTTTAAAGATCTAGCTCATTGAACATTACAAAGGTGGATGTGGTGCACAAATCAAGCCATACTAAGGACAAGGACACTGAGCTGGCTTTTTGACCTGTTCCACGCATAGAGTTCCGGATCTAACTTCACGACCTCGCAGTAGATGCTTGACACCAGTTTAGCCGATGACGAGTCTTCGAGTAGTCACAACTCCATAGGACGTATAGCAGCAATAACCCGTGACAAAGTGACATTTTATGACACTTTTTAAGGCTTCCATTTTTTGGCACTGCTCAAAGCGGTGCGATCCGATGCTGACCGCAAAGCGAGAGAATTGTGCGTGATAGACATCTCGCATACTTTCGATGCTATCGCGCATTGTCACCTTTCCGAAGAATGTCATTTCAGATCCAGGACAATGAGAAGGCACGTAAAAGAGCGTATGCGGCTCGAAGCGAACCTACAACAGGAACATATGTATCCTATTGATGCAGTCGACCAAGCGCGAGAGCGCCTAAGCTCATCTAGGAAGATGTGAGGGTATGCTCCGGCGCCGTATGTATCGACCGAACTCATGCGCTTCTCCGATTGCCAAGGTGATGACGCGGACTAGGGCAGAGACGAGGGCCATGGCACCGGCGTAAGGTACATACATGTTCACGCTCGTGGGCAGCAGCCGATGGCATGTTACTTGCTCATTGAGAAGATGGGAAAAGGCTAAAAGGAGTACGCTATGGATTTCGACATTTGGGATGTAGTTGCAAGACTGCCAGGCAAGCGGGGCCAGACCATGACCGAGTATGCATTGATTCTGGCTGTGGTTGCCGTTGTTGCGGTCGCTACGTATATCACACTCGGTACTAAGATCGTTGCGGTCATAGGTAGCGTCGTTGCCGCTCTGTGACCTTGAACTGAGCCAAGTGGGTGGATAAGACAATGGCGCAACCAACGGAGGCCCTTTTGGTTGGTTCGGGCCGCGAGCAGTTGGTGCGGGTTGATGGCTCTCCGGATCATTCAGGCATTCAGGATCAGGATTGGCCGAACGATGCGTCTTAGAGTTCGGCGGTAGTTAACGCTGGTTTAAGAGAGAATGAGTCGCCGGCTCATATTCTTTCTGTTTACGATAGTGCTGGCCCTGGTGTTGGCGCTGATGGTTCGGAGCGCCCTTAAGAGTAAGGAGGCCAAAATCCAAGCACTGCGCCAAAGTACGGTCTACATCGTGGTCGCGGCACATGCGCTATCGCCCGGAAATACTGTGGACACTGCCGCCTTAAAGCTGGTGGCATGGCCGCGCGATCTGATGCCACCGGGGGCGTTTACGAGCCTTGAAGCGGTAACCGGGAAGGTGGTGAAGAATTCCCTCAGCGTCGATCAGCCGCTGGTGGCAGCGGCGTTGCTGGCACCGGAAAAGACCGGAGGGGTGCTTCCGCTGCTAATTCCTGAAGGAATGCGGGCGATGTCAATAGCGGTGGACGATGTCAGCGACATGGCCGGATTCGTGCTGCCCCATTCGCGGGTCGACGTGTTGGTCTCGGTCGCGCCCGGCGGCGGAGCAAATGCTGGTCCTGGAGGGGTCGGGGATCTGACCAAGATCGTGTTGCAGAATATCGAGGTGCTGGCCGCGGCCCAGAACCCTGGAGACCGGAACTGACCAATCTCATCTGGCCAAGGTGGTGACGCTGCTGGTCACTCCTGAACAATCGGAACGGCTGGCCGCTGCCAGCCGGTTGGGAACGATACAACTGGCGATGCGCAATTTCGCCGACGAGCAACAACCGGTCACCCATGGCGTCAGCGTCGCCGGCCTGGTGGGGGCGCCGCTAACCATTTCCTCCCCAGTGGTAGCCTCCCCGACCATAGCATCTCCGGCACCGTCGCTTCCGACCGACCATTATCGCTTTCGGCCCCGCTCGGCGGGTAGGAGCCGTTGAGGTGATTCGTAACGGCACCGATCATCAGACGATCAATTTTCTGGCCAATGGCCGGCCCCGCCCGAGCGCTCGCCCCGCCCCGGCCGCTACGGCTGGATGGGACCGGTTCTGAGCCTCCGGTCCCAGGGCATTAGCTTGCGGTGACCGGTTCGGACCGCAGCCCTGCAAAGCGACATGCAAAACCTTCAGCCCAGTCAACGGAGAAGCGCAAATGTGCAAGGACATCGAGGATCGCGGCTGCTTCGGCATCGGCAAAATTAGCCCGCGGGATACGCGCTGGGCAAACCCGCTCCGGCGCGGCGCGGGTAATCGCGAACCGCCCGGCGTTGGTGGCGCTGGGCCTGCTCGCCGTCATCGCTGCCGCAACCATGCGCGGCGCAGGAATCAATCGCGGTCCGGCTCCATGCGGGCGAAACCTTCGTCCTCAAAGGGCTTAGCCCGACTGGCACTCCGCAGGTCCACTTCAGCGACAATCCACATAGCTTTATTCTGGAATGCGGCGCGCCGGGTAAATGTTCCGTGATTGGCGCGGAAGCCGGTCACGGCAGTATCCGCGCGACGCTGGAAAACGATAAATCCGTGGTCTACGACATCACGGTTTCCGCGCTGACGACGTCCCGGCAAACCGCTGGAACCGGGCGTGGCGCCGCATCCTGCGGGCGACATTTTTGCGAACAAGCCCGGCGATCCGGGAAGCGGACCGGTGGCGCCGCCAAGCCGGTTCCGCGGCGGCGGACAATTCCATTGCCGGCTATGCGGAACCGACGCCGGTCCTGACGGCGCGACATCGATGGCCGCGCCAGCGCCGCCGAGCCGGACCGAGGCTTCTGATGGCGCGGGATGCTAAAATTCAGGCAGAATCCTGCCTTCAATGCGCTCGAGTTGCCGCCCACCGCGGCCGGAGCCAGCCAACCGGCATTACCTGCCTGCCGGAACCGTGAAACTGACCGGCGGTTCGTCGCGCATCTACGATTTCGCGATACCACTGAGCCGGGTTGCGATTGCCGACACCGCCGTCGCCGACGTGACAGTCATCAGCCCCAGCCAAGTGATGGTGGTGGCGCATAAACCCGGGGGCACGACCCTTTCGGTGTGGGAGGAAGACGGCCAATACTTCGAACGGCCGGTGCGGGTTGAGCAGGGCGGTCCCCAGCAGGTTGAGCTTCATGTAGTGGTCGCGGAACTCGACCGCAGCCGCCTGGAACAACAGGGGCTAGACATCTCGGCCGCACTGGCCAATGCCGGAGTATCGCGTCGTCGGCCTGCAGGGTGACGTCGCCACACCCTTACAGCCCGGGCACCAACCTAAGCGCCACCGGCGGCGCCGGCACGCTCGCCATCCTGCCGCCGACCGGAGTCCTTCCTACCGGCGGTCAGCTAATACCGCTGCTGCTGTCGAACAGTATGACTTACGGGTTTACCTCGACGAATGGACAGTGGACGACCAACGCTATGTTTCAAATCCTCGAGGAGCACGACCTGGCCAAAATCCTGGCCGAGCCGATGCTGATCGCGGCCTCCGGGGAAGAGGCCAAGTTTCTGTCGGGAGGCGAGATCCCGATTGTCATCGCGCAGGCGCTCAACACCTCGATCGTGTTCAAGCAGTTCGGCACCTCGGTGAATTTCGTTCCAACCGTGATCGACGACCATGAAATCGAGCTGATGGTGGCGCCGGAATTTTCGCAACCCGACTACACCCAAGGAGTAGCACTGTTCGGCTTTACCGTGCCCGCCTTCGTCACCCGGAAAGCGCAGACCCTGGTACGCATGAGGGAAAACCAGACCCTGATTCTTGCCGGTTTAGTGCTCGAAACCCCGACCTCGCAAGTTCGTTAAGACCCCTTACCTGGGCGACATTCCGTACCTCGGCTATCTGTTCAAACACACCTATTACCGCCAGGTCAAAACCGAACTGGTGATGACCGTGACGCCGCATATCGTGCGGCCGTTTGGGCCGGAGGTCCGCGTCGCGTTGCCCACCGATCGCGGACCGATGAGTCCGGAGGAGATTCGCACCCGGCCACTAAGTCAACCCGATGCCTCACGGCCGCGCTTTGCAATGACGTTGCGATGAACGACGAACAGACTATCGCCAAACCTGCCGCAGCAGCGCAAGAGCGGACGCGGACGTCCGATCTATGTCAGCGTGGACGGCGGCAACGACATTCAGCGCGCCACATTGAAAACTACCCTGGGCGAGATCGATGAACTCGACATCGAGTTCATCGAGCCGGCGGCGGCAACCGCCAGCAATGACACAAGCAGGAACCCGATCCTGATGATAATCCTGGACTGGGCCCAACCATGACAGCTGGCGCCACGAAGTGCGCACGCGCAATCACGATGGGAAGTTCGTTTCCGTCATCGCGCTGATAAATGATGATTCTTCCGCAGCCTTGCGGGCCGCGTTGCGCGCCGGCGCCAATGACGTATTGACAATGCCGCCGGCTCCCGCACAGGTGCTTCACTCGCTGCTCAGGATGAGCGAATTGGCACGCCTTACCCGCGGGTCTCCCGACAAGATGATTTGTTCGCTGACGAGCGTAACCGGCGGCGTCGGGGTCAGCTATCTGACCGTCAACCTCGCACTGGCCTTCCATCGCCTGTTTCAAAAACGCACCGTAATCATGGAACTGGATTTGCAAGCCGCGCCGTTGGCGGTGATGCTCAACGTCGAACCCGAGCACACCATCAGCGAGTTGGCCGACCCGACCAGCGTGATCGACTCAATTCGCCTGGAGTCGGTGCTATGCAAGCACGAATCGGGTCTGTACTGGCTGGCCGCACCCAAGCGGATTGAAGAAGCGGAACTGGTGTCGGCAGCCACCATCGAAGCAACCCTGAAAGTCCTGCGCGAACTATTCGACGTGGTGATGGTCGACTGCGGCACCCATCTGACCGAAAGCTCGATCGTGGTCTGGGAACGCTCCGACCGTCTGCTCTACGTGATCGATCAACGGGTCACGGCAATCCGCGGCGCGCAGCGGTTTTTGGATCTCTACCAACGCCTGGGACTCAAGGACGTCGAACCCACCATGGTGCTCAACCGTTATCTGACCAACAGCCCAATCACGGTGGCACGAATCGAGGCGGCATTGCGGAAAACGCTCTTCGCACGGCTGCCCCGCGACGACAAGTCTTGCGCCGAACAAGAGATCACCGGCCAGGACTTATGGCAGCTGCCGACCGCCGCCGCACTGCGCGAAAGTGTGGAGGCCCTCGCCCGCAGGCTTTACGCCGCCGACGGCGACGAACCCGCAGCGCCACTCCCCCCTGGACTGATGGGCAGGTTGCTCGCCGGACTCGGCATAGGAATCAAAAATGGGACTGCTTGATCGGCTGCAATATAAAGCTCCGGCGAGGGCGGAACCGTCACTGATGGATGGCGCAATGTCGCCCCACAAAGCGGCGCGGCGGCTAAACCGCAGACCCTGCTGGATTCTCTCAAGGGCCGGGTGCAGGACCGTCTGTTCGAACGCATCGGGCCCAAGAAAATCGATGAAGTCGGGCCCAATTCGCTGCTGGCCCAAATCACCGAAACCATCCGGGAAATCATCAAAGACGAGGGCCTGCTATTGACCGCCGCGGACGAGGCCGCGCTGATTGAGATTACCACCAATGAGATGCTCGGTCTGGGCCCGCTGGAGCCGCTTTTGCAGGACAACGAGGTCTCCGACATCCTGGTCAACGGTTACAGCGAAACCTTTGTCGAGCGCCGGGGCAAGCTCTCCAAGACCAACGTACGCTTCCACGACGACCACCATCTGATGCAGGTGATAAACCGTATCGTCTCCCGGGTGGGACGGCGGATCGATGAGTCATCGCCGATGGTCGACGCGCGTTTGCCCGACGGCTCACGGGTCAATGCCATAATCCCGCCGCTGGCAATCGATGGCCCAGCCCTGTGTATCAGGCGGTTTGGCGGCTTTGCCAACGATGTCTCCTTCCTGGTGCAGCGCGGCACCCTGACCCACGAGATGGTGGGATTCCTGCGCGCCGCGGTCGGCACCAGGCTGAACATCCTGATCAGCGGCGGCACCGGCAGCGGCAAAACCACTTTTCTAAACTGTTTGTCCTCTTTCATACCTGAGGACGAACGTATCATTACGATCGAAGATGCCGCCGAGTTGCGCTTGCAGCAGCCCCACGTCCTGCGGCTGGAAACCCGCCCGCCCAACATTGAAGGCCACGGTGAAGTGACGCAGCGGGAACTGTTCCGCAACACCTTGCGGATGCGGCCGGACCGGATCATCGTCGGCGAGGTCCGTGGCGCGGAGGTGCTCGACATGTTGCAGGCGATGTCGACCGGGCATGCCGGTTCAATGGCGACGATACACGCCAATACCCCACGCGATTCGGTCAGCCGGCTCGAGATGATGATGCTGCTCTCCGGTATCGCGTTGCCCGATCGCGCGATGCGCCAGTACATCTCCTCCGCACTCAATGTCATTGTCCAACTCAGCCGCATGGTGGACGGTACCCGCAAAGTGATCAAAATCACGGAAATAACCGGCGATGGAAGGCGATGTCGTGCTGATGCAAGACCTGTTTGAATATCAAGTGATCGGGATGACCACGGCGGGAAAGGTCACCGGCGAGTTCAAGTCCACCGGCATCAACTCCGTATTTACCGAGCGGATGTTGGCGCTGGGCTATTCGCCGCGCGACAGCTCTGTTGCAAATTCCGGCGGTTGACCATGGAAACGCTGGTTCCAGTTCTGATGGTCGTTCTCATCGGTTCGTTGGCGCTCGGCCTTCTACCTCAGCCACCGGCGCGAAGAGTTCGCGCGGGAGGAGTCGCTCAATCGCCGTATCCAGACTCTCGCCACCCCGCCGCAGGATCCGGCGAGGCGCCAGGGGCGGGCGCGGATGGCCGGGCCAGCGGTGATCATCAGATGGGACCCGCTACGCAATTTTGGGCGATGGCTGGCGCAGGGCGGAATCAAGATGGCCCCGATCAATTTCCTGGCCATGATGCTGTCGATCGGAGTGGGTGTTACCGCGCTCGTGGGAGTGCTGTTTTCGGGCAGAATCGCGGTCCTAAGTGGTCTCGGATCGGCGGCGGCGCCCGCAGTCTATCTGTTTGCTAAACGCAAAAAGCGATTGGCGACTTTCAGCCAGCAATTGCCCTACATTCTGGACTTCATGCGCTCGGCGCTTTCCGCCGGACATACGCTGCTCAGGGGCGTCCAGATGGCCGCCGAAAACGCCCCCGAGCCGATTGCGACCGAACTCAGATCGGTGGTCGATCAGATCCAGTTGGGCGTAAGCCTGTCCGACGCGCTCGAGAACATGTTCAGGCGCGTCCCGGAGGAGAGTCTGGGCTTCCTCGTCGCCGCCGTGCGCGTGCAGGCGGAAGTCGGCAGCGGCATTTCCGAAATCCTCGACCGCGTAACCGACACCATCCGCGACCGCCAACGGCTCCAGCAGGAGATCCAGACGCTGACCTCGCAGTCGCGATTGAGTGGCATGATCGTGGCCGCGCTGCCATTTGCGCTTGCTGGGCATTTTTGCCCTGATCAGGCCCGCATACATCCGGCCTCTGTTCCAAAATCCGCTCGGGATAAAAATGCTCGAGGCCGCCGTTGGACTCGATGTTTTTGCATTGGCCATCATCCGGCACATGGTCCAGGTCGACTAGCAGGCGGTTGAAAACGTGATTCTCCCAGCCTGGCCCCTCACTCTTATCTCTGCCTGACGGAGAGCAGACTGAACACCCTGGCAGGAGCATCGTCAATATGGATCCGCTGATATTGTATTTCGTGATCTTCGGACTCATTATTTTGGGCGGCATAACTTTGTATGAAACCGTTTTCGGCGGCAAAAGCGACGTGAGCGAACGGCTCTCCACGGGACCGGACGCAATCCATGGATTCAAATTCGAGGGCCTCGCTCACGCGGACCGTTTGCTGCAATGGAATATCCGGCGGCTGCGCGAAACCCGGTCCCGGAGCGCCAGTGCAGCAAAAGCTGCCGGAAACCCTGACCTTTGCCGGATTCAGAGGAATTGAGTCGGTCGCGCGTTTCCAGCTGGTTCGGCTCGCGATAGTGGGCGCGGCCAGTCTCGCCGGCATGTTGCTGTGTGTATGGGCGGGAGGCCCGTTTTTGATCGGCGCCCTGGCGGGTGCCATGGTCGGCTACATCATTCCCAGGATCGTCATCGCCAGAATTGCCCGTGCCCGCCAGCGACGCATGACTCACGAACTCCCCGACCTGCTGTCGCTGATGGTGGTCAGCCTGGAGGCAGGCATCGCGGTCACCGAAGTGCTACGGCTGGTCGGACGCGAGACCCAACGCCAGGGCCGTCTGCTGGGACGCGAGCTGACTCTGACTTCGACGCAGATGGCGGCCGGCATGAGTTTCGAACAAACTCTGAAGGATCTGGGAACCCGCACTGGCGTGGACGAGATCAAATCGCTGGCCGCTCTCCTCATCCAGAGCGAGAAGATTGGCGCGCGGCTGGCGCCGGCGTTACGCGCCAGCGCGGACCTGCTTAATTCCCGCCGCCGCATGAGCGCCGAAGAAGCAGCGCGCAAAACCTCGGTCAAGATGCTGTTTCCGCTGATATTCTTCATCCTGCCGGCGATGCTGCTGATCATTCTGGGACCGGCGGTGATCCAGCTCATGCTGGTCTTTCAAAAACAATGAAAGCCATTGCAAGAACACGAGCACCGCCTGGCGATAGAGGTTGCCGGGCTGGACGACTCCCGCGCGCCGACGCGCAATGTGGTTAACCGCTCCGCGTCTTCAGGCTGGGCCGCTGGTCTGTGAGATCCCGATCATCTGGGCGATGCCGTAGAGGGGCAGCCGCAGCCATTCGGGCCGGTTGTTAAGTTCGTAGCCGACTTCGTACACCGCCTTCTCCATCAGCAACGCGTCGAGCAGAACCGACAACTCGTCGCGATCCTTGGGCACTAATGAAGGCCGGTCGGCAGTCTGTATGTAGCCGCTTAGAAAGGCCCGCGCGCGTCCACGCGTACCAAATCTTTGCCCATGGTTCCATGACGCTGAATTCGACTTTACCCAAGGCTCCCATGCGAAACTGCTCAATCAGTGAAGTATAGGCAGCATAGTGGAATGAACGGATCATGCCCGCGACATCACGCAACGCGGGGCGCTTGCGGCGCCGCTCGCTGAGCGGTCTGGCGGGTTCGCCTTCAAAGTCGATGATCGCGAAATCCTTGCCGGTATAAAGCACCTGTCCCAGATGAAGGTCGCCGTGTGTTCGCATACGGACTACGCTTAACCTGCGCTTCAGGAAAGTATCGAAACGAGCGGCGATCTCGTTTTGGTTGGCTACCATCAATTGGGCCTGAGCCCGCAGCGCCTCGGGCAGCAAGGAAAGCCGGCCCGAAACCGCGCGCGTCACCTGACCGAGAAGATTGCGCATCGATTGGTAGAGCGAGCGCTGGTAGAGCATCGTAAACGGTTCCGGAGCGAAATTCGGATCGTCGCTATCTTCCAGCAGCGCCAGGTGCAATTCCGCAACTCGCTGCCCGAGCAAGCGGGCCGCGTCGACATATACACCGACGTAGTGAACCGTGCCTGGGTCGGGCTCCTCCTCCAACAGCGCAACCAGCGACTTTTGCGGTATCGGCGGCGGCTGTGGCGCGGTGGCCGCGTTTTCATAGTACCGTTGCAGTTCAGCCAGGGTAAACTTCCAGGCATCCCCCTGGTTGGAAACGAACGATGATAATAATCCGAGGTCCCTGGTCTCGCCATGCGGCATACGAAAATCGATTGTCCCCGCAAGCTTGGGAGTATGCGCGAACTGATGCCGTTCGGTGAGGAAACGGCTTATCTCAAGGTCAGGATTGATCCCGGCCTCGAGGCGGCGGAACAGTTTGAGGATCAGACGATCGCCATAAACGATGGAAGTGTTGCTCTGTTCGGCGCTAAGCACGTGCGGTTCGCACGGCTCTTCGCGCGGGCCGCGCAATTCATGAAAGAAGCGGGTGGTCGAAGCGGTCAACTCCCCGGTGGCGCCCCTGATGCGCCGGTGACGTTCGACCATCGCGAGCAGGGCGCGGCCGAACTCGGGGTCGGCAACCGCGTCGTAAAGGATCCCGTCGGCCGTCCCATCGCGGCCGGCAAGCCGCACTTGGGCGATTACCCGCTCGGGCCATTGTGAACGAACCGCGGCGGCGGCCTCACCGGTCGCGAGCGAAATCGGCAGGACGTAGGTCTCCGACTCGGCGTTGCGGTAGTCGACGTTGATCATGGTCAAATACGTGGTGGCGGAGTTTTCCGACAGCGGCAGCACATCCGCAATCCGCACCGCCCTGATCGAGCGAGACTTGGCGCGGAACCATCGGCAATGAGGCAGGTATTCGGGAAGAATGAGATTGATCCGGTGGCGCAGCGGCTCGTGCATCAAGGCTTCGATTCCGCCGGGAATTTCGACTTGCGGCATCCGATAGTCGGCGATCTCGCCGCCGCCGTCGCGCGCGGCTTCAATTGAAAACCACAGAAACAGGTGCGGTCCCAAGGTAAAGGGATATGGACGCTCAGTGATGACCGGGAACGGATTGCGGCCGAACAGTTCGAGCGGGATCATGGTCTTGAACTTCGACAGATCCAGCTCTGCGTACTGGACGAAGCGCGAAAGATTGGCCACCACCAGGATCCGCTCTTGCTCGTAGGAACGAATGAACGCAAGGACGTGCGGATTCTCGGGATTGAGAAATTCGATCGCGCCGCGGCCGAACGCTTTGAATTGGCGGCGCAGCATGATTAAGCGGCGCATCCACCATAGCAGCGAGTGCAGGTTGCTATCCTGCGCCTCAACGTTGACGGTCTGATAGTGGTACTCGTAGTCGATTACCACCGGCAGAATGAGTTTCTGCGGGCTCGCGGTAGAGAAACCGGCGTTGCGGTCGGCGCTCCACTGCATCGGCGTGCGCACGCCGTCACGGTCGCCCAGTGACAGGTAGTCGCCCATGCCCAGTTCATCGCCGTAGTAGATGACCGGCGTCCCGGGGAGGGAGAAAAGCAATCCGTTGTTGAGTTCGATGGTGCGCCGATTGTTGCCCAGTAGCGGCGCCAGGCGCCGCCGGATGCCGAGGTTGACCAACATCCGCGGCTCCTTGGCAAAAGCGCGATACATGTAGTCGCGCTCCTCGTCGCTTACCATCTCAAGCGTCAGTTCGTCGTGATTGCGCAAAAACAGCGCCCATTGGCAGGTTTCATCGATCGCCGGGGTTTGCGCCCAGATGTCGGTTATCGGAAAGCGATCTTCCATCCGCACCGCCATGAACATCCGCGGCATCAGGGGGAAGTGGAACGCCATGTGGCATTCCTTGCCCTCGCCGAGGTATGAGACGGCGTCTTCAGGCCACTGATTGGCCTCCGCCAGCAGCATCCGATTGGAATAATTCTCATCCACATGCTCGCGCAGTTTACGCAGGAATTGATGGGTCTCGGGCAGGTTTTCACAGTTGGTGCCGTCGCGCTTGTAAAGATATGGCACGGCATCCAGCCGCAGTCCGTCCACCCCCATGCCTAACCACAAGTCCATCACCCGCATGACTTCGCGCTGCACCGCCGGGTTGTCGTAGTTGAGATCGGGCTGATGCGAATAGAAGCGATGGAAGTAGTAGGCCTTGGCCACCGAATCCCAGGACCAGTTGGAAGGCTCGAAATCCTGAAAGATGATCCTCGCGTCCTTGTAACGTTCCGGCGTATCGCTCCAGACGTAGTAATTACGATGACTGCTGCCGGCCGCGGCGCGCCGCGCCCGCTGAAACCATTCATGTTGGTTCGAAGTATGATTGACCACCAGTTCGCTGACCACATATAGGCCGCGCCGATGAGCCTCGCGCAGGAAAACCTTGAAATCGTTCAGAGTGCCACAGTCGGGATGGATTCGGTATAGTTGGAAATATCATAACCGTCGTCGCGCAATGGGGAAGGATAAAACGGCAGCAGCCACAAGCAGGTCACGCCTAGCGACTGAAGGTAGGGAAGCTTGGCCGTAAGGCCGGGGAAATCGCCGATCCCATCGCCGTTGCTGTCGTAAAAGGAACGGACCCTTAATTCGTAAAAGACCGCGTCCTTGTACCACAGTGGATGGGCGGGCGCGTGCTCTTCTTTTGAACGTTTGATCATAATGGATGCTTCCACGCGCAATATATGCGCCGGTTGAAACGCCGGATCGAGCCGCACGTAGTTGTGCTCCGACCATTCGTAGCTGGCGTTGGTTAGGAGGTCGGTGACCCGGTAGCGCTGGCCGGGCGCCATACCAAGCAGCTGTGGCGCAACGGTAACGGTGCATGCCTGGGGATGAAATGGATCAAGGTTTACGGCCACCAGAAGCCGGTTAGCGCCGTCCGCGGTGGCCTTGAGATAAAAAATGATCTGGTCGTTGTCGGCGGGCAGAAACGTAAGGTTGAGGAATTGATGAAGCGCGGGGTTCGCGTGCCGGATGGTATTGACCCGCGCCACGAATTCCTTGATATTGCCGGGAGCATCCCAATTCCGCGTTTTGATTTGGTACTTTTCGGAGTTCAAATACTCTTCACTTCCCGGCGCTACCGCCTGGTTCTCGCATAGCTCGTAACCGCTATAGATGCCGTAAGACGGGGAAAGTGTCGCCGCGAGCACCAGGCGCATCATGAACGCCGCCCTGCCGCCGGTCTGCAGCACTTCGGTCAGAATATCCGGAGTGTTGGTGAAGAAATTCGGCCGAAAGTACGCGCGCATGTCCGTAGTTCGTCAGTTCGGTCAAATAGTCGGACAGTTCGTACTTGCTGTTGCGCCAGGTAAAGTAAGTATATGACTGAGTAAAGCCGGCCTTGGCCAGCGCCTTCATCATTTTTGGCCTGGTGAACGCCTCCCCCAGGAAAATCACGTCAGGACGCCGGGACTGGACCTCGCCGATACACCATTCCCAAAAGGCTACAGGTTTGGTGTGGGGATTGTCGACCCGGAAGATCCGGACTCCGTGTCCCACCCAAAACCACAGCACGTCGAGCAGCGCCTGCATCAGGTTGGGCTGGTCGGCGGTGTCGAAGTCGATCGGATAAACATCCTGGTATTCTTTGGGCGGGTTCTCGGCGTATTTAATCGAGCCGTCGGGGCGATGTTTGAACCAATCCGGATGCTCCTTCACCCAGGGATGGTCCGGCGAGCACTGAATCGCGAAGTCCATGGCAACCTCGAGCCCGATAGTGCCCGCCACCCGCACAAAATGGTCGAAGTCGGCCAAGGTTCCCAGTGCGGGCTCCACCGCCGTGTAGCCGCCCGCCGCGCTTCCAATTGCCCACGGGCTGCCAACGCTATCACTGCCGCCATCGGGAGTATTGTTGGGTCCTTTGCGATGGGTCACTCCGATCGGATGGATGGGCGGAAGGTAGACCACGTCGAAGCCCATATCCCGCACTTCGTGCAGCCGCCGCTCGGCAGTTTTGAATGTTCCGGGCTCGTTGGGCTGGCTCCCTTGGGAACGTATGAACATCTCGTACCAGGCGCCGAAACTTGCCCGCGGCCGATCGACGATCAGTTCGGCTAGCGGTTGAAAGTGGGTTGCGCCCGAAGCGCTCGCCCTGGCGAGCGGCGGCCTGGGCAATTTCCTCCCTGGAAACAATGGCGAGAGCGGCGGCAAGGTCGGGGGCTTGACGCAAGCTCTTCAAGCCGGCGCTGAGCAGTTCGAGGTCATCGCCCTGGGCGCGGTGGCAAATCCCCTCCAGCAGGCCAATCCCTTCCACTAGATCCGAGGCCGCATCCTTACCGGCATTAACTTTTTTTGCGAAATCAGCGAGCCAGGACGCGAACAGGTCGGTCCAGGCTTCGATCGTAAACACATAACGGGCGTTATCGGCGGGCACGAACTCGCCGCGCCAGCGGTCGTTGTCCAGCACGGTCATCGGCGCCTCATCAAACACCTCGGCATCCTTGCGGCGCCATTTGACCGCGGCCCTTAACAATTGGTGGCCATCGCGGAAGATGTCGGCCTCCACAACGCAGGGCGCGCCCGCGATGCATTTGGCTGGATAGCGGCCGCAGTCGACCAAAGGCGTTACCGCTTCGATCACGATATGGCTGAGCATTAGGTCGGCTCTCTCCCTTTCCCCACGGACGTCTGACGCCGTCTCAGCTCCTGATAAGAACCTCTGCGGCCGCGTGGAGATTTTCCCGCCCTTGCCGAATCTATGAGGGATTATACACGGGCGCGCCAACAAAGCCTTAATTTTCGAGAACCGCAAATCGGCCGGTTCAAGCCTCGCGATGGCTCCCAACCCCCGATTGACGTGCTGCTGTGCCTCAGCTAACAAATTGAACATCCGTTCGCGGAAGCGGAAGCGCCGATCGTTTCCGGCACCCTCGGATTGGTCAGATTGGAACAAGCCAGGAGAACCAAATGGATTCGTATTATAAGAGCCTCGAAGCAATCCTTGTCCACAAGGACAACGGCGTCGCCACCGTCACGCTCAATCGTCCTGAAGCGCGCAACGCCGTCAGTTCGAGGATGCACGCCGAACTTTCCGAAATCTGGACCAAGGTTTCCGCGGACCCTGAAATCGATGTGGTAGTTCTAACCGGGGCCGGCAAGGCGTTTTGCGCCGGCGGCGACGTCAAAGGGATGGACGCCGGCGTGTTTAGGCATACCGGCAAGATGACCAAAGAGGCGCGCCTGGTGGTTACCACGCTGCTCGAACTGGAGCAGCCGATCATCGCCGCAATCAACGGCGACGCGATTGGCTTGGGCGCCACCCTGGCGCTGTTCTGTGATATCACCGTCGCTTCGGAAACCGCGCGCATCGCCGACCCGCATGTGCGCGTCGGATTGGTGGCGGGCGATGGCGGAGCAGTCATCTGGCCGCATCTGATCGGCCCCAATCGAGCCAAGGAATTCCTGATGCGGGGGAACATGATCAACGGCGCCGAGGCGGTGCGGATGGGCTTGGTCAATTACGCGGTGCCCGCCGGCGATGTGATGAAGAAGGCCGGCGAGCTGGCGCGGGAACTGGCCGACGGGCCGCGATGGGCTATTCGCTGGAGCAAGGTTTCGGTCAACAAGATGCTTAAAGAATCGGTTAACCTGGTGCTCGACGCCTCGCTGGCGTTTGAAGAGTTGAGCATGAACCTTCCCGACCACCAGGAAGCCGCACGCGCTTTTGTCGAGAAGCGCAAACCGGTTTTCAACAAAGCCTGAATTACCGCCCCGGAAGCGGCTTCGGCGAAAACGTTGCCTTTCCTTTCTGCCTGCCACTCCCGAGGCAGCCACGGCAGCGTTTTTGGAGGTGTGGCGTGGTGGTAGTCTAGCCCGCATTGCCACCGGGTCTGCCCTGACTCTGCCGCCGGCCTCCGTATCGTCTACATCTGACCCGCTATCGGCAAGGAGGCATGATGTGCGGATTGGAATTGACTTGGGTGGAACCAAAATCGAAGCCATTGCTTTGGATGATTCAGGGTCCACGCTGTGCCGGCGGCGGATCGCCACACCGGCCGGCGACTATCACGGCACTATCGACGCGGTCGCGGCGTTGGTTTTTGCTATTGAAGATGAATTGGGCCGCACCGGAACCGTAGGCGTGGGAACACCGGGCGCCTTGTCTTTGCATACCGGCCTATTAAAGAACTCCAACAGCACTGTCTTGAACGGGAGACCGCTTGACGCCGACTTGGCCCGCGCACTGGAACCGGCCGATCCGGCTGGAGAACGATGCCAATTGCTTTGCTCTTTCCGAAGCAACCGACGGCGCCGCCCAGGACGCCGAGTCGGTATTCGGGGTTATTCTCGGGACCGGCGTAGGAGCCGGACTGGTGACGCGTAAGCGCCTCATCTCGGGACGCAATCGGATCGCCGGAGAATGGGGACACAATCCGATGCCGTGGCCAAAGCCCGACGAATGGCCCGGTCCTCAGTGCTACTGCGGCAAAACCGGCTGTATCGAAAGCTTAATCTCGGGACCTGCCATAGCCAGGCAGTTTCATCTCCGCACCGGACGCAACCTGACGGCGCATGAAATCGCCTCGATAGCGGAGGCGGGCGACACACGAAGCGGCAGCGGCGCTGGAGATGTTCGAGGATCGGCTGGCGCGGGGTCTGGCCATGGTCATCAATATTTTCGACCCGGACAAGATTGTGCTCGGCGGAGGTTTGTCCAACATTGAGCGGCTGTACGCGACGCTTCCCGCGCTGGTCTCGGGCTACGCCTTTTCCGACGGCATCGAGACTCCGATCGTGCGGGCCGCTCATGGAGATTCCAGCGGCGTCCGCGGCGCCGCATGGCTGTGGCCCACCACCGCGGACCGCGGCTAGCCTCGCGCAGCCTGGAATCCTCGTGGCGTAGTGATATCGGGCTGCCTCGCCGGACCGGCCATGCTATCCTGCCGAACAAATTCACACCCAATGCGCGAGTATCCGATCCGTTCGACGCAAGGCAAATCAGGACCGAGACCACGATGGCTGATAGGATCATAGGGCCGACCTCACATTACTTTTATTCCCAACGCCTGAAGCTCCATTACGTAGACTGGGGCGACGGCGGCAAGCCGTTGATGATCCTGGTGCATGGCGGCCGCGATCACTGCCGCAACTGGGATTGGCTGGCGTTAGAATTCCGCCGCCATTATCACGTGATCGCGCCCGATCTGCGCGGACATGGCGATTCGGATTGGGCGGTGGGCAGTCCGTACTCCATGATCGATTACGTTGTTGACCTGGCGCAGTTGATAAGCGCTTTGGCACAACAGCCGTTGGTTTTGATCGGCCATTCCCTGGGCGGCGGAATCGTACTCCAGTACGCCGGCGTGTTCCCCAAAATAGTCGAGCGGGTAGTATCGATCGAAGGGCTCGGACCGCCACCCTCGATGATAACGCAAGCGCCCGCGCACGAGCGGATGGGCAATTGGGTCGGCGCAATGCAATCGCTGGCGCGGCGCAAGGTGCGGGAATACGCCAGCATCGAGGAGGCCCTGTCGCGAATGCGAACTGAGAACCCGCACCTCAGTCCCGAGCAGGCGCGCCATCTGACCATTCACGGCACCCGCCGCAATGAAAACGGCACCTACTCATGGAAGTTCGACAACTACGTGCGTTCCGCCTCGCCCTACCAGTTCAATCTCCAAGACGCCGAGGAGATCTGGTCGCGCATCGAATGTCCGACGCTGTTACTTCGCGGCAGCGAATCATGGACCATGCAATGGGACCAGGACGAGCGCACCCGCGCGTTCCAAAATGCCAGGGTCGTGACCATCCAGAATGCCGGCCATTGGGTACATCATGATCGGTTGGAGGACACGCTCGCTTCCGATCCGGCCGTTCCTGGGGCTTTAACGATGGTTCGAGATGCCCAAGCCATCGATCAGCTCCAGTAAGCGGGTGCCGTAGCGCTCCCAAGTAAACTGCTCCGCCGCCGCGCGGGCGATTTGTCCCAATTCGCGCGGCGCGGCGAGCAGCGCATCGAGCCGCTGCGCAATCTCACCAGCGTTCATCGGATCCTGCACGACGAACGGCCGTAGTTGCGGCGGCAGCACCTCGGCGGCGCCGCATCGAGCGCTGGTCAACACCGGCAAACCGCTGGCCATCCCTTCGAGTACTACGTTGCCGAACGCTTCGAATAGCGAGGGCAATGCCAAGGCGTCGGAAGCCGCGAGCAGATTGGCCGTGTCGTTGCGCCGCCCCAATATCAGGACGCGCCGCTCCACCCCGAGGCGCCGGGCCAAGGCTCTGGTAAAATCCCGGCGCCCGATCATGACCAGCAACGATTAGGTAAGGCTGTCCCGCCAACCTCGGCCAGGCTTCGATTAGTCCCTTGACGCCTTTGCGCGCGAATCCGCTGCCGATGAAAATCACCACCGTAGCGGCGCCGTCGATACCCAACTGCGCGCCTGACTTGATCGCGCAGGCCGGGATCCGACGGTGGCTTGAAGTGCCCGGCGTCCACCCCATTGTAAAGTACCTCGATTTTGGCCCGCGGGATCGCAAATCGCCGCTCGATGTCGTCAGCGACCAGACCCGAGATCGCGGCCACCAATCTGAGCCTGGGCGATCGAAACCCCATCGCTTCCATCCGGCATTGTGCGGCATGATAGGGGCTGATGGCCCGTAGTGCCGAGGCGGATCCATCATCCCATCGACGAGCTTCCTCCAGGTAGCTGACATGAGCGCCACCTTCGCAACGCATCACATCGGTATCCGCGGTCCGGCCGAAGCTGATGGTGAGATTGGCCCCTTCGCGCCGCGCCAGGCGCGCCGCAAACAAGCCGAAGCCCAACGCTTCCAGAGTGCGCGTAAGCGGCGGAATCGGCATGCGACGCACGTCCATTCCCTGCCACGAACGCAGTCGCCGCACGCGCAGCATAGATTCGGATCTCGTGGCCGGCCTGATGGAGGCATTGTGCGGCTGCAGCCATATCGCGCTCGGTCCCGCCGCCCAACGGATCGAAGCGCCGTACCAATATTGCGACCCGCATCGGGTCAGGACCTCGGCCCGCGGATGGCGATCGGGAAAGCTGCATGTTTTTCGTTCAATATGCTATAACCGAGCCGTTGCGGCGAGGTGGTGAGGTTATGATTGAAGTTCAATGTCCGAGTTGTCAAACACGCTACCGAATCGACGAAAGCGTTCTGCCCCAGGATAGCCCGACCTTCAAGTGCTCGCGATGCGGGCACGTTTTCAATGGGGATCCAAGGCTGGCCAGAAAGCCGCCGATACCCAAGCCCAAGCCGGCACCAGCGCCGGCAGCCAAAACTCCGCCACCGCAGCAAAGCGCACCGGAACCTCCTCTACCGCCCCTGGCGCAACCGGCGATACCGCCACGCACAGCGTATCCGCAGAACTGCCGTTCGAGGAGTCCGAACGTCCTCCAGCGTCCAGTTCT
Source organism: uncultured Pseudomonadota bacterium (assembly GCA_963824565.1). Lineage (GTDB taxonomy): Bacteria > Desulfobacterota > Binatia > Binatales > Binataceae > JAJPJA01. Next base: position 379,436 of record CAWGQB010000028.1, on the reverse strand, counting down.
TCCGCTCGGCCCTCAAACTTCCGCGATCGGCTCCGCCGCCGCAGACCGCGGTTCAGCCGATTCGCGCAATGCAGAGCAGGCGCAAACGCCACGCCGTGCAGCCGCTACCGTACCGCGCCAGGACTATGCCGCAGCCACATCGTCGCTGGCTCCGGCTCCGTCGCCATTGCGTCCGCGACCCGCGAGCGCTGCGCCGGCGCGAAGCGCTCGTCCTCCCTCCGCAGCCGAAGCATGATAATCCTCTGGCACGCTCGTTCGCGGACGAGGAACCCAGGACAGCGGAGAATCTGAGCTTCGACTTCAGCGAGGCCGAGGAACAACATCAACTGGGCGAGGCCAACGAACCTGAGGATCGCTACGAACGATGGCAGGTCGGCGACCCCGACGCGGAACCAGTCCAAGAGCCCCCACTGACGCCGGAAATGAGCCGCTATCAGGCGCGCCGCGCCGCCATCGCACAGGCAAATCGCGGAATGGAAAAGCCTTCGCCGGCCACCCCAGACCGAGGAGCGCGAGCGCGTGCGCTCAAGCAGTTTCTTCCTGGGCCTGATGGCATTGATCGTGATCGGTTTCGCGTTCCTGACCTTCATCCTTGGTTTCTCAACCTCGTTTAGCCGCGAATTGCTTTCCCAGCTTCCCGTGATTGGCGGTGAATTCACGGCAGCCGCGCCACCGCGTCAGAGTCCGATTTCGTTGCAGCGATGTCCACGCCGAGTATCGCGTTCTGGACAGCCATCGCCGCGCCCTGATCGTGAGTGGAGTGGCAGAAAATCACGGCGACGCCCCACTGCATACGATTCAGGTTGGAGTAAGCCTCGTGGACGGTGACCAGCGTCCAGTGCTTTCCCAGGCGGTGTTCTGCGGCGAGTTGGTCTCACCGAAGATCGTCAGCCAGATGACCCCACATGAGTTGCAGTTCTTTCAGAAGCTGGCGCCGCCCAAGAACTTTCTGCTCAAAAGCGGCGACTCCACGCCGTTCTTCGTGATGTTCATCAACCCCCCACCGATCGTCGCCAACTTCCAGATCTCGATCCTGAAGGCGGAGCCGGCCGACGACACGGCATCGGCGACCGGCATCTAGCCCAGAGGTGACAGGAGTTTTGCCCCCCGCGTTCCTCGCAGTTATCTCTACCCAACGCGGAGATAAGGTCGTGCGTACCTTGATCAACACCGGACATGGATCACACCGGACATGCATCAACGTCGGACATGGATCAACAACGGACGTGCACCCGCGGGGCGTTATTCCTTTTCGGCGGCGATCAACTCCTCGTATTCGTCGTGGTCCAGCAAGTCGTCGAGTTCGGCTGGATCGCTGACCTTGACCTTGACCAACCAGCCGTCGCCGTAGGGATCCTCGTTGATCATCTCGGGACTTTCGGGCAACTCCTGGTTGACCTCCACCACCGTGCCGCTGACCGGTGCGTAGATGTCCGAAACCGCCTTGACCGACTCCACCACGCCAAAGGCATCGTCCTTGCTGATTTTGTCGCCCACCGCGGGCAGCTCCACGTAAACGATTTCACCCAACTGATCCTGGGCGTAATCGGTAATGCCTACGGTGGCTACTGTTTCTTCGGTCGCCACCCATTCATGTTCCTTCGAATACTTCAGTCCCGCAGGGATCTCCATAACCTCCCTCCGAAATGCCCGGCCACTCTTCCCGCACCTCAACTCCAACGGCCACGCATTCAGATCGACCCATACCCATCGAGCGCAGCCCCAGCTCCGTTGTCAACATTTTACCGCGATAGCCTCGCTTGTCGGGCAAGATCGCGTTACACCAAACACAAGTTCTCGATCCAACAGCACTGAACTCTAATCGCTTGTCAATGATGTCGAAAGTGCCCACGCTCCGGTTCGCTGAAAGTTCTAAGGCGGCTGGGCCTTGCCCAAGGGCTACCGAGTGACGAAGTCGAAATGATTGTAGGAATTCCACGCGAAATCAAGACCGATGAAAACCGCGTCGCGCTGACGCCCGCCGGCGTTGGCGCCCTGCGCAGTCATGGCCATACCGTGCTGGTCGAGCACAACGCGGGATTGGGCAGCGGGTTCGATGACCGTGCCTATCGCGGCGCGGGAGCGCGCATCGTGGCGTCGGCCGAACCGACCTGGAGCAAGGCCGATATGGTGCTCAAGGTCAAGGAGCCGATTCCCTCCGAATTCCGCTCCCTGCGTCCTGACCTGATTCTTTTCACCTATTTGCATCTGGCGGCCAGTACGCGCCTGGCGCATGAATTGATCGCCCGCCGGGTCGCCGCGCTGGGCTACGAAACCGTCCAACTCGAAGACGGCAGCCTGCCCTTGCTGGCGCCGATGAGCGAGGTCGCAGGCAGGCTCGCCGTGCAAGCCGGCGCCTGGTGCCTGCAGGCGCAAAACGGCGGACGCGGCGTGCTGCTGAGCGGAGCCTCGGGCGTAAGGCCGGGGCGCGTTCTGATTCTTGGAGCCGGAATCTCCGGGGCCAACGCCTGTCAGGTCGCGGTCGGAACCGGCGCCGAGGTAACGATTATGGACGTGAGCGCGGTTCGGATGCGCTATCTGCACGACATCCTGGGCGGACACGTCAACACCTTGATGTCCAACCACTCCGCGATCGAAGAGGAAATTGTTCAGACCGACCTCGTGATCGGCGCCGTGCTGCTGCCCGGCGCGCGGACACCGCGCCTGGTGACACGCAAGATGGTGGCGGCGATGAAACCGGGAGCGGCCTTGGTCGACCTGTCGATCGATCAGGGCGGAGTCTCTGAAACGTCACGTCCCACCACGCACAAGCAGCCGATGTATATCGATGGTCACGTGGTGCATTACTGCGTCACCAATATGCCCGCGGCGGTACCGCATACTTCTACCTATGCGCTCACCAATGCAACGTTATCGTACGCCCTGGAAATCGCCGACCGGGGAGTACTCGAAGCATGCCGCAACAATCCTGCCCTGCGACAAGGACTCAACGTCTATGATGGCCATGTGGTCCATCCGGCGGTCGCACAAGCTTTGGCGGTAAAGGCGCACGCGCCGTGGGATTAGCCCCCGATGAAGGGGACAATCGCATGCATAGAGGGATAATCGTCAGCCCCTTGATGGAGTCGAAGATGCCATACGCACAAGGTAGAACCTACAACGACGCCGACAGCCACATCATGGAAACCAAAGACTGGCTGTTCGGCTACGCCGACCCTTCGATTCGGGACCGCCTGTCGCCGATGACCAAAGCGATGATCGGCAGCGAGCATTCCGAAAGGCTAATCGATACCATGCTCGGCGTGATCGAGGAGCGGCGCGCCAATCCCCACGCGATGAAGCAGGCCGAAGCCGAGTTGATGACGCGCAAGTATCATCATGCGTTGGGCGGCTTCGATCCAACCGAACGCAGCCGCGCTCTCGACCTGCTCGGCTTCAACCGCCAACTGGTCTTCACCGGCAGCCCGTTGGGGCAGTTCTGGGGCGGGTTCGGAGTCCAGAGATTCTTCGATTCCGAGGTTCTTTATGGCGGTTGCCGGGCGCACAACCGCGGAATCGCCGACTTCTGCGCGCATGACCGACGCCTGGTCGCGGTCGGCTTCGTGCCGCTGGACGTTCCCGAACTGGCGGCTCGCGAAGTCGAAGAGGCGGTCAGGCTCGGGTGCGGCGCGATTTGGGTGCCCGCGGTGCCGCCTCCGACGATGTCCCCCACGCATCCCGACCTGGATCCGGTGTGGGAGCGGATGCAGGACCTCGGCGTCCCCTTCGTGCTGCATCTGGGCGGCAGTCCGATGTTCCTGCGCCGCGGGTTTGCCAAAAACGGCCGGACGACAGAGCGCGGCGCATTGGCCGACGACATCCGCGCCAAGGAATACGCGACGATTCATTTCGGCCCCGAGGCATTTATGTCGGCGATGATACTGGACGGTGTGTTGGAGCGCTTTCCGCGACTGCGCGGCGGAAGTATCGAGCAGGGCGCGATCTGGGTGGTGCCATGGCTGCGCAAACTGGATATCGCGCAAGCCGCTTTCGCGCGCTTCGAACCGTATTTGAATCTGCCGCTGAAGCCCTCGGAGTACGCACGCCGTCAGCTTAAGTTCGCGCCATTCCCGCCCGAACCGGTGGGCTGGATGATCGAGCAGGCTGGTGCCGACCTGTTTCTGTTTTCCAGCGACTTCCCACATGCGGAAGGCGGACGCGATCCAATCGGCCGCTTCGAGCGCGCGCTGAACGAATATGCGATCGATGAAAACGCCAGGGACCGCTTCTACGCACGCAATTTCGACGAACTTATCGGCTCCCGCGCGGTCAGGTGAATGCTAAAACTATAACGATCCTGCGCTAGCGCGCGCTAAATTTCCGCCGCAATCGCGAGAAAAAACGCCCGCCTGATGCTATATTATCGACAACGCAGAAGTGAGACATAACCAACGAAGAGCTACTGATGTGCCGCGGGTGGCTCGTTGAAATCCACTTGAAGAGCTGAAAACCAGACCTAAGGGTCGAAGCGATGACAACCGACAGGATCGAAATCAATCCACAGGTAATGATGGGAAAGCCGGTCATCAAAGGCACCCGGGTCACAGTCGAACTGATCCTTCGCAAGCTCTCGGACGGTGCCTCAGAGGACGACCTTCTTGACGGCTGTCCCAGGCTTACGCGAGACGACATTCGCGCGGCGATTCGCTATGGGGCAGACACAGTGGCGCATGAAGAAATCATTCTTCTCGCCTCTCCGGAGACGTCTTTGAAAGCCTAGCGCGTGCAATTCGTCGCCGACAAAAGCTGCGACTTCGCCGTGGTCCGAGCGCTCCGTACAAGCGGCCACCAGGTGGTTGCGATTGCGGAGTTTTCGCCTGGGATTTCCGATGAAGAGGTGCTGCGGTTGGCCAGCGCGGAAGGTCGGGTGCTAGTTACGGAAGACAAAGACTTCGGGGAACTCGTGTACGCCCAGAAGCAGGCCATGAGCGGCGTTGTTTTGCTCCGATTTCCCGGCAATGCCAAAACAATGATGGCACAAGCAACCCTCGACGGAGTCAAGGCCATCGGCACCAAGTAAGCAACCGTTTCACCGTCATCGAGCCGGCACGGATCCGGAGCCGTGGAGTAACCCAAAGCTGAGCCGATGGAAACCCAGCACAAATTCTTTTTGAAACGGGCGAGTGCGCGAAGGGCCCTTGTCAATCCCGACGAATTCGCCGTCGCCTGAGTTGCAGCAAATCGCTACAAGTTGCTCCCCGCAAAGCACTACATCGAGCGCAGAATCAGTGAGCTGCCGCCGGTTTCGGTGCGCCAGCCGAGGCATGCGGCGATGTGCGCATCCTTGACTTGGCGGCAGCCGCGCGCGCGGTCGTAGGTATGCTTGCCCTCGGCCGATCCGGGGCAGGTGTCGTCGGCGCGATGGCGCAACTGGCGCACGTTTTCGGCCACCAGGTTTAGGCCGTGAGTATAGCCTTCCGAAAGATGACCGCCGCCCGTGTTGCACGGCAATTCGTGGTCAATCATTAAGCGGCCACCCTTGACGAATTCGTGCGCCTCTCCGCGCCCGCAAAAGCCGTAAGCCTCGAGCTGGATTAGGGTGGTGAAGGTGAACGCGTCGTAACAGGAAATCAGGTCGATGTCCTTGTGCGCCACGCCGCTCATTCCGAGCATCCGCTGGCGTGCGTAATTCCCGCCCTGATAATGAATCTCGGGCCGCGAATAGTTCCACGCCGGGCTGGGAGAAAAGGTACGCGCGCTGCCGCCCATGATGAATACCGGCGGCTGCTTGAGGTCGTAAGCGCGCTCGCGGCTGGTTACGATCAGCACGCTCGCCACATCGGTTTCCAGGCAGCAGTCGGGCAGGCGGAAGGGCTTGGCGACCCAGCGCGAACGCTGATGGTCCTCGATCGTGATCGGCGTGCGCATCAGCGCCTTGGGATTAAGGCTGGCATGGTAGCGATGGGCCACGGCGATCTCGGCGAATGACCTGGTAGTGGCGCCGAAGTCGCGCAAATAGCGCATCGCGCTGACCCCGAACATCTGGGCCGGGGTGGTAAACCCGTTGGTGACCGTGAACTGCCCTTCGGCTGCGGCCGGCGTCGCGGGGACCGGCCCGCCTGGAGCCTGACCGCCGTAGCGGCGGCCCGAGCGCCCGTTCATCGAGCGGAAAACGATCATCGTCTTGCAGTAACCGCCCTCGATTAGTCCGATTGCGTGAGCCACCAACATCTCGGTGGCCGAGCCGCCGCCCAGCATCTCGCTGGCATAGTTAAAGCGCAGCCCCAGGGCGCTCCCGATATGCGCCGCGCTGGTCGAATCTCCACCCTGACCGCCCTGGTAGCTGGTGATGCCGTCGACATCGCTAGGCCGCAGGCCGGCATCGTTAATGGCGTTGCGGATCGCCTCACAGGCCATCGAAAGCGTCGTGCGGTTGGACGGCCGCATGAACGGAGTCTGGCCCAGGCCCACGATACAATATTTGTCAGTCAGAGCACCCATCTGTCTCACGGCTGCCAAAAGCGGCGCCAGCCGCATTCAATAGCGGAATTGGGTTTGGATAGAAAGCCTGCGCACAAAAAACGGGCGTCCCGCGGCGGGACGCCCGCGAAGCGGCGCGATTAAAGTTTGACGAAGACCGATTTGACTTCCGTGTAAAGGTCGATTGCGTACTTGCCCAATTCCCTTCCGAAACCCGACTGCTTGTAGCCACCGAAGGGCGAGATTGGGTCGAGCATCCCATAGCAGTTGACCCATACCGTGCCGGCCTTGAGCTTGCGCGCGACCTTGTGGGCGCGGCTCACGTCCCGGGTCCATACGGCGGCGGCCAACCCATAGCTGGTATCGTTGCCCTGGAACACCGCGTCGTTTTCGTCCTTGAACGGAATCGTTGCCGCGACCGGACCGAAGATTTCCTCGCGCGCGATTCGCATCGAGTTGTTGACGTCGACGAAAACGGTGGGCTTGACGAAGTAGCCCTTGCCCTGTGCCGGATTCGCCACCGCGTCTTCATCCTGGCGCCCTCCTTCTTTCCTACTTCGAGATAGCCGTTGACGCGATCGAACTGCTCCTTGGAAACCAGCGGTCCCACCCGCGTGCCGGCATCCAGCGGGTCGCCGATCTTCATTTTTTCGGCGAGCTGGCCGAGTTGGTCACTAAACTGCTCGTACATTTGTTCTTGCACAAACACCCGCGTGCCGGCGCAGCATACCTGGCCCTGGTTTAGGAACACGCCCGACAGAGCGCCGAACGCGGCCGATTTCATGTCGGCGTCGGGAAAGATAATATTGGGCGACTTGCCGCCCAACTCCAGCGAGACGCGCTTCAGATTGCCGGTTGCCGCCTTCATGATTTCGCGGCCGACCTCGGTTGAGCCGGTGAACGCGACCTTGTCGATTCCCGGATGGGCCGCGATTGCGCTGCCCGCACCCGGACCAAACCCGGCCAGAATATTGACCACGCCGTCGGGCACGCCGGCTTCCATGATCAGCTCGCCCAGACGCAACGCGGTCAGCGGCGTTTGCTCCGCGGGTTTGAGAATCGAGACGTTGCCACACGCCAGCGCCGGCGCCAGCTTCCACGACGCCATCAGCAGGGGAAAGTTCCACGGGATGATCTGACCGCACACCCCGACCGGCTCGCGCAGCGTGTAGCTGAACATGTCCGGCGTCGAAGGGTTGGTCTCGCCATAAATCTTGGTTACCCAGCCGGCATAGTAGCGGAAGGTTTCGGCCGCCATCGGGATGTCGATATTTTTGCGACTCGGAGATCGCTTTGCCGTTGTCGAGCGTTTCGAGTTGGGCCAACTCCGCCGGCGTTGGCTTCGATCAACTCCGCGATCTTGAACAGAAATCGCGCCCGGTCGGCGGGACGCATCCCCGCCCATTTGCCTTCCTCGAAAGCGCGCCGCGCCGCCTTGACCGCCTCATCGACGTCGGCCTGATCGGCCTCGGCGACATGCGCCAACACCTCCTCGGTGGCGGGATTGATAGTCTCGAAGGTCTTGCCCGACTTGGCCGGCACCCACTTGCCGCCGATCAACAAAAGTCTGGGGACCTTAACAAATTCTGACACTTTGGGATTGATTCTGGCGGACCCGGTTTCCGCTCCTGGTGCTGCACCCATGGGATAACCTCCGTTGTGACGTTGGTCTTACTTTATGACCTGATGTTACCTTCACCCTTGCATGGAAACCGCATCAGAGCCAACAGCGAACAGCGGCCGTCCCGCATCGCGAGCGGCACCGTTGATTGGGCGGGTCGTTTTGCGCTAACGGAAAGCAACACAGGCAAGTGGAGCAAAGCACATGAACGAATGGCGGATTGGAGACCTTAAGGTGATCAAGGTTTTGGAGAGCGAGGATATGTGGAAGGGCCACGTTATCGCCAAAAACATGCACGCTGAGAATGTCCTTAAGGAAGCCGACTGGCTGGTGCCCCGTTTCGCCAACGAGGAGGGTAGAATCCGCATCAGCTTCCACAGCCTGGTGGTGGAGTCGGGCGGCCTGCGGATTCTGATCGACACCTGCATCGGCAACGATAAGCCGCGCGAATTCGCGCGCTGGAATGTGCAGCATTGGCCATTTCTTGACCGACCTGGAAAAGGCCGGCTACCCGCGTGAGTCTATCGATCGGGTGATTTGCACCCATCTGCATGTCGATCATGTCGGATGGAACACGATGCTGGACAACGGCCGCTGGGTGCCGACGTTTCCCAACGCGCGCTACCTGCTAAGCCGCCGCGAATGGGATCACTGGTCGCAAATCACCGAGGGTGAGACCCATCAGATCATGGAGGATTCGGTCCGCCCGGTGATCGACGCGGGACTGGTGGACTGGGTCGAAGGCGGACATCCGGTCACCGGCGAGATTTCGACCGAGTCCACGCCAGGTCACAGCCCGGGCCACATGTCGGTACGAATCGCGTCGCGCGGCCAGGTGGGCATGGTAACCGGCGACCTGATCCACCATCCGATACAGTGCGGACATCCGGAATGGAAAACCAACTTCGACATTGACCTCGATCAGGCCTGCTCCACCCGGCGCAGCTTCCTGCAGCGATGCGCGGAGGAGCGCATGACTTTCATCGGCACGCATTTCGCCTCGCCCACGGCGGGCCGCATCGTCAAGCGCGGCGACGCTTTCCGCTTCGAAGGATAGGTTAAGCCGCCGGTCACCAAGCCGCGGATCTGGAAACCCCGGTTCATCAAGGCCGTAGTGTAAAGCCTATGCCTGGAGTTTTTTGCATCCATCCCGGCAATTTGGATGCCCTCTCCCTGACCAGGGAAAGGGTGAGGGTACTCTGATACAGCCTGTGGAATGACGTCCGGGGAGAGCCGGTCCCACGAAGCCTAAACTGCTAGATGAGCTCGGCGATGCCGCTATGCATGAAATGAGTGAAGAGCGCGCCACTGCAATCCAGCGCAACATCATAGATTGAGGCCGTCCGGTCCGGCACAAAGCTCTGATGGCCTTCGTCCAAAAGGGCGTACAGCGCGCACGCGACCAGGGCCAAGGCGGCGTGCCCGCGCATCGGACCCCGAATCAGCAACAGAAACAGAATTCCATATTCGGTGAAATGCGCGAGCTTGCGAATGGCGAAATGCGTCGAGCGAATCGCGTCAAGGCTGGCCGAAGGCATCAGCCAGCGCAGTATCGGCTCGATCCACGCGCCGGTTTGCTCAGCGCCAAAATGGGAGGTGGACAAAGTGAAGATTAAAATCGCCCAAGCCGCCACCGGCCCCCAAGTGTTAAGCCAAGGACGCGGAGCGCGGCCGGACGGGATGGTCAGAGTGCTTTCCACACCCATAACCTTAGCCTGCAAAGGCCGCTAACGCGAGTACCGTCCGGCGCCGTCGATTTTGGTAAGCCATTCCCTTGGATCATTGGATGGTGTTTGGTGTAATAAATTGACTGCGGCGCCGTTATTGCGCCGGCGCGGGAGAACGGATACGGGTATCGCAGCCATGAGCGCAATCATAAATTACGCAAAGCCATGGATCTTTTTGTGGTTGTTGGTCGCCGCCTCCGGGTGCGTGCTCAACCAGCCCAGTTATCCCCCCAGCGCCACCGTCACCGAGATCGAGCCCTCCACCAGGCCGGCCAGAAGCCCGGACTGCAACATGCCGGTGCTGCGCGCCGATCCGACCGTGGACTATCAAAAGATCGCCATCGTCGACGGCTGGGGCTCGCTGAAGTATTCCCAAGACCAGGTTCTGGATGTGGTCAAGCGCAAAGCGTGCGAGACCGGTGCCGACGCCTTGCTGGTCATCAGCGCGACCGCGCAGGATCCGCAAAAGATCCTGTATGAAGGGGCGCCAAATCCGGCGCACACCTCGCAGACCGCTGACCAAGCCCAAGGTGACTACATACTGGACCGGGAGCACGTGCCTAGCGTGGGCTCGGTGGGCCATCCCGGCACCTACGTCGATACCGTCGCCATCATCTACACGGACCCCGCGGCTCGCCGCTAATTTCACGGACCCCGCTGCTAGCCGCTAATCTCAGACCTCCGGCTTCGGAGAGTGTCGAGATTTCGCTCTGGCACGTGCCAATGGCACTGATCTTAGACTCCGCGAAATGGCATCCTGAGCGCAGGCTGCCGGAGTCGAAGAATCAACGCGAAGCGATTTTCTATTGGAGCCAGCGAAAAACGAATCGCTTCGCGTAGATTCTTCGCCACGCCTCGCATTGCTCGCGGCTCAGGATGACTTAATGGGAGCGTCCGCCCATGACAGCCTAGAATCGCTGTTCCCTGGAGTTTCCACATTTTTCGTTTTAATGTTCTACCCGTCATGGAAGAAACTTTTTCTCGAGTTCATACTAATGATCCCCATAATCGGGATGCGGTCTCCCTGACCAGGGACTGTCGAAAAGCATTAGTGGGGCGGGCGTCCCTGCCCGCCATCGAGGCGAGCGAGCAATGGCGGAGCGGCGGGCAGGGACGCCCGCCCCACTGGGGGAAAGCATGGACTGGGTAGGTCAACGCTCTTGCCTTCGACGGCTTCTGGCTGTTCTACCGATCATGATCCTTCTGGCAGCAGCCGCCATTCCCGCGACCGCTGCTCCGGATGCGGCGGGATCCACGCCGATGGCGGTGGTCAAGGCCGCGGTCAACCAGGCGCTCCAGATCTTCCGCGATCAGAAGACTCCGCTGCCTGAGCGCCGCCGCCGGATGCGCGACCTGCTGGCCGCGCATTTCGATTTCGACGACATGGCGCGCTCCATGCTCGGCACCCATTGGAAGGGATTGCCCGAAGACAAGCGCAAACAATTCGTGGAGTTGTTCAGCGCTTACATCGAGTACGACTTCCTCAACCAGATCGAGGCCTACCGTAACCTGAGCTTCCAGTTCCTCAAGCAAATTACGACCGCGCCCGGCTATGCCCAGGTCGATACGCGCGTGCAGCAGCCCGGCAAGGAACCGTCCACGATGAACTTCGCGCTCAAGCAGGAAAATCCCGCCTGGAAAGTCACCGACATCACGATCAACGGCCTCAGCATGATCGGCGGCAACCGCACCCAATTCGGTCTGGTGATAGACAACCTCGGCATCGACGCCCTGATGAGCGACCTGCAGAACAAACGCACCGAACTGGAAGCGTCGGTAAAGTAACCGCGGCGAAGGGCGGCGTACGGCGCGTGGAAGGGTTGTCTTCCATTAAGCATGCCCAGAATCCTCCAAACAGGGTGCTAGCATCCGCGCATCCAGGCCTTCCGAGACTTGGGTTTCCAGAGACGAAATTCGCAGAATGACGGACACGCAATCACTTTGGCCCTAGGGTTTGAGCTCCGTGCCAGTGGGAACAGATCGAGAACCGCGCATCGGTTGGAAACTCATGAGGTGGGATGCGGGCGGCAACCAACTCGCAGAGACTAAGTTCAGGACCACGGCTTGCTAGTCGGTCCGCGCAGACCTGTGCATGACCAAAAGCCGTGTGAGTTGCCCGCTTATCTGATCCAAAGCGGCCGTAGATGACAAGACCTTTGCATAGGCCCAAGCCTATCCGCAAACCTTCGAGCGACTCACGTAGATTTCGGAGGACGGCGTTCGCGGTGCCGAGAACCACGCCTTCGTCGACCATTTGTATTGCTCCAAAGTGAACAACAACCGTGGGGCCGCAAAAGGAATTAATATCGCCGCCAGCAATCAACACAATGTCGGCAACAATCGAGTAAAACTGATTCATAATTGAGCCAATGTCCGGCAACGTCGATGCCGATATTAGCTGTTCAAAATCTAAAACCCGAACAACAAGCCAACTTATCTCCACCTCGGAGGGCCCGTGAGCGGAGAAGAGCGGCGAGTGTTGACGAACGAAATTTCTTACGGACTGTATCCTGGAGCGCATGTTTCATATCCCGGTTGGCAAGCAGTAAGTGACGGGACAAGCAGAATACCGCCAACAGCGCCAACGGTTCCTCCGAAAATTATGCTGGATGTTTGTCGAGCTGCAGTCTCCTCAGCTAATAAATCGATCATTAGGTTCCATAGATCAATATCGTTCAAATTGGTGGCCAAATTATCCACCTCTTCCTCTACAGACTTGCCCAAGAGACGCTTGATTTGGCCAATAATTTCTTCTCGGACCGTAAGCGGAAGAGTCAGAATCGGTTGCGGGTTTTTTCGTAGACCTCGTCCCATTCCGCCCCCATTCTGGCCGTGATAGATTAGAACGATGTCACTGCCAAGGCCACCCTGCGAAACGAGCAGTGACAGACCAGGCCAGCCGATCCCGCCTCCTTGGTAGCCGCCGGGGAGGCCGCCAAATCCAGGGAATCCGTAATCTAGGCCCTCCGTGCCTGGAAAACTGCCGTTACCGCCAAAGAAGCCGTCTTCGAGCCCAAGCGGATCGGTGAAGTTTGTCGGATTGTCGCCGGCATATTCATAGATATTCACACCGCCGGCGACGCCGCTTGGATCGCGCGAAACTTGGCGTGGAGAGGACATTGTTCGCGGGTGGGTTATCGAACGGCCATTTGATCTCCTCAATCCAGACTCAGTGGCAGCGAGGCCAGGCCGCGGACGTGGAAGGATTTTTTGTATTCGGGACTTTGATCCGCGTCCGCCAATCGCAGGCGGGGAAAGCGGTTGAGTGCCGCCCCGATCGCGATTGCGCCCTCCATGCGCGCCAACGCGGCGCCCAGGCAGAAATGAATGCCCTCGCCGAAGGCGAGATGATCATTGGGACTGCGGCGGATGTCGAAACGGTCGGCGTCCGGAAATTGCGCCGGATCGCGGTTGGCGGCGCCGTTGAGCACCGCGACCGCCGTGCCCGGACGCAGCCGCGTCCCACCCAGAACGCATTCGCGGATAACGTTGCGCCCGGTCGCCTGCACCGGACAATCCCAGCGCAGCATCTCTTCGATCGCGCCCGCCGTCAGCGCGGGCTCGCGGCGCAGCAGCTCGAGTTGCTGCGGATGGCGCATCAGGGCGTAAAGCCCGTTACCGATAAGATTGGTGGTGGTCTCGTTGCCTGCCAGCAGCAGCAGGTTGAAAAAGCCGGTCACTTCATCGAAGGTGAGCGCGTCCTTTTCCTGAGCCTGAATCAGCATACTCATGATGTCGGTTCCGGGATTGCGGCGCAGCTCGTCGTAGCGCGCCCTGAAGTAGGCGCGCTCGGCCGCCAAAGCCTCGTCGAACCCCGCCGGCGGTGGAGATCCCGGCGGCACATTGCTCACTTCCAGCAACGCGTCGGACCATTTCTTGAGCATCAGGTAATCGGTCGAAGGAATACCCAGAACTTCGGCGATAACCATCGTCGGCAGCGGCTCGGCCAGGTCCTTCATCGCCTCGAAGCTGCCCTTGCGTTCGGCCTCGGACAGCAAACTGTCGGCGATCTCACGGATCCGCGGCTCCATCTCGCGGATGCGCCGCGGCGCGAAGGCCTGGTTGACCAGCCGGCGCAGCCGGGTATGAGCGGGAGGATCGCTCAGGATCATTGTCGGCGCGCCGCCGAAAATACGGGACTGCGAGAGATATCGGATCGGGGCGCTGGAGAAGCTCTGCTGGATCGCGCAGCGCCGTTACCACGTCGGCGTAACGCGCCAGCAGCGCCGTGGGAACCTCCAACTCCAGCACCATCGGCGGCTGGCCATGAAGCACCCGGTAAAATGGGTAAGGGTCGGTGAGGAATGACGGGTCGAAACGATCGAAGCCCGATGAAACAGCGGCCTGTGGCATTTTACACCCCCAGCTTGAATCGCCGCAGCCGGCCGCTCTTCCCCGACGTCACTTCCCCGGCCAATTCGGGCGGCTCAAATTTAATAATGATTCCCAAAGCTGCCATAAACTGCGCATGTTTGGCAAGGCAGTTAAAGCGCGCAATTAGGATGCACGCCAATGTAGCTGGGTTTTTTCTTAGCGCGTGCCCCTAGTTTTGGTGTACGAAGAACAGGAACCGGCACGAAGGCCGGCGCTATGGGTAGCCACCCCTGATCGGTAGCGCACGCGGCCGATGGCGGGCGGGACGCCCGCCCTACTGTCTGTGACGGGCGCAGCGCGAAATGCGGAGAGCAAAGGAAGAGGCCCACACCAAATAAGACGGCCGGGCGGTTGAGCCGCCCGGCCGTCTCGCTGACGTTACTCCGCTCTGAGTACTTACATGAGCGAGAAGTTGTACTGGAACCGGGCGGTGAACATGTTCTTACCCTTGAACAAGCCGCCGTTCAGATTGTATCGGTCGCTGCCCAGGATTTCGACCCAGCCCAGCGTGGTGAAGTACTTGTTGGTCCAAGGTGGAGTGAGCTGAAGCGTCGGGAAGATCAGCCACGTTTCGCCCTCTGGATTGTACTGGTTGAACCAGCTCGGAGAGACCGCGCCCCACCACCAGCTCGTGCTGACGCTGATGCCCATGCTTACGTTGTTGTGATACGCGGGAGTGAAAAAGCTCGGCGCGTCCAGCAAGAACTTGCTTGGGCTGAGGGTGATCTGGTCGTAAAGCTCGTAGGTCACATTCAGGTTTCCGGTGGTGGTCAGCCATGGAGTGTAGGCAGAATCGAGGTCAAGCGCTGCCAGCCACGTAACCGTGTCCGAGTGATAGACGGCACTCGGAGTACCGGCCTTCGGGTTGTAGTTCGTGTAGACCGTACCTGGAATGTAGCTGGTGTTGAAGGCTGCGTGGTTCTTGTAGAACACTTCGCCACGGACCACGAACGGCAACTGCGCCAGCGCCCCCGGCAGATAGATCGGCCGGTTTCCGGTTACCCCGCCACCCATGTATTGCGGGTAATACGCTGCCTCGTTTCTCAGGAAGGCTCCTCCGCCAAGATTCAGGCAGTTGATCCCCATCTTTCCCGGGTTTGCGGAGCAGGCGTCCGGAACTATCTTTAGCGTCGCGCCGTACTCGTGGTTCCAATAGAAGAACGAGGTCATCTCGGTGTTTTCAACCAATGTGTGGAGTCTGAATCCAATCTGCGAGTTGCCCCAGGTGGCACTCGGGATTTTGTTGGTGGTCTCCGCGATGTAGTCGCCAGGACCCGCGCCGGGGAATCCTGTGCCGGTCTGAAACTGGGCGATCGGTGGCCCGGTTCCGCAGTCACCATTAACGCCGGCGGCCGGAATTAGGGCGTGGTTAAGGCCAAATGCCGCAGGACCTGGCGCAAAAAGCGTGCGGCAGTCAAGCTGTCCCGCGAAGCGGCCGCCCGGACTAGCGGCGTTGATGCCCACGCGCCCCGCGAGATCGTCCTGACCGTCGACACTATCATTGGAGTAGTCGACCTGGGTGTACATGAAATCGAATCCCTGGGATGTAGACCAGCTCGGCGAAATTCGAGCTGAACGGTCCCACGCTGGGCAGGTTGAGGATCGGATGGATCATCCACAGCGGCATGTATGACTGCTCGGGGTTGGCGAACCCGAAGTTCCAGCTAACGTCGCGCGGATTGATCTGATCGCCGACCCGGTAGCCGAAGATCGATTCACCCCAGGTTACGATCTGGCGGCCCAGGAAGAACTGCAGTGGGCCAAAGCGATGTTTGAACCACAATTCGCGGATCCCGTACACGTTGTAAAAATCCGAGTTGCAATGCGTCTTAAGGGCCGACTGTCCGTTGAGCACCCCTGGCCAACTGGAGCCCGCGCCCAGGCATGCCACTTCCCAAGGATACGACGGTTCATACGCGAACCATGAGCGCATAAACATGCTGTCGTTCTCGGTGAAGTCGTCGTTGACGTCGATCTGCACCAACTGGCGCTCAGCCGCAAGCGAATTTTCGCTCTGCAAGCCCCACCGATCCGAGGTTGCCGGGTGTGGTCGTGCCCGACACTCTGGAGGTGGTGCCGAAGCTCCCTTTCATGTTGTTGGACTCGATCCAGGTGGCGCTGGTGTTCTGCGCAAAACCCGTGATGTGAAGGTTCTTAATAAACCCGGGCTCCGAAGACTGGGTCCCCCCGGCCCCGTTGTCTTGAGCGTAGGAGACTCCAGCGGAAAGACCGATCAAAACCGCCACCGCCACCACGCCTACCATCGAGGCGGATAAGGCCAGCGGCTTCCGCCACTCATACCATTTCCGACTTCTTTGCATCATAACTTTACCCCTGCTTTACCCCGCTGTTTGACCGATTTACCTAGCTTCGGCAAGCCCCCGCACGTGCGGGTGACGTTGCTACTCCTGTTTTGTGCCGGGGGTTAGCCCGGACCCTAGCCAAGCGATGAACGCAGGCAAATTCAAGCATGCCTGCGAAAGAGGCCGCACTCCTGGAAATAATGCGCAACCGGACCGCTGAAGGACGTTGCCGCTGACTTCGGCTTGAGATGCATAAAGCGTGACATGCGAATATGGCTCAAGCTTTCGCTTTGAGCGCCGCATGCCATCATTGCTCTATCAACAATCATCAACCCCTCAACTCGTTAACGACCGCCAGCCAATCTTGTCTGCCAAATTTCACACTTCCAATCGAACTTATTTCACCCAATCCATCCTGACGCCGAAAGGCTCTAACGCAATTGCTTACACATTGCAAGCAAAGCAGACGAAAAAAGGAACAGCTACCATTTCATATGGCATCGCGAGGTCCCCATCGGGGCCGGAATCCACGCGAACATGGGCATACCGGTGGCCCTTCGGGGTGACAGGCCTGCCAAGTCCTGGCTCCGGCCGGGCGACCTGTCCAATAACGTCAGGCTGTAGGAAACGGATTTTCACAAGCTGCCGCATCTTCTTAATCCGGCCCTCAATTCGGCGGCGGAGACAGGCTTACGCCTGGGAATTGCCCGCTACCCCGGGTATTGAGCATCGAGCTCATAAAAAATCTGGCTAACGCCCTATCAGGGCACATTCCGGCACGCCTTGCCACCAACCACACCTCCTACCGCAGGCCTTGTGGGCCCGCAGCATTTTCCCTGAAATCAACTGCGGTCGGATGCCGCGCTGTTCGCGGTGTCCGTCACCGTCTATGTTCCAGCCGGAGCAAAGGTCTCACTTGGTATCCTGGATAGTCTGCCAGTGAGATCCATTGTCCGGAGAAAATAACACAGTTCCGTTCAATCCGACAGCAACTTGTAGGTCGCCTTCAATAGCGAGGTCGGCGATATCATTGAAGGTCGGATTCTGGACCTTCCAGCCATCAAGTTGCTGCTGGTTCAGCTTCGCTTCGATAAAGGTGCCGTCGGCGCCGGCCATCCACAACGCCTTGTTCTCGCCGACCGCGACATACATCGCGCGATCTATCGGCAGGTTCGTATCGTGCCAGGTCTTGCCGCCATCGGCGGTCGATTCCACCTTGCCGTCAAGGCCTACGACCCAGCCATCCAGGTTATTCTTGTCAAAATCGACGGCGAAATACGGGCCAATCCGGAAGTCCCGGGTGATCCCGCCCTTTTGCGTGTCCCAGGTCTTGCCCGCGTCGGAGGTGTGCAGAATGGTCTCGAACTCGCCCACCGCCCAGCCATCCCCGCTGGGGTTCATGGCGATGTCAAAGAAGGTAATGTCCTTGTACTTGCTCGGGGTCCATGTAGTACCCCCGTCGGCGGTGTAAACCATGGTGCCATCGCTGGCCGCTATCGCCGCCCTTTGATCGTCCGCAATGCCGAGCTTGAGCAAGCGATCCTCGGTACCCGACTTCTGCTGGGTCCAGGTCTTACCGCCGTCTTCGGATTTAAAGATCAAACCGTCTTCGCCGGCAATCCAGGCGACTTTGCCGCTGGGGCTGAAACGGATGGAGTAGAAGTCTCGATTAATCAACTGGCGGCGATGCCACGTCTTGCTCTGATCATCGGTAGTCAGGAGCAAACCCCGCGCGCCGACGATGAACCAGGTTCCGCCATGGATGGCAACACCGTACAGCGGCTCCCACGGCCGCGGTCCCTGGGTATCAGTCTTTTCCGCAATGCCCTTGGCTTCTTCATGGGTACAGGCGCTCAGCGCCATTCCCATAATCAGCATCGCGGCTAAGCTCAAACACAAACTCTTGGCTGCTTTCACTGAACCTCGCTTCTCCGGCCGAACCGACGGTCTTAATCTCGGCTAGGTACTACACTACGGAACTGCCCGGCAGCCCCGTTAATTTTGAAGCACGACGGCTATCCCAAACCACCAGCGTACGTCAAGCCGCCCACAACATTCCCCCCATTGCGTACGACTAGGCCGTGTACCTAAAATTGCCCTGTTCGTCAAGGGTCATTGCTCTGCCCTCCGACAACCTGCGACGTGTCCAAACTGTCCGGCAATACTTAGCAGCTTTGTGTTACTTTCAGCGCGACGGGTTAGCCGGGCCTGACCCGGCTCCGACGCCGGTCCAGGAAAGAAATCCACGGCGCTTACCGGCGTCCTGATCATCCCTGACCGGTCGGCCAGGATATTCGGCATGGCATAATGATTCCGGCGCGGAGATGCCCGGATGCTGCGATAAGACAACAACTGGTAGGATCGGGAATTCAAAAAAAGAGCGGTCCGGTGGGGCCGCTCAGGCTTTAACGCTGCCGATTGGCTGGTTTAGATGATTAATGCTTGGTTTCGATACGCTTGCCGTAGGTCACTTCGCCCTTATCCACGCGCAAGCTGAAGCCACACTCCGGATTGGTACAGACCCAAGCCTTGAAAATAACCGAAGCGCCTTCCTGCCCATAATCCGAAAGTGGTATTAGTGCCCCATTGTTGCACTTCTGACACTTCGGCAACTCCATCGACCGCGTCCTCCTTCGCGCCGGCCTCCCGGTTCCGATCCCAACATATACAACCGCCTTTTTCAAAGCAACGCATGTTCTACTGGTTAACTGCCGGTGAATCGAAAAACCGGTTTTCGGGCGAGAGGTTGGGAGAGCCGGGATACCGCTCGCTTTTGCTTTAACCGTTCCAGCTTTAGCAAGACCACAAATTATGGGCGGTTCAGCGTCAATTTCTACCCAAGCCGCAAACCTGTTAATCTGACCCTATAACCGATGTTCCTGCTACGTGAAGCCCGGCTCCGCGACCAGCGCCGACTGCTCGAATTGGCGCGGCTACTGGACTCGATCAATATGCCCACCACGGCGCGCGGGATTGCCGAGGCCCTGAAACGCTCGGCCCGCGCCTTCCGCGGTGAAATTCGCGGCCGCCGTGGGATCTATCTTTTCTGTGCCGAAGAATCTGGCACACACCGGGTCGCGGGAGCCTCGATGATCATCGCCAAACACGGCACCCCAGAGTCCCCTCACTATTATCTCGCCTTAGACCACGATGAGCGTTATTCGCACACCCTGCGCAGGATGTTCCGCCACACTTTCCTGCGGCTGCGCCATTCGATGGACGGGCCCACCGAAGTAGGCGGCTTGATCGTGGACCCCGAATTACGCCGCCGGCCTGAGAAAATTGGCAAGCAGCTTTCCTGGGTTCGCTTCCTCTATATCGCCAAACATCGCCGCCGTTTCGAGAACCGAGTCATCGCCGAAATCATGCCCCCGCTCGGCGCCGATCACAGCAACCTGTTTTGGGACCATTACGGCCGCAAAATGACCGGCCTGAGCTTCCAGGAAGCTGACCGGCTGTCGATTCGGGACAAGGAGTTCATTCGCGCCCTGTTCCCCCCCGCTCCGCTCTATACCTTTTTACTCCCCGATGAAGTCCGCTCCTTCCTGGGCGCGATAAGCGAACAATCGCGTGGCGCGGCGCGCCTGCTCGAACAGGCCGGATTGCGGTTCCTGGATCAAATCGACCCCTTCGACGCCGGGCCATATTATGGAGCAATGACCGCCGACCTGACGCCGATTAAAACTTTCCGCTCCTATCGCGCCGTTAGCGGAATGGAGCTCGCTACCGCGGCGGACCGTTCCTACCTGGTTTCGCGTGAGGACCGCGCCCAAGGCTTCCGGGCCGTTCAGGTAACCACCCTTCCCCCGGATGGCAATCAAATAGTACTGCCAAAAGAAGTCATGGAGGCATTGGGAATAGCCGACGGAACGAGGGTCGATACCGTGCTGCTGCCCTAGCAGAGTGTTGAGAGAGTAGGACTGAATAAACGGCGGAGCGGCGGCCAGAAATGCCCGGCCCCCAGAGTCTCTTATTTTAGCGTTTAAAATTCAATCGCGGGCGGCGAGACCCGCGCCACTGTTTAAAACATTGACGATTGCGGCGAGCATCGGATAGTGGCGCGGGCCTCCGTGCCCGTGACTTGCGCGCCCTTCGGGGCGAGCACTGGAGTTTCTACATTTTCGAGCTAATGCTCGCCCCCCGACAGGGGGAGATTGGCGCCGCTGCGGCGCCAAAGGGGGGGACCTTTTTCAGCGCGCCTTCTGAGGCTCGCGTAATGCGTGCCCTTCACGGCGCGCGCGGCGGGCAGGGACGCCCGCCCCACTGTTGAGTCAGGACAGATTTAGCGCAGGTCATCCATCACAGGCAACGCTCGATGATTCCGAAAGCCTCTGCCAATTCCGCGTCGGTCAGCACGCCCGCGGGTAGAAACAGTCGCACACAGACCGGATCATGCCCGCCGTAATACAGGGCCAAGCCCTTCTGGAAAGTACGTTCGATGAAGGCGCGGGTCGAACTCAGCGAGCCGTCTGCCATACCTGAAGGCGATCATCGCGCCGATTCCGTCGACATGCGAAATCTTACCATGGCGCGCGGCGAGTTCAGCCAGATATTGAAGGGAGAGCCGCTCGAGCTGCTTTTCGCGTCCGGACGGTCCGAAATAATTCTCCGCGGTCAGTTTCTCGATGATACGCCTACCCACGGCCATCGCCGCCGTGGCGCCGGAGAAGGTGCCGGACATCAGGCCCGGATCGGGCGCCATCCGGCTGCGATAAAGCAGCGCGCTGCCCTGCAGCGGCTTGCCGACAGTGATGACGTCGACATACTCGGCGAGGTCGAGCAGTCCAGTGGCAAACAACTCTGTGACGCGTCCGAAAGTCTGGACTTCATCGACCCATACCGGAATGCCGGCCTGGCGGCATTGCTCGAACAGCGGCACGAAGAACTCCCTGGGCGCGGTCCTGAAGCCCGCCTCACCTTGGACCAACTCGACCATGAACGCCGCCATCCGATCGCCGTCGCGGGCGATTACCTCGCACATCGCGTCCAGCGCCTTGCCCAGGCTGGCTTCATCGTCACGGTCATAGAACGGAATGTACTCGACCGGAAAAGTAGGCGGTTGACCCAGGCGGAAATCGGGCCGATCGGTGATCTCGGCCATCGCGCTGGTGCGGCCATGGAAGCATCCCGAAAACGCGATTATCCCCGGACGCCGATCGCGCCACTGGCGGAGCAGCTTCAGGGCGTTCTCATTGGCGTCGGCGCCGGATAACGACAGCCAGCAACGGTCGATACCGGCCGGCGCATGTGCAATTAGCGTTTCCATCAAGGCGACATATTCGGAGTTGAAAATCAGGTTGCCCTGCATGACCAGGTCTGAGGCGGAGGCCCGGATAGCGGTCTCGATCAGATCGAGGTTGCCGTGGCCAAACAGATGGACCCCGATGCCGAGGGCGAAATCGAGGATCCAGCGCCCGTCGGCCAGCATCACCTTGGCGCCGCGTCCAAGGCCCGACCCAAGGTATTCGAAAAAGGATGGACGGCCGCGCATCGTGGCCAGCCGGTCCAGAGCCGCCGTCATCTCGGCGTGGGTAGCGGGCGCGGACCCGGCATTCTGCGCGCGCTCGATAGCATCGAGCATCATGCGCAAGCCTTGTTCAAACTGCGGATCGAAGACCGAACTCACCGGATGCCCGCGGGACTACTTCAGCGCCTTGGCCGAGAACCCTCGATCGTTAAAGCACAGCAGGCTGCGTTTGCTCTGGACGCTGGTCTCCAGGATGCATTCGCGGCCCCACAAGCGGTAAAGATAGGCCAGCGTCTTCTCCGCGTACTCCAGATGCAGGTCGCGGCCGTCGTGGTAATGGCGCAGGTAGAGGGTGCGGTTCTGCCCAAAATCGGCATCTTCGACCTTGATTACCGGGATCGAGGCGGTGCCGACGCTGCGGATTAGCTGTTCCTTCACCGTACGCCATCCTTCATCGTCGGCCACCTTGCTAACCACCAGGTCTTCGCCGCGCGGCTCGTACTGGAACAGGTCCATCTCGCGCATCAGATCCTCGGTCAGATAGCGGCGGATGAAGGAGGAGTCGCGCTCCACTTCACGGGTCTCGAAGAGCTTTTCGTCACCGCTCTTTTTGGGCGCTCCGTCGCGCTTGATCTCCTCGGGCGTCGGGTTGGTGTAGCGTCGATGAAGGTCTTCCCAAATCCTGAGGCCCAGGTGATAGGGATTAATCTGACCTGGTATCGGACGCACCACCTGGTTGTGGCGGACGATGAATTCCAGCCGCAGGCCCTGCTCGAGGTCCAACGATTCCAGGATCCGCTTGTGCCAATAGCTGGCCCATCCCTCATTCATGATCTTGGTTTCGATCAGCGGAATGAAGTACTTGGCCTCTTCGTCCACGATGGTCAGCAAGTCCTTCTCCCAGTCGTGCAGGAAAGGGTTGTGATCGCGGATAAAGAGCAGGACATCTTCCTCGGGCTCATAAGGCACTTTGCGGACATTGGGCTCGACGTATGCCTTGGAGGCGTGGATGCTCTTGAACGGGTCCTCGGCGGGGCGCGCCGTCTCCAGCGCGCGCTCGACCTGCTCGGCCTGCGTGAGCTTGCGAATCGATAGGTTGCGCCGGCGCTGCAACGACAGCGCGTGGGCGGCGTCCATGATGCGCTCGACCTTCTCGATTCCGATCGAGGGGTCCTCAACATAGCGGCGCACCCTCAACGCATGGGCCTTGAACACCTCGATCGTGAACTCGGCGCGGGTCAAGCTAAAAGTAAAGTTGCGCTTAAAGAAATCGTTGTGCCCATAGACGTGCGCGATGGTAAGAATCTGCAGCAGCAGGGTATTGTCCCGCATCAGGTAGGCTAAGGCGGGATTGGATGCGATGACCATCTCGTAGGGCAGGCCGCTGATACCGTGATCGTAAAGCGTCTTGAGCTTTTCGTAAGCCTTGCCGTAAGACCAATGGGGATAGTGCGAGGGCATCCCTGAGTAGGCCATATAGCCGAGCATGCCGGTGTGATCG
This sequence comes from uncultured Pseudomonadota bacterium, assembly GCA_963824565.1. Taxonomy (GTDB): domain Bacteria; phylum Desulfobacterota; class Binatia; order Binatales; family Binataceae; genus JAJPJA01. The sequence continues at coordinate 356,023 of CAWGQB010000028.1, read as the reverse complement.
CACAGCTCGAATTCCTGCGGATAGCAATCCAGCCCGAACTCGACGACCTTTTCGCGGATCCGCTCGTCCCATTCGACCAGATCCTTAAGCTCGTAATTTGCCATTGTCCGTCCGTGTCCCTGGCGCGGCGCCGGTTAGATGTTCACTGCGATTTCTCTTTGGCCAGAAACGCCTTGAAGGATGGCCAGATGTCCTCCTTGCGTTCGATCAGCACGGTCTGGAAGTTGGGTACGTCAAGACGGCGGAACACATTGAGCATCGAGGACTCGTAGTAGCGCGACCCCAGCGGCTTGATCTCGCCGTAGCCGAACAGGTTACACAGATCGGCCAACTCCTTGGCGGAGCGCAACGCGGCCGGATTGTCGGAGTCAAAATTGTCGCCGTCAGAGCAGTGAAAGGCGTAGATGTTCCACAACGATGGATGATAGCGCGCCTGGATTATCTCGAGCGCCTTCAAATAGCCCGAAGATATGAAGGTGCCGCCCGATTCGCCCTTGTGGAAGAACTCTTCTTCGGTCACTTCGTTGGCTTCGGTGTGATGGCCGATGAAGACGATCTCGACGTTGCGGTAGCGGGTGGTGATGAACTGGTAGAGCAGGAAGAAGAAGCTGCGCGCCAGATACTTCTTCATCGTGTCCATCGAGCCCGAGGTGTCCATGATGCACATCACCACCGCGTTGGACTCTTTTTTCATCTCCGCTTCCACGTGGCGATACTTCAGATCGTCATCGTGGAACGGGAAGCGGTCCTTGGATTTCTCGCCACTGGCCACGCGCTCGTCGTGACGGCTGGCCAGCATGCGCATGATTCGCTGCTTGGCGGTGCGGCGCTTATCCAGGCGCACGCGGATGCCGACCTTGCGGTAGCCTTTGCGCTTGGAGCTGCGCTCGGCTTCGACCTCGCGCATCGCGCGCCGTTCCATGTCGGGCAGCTCGAGATCCTCGAACATGATCCCGATCAGCTCCTCCAAGGTAACGTCGGTCTCGTAGTAGTCCACGCCGGGCCGGTCGCCCGCCTGATCCTGCCCTTGCCCCTGGCCCTCTTTCCCGGTCTTTCCGACCACTTGGCCAGGCTGGCTGTTGCCGTCGCCCTGGCCGACACCCGGAGAATTCTCGCCATAAACAAAGCGATACTCCTTGATGCCGCGCAGCGGGACCTTGATGATGCGGTCCTTGTCTTTGCCGATGATCGACTCTTCGGCAATGATGTCGGAGATGTTTTCCCGGATCAGCTCGCGGACCTTCTGCCGATGGCGCAAGCGGTCTCCCGCCGAGCGGTCCGACCGTTCCGCATCTGACGGACGATATTCGCGAAAAATCGATTCAACAACGGGCATCCTGCAACTCCCCTACAACCCAATTATACAGAGTTGCGCGGCGAAGCGCACGACACCTGTCGCGGCGCAGTCGCCCCCGCGGCAGGTGGCGGACACCGCGCTTTCAGAGCTTGCCGCCGGCGAATTCAAAATACCACCGGGGCCAAGGGCCGGCACCTTATCCTTGGAAAGGGTTCGAGGAAAATTCGAGTCAGGGTCAGCCTCCATACCACAACGATCTCCTGGCAGCATGTGAGAAGGCGAATCGCCTGGTTGCGCCAACACCGCAACGCCCTGCATGGAGATCAGGCTGCTTTCCCTCATCTTGCCTTCCTCCTGGAGAGCAAGCCTTTCCCGGAGAGACAAGAATGAGGGCGCAGGTGATTACAGTTCTGTTTCAACCGCCTGCTAATCCTTCCACAGGTTGTTGGCGGCGTATTTCAAAACCACGTCCACGCAGGATTCGCAGTAACCGTTTTCGAGCAGGTTCTGCACCATCGCGCTGTACTTCTCGCTCTGCTCTTCGTCGCGCGTCCGCGCTTTGGTGATGATCCGCGAGATGTCCCGCACCGAGGTCATCAGCTTTTTCTCGATCGCTTCCTTGAGCGGCTCGTAGCTGCGGTAGCTGATTCTCTCGCTGCGTCGCGAAGCCGACCATAAGTAGGCAATTACTTCCTGGCGGAACCCTTCGGCCGCCGAGCCGATGATCGCGATCTGCTCCTCGATCGACTTCAGGAAGCCCTCGTCGGGATTGAGCTCTTCTTTGGTGTTGCGATCGCGCACCTTGGTCTTGTTGACGTAGGCCTCGGCGTGATCGAGGTAGTTCTGAAACAGCGATTCCGCCTGTTCCTGGTACGAATAGACGAAGGCGCGCGTGATCTCCTTTTCGAGCAGCTCGAGGTACTCCTTGTGCAGCGTGTCCTGCAGGAATTCGAGGTACTGCTTGCGGGTGTCGTCGGGCAGATCCGCTTCCTTGGCCATCGAGATGATCGCTTCGCGCACGTTAATCGGATTGATGCAGTTGCCCAGCACGTTGTCCGACAGCGCGTTGTCCAGCGCTTTCATGATGAAGCGGGTCGAGATGCCCGACATCCCCTCGCGCTTGGCATCTTCCTTGAGTTCCTGCACGTCGATCTTCTTGGTGCGGCCCTTCTCGACCACTTCCTCGCCGTTGTAGAGCTTGAGCTTGGTCATCAGGTCGCACTTGGAAGTCGGCTCCAGGCGCGACAGGATCGCGAACATCGAGGCCAGTTCCAGGGTGTGCGGCGCGACGTGGGCGCGGAAGTCCGAATTGCGAATGATCTTCTGGTAGATCTTTACCTCTTCGGACAGGCGCAGATTATACGGCACCTTGACCACCACGATACGGTCCAGGATCGCTTCGTTGGTGTGATCGGCCTTGAACTTCTGCCACTCGGCCTCGTTGGAATGGGCCACGATGCAGGTGTCGACGTATACCATGCCGTGGCGGCCGGGCGCCGGAATCACCTTTTCCTGCGTAGCGGTGATCATCGCATGGAGGTACTCGGTCTCGTTTTTGAACACCTCGATGAACTCAACCAGACCGCGGTTGCCGACATTCAGAGCGCCGTTGAGTTCCAGCACGCGCGGATCGCCTTCCGAATATCGATCCAGCTTGGAGATGTCCTCCGAACCAATCAGTACCGAGGTGTCCTGGTTGTTGGGGTCCACCGGCGGGACGACGCCGATACCAACGCGATTGCGCTTGGAGAAGCTCACGGTCTCAACAGGGAACTCCTCGTAGCGAAGTTGGAATTCCTCCTTGAGGCGGTAACGGCATACCGGGCACAAATCGCCCTCGATATGCACTCCGAGCATCTTCTCGAACTCCTTGCGCAGATGGCGCGGGATCAAATGCAGCGGCTCCTCGTGCATCGGGCAGCCCTCAATCGAGTAAACCGGGGCCGCCTGCTCGAGGCCGCGCTGCAGGCGCTCGACCAGCGAACTTTTGCCCGATCCCACCGGACCCATCAGGTACAGCACCTGACGGCTCTCCTCGCCTTTGAGCGAGGCGGAGTGAAAATAACGAACCAGTTGCGCGATGGTTTTTTCGATGCCGAAGAACTCGTCGGCAAAGAAATTGTAAACCTTGATCGGTTCGTCCTTGTACAACCGCCGGGTGCGCGGGTCGTCACTTTGCTGGATATCCCGCAGCCCTGACGAGATTATCAGATCGTATTCGCGCGCATGAGCTAGCTTGGTGCCTATAGGGTCGGCTTTGACCTTGTCCAGATACTCCAGAAAGGGGCCGCGCCACTGCTTGGAGGCACGTAAGGCGCGGTCCTCCTTGATGACGCGTTGGAAAGCGTTTTCTTCGCCCATTAACTAACTCCTTATTTTTCCGCTTGACCCCCCGTGGATGCGAGGTGGAGGAGGTTCTCTTTGCCCTGACCCATTCGGGCTCGGGCAATATTTGAGCTATTTTCGGCAAGATTACTGGGTGTGATTATAACGAACGCTTACGCGTACGATCAAGCGACTCCCGCTGAGGTGATTAAGCTGAATTTCGACCTACCCACAGGGTGTTGATGGGCTTCCTGGTTTAACTCCATGCCGCCGACAACGCCGAACCGTCCGTCGATTCTACCAACGTCCGCTCAGGCCGGCACGCCCACGCGGTCAATCAGCGTCAACTTACCATGCTCCTTGTGCACATGAGCGGTGAAAATCTGATCGTCATGCGCGAAAGAAATCCACCATCGATGCGCCACCGCATGCTCCAGGTATTGCGCCTTACGTTCCATGGTCATTAACGGGTTCAAGTCGTAAGCCTGATTCCACGGACCCTTGATATGCGAGCGCGTAGGTACGATGTCGGCCAAATGCACGAACGCGTCACTCCCGTCGCGTACCACGACCACCTGATGGTCCGCTGTATGGCCCCCGGTAACCAGCGCCTGCAAACCGGGAATCACCGTCGTGTCGCCGCTAATCGGCTCCAGCAAGTGCTTGATCGGTGTCAGACACTCGCCGGCGTGGCGGTAGGCGGCCCGCAGGCGCTCATTGTTCGACTGGCTCGCCACCTCCATTTCGCCGCGCTGGACAAAATAGCGGGCGCGGGGAAATGCCGGAACAAAGCCGTCGTTCGCGGTGCGCCGCACCACCCCGCCGCAGTGGTCGAAGTGCAGATGGCTCAGCACCACGTGAGTGATGTCCCCGGGTTCCATCCCCAGTGCCCGCAGTCCGTCGGGCAACCATCCCTCCTGGTGGCAAAAGATGTTTCGTTCGACTTCTTTGAGCCGATTGCCGATCCCGGTATCGACCAGCACGGCTTCCCGCCCCTTGATGATGAGTGGACAGGTGAGATTGAGTCGAATCCGATTGTGTTCGTCAGCGGGGTGCTCCTTTTGCCACAACTCCCGAGGCACCACCCCGAACATACAACCGCCGTCGTTGTACCACAGCCCATCGGTAAGAAATGTGATTTTGAAGGAACCAATCTGAATTTGAGGAGGGGTCTGCACCATTTTCTCCTGCGCCCAATTTACCCGCGCGTTTCCTTCTTGGGATCGCTCCGCAGCGGCAGCCGTCGCTTAATTCTGCCGTGCCCCCCTCAGTCCCCTGCCAGCCACACCCCCAGCATCATCGCAGCCGCCCCCATCAAGGCGATACTCGCCGATAACGCCGCTAATTTGTAAGTGTTTTGTGGACCTTGAGTACCCGACGCAACGTCTCGCTTGCGCCCGATGGTCAAGCAAGCCCACAGCGCTGCCACCATCAGCAGGTAAAGCGCAAGTTTGATTGACAGCACCCGGACGAATGATGACGGGTAGGAGAATCCCCGTTGTCCACCCACCATCATCAGGTTGATCACGCCGGTTAACAGCAAAGTCGCCGCGGCCAGCGCGTTTGCCTGATTGAGCTTGGGCACCACCCGCACCATGAACTCCCGTCCCTCCACGCTCTCGGTTCCCACGACCGCACCCGCCACCGCCATTGTCACACAGGCCAGAATCCACCAAGAGGCACAGACCACGTGCACCCACAGTACCGCCGTGCTCAACCAATCCATACGATTCATCCGACCATCAACTGAAACGAAATCGTTATCGGCGCCCAATCGGACCAGCGCACCAGGCTATTAATGTCATCGCGGGCGAGCCGAACGCCAGCGGGCGACCGTGGGACCGAAGCATCAAACGATTCCGACCGGGTAACGCCTTAACCATCATGGGCCGGCTGTTGATATTGACGCGGCCTTCACACAAAATGTTTCCGCCGGTCACATCCCAGTCGGATAAAACTACACCGGTGTCGAGGACTCGATGTCACATCGGAACGAACTCATCGTAACGCTTAACGCGATGGTGGAAGAACGCAGCCTGCTGAAGCATCCGTTTTACCAGACCTGGAGCGCGGGCGGTTTGACCCTCGAACGCCTGCGCGATTACGCCGCCCAGTACTACCGCCATGTCGAGGCCTTCCCGCGTTATCTAAGCGCGCTGCATTCGCGCTGCGAAGACCTCGAAACCCGCCAGGCCCTGTTGGACAATCTAATCGACGAGGAGCGCGGCGCCGACAACCATCCTGAGCTATGGCTGCGCTTCGCCGAGGGACTCGGCGCGTCGCGTCAAGACCTGCTCACCACGGCACCGTCGCCCACCACGCACCAACTGGTCGAGACCTTTGACCGGCTCGCGCGTCAATGGCTCGGTGCAATCCGGCCTGGCCGCGCTTTACGTTTACGAAGCGCAGATCCCTCCGGTCGCCGCGACCAAGATCGAGGGGCTCAAGCGCTTCTATGGGATTTGCGACGATCGCAGCCTGAGTTTCTTCACCGTACATGAACAGGCGGACGTCTATCACGCGGCAACCACCGCGCGGCTGCTGGAGTATCATACCGATACCCCCGAACAGACACGCTCCGCGCTGCAGGGCGCCGACGCCGCCCTGAGCGCGCTGTGGATCATGCTCGACGGAGTCTAGCGCCTGCGACGAAATCCTCTTCCGCACACGCGGGAGAAAAGACACCGGCTGAGACCCGTGCCACTGGGGGTTATCGACCTCGGTATTATAATGGCAGGGTGTTTTGGCCGGTGTTTCTTGTTTAATCAGCCCGACTCCAAACGGCACGATAAATGCTCGTTTGGACGTGGATTATGGGCTGTGCTTCCAATCCAGCGGATTCCCCTTGTGCGGGTGAGGACGCCGAATGCGTCGTCACGCGCTATCGCCTATTCCTCATGCAACTGCTGCCCAATCCTGTGCGAGATTCAGTGGGCGCACCAAGCGTCCGACTGTTATAATGGTCCAGAAATCTGCTCGCAATAATCCAGGAGCACAATCACCGACAGCGAAGCCTTCGGCGAGACCCGAGCAGACGAAAATCCGATCAATGAATACGGTAATGGAGGCATACTATGGCTGATGCGGCGTACGAGTTGCTCGTGATTGGGTCAGGACCGGCCGGGCATCACGCCGCAATTCAGGCCGCCAAGCTGCGCCGAAGCGCGCTGCTGGTAGAGCGCAAGGCCGTCGTGGGCGGCGCCTGCATTAACGTCGGCACCATCCCCAGCAAGACCATGCGCGAAGCGGTGATGTATCTTTCGGGGTACCGCGAACATTCGGTCTACGGCCAATCCTACAAGGTCAAGGACAAGATCACGCTCCAGGACCTGCTGGTCCGGGTGGACGCGGTGGTGCGCAACGAAATCGACGTGAGCCGCCATCAACTGATGCGCAATGGCGTCGAGGTGGTCAACGCCGAGGCCTCCTTCATTGACCCGCATACCTTACTCCTGCGCTTTCCCGACGGCCGCAGCGAAAGCACGGTAAAAGCCGACAAGGTAGTGATCGCGGTGGGGACCGAAGCGGTGGCCGATTCCAGAATCCCGCTGGATGGCAACTCCGTCGTGTCCAGCGATGACATCCTCAGACTTGACGCACTGCCCCGCAACCTGGTGGTAATTGGCGGCGGAGTCGTCGGATGCGAGTATGCGAGCATGTTCGGAGCGCTCGACGTCCGTGTCACTCTGATTGATATGAGGCCGCGTCTGCTGCCGTTTGTCGACGCTGAAATCGCCGAGGCCCTGACCTATCAACTGCGCGACCGGCGGGTGACTCTGAGGCTGGGGGAGAAGGTCAGCAGCGTCAAGGTGGAGCAAAATGGCGCGGAGCCGCACGTTAGGGTGATCCTTGAAAGCGGCAAGCACATCATTGTCGACAAGGCCCTGTCTTGCATGGGCCGCGCGGGCGCAGTCTCGAAATTGAATCTGCCCGCCGCGGGTATCGAGCATGACGGGCGCGGAAAGATCAAAGTCAACTCCTTCTACCAGACCGAAGTCCCGCATATCTATGCCGCGGGCGATGTGATCGGCTTTCCAAGCCTGGCTTCGACTTCCAAGGAACAGGGCCGCCTCGCCGTGTGTCACGCCTTTGAAATCGAGGCCAAGTACGCACCGGAGCTATTCCCATACGGGATCTATACGATTCCTGAAATTTCCTTCGTCGGACAAAACGAAGAGGAACTCACCGAGCAGGGCATTCCCTACGAGATCGGCAAGGCCAATTACCGCGAAATCGCCCGCGGCCAAATTTTAGGCGATAATCACGGGATGCTGAAGCTGATCTTCCACCGCGAGACCCACACCTTGCTGGGCGTGCACATTATCGGCGACGGCGCCGCCGAACTGGTGCACATCGGTCAGGCGGTGATGGCGTTCAAGGGCGATATCCACTATTTCATCGACACCGTGTTCAACTACCCGACCCTGGCGGAATGCTACAAAAACGCGGCCTTTGACGGCGTCAATCGGCTGCGCTGCTGAACCGCAGCCACCTCGCATCCCGACGTTCGGACCCCTGCCCCTTTTAGCAAAAACGACCTGGCATCTTAGCTCGGCGGCCCTTCCGACGATTGCGCACCGCTCTCGGTTTTACTTCGCCTTTTCAGCTAGATTAGTGTGTGAGATTGGTCGCCGGCGCAGCGGCGTCCACTTGGCGCCGTCGCAGCTCTGCTGACGAGTATGGATCGGAGCTATGCGCAGGATGCTCTTGATTTCCGGCTTGGCGATTGCGGGCGTGACGGTGATCGTGGCCGCGATCACCGGCTATGCAATCTACAACCTGACGGCGCTCATTACGCGCCACCAGGCACGCATCGTCCACCAGGTGAGCGACGCATTGGGCCGGCCGGTTAAATACACTGGAGTAACGGCCAAAGTCGGCTTGGGATTGGCCATCGAGGTCGACGGCCTCCAAATCGCCGATGACCCCGCCTTCTCAAACACCCCCTTCCTAACCGCCGCACAGGCTTCGTTTGACGTCAAATTCCTACCGTTGCTGCGCGGCCACATTAAGGTGGTCAGCCTGGAGCTGAGCCAGCCCAACATCCGGATTCTCAGGAACGCCGATGGGCGCCTGAACGTGGACTCCATCAGGGAATCCCCGAACACCGGAGCGGCGGTCCACAGTTCGAGCGGCGGTCCCCAACTCAAGGAAGCACAGAGCCTTTCGCGACATCATCTTCGCGGCCGTGCATACGCTATCAGTGAAATCCTTCGGCCTTGAAGACGGAACAATCTACTATGGCGATCCGGCGCGAAAGGGCGTGCCGCTGCAAATCAACCATCTGGCCATCGAAATGAATGGATTTCATACCGGGTCCGCTTTCGATTTCCAGGTCAATTTCGCCTTATTCAGCGATCGTCCCAACATTGAACTTTCGGGGAAGATGGGACCGCTATTGCGCAACGGCATAGTCGACGTTCAACGGTTTTCCGCTCGACCTGACGTTCAAGGCCGGACCGCTGACAGTCGATAACCTGCGGACGCTCGCCGCTCCGGGATCGATCATACCGGTGGTGATCACGATGCCGGACCCGCTGTCGGCCAGCGGCACGATTTCTGGCACTCTGGAGAACATCATCGTCACCGCGTCGAGCGATCTCTCGGGTTATCGGGTACTTTACCGGGCGACGTCGAGTAAGCCGGGCGCGACTCCGCTGACCCTTGATGTCACCGGGAAGAACGCACTACGCGGCACCCTCAGGCCGCTGGACAGCAGCCCGGACCACCGACCTGACTGCGAACCATGTCCCAGGTAGCATTGAAGTTCGAAGGCGCGCAATTGCCCACCATCTCGAACCTGAATACCGCGGTCCACATGACCTCGAAGGGAATCACTGTCGAGCCCACCAGTTTCACCGTCGGGGCCGCACAAGCCAGCGTTGAGGCAAGTGCAAACTCGATCAAGCCGCTCAACGCCGCGTTTTCGGTCAAGGCCGACTCGCTGCAGCTCTCGCAGATGGTACCCAGCCGTCCGCCCGGAGAGTTCGTCAATCAACTGGCGATTTCCGGCACCGCGGGCGGCGATTTGTCGGCTCCGGTGGTAAAGACGCAAATCAAATCGGCGACGCGGCTTCGTGGATCGCCTCGCTTTCAGCAATCTGGATCTTTCCGCAACCTATGCGAACAACCAGATTTCCGCGCAGCCCTTGTCGGTGGCGGTGTTCGACGGATCGGTACTCGCCAACATCAATACCGTGCTGGCCAACCCGCCCCCTTTCAACGCCTCGGTCAGCTTCAACCACATCAACATGCCCGATGCGATGGAATGGCAGGGCGTTCACACCCATGCCCTCATCGGCTTTATGACCGGCAACGTCAGCCTCTCGGGAAGCGGAACCAAATGGCGTGAGATCGAGCCGACTATGCGCGGCAGCGGCCGCGTGTTCATTTCCCGCGGGCGGCTTGGAAGGCGTCAACATTGTCGCCATCACGCTCAACAAAATCGCCGCCGCCCCGGTCGTGAGCCAACTGGTCAACGTCGCCTTCAGGTCCAGCCATCAGGGGCTGTTTTGCGACTCCGATACCGACATGCGCCAGGCGAGCATGAGCTTCACCCTGACCGGACCGCGGGTTACGACGCCCGACTCTGCTGATCCAGTCCCCCGAGTATCAAATCACCGGCGACGGCTGGTTCGATTTCGACAAGAACATCAACATGACCGGCGATATCAAACTCACGCTGGGGCTTTCCGCCGCCATTCCGCTGATCGTGATGGGCAAGTATCCGGCCCTGCTGGTGCTGCCGGATATTCCCAAGCTGGCGGAACGCGTGGCTATCGGCGTGGTAAGCGCGCCGGTCGATATTCTAAGGAGCGGAGCGAGCGGGCTAGGCAGCGTGTTTGGCGGCATCAAAAGCATTCTGCCCTGACCGCGGACCGCCTTCACAGCGTCATTCAGAGCTGGTTCCAGTCAATCCCCCAGGCCGAGACGATGTCTTTAGCGGTGGTAACACGGGCGACAATGCCGACGCCATACTTGAGCGACATGTCGCCGTATTCCGGCGGGAATCCAGCCACGCAATCAGACGGAATCACGCAATGGTAATTGCGGTTGATCGCTTCGACGGCGATTCCCTGAACGCCAATGTTAGTTGACACCCCGGCGGCGACCACCGTCCGCACGCCGAGGTTGCGCAGGAGGCTGTCGAGTTCGGTACCTTCAAAGGGATGCCAGCCGTGCGTACGCGAGATGATGAAGTCGCTCTGCTCGGGTCCCAATTCGTGCATTATCGCAACCGCCTCGGAGCCTTTAGTCAACGGCGGCGCTCCCAACTTGGCCATCTGTTCAATCAGTGGGGTGGGAATCGACATCCCCAGACCATCCGGCCGCGTTTCGTACACTCCATGAAACACATGCGCTCCAGCCCGCCGGCGGCCTTGAGCAGCCGGCCTAAATGCTGCTCGACATTGCGCTCGCGCACCAGATTGGCCAGCCCGTCGAGCGGAGCCCGCGCCAGTCGCCCCGCTATGCCCTCCTGCATCTCATTGATTACGATCGCGGTAACCTTGGGATCGAGTAACTCCCGCAGATTGATCGCCATGATGGTCCATCTCCCTTTCCGAGGCAGTCGCGGCACTCTTACCTGATCGCAAGGCGCCGCGTCAAAGACGGCGGCGCCATTGCAGTCCGTGTTTACAGAAACCTCGGCATCATGATAGCGAAGTGCGAGGCGATATTTGCTCTTTACGGCCGATTCACGGAGCGGTTGGATTGTCGCCCCGCACCCATTATCGGATAGCAACCGGGAGGAATCAGGAATGAAAGCTGCCCTGTTTCAAGGCGCCCACAAGCCGCTGCTTATAGACGAGGTCGAGATCGACCAACCCAAGGATCACGAGGTGCTGGTCAAGGTGCTAGCTTGCGGCGTCTGCCACAGTGACTTGCATTACGTCAACGGCTTGGTGCCAATGAAGATCCCCACGCTGCTGGGGCACGAGGCCGCGGGTATCGTCGAGAAAGTGGGCAACCTGGTCAGCAATGTCAAACCCGGCGACCATGTTATCGCGCTGTCGGTAATCTACTGCGGAAACTGCGATCAATGTGTGTCGGGTAATCCCAGTTCATGCGTCAATCGCGAATCCACCCGGCGCCGTGACGATGAAAAGCCAAGGACCGCCTGGCATGGACAGAAAGTCACGCCGGTTTCCGATGGCGGCGCGTTTGCCGAAAAGATGCTTGGACATGAGAACAGCTTCGTCAAGATTCCCGACGACATGCCGATGGACCGGGCCGCGTTGATCGGCTGCGCCGTCACCACTGGCGCGGGTTCGGTGCTCAACCATGCGCAGGTAAAGCCCGGCACCTCGGTCGCGGTGTTTGGATGCGGCGGGATCGGACTGTCGGCGATCCAGGGAGCACGCATCGCGGGTGCGCTGAAAATCATCGCGGTGGATACGGTTGAGAGCAAGCTCGCGATGGCGCGGCGCCTGGGCGCCACGCACACCGTCGACGCGTCGTCGTCGGACGCAGTCAAGAAAATCCAGGAACTCACCGAAGGCAGGGGAGTCGATTACGCGATCGAGGCGGTAGGGCTAAAGAAAACCGGCGAACAATGCGTCCACAGTCTGGCGGTGCGCGGCACCGCGGTACTGATTGGGATGGTGCCGGCGGGTCAGAAGCTGGAAATCGAACCCGGTTGGATCATCGGCGGCGCCCGTTACCTGACTGGTTGCGTCCTGGGATCAAATCGCTTCCGCGTCGACACGCCCCGCTATGTTGAGTATTACCGGCAGGGCCGCCTCAATCTCGACGAAATGGTCACGCGCCACTGCCGGCTCGAAGACATAGACGAGGCATTCAAGCTGATGGACGGCGGTGAGTTGGTGCGTTCGGTCGTTATGTTTGACTAGGCTTCTCAGCACCAGGGAGATTGGCTGATGGATTACAAATATATCCTTTTCGATGCGCGCGACCATGTTGCGAGAATCACGCTAAACTCACCGAATACTCTCAACGGCTATCACGAGCCGATGCTGTCGGAGATCGTTGGCGCCGTACAAGCCGCCCGCGAGGATGATGACATCCGCGTAGTGACTCTCACCGGCGCCGGCAAGGCCTTCTGCTCGGGCGGTGACGTCAGCGGATCGAAGGAAAGCCGCAGCCGGTTCCATCGTAAAGCTATGGGTTACCTGGTCGAGATGCGCGAGGGGATGCATCAAACGGTGCTGTCACTCACACGGCTGGATAAACCGCTAATCGCCGCGATCAACGGCGCCGCGGTCGCAGGCGGCCTCACTCTTGCCTTGTGTTGTGACTTGAGAATCGCCTCCGATCAGGCTCGGCTCGGCGACACCGCGGTCAGGTTCGGCCTGCTTCCCGACGAAGGCGGAGCCTACCTGTTTCCGCGCTTCATGGGGCTGGATCGTGCGCTTAAAATGTCGATGCTGGGCGAGGTGTACGACGCGCAGACCGCACTTCAACTGGGCCTGGTCACGGAAGTCGTGGCGCATGACAAGCTTTACGAGCGCGTCGAGGAAATCGCGGCGCGGTTGGCCGAGGGACCGCCGTTAGCGATCCGGCTGGCCAAGCGCATGATGTACAAACAGCAGGACATGACGCTGGTCAATGCCTTGGAAGACGCTGCCCTCTCGGTCATGATCACCAATCCCTCGGAGGACGCGGGCGAAGGCATTCGCGCATTTCTGAAGAAGCGCAAGCCCGAATTCAAGGGCCGCTAGCCGGGTTTCCGGTCCGTGCCGGGAAGATATCGGCCGGATTATGCATGGCTCCGGCGGTATCGGAAATCGGGCAGGAGTCTTCATATGACGAAACCTCCGGCGATCGATCTTCTCAGCGCGGCATCGTTTGCGCAGGGTCAACCGCACGAGCAGTTCCGCTGGCTCCGCCGCCACGACCCGGTGTATTGGCATCCCGAAACCCATGGGCGGGGCTTTTGGGCCGTGACGCGTTATCATGACGTTCGCGCCATCGGCCGCGATCCCGACACCTACTCCTCGTATGCGGGCGGAATAACCATCGGCGATGCCGACGCAGCCTCGCTCGCGGGGGCGCGCAACATGATGCTGATCATGGACCCGCCGCAGCATACCCGTTACCGCCTGCTGGTCAGCCAGCAGTTCAAACCGCGAAGCGCGCGGGAGCTGCGTCCACGAATCGAAGAACTTGCCCGCAGGATCATTGACCGCGTGATTGCGCGCGGCGAGTGCGATCTGGTCGGCGACATCGCGGGCGAACTGCCTTCCTATGTGATCGCCGATTTGATGGGCATTCCCCTGGAAGATGGGCGCCACCTGTACGAACTGACCGAGAAGATGCACGCATCCGAGGAATCAGTTACCGCTGAGCAACGGGCAATCGCCGCGATGGAGATGCTCAACTATGCGATGGGTGTGGCGGATGACAAACGCAAACATCCCGGCTCCGACCTTGCCACGCAACTGCTCAACGCCGAAATCAACGGCGATCGGCTGACGCCGGCTGAATACAGCCTGTTCTTCATGCTGCTGATCAATGCGGGCGGAGACACCACGCGAAACCTGCTGGCGGGCGGGATGCTGGCGTTGTTCGAAAACCCCGATCAACGCCGGCGGCTGCAGGAAAACCTTGACGCGATCCTACCCGCTGCTGTCGAGGAGATGCTCCGCTATGTAAGCCCGGTCATCTACATGCGCCGGACGGCGGCCTGTGACGTGGAACTGGGTGGGAAGCGGATTCGCACCGGCGATAAAGTAGTGATGTACTATGGCTCAGCGAATCGTGACGAGGGCATATTCCCAGATCCCGACCGCTTCGAAGTAGGCCGCACGCCCAACGACCACATTGCGTTCGGTGGTGGCGGCACCCATTTCTGTCTGGGCGCGCATATAGCGCGTCTCGAGATCCAGGTAATGTTGCGCGAAATCCTCACGCGGCTGGCGGATATTGAACCGGCGGGACCCGCTCAATGGCTGGCGTCGAACTTCATTTCGGGCCTGCGCCGCTTACCAGTCAAATTCACCGCCAGGGCGGCTTAATCGAGAGCGCGGCGAGAGTAGCCGCGCGCTTTCGGGCATAATGGTGCGACCAATGATCGCATGAAGCCCGCACCGTCCAAAGTCAAGAAAAGCGAACGGCCGCAAACGTCGCGGCCGCAGGCTCGTCCGGCTATCTGGGCCCGACTTGCCGACTCTGAGTATTGGGCGCTGGCTGGCGTGGTCGTGGTCACCGCGCTCGTCTATCTGCGATGCTTGAGCAACGGTTACGTTTTCGACGACCACGAAATGATCATCGTCAACCGCTACATCGGCGATTGGTCGTTTCTGTGGAAGGCTTTCGTCAATGATAGTTGGTGGTTCCGCGACCCCGCCCATCTTCCCCAAAGCCATTACTACCGTCCCCTTCAGGACGTCTGGCTTGGGCTGAACTACCAGGTCTTCGGGCTGAATCCGATCGGCCCGCACGCGCTGATGGTGATGCTCCACCTCGGGGCGGTGGTGCTGGCCTACCGGATCGCCACCAAGCTTACTGCCGACCGCGTTGCCGGACTGCTGGCGGCACTCATGTTTGGCTTGCTTCCGGTCCACGCGGAGGCAGTGATCTGGGCCACGGCGATTCCGGAATCGCTGGCCGGAACCCTGCAATTGGGTGCGTTCTACTTCTATCTGCGCTATCGGGATCTCCATCTCAGGAGCGCTCTGGCCTGGTCGCTTGCGTGCTTTGGTGGCGCACTACTTAGTCATGAAAGCGCGATCGCGTTTCCCCTGCTGATTATGGCCCACACTTTTCTCTTTCGTCCGTCCGCCTCCACGTCGTTGCCGGAGCGCATCTGGCGCAGCGGCCGTGGCGCTTTGACGCTGGCCGCGCCTTTTATGATCATCGCCATCATCTACCTATTGGCGCGCCTCGCGGTGCTGGGATTCATCACCAGGCGCGACGTCAACAATCAGGCTACGCTGGCCCAGATCATCCTGACCGTTCCGACCGTCGTGGCGCACAACCTGGCCGTGATCATCAACCCATTTGAGGCCGGGCCGTCGCATCGGATCACCTGGGTGAGCACGGCATGGTCGCCGGATTTCTGGATGCCGACGGTGGGCCTGGGGCTGCTCGGCCTGGCTGGATTGACGGCGCTCGCCGACAGCCGAAATCGCAAGCTTTACGTCTTTTCAGCGGCGTGGGTTTTCATTGCTATGGCGCCGGTGCTGAACCTGGGAATCCTTTATCCCAACGCCCTGGTCACCGATCGCTACATGTACTTCAGCTCATTTGGATGGTGCCTGATGGCCGCGCAAGCGGTGGTTGCATTGGCCCGAAGCACACCAAACCTTGCACCAGCGGCGGGCGCGATTGTCGGGCTCCTGGCATTGATTTATGGCGTCACGCTATGGCATGTCCAACATTTCTGGCATGACGAAATCGCGCTGTTCTCGCACTGCATCGACCGCTTCCCGGAGTCGGGGTTCTGTCATAACCGCCTGGGGATGGCGCTGCAGGCAATCGGCGATTTGAAAGGCGCCGAGCAGGAATTAACCATCGCCTTTAAACTCGACCCCACGGATTACGCGGCGCAGTACGATCTCGCTTTGGTTCATGAGCAACAGGGACGCCATCAGGAGGCGGCGCAGGAGGCCGCTGACGCCCTTAAAAATCTGCCCCATCCTCCGGCAAGCGCTTTTGTCACCCTGGCGGAACTCTACGCTGCGGCCGACGACAGCAACGCCAGTGAAGCCGCATTCAAAAAGGCGGAGCAGTTACCGGATGGTGCTCGCGAAGCAATGTTGGCTCGCGCGAGCATCAAGCTCGGCCATCGCGATGGTGCCGGTGCCGAACAACAACTCCGGGCGCTGCTCGCGGCCTCTCCCGACGAGCCTCGGGCGCTGTTGATGCTGGGCTCGGCGTTGGCCGTGCAGCGCCGCTACGACGACGCTCTGGCGGCCTATGAACACGCGCTAAAGGTGATTCCCGGTAACACCACGATTCGGTTTCTGATCGCGCTGACCCTGCACAACCTCGGCCGCAACCCGGAAGCGCTGACGCAGTGCCAACTGGTGCTGCAAGCCGCACCCTCCAATCCCAATGCCATAGCGCTGCTTGAACTTATTCAGCGCGATTTGCACCACGAGCCGCAGAAATCCGGCACCGCCAATTGAACGGTTTGGGGGGATAGAAGGACGCCCGCAAGACCACTATGCTTAGAGGTTGGCGTCGTTCCGCATCTGCTGTAGAGATGCGCTG
This sequence comes from uncultured Pseudomonadota bacterium, assembly GCA_963824565.1. Taxonomy (GTDB): domain Bacteria; phylum Desulfobacterota; class Binatia; order Binatales; family Binataceae; genus JAJPJA01. The sequence continues at coordinate 339,225 of CAWGQB010000028.1, read as the reverse complement.
GCCCGGATGTGGTGGGGACTGCTTCAGCTCACTCCTTGATTGGAGGGCTTTCACGTCGGGTAATTTACTTGATGACGCCAAAAAGCATATCGGAGATGAGCGATTCAATCAGCTTCAAACCACACCCATCGATAGAGTTTGAGAATGGACCCATACGGCGTCGCCGCCGCTCCGGATTTGGCAATCTGAAACCGCGGCTGGACCACGTGCTGGCGCGAAAATTGAGCGCCATCATCGCCGTGGCATTGATTCTGATGGCCGGCGCCCCCGTTTCCAACGCCGCCAAAGCGCCAACAGCGCAAATCATTTCCGCTAATCTGATTAAAGAAAAGATCATCCCGATCGAGCATCCGAAGTTTATCGCGGCCAATGACGCGCACTTCCTTCAGCCCCAAGAGCGCTTGATCGGTGTGGTCGTGAACGGCGTGGCCAAAGCCTATCCAATGAGGATTATCGATTGGCACGAGGTGGTGAACGACGTAACCGCCGGCAAGCCAATCGCCGTCACCTACTGCCCCTTGACCGGTGATGCGGCCGTTTATGAACGTACCATCGACGGCAAAACCGTCACGCTGTCAGCCGTGGATAAACTGTACGAGAGCAACACGCTCCTGCGTGACAGCGCGACCCATACCTTGTGGGCCCAGGCCACCGGCAAGGCGATAAGCGGACCGGAAAAAGGTAAACAGCTCACCGAGTTGGCGAGCATTACCACCGTTTGGAGGCTATGGAAGGCGTTTCATCCCAAGACGCTGGTATTGTCCACCGATACGGGCTTCGCTCGGCAGTATGGTTTCGACCCGTATGTGAAGTACGAACGCGGTCAAGTGAAATTCCCCGTCAGCCACGAAGATCAGCGGCTGGCGCGCGACGAGATGGTTATCGGCGTGGACGTGGATCATCATGCCGAGGCGTTCCCCTTTTCCCGCCTGGCGCTGGAGAAGAAGATGCCTTTGACCGTTCGTCTGGGCGGCCGGACAATAACCATCGTCTTCGATCCCTCCACTGGAACGGCGGGTGCGGCGGACGATAAAAATCATATCCCGGCATATACCGGCTATTGGTTCGGATGGGCATCGTTTCATCCGCAAACCGAAATTTGGGGCAAAGCTCCTCCCAAACCGATCGGTCCGCCTGCCGATTGTCTTCAAAGATGCCGGAGACCTCGCCCAGGCCCGCGAGGGAAACAGCGCGACGCTACTTAGACAATGGCAAAGTCCTGATCGCCGGCGGCGACAGTGGCAGGTCCCCGATGATCGCGGCTGCCGAACTTTACGACCCCGCCAATCACTCCTTCACCACCACCGGCAAGATGGTCTATCCGCGCGGCGGGCACGAAGCCACCGCGTTAGCCGACGGCAAAGTGCTGATAACCGGCGGGATGGACGACCTTAAGGTCATCTCCAAAGCGGAGGTTTACGACCCGGCGACCGGACAATTCAAAGGCGTCCAATCGATGAGCATGAAGCGCGAGAAGCACACCGCGACGCTGCTCAAAGGCGGCCAGGTACTGGTCGCCGGCGGTTTCAGCGGCGATGCGGACCCGACCTCCACCACGGAGCTTTACGATCCGGCCAAAGGCACCTTCTCACCGGGTCCGCTCGATGACACTGGCGCGCCAAAATCATACCGCAACCGCTCTGCCCGACGGCCGGGTGTTGCTCGCCGGCGGTATGGGCGCCAAAGGGCAGACCCTAAGCAGCGCGGAGCTCTACGATCCAGTCTCCGGACGCTATCACTCCACGGGAACCATGAACGCGACGCGCCAAGGTCATACCGCGACCCTGCTCAAAATGGCCAGATATTGATTACCGGTGGCTCCGACGATCACGCGGCCGCCCTTACCAGCGCGGAGATCTATGATCCCGTCATCCGGCAAATTCACGCCGGTCGGCGATATGAATGTAGCGCGGGAGGGCCATCGCGCGGTCCTGCTAAGCGATGGCGACATCCTGATCGTGGGCGGCATCGGCATCGATCCCAAGAATCGCTATCTCGCCAACACCGAACTGTACGATCCGACCACCAAAAAATTTACGCTGCTCGGAGAGATGTTGCTGCCCCGGTTTGGTCCCACCTTGACGCTGTTGAACAATGGCGACGTCCTGGTCACCAGCCGCTTTTCAGCACCGAGCTACTTCGCCACCTCGACTGCGGAGTTATATCGCCCCCCGGCCAAGACCAAGCAGTAGGCAAGCGGCCCGAAACGGATCGTCAACCTTCGCCGATCGAACCGAACGTGATGGGCTCTGGCTTACGCGCTCACCAAATACGCGACGATAATGCTGTCGCCCGTTCGGTTCAATAGTTAGACTGCCAATTAATCTGGGTCTGGTGGGGTTGCTGATCCATGGTCATTAACCCGGCATCGGGTGGTGAATCTTTACCTACTTCGGAGCGAACGCCGAAATTTCAGGCAAATGTCGTCATAAATTGGAGAAATCTTTCGATCCCAGGTTGGCATGAAACATGCTTTAACCAAGGTCGAGGCTTTTAATTATGGAAGCAACAGCGAGTTCCACTGACACCTTTGATCTGATCGGTAAGCCCTGTAATCTACGCCGGCCGATACGTGACCGCGCCGGTCGCAGCCGATTCAATGAAACCCCGATAGTTCTGCGTGAGGTTTTCAATCTCGACCGCCGTATGTACTTGGTCAAGTTCGCTGATGGGGCGACTACCTTTGTGTTTCCCGACGAAGTTGATCTCGCTTGAGTCCTGCCATGAATTTGCGTGATTTGCGTATCTTGATGATCTGCGAAAACTCCGCGATGCGGGTCGATCTTTCACTCGCGAGCCTCGAAGATCGCCATAAGCCGGCAGGCGCAGCTGAACTTCGGCGCGCAAGTTCCTTGCATTCTCCTTCCTCTCTCATCATCTTCGAAATTCGATAAATCACTGTTTAGGTTGTTCCGCGAGAGCACAACTGTTCGTGGACCAGCGCTGTTCTTCAGAGCACATCAGATGCTCGTGAGAGGCGCAAGGCCGATTGTATCGATTGGCGTCAATCTCAGATGGACAGAGCGTTTCGCTTGAGCTATTCGCAGCCTATCTCGTCGAGCGGGATGCCCGGAAAAGGCAAATGCTTGGATTGTTGAGAGATGAGAATTGAATGACTGCGCTTTTCCTGGTCACTTGACTCTGCTACCGAGAGCGACATCGAGAGCACAGGTGTCGCGAAAAGTGCCACTTTTCGCGAACCTGATGACTTCGAGCTTCAGGAACGCACGAAGACTTGAGGTGCTGCAACTTGTCTTGCAGCAGGCGCACCAGTTCCGGATAGCCCTGGTTATTGATTACGCGGTTGAACTGATTGCGATAATTTCCCGTCAAGCTGATATCTTCGACGATAATGTCGTAAACCATCCATTTCCCGTCCTCCCAGTGCGTCCGGTAATCCACCCGGATCGGTTTTTCACCCGGCTTGAGGGTAACGGTAGTGGAGATTTTGCTGTAATCTTCGCCTTCGGAATTTCTTTGAGGTAGTCGATCCTCACCGTGTCGGTATAACCCTCCGCTCTGGAGAAGTTGGACCGCGACAGATAGATCGATTCGACCAAATCGCTGAACAACTTGGTAAACTGCTGCTGCTGCTGGATGTCGAGGGTCTTCCAATGGTAGCCAAGCGCCGAACGCGCCATGTCGGTAGTATCCCAGTACTGCTCGATCAGCGCCCGCAGCTTTTCGCGGCATCCTTCCTGGTTCGCCCTGCACGACGGGTCCTTGGCAAGAGCCAATATGCGGTCTCCCAAGGACCTGACTGCCGGCATCGCGTTGGGGGGAGCCGCCATCTGGGCGATGGCCGAACCGCCCCATCCCAACGCCAGGGCCAGCGTGAGAATCATCGCTGTTATGTTCGTCTTGCAGACCAAATTGCACGCTCCCTGTTCTGGATTCGGACGCGCCACCAACACGCGTGCTCCACGGTTGTATTCTTACTGATCCGCGCCGAATATGAAATGCACTGCCGAGTACCAGCGGCCGTCACGACGCGGTTCCGGAGCAAGGTTTGCGCCCCGCCCCTGCTCAATGGTATGGAAGCGCCAGTCTCGCTTAGTAGGAAATCAATCGACGGCGACCGGAGAGGAGTTACCGATGTACGACGTGAAATTCGGCATCTTTCTGCCAACCCACGACTTTGGCAAAGCCAAGGCGGCCGCCGAGAGCGCAGAGCAACAGGGCTTTTACTCGGTCTCGATCAACGATCATTTCTTTCCCCCGATGGGCCCCGACCAGCGCAAAGTTCCGCAACTGGAATGTTACACTACGCTCAGCGCAATCGCGGCCCTGACCAAGCGCGTCAAGCTGGCGCCGACGGTGACCGCGATGTCCTTCCGCAATCCCGCCCTGCTCGCCAAGATGACCTCGACGCTCGATAACATCAGCGGCGGCAGATTCATCGCGGGCTTGGGTTCGGGATGGCTGCGCGATGAATACGACGCCAATGGTTATCCCTATCCGTCCAATGCCGAGCGCCTCGACTCAACTGGCCGAAGCCATTGGCGTGCTCAAGGCGATGTGGACGCAGGACGAGCCGAGCTATAGCGGCCGCTACTTCAAGATTGACAAGGCTTATAATTTCCCGCGGCCGGTGCAAAAGCCGCATCCGCCCGTGATGGTCGGCGGAGGCGGCACTAAACTGTTGAAGATCGCCGCCGAGCAGGCGGATATCGTCAACCTGACCGCGCCGATCACCAAGGGCACGGTTGACTTCGCCGCAATGCTCAAGTTCGACCAGACCGAACTCAAGCGCAGGGTCGGAATGATGCGCGATTTCGCCAAGGCGGCGGGACGCAGTCCCGAGGCGATCGAAATCAGTGGCTTCGTTACCGCGCTGCCGGCCGCCGACCAGAGCCAGTCAGACGCTATCGCGCAGGGTACGGCGACCTCGATGGGATTTGCCGACGCCCATGCCGTTCGCGAATCGCCGATGTTTCTGATTGGAACGCCGGACGAACTCAAACGTGAGATCAGGTCGCGAGTCGAAAAGCTCGGGATGACTTACTTCATTCTGATCTTTATGGCCGATGACGCCCGCGAGCTGTTCGCCAAACAGGTGATGCCGGAATTCGTGCGCTGAACGCACGGCCTTTTTCGCACTTCAGGCAACACCGACGCATTGGCGCGCAAACCGGAAGCCACAGGCTGGAAGCCTGTGATGTGCGAGCTTTCCGTGCTGTCGGCGCTATTCACTTCAAAGATGACGCCGGATCCGCCTGTTCAGCGGCTTGATTTCTGTCCCAATTGCGGCGCGGGACCGACATAGCGTGCGCGTGGACGGATCAACTGATCAATTTGGTATTGCTCGATCGCGTGCCCAATCCAGCCGATCGTGCGACCCAGCGCGAAAATCGTGACCGCGCTGCCCGCCGGCAACGCCAGCGTCCGCGCGAACAGCGCCCCCGCAAAGTCGATATTCGGCCGCAGTCGCTCCGAAACCGCGCGCGCTTCCTTAATTATCGAACGCGCCAACGCGATCGCCGGCGAGTCCGGATAGCGGCTCATCAAAAGCTTCAACAAAGCTTGCGCGCGCGGATCGCCGTCGGAGTACAGGGGATGGCCGAAGCCTGGAAGCAGCTCTCCATGTTTGAGCCGGCGCGCCATAACGCTGCGCGGGCGGCGCGAGGACGCCGCTTCCTCGAACAATTCTTCCGCCCGTTCGGTCGCTCCGCCATGTTTCCATCCGCGAAACGCGCACAGCGCGGCCTCCACCACCGCATACAACGTCGACCCTGCCGACGCCACGCAGCGCGCCGTAAACGATGACACCGCCAATTCGTGATCCACGCACAGGATCAACGCCGTGCGCAGCGCCTCCGCCGCCTCATCGGCATCCGGCGCCCACGCCTGCTGCAGAGTGCGCGCCATACCCCCGTATGCTCCGCCACCGCGCGCCACTATCCGGGTCAACAACACCACGATTCGTGCGCCAGTTTCGACCGAGGCCAACGGACTGAGATCGTAGGCGGCCAAATCCTCGTTCGCGGCGATAGGAAGAATCGCTCGCATGCGCTCGATCGATGGCAGATCGGGTAGCCGCTCCCGCAAAGCGGACGAATCGGCGAGCCGTTCGTCTGCTCTCCTAAAGAGCTCGGTAGATTCGGTGCCGAATTCGCCCCGCCACATCAAGGCCGCCACTTCCTCGACGGTCCGCGTCAAGGCCAACCCGATCGCGTCGAAGCCGCGATAATAAAGCTGACCGTTGCTGATAAGCGTCAGGCCCGACTCCAGCACCGGCAGCCCCCAGGATAGACTTCGTTCCGCGGCCTGGATCGGATTGCGGCGCAGCTCCTTGCGCGCCTTGAGCGTCTCGACGTCCTCGCGCCGGTAAAAGCGTTGGCGCGTCGCTTTGGCCGACGGTTCGGAACGAATCAAACCCCGGCTGACGTAGGCGTAAAGCGTCGGCAGACTCACTCCGAGCTCTTTCGCGGCTTGCGTTGCGGTCATTTGTTGCCCGGACGCCATGGACCTCGTACCTCTGATCCTGTCTAATATTATTATATTGATAGTATAAATCAACATTGACTGGACATCCTTGCCGAGGCTAGTTTTGTACCAGCGGCAGGTTGCCGCAACTCTGGTCAGGCAAAGGAGTCCGCCATGTCAGAAATCCTGGATAGCGGCAGTCATCGAGTCGGTCCCAGGGTCGCCGCCGATCACGAACTCCAGGAGGTGACGGAGCCCAATTTGCTGCGCGAGATGTTCCCATATCGGGCCGTGCCCCGAATAATTTTCGATGGCACTGTCGAACCGCTCGATCCCGCACCCGACTTCCTGATCACGGATACAACCTTCCGCGACGGCCAGCAGGCGCGGCCGCCGTACACGGCCGGCCAGATTGTCGATCTGTTCAAGATGCTGCATCGCCTGGGCGGACCGCGCGGAGTAATTCGGCAGAGCGAATTCTTCCTCTACTCGGCGCTCGACCGCGAAGCGGTCGGCAGGTGCCTCGAACTCGGCTACGAGTTCCCCGAAGTCACCGGCTGGATTCGGGCCGTGGCCCAGGACCTTAAGTTGGTCAAGGAGATGGACCTCAAAGAAACCGGCATTCTTACTTCCTGCTCGGACTACCATATCTTTCACAAACTCAAGAAGAATCGCCGCCAGGCAATGGACGAGTACCTCGCCATCGTGCGCGCCGCCCTCGACCTCGGCCTTAACATCCGCTGCCATCTCGAGGACATCACCCGGGCGGACATCTATGGCTTTGTCGTTCCCTTCGTCCGCCAACTGATGGAACTGCGCGAGGCCAGCGGCCTGCGGGTGAAGGTTCGCGTCTGTGACACGATGGGTTTTGGGGTGCCCTTTCCCGGCGTCGCCTTGCCGCGCAGCGTGCCCAAGCTGATCGCGATTCTGCGCCAGGAATGCGGAGTGCCGCCGGAATGCCTTGAATGGCACGGGCACAACGACTTTCACAAAGTCCTGGCCAACGCCACCGCCGCCTGGCTGTACGGATGCATGTACGCCAACGGCACCCTGCTGGGATACGGCGAACGCACCGGAAATCCACCGCTCGAGGGCCTGATCATCGATTACGTGTCGCTCAAAGGCGAAACCAACGGCGTCGATCTGCCCGTGATCACGGAGATTGCCGATTATTTCCAGAACGTTATCGGCTACCGGATTCCGCCCAACTACCCGTTCGTCGGGCGCGATTTCAACGTCACCCGCGCGGGAATCCATGCCGACGGCCTGCTCAAGGACGAAGAGATCTACAACATCTTCGACACCACGGCGCTATTGGGCCGTCCCCCACGCGTCGCGGTTGATAAGACCTCCGGCAGCGCAGGCGTAGCCTGGTGGATCAACGCCTACTTCAGCCTGGATCGCGCGCGGCAGGTAAACAAGCAGTCCGATGCGGTAAAGAAGATTACCCAGTGGATCGATGAGCAATACCGCGACGGCAGGACCACGTCGATTTCAGATGAAGAGATGGCCGGTGCGGTCCGGACCTACCTGCCCGAGCTTTTTCAACGGCAAAGCAACCAGGCTGACCGCCCGGTCGATCAGACCACCTGATTTTTCCGGACGCGGCCTCTCGACCTGGCGCGAGCGACCATGGTCTGTCGAACCATCCAGCGGCCCCGACGAGCCGCTGGATATTACGACAGTCGATGCGGATTTGTCTAGATGCACTTCAAGACAGGACAGCAATGCATTGTTGCGCCAAGATTCACGCCTCGCGCCCACCCTACAATGAGCGCAGCACTTTGGGTGGCATCGACCAAATCAGGATGTAGCGATCGGGATTTAAGGGAGAGATCTGACCCAGGCAGATTACGCCACCCTTTTTGAACTCGATCTCGCAGCCGTCCATAGAACCGGTGAGCATGAAGGAGGCCATCTCGCCCAGACTCGGCTGATGGCCGACCAGCACTATTTCCTTTAGGTTCTTGTAGCGATCCAGCGCCGCCAGAACCTCCGTTGGACCAGAGAAACCTTGTGCCAGTTCGGAAAGTTGCTCCAGCTTAATGCCGCCCAATTGCTCGGCGATGATAGTGGCGGTTTCCAGCGCCCGGCGCATCGGGCTAGTCAGAATAACTTCCGGGATTAACCTTGAGCTTGCGCAGACCCTTGGCCTCCTCCGCAATCCGGACCTTTCCCTTCGGCGTCAGCGCCCGATCCGCGTCACCGCTGACAGCGTGGGGTTCAGCTATTCCATGACGCACCAGATACACCCGCATTCGATGAGAGTTGAACTTTTCGCGGCGCAACAGTCAACGCCTTACGGTCGTCGGTGATTGGCCTTGGCGGAATTGACCACGTCTCGATCCAACATCGAATAGCGCCGTGGTTCAGGCAAAATCGGATTTTCGGTGCCTGGCCGGTTGGCGGATTTGGCTCAAGTGAGTATTCTTAACCGCTGTGATGGAAACTTTTAACCCGCCTGTTATTGGAGAACCGGCGCCACCCCCTCTCCAGGAATCCGTGGACCTCACCGAGCGTCGGTCCAAGATCGAGACGCAGCTCAGCAAACAGATCCGCACCTTCACCGCCCTCTTCGCCAAGGTGATTTCCGATGAGGATGCCGATGCTGTCCATGACCTGCGTGTATGCACCCGAAGGCTTCAGCAACTGCTCTCCGCGCTGGTCCCGGACAAGACGCTGCACAAGGCGCGCACGATCCACCGCACCTTGCGCGATGTGCGCCGCGCGCTGGGTCCATGGCGCAACTGCGACGTCGCACTGCAATGGGTGTCACGTGCCGAGCGGCGGGCGGTAAATCCCAATCGGCGGCGCGGCTGGACGCTGGTGCGCGAGTTCATCGCGGCGGAACGCAAGCGCGTTATCAACAAGGCGCGCCGCAAGCTGCTCAAGAGCGACGGACTAAGCTTGCATCAGAGGACCCAGCAGCTCATCGCGTTTCCGCCACAGCGGCTAGGGAGCGTCAACGCTGACTGGGCGGTGCGGGCGTCGATCGCGGACGCATCGACGCAATGGCGCAACGTGCTCGCGCACGCGATGGAAGATCGCTCGACTGGAGAACGTCCACGGCTTCAGAATCCAACTCAAACGGATGCGCTATCGGGTCGAGTTGGCGCGCGATTTCGGCGCTGCCGATAGCAAGCGGCTGATTCAATGGTTCAAGTCGCTGCAGGACCGCTTGGGGCGTTGGCATGACCGTACCGAACTGAGCCGCTTCATCGCGCGCACGCTGGCGAACCCCGGCCTGCTTTTGCAAGAGCCCCGCGCGTCGATCGAGTTGCTCAAAGAGGTCGAGAAGGACATCTCCATCAGCTCGCGCGAGGTAGACGCCCTATTCCGGCTGGCGACCGAGTCCGAGGGCCGCGATCAGTTTGACGAATGGGTCAAATTATATTGCGGAAACATCGAACACGTTAGCGCCGAAGAGCCAATTTCAGTGATCGAGCGAGATCGTTCAGCGCAAGGTCAGACAGAGCCAGTAGCGCAAGCTCAGGCTGAGCCAGCCGCGATTTTTGCCGAACCTGTAGCCGAGACCACAGAATCCGTCCAGGCGCAGGAACCGCCGCCGGGCAGGAAACGGCCGAACATCACGTGACAACGTCACAATCGGAAGGGGAGGCCAAGGACTAGCTCCATGAAGAAGGCCGAAAACGCACCGTCAGGCCCCAAGTGTCTCCGCTGCGCACGCTTGGCGATCGATATTGGGGGTACTGGTATCAAGACCATAATCCTGGACGAGGATGGCAAACCACTTACCGAGCGGGAACGGACTCCGACACCGCCGCGCGCCACGCCCAAACAGGTTATCTCGATTATCGAGCAGATGGCGCACCAACAGGGTGAGTTCGATCGGGTGTCGGTCGGCTTTCCAGGCGTGGTCAAAGACGGCAAGTTGCTAACCGCCTTCAATCTCGGTCCGGGATGGAAAGAATTCGATTTCGAGAAGGCTCTGAGCAAGCAGCTCATGCGTCCGGTGCGAGTGGCTAACGACGCGGATGTCCAGGGCCTGGGATCGGTTAGCGGCAAAGGCGTCGAGTTGTTGATCACCCTCGGCACCGGGCTCGGTTCGTCGTTGTTCGTCGAGGGCAAACTTGCGCACCTGGAAATGGGCCATCATCCGTTCCGCAACAACAAGACCTACGAAGATGAGCTGGGCAACGCGGCGCTTAAAAGAAAGGGCGTCAAGAAGTGGTCCAAACATCTCTTGGAAGCGATTTCCACCTTACAGTCGGCCTTCAACTATGATCGGCTCTATATCGGTGGCGGAAACAGCAAGTATGTCAAACTGCTGCCGGCCAACGCCAAGATAGTCAGCAATCTGGAGGGGCTGCTCGGCGGGATCATTCTGTGGCGTGATTAGCTGAGGCCAAGGAGTGAGCGGATGGGTATCATGTACGTGCAGGGGGTCCTGACAGGTCCCACGGGTAAGCAGGCAAACATACGTTTCCTGGTCGACAGCGGGGCGACCTACACTCTTGTGCCGCACGATGTCTGGAAGGCGCTCGATCTTGTACCCAAGCGCACGGTCACCTTTACACTTGCCGATGGCACGCCCATCCCGAGAGCCGTTTCCGAATGCCACCTCGCACTTCCCCAAGGCGATGGACATACGCCCGTTATCCTTGGGGAGCCGGGTGACGAGGCGCTTCTGGGCGTGGTGACGCTGGAAATTCTTGGCTTTGTCCTCAACCCTTTCAAACGCACCCTCGAACCGATGCGCATGCTGCTCGCCTGACTGCGAGCGAGCCTCGCGCCCAATTGCTTTTAGAGTTTCACTAAAGTCCAGCCTGTACGCTCGCGCGGATCGCATCGATGCTGCGGGCGTGAGCGATTCTGTGGTGGGCGATCGGACGCACCTGATTGGCCATCGGAGAAGCCACTGCGACGGTCTCGCCGTCAAGCGTCTCGAACTTGACCTTATATCCACAGCCGCCATGGGCTAGCAGCACCGTGCCAACGTCACCGGATTTTAGGCCGTATGCTGGTAGGTCAACCGTTAGAACAACGATGTCGCTTTCGGGAGCATCACATCTTCTCCCGGGACATCCTCATTTGCCGTAATCAGCTTCGTCGTCCCTGAAATCCTCGGACGGAGGTCCCTCGGCCGGAGCGTCAACGGCGGCCTGCTCTGCGCCATCGTCGAGTGCGGCGGACGCCGGCGTACTGCTTCGCGACGCGATTGGCTTCAGGGTGGCGCTGACATTGTCGCTCGACAGCTTGCGCGCCGCTCCGTCAGACATATCGATCGCAGCTCCCACCACGCCACCGCTAACGAGATTGCCGAAAACCCATCCCGACAGGTTCGGAGGTCAGAGTTTCGGTCTCGTCCTGATAACCCGGCTTGTGAAACGCGAGCTTGTGGTCAGCTTTCCTTGAAAGCTTGACTGCGGCCGGCGTGGTGATGTGCTGAGCATCGTCAATCACCACCTCGGCGCCCCCTGGACTGGAATCGATTTGCACCTTCTCGCTGGTGCCATGCACAATTGTCGCGCAGCCGGCAAGCAGACACATCGCGCCCGCCGCAACGACGGCCATAAGAAAATTCTTGACCATGGCTGGTCCCCCCTAAGAAATTTCTCCAGCCAAACCAACCGAACCGGCCCGCCTAATCCGGCGGGCTACTGTCCTGACTCAGTCGTCCACCGGCAACTCCAGATACTCGTGATAGATGAAATCGCGATGCTCGTAAAGTATCGGCGACGCCGCGGCGGCAATCGCGGGATTCGTGTTGGTGTAGGTCTTTCGCATCATGGGAGTCATCGGGCACAACTCTTCGGGCAGCGGATTGATAATTGCGCAAAACGCCGCCCAGTAGATGTCCAGGGCGCTCAGCTGGTTGCCGATGAAATAACGCGAACCGCCGGCCGCGCTGCTCCTGGAGCCGGGTCGAAAGCGTCCGCAGAATTTCCACCGTGCGCGCCAGTGCGGCCTCGGCCAGTTCCGGACTATAGCCGTATTTGGCGGCGAAGGTGCGCGACGGCGCCCGCTCCTTTTCGCTCAAGCCCGGCGTGGTCAGGTTGTCGTGAAACAACAGCAATCGCTTCGACCATCCAAAGCCATTCTCGCCGCACAGTTCGTTGCACAAACCGAACATCAGGATACGGTCGCCGATCGCCTGCGGGATAAGCGGCGGATTAGGAGCCAGACGCTCGGCCAGATAGAGCTGCTCGATCCAGGTCGAGCGTGGACGTTCGTCGTTATAGGCCGCGACCGGCGCGCTGTCCTGCGCGGTCCATGCTCTCAGAGCCGGATCGCTGCCCATGTTCTGGCGGACCGGGACATAGGCGAGCTTTTTGACATAGAAGATCCCTTTGGCCGCCTCGCTCCATGGTCCCGGCACGCCCGGCGACAACACCAGCCTAAGCCCCGGCATATCGCGGGCCGCTGCAACCTCTACATAATTAGGCATCGCAAATTCCTCCCGGTCTCGGTGCGGTCGACTGCTATCCCGCCCTCCATTCGTGTTCACGCCATCGACTGCCGGATTGTGGCCGATTCGGACGCCGGACGCCAGCCGCCGGCTGCCGCGCCAAAACGAGCTGGATATGCTCGGCTCCTTACGGGACACCTCGATTCGCATCACCCTGGAAGCCAGGGACAAGCTGTTGGCATTCCGGCCAGAGAGAGCAGTCTGTGAAAAATCCTCTTTTCAACAGCCTGCCAGACGTCACTACGATAGGAGGACCCCATGGGACTACTCGAAGAACGCGCGAACCTGCAGGGCAAAGTAGCGGTCGTGGTCGGGGCGCCGCCGGAATCGGCGCCGCGGTCACGACCTCGCTCGCCGGCGCCGGCGTTGACGTAGCCTTTTGCGACATCAAGCCGGACGCGCTGGAAACGACGCGCGCCGCGGTGGAAAAAATGGGCCGCCGCGTTCTGGCGAAGGTCGCCAATGCGATCGAGCCCGGCCAGCTCAGCAACTTTTACCAGGCCGTGGCGGCCCATTTCGATCGGCTCGACATCGTCGTCAACGTGGTGGGCGGCGTGACCCGGCGGATGTTCATGGACGCGACTCCCGAGCAATGCGCGATGGACATCCAGCGCAACTACGGCTACGTGCTGGATTCGGTGCGCCACGCGATTCCCCTCATCCGCAAGGGCAAGCGCGGCGGCAGTATCATCAACTTTACGACCATCGAGGCCCATCGTGGAGCGGCCACATTCGCAGTGTATGCGGGTGCGAAGGCGGGGCTGACAAATTTCACTCGCGCACTGGCCGCTGAACTCGGCCCCGAACGGATTCGGGTCAATACGCTCGCGCCTGATACGACGCCAAGCGAAGGCAACACGCTCGCCCTGCCTGCGGAAAGCAGGGAGAAGATGGCCAAGGTACCCCGGGCCGCGCAGGCCGAATCGTACAAGATTTACATCCCGATGCAGTCCGCGCCGTCGACCGACGACCTGGCCAACGCGGTCCTGTTCCTGGCCTCGGACCTGTCGGCCTATGTAACCGGAACGACGATTCACGTCGACGGCGGCACCTCCGCCTCGCTGGGATTCCTCAACTGGCCCTTCGGCGACAGCTGGCTACCGGCCCCGTTCGCCGGAACGCTGACGCGCCTGTATGGCGATAAGTAATGATGGCGCCGGAGAGCGCGGAGGACGCCGGCGTTGACAAATGATGCTGTTTATGCCCGCTGTAAGAAACCCCACATGATGCAATCATGCGGTCGCTTAGACTGATTGCCGAGAAGGTGCGTACCGAGCTGAAATCTTCCACGAATACACAAGCAAGCGGATAAGGAGAGGTCTCATGGTCAGGCGAGGTCTTAATATCGGCAAGTCCTTCGGAATGTTGGCATCTGCTTTGCTGCTCTGTGTGCTGGTCATCCGCACAGCGAGAGCCGAGGTTGCCTTCGATCCAAATGCATACGCATCACTGGCCTCGGCCGATTCGAAATCCGGCATACCCGAGGGCACCAAGATAACCGTATCGAACTGGCGGCAATTCAAACAGTTCATGCCGGTTGGGATGCAGGCACAATTCGGCGGTGGCTATAGATGGCAAATCGACGCAACTCCGGACTCGACCATGGTGGTCGGACCCACGATCGCGACGCAGCAACCAAAGCAATTCCTCAGCGACACGGAGAAATACTCGAGCCAGGTGCAACTTATAAAGCTGCCTCAGGGAAGCTATACCATTAAAGGTTACGTGGCAGGTTTGCCATTTCCAAATCCTGCCGAACCGGATTTGGGTGCAAAAGCCTACTTCGACGCCTATTACGAATACCGGCCTTTCGTCGCCTGGTACGACGACCCTGGTTGGCTGGTAGACAGCTACCACAACGAGACCATTAGTGACACCGAGGTGACGGCATTTCGTCTCAGCCATTTAAGCGACCCAGGGTATCCAAGCACTCCAGCGTTTGGACAAGGCTACATTTTTTCCGACCGTTATTTGGTTCATCTTCCTGAGCAATCGAAGTACACCACGGAGATCGCGATGTATCGCGACGATCCCGCGCTGCCCCAGGAGCTATTTGTTTTTCTTCCTTCGTTGCGACGTTCGCTCAGACTGTCAAGCCGAGCCCGATGCAGCCCGATCCTGGGCAGCGACTACGCTCAGGACGACAACAACGATTTCCTGGGTGTTTTGCCAACCGAGTTTTCGCTGAAATCACTCGGGAAGAAGAAAATTCTGGCTTTAATGCACGAGGACCCCGCTACGGCAGGACATCCCAGCGCTTTTGTGCAGCCAGCGGGTGGGATGCCTGGATGGCCGACGCCAAGACTAGGCAAATGGGAACTGCGTGATGTGTACGCCCTTGATCTTTCACCATTGCCGGACCTTGCACGCGGATACTGTTACGGCCATAAAGTCGTCTATGTTGATATACAGTCGTGGGTGCCTGTATCAGCGGACATTTTCGATCCAAATGGAAAATTGTGGAAAGTAGGGCAGGTTGATTATCATCCCTGGACGATAAATGGTGGCGAGGTGGTAGTTCCGCAGGTGGTGGATATCATCCTGTGGGACCTGGAAAACAGCCACACGACTCTTTCAACGGTGGGAAAAGGTCTGTTTAATCAGCAGGCCCCCAAACAGTATCAGGATGTCGGAGTGATGGCGTTCCCAGCGTCCCTCGCCCAGGTAATGCAGTGATCTCACTCAGACCCGCCGGTGTTAAGGCTGAGTGACAGAATGTTCCGGTGTTCTTGGCAAGGTTCATACGACCTGGCCAACGCGGTCCTTTCCTGGCCTCGGACCTGTCAGCCTATGTAACGGGAACGACGATTCACGTTGACGGCGGCACCTCCGCCGCGCTGGGATTCATCAACTGGCCCTTCGGCGACAGCTGGCTCCCGGCCCCATTCGTCGGAACCTTGACGCGCCTCTACGGCGATAAGTCATGATGGCGCATTGACACGCCGGAAGGCTCTTACAAAAAATGCAGGCGTTAGTGGCTGCGTGGGACAGGCGAGAGCCTGTCCCACGCAGCCGAAATGCAGAAAACCGCGGGGCGCGGGAGTCCCAGTCCGCCCCACTAATTCAGAACTGTTAAGGTTAACGCTTTTACCCCGATGGGCGAATTCACGTTTTAACGGAATAGGGTTGAAAGGAAACTCTCGGCTTAAGGTCCGAAAAACGAGATAGCAGCGCTGCGGGCGGACTCTCTACAGAACACCACCTTCTTCGCGTAAGCGCGCGATCTCTGCGGCGCTGTAGCCGAGCAGGCCGCTTAATACTTCGTCGGTGTGTTGGCCGATTGATGGGCCGCCGTAATAGTTTGGTTTGAAGCCGCTGAAGGTTACCGGCAGGACCGGGATCAGGCGCTTGCCGGCTTCCTGGTGATCTAGTTCGATGTTCATTCCGGATTCGACCATGGCCGGGTCCGCCATCACTTCAGCCGTGTTGTAGGTCTGACCGGCGGCGATTCCACGCGCCCGCAGCGCAGCGACCAGCTCATCGCGATCGAACTTCCGGGTGAAGTCGCCCAATTCCCGCTCCAGCGCGTCAACATTTTCAAGCCGTGCGCTCATCGTCTGGAAGCGCGCGTCGGACGCCATTGACGGCGCATTCAATACTTCGCACAGGCTTTTGAATTCAGCGTCGCTAGCCGCAACTACTGCGAGCCAGCGGTCGTCGCCGCCGGCCGGGAACACGCCGTGCGGCGCGATATCCGGGTCGCGATTCCCATTCGGAACTTGCTCGCGGCCGTTGATAAAAAAATCCAGCATCGCCTCGGGCAGCATCCCGGTCACCATCTCAGCAATCGACAAATCGAGATACTGGCCTTCTCCCGTGCGATCGCGATGATGCAGCGCGGCGAGCACGCCCAGAACCATCACCACGCCGACCACGAAATCCGGCCACGTCCCGCCGATACCGCTGGGCTCACCACCGGGATAGCCGGTCAGGTGCGAGATTCCCGAAAACGCCAAACTATTCGGGCCGTAGCCGATTGCGGTGTTGAGCGGACCGGTCTGCCCAAGGGGCGTCCCCGACATCATGATGATCTCGGGTTTGAAGGCGCGCAGGCTCTCGTAGTCGAGCCCGAACCGGGTCATCACGCCGGCGCCGAAGTTCTCGGTCACGACGTCGGCGAGTGAAATCAGTTTGCGTACGACCTCGGAACCGCCCTTGGTAGTGAGATCCAGCGCGACGCTGCGCTTGGAGAAGTTGATCGAATTGAACAGGCCACTGGCGTTGATTCCGAATTTGCCGTCCGTGCCGCCGAGAAACCGGACCAGATCGGGGCGTTTCGGGCTCTCGATCCGGATCACATCCGCGCCCAACGCGCCCAGCCAACTAGTGGTGTGAGGCACCGCGAAGATCCATCCGAAGTCGATGATCCTGATTCCTTCAAGCGGTAGATCGCCCATCTAGATCACTCCTTCGGCTTCGAGCGCGTTGAACTGTCCCTCGGTCATTCCCAGGCGTTCCCGATATACCAGCGCATTATGCTCGCCCAGGCGGGGCGCGGGGCGTCTGATCGTGACGGGGGTACGGCTCATCTGGTAAGGCGGACCCGGCATCGTGAAACGGCCAACATCTGGATGCTCGCATTCCTGGAAAAACTTCCGCGCCTGGTATTGCCGGTTCTCCGCCACCTCGCGGACATTGTAGAGCGGAAAGCAGGGTACGCCCTGGGCCTGAGCGAGTTGGAAGATTTCTTCCTTGCCGCGCTCCATGAACCAACTCGTCAGCAGCGCGTCAAGCGCGTCGGAATTCCTCAATCGCGAGACTTCGGTGGAGAAAAGCTCATCCTTTGTCCATTCCGCCTCACCCAGCATCCTCACGGTGCCGGCCCAGAAATTTCCCGGGTTGTTGCGGAAACTGATATATCCGTCGCGGCATGGATAGATCCATCCCGAGCCGGTCTTACTGCGCACAAACAGCCGCCGATACATCCCGGCCTTCGGCGAGTCATGCGAAATCTCGCCCACGTTGATCCGAATCGTGCTGAACAGTGCGAGCCATTGGCTCACGTCGACGTGCTGGCCCCTGCCGGTGCGCTTGCGTGCCTGCAACGCAGCCATCGCCGCGGCCGCCGCGGTGTAGCCGGTCAAATAATCGCCTTGGCGTTCGGCAGCCTTGAGCGGTGGCTGATTGGGTGGATCGGTCACCTGGTTGAAAGGCGTTTCATAACCGACGCCGCTCATTTGTGTGGCCACCAGATCGCCGCCGCGAAAATCGCGATACATCGAATCGGTCCCGAAGAACGTCGTCGATATGACCACCAGACGCGGAAACCGCTCGCACAACGCCCGCCATCCAAGCCCCAGGCGCTGGTTGAGTGCCGGCGGGTTGGGATTAAACACGGCATCGGCGCCGGCTAGGATTTGCATCAGCAGTTCCCGGCCGCGCGAACTTTCCAGATTCAGCGTGGCACTGAGCTTGTTAGCGTCCAGATAAAGATGAAGCGCGCGAGTCTCGGGGTTGGGCTGGCGCGCCCGCATACGGTCCCGAATGGCGCTCACGCGCGCCGCTCTTGGGCGGCTCAATCTTGAGCACCTCGGCACCAAGGTCCGCCATGGCCCGCCCCGCCATCGAGGCGGCAAAGAACGGTATCGGGTCGAGCGCCGGAAGCTCCACTATCTTCAAGTCGTCAAGCGCGGTCCCGCCGGTGGATTATCCACTGATTTCCTCACCAGCCGATTGCAAACCGCGCCAAGGTTGCGCTGCGAATCCGGCGTTAGCTCAACCTTCCGTTGGAATGATCGGAGGTATTCCAGTGTGAGCGGTTTGGCCCCCGTCGGCGACGTAGGCCGAGCCGGTGACGAACGCGGCCAGGTCGGACGCCAGGAACAGCACCACGTTGGCGATATCCTCGGGCCGGCCCAACCGCCGCAGCGGGATTCGGCTTTCAATCCGCTGGCGCATCTCCGGGTCATCGCCGGCGCCGCCAAGCAATGGCGTGTCGATCACGCCGGGGCAGACGCAATTCGCGCGAATACCGGCCGGACCGTACTCCAGCGCGAAGGCCCGGGTCAGGTTGATTAGTCCAGCCTTGATCGTATTGTAGGCGGCGACGCCATAATCGGCCTGGATTCCCGAGATCGACGCGGTATTGACGATTGCACCCGAGCCCTGCGCGCGCATTATCGGAGCCGCAGCCCGCATGCCGCGAAAGCACGCCGTCAGCCCGACGTTAAGCGTATGCTCCCAGGCCTCGTCGCGAATCTCACCGACCCGTGACGGACGCCATTTCGGAGGCATCGCGAAGGCGTTGTTGTGCAGGAAGTCGAGCCGTCCGAACTTGCTGCAGGCCAAGTCGAGTGCGGCCTGAATGTCCGCGGTTTTGCCGACGTCGGTATGCAATGCGACCGCCTTGCCGCCGGCGGCGTTGATCTCCGCGGCAACCTTGCCGGCGGCCTCATCGTTGAACTCCGCGATCACCACGGCGCCACCACGCTGAGCGAAACCAATCGCCGTCGCGCGGCCAATTCCCGATCCACTGCCGGTAACCACGCCCACCTTCCCGTCAAATCGCATAGTGGGGACCTCCTCAACTTGGTTGTTCCATAACACAGACCCTCGCCGCCAGCCATCCGGAGATCACGCAAGAGTCACGCGGAAGATGTCAACACCGTAAACTTCAGGAGCTGGCGGGCTTCAACTGTTCAACCAGTTGCGCGATGGTTTTGCCAACAAAATCCCTTCTTTTCTTCAACATCTCGCGATAGTCGTGGCTGTCCGTATCGACGATTTCCATGCGCAGGTCTGACAGATAGTTGTCCAGGATTTCGCGCAGACTCTCGGCTTCTTCAGGCGTGAACTCGATTCTGACCATTGACACTCTCCTCCACTGCTCCGGCCCGCTAAGTGCGCCCACGGGCGGCGTCACAAGCCGGAGTTTTCTTAATATACCTGTTGCCCGCCGGCCATTGCAGACTATTACGCGATGGAATTCAACGCCGTGTTGACGTGCGATACGGGTCTGGGTTAGACGGCACCCATCGGGGACGATGCCCCGCTTAATTAAGCTGCACGGAGTTTTGTCGTGGAAGCAGAAAAACGTGGGATCCTGTCCGGAATCCGGGTCCTTGACTTCACCCAATATATTGCCGGCCCAATCCTGGGCAGATTGCTCGCCGATCTGGGCGCGGAGGTAATCAAGCTCGAAATGGCCCCGATGGGCGATATGGCGCGGCATTATCCGCCCAGCAAGGCGGGCCAGGGCGCGTTGTTCATCAGTGACAACCGCGGCAAAAAAAGCCTGTGCTTCAACATCAAACGGCCTGAGGCGGTCGAAATGGTCAAGGACCTGGTACGGCGTTCCGATGTGCTAATCGAAAACTTCACTCCCGGGGTGTTGGCCAGATACGGTCTGGGCTACGACGCGCTGCAACCGCTCAACCCGCGTCTCATCATGTGCTCGATCTCCGGGTTCGGTCAGAATGGCCCATATTCCCATCGCCCGAGTAACGACCTGATTTGCTGGGCCAGCAGCGGGTTGCTGGATCAGGCCGGCTATCCCGGCGACGCACCGGTCTATCCGGGCGGCAACATGGGCGACTGCACCGGCGGCGTGCACGGCCTGGCTGCCGTCAACGGAGCCTTGTTCGCGCGCGAGCGAACGGGCGCCGGCCAGTACATCGATCTCGCCCTGATGGAGTGCATGTCGGAGTATAACAGCCTGGCGATGGTGGCCTATGACATGAGCGGGGGGCGTGAAGTGCCGATCCGCTCGGGCGCCCATTCCGGGCGCGTGGTTCCCTTTGGGATCTTCAAGGCCCGCAACGGCTACATCGCACTGTCCGTGCTCATCCATCAATGGGAAACATTCGCCAAGCTAATGGGACAACCTGAACTGGCGGCCGATCCGCGCTACGACACCCTGGAACATCGGATGGAACGAAAGGACGCGGTAATCGCGCTCGTGGAGGAATGGCTGCAATCCTTCCCGAGCCGTGACGAACCACTGGCGCTGCTGGAGCAGGCGCACATCCTGAGCGCCTCTGTGCTCGACACTCCAAGCGTCATGAACAATCCGCATACGATTGCGCGCAAGGCGCTCGGTGAAATCAACCAACCGGGAGTCGGCAAAATCAGGCTCCCAGTAGCACCCTTTCATTTCTCCGATGCAAAGGTGGAAATCCCCGGACGAGCCCCGCTGATTGGAGAGCATAACGATATCGTGTTGGCGGAGGTCGCGGGCTACACGCAAGGCCGGATCGCCGCGCTCACCGAGGCCGGTGTCCTCCATCAGGAGCCGGCAGTGGCGGAATACCGCGCCCGCGGCGAACTTGGATAGGACATTTCCAATGGATAAGACTTCGTTCACCATCGATATCCCCTCCGCGACCATCGACGACCTGCGCCGCCGCCTGACGCAGACGCGTTGGCCGATCGACTTTGCCAACGACCAATGGTCCTACGGAACCAACCGCGCCTACCTGCAGGAACTGATCGGCTACTGGATCGACGGCTACGACTGGTATCGCCATCAACGGGCGATGAACCAGTACTCACATTACAAAGCGACCATCCGAGGGCATGCCCATCCATTTCATCCATGAGCCCGGCAAGGGACCCAAACCGATTCCTATAATCCTTAGCCACGGCTGGCCCTGGACCTTTTGGGACTATGAAAAGGTAATCAGGCCCCTGGCCGATCCGGCAGCCTTCGGCGGCGAACCGCGCGACTCATTTGACGTGGTCGTACCGTCGCTACCCGGCTTCGGTTTCTCGACGCCGTTGACGGTGCCGGGAATCAACTACTGGCGCACCGCGGACATTTGGGTCGAGTTGATGCAGACCGTGCTCGGCTATGGAAAATTTGCGGCGGCTGGGGGCGACTGGGGCAGCATTTATCACCAACCAGTTGGGACACAAGTACGCTGATCGGATAATCGGAATCTACCTTACCATGACCTTGCCGATGGACCTGAACCCGGCGAGTTTTCCGAAAGACCAGGATTACGGTCCCGATGAGCGCGTATGGCAGGAGCGGGGCCGCCATTTCGCGCTCGCCGAGAGCGGATATGCCGCGATTCAGACTACCAAGCCACAGACCCTGTCGTACGGCATCAATGATTCGCCGGCGGGACTATGCGCCTGGATTCTGGAGAAGCGTCGCACCTGGAGCGACTGTGACGGCAACGTCGAGAAACGGTTCGGTAAGGACGACCTGCTGACCACGATGACCCTGTACTGGGTAACCGGCAGCTTTGTCACTTCGGCCCGCTACTATTATGAAGCCGCGCATAATCCCTGGCAGCCCGCACATCAGCGCCAGCCGATGGTCGAAGCGCCGACGGCGGTCGGGGTCTTTCCGGCAGATATTGTACGTTTTCCAAAGACATGGATGGAGCGTAATTTCAACCTGCAGCATTGGAAGGAATTTCCGCCGGGAGGTCATTTCGCACCTGCCGAAGAGCCGGACCTTTTGGTAGAGGATTTGCGCGCATTCTTCCGCGCCTATCGGTAGGATGTGACTCAGGGAACGACGGCCGAAACCTGACCCGGTAATGTCGCGCCGGTTCATTCCTTGAGGACCGATTCTATACGCCGGTCCGGCACCAGCCACATGAGCGCGACCGCGACGTACAGAGTGATGGCGATCCATGGGCGGACTGAAGGCCAACGGAATCGAGACCGCTATATCAGCAGCGACCATATGGTTTTACGATCCCTGCCCACCGCCCGCCCCAGCGTCGAACTTTGCCGTTGCAGGCGACGATCGTCCACTCCAACAGCACGTAGCCGAACGAGACCATCATCAG
Source organism: uncultured Pseudomonadota bacterium (assembly GCA_963824565.1). Taxonomy (GTDB): domain Bacteria; phylum Desulfobacterota; class Binatia; order Binatales; family Binataceae; genus JAJPJA01. The sequence goes on along the minus strand of CAWGQB010000028.1, from coordinate 316,626 downwards.
CGTCACTCCGTAAGCGGCGGTCGGCAGCCCGCTGAAATGCGCATCATCCATCCAACGAATCGTGAAGGGCATGAGCGAAACCCAGAACAAGCAGAAACAGATTAGCCCACAGCACCTTGCCGTCGACGCGCTCGGTTGCATGCAACATGTGATGGTGGTTGTTCCAGATGATGCCGACATTTACGTAACTGACACGTAGGCCAGAAATATGGGCGTCCCGGCCGCTTAACGCAACCGAGGCCGGCGCCGTCGGGCACTTTCATGTCCAGGACCATGATAGTGATGACGATAGCGATCACCCCATCGGTGAACGCTTCGAGACGGCCGGTACCCATTCAGTCAACACCGGGTATGGATTGTATTTGTGCGTCGATGCGTATGGCCTTGAAATGTAACAGGACTCTCTCTCTGGAGAGACAGATAAGACCCTCGTCTTCACCGACAGGCTCTCCGAGAATGCCTCCGGGGCCGAACTCAGCGCTTGCGAAATGCCGCCATTCGGCCTTCTTCCAGCATGCGTTGTGGATCGAGCCGGCCGAACATTTCAATCAGCCCTCCGACCAGTCCTGTCCATCCGGTCTGATGGCTGCTCCCAGGCCGGCGCCATTGTCGCCGTGGAAATACTCATAGAATAGAATGTGGTCGCGCCAATGGGGATCGGACTGGAACTTCTCCGTGCCGCCATAAACCGGCCTGCGCCCATGCTCGTCGCGCAGAAGATTTTGGCCAACCGGTCGACTATTTCCTTGGCTACCTGGTAGAGGTTCATCAAACGGCCGGAACCGGTCGGGCATTCAATTTTGAAGTTGTCACCGTAGTAAGTGTAGAATTGCATCAATGCGCGGATAATGACCGCGTTCACCGGCATCCAGATCGGTCCGCGCCAATTCGAATTGCCCCCGAACAGACCGCTGTTAGACTCCGCGGGGAGATAGTCCACGCGATTCTCGCGGCCGTCCATGCTGAATATGTACGGATGATCGAGGTGATATTTGGACAAGCGAACGGATTCCATAATCGGACCGAGGAACTCTTTTTCATCGAGCATCCTGCCAAGTACCCGGCGCAACTTGTCCGGATTGAGCAGCGCAACTATGCCTCGTCCGCCTACTCCCAGGTGCTCGCGCCCGGTAGGATGAAGGAAGTGGAGCACCCCCGGTATCTGCCTGACGCGATCCTGCAAAAAGCGGGTGGTGCGCGGATGCGCTCGCGCTGCCATGGTTCGATGACGGTGGTGGCCGCCAGCGGCAGCAGGCCGACCATCGAACGCACCTTCAGCCGCGTGGAAGTGCCGTCCGGAAACCGTATAAATCGTAATAAAAACCATCTTCCTCATCCCACATTCCGTCCCGTCCCCTGCTTGTTCATCGCGGCGGCAATCCACAGCAGGTGGTCGAGAACTTTGTGACCATGTCCTCGTAAAATGGGTCATATCCTGCAATCTCGACCGCCAATTCCGCCATGTTCTGTGCAAACAGGCACATCCAGGCGGTGCCGTCGGCCTGTTCCAGGTGTCCGCCCATGGGTAGCGGCGCGCTGCGATCGAAGACACTGATGTTGTCCAGTCCCAGGAAGCCGCCTTCGAACACGTTTTTCCCAAAGCGGTCCTTGCGATTGACCCACCAGGTGAAATTGACCAGCAGCTTGCTGAACGCGGACTTCAGGAAATCGATATCGACTTCGCCGCGGCGCGCCATCTCGGTGCGATGAAGAAACAGTGTCGCCCACGCGTGGACGGGCGGATTGACGTCACTAAAGTTCCATTCGTACGCCGGAACCTGGCCATTGGGATGGAGGTACCGGCCGCTGAGCATAATCCCCAGTTGTTGCTTGGCGAAATCCAGATCGACGACGGAGAGCGCCAGGGTGTGAAAGGCAAGGTCCCAGGCCGCGTACCACGGATACTCCCACTTGTCGGGCATCGAGAGGATGTCGTCGTTGACCATATGGAACCAGTCCACGTTCCGGTTGCCGTGCCGCTCGCCGAGCAGCGGACCGGCATGATGTCCCTCCAGCCATCGGTAACCATCGAAATAATAATACTGCTTGGTCCACAGCATCCCCGCCATCGCCTGACGCACGATGCTTGCCCGATCCGGGTCGGCCTTGACGGCGGCCGGAATGATGGAATCGTAAAACTCGTCTGCTTCGGCGATTCGCTTCTGGAACACAGCGTCGAAATCTTCGAAACCATCGCCGGGCCCGCCAGGCGCGTTGCGGGTCAGCCGCAGCCGCACTGCCTGAGTTTGTCTCCGCCCCGACAGTCAGTTGATAGTGAGCCGCGGCCTTGGTTCCAGTGTGGGCCGGATTTACCGCGTCATGTTCTCCATGGACGATGTAATCGTTAATTCCGTCCTTGACATAGGCCGACGCATTCGGCGGAACCGAACAGCCGCTGGTTGTTAGTTTCGTTTTCCGTGAACAGGAGCGTGCCTGCATCTTCACAATACAAATAGTAATCCGGCAGGGACTCCTCAAAGAGCGGGTCGTTGTGGTGGGTCTGGATAACGGCGGACCGCTCGGATTCTACCGCGCGCAGCTCCGGCTTGCTTCCGGCTCCCGGCCACGACCAGGTGTTGCGAAACCACAGCGTGGGTAGGAGGTGGAGCGCGGCCGGCTCGGGCCCCCGATTGGCAACGCTGATTTTGATCAGGATGTCTTCAGGCCCAGCCTTCGCGTACTCCACGAAAACGTCGAAGTACCGGTCGCCCTCGAAGATACCGGTGTCCAGCAATTCGTATTCCAGTTCGTTGCGCGAGCGCCGACGATTGGTGCTGATCAGGTCTTCATATGGATAGGCGCTCTGCGGGTACTTGTACAAACACTTCATGTACGAATGCGTGGGTGTGCTGGCGAGATAGAAATAATACTCCTTGACGTCCTCGCCGTGATTGCCTTCGCTGTTGGTCAGGCCGAAAAGCCTTTCCTTGAGAATCGGATCGCGCCCATTCCACAACGCCAGCGCAAAACACAACACGCCATGATTGTCCGAAATTCCACCCAGGCCGTCCTCGCCCCAGCGATACGCGCGCGAGCGCGCCTGGTCGTGGGAGAAGTAATCCCAGGCGTTACCGTCGATACTGTAGTCCTCGCGCACGGTTCCCCATTGCCGCTCGCTCAGGTAAGGTCCCCACTTCATCCATGGCACGCCGCCTTCCCGGGTTTCCTGCAAACGGCCATTCTCGGCCTCGACCGGGCCGCTTGCGGACCCTTCGACCGGTTCCTTTAGTTGACTTTTGACAGATGAAACGCCCTTTTTCATGGCCACCTTTGCCCCGGAATGGTGCGCTTCATATAATTCACGGTTGCTGACGGATCAATCGCGGAACAGTTTATCGCTGTACCCGCGTCCAACGCGAAGCGGCGGAGTCAAAAATCCATCGGCAATTTCAGATACTCGCGGTAGATGAAGTCGCGATGCTCGAACAAGATCGGCTTGATAGCGGCCATCACGCGCGGGTCGTTGGCGGTGTACGTAATTCGCAACCAGTGCGGCATGTTACAGAGCTCTGGTGGCAGCGGCTGCAACATTGCGGCGGACGCCGACCAATAGATATCCAGCGCGGATAAGCGGTCGCCAATCAGGAAACGGCTGCCCGACGCGCGCTGGTGTTCGAGCCGGGCCGCGAATAGATCCACGATCTGCGCGGCGCGCCGCGAGGCCAGATCCGGCTCGTCGGGAACTTGATGCTGGTATTTCGCGGCCAGGAAGTCGACCATCGCGCGAGCCTTCTCATTCAATTGCAGATTGCTCCGGCCCCGATGAATCGCGAGCACGCGCAGGTTCCAGACCAAGCCGGTTTCCGCAAGCAATTGGTTGGCCATTCCAAACATCAGCACCTGATCGGCAATCGCCTCGGGGATCAGCCGCGGTTGCGGTGCCAACCGCTCGGCCAGATAAAGCTGATCGTTCCAGAGGCTGCGCGGCCGTTCATCGTTCCATCCCACCACCGGCGAGGAGGTTTGCGCGCTCCAATCCTTCAGCGCCAGCGAGGCGGTGCCAACCTCATGTAATGCCATCGCAAAGGGCAGTTTCTTGACGTGCAGGATGCCCTTGATTGATTCGGCCCACGGCCCCGGAGCGGGAGGCAGCACCACGCGCAGGCCAGACATGTTTCGCGCTTGTTCAACGCTGATGTAGTTCGCCATAATTCATCCTCCGGGCTGATGGTGTGAAAGATCGCACGACTGCCGCCTTCAGCACCAGAGGCGCGGCGGCAATCGGCAGAGCCTGCGTGTTGCCCGCAAACAAGCAAAGCCGCTAAAGTTCCTCCAGGCAAGCGCAATGGCCATGTTGGCCGTCGCGGAGCAGGAGTCGTTAACCTATGGGTCAGTTTTCCGCAGCCTCGGGCGAAGCAGAAGTTTTGAATCGTGACGCCGTCGCGCGCGCTGTCTACGACCCCGTTGATCCCGCCTGCCAGCCCGATCCGGTCCCCTTCTACAAGGCGCTGCTCGCCGCTCCTCCGGTGCAGGTGGACCGCGGCCTGCTGACCACGCTGGTTTCGCGCTATTCCCAAGTGGTCGAAGTTCTGCGCGATCACAAGCGCTTTTCCAGCATCGTTCCCCAAGGCCCCGGAACAGAGCGCTACCCGCTATTCGGAGCGCAGAATTTCACTTTCACCGATCCGCCGATACACACCCGCCTGCGCCGTTTGGTGGCTCCTTCATTTGCGCCGCGGAAGATCGAGGCACAGGAGCAGCAGATCCGCGGCAGCCTCGATCGCCTCTACGCGGAAATCGAGAGCAAAGGCGAAGTCGAATTCGTCTCCGAGTTTTCCAACCGTTTGCCGATGATGACGGTGGGAAAGATGCTCGACTGGCCCGAGGATGAGTTTGATTTTCTGCGCGGCCTCGTTGTTTACCTGTTCGAGCAGGCGAAGCTGAAGCCGGGCGACCCGATGCCGCCCGAGGTCCTGAAAGAATTCGCCACCCAGCGTGATTACTTCAGTCGCATGATCGAAGTGCGCCGTCGCAATCCGGGACAGGACGTGATCAGCTCCATCGTTTCGGCCCACGACGAAAAGGGCGCGGTCGACTTCGAGGAATTGCTGGGCCTGGTGACCACGATAGTGCTGGGTGGAGTGCCTACGACGGCCGAATTACTGACGTTCCTGGTCTACGAGATGCTCAATCATCCAGACCAACTCGAGCTGCTGCGCGACAATCCCGATCTGGCCGCCGGTGCGGTCGAGGAAACCTTGCGCTTCGATCCGCCGGTAACGATGACGCCGCGCTTCGCGATCGAGGACACTGAGATCGGCGGCGTGCGAATCCCGCGGGGCAGCGCGGTTTGGCCCGTGATGGGCGCCGCCAATCGCGACCCAGACCAATTCCCCAATCCCGACACCTATGACATCACCCGCTCTCCCAACGACCATCTGGCCTTCGGCGAGGGCGTTCACTTCTGCATCGGCAATCCCACCGCCCGGCTCCAGGGCCGCCTGGTGGCGGCCTCGATTTTCCACCGCTTTCCGCGCATGCGCATCGTCCCGGGTTTCGTCCCGACTTATCGCGGCACCGCGATGTCCCGCAGCATGGCGCAGTTGCGCCTCCTTCTCAGTTAGCCCGGCTCCATCCGAAGAACGAAATAACTACTTCAGAATCTGCGCCAGACCTCCCGGAGTCGAATACTTGTCAAAATCCTGATACGCCGCGGGCGCGGCGGAGTTGGGAAGGATATCGTGCCCATATTTGTCGGAAGTGGAAACACTGGTCATGTGGTCATTCTGGACATCCCAACCCGCCGAGGTAACCGAACCAGGCACCAGCCCGATCACCGGATCCCGGACCTGGCGCTGGTTCGCAAGCGAAATCTTCCACAGCTTCAGATTGATGTCGAAAATGTCCTCGAACAGCGCAAAATGGTTCTCGGCATCCTCGTAAACGATGCGGCTACCGTAACAGTATCCATTGCGCTTTGAAGGCACCCGCCGCACGTCGATTACGTCGACGTCGCGCACCTGCCATTGACCCCACGAAGGCTTGGGCCATCCAAGGGGCATATAGTAGTTATGCGGAAAATCGCCGCCCATCGGTTTGTAGTCGCCGAATAGCGTGATGATCTTCCTGCGCCCCAGAAACTTGGCGTCGAACATTGCGATGCCGCCGTTAAACCCGTTGCTCTTTATAGTCATCCTGTACGAAATCGGTGCCCAAGACCGGGCTGCAGCGAGCGGTGACCGACAGCCGGACCGAGCGGCGCAACGAAGGAAGGAAGACATAGAGCTCCTGGTTGCGTTGGTTATCCTTCGCGAACAGCGTCAACTGCGCCGTGTATCTGGACTGTTCCGGCGCATCCACCATAAGCCATTCGCTAAACCACAGATTCGGAGCCCGCGGGTCTTCGCGCGGGACCCGCGGATCGGTATTGTAGGCCAACTGGCGATAAACGTACTCGGCGGCTTCGCAGAAGATGTTCCCGAAGCGGTCTTGCGTGCAGCTATGGAGGGGGTTTCCGCTCGCACCAACCGCCAGGTAGGGTACGTATGTGAACCACATGTCGGCCATCAGTTTGTATCCCTTATCGGGTTCCTGAGGGCGATGGAAACGGTTCTCCGCCAACGTAATTAGCAATATCATTATTGCCGTCGGCCAGATGGACCACCCGCACCTGGCTGCTGTATTTCTCAGTGGCGGCGACATAGCTTTTGGGCAGCGGATAACTGACGGTCGGACCCACGTCGATCTCGATATCCTGGGGAATCTTCCAGAAATAGTTGCCCTTGAACAGCTCGATCATTCCGAACGGCATGAATTGCTGGTACTGCCGCCAGTTCTGCATCGTGATTTTGGTTCCCGGCGCAATCGTTGCCGGTTGATTTGCGGTCATCGCCAGCCAGACGGACATCCCCGCTGGTTCCTGATCGGTGGCTTGCTGCGCCCAGACGCGCGCTTGCCATCAAGCACACCAGCACGAGGATCATACAAACGTGGCGGTAGAAGCTCATGGCGATTCCTCTGCAGCCATCCCTTGGACGGCTAAATCAATAAAAGTCATGAAAAAGGGTGCGATCAGAAAGAATTTGCAACTTTTGCAATCGTACCTGATCGAGCCGATCGGTAAACGTGGTAGGAAACTGCGATCGAAACTGGCTGTTGCGCAACCGTGCTTTCTCGCCTTTGGGCCGAGCGCTAGCCCTGCAACATTAATTCAAACGCAAGATTAGCATGAAACGGGCCAAATGTTAAGAGAATGCTAAATTCCTGCTTCATGTGTATGCCAGGATGGAAGAAAGGAAAGCTCAGCGCCAGTCTTGCGTAATTAGCAGAGTTCAGAAGCAATATTGGTGTCATTCTCAACGATATTAGCTGTGAATAGCCTGCTAGCGATAGCAGACTAACTCAAGCAGATTGCCGTCGGGATCGAGGAAGTACATGCAGTCGTGATCGCCCCAGTCGATCGGCGGGGCGCTCTCGACCCCGGCCTTCTGCGAGCGTCTGCTTAGCGTGCGACAAAGTCATCGCGGACGACCTTGAATGCATGATGGGCCTTGCCCAGCGGATGGCCGATCAGCGCGCCGCGTTCCGTGCCCGCTCAAGGGCGGCCGGCGCACGCCGAACAGCGCCAGGTTCTGTCCGCCGCATTCCATCAGGACCTGGTCGCCGAAACGATTCACCACCGTAAAGCCCAGCACGGCGGTGTAAAAGTCGCTCCGCGCGCCGGAGGTCACGAACTTCCAATCCATAATGATCGAGCCGCTCCAGTTTCATTTGCCCGACTCCTGACGGCGCCTGCGCCGCAACGCTACAACGAGTCCGGCGGATGACTATCGGTCCAGGCCTGATCGAAGCGGAACTTGCGAATCTTCCAGCCCTGCGGCGTCCGGACCAGATTGAATGTGTACCATCCGCCGGTGAAGCTCACCGCCTGCTTGCCGTCTTGCGGCTTGCAGGTCCGGGCCATCGAACTGGCGATACAGACCGCGTCGTCACCATTGATCTCGACAATATGATTGCCGCTGTAATGTTGCGAAGCGGTATCCGGCGCGCCCATCCTTTGCAGGATCTTCACCATGCGATCGCGCGCAAAGTTCTGGACCGTGGCTACGCTGCCCTCCATCCCGGTGGTCTCAACCTCGATGGTGTCGGTGAAAAAGCCGCGGCAGCTTTCCCAATCTTTCAGGTCAAATGATCGGTGGTATCGGAAGATGGTCTCGCTTACCAGCGCGCGGTCAAGCGCGAGCGCCCCGTCATTTTCCGTATTCATCCGGTTTATGCCTCCAATTGTCTTTAGCGCTTCAGGATTCCAGCCAGTTCGTCCAGCCGCGGCAGCGCGTGGTCGGCGGTTTCCGACGGGATACGATATAGCACTCGCTCGACGCCCGCGCTTTCGTACTGCTCCAGCGCCGCCTTTTCGGGTTCGATTTTTTCCCACACGAAGCGATGCGCGGTGATCCGAATCGTCTTGGGGTCGCGGCCCTTTGCTTCGGCGCGCCGGCGCAAGTCACCAAGCATGGCCCTGAAGTTCTCGATCGGAATCCGCTGCGGCAGCCATCCGTCGCAGTAATCGACGACACGGTCGAGCGAGCGCGACGCGATGGCGCCCAGCAGGATCGGCGGATGAGGCTTCTGTGTGGGCCGCGGCGGGCATCGGATCGGATCGAAGTTGACGAATTCGCCGTGATACTCAGCCTCGTCGTTGGTCCAAATCTGCTTCATCGCTTCGATCCGCTCGCGAAAAACCTTCCAGCGGTTCTTGTACGCAACGCCATGGTTCTCCATTTCCTCGATCCTGCCGCCGGAGCCAACTCCAAACACAAAGCGCCCACCGGAGAGCACGTCGAGCGAGGCCACCTGTTTGGCCAGCACGATCGGGTCATGTTCCGTCACCAGGCAGATCGAGGTTCCCACCTTGATTCGGCGGGTGACCGCGGCGGCGGCGGTCAAGGCGATCATGTTATCGAACATCTGCCGGTACTGTTCGGCGAACGCCTGCGCCGGCCAGGGCTCGGATTCGTAAACCGGCACGTGGGTATGTTCGGGCACGAAGAGCGCGTCGAGCCCGCGCTCTTCAACCGCCACCGCGAGTTGCGGCGGAGAGATTGCGCTCCAGGTGGGAACGTAGGAAACGCCTACTTCCATGGTCCGCTCCTTCGCTCGTCTTACGGAATCAGAACTCCGCCGTTGGGATGCATCAGCTGGCCGGTATAATACGAGCCTTCCTCGCTGGCCAGGAACAGCGCCGTGGCCGCGATATCACGCGGCTTTCCGAAGCGTCCGAGCGGGATCGTCGAAGTAACCGTCTTGGCGACGGTCTCACGCTCCCGGATATGCGCAGTCATCGGGGTCTCGATAAAGCCCGGCGCGATTGCATTAGCCGTGATCCCGAACCGGGCCAGCTCGATTGCCAGCGTCTTGGTCAGCATCCAGACTCCGGCTTTGCTGACCGAATAGTCTCCTCCGCGGGCCGAGGGAACGATCGCCGCACCCGAAGCGATGTTGATTATGCGTCCGCCCTTCTTAGCGTCAATCATCGCTCGCGCCGCGGTGCGGTCGGTCAGAAAGGTGCCGTCGAGATTGACGCTCATCATATGCCGCCAATCCTCCAGCGGTTCGTCAACCAGCAGCCAGCGTCGGGCTTTGCCGTCGCCATAATTGACGAACGGAACGGCCGCCGCGGCAACCAGGATATCGATTGCGCCGAGTTCTTTGACGGTCCGCTCCACCATCGCCTTAATCTCGGCTTCGTCGCTGATTTCAACCCGATGCGCGATTGCGTTGTGGCCCAGGCCGCGAATCTCGGTGGCCACCTTCTCCGCGGGTTCCAGATTGCGGTCGGCCGCGACAATCGCCGCTCCCTGTTGGGCGAATAGCAGCGCCGTTTCGCGCCCAATACCACTGGCCGCACCGGTTATGAGCGCGACCTTTCCTTTTAGTTCCAACATTCTTACCGCCTCCGGAAATTGCGATTGTTAACCGCAAAGTTAGTGCGAAAAGGCCGGCATTACTTCTTTTGCGAACAGCTCCATCGAGGCGGCGGTCTCCTGATGCGGCATCAGGCCGAGCTTGAACTGGCACATGATGCGGTCGGCGCCGGCCTGCTCAAACTTCCTCAGCCATTCGATGCAGGTCCGTGGGCTGCCCGAGACTACCATACCGCCGCGCTTGAATTCCTCGTATCCGGTCTGCCCGAGCAGATAGCGAACGATGTGATTGCCCGAAGACAAATCGCTCGGAGCCCCCTGCTGCGGCATTGGAAAGTAGGTGCGGCCCATTTCGGTGAAGAACCACTTATGATAGCGGCTGAAGCGTTCGTCCGCCTCGCGATCGGTGGGCGCGCAATGAATATCGAGCAGCACGGAGAACTCCCCGCGCTCGCCCGCCTGCTTGCGGGTGGCGCGGAAGTTCGCCGCCTGCTGAGCGATCTCCGTGACCGGGTTGAATCGCGCGTTGCTCATTATCTCCCAGCCCTGGGAGCCGTACACCGCCGCGGAGTCGGGGCTGGTGACAGCGGCGTGGATTCGCGGATGCGGCTGCTGCAGCGGCTTGGGAATGACGTTTATCGGTTGCTCGATCGTAAAGTATCTGCCGTGGTGAACAAAGTCCTCGCCGGTCCAGCATTTGAGCACCACGTCGAGCGCTTCATACATGATGTCGCGCGCCTGCTCGAACGGCTCGGAGCGGAATTTGTTCCATTCAAAGGCCGGAACGCCGCGCCCGATACCAAACTCCAGACGGCCGTGACATAGATGATCCAGAGTGGCATAACGCTCGGCGACCGTTACCGGGTTATGGTAGGGGAGCAGACAAACGCCGCATCCCAGCCGGACCTTGCTGGTGCGTGCGGCCAAGGAAGCCAGCAGGATTTCGGGGGCCGAGCAGTACGAATAAAGGTCCGTAAAGTGATGCTCCAGGACCCATACAGATTCGAAGCCGCGTTCCTCCGCCAGACACGCCTGCCTGATATAATCGTCGTACAAACCGGTTACCTGGCCGTACGTTCCTTTTCCCAGTTCGAACTCTGAAAACAAGCCGAATTTCATACCACTTCTCTTCCGTCAGCATGTCCGCCGGCGAAGCCCAAGGCGCCCTCAGCTTCCGGGCGCTGGGCAGAGCTCGCGCATCATACCGCATGCTCGCACAATATAGGGCTATGGGTGCCGGAGAGCAAAACGCCATCATACTCGGGGAATCGCCCGGATGCCGGGATGCCGCAACACGCACCTTGCCATCGACGCCGCACTCGTGAGACGGTCTGACCATCCCACCAAGCTCCGATCGGAGGAAAAATCGAGATGGCCAGTCTTGCGGAACTCGAAACGAGGATTCAGGCCCTGGAAGACCTCGAGGCGATCAAACGGCTTAAGTACAAGTACCTTCGATGCCTGGATACGAAACAATGGAACGAGATGGCCGAGACCTTAGCGGCCGACGCCACCACGTCCTACTCGGATGGCGCGCTGAGCTTTTCAGGGCGCGACGCGATCATGAAATTCCTGCGCGAAAGCGCGATGGCTGAACCCAATGGGATGATCGGCGTTCACCATGTGCATCATCCCGAAATTGAACTGACCGGTCCCGCCACGGCCAAGGGCGTGTGGGCGCTCTATAACTACCTGCTTCACCGCGGCAACGAGACCGGACTAAGGCTGTGCGCGTTCTACCACGACGAATACGCCAAGATCGGCGGCCAATGGCTGATCAAGTCCACCGGTTATCGGCGCGTATTCGAAGAGGTTTGGGATCGCAAAGAGACTCCCAGTCTGAAACTTACGGCCGGTTGAGCGGACAGCCGGCGCGAGCGCGGCTGTCGCGGAAAGCCAAGTCAGTGGGGCGGGCGTCCTCGGGCGTCCCTGCCCGCCGCTTCGCATGCGACGGCCCAACCCGGTTGCATCTCTCAAGATTAGCCACGCGGATTACTCTCGCTCGCTAGCTTTCGCTCGCGCCCATGGCGGGCAGGGACGCCCGCCCCACTGACATGTGGTCGCCCAATCAGACTCGGAGAGAGATTGTCAGGTCAAAGCTTATGCCTCCCTCGCTGGTCATCACATGGCAAGGATTATGGTTGTGGACCGCTCAGCGTCACTCCAATCGAACTCAATGCGGCGTCAAAGTGCTCGCCGGCATCATGGTTCAAACCCCTTCTTAAATCGGCCTGTCCCATTATCTCCTGCGTCTCGGCCGCTGATACATCCTGGCCGTGCGCGCGGGCTTCGGCGATTTTTTGGTCCACGAAGGCCGCTTTGACATCCCCCTCGTGGGAAGAAGCACCCGATGCGCCGCCTCCGGGCGGAAACTGAACCGGATCATTCGGGTTTACAACGTACGGTGGTGGAGCATTATTTGCGGTGGTGGTCGTAGTCGTGGTGGTGGACACGACCGGTGCGGTCACTATGGTTTGACCCCAAGCAATCGGGCTTGCGAACATGATGGCGATGCCGGCACCGGCAAGACAATTTACAAGCTTCATGGATTTCACCTCCTATTTGCTAGATTCGCGAATAGGTAAGAGCCCATTCACGCAATCTTCGTGCCCTGCCCCGAATTCCAGTTCTAAGGCGAAAAGCGAACAGCTCTCGGATCAACCTTGAAAATAGTTCAGGTGTTTAACTCTGCAGCGCCCAGGAAAACGCGTCGGCGCAGTCTCATCTCGCCGCGAGCCGGACGCGGTTGGTCAGCGGCAGTCAGGCTGGTTCGGCGGTTCCGCTGACGATGTTGAGCACGGTCGCGCCCTGGGGTGAAGTGACCGTGTGAACGCATCCTTGCGGGCGGAAGTTCAGATTCCCGGCGGTTACTTCCCCGAACTCGTCCGCGGTGGAGCCCTCAAGGACGAAAATCAGCTCATCGCCGAGATGGCGATGGCGGGGAATTTGTGCCCCCGGCTCAAAACGCGACAGTACGGCGAAGCGGTTGGTCGCCGGATCGCTCCAGAAGCGCTTGGCCTTGATTCCGGCAAGCGCCTCGGTCCAGGGGAGCTCGTGCAGCCTGAAGATCTGAGTGCGAGGCGCGTTGCCAATCTCCTGCGCACCTTCGAGGCTGCCGGTGAAGAATCCGAACACCGTAGCTCCGTGGACGCTGTCGCCGGTATGGACGCATCCTGATGGCCGATAGGCTACGTTTCCGGTGGCGACTACTCCGGTTTCATCGAAGATTGACCCTTCGATGACGTAGAGAATCTCGTCGCCGACGTGCCGATGCATCGGCAACTGCATGCCAGCCTCGAAACGCGTCAGCACCGCACGCCGCTGGCTCTGCGGGTCCGACCAAAGCTCTTTCACCGCCAGTCCGAATCGTCCCAGGCGCCATTGAATATCGGCGACCGCAATCGTTTTGGAAGGAGGTGTCTGCGTGGCCATGGTCTTCCTCCGGCGCTGGCACTGATGCACGCTTCGGAGCCGGCCGCGCCATCGCGCACGGCTCCCTTAGATTGAGCAAATCATCGAAACACGCCACGGTCAATTACACTGTGGTGGTCAATTGCAGTGGGGTCACATCGTCATGCCGCCGTTAACACTGATTATCTGCCCGGTCACGTAATCGGCGTCTTTCGAGGCCAGGTATGCGACCGCGCCCGCGATATCTTCGGGCAGGCCCTTGCGCCGCAAAGGCACTATGCGCATGAGCCGATCGCCGTAGCCGGGAATGCTGCCGGAAATCCCTTGCGACAAGGGCGTATCGATAAATCCCGGCGCCACGGCGTTGACCGTTATCTGGTAGCGCGCGAGCTCACGCGCCAGGGTTTTGGTAAATGCGATAACGCCGCCCTTGCATCCGGAATAAACCGCGTCGTTGACGCCACCCGCGCGCCCGGCGTCCGATGCAATCGAGACGATCTTGCTTCCGGGCCGCGCCAGCATGCGCGGGGCGAAGGCCTTGACGCAAATGAGCACGCCCTTGAAGTTGATGTCGATCAGGCGGTCCCATAGTTCTTCATCGGTTTCCAGGAAGTGTTGAACTTTGTCCCATCCGGCGTTGTTGACCAGAATATCAATCGGGCCCAGTTGACGCTCGACGGCTTGCGCCGCGGCCGTCGCATCCTGAAGGCTGGTGACGTCGAGTGTGATAACGCAGGCAACTCCGCCGGCGTCGGTAATCTCGGCAGCCGTACCGGCGGCGGTATCCGGATTGATATCGGCCACCGCTACCTTGGCTCCCTCCTCGGCCAACCGCCGCGCAATACCGCGGCCGATGCCCTGCCCCGCCCCGGTGACCACCGCCACCTTGTCCTTGAGCCTGGTTATTTCGGATGACATTGGTTCTCTAACTCCTCACTACTTTGCTGGCCCGAATATTAGCGATAAGCGAGGAAAAGGCCAAAAGATTCGTGCTTGCGCGCATCGCAACAGCGCGAGGGGCGTGAGCCATGACAGGTCGGTGGATCAGTGGGGCGGGCGTCCCTGCCCGCCGTCTGAAGTTTGTACATTTTTTCGAATGTTCTCCCCCGGATGATGGGGGAGAACATAAAAACCAACAGATATAGAAACCCCAGGCGCCTCGGGACGAGGTCCGCGGGAGGCGCGGGCGAGGTGGTTCGGAACTTGGTCGGAAGCGGGGGCTCACGCAGTAGTTAATGCTTCGACTTCCGCGACCTGCTTGGGCACCGCGATTGACATCACTTCGTAGCCACCGGCAGTAACCAGGACGTCATCCTCGATACGGATGCCGATGCCGCGCATTTCCGCCGGCGCTTCTTCGTCGTCGGGCGATATGTAAATTCCGGGCTCGCAGGTCAGCACCATACCGGGCTCGAGCAGGCGCGGCTTGCCGTCCTTGCGATAATTGCCCACGTCATGGACGTCCATGCCGAGCCAGTGGCTGGTGCGATGCATGTAGAAGCGCCGGTACGATCCGCTGGTGACGATCTCCTCGGCGCTGCCCTTGAGCATCTTCAGTGACCGCATCCCCTCGACCAGCACTTTGAGCGATGCTTCATGCACGTCGTCGATGCTGGCTCCGGGTTTGACAACCTCAATCCCCGCCTGCTGCGCGTCCAGCACCAGTTGATAGAGGTCGCGCTGCACCGGAGTGAAACGCGCGCCGACCGGAAAGGTTCGGGTGATGTCGGAAGCGTAGAACTGGTACTCGCATCCGGCATCGATCAGGAGCAAATCGCCCTGGCGCAGTTCGCGATCGTTGTTGATGTAATGCAGGATGGTGGCATTGGCGCCGCCCGCGACGATTGACGGATAGGACGGACCCGCGGCGCCCTCGGAGCGAAAGGCATAGTCAATCGTCGCCTCGACCATCCATTCGCCCTTGCCGCCGCGCGCCTCGCGCATCGCCCGCCGATGGGCCAGGTTGGAAATGGCGATCGCGCGGCGCATCAGCTCCAGCTCATCGGGCTCCTTGAACAGCCGCATCTCATGCAGGATCTCGCGCGGATCGAGCAGCGAATTGGCGCCGGAGCCGCTGCGCGGACGCATTGCCTGGCACTGCCGCAGCCATCCGACCATCCGCTGGTTCATCGGCTCGTTGTTACCCAGCGGATAGTAGATGCTCTCGACGCGCGACAGGATCTCGGGCAGTACGCGATCGAGTTCGTCGATCCTGTAAGACGCGTTGGCGCCGAACTCGCTAATCGCGCCTTCGATCCCGGCGCGCCTGCCAGTCCAGGTTTCGCGCTCGCGATCCCGCGGGCGCACGAACAGAAGATATTCGCCGCCCTTGTTGCCGGGGGCGAAAACCGCCACCGATTCGGGCTCGGCGAAACCGGTCAGATAGTAGAAATCATTATCCTGCCGGTAGACGTATTCGACGTCGTTGGAGCGCACCGAGATCGGGGCGCTGGGGATAACCGCCACACCCCCCGCAATCGCTTCCATGAAGCGGCGGCGGCGGGCGCTGAAAATTTCATGTTGTGGGTTCACACTTCCAATTTTAGGACCATCGCGCGCGGCGCGAAAGCGCCGGTCAGTGTAGCGCCCCACTTTCGCGCAGTTTCGCCAGCTCTTCGTCACTGTAGCCGAGCACGTTGATCATTACGTCGTCGGTATCCTGTCCCAGCAGAGGGGCGGGCTTTTTGACCACCGACGGGGTGCGGTCCATGTGCCAGGGTGGTCCCGTATGCTTGCGCACGCCGACTTCCGGATGCTCCAGTTCGACAAAGAAATCGCGCTGATTGAGCTGCGGGTCTTCGAAGATATCCTTGTTGGTGGACAGGATCGCAGCGGGGACTCCCGCCTGTATCAGCGATTCTTCGGCCTCGCGCGCATAACGCTGCGAGGTCCATGCCGTGATAATCGACTCCAGTTCATCTTCATTGCGCCGGCGAGCCTCGAAGGTCGCGAAGCGCGGATCCATCCCCAGCTCCGGACGGCCGATCGCCGCCGCCAACCCCTTCCATTGCTCATCGTCGGCGACCGCGAGCGAAACCCACATGTCGATGTCCCGGCCGGCGATCTTCTCCGGCCGATCCTTGCACCGGAAGACGCCGTGGGGCGCCATCCGGGGGTCGCGATTGCCGATACGCTCGGGCTCGCGGCCGTTCATCTCATAATCGAGGATCCCCTCGGTCACCATCGCGACCGACGCTTCCCATTGGCTCAGATCGATATATTGCCCCTCTCCGGTGCGGGCGCGGTGATAAAGCGCGGCGAGCACCGCGAATGCGCCATGGATTCCGCCGTTGGGATCGCCATAGCTGAAGCCGACATGCAACGGCGGTCCGCCCTTGTATCCGGTCAGCGCCGAGAGACCCGACAGCGGCACTTGCGAAGGCCCATAAGCGACGTAATCGCGCAGCGGCCCGCTCTCACCGAAGCCGGACATCGTGATCATAATGATATCCGGTTTGCTCTTGCGCAGTTCCTCGTAGCCCAGGCCGAGCCGGTCCATGACGCCGGCGGCGAAGTTGTTGGTCACGATATCGCTGGCCAGGGCCAGCCGTTTGGCCACTGCCCGGCCTTCGGGGGAGCGCAGGTTGATCGAGACGGAGCGTTTGCCCTGGTTGTACTGATTGAAGTACCCGGAACGGTTGGGACCGGCCTTGCCGTCGGCCATCGGCGTCATGTGCCGGGTCACGCATAGGCGGCCGCGAGTTTCGACGCGGATTACTTCCGCACCCAGGTATCCAAGCTGCAGCGTGCAGTAAGGACCAGCCCACACCCAGGTAAAGTCCGCGACACGGATGCCAGCGAGGGGAGGTGCAGCCATCCTAAATAACGCCTTTCCTTTGAAGTTGCGCGAATCGATCGTCCGATAGTTTGAGCCGCTCGACAAACACTTCGCGATTATGCTGGCCGAGCGTCGGCGCAGGCCGGCGCAGTTCCCAGGGCGTGCGGCTCATCTGGAACAGCGGCCCAGGATACTTTAGCTGCCCGGCCACCGGATGACTAATCTCGACGAAGAAGCCGCGGGCCTTGAGATGGTCGGAGTTGAGCAGGTCACCCATGGTCGATACCGGGGCGAACGGAATTCGCTTGGCTTGGGCCTTATGGTACAGGTCTTCCACGGTTTGATCCTGCAGCCATTCCTGGACGAAAAGGCGGCCCGCGTCCCAATTGGCGGTGCGCTTGCCGCGGCCCTTGAACAGCGGCTCGTCGGTCCACGCCGGATGCCCCATCAGCTCGACGAAGGCCGACCACTGATGGTCCTCGATGCAGCACAGAAAGATCAGGCCGTCCTTGCATTCCAATGCTTCCAGCGGCTGGACCGGCTTGGACCCCAGGCGTGACGCGATCCGGCCGCCATAAGGCCAATACACATAGGTCAGCTCGAGCATCGAAGCGCAGACCTCATGCACGGAGATGTCGAT
Organism: uncultured Pseudomonadota bacterium; assembly: GCA_963824565.1. Lineage (GTDB taxonomy): Bacteria > Desulfobacterota > Binatia > Binatales > Binataceae > JAJPJA01. Next base: position 298,934 of record CAWGQB010000028.1, on the reverse strand, counting down.
ATGCTGCCCTTCGCCATCACGCAACTGGGCGATCAGGGCCCCGGTCGTGGCGACCGCGCCATGGATTCCGCCCTGATAGCCCGCTTGCTGGCCGAATGCTTTCAACGGCGCCAGCTCACGCGAATCGGGCCCTGCACCGTTGAGGTAGGTCAGCCCGCCCTCAGACCACATCGTCAGCTCCTCCGCCGGGCGGTCGCGGTACGGACCCGTAAGGCCGTACGGCGTGATCGATGTCATCACCAGCCGGGGATTGTTCTTGCGAAACCGCTCGAAGGTGAAACCGGCCCGATCCATGTCGGGCGGCGAGACGTTATGGACCAGCACGTCGGCATCGGCCGCGAGTCGCTCCAGCAATTCCATCCCTTCGGGCTGGAAAATATCCAAGGTCACGCCAAGCTTGTTGGTGTTGAGATAGAGGAACAGCCCGCTCTTTTCGGGATTCGGCTCGTGCCTGGGAAACGGGCCGCGCCGGCGCGCCCGGTCGCCAACTCCGGGACGTTCGACTTTGACCACGTCGGCACCGAGGTCGGCCAGCAGTTTGCCGGCATAAGGCGCCGACGCCATCTCGCCGACTTCCACCACTTTGAGGTTCGCAAATGGTCCGCTCATCGGTTCTGGTCCCGTCCCCCCGCTATTCGGGAAACACCCTACGAAACGGCTTGACCTCGATGCTCTCGAACACACCCTGCGTAACGTAGGGATCGCTCTGAGCGAAGGCCAGCGCCTGCGCTTCGTTATCCATATCAACCACGATCAGGCTGCCGCTGCCATCGGTGAAAGGACCCGCCAGCACGACCTTGCCGAGCTGCGACAGCGGACGCAGGTTATCCAGATGCGCCTGGCGAACCTGGCGCCGCAGCCGCGGGCCGTTCGGGCCGTCATGACCTATTATCGCAAACAACATCCTGGATGCTTGTAAAACGTAAACCCGCCCGAGTCCATAGTCAGGCCTTGGCAATCGCGCCGTATCCAAAATAATAGATGAGGAAGTAACCGGCACCCAACAAGCCCACTCCGATCAGGACCCCGAAATCCATCGGCCGCATCTCATAATGGACATAGCTGGTCGGACGCTCGCTGTAGCCAAAGCCGCGCGCCTCCAGCGCCATCGCCATGTTGTTGGCCTTGCGCAGCGCGCCCATGAACACCGGTATCGTGACCGGCACGTAGCGCCGGGCCCGGGCGATCAATCCACCGCTGTTAAAATCATAGCCCCGCAGCGATTGCGCCTGGACTACCGTCAGCGCCGAATCGATAAACAGCGGCACCAGCCGAAAGGACAGGGTAATCGCGAAGCCAACGCGGTACGGAACGCCCAGTTCCGCCAGTCCAAAGGCAAACTCCTCGACCTTGGTGGTCGACAGGAACAGCACCGACGTCGCGAGCAGTTCCGCCAGCTTGATTCCGCGTCCAAAGCCAAACTCCAGCGACGCCTTGCTGACGAATAACGGTCCCAGACGCATCAGCGGCACGCCGCGCCGATAGAACAGGATCCAGGTTACGGTGGTGCCGAAGATCACCAGAATGAAGAGCCACCGCAGACTGTAGAAGTTGGGCCACGCGCGGGTAAACTGGGCCACAATCAGCAACAGGATACCCAGCGGCAACAACGACAGCGGGTTATCGACCCAGTAGACCGACCAGAAGATGCCGACGACGGCCAGGATCTTGACCGTCGGATGCAGCTGATGGATGAAGGTGCGGCGGTCCAGGTACAGGTAGATCGGCATCAGCGGACTCCGCGAAGCCCGGCGACCAGTTCATCGGCGGTCAGCGCGACCATTCCAAAGCGCCGCGATAAAGCGGTCACGTCCGGCACCTTGAAGCAGGCGCTCTTGAGCAACTCGTCGCGTTCAAACAGGTCGCGCACCGGACCGTCGAACAGCTTGCGCCCCTTGCGCATCAACACCGCGCGGCGGGCGTACTCGGCCACCAGCCACGGCGTATGGGTGATAATCACGATTGCCGTGCCGGTGCGGTTGAGACCATTAATCAGATCCATCATGCGGCGCTGCTGCGGATAGTCCAGTCCGGTGGTTGGCTCATCAAGGATTAGCAGGCGCGGCTCCAGCACCAGGATACTGGCGACCGCGAGACGTTGGCGCTCGCCGCGTCCGAGCAGGAAGGGATCCTGGTCGCGCATTTCTTCCAGGCCGACCGCCTTAAGCACGCGGTCGCAGCGCCGTTCAACTTCGGCGGCAGGCAAGCCGAAGTTCCTCGGCCCGAACGCCACTTCGTCCGCGACGGTAGCGCTGAAAATCTGATGGTCCGGATTCTGGAACACGTAGCCGACCAGCCCGGCCGCGTCGGCCGGTGCCAGGCTCGAGCGCTCGCATCCGGCGATCATAACGCGGCCCTGATCGGGCTTGAGCAGGCCCACGATGTGCTTGGCAAGCGTGGTTTTGCCCGACCCGTTCTGGCCGATAATCGCGACAAAATCCCCGGCATTGATAGTCAGATCGACGCCGTCCAGGGCGCGCATCGTGGCGCCATAAATGTGGCTCAAGCCCTCGACTTCGACCAACGGCGAAGCGTCCCCCGGCACTGCTGGTGTCGGCTTTGGTAGCGGCGCCACACCGCCAATCGGTATAGGATTCGACGGCACCTGGAACGACCCGCGAATCAGCGCCTCGGCTTCGTCGACATGGCGGGCATGCGCATTGATTCCCAGTTCCGCCAGCACGTGATTGAGCGCAGGCGGACGGATTCCGCATTCGCGCAGCATGCCGAGATCGAGCAGCACCTGATGCGGTGGACCGTCGGCAATCACCTTGGCGTCGCGCAGGGCCACGATCCGATCGCATTCGAGGAGTTCTTCGGTCTCGTGCTCGATCACCAGCAGGCTCAGGCCGCGGTCACGAAGTTGGCGTATCAGGTCGAACACCTCTCCCCTGCCCTCCGGGTCGAGGTCAGTAGTCGGTTCGTCCAGCACGATAATTGAGGGCTGCACCGCCAGCACCGAAGCAATCGCCAGGCGCTGCTTTTCACCGCCCGACAGCGAGGTCGGATCGCGATCTTCAAAGCCCGCGAGTCCCACCGCGGCAAGCGCCGGACCCAGCCGGGCGCGAATCTGACCGGGCGCCATCCCTACCTGCTCCATCGCAAAGGCCACCTCATGTGCCACGTTGGTGGAGAAGAGTTGGGACTCGAAGTCCTGAAAAACCATCCCGACGGTCGGCGCCATTTCGCACACCCGCAAGCCATCGACGCCGCGTCCGCCAATCCGCACCGAACCTTGGAAAACGCCGTGCTCGAAGGCGGGTATGATGGCGTTGAGACATTTGACCAAGGTCGATTTGCCGGCCCCCGAAGCGCCCATGATTCCGATCATCTCGCCGGCGCGCTGGGCCAGTTGGATTCCCGCCAACGCCGGGCGATCCGCGGATCGATAGGTAAAGACCACGTCCTCCAATACCACCGCGCGGTGTGAGTCCGGTGCCGAGCCTGCCGTCGCCGGACGATCGCCGGTATCCAATGCGGTTTTCACATTAGCCCCAAGCCAAGCGTGGCCAGCGCAAGTAATGGCGTGACCACGATTCCGATCGCGCGGTCATAGGGTGGCTGAGTCATCGAGGCCGGCAGCCCATGGGGCGTCCAATAGCCGGTCGAGATCAGGTTGCCGGTCAGCCAGGCGCTGAACACTCCCGCCACGAGCAGAACCAATCCCAACACTCCGCTCATCCCCGTGGATTGGCGGTTCTCGGGCATGACGTCTTCGTAGAGCAGATGGCCGGCCTTGACGCGCGGATAAATCGCCGCGAGCAGAAAGGGCGCGAGCAGCAACGCCGCGAGCATGTTGTTGAATACAATCACGTTGCCCAGCATGACGAATGGACGCAGTCCGAGCAGATTCTCGCCCCATCCGACGATGTCGGCGCAAAAGGTGCTGGCCACCAGGCAGGCGACGATATAGGTGAACGCGGTGCGCGGCGAGCGGATGCCCGGGGCCTGGTTCTTCGCCATCACCTGCCAGACCTTGTAGGGACGTAGCCGTACATCAGGTTGGCGAAGAAGCCAAAGATATCGGCCGGTCCGACGCCGCCGAAAAAGTCGCCAATCATGTTGCCGATCGCGGCGCCCCACGCCGCCGCCGGCCCGAACATGAAAGAGCAGACCACCGGGATGGCATTGGCCGGGCGCATTTCGGTGACCCCGGAATCAGCGGGACGACCTTGAACGGCACCAGCACGGCGGCATAGAGCGAGGCGGAGATCGCGCTCAACACCACCATCCGGGTGTTGCCCCACATCGAGCGCAGTTCTCTCATCGCGCTTATAGCTCCCCGGTTGCGACTTTAGACGTGCGATCCGGCAAGCCCGTCAGCGCCTGCTCTGTTGGTAAATCTCACGACGCTCCAGTATGCCAAGCGCAATCGGGCATGCCAATTGGGGGTAATTGCGCCCTCGCGGGTACTTGGCCAGCCAGACCGATTTTCTTGCGATAGTGGGTCAACCGCATGGAGAAATATAAATAAGACTGCTGCAGTTAAACGTCGATGGCGGGGCTATAGACGGGAGAAAAGAAATGAAGATTTCCTCCAAAGGGTTCAGCAGCGGGGTGTATACCGGCCGTGCCACGCTGGTGATGTTGCTGGCCCTGACTGGGGCCGGATGCATGGGGCCGTGGACGCTGTTTCGCCATGACAATAGCCGCACCGGTCTCAGCACCGTCGATACCAGCCAGGACAAGGGCCTCAAACGCTGGAAATATACGCCGGTTTCCAAAACCGGCGCTCGCCGCGCCCTTTGTTTCGTCGCCGGCCCTGGATATTCCCAGCGACATTTATATTGGGTCGCGCGACGGCGGACTTTATGCGGTATCTGTCGCGGGAGATTTCGAATGGCGTTTTGCAACCGGCGCCGGGGTCGATTCGTCCCCGGCGGTGGAGTTGGACGGTACTATCTATGTGGGTTCAGACGATGGCAATCTCTACGCTATCGATGATACCGGCAATCAAGAATGGCTCTTCCCGACCGGCGGCGCCATCATTTCTTCTCCGGTAAGAGTTTCATACGAAAATGCTGATAACGAACTTCAGTTTGTCATTTACATTGGCTCGGAAGACGGCAATCTCTATGCGGTCAACGCCGGCAGTGGCACTGAGTTGTGGCATTACAGCGTAGTTTATAACGTTGATTCCTCGCCGGCGGTGGGCGGCGACGGGACGATCTACTTCGGCGCCGATAATGGAATTCTTTACGCGGTCAATCCCGATTCAACCGGTAAATGGGTGTTCCTGACGCACGGCGCGATCTCATCCGCGCCCGCGATCGCCGGTGACGGTACGATCTACGCCGGCTCCCATGACGGCAATCTCTACGCAATCAATCCCGACGGCAGTCAGAAGTGGCTATACAACATCGGCAGTGCGATTTACTCTTCGCCGGCAATCGGCACTGAGGGAACCGTTTACGTCGGCGCAAATGACAAGTCGCTATATGCGATCACCGCGGCGGGTAAGCTGAAATGGAAGTTTGTCACTGGGGCATCGATCTATTCCTCGCCCGCGATCGGCGGCGACGGCGCAATCTATGTGGGCTCGGAGGACGGCAATCTGTATGCGGTGAATGCTTCCGGCAAGCAGATCTGGAAATTCGCCACTGCCGGTCCGATTTTCTCATCGCCCTCGATCGGCGGGGAAGGCACTATCTACGTGGGCTCCAATGACGGCTCGTTGTACGCGATTCACTAACGCGCCGAATACCTGTATTCGGATTCTGCGACCGCCTAAGGCAAATTTGCGTGGGCTCCGATCTTGTCTCGTTGCACGCGATTTGCTAACGCGTCGAATACTGTGTTTCCTTTCTATCTGAGCGCCGTCCCCTTTTAATGGGTCTTCTGCAAACCGTGTGGAAGGTTTTTAGCGATTTTTAGATCTCGGGGAGCATAGAGGTAGGTTTACAAATAGTGGGACAGGCATCCGTGCCTGTCATAGAATGCGCGCAGCGCGACCGTTACCAAAGTCCAAGCTCGGCCGGCCATGCCGCGTGAGCTAACTCCAAGCTCGGCCGCAATTTCAGTGAATTCCCAGGCCTTGGTTTGGAAGCGCTTAGCGCATCTATGACAGGCAGGGACGCCTGTCCCACTATTGAAAGGCAGGGCTTTTGTTGAGCTCGTGCGGTTGCTTTTGGCAGGGAAAATAATGGCTTAGTCACGAAAATTAGCTGGAATGAGCAACTTATCAATACGTATGTCGACCAAGGCTACATAGACTTCGTCATTGCTCACGTCAAAGAATACCAAGGTGCAAAAGTCGGGAGGCAGAGAGTCGCTATTGAGCTCTTCCAGCAATGGAGTGAGCTGATTGCGCCGGATCGAATCAATGTCGCTGACTCTATGCTGAAATACGTGGCGTCGCTCGCTGTCGAGTCACCTGCCTCATTCTACGCGCCCCAAAACCTTGGAGGGCGGAGCCTAGAAGTGCTTTGCCATGTGGCAGGGCAGCGGCCTGAGCTCCGAAAGGGGGTTGCCTCCGAAGTCACCGCAGCAGTCTTGATGAAGCTACAAATTCCTGGCTTTTGGACGGGCCAGACTGCGGCTCTCGAGACCGCGTCAGCTTATAAGGATGCTTTTTCGCAAGACCAACTCCGCGCCATCATTGCCACCACCCTTGAGATACTAGACCATACTGCACCGGAGACAAACATCTGGCCGGTGGTCCGTCCGGCGCTAATTTTACTTGTCTCTGAACCCGTCAAACACCTTGCAGGACAGGTACCTGAACTCGGGCGGCGCATTGTCGATACGATTCTACGCTTCGGCGTGCAGCAGGAAAGCGAGCAGGCAAGGGTTATGTTTTACCTTCACAATTTCGACCCCGCGCTCATTCGTGACGCTTCAGTGGCAGACAGGCTGAGGGACGCCGTTATCGAGGTGCGACGCCGATCGCATTAGCTCACGCATCGGCTTAGTGGATTCCCCATCGTTCGCAAGCCGATGAAGACCTCTTTCGTTGGCTATTCCATCGTGTATACGTGTCCAAGTCGTCCAAGTAGGTTCTTTCCTCTGGCGCCCTCCAAATCCGCTCTCAACCACAACTGGACCAAGAGCCCAGTTCCAGAGGTTCACTATCTGAACGCGAAGCGACCGCGGTAAATTGTTATAGTGATAAATGTCGGCTTGGCCGGCGTTTTCTGTGAGCCGCTTTCGCCGCGAGTAAATGTCCAATATCGACATGGCGTTCTCTAGGTAAGCTAGAACAGCGAGACGGTTTCGCTTAGCTGACGGTTTGGGTCATAGACGGGTTTACGCGCCCTTTTGTATACTCAGCCGCCGCAGCGCTTGGTCTCCTCCCTCTGCTTCACGTTTCAGTGTGACTAAATTTTAGCTTATTAGTCCACCATCGGAAACGCCCCGCGGCAGCGGTGCGCCTTCAGGTGGCGCCCGCCATTGCGATGGCGAGATTCAGGCGCTCCACGGTGCGGTCGCGGCCGAGCACCGCGATGACCTCGTAGATGCCGGGGCTCACGGTGCCGCCGGTCAGCGCGACGCGCACCGGTTGGGCGAGCTGGCCTAACTTGAGCCCGAACTGCGCCAGCACACGCTCGAAGACCTCTTGCACGGCGCTCTCGCTGCACTCGGCGAGATGTGCGATACCTTCTGCCAATGCTTTGAGTGGCTGGACGATCTCGGGCTTTAGAAATTTCGCGGCGGCTTTGGGTTCGATCGTGATGTCATCGCTCAGGTAGAAGTGCGCGAATTCGACCAGTTCGACCAGTGTCTTGGCGCGCTCGCGCAACGTTTCAACCATCTTCTCCAGCCACGCCATATCGCCGGGAATCTTGTAGCCGCGCTTTTCGATAAACGGCATCACCTCGCGCGCCAACTGTGCGGGAGTCCGTTGCTTCAAATAGTGGAAGTTAAGCCACAGCAGCTTTTCGGGATTGAAGATGCCCGGCGATTTGCCGCAGGCGTCAAATCCGAAATAATCGATCAGCTCCTGCTTGGAGAATATCTCCTGGTCTCCGTGCGACCATCCCATCCGCGCCAGGTAATTGAGCAGGGTTTCCGGAAAATAGCCGGCGTCGCGGTAAGCAAATACCGAGGTTGCCCCGTGACGCTTGGATAGCGGCTTGCCGTCCGGCCCCATCACCATCGGCAGATGCGCATAGGCGGGCGGTGTAAGTCCCAGCGCCAGGAAGATTTGAATTTGCCGCGGCGTGTTGGGCAGATGGTCGTCGCCGCGCACTACGTGGGTGATTTCGAAGTCCGCGTCGTCAAGCACGGTGGCAAAGTTGTAAGTCGGGACGCCGTCGGAGCGGAAGATAATCAGGTCGTCCAGCTCGCTGTTCTGAAAGACCGAGTGCCCCTTGACGAGATCGTCGACCACGGTCTGCCCTTCCTGCGGCGAGCGGAAGCGGACGGTGTAGTTGCGGCCGGCCGCCCGATCCGGCAGCGGCAGGTCCGCCGGGTACGGCTTGTTGCGGCAGGTGCCGTCATAGCCGGGCTTGCGCTTTTCGCGCTCGGCCTGCCGGCGCTTGGCCTCCAGCTCCTGCGCTGTGCAATAGCAGGGATAGGCCTTGCCTTCACGCAGCAGACGCAGCGCGGCTTCGCGATAACGGTCGAAGCGGCTGGACTGAAAGTAGCGGCGGTCAGGCGGTCCGGCGTCCCATTCAATTCCCAGCCATTGCAGGCTGGCGACTATCTCCTCCAGCGATTCCTGCGTGGACCGCTCCTGGTCGGTATCGTCGATCCGCAGGATGAACCTGCCGCCGTTATGGCGGGCGAAGAGGTAGGCGAACAATCCCGAACGAACGTTGCCGATATGTAGCGAACCGGTCGGACTCGGCGCGTAGCGGGTGCAAACTGTCACTTTATTCCCACTCGATTTATTCCCATTCGATGGTGGCCGGCGGCTTGGAGGTGATATCGTACACCACCCGGTTGATGCCCTTGATTTCGTTGGTGATACGGCTGCTCATCCGGGCCAGTACCGCGGGGTCCAGCCGCGCCCAGTCCGCAGTCATGCCGTCGGAGGATTCCACCGCGCGGATTGCGAGCACGCCTTCATAAGTGCGCCCATCGCCCATCACGCCCACGGTCTTGAGCGGAAGCAGCACCGCAAAGCTTTGCCACAGCCGGTTTTGCAGCCCCGCCGCCCGGGTTTCATCCATCACGATCTGGTCGGCGCGGCGCAGTAGATCGAGCCGCTCGCGCGTCACCTCGCCCACGATTCGAATTGCCAGCCCGGGTCCGGGAAACGGCTCCCGATCGACGATATCAGACGGCAGCCCGAGTTGACGGCCTAGCTCCCGCACTTCGTCCTTGAACAGTTCGCGTAGCGGTTCGATTAGCTCAAAGCGCATGCTCTCGGGCAGTCCGCCGACGTTATGATGGCTCTTAATAGTGGCCGAAGGGCCCTTAAAAGAGACCGACTCGATTACGTCGGGATAGAGCGTCCCCTGCCCCAGAAAGCGCGCACCGCCCAGCGCCCGAGCCCGCTGCTCGAACACCTCGATAAAGGTATGGCCGATGATGCGGCGCTTTTGTTCGGGCTCCACGACTCCGGCCAGCCGCTCCAAAAACAACTCGGAAGCGTCAGCGACAGTCAGCGCGATACCGAGTTGGTCGGCGAACACCGCTTCCATTCGCTCGCGCTCACCGGCCCGCAGCAAAGCGGTATCGACGAACACGCAGTTGAGCCGGTCGCCGACTGCCCGCTGGATCAGTGCGGCGGCTACTGAAGAATCCACGCCGCCCGACAAACCCATCACGACGCGTTCGTGATTGCCTACCTGGGCCTGGATCTCGGCGACCTTGGTCTCGACGAAGTTCGCCATCGTCCAATCGCCCGCCTCGCCGCAGATCTTATGGACAAAATTCTCCAGTATGGTGGCGCCGTCGGGTGTATGGACCACTTCGGGGTGGAACTGGATGCCTCTAAGGCGCCCGTCCGAGCTGCGAACCGCGGCGAATGGCGAGTTGTCGCTATGGCCGATCGCGGATAGTCCCTTGGGGAGTTCCTCCACACGGTCGCCGTGACTCATCCACACCAGATGCTCGCGGCCAGCCAAACCCTCGAACAGTAGATCGGGTTGGTCGACGGTAAGCAGCGCGGGACCGTATTCGCGCCGGGCGGCGCCGGCGCTGCGCGCCCCCAGGTGTTGCGCGATCACGAACATGCCGTAACAGATCCCCAGGACGGGGCAGCCAAAGTCGAGAACCTCCGGGGCAACATTAGGAGCGTCGGTCCAATACAGGCTGGCGGGGCCGCCGGACAGAATAATGCCCGTGGGATTGAGCTCGCGAATCTTATCAAGCGCAAGATTGTAAGGATGGATTTCGCAGTAGACTCGTGCCTCGCGCACGCGGCGCGCGATGAGCTGGGTGTACTGGCTGCCGAAGTCAAGAATTAGAATCATCGGGGGCGTCCGTCCAGCGATAGTCGCTTACTATAGCCAACCGTGCGATTCGGGCGAATAGCACGCCGGGAATTGGCGTTTTTTCATTCGATCCGGATCACCGGCATTAATTCCTCGGCGCTGACGCCCGGCCACGGGAATCCGCGGCTGATGCGCCAGTTGGGATCCTTCACCTGGCTGGCGTGAGCTACCCATCCACCGACGACTCGCTCGATCAGCATCCGCGACACCGCGTCGGGCGCGGGCTGGATCAGGAAGCCTCCGTGCAGGTAGCTGCTGCCGTCGCGCAGCGGCGCCAGCGCCATCGGGTCGGTATAGGCGCGGTCTCCGACACGCATCTGAGCGATTGTTCCGGACTGCGATGATTCCGATGTCAGTTCGCTCGCCTTATTCGCCATCGCACAACATCCCGTCAGGATGAACTCCTGGAGTTTTCGGCCGGCGCTCTGCGCTGGTCACCCTTACCCGCTCCGCGCTTACGGAAGCTCATCCGTAGCGGCGTCCCGCTCAGCCCCAGAGCGGCCCTGAAGCGGTTTTCGAGAAAGCGGATGTAGTGCATTGGAATATCACGCTCCACATTGGAGAAGAACACCAGGCGCGGAGGCGAACTGGAGAGCTGCGTAACGTAGAGGAGATTGAGGCGCCGCCCAGCCACGATCGGCGGATCCATCGCCTGGACCGCTGCTTCAAGGATTCGATTGAGCTGCGCGGTCTGGAAGGTGGCGCGAAAGCTGGCGCCGACCTTGAGCGCCTCGGGCAGAATGTCGCGCACGCCGTCACCGGCCAAGGCAGAGGTGTAAATCAGGGGCGCAAACTCCAGAAACGAGTAGCGCTGATGTGCGTCGCGGGTAAACGCGGCCTGTTTGCGGCCTTCGTGCGCCGCCACGTCCCATTTGTTACAGATTATAATTAGCGCGCGGTCCTCGTTTTCGACCAACCGCGCCAGTCGCGCGTCCTGATCGGTGATGCCTTCGGCAGCATCCACCACCAACAGCAGGACCTCGGCCCGGCGGATAGTCTCAATCGCCCGTCTGACCGAGTGATGTTCCAGCTCGCCCTGGACCTTGGTTGGACGCCGGATTCCCGCGGTATCGACTAAGATCAGTTCCTGATCCCCGGCTTTGATCCGCACGTCAACCGGGTCACGCGTAGTCCCGGGAGTCGCATCGACGATCGAACGCTGCGCTCCCACGAGCCGGTTGAGCAACGAAGACTTGCCGGCGTTAGGCCGCCCAATCAGAGCGATCCGCAGGTCGGGGGGCTGCGCTACGGTCGCGGTTTCCGGTCCCAGCAGCTCAACAATCGCATCGAGCAGCTCTTCCAATCCACGCCCGTGGGCGGCGGAAACCACAAACAACCGCTCGAGACCCAAGGTATGGAAATCGGCGGCCTGAACGTCGAGGTTGGGAACGTCGAGCTTGTTGACCGCGAGCAGCGTCGGCCGCCCAACTTCACGGATCAGGGCCAGGGCTTCGGCGTCGGCGGGGCTGAGTCCTGCCCGTCCATCAACCACGAAGACCACGACGTCCGCTACCGCGACCGCCTTGAGCGCCTCGCTGACCACCCGTTCGCTGAGTCCCTCACGCTCGCCCAATTCAAGGCCACCGCTGTCAACCATGACAAACCGGCGCCCATTATGCTGGGCCGTGAGCAGATTCAAGTCACGGGTGGTGCCCGGAACGGCGCTTACAATGGCCCGGCCATGGCGGGTGATCCGATTGAACAGCGTGGACTTGCCGGCATTGGCGCGTCCGACCAGAACCACGACTGGCACGCCGTTGGCTATGCCAGGAAACGCGGTCGCGGGCTGAGATACCTGTTTAGCATTCACGATGTTACCGATTCTAGCGGTTTTTCACTTCCGGCTCATCCCACCGGATAAGAATGTAAACGTCTCAAAAGGCGACATGAGCGTGGAAAAGTGCGCCACTCTGATGCAGCAGCGTGGTAGATTTCCACGATTTTTATAGGTTGCCGTCTGCAACCGCAGTCTCAACCACATGGGGGATGACGCCACGGTTGCAATTCTTGCATGCTCACCGAAGAGACTTTATGGACCCGTCTATTGCTAAAAAGCAGCTAAATGACTACGGTTTTAGACGCGAAAAATCATTGTTTAGGCGCGAAAGCGGCGGTTTGCTGAATTTAGCTGGCATCGAGTCGCCTCTTTGACGATCTCTGCCTCGCCGCACGGCGGTTTGGCAAGCTAATTGCTACAACAGGTTGCGGTACCGTGAAAAAGTCGGCGAATAAAACCAGAGTGGTACGGCATATGAAAGCAGTACGGCATGTGAAGACAACCAGTAACGCGGCAGCCACAAAAGCGGCTGCCTCTAACGGAAACAGTAACCAAGGGCCGGCGAAATCCGTTAAGGAACCTACGGATCAGATCCTGACGGTGCCTATGCTTGCGGAATATCTGCTTTGTCACCCGAGCACGATTTATCGTCTGCTCAAGAACAAGCGGATACCCGGGTTTAGAGTTGGCAGCGATTGGCGGTTTAGAAGGTCGGCAATCGATCAATGGCTTAATAAGGCCACAATTCCGTCGGGTCGCATCTAGCACCAGCGGACGGCGTCTTGACGCCGTCCGCGATCCAAGCTTTTCGGCGCGTGACTCTCTCAGCCGAGCCAAGTTGCCTCGGAGAGGTCGTGCTCGCACCTGCGCTTCCTCAGAAGTTCAAGAATCGAGTCGAAGACTCCTTCTGCGAGGCTTATTCAGGGCCGCACGGCAGATATCTCCCGCGAGTGCAGTGTTGCACCGCGGCGACGATGAGAAACCTACAAGCCGAACTCGTTCAGCCGGCGCGGATCCCTGGTCCAATTCTTCTCCACCCTGACGTTGAGTTCGAGGAAGACGCGTTTTCCAGCCGTTCCTCAATGTCCAGTCTCGCACTTTGGCCAATCTGCTTAAGCTGTTGGCCGCCGGCCCCGATCATCATGCCTTTATGCGCTTCCCGGTCCACGATGATGGTCGCGGAGATGCGCACCAGGTTGCGGTCCTCGACTTCGCTGAACTGCTCGACTTTGACCGCGGTTGAAAATGGGATCTCCTGCCTCATCGCGAAGAAGATCTTCTCCCGGATCGTTTCCTCGACCAGCAGGCGTTCGGTCTCATCCGTGTATTGGTCCGCCGGCATCAGCAAAGGGCCGGGCGGCAGCAGCCGCTTGAGCGTGACCACCAGCTCATCGACGTTCTCGCCGCGCAGTGCGCTCACCGGAACAATCTCGGCCTCGGGCACCAGCAGCAAACATTCCTGGACCAGTGGGATAAGTAGCGGACGGGCGATCAGGTCGATTTTGTTGATCACCACGACCGCCGGCCGTCCCAGTTTGCAAACCTCAGCCAGTAACTCGCGATCTTCCGCCTCGAGCCGCTCACAGGCTTCAACCAGCACCGCCACCACATCCGCTTCGGCCATCGAAGCGCGGGCCACCCCGACCATCCGGCGGTTGAGCAGCCGCGACGCATCGTGCAAGCCTGGGGTATCCACGAGAATCAGTTGGGCATCAGGATCGGTGCGGATACCGAGTATCCTGCGCCGGGTGGTCTGCGGGCGCGGCGTCACGATCGCGACCTTCTCGCCGACCAGGCGGTTGAGCAGAGTCGACTTGCCCACGTTGGAGCGGCCGCACAGTACCACGTATCCGGCGCGATGTTCACCGCCGCCGCTGTTCATCACTTCCTCCGGCCGCCGCCTGTTCGGCGATAATTACACCCAAAGCCTCGCGCGCCGCTGCCTGTTCAGCCACCTTTTTACTCGATCCTTCACCGACCCCGAGCTGGCGGCTGCCGATGCGGATGCGGGTGATGAAGCGCTTGGCGTGGTCGGGCCCGCTTTCGCTGATCACTTCGTAGACCGGATGGGCGCGAAAGTAACGATGGGCCGCCTCCTGCAATTCGGTCTTGTAATCGCGTTCCACCGCCGGACCTCCGATATCGTCGCCAAACAACCGCTCCACCACTCGCTGCGCCTGCGCCAGACCGCTGTCGCTGTAAATTGCTCCGATCAGCGCTTCGAAACCCGCGGCCAGGATGGAGGTTTTCTGCCGGCCACCGCTCTTTTCCTCACCCTTGCCCAGCAACAAACAATCTCCCAGCCCAATGCTCTCGGCCTTGGCAGCCAGGGTGCGGGCATTTACGATTGACGCCCGCTGGCGCGACAGCAGTCCCTCCTTGCCGTCGGGAAAATGGCGCATCAGCAGGTCCGCAATTGCCAGATCGAGCACCGCGTCGCCCAGGAATTCGAGTCGTTCGTAATGCCGGTCGGTACCCTCGGCGGCACTGGGATGAGTCATGGCGAGCCGCAACAGATCGGGACGCGTAAATCGATAAGCCACCGCGCGTTCCAGTTCCAGCGGATGCTGTTCAGACTCAATTACGGCCGGCCGCGGCGGCGTGCCCGCACGGCTGAACAATCCTGCCCACCAGTGCCTGACCGTCACCAGCCGTTGCCTCAACGTCGACTTCATGGTTTTTAAGCTGATCGGGGCCTTGGATCAGAACCTTGATGTAGTTGCGGCTGTAGCCGCGCAGAGATTGGGTACCGGGTTCGCGCGTCTCCTCAACCAGCACTTTGAGCCGGGCGCCGATATAGCGCCGTACGAAACTCAGGCGCCGGCTCTCGCCGAGCCGGCGGAGCAGATCCGCGCGCCGCTTGATCTCCGCCGCCTGCACCCTTCCGCTAAACTTAGCCGCCGTTGTACCCGATCTAACCGAATAGGGAAAAACATGGAAGTAGGCCAGCGGCAGGCTTTCGACGAAGCTATAGTAGCGCTCGAAATGCTCCGCTGGTTTCACCCGGAAACCCGGCGATCAGATCGGTTCCGATTGCCGCCTCGGGCATTCGCTCGATGATGCGCTCCACCCGTTCGCGGTAGTGATCCGTTTGATAACGCCGCCGCATCCGCGCCAGTAGCTGGTCGTCTCCCGGCTTGCAGCGGAAGATGGAAATGATGGCAGAACTTCTCTGAAGCGGCGACCAAATCGATGATTTCGTCGCTCAATTCTTCGGGATCGATCGAGCTCAGCCGCACCCGCCCAATCCGGCAGCGCTCGGCGATCATCCCAAGCAAGCCCACCAGCGTCATCCGCGGCGACAGGTCCTGGCCGTAACCGCCCAGATGGACGCCGGTCAGGATGACTTCCTTGAAACCCTGATCGTGCAGCGAATCGAGAACTTCGAGAACCTGGCGCGGCGCCACGCTGCGTGAAGCTCCGCGTGAAAACGGAACGATACAGAAGCTGCAGAACTGGTCGCACCCTTCCTGGAGCTTCAAGAAGGCCCGGGTCTGGCCATTAGGCACCACCGCCCCAACACTGATTGCGGCCTTCTCCTTGCGCAGGTTCGAAACTATCACCCGCGTCGCATCCTGGGCGCTCGCCGCGCGCACCAGATCGTCGAGGCGCGCAAGCCCGATGACCTGGTCAACCTCCTGCGCCGCAGCCAGCTTTTCGGGGCTGGCCTGCGCCAGGCATCCGGTCATGATTATGCGGGCGTTGGGGTTTAGGCGCCGCGCCCTGCGCGCCAGCTTCAAGCTTTCCACGTCGGCGCGATCGGTCACCGTACAGGTATTGACTACGTAAACGTCGGCTTGCTCGTCGAATTCGCGACGCTCCAGTCCGGCCTCGCGCAAGCGGCTTTCGATCATGGCCGAATCGTACTGGTTGACCTTGCAACCCAGGGTGGTAATGGCAAATCGCATGAGACCTAGCTTTCCATCGCGCCTTCGATTATTCCGCCTCCCAATACCTCGTCGCCGCGATAGAAGACACAGGCCTGACCGGGAGTGACGGCAGGGTTTTCACGCGCGAAGCCGACTTCGGCGCGATCCTCCGCCACCATCTTCAACATCGCGGGAACGGCAGGATGGCGATAGCGGATTTTGACCTCGACTTCCACCTCGCCGCGCTCCCGCATCGCGGGGTCCACCAGACTAACGCGAGCAGCGCGCAATCCCCGGGCGCCGATTTCATCGCGGCGTCCGACGCTCACCTGACCGGTTTCGCGGCTGATTGCGCGCACGTACAGTGGTTCGCCTGTGGCCACCCCCAGTCCGCGCCGCTGCCCTACGGTAAATCGATGGATGCCCTGATGTTGCGCTAGCCGCCGTCCCGCCGAATCGACCACATCGCCGGAGCGAACTTGTCCCGCGCTGCTATGGGCCTCGACGAAAGCGGCATAATCGCCGTTTGGAACAAAGCAGATTTCCTGGCTTTCCGGCTTGTCGGCGGTGGCCAGACCCAACTCCCTGGCGCGGGCGCGCACCCGGTCCTTGGTTATCTCACCGAGCGGAAACAAGGTGCGTGAGAGCTGGGACCGATCGAGCGAAAAAAGAAAGTAGGATTGGTCCTTACGCGTGTCGACCGCCTTGCGCAGGCGAAAGGCGCCCGCCGGCATCGCGACGCGATGCGGGCGTAATGGCCGGTAGCGACGTATTGCGCGCCCAACGCGTTGGCGCGAAGCCAAAGACGGTCGAACTTGATGTCGCGATTGCACATCAGGCATGGATTCGGCGTTCTGCCGTCAAGATACTCGCTGACGAACGGATTAATCACGCTGGCGGCAAACTCGTCGCGCAGGTCGATCACGTAAAAGGGAAAGTTCATCCGCTCGGCGACGCGCCGCGCATCTTCGAAGTCTTCGTAGGAACAACAACTGCCGCGATTTCCGCCGCGTGGCAGCCGTATCCGAAGCGAGCCTCATCGCAATTCCGATCACGTCGTAGCCGTCCTCGGCAAGTATCGCCGCGGCCACGGAACTGTCCACGCCGCCGGACATCGCCACAATCACACGCGCCTTCATAACCGCGACTCCGGCGCGTCAGCGCGCCCAGCCCGCATTATCCGGCGCCACACGCCCGGGATAATCCCGATGGCCTGCTCTACCTCTTTCGCCGTAGTGGAATAGCCCAGGCTGATACGCAGCGAACTGCGCGCCGCAATCGCGCTACGCCCCATCGCCATCAGTACGTGCGAAGGCTCCACGGCGCCCGCGGCACATGCCGATCCCATCGACACTTCGACGCCCTCGAGATCCAGCGCAATGAGCATCGTCTCGCCCAGCACTCCGGGAAATTGGAGGTTGAGCGTATTCGGGAGCACGCCGTGCTGCGGGCTGTTGAGCGCAAGCCCGGGGATTTCCGCCATCAGGCCGGCGAGTAAAATCCGGCCGAGTTTGGCCATCCGGCGCGACTCTTCTTCCATCTGGGCCCGGACCACGGCAGGCCGCCGCTCCGAATGCCACCGCACCGATAAGGTTGGGAGTGCCGGCACGCAACCACGCTCCTGGGGCCCGCCGAGAAGCAGGCCGCCGATGCTCCCCGGATCGCGCACAAACAACGCGCCAATACCCGCCGGGGCGCCGATCTTGTGGCCACTCAGCGTCATCAGGTCGCAGCCAGGTTGCGCAACGTCGACCGGGATTCTTCCAATCGCCTGGGCCGCATCGATATGAAAAATCGCACCGGCATGCTGAACCGCCGCGGCTAACGGCGCGAGGTCCTGAATTGTCCCCACTTCGGAATTGGCCAGACCGAGCGTCACTATCGCGGTGTTTTGGTCCAGCAACGAAACGATTTCCGCTGGATCGAGCCGTCCTTCCCGGTCCGGAGCAACCCGCCAAACTTCAAAGCCCTCTGCTTCCAAACGGGCCAGCGGGAGCCAGAATCGACGAATGCTCGATCGCCGAACTGATGATCCTGCCGCGCCCGGATCGTGAGCGCACCGCGCCTAAGATGGACAGGTTGTTGGCCTCGGTTCCGCCACTGGTGAAAACGATCTGGGCCGGCGCCGCACCGATCACGGCGGCAACTTGGGCGCGTGCCTGCTCCAGGAACCTGCGCGCGGTCTGACCGGCGTGATGCACCGACGAAGGATTGCCGGCACCGCTGCCGAGCAAGGCTGCGATCGCATCGCGCACTTCGGGCCGCAGCGGTGCCCCGGCGTTATGGTCGAGATAGATTGCCATTGGTGAAACTGATCAGAGTGGAGCCCTCCCGCAGAACGTGCTGCGATCAAAGATACCTGGATCAATCGCATTTAGATATCTTCACGACCGGACGCTTAAGCCAGCCCATTGGGAGATTATTACCACGCCGGAGCCCGCAAGACGCACGTGAAGCGCGCTGGATTTAAACGCCGGCCCGGGCCCGGCCGTTGCGCTCCTCACTCTTCCCGGTAGCGGCGGCTTTGCGGTCCTTGGCCCGGATGTGGGGCTTGGCGCGGTCGCGATGGAGCTTGTACTCGACGGAATCCACCAACGCCTGCCAACTGGCCTCGATAACATTGTTGGAGACGCCTACCGTGCCCCAACGGCGCTTGCCGTCGGTCGATTCGATTAAGACGCGGACACGCGAGCCGGTCCCCGCGCCGTTATCCAGCACTCTCACTTTGTAATCGGCGAGCTGCATCGCGGCCAAACCCGGATAGTAAGGGACCAGCGATTTGCGCAGCGCCGAATCAAGCGCGTTGACCGGACCGTTGCCGATCGCCGAGCTTCTGCTGCGCCGCCCGTCGGGCCCGTCGATCACTACGATAGCCTCGCTGAATGGCTCCTGGTCCTCATCCCATTTATCGTCGAAGACGCGGAAACTCACCAGGCGGAAATGCTCGCGCTCCAGGCCCAGACCACGCAACATCACCAGCTCGAACGACGCGTCCGCGCCATCGAACGCGTAACCCTAGGCTTCCAGGCGCTTGAGCTCCGCCAGTAAGGTCGCGATCTTTTCGTCCTTCGGGTCGATTTCAAGACCAAATTCGCGGGCCTTGTAAACGATGTTGCTCTGGCCCGCCAGTTCGGACAGCACCACCCGGCGGTCATTTCCCACCAGCGCGGGGTCGATATGCTCGTAGGTGCGAGAATTGCGCTGAATCGCGGATACGTGCAGTCCGCCCTTGTGCGCGAACGCGCTGCGTCCGACATATGACTGGCGCGGCGACGGCGTGATATTGGCCAGCTCATAGACCAGGGTCGAAAGCTCGCTCAAGGATTTGAGCTTGGCCGCGGACACGCACTGATAGCCCATCTTGAGCTGAAGATTGGCGATGGCCGAAATCAGGTTGGTGTTGCCGCAGCGTTCGCCCAGCCCATTGATCGTGCCCTGGATTTGCACCGCGCCGGCGCGCACCGCCGCGATAGTGTTGGCGACCGCAACCTCTGAATCGTTATGGCAATGCACGCCAATTGGACAGGTCACCGCGGCGCAGGCGGCCTCTGACACCGTCTTCGATCTCGAATGGCAGCCGGCCGCCGTTGGTGTCGCACAGGCAGATGAGGTCGGCGCCGGCATCCGCGGCGGCGACCAGGCACTTCAAGGCAAAATCCTGATCGGCCGCGAAGCCATCGAAGAAATGCTCGGCATCCAGGATTACCTCGTCCACCCGCTTCTTCAGAAATGCGATAGTATCGTGGATAACCTCGATGTTCTGTTCGTTGGTGATCCGCAACGCTTCGCGTACGTGCAGATCCCAGGTCTTTCCCACCACTGTCGCCACCGGAGTGTCAGCCTGTAGAATCAGCTCCAGGTTACGATCCTGCGACGCCTTTAGATTGGCGCGCCGGGTCGAGCCGAACGCGGCAACCTTCGCATGGCGCAGCTTGAGCTTCTTTACCTCGGTGAAGAAGGCCGCGTCGCGTTCATTGGATCCCGGCCATCCGCCCTCGATGTAGTCGAAGCCGAACTCGTCGAGGCGGGCCGCGATAGTCAGCTTGTCGTCAACAGTGAGTGAAACGTCTTCGGATTGGCATCCATCGCGAAGGGTGGTGTCGTAGAGCTGAATCTTTTTTGCCGAAGCCATTGGGGTCAGGACGCCTTCGCCTGCCATGGACCGGCGCGCCGGTACCAAGAAACGCATCATGCAGCGCACGCACCGCCAGTTCGCCATACTTGGCATTGGTCACGACCGAGATCTTGATCTCGGAAGTCGCGATCATTTCGATATTGACGTTTTCGTTGGCCAGCACCTCGAACATCCGCGCCGCGACGCCGGCGTGGGTGCGCATCCCGCAACCGACAATCGAAACCTTGGCCACCTGATCGTCATACCTTATGCCGCGGGCTCCGACCTCGCGCGCGATCGCCTCGACCAGTTCGAGGGCGCGCTTGAGGTCGGTACGCGCGACCGTGAAGGTCATATCGGTGCGGCCGTCGGCGCTGGCGTTTTGGATAATCATGTCCACGACTATTCCGCTGGCGGCGATCGGACCGAAAATCCTGGCCGCCAGCCCGGGACGGTCCTCGACCGCGCTCAGAGTAATCTTGCTTTGGTTCTGGTCCAGCGTTACGCCCGCGACCAGAACATCTTCCATCGATTGATCTTCTTGTCCCACCCAAGTCCCCGGAGCATCGCTGAAGCTCGACCGCACCATCAGCGGTACGTTGAAACGTTTGGCTACTTCGACCGAGCGATTCTGCAAAACCTTGGCGCCCAGGCTCGCCAGTTCGAGCATTTCATCGTAGGAGATGCGATCGAGCTTGAACGCCTTCGGGCACAGATGCGGATCGCCGGTGTAGACGCCATCGACGTCGGTGTAAATCTCGCACAGGTCGGCATTCAGCGCCGCCGCCAGAGCTACCGCTGTCAGGTCCGAGGCTCCGCGACCCAAAGTCGTGATATCGCCTTTCGCGTCGACTCCCTGGTAGCCGGCCACCACAACGATATTCTGCTGCTTGAGCGCCTGCAACACGGCCTTGGAATCGATCGATTTGATGCGCGCACGGCCATGATTGGAATCGGTAGAGATGCGCAGTTGATGGGCCAGAAACGAAACCGCCGGCTGGCCCATCGCCTTGAGCCGGATTGCCAGCAGCGCCGCCGACACTTGTTCGCCCGTGGCCACCAGCACGTCGGTCTCGCGCAGGTCAGGCGTGTCGCACAACTCGTTGGCGATCGCAAACAGCCGATTGGTCTCCCCGGCCATCGCGGAAACCACCGCGATTACGTCGTTGCCTGCCGCGCGCGACTGTAAGACACGTCGGCGACCGCCTTAATCCGCTCCACCGACCCGACTGAGGTGCCACCATACTTCTGGACAATCAGCGCCATTGTCCAACCACCCTTGCCGGTCCGGAAAAATGAAGAGTCCTAACCATTGATCCTCGTCGAAACAAAAAAGCTTGAACCGCCTGCTCTGATGCAACGGCGTTTGAATCTACATTGTCTCTTAAAGCAGTAATCCGGGCAAATGGGGCCGGAATTTCGACGATGCCTAACTGGAGTTTGATCGGATTTATAGAGAGCTGGAAAACTAATCGGGCACTCTTGCGGAAAGCAATCGCTATCAGCGGCGCAGCGCGCTTCTCAGTGCGTCGACGATCTGCTCCAGCGCTCTTTTTCCGACCTCCAGGCTCGCCGCCATGCTCACGAAGCTGTGAATCGTGCCGTCGTAGCGCGTGCAGGTTACCGGGACCCCCGCTTCGCGCAACCGCGCCGCGTATGCCTCGCCCTCGTCGCGCAACGGATCGTACTCGGCAGTAATCACCAGCGCCGGCGGCAAGCCGCTCAAGTCAATCGCATTGATCGGCGCGGCATACGGATGGACGCGGTCGGCGTCGCTGCTCACGTAATGATTCCAGAACCATGACATCGCAGCACTGGTCAGAAAATATCCCTCGGCGTTCTCGCCATACGACGGCGTATTCATGCCGCCGTCGGTGATGGGATAGACCAGGAGCTGGAAAGCGATTGCGGGACGGCCCCGGTCACGCGCCATCAGCGGCACGGCCGCAGCCAGATTGGCCCCGGCGCTGGTGCCGCCAACCGCTATGCGCGGGGGATCGCAGCCCAGGTCCGTTGCATGTCTCGGCGACCCATAGCGTCGCCGCATAGCAGTCCTCTACCGGCGCCGGAAATTTGGCTTCGGGCGCCAAACGGTAGTCAACCGACACGGTTACGCATCCGACGGCGTTGGTCAGCGTGCGGCATTGCGCGTCGCTACCGTCGAGATCGCCGAGCACCCAGCCGCCGCCGTGAAAATACACCAACGCCGGCAAGGGTCCGCCTGCTTCCGGAGTATAGATGCGCACCGGAATCTCGCCACCGGGACCCGGAATCCTGCGGTCCTCGACCTTGGCCACCGGTTCCGCGCCGCCGCGCGCGATTGGCGTCTGACCCATCTTGCGCCGGGCTTCGGGCGCCGACATCTGACCGAAATCGAGCGACGCCCCCGACGCCCGCATGGCGTCAAGCAAGGCCTTGGTCTGCGGCTCCAGCGGCATCGTCGCGACTATTTGTTCAACCCGGTTTTCAATGCGCTGACCACCTGGGCCAGCGCCTTTTTGCCCTGGTCGAGGTTGTCCGCCATGCTCACGAAGCCGTGGATGGTGCCGTCGTAGCGGTTGCAGGTAACCGGCACTCCGGCAGCGCGCAGCTTGGCGGCGTAAGCTTCGCCCTCGTCGCGCAGCGGATCGTATTCCGCGGTGATGACCAACGCGGGCGGAAGTCCGCGCAGATCGGTCGCGTTGATCGGCGCCGCGTATGGATGGCTGCGATCCTTGTGATCGCGAACATAATGGTTCCAGAACCACAGCATCGCGCCGTGGGTAAGAAAATAACCCTCGGCCAATTCGCGCATCGAGCCGCTCTCAAGGCTGCCGTCGGTAACCGGATACATCAGGACCTGGAGCGCGATCGCGGGCTTGCCCCGATCCCGCGCCATCAGTGGCACGACCGCGGCCAGGTTGCCGCCCGCGCTGTCCCCACCGACCGCCAGGCGTTTGGGATCGCAACCCAGTGCGGCGGCGTTTTCCGCCACCCAAAGCGTCGCCGCGTAACAGTCCTCGGCGGCCGCGGGAAATTTCGCTTCGGGCGCCAGACGGTAATCCACCGACACCACGACGCATCCGGCCGCGTTGGTGATCTTGCGGCACAGTGCGTCGTGGCTGTCGATACTGCCGATCACCCATCCGCCGCCATGATAAAAGACCAGCACCGGAAACGGCGCGGTGCCTGCGGGAACATAGATCCGAACCGGGATTTTGCCCTCGGGTCCCGCGATCGAGCGGTCTTCGACTTTGGCGACCGGTTCTCCCGGACCGCGGGGCCGGCTCATCTGCTCCATCGCTTTGCGGGCTTCCGGCGGCGACATCTTCTCGAATTCGAGCACCATTCCCGCCGAGTTCATTGCGTCGATTAACGCCTGGGTCTGTTTATCTAGTGGCATGTCAATTACCTGTTCCGGCGCGCGCAGGTGCCGCACGCCGCCTTTCACTTTAATCGTTCCCAAATTTGCAATCGCTTCAAATTCGTCGCATCACTCAGTCAAACATTATGACGGTGCGCACGACCTCGCCGGCTTTCATCGCCCGGAAGGCCTCATTGACATCTTCCAGGCGGCCTTTACGGGTCACCATGTCGTCCAGGTTAAGCCGCCCCTGCCGGTAGTATTGGAGGTATTTTGGCGCGTCGAGGCGAAAACGGCTGGAGCCCATGAAGCAGCCCTGGAGCTTGCGCTCGGACAGCAGCGAGGGAGCGTCCATTTCGACTTTTTCGGTGAGCGGGATCATCCCGATTATGGTAGCGGTGCCACCCGGCTTCAGGCACGCGATCGCCTGCTCCGCGACCTTCTTGAGGCCGATACATTCAAAGGAATAATCCACCCCGCGCCCGGTCAGACCCATGATCGCCTGCACCGGATCGCCCGACGAAGCGTCGACAGTGTCGGTGGCGCCCAGACGTTTGGCCATCGCCAAGCTTGCTCTCGAACATGTCCACCGCGATGATTTGCAGCGCGCCGGCGATACGCGCTCCCTGGACTGCGGCCAATCCGATCCCGCCGCATCCGAACACCGCCACGGTCGAGCCAGCCTCGACCTTCGCGGTATTCAGCGCCGCGCCCACTCCGGTGGTAATGCCACATCCCACCAGCGCTGCCCGGTCCAGCGGTATGTCATCGGGAATCTTCACCACGGCATTCTCATGCATCAACTGGCGCTCGGCAAATCCGGCCATCGCCAGGATTCCCTGGATCGGCTTTCCTTTATATATCAGCCGTGGACGCTCGCCGCTTTTGCGGTCGGTGGCCCCGGTGTTGAAGCACAGGTGGGGACTGCCGCTGAGACACTTCTCACAAGTCCCGCAAAACAACGCCAGGCAGGCGATAACATGATCGCCGGGTTTGAAATCGGTCACGTCGCTGCCGACTTCCTCGATGATCCCGGCGGTCTCATGCCCGAGGATCGCCGGCGGCTTCATCGGCCATACGCCGTCGGCGAAATGCAAGTCGCTGTGGCACACACCGCATGCCACGGTCTTGACCAGCACTTCCCTGCCCTTGGGCCGGTCGATGTCGACCTCGTCGATCACCAACGGCTTTTTGGGGCCCTGAAAAATCGCTGCACGCATTCCAATCCTCGCCTATCATACACAGCGCCGGTGCTTGAACCTTAACGGCCGGGCTCAATCCGGCTCTTTGAGACCATTATTATCTTCGATTAACGATGGTTTGCCACTAGCATGACGGTACCGAAGGCTGCAAACCTACTCTTTATACCGGCGCCGAAACCGAATGCGCATCAGCTTCCCTTGTGCCATTCCGCCAATGCCTGTCGCACTCTGCGTATCTGAGGCTTTCGATTCCCGGTCGATACCAATGTAATCATTGCTGTGAACGGCCGGCCATGGTGATTCATGGCTGTGAAGGATCTACTTTAGCTGATCTTTTTTATCCTTTCAGCCCTTTCAATCCGGCACAACTTCTGGTACATCTATAAATACAAACAGATAAGCGTATCCACAAATACAAACAGATAGGAGGATCTATGCCAATAGCAGTCATCAATGCGATTCTTACGGTGCTTTTCAGTCTCGGATTCGGGCAAACCGCGAATCTGGACGTGCTGGCGGTGACCGCACCAACCGCCGTCGCCGCCAATTCGGCGCTGGCAAAACTAAAAACAACAAAAGGTATTTGCGATATCACGCTGACCTTTTTCGACGGTCAGAGCAACCAGCTGAAGACCAACGAAGTATGGATCAATCCCGGTAGTTCGGCCTCACTTTCGTTGCCCTCGTCTAAAATTCCCGCCAAGGGCGACGGGTTGGCATATGGCGAGGTCGACCTGCTGGCCGATTCGGACCCAAGTTGCGCGATTAAGCCCTCGCTGGACATAGCCGGTCCTGCAGGTGAGACCACCGTGCTCATACCTTTGGCGGGCAACGCTTCGGCTTACATTGGGCCGGAACCTGCTAGTAATTAGGCTGTGAATCTCCTCTGAGCGGAGGTCCCGGCAGCCCTTTCCGCAATTATGGCGGGCGTCCCCCTTTTGCTGGTGGGGTGCCCGCCAGTCCTTCTGCTTCGAGGCCGCCTGAGTCCACGTTCTCCTCGGAAAAGCGCCTTACCACGCCCGAAAGTGCCGTCTGACCAAAAGACAAACCAGCGTTCGCACGGAATCGCGAGACGTAGCGTCTCGTCGTGATTATAATAATTGTTATGAAACGCCATTTGGTTCGCGTTCTCGACGAAAATCCATCACCCAGCGGCTCCACGCCTGACCCGCAACGTCCCGGGACCAGTGATGCGGTCTTGTTGGACGCGTATTCAACGGCGGTGGCGGGCGCCGCTGAAAAAGCCAGCCCGTCAGTGGTGAACATCCGCGTTTACCATTCGCGGCAATCCAATCCCGAGCGGCCCACCGGAGGCGGGTCGGGTTTCCTGTTCACGCCTGACGGCTTTATCCTTACCAATAGCCACGTCGTGCATGGCGCGTCGAAAACAGAGGTCACACTGCTTGACGGGCGCCGGTTCGAGGCCGATTTGATCGGCTCCGATCCGGACACCGACCTCGCAGTGGTGCGGATTGGCGCCGCCGGCCTGGCCGCGGCACAATTGGGCGATTCGCGCTCCGTGCGGGTTGGCCAGATTGCAATTGCTATCGGCAGTCCTTACGGGTTCGAGTACAGCGTTACAGCTGGGGTCGTCAGCGCCCTGGGCCGTTCGCTGCGGTCGATTTCGGGACGATTGATCGATGACGTTATTCAAACCGACGCGGCGCTGAATCCGGGAAATTCCGGCGGACCGCTGGTGAATACGCGTGGCGAGGTAATCGGCGTCAATACCGCGACCATCCTGCCCGCGCAGGGACTCTGCTTCGCGATCGCCGCCAATACCGCCAGATTCATCGCCGGCCGCTTGATCAAGGACGGCAAGATCAGCCGCGCCTATATCGGGGTTGCCGGACAGAATATCGTGATGCCGCGGCGGCTCATTCGCTTCCATCAACTGGGACCCGACACTGCGGTGCGGGTGATTTCGGTCGAGGCTGGAAGCCCGGCCGAGAAGGCGGGTCTGCGCGAGCAGGATTTGATTGTGGCTTGGAGCGGGCGAGCGGTTGGCGGGATCGAAGACTTGCAAAGAGTCCTCTCCGGCGCCCAACCTGAAGCTCCTGCAATCGTGACGGTGATTCGGGGCGCCGAAAAACTCGCGCTGGAGGTCATTCCTACGACCGACCGGCCGCGTCAGCAGCGGCAGTAGGCCGCGACTCGTCGCGAGCTGAAAGGCTATCCTATCGGAATGGCGGGCGGGGACGCCCGAGGGGACGCCTGCCCCACTGGCACTGAATTGAGTCAGCCTTCCGGCGGGCGGTATAGCGTTCCCGCGATTCTGGCGACGAGGCCGCGCGGGATGATCCGTTGCACCTCGGTGGTGAAGTTGTTCATGACGCCATTGATACAGTTGGCGCGCTTCTTCTTGGCAGCTCGCAACCCCTGGGCGACCACGGTCTGGGCGTCCATGTAAGCAAACGACGGCACCAGCGCGTCGCCGTTGCCCGACACCGCCTGGAATTCCGTCCGCGTCGCTCCCGGGCACAGGCTCATTACATTGACGCCGGTGCCCGCCAGTTCATAATGCAGCGCCAGGGAGAAACTCTGCACGAATGCCTTGGTTGCGGCATAGGTCGCCATAAATGGAACCGACTGAAAAGCCGCTGTCGAGCTGACATTGATAATGGTGCCCTGGCGTGCGGCAATCATGTCGGGCAGGAACAGATGCGTCAGCGCCACGAGGGCGGTAATGTTGAGGTCGATCTGCTCCAGTTCCCGCTCCAACGGCAGATGGTCGAAGCGTCCGCGGGTGCCGAATCCGGCGTTATTGACCAGCAGCTCGATTTTCAACCCGCCGGCGGTGATATCGCCGTAAAGCCTGGACGCCGCGCCGCGCTGGCTTAGGTCGGCCGCAAATATCTTCACCTCCGGCGCGCCCTGGCGCCGGGCCTGCGCGGCAACGGCCTCGAGGCGATCTTTGCGCCGCGCCGTTAGCGCCAATGTATATCCCTCGCCCGCCAGGGCGGAGGCGAACTGTTCGCCGATTCCGCTCGAAGCTCCGGTAATCAGCGCGACCGCCACTTAGAGTTTGCTCCAATCCACGTCCCACGCCGCGGCCAGTTCCTCCGCGGTGGTCAGGTAAGCAAGGCCAACCAGCGCGTTCTTGAGGACCATATCTCCATACTCGGGCGGGAATCCGACCACGCAGTCGGTGGGGATAACCACGCGGTAGGCGCGGTTGACCGCCTCGATCGTTGCTCCGGTGATGGCGACGTTTACCGAAACCCCGGTCGGAATGATAGTGCGGATGCCCATGTTGCGGCAGATGCTGTCGAGGCTGGTGTCGTGGAAGGCGGTCATTCCATGGGTGCGCCATATTACGAAGTCGCCTTCCTCGGGCTCCAGGCCCGGAAGATTGGCAGCCTCCTTGGAGCCGAATACCATACCGCGCCGACCGCTCTTCTTGAGCGCCTGGGCCAGCCGTGTGTTCATCATCGAGCCTAGTCCGTCGGCACGAGCGACGGCGGGACAGTGGAATACGTGCACCCCGGCTTTGCGTGCGGCCTTCAGCAGCCTGGACAGCCGCGGCACCAGGCCGCGCGAGGCAGCCGCTTCGCGCAACGCTGCCAGCGGGGTCGGAACGTATTCGCCGATCACGCCCTGTTGCACTTCGATCGCTAACAGCGCGGTGGTGGCGGGCTCCGCAAATTCCTTCAAGTCGATAGGCATGGCGACAATCCTCTCTGTAGTTGGATGTTCGCATCGGCCGCGCGCCGCGGCATCCCGATGCGAAGCTGCCACACCATAGCAAAAATGCGGCGCCCGGCTAGACCGGGGCGCGGCGCAGCACGCCTTGGGCTTCGAGTTCCGCGATGCGATTCTCGGAGTAGCCCAGGTAATCGCGCAGGACTTCCGTGTTGTGCTCGCCGAGCAGCGGGGCCTGCAGGTCAGATCCGTCGGGGAACTCAGAGAAGCGATAGGCAGACCCCGGAATCTCGAAGTCGCCGAAGATCCGATCTGAGACGCGCCTCACGGTGCCGCGCTGGCGCATATGCGGATGGTCCATTGTCTCCTCGATCGTCAGCACCGGCGCAGCTGGCACGCGATACTCCTCCAGGCGCCGCAGCGCCTCGTCCTCCGAAGTCGACGCGAACCATTGGCCGACGATGTCGTAAACCGCCGCGGCGTTTTCGGTACGCTTCGGAACCGTCTCGAAGCGCGGATCGCCGGCCAGTTCCGGCCGGCCCATCGCGGCGCACAACCGCGCCCACAGATGGTCCTTCTGCGCCATGATGCAGATGTAATGGCGGTCGGACTTGAACAACCCGATCGGCGGCATATGCGCGGTGCGTGTACCGTTGCGCACCGGCTTGTAAGTCCCACCGCTGGCGCTGATCATCTGGACCGCCAGGTCGAAGCATTGGAAGTAGGAATCGAGCAGCGAGATATCCAGATGCTGCCCTTTGCCGGTCCTCTCGCGATGAAGCAGCGCGGCCAGCACCGCGCCAACGCCGGTGACCGCCGCCAGCGAATCGCCCAGCGACAGCCCCGGCATCACCGGCGGCCCCTCGGGAAATCCCATGGTGTTGACCACACCCGCGTACGAAGCCGCGATAAAGTCAAATCCCACCTTCGAAGCAAGCGGCCCGCTCTGGCCGAAGCTCGAGATCGAGCACATTACGATCGCCGGATTGATCGACTTTACTGTCTTGTAGGCGAGCCCCAGGCGGCTCATCACGCCGGGCGAGAAGTTCTCAACCAGCACGTCCACCTTGGTCAGCAGCTCTTTCACAATTGAAAGGCCGGCAGCGGTCTTGATATCGAGGCAGACGCTCTTCTTGCCGCGATTTTGCTGGATGTTGTAGGCGCTGCGTCCATTCTTCATGAACGGCGTCTGGCGCGTCTTGTCGCCACCGGGCGGCTCGATCTTGATCACCTCGGCGCCCATCTCGGCCATGATCCGGGTGAGCATCGAGCCCGACAGATATTCGGTCAGGTCCAGCACCTTGAAATGGCTCAGCACGTGTGGTTGTTTTCGCCGCGCCATGAAACCCCTCCGTTATCCGCCGGTCGCGAACCGGTCACGCAGTTGCGGCGGGTGGATTCGCGATCGCCATCGCCTTTTGGTACGCCGGGCGTTGGCCGATCCGCTCGAGGTAGGCCTTGGTATTTGGGTACTGCGACATGTCGGTTTGCAAAAATCCGTCACCATACCGAACGGATAAACCATCATGATGTCGGCGGCGGTAAAGGATTGGCCGGCGAAATAGGGCCGCGCGCGCAACTCGTCATCGTATAGCGCAACATCGTGGCGGTGCGCCCCTTAAGCATCGCGACCATCGGCGATGACTGGTCAACCCCGGGCATCATCCCGCCCACGAACAGATGGAGCAGCAACTGCGTCATGGCCGACCCTTCGGCGAAATGCATCCACTGCAGATAGCGGGGATAGTCTGGGGAACTGACTGGCACCGCCAGGCGTCCATCGGCGTGGCGATGAATGATGTACTCGAGGATTGCACCGGACTCGACCAGGATCGTATCGCCGTCGCGGATCGTCGGCGCCTTGCCCAGCGGATGGATTGCCGCCAGCGCCGCCGGCGCCAGCATGTTGGGCTCACGCTGAAAGCGCTCCAGCTTATATTGAAGACCAAGCTCTTCCATCAGCCAGATAACCCGCTCCGAACGCGATGTGGACAGATGATAGATGGTAATCATTCCCGCGGTTCTCCTTCTCGATGGGACGACGCTAACGCTCAATTGCCACGTGGTTGCCCAGCTGATCCCGAACCGTCCCCCCGAAGAAAAGGTCACGCGCCTCAGGTCGGGGCTAAGAGCAATTCACGGCAGAAAATTGAAGCAGCTATGCGCCCTACCAAGCGTGACCGATAATGTCCGTTATCATGGGCCAGGCGGATCGTCCAGCGGACTATCGCCAAGGTGAGAATGGCAAGGGTTTTGGAATTGGCTCGCTGGCCGGATTCGAACCAGTGACTTGACGGTTAACAAATGTTGAAACAGGGGTTTCGCTGGTATCGCCCGGTAGCGCTCTTGCCAGCGAAATCAACCGTCAATAATGAGTCTCGTCCAGCTCTCGCCGACATTCCCTGCGACAACAACAGTCTAACCCGAGCCAGCGCCGGACCCACGAAAGGCTTTGGCCACATATGACGCAACGTTCCATGATAAAAATTTCCCATTGTCCTCGATAGCCAATTTAACCGGGCTCCCGCTTGAACAGACTGGTGGCATCGAAGGGGTTGGCCCAGTTCTCCTTCGAACACGAGACCCGTAGTTCCGTCGGCGAAGCGGATTTGGGTTAATTGCCGCGAATCGAAGTCAGCGCGCCTGATAGTGCCGCAAACCTCTACGCGCTCGCCCGCTTGGTGCCAGGCGCCACGGCAACGGTCCCTAATCGGTCGTAACAGTATCGCGTCCATAATCAGTGATGAACGGAAGTCTCTTACTACGTCCCAGTCAGTCGCCCCGGTGTCATCCAGGACAAGCTAGTTGGCCCTGCTACACTGGCTGGCAACCTCGGATTTAGGTCTCGGCTTCGTACCTTCCGGACGTGCAGGACACGCACCTCTAGCTCTCACTTACCGATAGCGCCAGACACCTTCCCGGCACATAGGAAGCGGTGGCAAAACTCAAAAACTCATGTCTGGCCCGCAGTTGCATTCCTCGAAAAAACTACCACAGCTTTCGCATCGTCCAGTCTCGCTCGATTCGTCGGACGCAATGCCTGCCTCCCAGTCACTTTCGCAGCCAAGCTGGTCGGTTGTCACCTCCGGCTGCACCTCACGACCCCAAATTGTGAACTCTGCCATCACTTCCATCGCTACGCGGACCCGAGCATTGCGCCGATGCGAACGCTCCCACTCAGTAAAATAGATATCAATCCAAAGCGCCGCCGCCGGCTTAAAAAATAACGGCACACTATCGCTCCGCCGCCGCCACTATCGCGCTGTCGCCACCAGCCCGACGACCGTAGCAACCGACGCCGTCGACACATCCGCAGCCGACGCCTGAGTCGAACACCAGAGCCCTAGCAAGGGCCTCTTGCTACCGGAATCGCAACAAGTTTTCAGCGATCCGTGCTACCTCTTCCGAACTGCGCGACGAACATCGACTAGAAGCATCGATAGAGCCCGCGGAGCGGACATTCCTAATTTTTGGCGCATGGGGCGAGCGAGGGCCGTCAATCAGTGCCGAAGAACGGCCGATACACTGTTCCTTTTGACGTTTCCAAATCCTTTAAGAGCGTCGTCTTCACGCTTCGTGGCTTCGGTCACCCTTCAATTTTGACCCTGCCGCGGGTGCTAACCTCAAAGCGAAAATAATGTGGTGGGAAACATTCACTGATGCTCACACCCTGATCATGGAGAGGGTGTGGGCATCTGCGAACAGCACATACGTGCGGATCAGGAACCACTCGGTGAAGGATCTGAGTACTCGCGAAGCAGTATTAGCAGGTTTCTCGACGCAATTTATTCTCGCTTTGGGGCTCAGTGCGAGCCTCAAGAAAACCGCGATGCAAAACGGAGCGGACTGAGCGAATAGCTACTTTCGCGTCATATAGGGAGTCCCAGCATCTCTCGTACTTTCCGCACGATCAATAGGTAGTCCAGATCGCCTCCTAGCATACCCTCGAAGTCGGTCCAGTCATTCTCGGGTCCGATGCCCATCCTGGGAACCCTAAACAGGTCGAGCTTATCAGGAACCACACTGTGACGAACAGTAACCGCGCTTTCGTATCCGAGCTTGCCCACCCAGTCAACGTTACTGGAGTTGAAGTACCCGAAGGGATACGCAAAGTGTTTGCACGGAGCACCGAGCTTCTGGCTGATAATATCCTTTGCGCGACCGAGCTCTTCCATGCCAATCTCCGGACTCAGCACTCTCATGTCCAGATGATGACAGAGATGGGACCCTATGGTAACGCCGCCGTTGCTCATTTCCCGCGCCTGCGCCCAAGTCAGCGTCGGCACGCCGGGAAAGAAGCCCGGAATCTCGTCTGGGCATCGTGCGCCTTCCCGATCCAGCGCGGAAGTGGTTACATAAACAATCGCCTCAAAGCCATTGTCGCGGAGAATTGGATACGCGTATTCGTATACACCGGCGTATCCATCGTCGAAGGTTATGGCGCAAGTAAGGGGCGCGGGGGTATCGTGATGTCGGCCGCTTAATATTGCCTCCAACGCAACCACCCTGGCGTGGGCTTTGAGGTATCTCATCTGGGCCTCAAAGTCCTTCGGGCGTACCGCGTAAGGGGAGTCGCCGACCGCGTGATACATGAGAACTATTGTTCGTGTTTCCCGACGATGCGCGGCGAGGCGGCTCACAGCGCGCAATACACTCCGAATCGCGCGCCGTTTACGGGAGATGTGCCGGCGGGGGGATTTAGCGGCAGAAAGTGCGATGCCATAGTGTTGTCTGACGGCTAGGCCGGGGAGAAAAAAAGGTGCTGATTCCAGGCTGTCCGTGCGCTCTGTGCCAGCATCAAGCGCCGCACTTTTCCCGAACCCGCCCGAACGCCGAAAAAAGCTCCCAAGGTTTGTGCGATCTGTGGCCCTGGCTCACTCTCCAGGCCGATCTCGTTCCCAGAAGAACTCAAGTAGACAGCCGGTTGCATAGATGGCGTTGGCGAGCGAACCGGCACACAAGGCAGCCCTCACGGTCCGAATGGTATACGGCGTCAGACGGCGAAGTCCCGCTGTCGCGAACCAAAAGCCTGCATCCAGTCGCGTGCTCGCTGGCTGGCGGTCTCCAAATTTCGCAACCGGCTAATCACGATTCGCCAGTCCGAGTCGTCCGGGTCAGCGCCTAGCATCCGCGCGGTCTCCCAATACCAAACCCGTCGAAGCAACACGAGCAACCTCATCGAACCTTTGGCAGGTAGGCCCAAGCAAACTCGGGGTCTGTCCAAACTTGACCGCCATCGCCTCACGTAATCGGGTGACGAGCAATTCGTTGAGCTCGGCGCCGAATATTTCGGGCCGGGACGCCAACAGAGTTTCGATCGCGATCTGCCTTTCCCGATAGGTGGTTCGGTAGCAGCCTAGAAAAACTGAAAGGGATGTCGCCAGTTCGATCCAAAACTTATTAATAGCGTACTCGGCCGACAGCGGCGCCGCGTCTGCGGTTTCCAGCGTCATCCGCGCTGTGATCTGTTGTATCGATCCGATTGTTGAGTAGGCGTAAAGCGTCTCTCACGGGTACTTCACGAGTCCCCGTGGTCCACCAGGTCGGGTATCGGAAGGGCCGCGGGCGTGCCCCACAGAAGTTTGGCGTGTTCCAGAAATTCGACGATTGAATATCGACCGGCGCATGCGCACCAGCTGAGAGGCCGCCATCCGCGTCAGGCCAAGTCTTGAGTCCTCGGCCGCCG
Source organism: uncultured Pseudomonadota bacterium (assembly GCA_963824565.1). Taxonomy (GTDB): domain Bacteria; phylum Desulfobacterota; class Binatia; order Binatales; family Binataceae; genus JAJPJA01. Next base: position 264,919 of record CAWGQB010000028.1, on the reverse strand, counting down.
GTTTGTGAATTCATTGTTCAGTTTCGTCTCGACATGGTGAAGGGTGTCGTCAATTTCGCCGATTGGATGTACGAGAGCCCGCAGGCACGATTAACGAGCACTCGAGATCGCCCAGCCAGCGAGTGCCGGTCCTCGGGTCGGCAATCAGCGTACCTTCGCCCCGGGCTACGCTGCCGGTCAGAATCAGGCCCAACACGGGAATCGGACGTGTCGCCTCACGTACCATTCGCGATACCTCGCTCGAGATCACGTACTGCGTCGCCCTGGAATCTGGGGTCTACGCACAGCGGAAAAGAGCCCGGGGGATGCACCTCGAACATTGGTATTTTGCTCCGTAACCTGAGAATCTTATCTCAATACTATCGTTTCTGATGCGCCAGCGGAGACTTCGGAGCTCTCCGCAAACCGGTATGACCATCTGGCGCTCACCCTTCTGCCATTTCCGCTGAGCGCGTGGTCGCTATGCTTGTCAGGTCGCGATACAATGCCATCGTGCGTTCGATTTGGAGGCGGACGTCGAAGTGCCGTTCAACGAAAAGGCGGCCGTTCGTCCCGAGTCGAAGTGCCAGACCCGGGTCGCTAAGTAAGCGATGCATCGCTTCCGCCAGCGCTGCGGAATCGTTGGGTGCGATAAGTAAGCCTGTCTGACCATCAAGTACTACTTCTGGTGTTCCTCCGACCGCAGTGGCTACGATCGGACGCGCGGCGGCAAGTGCCTCGACGGCTGCCAGCGGTAGTCCTTCGGAAATGGACGGTAAGACCACCAAATCGGCGGCAGCCAAGAGTCTCTGCAAATCCTGGCGATAACCGAGGAAACGAACCCGGTCGGTTAGGCCGGCAGCCTTACATTTAGCCTTCAATTCCGCTTCGAGAGGACCAACACCAGCAAACATCGCGATAAGTGAGGGCCGCCGCGAGCCAAGTATCTTGAAAGCCTCGATCAGCAAGGCATGTCCTTTCTCCTTTGCAAGCCGCCCCAACAGCAGAACGGTTTGCTCATTGCTCAAGCCAAGCTCTGCACGTGCTTTAACGCTTTCTTCGGGCCTGGGCGGCTGCAAAGAGGTTAGATCCCGGCCGTTGCGAATAACGGCGATCTTATCCCTAGGAATCCTTTTGCTTTCGCACAGAAATCGCTCGGCGGCGTGCGAAACTGCAATGAATCTATTGACGAACCGGCTGGCTTGGCGATCGAGCCAAAAGCTACCCTTTATTCGCTTCCCCTCCCGCCAGAATTCACGACCGTGGCAGGTTTCGATTATCGACCGTCCCCGCAACATACGTACCGCGGGAATCGCGAACAGACTTCCGATGACCGAATGGGAGTGAACGACATCGATTTTCTCTCTTCTGAGCATCGCGGCCAACTGAGCGATAAGACGTGTCCGATGAAAGGGCCGTGACGGCGTATCAATGCTCAAGCTTTTCACTCGGAATTCAGCCAATTCCGGCGCCATGGTCTCCAGGAGCGGTGCCGGCGCGGCCACGAACGGCGTAAACCCATAATTCCTAAGGCTTGTCAAAAGAGAAACTGCATGTTCTTCTGCACCTCCGCGAAACGGAGTGAGAAGCAGGTGCAGGATTCGCGGACTCTCGTGCCTCGACCTATTCCCTTCGCGACCTCCAGTGGTAACCTGCCAACGATAGTCGGCGCTTCCGGTCACTGGGCCCATCGTCCGGAACTCCATCTCAGGTATTTCCATTATCGGCCGGTTCATTGGCAGCGTTCGAGGAGTCATTAATCTCTATCTGAAATGGACGCCACCGCGTGAGCTTCGCTCGATAATGCCGCCGAGCCCTGGAAGAACATACGGACTATCTGGCTGTAACCACACGATCTACGTTGTTCCTACCTTGGCTAAATCTCACGATCGCTTATGGTCAGTTTTAGCCCAAAAGGCTAAGGCATCTGTCAAATTTCGCGATCGTGCATCTACAAGGTGGCTTGAAATCGGAGCGTGAAACGCAAATGCCATATGAGTCACCTCGATGAATCACGTAACCCATGGGCTAAGTATGAACGGCTATACCCGTCCATCAGCATGCTGTTAAAGCAAGCGCGGATGGGTCACCACGCGCCACTGCCTACCATTCCGCGATAAACGGTCGAATTCTTGCCGTCCGCGCCGGCCGCCAACCGCAGGTTATCCCAAGACTATAGCCGCGCCGCACCCGGAGGCGCAGCTAACCTCAAAGCGATGTTCGGAACGCGAGCGGAAAAGCTTCACCCAGTAAAAGCAGACGGCATCAAACCCACCTCGCGGCACTTTTCTGTGCCCTCTCCCTTTATGTGTGTTTGGACCGGGCACATGGTGGACACTTCGCCAGTATGAAAAGGCGAGGAGGGAGCCATGGCCTGGAGGGACCAGACGGTGGTGGATCAGCGTTTGGAGTTCGTGAGCTTTTGCCTGCAACCGGGAGCCAACATCCGTGACTTGTGCCGGCGCTACGGGGTCAGTCCGACGATCGCATATAAGTAGATGGCGCGTTACCGCAGCGAAGGTGCAGCGGGTTTGGAGAATCGGCCGCCGCGGCGCCACCATCAGCCGCGGCATACGGCGGCGCCTGCGAGGCGGCGGTGATGGCGGTGCGCGAGAACAATCCGGCTTGGGGTGCGCGCAAGATCGGGCGGGTGCTGCGCAATGTGGGGATGCTGGAGGTGCCGGCGTTGAGTACCATCACCGCGATCCTGCGCCGCCATGGCCGGCTGAGCCCCGCGCCCGCGGCCCCCGGGCCGTTCAAGCGGTTTGAGCGCGGCGCACCCAACCAATTGTGCCAGATGGATTTCAAAGATCATTTCGCGCTGGCCGCGCAGCGCTGTCACCCCTTGACCATACTCGCTGACCATTCGCGCTTCTCGCTGGCCACCAAGGCGTGTAGCGACAAGCGGGAGCAAACGGTGCGGACGGAGTTGGAGCGGGTGTTTAGGCGCTACGGCTTGCCCGATTGCATGTTGATGGACAATGGCTCGCCCTGGGGTTCGCACGACGATTCTCTCTATACCAGGCTTACGGTTTGGTTGTTGCGCCTGGAGATCAAGGTGACCCGTAGCGCCGCTTACCACCCGCAGACCCAAGGCGAGCTGGAGCGCTTTCATCGCACGCTTAAGGCCGAGGTCCTCAACGGCGGTCAGTTCTCCACCCTGAGCCAAGCACAAACGGAGTTCGGCCGCTGGCGCCAGGTCTACAATTACCAGCGGCCGCATCAGGCATTGGAGCTGGCGGTGCCGGCCAGCCGCTACGTGCCCAGCCCGCGGGCGTTCCCCGCACACTTGCCGCCCTTGGAGTACGGACCCGATGACCAACCGCTAAAGGTGCAACAGAGCGGCGTGATCTACTTCCGCAACCGGGTCATCAAAGTGGGCAAGGCTTTTGTCGGCGAGTCGGTGGCGTTGCGTCCGACCCTCACCGATGGCGCGTATGAGATTTTTTTTGGCCGTCATCAGATCAAACAAATCGATCTCCGGAGCTCCCCATCATGAGTGCTCTGCGTCCACACCAGCGGAGCGTGCCCGCGCGACGCACCGCGGGGGCCAGCAAACCAAGGCTGGCCTGCGCGCCGCATCGTCGCGCGGACACGGATCCAAAACTCAGTTTTTCACCCGCAGCCCCAAAATCGATGAGGACTGTGGGTGAAAAACTGTTTCAATAAACAATCGTTTGCTAACTTTAAACTCGCTCCCAAGGTGTCCACCATGTGCCCGAACACCCGTCCAACATGTGGCCAGTACAAACAATGGTGAGGGAGCTGCCGCGCCCTTAAGATTCTGGGCTGCGTCCCCCGCTCCCTTCAACATACAAGGGTGAGGGTTTCTGAATGTTACCCACCGGATTAATCTCGCTTCAGGCCTTAAGCGGCTGTAACCTCACCGGCTGCTCGCCGTCCTATTATATGATCCAATGATTCCGACTGTTGCCGCACTTATTTGATGAACCGCACCTCCGCCCGCTCGATGTCGCTCATTTGGTCGCCATGATTGGATGTTCTCGCACCACCCGAATCGGTGAGGCGGCGTTTTCGCAAGCGAACTCAAGCCCACGTTCATCCAGTTCGGCACAAGGGGCAAGACGCCGCCGGAGACGTTACTCGCCAACCGAGAACGCGATCCGCAGGGGCTGCTGGGAACAGCTCTGAATGGGCGTTTTTCCCACCAGTCCTGCGTGCTTCCGCATCTCCCTCTTGGGTCGAAGCTCGAATCTGCCACGTACCTGTTTCGTCTATCATTAAGATTGGTCATTGACGAACCATACGAATCTCCCGGCCAATTGTTCCCACGGGCACCTTCCGGCTAATCCTCGTGTCGCTAAATCCCTTTGATCATCTATGCCTGTCCATAATTTTCCTCGCGGGCCTTGCACTCCCTTTATTTATTCTCTATTCTCCTTTTGTATGAATGTTGGTGTTTATTTCATTACTTGCAGATATAGTTGGTCAAACTCTTCGTAGATGGAGACTTAGTAGTACCTGAAGTAGATGTCCGGTGGAGGGAATTTGGATCTTCGGACAGATGCAAATCACCAGCGATAAGGCGTTCAAAGCATTGTCGAAGGGGAAAATGATGGAAGTCAAGAACATCGGATGCATGGATCTCGGAAGTGTCGACAACGTCGCAGATGAAGGATCCCATCTACTGGCGGAACCAGGCAGTAACCGCATTCTTCGTGAGAGCTCACGTTTGCGATGCCCGGGGAAGGTTACTGAGAATCCAGATTTGGTCGAGCCCGACGATGAAAGAGAACCCGAGGAAGCCTTGGAAAACGAAATCAAAGGCCGCGCTCAGCTCGATCCGGTACGACTCTATCTCAGGGAAATCCGCAATCTGAAGCCTTTGACGAGGGACGAAGAGGTCGAGATTGCCAAGCGGATTGAGGCAGCCGAACGTGACCTCGACAATCATCTGCTTAAGGCTCCCGGAATATTGGATTGCGTGAGTCGGGTCTCCGAACGCATCGAAAGCGACAGCGTCGAGGACCATTATCCCGATCAGGGCGAGAACGTTGAGGTATTCGATAGTGGCCTCACGGCGGACGAGGCGCTGCCCGACGCCTCGCGGAGCATGACCTCCAAGCTGGAGATTTTGCGGCAAGAGCTCCAGTGTCTCGCGACGGCGCTCCGACGGGGGGATATAGGCGTGGTCGATGAGGGGTCTCGGGGCCAACTCGAATCCGTCCGTCCAAAACTGGAACAAATCGAGCCCTTTAGCCTTTCGCCACAAGCGCGCGCGCTCCTCATCGCTGAGTTGCGACTCTGCCTCCCCGGAGCATCGAACTCTCGGCGCGCCGGTCTGGTCGAGGACACCACCGAGGGAGCGCTGACCCGTTCTCTACAGGCCATGAAAGAAGCCGAGAGCAGAATTACGCGCGCCACCAAGGAGCTTACTGAAGCCAATCTCGGACTGGTAGTGAGTGTGGCAAGACGCTACTGGAACCGAGGACTTGGGTTTCTGGATCTGATTCAGGAGGGCAATATTGGGCTCATGAGAGCCGCGCAAAAGTTCGATCACCGCCGCGAAGTCAAGTTCTCCACCTATGCCACGTGGTGGATCAAGCATGCAATGATTGGAGCGATCATCGACCACGGCCGGACCATTCGAATACCCTCGCACATGGTTACGGCGAACAGCCGCTTGGTGCGGGCCAGAGGTCTCTTGAGTCATCGTCTGGGCCGCGAACCCTCGCTCGAAGAGCTCGCTGCACATACACAGATGTCGTTGGAACAAATACAGAAATCGCTGAACGTGGTAGAAACCGTCTCGCTCGAAGCTCCCATCGGCTCAGACGACAGGATGTCAATCGCCGACCTCATAGCAGACGAATCCACCTCTTCTCCTCTGGAGGCCGCAATGGACTCGGATCTTCGTGAGGCGATCCACAATCTGCTTAATATATTGTCTCCGCGTGAGCAACAGATTGTGCGCACCCGTTTCGGCATGGTATCGGACGCGGATTGTCCAACTCAAACTCCCGCAAAGCAACCTGGTGCCAGCCGCGGCCGCGGCCGCCAGTTGCGGACGCGAGCCCTGCGCAAATTACGCGTCCAAGCCGTACACTTGATCGATGCAACCTTCCGGAGCTGAGAATATCTCGCCGTACGTGTCCTCCCCGACCTCGTTTCTCAGCTGACCGACACGCTGCGAATAGCGACTCCCAACCGCCGTGACTATGCGCGGTTAGGAAGCCGCCTCCATTTCCGCCCATCTAAATAAAGCGACTCGTTGGTTTGACATTGGTCGCCCGGAACCGAGGCATGACGCCGGCATTTTTCGATTAATGCGTCTTGCGGCGCTCTTCACGGCACACAAGTATCTTGATCGCACCTGCACTCCCAAACGATTCTTTCTATCTCAGCGGGCGGTTTGCCACCCAACTCAATCAGCTCGCACGTCCGAAGCATCCTTGTGACCCTCAGAAACAACCGTGCGCGATTTGGCGGCATGTTGTCTGTTTCTCCTGTCCCGGACATTTTGCACTTTTTTCATCTCTCTCCGCTTTCATTACGTCCTAATTCATCTATTCTTTAGACTGTTTTCACTTGACCATTGTCAAATCTCGACCTTACTCAGACCTCTACTCGAAATAGGAATAGTTCTCAAAGTTGTAGTGTCGAAACTTCAGTTTCAGCACATTCACTTCTCCCGCTAGCGTTTTGCCTTCCCTACTTTGCATTAGTCTTCCCTATTATTACAGTACGCCATATTTTCCTGACCACTAATTACATTAGGATGGCTTAACACTGATTCGGATATCTATTTGCAACACTATTGATTTACAGGTCTCCAATGCTAACGTTTAAACATGTATGAATTCTCCGAAAGTGGCATTTCCGTCAGCTTTTAACCGGGACACCACGAGCCTTTGGCTAATTCTAACACTCCTGGACCAGATGAAACCGCCAAAAATAGAGCATTCGATGATTCCGGGAACACTTTCGCCATTATGATTAAAACCGCCACCGATAACAGCAGAATTCTGAATTCGCTCACGGAGGACAAGGGTTACCGCACCGGCCAACCAATGTGCACCGTCGGCGGTCACTCGCACCGGTCTCGCCACCACGCGTAACCCCGAGATCAAAATGGTCAAAGGAATACCCAGCGAAGCCCGACAGCGCTTGCATGACCAGTTGGCGGCTTGGCAACTACCTGAGGAATGTTTAACCGAACTAATCGACCATAGCCATTGCATCTCCTACGCACCTGGAACGCCCATTTTCCTTCGGGGTTCAACCGCTGACGTCATCTTCTGGGTTCTCGGTGGCTTGGTAAAAGTATGTTATCCAGACATCAATGGCACCCGCGTGGTGGTTAAGCTGGCCGGGGCCGGCGATATCATCGGTTTTGCCGACATCGTCGACACCGCGGGGCATCATACCCAGGCTTTTGAATCGGAAGCGCTTACAAAGTCATCCGTGGCGCTGTTCACACGTGACCATGTAATGAGAGCGCTTCATCGGCTGAGCCCTCAGAGACTTGTGTCCATAATCGAGACGCTGAACTCCTCGTGGTCCGCCACGTATTCCTTCTATGCAAGGTTTCTTGGTCTTTCCTTTCGAGAGCGTTTGGAGATCATTTTCGGCCAACTGGCCGAGCGGTTCGGTGTCAAGGATTCCAGAGGAATCCTGCTTACTCCAGAGCTATCTCATGAAGCCTTGGCGGAAATGATCGCCAGTTCCCGTCCGATGGTCAGCCGGCTGATCGCCGAGATGGTGGAGCAGCAAGTAATCGCGCGCCAAGGCAAGCATTATATTCTCCTTGGCGCATTCACAGCCGGGCTCGGCAAGGCCTCGACCTCCAGCTTGCGAGGCGCTTCGGTTCCAAAAGCGTCATTCACAACTACATCGGACCATTGCGCCCTGCCGCAATTCGCCAAGGCGTAACCATCGTCGGGCGAAACCCTGGAATTCTTAGGACGTTGGCTCTTTGATCACTCGCTCTCGCGCGACCTCGACAGTTTCACCAGCTCGGTTTCTCAGCGCAGGGTCGTCGCGTGCCTTCCTCGAGCTCAGAATCCACGGCACGGAGGCTGACTTTCCACACATTAGCGCCGCACGTCAATTTGCCAGGTTCAACTCTGATGGGATCTGCCTCGGCACCCACGCTCGGAAGCCATCTAACATGGATCGAAAGGTCCGCGTGGACAATAGCCTAGCCCTTGATGCCTTGTTAGCGATTCCCTTGCTGACCGCGCCACTTCGCGAAAACCCCTTGGTTCAATGGCCTACGATGACAACAGGCTCTGGACTCCTCGTGCCGCTCCACGAACTATGACCAACCCAGGATGGTGCGCGGTCGCCGCGGACACCTGGAAGCATGAAGCCGGACGCTTGGCCAGCATGAGCTTCTGCGACTGAAGCGGCATGAGCTCGTAAGCCGCGCGCCCTCCGGACAGCCGTTATACTCTGTGCGCGACGGCATGGGTTCGCAGCAGTCGCATAGGGTTTGGGATTCAGCCTTGGCCCGGCCGTGCCGCATGGGCCGGGCATGAGCGCAATTCATTCTTCAGGATCGCGGCTCTAATGAACTGTTGCCGCCTCGGCTCATGGCTAATTTTAGCTCGCTTCCGTTTGATTGAAGTTATTAACTATTACGTCGCTGCCAGTATAAAGCGACACATAACTTAGCGATAGTTGATTACTTTGAAGTTGGTTGCGTTTTGATGAGTTATTGCGTTCTGGTCTACTAGTTAGTCGGTCACTCGCAATTTCGCGTAATAATAAGCCACACTTCTGAGTGATTCGGCGTTAGTTGGATTTTCCTTAGGCGCGTGACTTAGCAAGTTGCCTAAGCGGAAATCACCGGCCCGTTGAATCGAGTTCACACTGGGTTGTTTTAAATATCACCTTTTCTCCCACTAACGCATGGGATGGCGGACGCGTGGCAGATTTCGAAGACTCGGCGCCATCCTGGGCACGCAGCTGATGGGTGCGCTTGATTGTTGGACCAGGTCTGTTCGTCGCAGTGATAGCGTGGAGTTGGATAAGTTATATCTGGTTATAGTGTATCGCGCGGATTTTATCGACGACTTCGGTTAAGATGCAGGGCTATCATCACCTCGACCTGACCTCACCGCGGCCATGAGCGATTTGTGCAACAGGCTCACACCCCTCTAGCCGGTCCCGGCCGGGTCCTTCCCAAGCCCCGTCGCGATATTCGTGAAACGGATTGTCGGAAACGCCGACTTTCGCAGGCAAGATATGCTTCAACTCCGTGGTAACCATCAACGATCTTGTGTTAAGGATTTCTGCCTTTCTAACCTCATGAGCATGAGCGGCAACGTTTTCGTATCGGCGGAACGCCCGGTAAGGGATGTCAGGGTTGGCCCCGTCTTCCTGAAAACGCGATTCCAGTTGGCGCCGACGGGTCTGAGAAAATGAATTTACGCCATGCACGGAAACTACAGGATGGAACCATGAAGTCAATCGACCCACGGCTCAGGTTAGCGATTTGGTCGTTTGCATTGGCGACTGGGCTGACCCTAAGCACCTCCGGGTGCTTCGGTGGTAGCGCGGTCCAAACTAAGGTTGTGGAGCGTTGCCAATGAGTCAGACCCTGGTCCTTACCGTATCGGGAAGGGTGACTCTTTGGATGTTCTGGTCTGGGGACACGACCAACTAAGCGGCCGCCTGCATGTCTCCGATGATGGCACGGTTACCGTGCCTCTCATTGGTCAGACGAAGGCCGCAGGATTGACGACAGCCCAGTTGCAAAAGCATCTCAGCGTGAAGCTATCACGCTTCGTTCATGCTCCAAATGTGACAGTGCGTGTTGCAACTCCCGCTAGCGAGGTGTTTTTTCGTGCTTGGCGAAGTCAAGCGAGCAGGTAAATATCAACTAACGTCCGGCGAGGTGTTGTCACAGGCACTTAGCCGAAGCGGGCGGACCGACGGAATTCGCCAACCTGCGTAAAGTCGAAATAATCAGGCATGATGGCGATAGACCATTGGAGCTCACCATCAACTACAAACTGGTGGCGTCCGATGGAGACCTGACTGCTGATGTTCCTATTAGCCGCGGGGATACGATCCTGGTGCCGTAACAACTGGATATCACGACATGAATGGAAACGATAGTTTGCGTTTGGAGCGCTTTTGAGGCCTCCACAGAGCTGCCGCAAAGGAACTCATGGAAGACGCGGAAGGGGATGAGGTGAACACTAATACGGAGAGCCTCTTGTCAATCGAAGAGCTCGCAAAGCGCCTTAACTGCCACCCAAGCACTGTACGGCGCCTGGCCAAGCTTGGACGGCTTCCAGCACTGCGAATCGGAACGCTGTATCGATTTGATTTCGATTCGGTTATGAAAGCGCTGACTAAGCAGGGACGGCCGGCGTAGATGCGGCGTGGGGCTCACCTGTTAGGGCACGCAGTGTCTTGAACCCCATGGATAAGCTTTCGCCTTTGGGTAAAACGAACTCTGACATGGGTTCCCACTATCGAACGCTGTCCGAGGGCAAGCATACCATGTCAACGGTTAGCGCGTTTTCTCCTTCGAATCCGAAAAACCCTGCATTTGATGGCGTCAAGGCTTTCATCCAACGCGCGCCCCGTCTGGAAGTTGCAACGTATTCGCGGTCGTACGCGGCTATTACTGGAACCAAGGAAACTGGGATAATGAAGCGCAGATTGTTTGCGGCCATGGCGGTGCTTTTCATTACTGCACCACGGTTGGCGCCAGCGATGGAGATTTCCCTGTTTCCAGCCGCCGAAATAGACCAGCTTTATAACTCCAACGTGGGGGTCTCAGCAAGCAACAGGAAGGCTGATTGGATAACCGCGGAGCTTTTGGGGGGTAAGCTGGAAGCGACCTCTCCACGACGCAAGATTTTATCTCAACTACTCGACCTATTTCTCGGAAGGCGTATCCTATCCCAGTCTCGATCAATTCGCTCGCGATCACTTCGTACAGGCCAACGACACCGAGCACCTCTCAAGCGCTGCCGACGCTCAATGTGTCCGACACCTTTCTGAGAGGGAACGCCACCAGCGCCCAGTTTTTTTCTGACAGTACCGAGCCAATTGGGCCACAGTTGATGTCGGCTTTGCTCTACAATTCAACCACAGAGAGCAACAGTTTTTCCGCTCAGTTCCATTACGCACACGGCGATAGCCTGGTCTGGACCAGCGAAGTTCATCAAGACTTTTTCTCCACCGGTTCCGAGTTCCGCCAACTCGAACACTGCGGCAACCGGGCTTAGCTTCGATCAGGGTGGTTCGTTTGCGGTCGATCGGCTCTTGGACGAACGTTTCACCATCGGTGCGGGTTACCAGTTTGACGACTTTCGCTTTAGCAGTACCGTTCCGTCATCCGAGAGCCAGATGCCGATGATTCGCGCGGGTTGGGGAGGTGGGACCCCATTTTCGATCGAGGCATCGGCCGGGACCGCGAATTGTGTCCAGTTCATCCGGAGTCGATTGGCATCTCGACCTTTTCAGGTAGCACCAAGGTCGAACCTGGGTTTCTTTTGACCGCAAATTATCACGGGGAGCGTTTAAACCTTACTGGTTCCGCTAGTGAAACATCGGGGCTCAGCGCTGGTCTCGGAGGCCAAACCAACAACATTACGGTCAGTTCGCTCGTTCGGTACAGACTGACGCGCCGTGTCATGTTGTTCGCTAATGTCGGGTATTTCGATTTCAGCGGTACCGGCACCAACGGTTATCAGTTTCTCTTACGCTGCCGGGCGCCAGCTACAGACTGACGCGTCAGATATCAGTGACCGCGGAATACTATGGGTACCGCACTCTCGACAATGGCGCCAGCGCCGGGGCACTTGTCGCTTCACCAGGACAGACAATTACGACGAATGTTTTTCTCGTTGGCGTCGTCTTTCAGGCCGCGCCATGGAAGTGGGTGCTAGATTGACCGAGTACAAGCCTTTCAGTGTTGCGCCCTATAGTGTTGCCCCCTTGGTAGACATCGTCTACCGGCATCGGCGCGCCGCGCTGGGACTTTTCGCAGCAGGGGTCAGCATCACGTTATGTTTGGTGGCGCTTCTTCGAGACGTGTATGTGGCCTCCGCGGCGATCATGATCGAGCCCCCGCGCGTGGAATCAAATTACGTGTCGGCGCCGTCAGATCGGCCAGAAAATCTGAAACTCACTGACCAGCTCGAAGAAGTCGCTCAGACGGCTTTTACCGACGCCTGGCTGCGAGACAACTCATAGTTCGATTCGGCCTTTACAACATCCGGCAATCGCCAAAGATCACCAACATGGTTCACTGGACCGGCTGGTCAAGTACATGCGGCAACAAATGACACTTGTAGTGCCTCCCGACACGATACGCTGGGATGGCAGCCACTCCGAAGGGAGTCCACCAGTGGTCTTGACCATCTCGTTCCAATACCCGGATCGCTATCTCGCTCAGCGTGTAGCGGCGGAACTGGCGAGGCGGTTCATAGATGAAGGTCAAAGGGAAAGGACAGAACGGGTCACGGACGCCACACACTTTTTGGACGACTCAGGTTAGCCAAGCGCGCGCCAGGCTTGACCAGAAAGCCGAGGAGAAGGGGATTATTGAGCAGCGATATCAAGGCAGTCTACCCGAAGACCTCCCGCCAACCTCGAGCAGCTTGATAGTCTCGAAGAACAGTTGCGAATGATCGACGAACGGTTGGCATTGAACCCCCTGGGCGCAACCCAGGGTTCGGCCGAGCTCACCCCGGAGCAACAACTCGCGTCATTGGAATTAAAGCTGAACCATCTCAGAGCCGAGTACAGCGACGAATTTCCGGACATTGTGGAACTGAAGACGGAGATCGCCAGCCTCAAGACGAAAATAGCCTCCGAACCGGAAGACACCAAAGACAAACGCGTCATAAATCAAGATGCGTCGCCTTACAAAGCGCGGCTCGAACAGGAGGCGGCCGCCATCAATCAGAAAATACAACACCTTCAGCAGAATATAGCGGTTGCGTCCCGAACATGGCCAGACGATGGAGTGCTTAATCGCGACTACGATGCCCTTTCGGCCGAGTACCGTCAACTGGTGCAGAAGCAAATGGCGGCGGAACTTCGCCGAACTCTCGACAAACGTCAGCAGGACGAGCATTTACAGTTGTTGAATCCGGTCAGTTTGCCAAGAGCGCCGAAATCCCCCAACCGGCTGGCCATTGGTGTGCTTGGAATAGTGTTCAGTATGGCCGCTGCCCTGGCCTTGCCATTCGGTTTGTTCTTTACCGATACCTCATACAAGACGCCCGACGAGCTGGAGTCCGACTATGGGATACGTGTGACCGCGGCCATACCGATTGTGGACGAGGACAAAGAGCAGCGCCAGGCAACCATTCAAGCCCTGGTTCTCTCGTGCGCCAGCGTCCTGCTGATCGCCGGTTCACTCCTGGCTTACGCCAAGTGGTTTCGAAGCTAATGGCAGTCTACGAACAACTATTACCAATGCCGTCGTGAGCCGTTCAGCTTGAGCCCTGACCCGAGCTTTCTTTACGCCTCGGCATCGCATCGTGAGGCCCTTGCGCAGCTTCGTTACGTCGTGCAGGAACGCAAGGGATTCGCAGTTGTGACCGGCGAAGTTGGAACCGGAAAGACGATGCTGCTCCGAACCTTGATTGAGACGGTGGATACCAAGGTGCAGAGCGGCTTCATTTTCAACCCACCGCGCGACCATTCAGGCGCTATATAGCGCGATTGCCGAAGATCTTGACATCAAGCTTGACTCCGCCGCCAGCCCGGCTACTCAGCTCAATCGCCACCTGCTCACAACCTTCGAGAATGGCGGCACGGTGGTTCTGATCTTTGACGAGGCGCACGATCTTCCCTTCGAGGTTCTCGAGGAAATCCGCCTTCTAACCAACATCGAAACCTCAAACGCGAAACTGCTTCAGGTAATCCTGGCGGGCCAGCCTGAACTCGACGCGATGCTCGAGACTCGCGAACTGCGCGCCCTGCGCCAGCGTCTGGTTTTTCGCTACTCGCTGGCTCCATTGTCGCAGGCGGACACGGTTCGCTATATTGCGTCGCGGCTTCACCAGGCTGGCGCGCAACGCTCGCCGTTCACTCTCGCCGCATGCAACAGCGTGTATCAATATTCCGAAGGCATCCCGCGACTGATTAACGTTCTTTGCGACAACGCCATGCTTGTGGGTTACGCCAAGGCTAGTCCCACAATCGAAAGTCCTGAAATTGAGGAAGTCGCCATCGACCTGAGGCTCGGCCAAACGTGGCAGTCACTCACAGCATCTTGGCACGGCCGGCACCCAGTTTCGCGGTTTGCGGCGAAGCTGTGGCAACGCCGATTTAGCATCGCGGCAATCGTGACCGTGGCGGCGGTCGCCGTGATGGTCGCGATGCTGGCAATAACGAGCGATAGCCTTCCGTACTGACACCGCTGATGGCCCGGATGGCGAGGCTTTTTTCCCATTCGCTCTCCTGGCTGAACGGCAGCGCCAAAGCACAATCGTTTGTTATTTCTGGTTCTCGCGGCGCGGCTTTATTTGCCGCAAGAGACTTAACATGAGCCGAGTATACGAAGCGTTAACAAGGGCGCAGGACCAGCAATCCGGCCAGAACGAGCTGTCCAGCCGTAAGCAGCAGATCGCTTGACAAGGCCGGCAATCGCTGCGAATGGAGCAGATTCCGCTAATCGTCAGACCGCGCCTACCGCGAACACCATCTGGCCAGCGAGATGATCCCGCGTTACCCATACTGGAAAGCGCCACGCCGTCTTCGGCCGCGTATGTTCGCGGGCCGGCACTGGTGGTTGGCCGGTCCCGAGCCTGAATATCGGAAGGTGATCGAACAGTTTCACCTCTTTGCGGTCGGTGTGCAGAGCTGGGCGGCAGAAAATCACAAGCGCGTTTTCATGCTGACCAGCGCCCTCAGCGGGGAAGGCAAAAGCTTCATGGCCATCAACCTCGCCGCAAGCCTCGCGCGAATCGGTAATCGTGTAGTGCTGATCGACGCTGACCTGAGATCCCCAACTCTGCATCGGGCCTTCAATATAGCACCCATGCGCGGACTCCTCAGCTACCTTACGGAGGAAGCCGACTTTCATAGCTGCCTTCAGTCCACGCAGATTCCCGGACTGCTGCTCGTTCCGGCAGACGGCACCAGCTATACACCTACCGAAGCCCTGGCGCGTCCACGGATGCGTGAGTTCGTCCGTGAGGCGCGTTCCTTGGCGCCGCCACACTTTGTCATTATCGACGCGCCGGCGGCTGCGGCCGTTCCGGAGTCGCAGATTCTCAACGGTCTGATCGACGCCATCGTGGTGGTCGTTGCCGCCAATCGAACGCCTCGGGCCTTGGTTAAGCAAACCATCGACAAAGCTGCCGGAACTCCAATCTATGGAATCGCATTAATCGCTTCGAGCTGCCCCATTCGGCAGTCAGAAGCTACTATCCTGAAAAATATTCGGGCAGTGAGCGAGTTTCCGCTCGCACCTTCATCCGCAACACAGACTATCGATGAATTTTCTCTACTTCATGCTGTTCATGAACCGTTTCCATAACGATCCTCGGGTGGGCGGTGTGCTTTTCGAGCTTGGGACCGCTCGTAGTTACCCCGGTCAAACTCGTTGGGTCATTGGTCAGCTGCTCCTTGGCTCTTATTGCGAAACGGCCTGCGAATGCACCTCCTCGTCAGTTCGGCCTTCTACCTCTTATTTTTCTTCTCTTCTGTGGATTCCACTCATCGAAGTTCTGGTCGCTCGATCTTCCCTTACCCTCTGATTCGATATCCTCCTTGATTTCTCTTGCTCTATTGATCATAGCGATGCGCTTGCTGGTCACCACCGACCAACGCATGCTCACAACAATTCGGGCCCTCATTGTGACGTCGGCATTTGCCAGCTTGTGGGTGTACAGGCAACACTTTCTCCAGCACCCCTCTACTCCCGGAGGCCTTGAACAGGATTCAAATTATGAAGCACTGACACTGATTACGGGTATTCCACTTGCGACCTGGCTGGCTGGTAACGAGCATTGACCGGCTGGTGGCGGCGCATTGGCCTGGCATGCGCCACCTTGATGGGTGTTGCGGTGGTATTAACGGAATCCCGCGCCGGTCTTATCGCGGCAGCAGTAATGTCCTTGAGCGCCATCGTATATTCGCACCGAAAACTTCTCACAATCGGCGGAGTCGCTGCGGCGGCCGACGTTGATCGTTTTGTTCGCTCCCGCCGGTCTTTTCGAGCGCTTCCACAGCATCAAACTCACCGGCGAGGCGACCAATGGCGCTGAGACCTCCACCCGCACCCATGTCGAGTTGGCCCGCGCAGGATTGAACATGATCCGGTCGCATCCCTTGGTTGGAATCGGTCTGGATCGATTCAAGAGCGTCGCGCCCTGACTATAACCCGGAGCCTACTCAGCACCGCGGGCCGAAGTTATATCGCACACGATACCTATGTCCAAATCGGGGCAGAAACCGGCCTTTTTCGTCTCGTCCTGTTTCTCGTCATGGTTGGGTTGGCAATCCACAATTGCCGAGTGGCGGCAAGGAGCACGAATAAGCGAATGGCAGCTCTCGCCTTCGCCATGCAACTGGCCTTAATTGCGTTCTGTGTTGCGGCCGTTTCCGTGACGGCTCAGTACGTGGTCACGTTTTGGATGATTCTGTTTCTTTCTCAGAACCTGCGGGAAATCAGCGATGTCGCTCAACTACGGCCCATTCATAATGTTGACCGGACTGCTCTCATCAGTGAACTCCGCCGCTCTGAAGCCTGTTCTGCATCGCACCGTGACTTTCCTGCCTTGAAGTCTTCGGCGCCTCAAGTTCCTCGGGCTGCGACCGGGCCACAAACGAGGCATCTTTGATCTCTAACGCACAACTGCCGCTTGGCGCCCGGGCGACCTGAATTCTGCCGCCCTAAAACAATGAAGTTAATGTTCTTTGTAGGTCTGCTTTGGCTCCTTTACATCTATGCAGGTTATCTGCTCCTCCTGGCGCTGGTCGCCTTTTGGCGCAAAGTACGTCCAGTGTTGTCCGAAGAAGCACTTCCGTCGGTCTCGGTCCTAATCGCTGCCCGTAACGAAGGGAAAGATATTGGGTGGAAGCTTTCCGAAACATTATCCTGGGATTATCCACCAGAAAAACTCCACATTCTAGTCGCATCTGATGCGTCCGAAGATTCCACGGACGCGGTCGTTCAGGCAATTCACGGACGCACGCGTAACGTTTGTACGAATGGAGCGGCGCGGCGGCAAAAACCGAGCACTTAATCCACTCGCCGAACGCGCTCACGGGGAGATCCTGTTCTTCACGGACGCGAACGCTCATGTAGAGGCACACGCTTTGCGGCGAATGGTTCGTCATTTCGCTGACGCTCGGGTCGGCTGCGTAACCGGGGATTCTCGGCCGCTTGAAGAAATAAACAACCCCGCCGTTACCAACGGCGCTAGTGTTTACTGGAGTTACGAAGTACTCCTCAAGAGTCTGGAAAACAGTTTGGGCTCGGTTTTAGTGTGCGATGGCGCAATCTTCTGCATGCGCGCATCACTTTACCATCAATTATGTCCTGAATTAGCTAATGATCTTGAATTACCGATGCGAGTGGGTGCGTTGGGCTGGTGGGTAACTCACGAGCCTGGGGCTCTGGTTTTCGAGCGTGACACCAACTCTCCCGCGCAGGAGTTCAAGCGACGCCGTCGTATATGCGCACAAGGAGCGTTGGCGATGTTCAAACTCCCGGGCGTTTTCGCCGGCTTGCGTGGCTGGCAGTTCATCTCGCACAAGCTCATGCGGTGGCTGTCGTTGATTCCGATGATGATGCTTTTGTATTCGTCCGGCAAACTGGCCCATCAATCGGTGTTCTTCGCATCGGCTCTGGCTTTGCAAATCGTGTTTTACAGTCTCGCCTGCTTCGGTCTTGCGATGACGGTAGCCGGACGGCCCGTTTCGCGGTTCATCGCGGTGCCGTTCTATGTGTTGCTTGGCGTGATTGGTGCCATGATGGGGGTTATCGAGTCGCTCGCCGGCAAACGCTTCGACATCTGGGAAATTCCAACACTCTCACGCGGGTCGGTCGAACAATAGATGCCATCTAGCGGGATCGCGTGTTTTTGACGACCGCGGTTGTGTGTCCGCCTGGTTTTTATCCGTGAGCGATTTGTACAGTGACACCAAAACTTACTGAACCTCTTGGACAATGTGTTTTGTCCATCGATGTCGAGGACTGGTTTCATCTTCTGGATTTGCCTTCGGCGCCACCGATCGATGCGTGGCACACCCTGCCGTCGCGGGTAGAGCGGAATTTTTTGCGCTTGCTTGCGCTTGCCAGCGAAAGCGGGGTGCGATGCACCTGTTTCTTCGTGGGATGGATCGCGAAGCGGTTTCCGAGCTTGGTGCTTCTGGCAGAAGAACTCGGTCATGAGATAGCTTCTCACGGCTGGTCACACAGCCTCGCGTATCAATTCACCCCTAAGCAATTCTATGAGGATGCCCTACGCGCAAAAGACGTTCTTGAGGAGATTTCTGGCAAGCAGGTCCTCGGCTATCGCTCGGCCGGATTTTCGCTCACCGATTCAAACACCTGGGTATTCGACGAACTGTTAAGAGCCGGATACGTTTATGACTGTTCGGTGTTTCCGGCCCGCCGCGCGCACGGGGGCTGGCGCAACGGCCAGTACAATCCGCATGTGATTGCCAGGCCTTCCGGAACGCTGGTGGAGTTTCCGATGACCGTCAATGAGGTATTCGGAACACCAGTGTGCTTTTTTGGGGGCGGTTATCTGCGGCTGTTTCCGTTATCTCTGATCAAAAGAATGTCGCGTAGTGTGCTCCGGCAAGGCCGGCCGGTCATATTCTATGTCCATCCCAGAGAAATTGATCCCGCACAGCCGCGACTGGAAATGAATCGGTGGCGGCGCTTCAAGACCTACGTGAATCTCGACACTACGGAGATCAAGTTGAAGAGCATTTTGGAGACCTTCCGGTTCAGGACCTTTGAAAGCATGGTACACGACATTGCTCCCGGCGTTTTACCCGCGGAACTGCAATGGAAAAAGGCAATATGAATATAGAGTTCGTAACCCATTTTGCGCCTTGGGACGAGTATGCACTCCGGATGGCGCCGGACGATCTCTACTATCGCTGGGCATGGCGCGAAATCATCCAGGAGACTTTCGGGCACGAGCCATACTACTTGGCAGCTGTCGAGGGCGGAAAAATTAGCGGCGTGCTTCCGCTAGTTTCGATTCGTAGCCGGCTTTTCGGGAATTCTCTGGTTTCGATGCCGTTCTTTAGTCATGGCGGCATTTTGGCCGAGACGCAACAGGCCCGCGAGAAACTGCTTTCAGGCGCGGCAGAGCTCGCTGGCGAACTGCACGCACGACACATCGAACTGCGCCAAGGCGATGAGTGTGAGATCCCTTGGGTTGGTCAGTCCTTCAAGGTCCGGATGGAGATCAATCTGCCGCCCACCGTCGATGAGTATTCCAGTGGATTGAGTTCCAGCCGGCGCAAGAGGATCCGCTACAACCTCAAGCAGGGCTTCCACGCGGAGTGGGGCGGTCTTGAAGCGGTCCCGATATTTTATACGATTTTCGCTACCAACATGCGCAATCTTGGCACTCCGGTTTATCCGCGTGAGTTCTTTGAAAATCAGATCCGCCGCTTTCCCGACAACATCCGCATCCTCACCCTGCGGGATGGTACGAACCCCGTAGCCGCGGCCTTCCTGACCGCTCACAGAGATACGCTGGAACTGCCATGGGCAGCATCTCTACCGGAAGCGCGGAAACGGGAAGCACCGATGGTTATGTACTGGACGTTAATACAACGCGCGATCGAAGATGGTTTTAAGAAGGTCGACCTGGGCCGTTGTAGTCCGGGGAGCGGTAACCATGTGTTCAAGAAGCACTGGAATCCGGTCGAACGCCCGCTGCATTGGTATTATTGGCTGGCGCCGGGAGCCTCGATCCCACAGCTTCGCCCTGACAACAGCAAATTCAAGCTGGCAGTGGAGCTCTGGAAGCGCCTGCCCCTTAGAATCGCAAACGGCCTGGGCCCGCATGTCGTGCGGTCGATTCCATAGGTACGAAATGGACATTGATACGAGCCGAATGAGCAGTTCGCCAGCGGTTGAAAAAACGCCCCGTTTGAACGTTTTCGTCCTCATCGACGCGTTGGGCTGGGAGATTATCAAGGACCGTTCATTTCTGAGCGCCGAACTGCCAATCCGTCAACCACTCAAGACCGTGCTCGGATACAGCTCCGGCGCGATACCCACTATCCTGACCGGCCTGCAGCCGGCGCAGAGCGGTCATTGGAACCTGCTCTATTACGATCCCAATGGCTCGCCCTTTCGATGGATGCGTGGGCTTTCGTTACTGCCCGAAAAGCTGGTCGACAACCGCATTTCCCGCAAGGTTATCAAGGAGCTGGGCAGGCGGGTACTGGGCATGGGGCCATTGTTCGAATGTTGTGTGAGTCCGAGCCTGCTCCCCAGGTTCAATTGGGTCGAAAAACACAACATATACGCAGAGGGAGGAATCCCGAACTCCGAATCGATCTTTGACACCCTTCGCCGTCGAAGCGTGCGCTATCACTCATACTCCTATCACAGTCTCACCGACGCTGAGATTCTGCAGAAGGCCCGCGGCGATATCCGGTCCGGTGACGCCGAGTTTCTGTTCATATATTTGAGCGAAATCGATCGTTTCCTCCATGGTCATCGAGATAACGCTGCGGCCGTGTCCGACCGCTTGAGCTGGTACGACCAGCAACTGCGTGAAGTATTCAATCTCGCGCTCAGCGCGGACCCTGACGCCAGCTTTACGGTGGTTTCCGACCATGGCATGACGCTGGTTCATTCGCGCTACGATCTGCTCGGTAAGATTGATGGTCTCGGCTTTAAAATGCCTAAAGATTATCTCGGCGTTTATGATTCCACGATGGCGCGCTTTTGGTTCTTCAATCCGGCCGCACGTCGGGCGGTCGTGGCCGAACTTGAGCGCACAACATGCGGAAGAATCCTCGACGACGAGGAACTGGAACGGTTGGGAATCCTCTTTTCGGACAGACGTTATGGAGAAGTGATCTTCCTGCTCAATCCAGGTTGGCTAGTGGCTCGCAGCGACTTCAACGGCGATCACTGGAAGCCGGTAGGAATGCATGGTTATCACCCGTCGGATCGTGACTCTGACGCGATCTTTCTAACCAATCGGCACCCGCGTCGTCAGATGCTCAGTATCGTAGATATCTATAGCTGCATGGAGGAAGCGGCTTCTCACAAATGAAGCGTGGCCCCATCACCGTCCTTCAGTTCGTAAACAAAACGGTCCGCGGCGGCGCCGAGGACCATGTGTTGACGCTTTTGACGCATCTAAACCGTTCCCTGTTCTGTCCGATGCTCGTGGCTCCACCGGAGCAGGTCGAAACGATCCGTCGCGACTTGCCATCCGACGTCGAGGCAATCGCGCTCACGCCGCACAGCCTGCGCCACCCGCCCTCGGCCTGGCGCTTCTGGCGTTTGCTTAGCGCCAAGCGGGTAGACATTTTGCATTCACACATGTTCCATTCCAGCACGTTCGCGGCGCCGCTGGGATGGATGGCGCGGGTACCGGTGCGCATCGAGACCGCCCACCTGCGCGGCGGTCGGCTGAAGGCTGGTTACTTCGTCGATCGCGTAGTGGCTCATTTTGTTACCGACTTCATCGCGGTGTCGGCTGCCAACGGCAGGTATCTGGAGGGCCAAAGGGGTATTCGGCCCGAGAAAATCTCCGTCATCCGCAGCGGTGTGCCGTTCGATAGATTCGACCCTAATCGCACCGGACCGCCCGAGCTGCGAGATTCAATCGGGATCGAGCGAAACGCGCCGGTGGTGTTGGTGCCGGCCCGCCTTGAGGCTCAAAAGGGGCACCGGGTGTTGCTTGAGGCGTGGAAGGCGGTGTGCGCCTCGTTTCCCACCGCACGGCTGGTTTGCGTCGGGGACGGTAGCCTCCGCAATGAACTCGAAGCGATGGCGGCCGAAACCGGTATCACCAATAGCGTCCGGTTCGTCGGCTATCAGCGCAACGTGTGCGATTGGCTGGCGCTGGCGGACTTTACTGTTCTACCGTCCTTTTATGAGGACCTTCCCCTCGTTGTCCTCGAATCGTTGGCGGCCGGACGCGCCGTGATTACCAGCTTGATCGACGGCACCAGCGAGGTGGTGCTCGATGGGCACACTGGTCTCGCGGTGCCACCCGGCAGGCCGGCGCCGCTGGCTACGGGCATCTGCGAGCTTCTGGCCTCATCCGATCTGGCCCGGCGGATGGGTCGCGAAGGACGTAGGCTCGTGGAGGAGCGCTTCAGTCAGCGGCGCCAGGTCGCCGAAACTGAAGCTCTCTATCTGCGCTCGTGGCGTGCGCGAACTGGTGGCAATCCTTGGCCTGAGGTCAGTTCTTCCTTCGCTATCGACAGCGCTCGCCGCTCCAGGATGTCAAGGTCAGCACTCGGTAACTTAAAGAACCTATCGCGTCAAAACTCGGAACCTTCGAAAGTGAGTTGATGCAACAATGGACCAGCGACGAAAGAAACAATGCAGCGCGTGGCGGGGCCTCGGTTGCCAGGCACCATGGTTGCGTCGTGAAGCGAGCCTGGTCACCGCTCTGAAGTTGCCGAGCATACCGGCTCCCTGCACCGTTTATAAACGCGCCGCCGCTAGCGCCTGGAATAACCAACGATTTCTGGAGTTCACACGATCATGAGCCAAATACCATCATCGCCCCTCGTCAGCGTCATTATCGTCAACTACAAGCGGCGAGACGCCTTCGTGCGCAGCCTCGATTCAGTGCTCCGCCAAGCCTATCCTAACGTTGAGATTATCGTTGTAGACAACGCTTCAGAAGATGGGATTCGCGAGTTGCTCGAAGCCACAGTGCCCGAAGTCCGGTTGATCGAACTACCGGAGAATCGCGGTGCCACCGGTAGGCCGAAATGCCGGCATCTTCGCTGCGCGCGGCGAGATCGTGATCACTCTGGACAATGATGTCTTTTTTGAGAGTCCACTGGAAATAACCAAGACGGTTGAGACCTTTGCCCGCCGTCCAGATATTCACGTTCTCGCCTTTCAGCTCGGTGACGAGACCACTGGCGCACTACGTATCCGCGAATGGTGTCACCCGCGCAGCTGGACCGAATATGGCGAGACCGAGTTTGAGACCAACTATTTTGTTGAAGGGTCGTGCGCCGCACGGTCTGAGGCCTATCGGGTCGCCGGAGCGTATTACGAACCCTTTTTCATTGGCTGCGAGGGTTGGGACCTGTCTCTTCGCATGCTTGACAAGGGCCTCCGGATTCTCTACGCGCCTCATATTCGCGTGCGCCACTTGATGGCGGCCGAAACGCGCACTACCGAACGCCCCTTTTATTTCTGGACCCGTAACTATATATGGATCGCCTATAAGGATTATCCGCTATCCGCCGGCGTTCCATTTCTCGCGTTGAAACTTCTGATGATGCTCTATTTTGCGCTTCGCTCGGCTCGGCGTCATAAAAGCCTATTTGCGCGGAATCAAGGATGGCGTCAGCGGAATAAAACGATTGCGGCCCTATCGCAACCCTATTCGCTCTGAAACCTTAACCTATCTACGACAACTGGAAAGCTGGCGACCCGGGCTTTGGGTCCGTCTAAACCGCCACCGTGACGCGGTGCAGCTTTAATTCAAGGCGTTTGCGCAGGAGCCGGGCACAGGTCATTATAATCCAGTCTCCAATCGCTACAAGTTACCGGTTTAACGTGCAGCTAGTTCTACCTGTGACTTGGTCATGAATCGGGGACGTGCAAAATCGCCGGGATATAGGACGCGACTTATGGGGGCGAGCGACCGGATGCTTTTGTCACTTAAACGGCGCTCAACTTTATCATCGTCTACTGCCCGCAAGTTCTCGGCTCTCTGGCCGGTACCTGGGTCGCTTAGCTTCTGATCTTGACGGCAACGGCTACCGCTACCACGCCAGGGATCGCTGATGTGACCGAGGAGACCTCCGTCGGCTCTCAGACAAGTACCACCTTCAGTTACTTTTCCCAACGGCAGCACCGCTGCGGGTGAAGTAGCACTTTATGTTTGTTTCGGTTGACACCACAGAATCGGAAGGCTATCCGACCATTACGACACCTACTGGGTGGAACCTGATATACCGATCGGTCGACGATAATCAAGATGAGATTGCCGTCTATGACCGTGTGTTGACCGGCTCAGAGACGAGCAGTTATGCGGTCACCCTCAGTACCACTGCGGGCCGCCTCCGGATGGTCAGCGATCATCAAGGTATTTTCCGGGGTGAACACTGCGACTCCCATTGATCCAGGGGCCACCGGCAGGGACATTCAACTATGGTGAAACGGAAGTTCTGACCGGGAACTCAACGGCTTTCAGCACGTCGCAGGCCGGTGATGCGGTTGTGCTGTTCGCACTAACCAATTTCTTTAGTAGCAATAACACACAGACCTTCGCCTGGCCCAACGGCTTTGATCAAATAGCAGAAGTAGACGAAGATACCTTGGGACAAGCCAGTATTGGGGCTGCATGGTACATTCAATCCAAGTCGGGAACTACAGGTGCCCTAAGCGTAAACTGGTTGACCTCTCTTACCAGTAGTAGCCCGCTCTGGGAGATTTTTAGCGTTGCGCTGCAGCCCGCAACCGGGGGAACGCCGACATCGACTCCCCTCCCGACGCCGGCACCCCTGGAGGGTGCATGGTGGGGTCACCTGTATATAGTGATGTGGGAAAATGCTAACTTCGACGACCTTATTACTGAGATTCGCCGACTGACCCGGCCCCAACACTGCCTTACATCAACGGCTTGCTGACTGGTACGGGCCATCCGTTCAAGGCGGCAGTAGCAGCGTCGGGTCTTACTGCGGACGCGACAGTATATTACTATGGCAATGAGGCCCCGAATTCGCAGCCAAACTACATGACATCTTTGCTGGGGATAGTGTGGCAGGAACGCAGTCCGGCATAGCGGATCTTAGTTGCCTTTCGGGAGGGGAACCACAGGTAACCGATGACAGTTGTGGTCCGACCAGCGGGCTTTGCGCTGCGGCGGCACCAGGAACCACGTGTTGCCCGATAACCACTCACGACAACATTGTGCGCCATTTGATCGCGGACGGCATCAGTTGGGCTGATTATAGCGAGGATATGAACGCTTGCTATGGGGCCGGATATGACGGCTGCGCTAACGATTGCGCGCTCGACATGGCTCACGAGCCCGGTCGCGATATGCTTGATGTCGTCGAGAGCTCAACCCAGCTTCAAAACCTTCAAGATACCGCTGCTTTTGATTCAGCTATTGCAGCGTGCGCCGCCGGGAATTGCAGTTCGATGCCACAATTCGCGATGATCGCGCCAAATGATGCGGACAATTGCCATAATTCCCTCCCGCCATGCACGGCTGCTGACACCTGGTTCAGTCAGCATATCGGGCCCTTATTAGCCTTGCCTATGTTCCAACCTGGCGGCGATGGCGTTTTGATTCTGACGGTCGATAACGCCCTGACCGATACCACCAACGGCGGCGGCGCAATTCTATGGATGGCCTATGGGCCGCGTGTGAACTCAGGCTATCTCAAGAGTTCCGGCATGTTCTACAATCACACTAACCTGACGACGACGATCCTGACGGGATTCGCTGATTTTGACCCGACGCCGAGCGGAGCGCCGTGGGCCTCCGCACCAGCAATGTCGGAGTTTTTCGTGGGACCGATGTCGGCGACTCCAGTAGCGACTAACACGCCCACCCCGACCGCGGCGCCGACGGCTACCTCGACACGCGCGACACCGACCGCGGCGCCAACGGCTACCCCAACACGTGCGACACCCACGCCAACCACGACGGCCACGCCCACGCGGACCGCGGGACCAACGGCAAGCACAGCCGCGACACCGACTGTGGGGGCGACGGCTACGGCTACTCCGGCCGAGCCCACACCGACAGCTACAGGGATCGCTGACGTAACCGAGGAGAGCTCAGTCGGCTCCCAAACCAGCGCCAGCCTCAGCGTGAATTTCCCCAACGGCAGCACCGCTGCGGGGGAAGTCGCGCTCATGTTCCTTTCGGTTGATACCACATACTCGGAAGGATATCCGACGATTACCACGCCAACTGGCTGGAACCTGATTTACTCGGTCGGTCATGATAATCAAGATAAGGTCGCCGTCTATGATCGTGTGTTGACCGGCTCAGAGACGAGCAGTTATCCAGTGGTCCTCAGCACTACCGCGGGCTCCGCGTACGGATGGTCAGCGATCGTTAAGGTATTCTCCGGGGTCAACACCACGACCCCGATTGATTCAGGGGCCAGCACCGGAACTTTAAATTACGGTGAAACGGAAGTTGTGACCGGCAACTCAACGCCGTTCAGTACCTCGCAGGCCAACGATGCCGTTGTGCTGTTCGGGCTAACCAATTTCTTTAGCAACGATAAGACCCAGACCTTCACTTGGCCCAGCGGCTTTAGTCAAATAGCGGAAGTAGACGAAGATACTCTCGGGCAAGCCAGTATTGGGACTGCATGGCATGTTCAATCCACCTCGGGAACCACTGGTGCCTTGACCGTAAACTGGTCAAGCTCTCTTGGCAGCAGTAGCCCGCTCTGGGAGATTTTCAGCGTCGGCTTGAAGCCCGCGGCTGGGGGAACGCCGGTGCCGACCACAACCGCGTCGCCGAGCAGCACACCAACGCCGGCTCCGACGACAACCGCGACGCCCACGCCCACCCCGACCAAGAGCCCCACGCCCACGCCGACTAGGACCCCCACGCGTACGCCGAGTGGGACCCCTACGCGTACGCCGACTAGGACACCCACGCTTACGCCAACGCCAACCACGACGGCCACGCCGACGCGGACCGCAGCACCAACGGCAAGCACCGCCGCGACACCGACTGTGGGGGCGACGGCTACGGCTACTCCGGCCGAGCCCACACCGACAGCTACGGGGATCGCTGACGTAACCGAAGAGAGCTCCGTCGGCTCTCAAACCGGCACCAGCCTCAGCGTAAATTTCCCCAACGGCAGCACCGCTGCGGGGGAAGTCGCGCTCATGTTCCTTTCGGTTGATACCACATACTCGGAAGGATATCCGACGATTACCACGCCAACTGGCTGGAACCTGATTTACTCGGTCGGTCATGATAATCAAGATAAGGTCGCCGTCTATGATCGTGTGTTGACCGGCTCAGAGACGAGCAGTTATCCAGTGGTCCTCAGCACTACCGCGGGCTCCGCGTACGGATGGTCAGCGATCGTTAAGGTATTCTCCGGGGTCAACACCACGACTCCGATTGATTCAGGGGCCAGCACTGGGACTTTAAATTACGCTGAAACGGAGGTTGTGACCGGCAACTCAACGCCGTTCAGTACCTCGCAGGCCAACGATGCCGTGGTGCTGTTCGCGCTAACCAATTTCTTTAGCAACGATAAGACCCAGACCTTCACCTGGCCCAGCGGCTTTAGTCAAATAGCGGAAGTAGACGAAGGTACTCTCGGGCAAGCCAGTATTGGGACTGCATGGCATGTTCAATCCACCTCGGGAACCACTGGTGCCTTGACCGTAAACTGGTCAAGCTCTCTTGGCAGCAGTAGCCCGCTCTGGGAGATTTTTAGCGTCGGCCTGAAGCCTGCGGCAGAGTGAACGTTGACGTGAACCAGGACGCCCCACGCCGATCCCAACCAAAACGGTCACGACGACGGGCATTCAATTGCTTCCGCGGCGGTCCCTCCGCGCGACGTCAAGCCGGGAGCACGAAAGCGGCCGGCCGGATAAGCCGGCGTTTGCCAGCTTGCCGCTCGCTGGCGAAAGTAAAGCCGACCCTCGGCGTCCATCCCCGGATCCGCTCAGGCATAGCTCAGAACGGGCAACTCCAGCATCATTCAAACATCGCGAAACTCGACTCCTTCAGCGTCGCAATTCTGGTCTTGAAAATGGTACTCTGCTTTCGAACTTCGCTGCCCCAAGAGGAGACAAACTAAGCCCGTGACACTGGCCGCCGTCCCCGCGCATCAACGGCACCGGGTACTCTCCGGTATGCGTTGGTCTTTGTGGCTTTCGGCTCTGGCGGTGCCGTTCAGCGCGGTAACTAACCTGCTGCTCGCGCGTGTTGGCCCGGAGACCATAGGCGTCTATGGCCTGTTAAGCGTCTATATCGGAATGATTACGGCCTTCGTCTATTTCGGCGGTGATACTGTTATCGTTCACTTCATACCCGAATGTCGTCGCGAGGAATGCACATCCTTTCTCTTGTCATATTCGCTACTTGTCGCTGCCTTGTTGGTATTGTGGCTCGGAATCGCCTACTGTTTCCCAACCGTTCTTTACCTTGCATTTGGGAAGACAGCGTCGGGGAATTATCAGCTTCTGCTTCTTAGCCTTGCGCCTATAACCATCGCTTACGGGATGGTCATTGCCGCGCTGAAGGGCATGCTAGAGATCCGGTTCTCGCAGATTCTGTCCAAGACGCTTCCGGTCCTATCGACGCTTGCCTACGGAAGTATTTATCTGGGCGACAGAACTCTGCTCTTATGCCATCCAAGCCTTATTGTGTGGGGAACATATTTCGCCCTGATCGCATTTCTGACGCTCGTCGGCGTGTTCAAGCTAATAGGTCTCTGCGACCCAGGGCATCTGCGGTTTAAGCTGCCCGGGGACTTCTGGCGTTATGCTTTTACCACTCACCAAGTAGGTATTTGTAATTTTATGACCTCCCGCTTGGATTATATTCTAATTCTTAATTTCGGCGGTCTGGCAATAATGGGGCAATACGTCGCGGTGATGAGCGTCGCTGCCACTGTAATAATGATTCATAATTTTTTCATGGACACACTCTTGCCAAGCCTTTCAAACATGGTAGCCAGCCGCAACGATAGTGGGGCCGCCCAAGTGTTTGTGATGCACATGCGGATTCTGTTTCTGATAACGACCACCGCAGGTGGCGGCATTATGCTTCTCGGCGCTCCGATCACGGATATTCTTGGCAGCCAGTACCATTTTATCAGGGTGCCCATCGTCCTTATGACAATGTTTCTGGGTATCTCCGCCCCCGGAATACAAGGTGGTACTATCCTCGCATGCGTGGGACAACAGCTCCGCGGTGTGTGGGCGGCCGTGCTGCATTTGCTCGTGTTCATCGGATTATTCTTCCTACTTTGGCAGCCTTGGGGTCTCACTGGCGCAGTGTGTGCTTATGGCCTGGCCACTCTTATTGGAAAGGCAAGCTTGATGAGCATCGCTTTGCGGAGCACCCGAATCTTTCCATCGGTAGCTGGACTGTGGCTTAAGGCGGCGCTTGTACAACTGATCGTTTGCATAATCGCTGTTTCCTACGCGCCGGGGCTGGTGCGCGGTGGGGCGATTTGGATTACTGCGAGCGCTGCCTTCTTATGGCTGTCGGATTATCGTGCGGCCGAAATCAAGGCTTTGGTGGAGACCTTTCTGCCAGTGCGACTGTTGGGAAGGCGCAGCCTGGCAGACGCCACCGCTTCGTAAAAACACCCAACATCCTTGCGCAGTTGTTTACAATGGCCAGTAGGCTAAAGTCAGCGCGCCCAGATATCTAGCAGGTTGCGGAAAAAGGGTTTTTAGAGCCCGTGGAGACAGCGCACTTACGTGCTATGTTATGCATAATTAGGTTATTGCTACTGAGTAACCGGCCATTTTTGGTGTTTTTCCGCAACCTGCTAGCGGCGCGCGCAACTACGTTCCGCCATCGCGCGCTAAATCAGGCGGCTTCATCCCGCAGCTTAATCGTGTGCGGCGCTCGTCTGTAGCGGGCGGCTGCACCCAGGAGGTCATGTGGGTGCGGTTATCGACGGACCGCAACGGTCTCCATCTGGTCTCCATCTGATGTCGCGCTGACTGCGACGCGGGCGTCGGCTTCCTGCCCGACGATTTCTAACAGTAATCTTTATCCACTGACGAGGAAAGAAATGAAACAACTCGCCGTATGCGTCATCATTCCAACGAAAAACCGCCCTGATGACCTCGAGCGCGCCGTTGGTAGCTTGCTGACACAGACGGTCGTTCCGCAATCGCTGGTCGTCATCGATCAGAGCGTTGGCTCTGAGGGGCGCCGCCGAGTGGAAGCAGAACTGGCTTCGGCCAAGCGGCTCGGTCGCAATACTTTTAGATTGACCTATATCCACGATTCTCACATCTCCGGCGGAGCAGTGGCGCGAAATCGGGGCATGGAATTGGCCGATGGCGACGTCTGGCTTTTTCTCGATGACGACGTTGTCCTAGAAGAGGAGTTTGTCCAAGAGTTGCTGAAAGTCTACCAGGCCTATCCCAAGGCAGACGGAGTTTCGGGGGTTATGACGAATTATCCCAGGGCGCCTCTCGCGTTTCGCGTCTGGAGCGCGATTTTCGTACATGGTCGGTTTCGTGACAGGCGCCAACCCATTTACTGGAACGCGGAACGGCTACGGAATTCTTCACCATTGCCCGTCGATCGTTTTACAGGCTGCGTGATGAGTTTTCGCGCCAACGCGGTTGGAGGCACGACTTTCGATAACAATCTGTATGGTGTATCCGAAGGAGAGGATATTGACTTTTGTCTGCGATTGGGCCATCCAGCGACCTTGCTGATGGCTCCTCGCGCACGCCTGGAGCACAGACACAGTCAGATTGGCCGCTTACAGGACCACTGGTTGCGGCGTTACGTCCGTGGAAATCTCTTTATCTATTACAAGCATTGGAATACGAATGCTTTCAATCGCCTTTGCCACGCCTGGTTACAGATTGGCTTGGGATCTGTGGCGCTAATCGCGTGCGTTCGGAGGCTATCCATCGATCCGTGGCACGCTCTTACCACTGGGATTGCCGAGGCCAGGCAAGCATCCTTCGGGAATGGCAAAGATTTGGCTCAAAACCCCGACGACACGTTTTCGACGGCACAGTCAGCAGCCGGTACGACCCGGGCAGAATCCTAAAGCACGACGCTTTTTCTTTCGATGTTGCCTATGCTTGGCTTCGAGCCGGTCTTGGACTTGGGACCACTCGACCGCTCTCTTTTGCAAGGCTCGCTATGCTCACATCGACGCCTCCGGGTTATCTTGATTATACTTATCTTGATGCCCGTATCGTTCGCAGTCCTTTTACGAGTTATGAACAAGTCTACAACACCGAGGAAACTTGAGGGCGCTAGCAAGCGATGTGTAGCGAAAAGAAAGATATGGCTTGCCCAAAAGAGCACGACGGAGTTTTCGAGATGCTCTTTTTGTCGCGCCAAGGATGTCCGCGCATGTCTTAGTATCGACGACGCGAAGAGTTAACACGCAGCTAACGAGATAACGTGATTTATAGCGACCCTGTGGCCGTGGATACGTGAGAATCGTGACCAAAAACAAAGGCTTCGGTGTCAGATACATTCGCGGGCACACACCGCAAGGCCCCACCAAAATTTCTAGGAGAGACCATGCCGCTTACCGGTACCTGTAGAAGAATACTTACATTGGCGACTGTTGTTGGCCTTTTGTTGGTGACGAAGGTTGGGGCGACCGCTTCGATTACGTTGGTAGCGCTAGCCAAGACCGGCAGCGGGCCTTCACTTGTATCGGGCACAAGCACCACTCTCGCGATGCCCTCGCCGGTTGCTGCTGGTTTGGTATGCGTCGCACACTTGGGCGCTTCAGGCGACAATGTTATAACGATGCCCTCGGGTTGGACCAGGATTCGCGAAGACATCAATGTCCACTATTCGACCCAAGGCCTGTATTGGCATTTGACCGGCAATAGCGAACCCACCAGTTACACATGGTCAACTGGAGGGCAGATTTACTACGAAGGTGTCATCGCCTGCTATTCGGGAGTGAATACCACAACTCCGATCGATCCGGGAGCGCCGAACGGCTCGGTCGCGATTGGACTCGGGACGAGCATCACCGCGCCTTCCATGACCGTACAGACGGCCAACGATCTTGTTATCGGGGCCTTTCAAGTTGCCGAAACCAAATGGGGGCAGGGCGTCACGTTAAATCTTCCGTCAGCATTGACGGCCCGTTGGAGCTTCACGGACAGTGATGCCCAGTTTTTGGCCACCGCTGCCGGTGACCGTACACAAACGGCGAACGGCCAGACCGGCGGACTGACGATGACAACCAATAATGGGTTGTCTACCGATGCGCTTATAGCCGCACAGGTCGCACTGCAACCGGCCGATCCGGGAAGTGCTCCCCCTCCGTCTAGCGCGGGGATTTCGTACCTCGCTTCGACCGTCAGCAACTCCGGTTCCAATCCATCCTCAAGTGTGAGCCTCCAGATGCCATCGCCATACGCGGTCCCTGCGGGTTCGATTTGTCTCGCCGACCTCTCCCTTCTTGGCTCGTACGTAATCACTCCCCCCGCCGGATGGCATCAGATCCGAAGCGACACCGTTGGTTTCCAGGGCACTCAGGCATTGTACTGGCATCTGATCGGCGCCAACGAGCCGGCAGAGTATAGTTGGACGCCCAATGGCAGTGCTTACTTCCAAGGAATTATAAGTTGCTACTTCGGGGTAGACACCAGCACCCCGGTCAGACTTGGGCGCACCGAGCGGCACCGGCGCGACGTCAAATGGCACCACGATTTCGGCCCCCTCCATCACGACCCTGAATGCCGGAGATCTGATCTTCGGCAGCTTCATGGTGGGCGAGAATAATTGGGGCGAGGGCGTCATGATTAATTTAGCACCGGGATTGACGAGTCGCTCCAGTTTTACGGATACCAACGTGCCTTACACCGCAAGCGCGTCAGGCGATATGATCCAGGGCGCCAGCGGTCCCACCGGAAATCTGACGATTACAACGGTGAACGGGAATGCGTCGGATGCTCTAATTGCACAGCAGGTTGCTTTGCAACCGGCGGGTTCGGTGTCGTCGCCAATGCCGACCGCAACACCAACGCCGATGCCGACCTCAACAGCGGTGCTACCAACGGGTTCCATACAGCTTATAGGCGTGGCCCAAGGCAGTAGTGGGGCCACCTTGAGTACCACTATTGGCGTGCCGATGCCTCAATCGGTTGGAGTGAACGATATCTGTATCGCCAACATCGCCGTAAGCGGCCCCAACAATCTTCAGGTTCCGGCGGGCTGGTCGACAATCAGAGAGGATGTGAACAGCTATTATGGCACGCAGGGCCTTTACTGGCATTTGACCACGGCGAGCGAGCCGGCAAGTTACACTTGGAGCAGCATCGCTGGAGGTCAAATGTATTTCGAAGGGGCGATTGCATGTTACTCCGGCGTAAACACGACGATGCCACTTGATCCCGGGGCTCCCAATGGCACCGGCATTATCGCCACCGGCACGCTAATAAACGCACCTTCACTGACGACTCAAACCAGTGGCGATCTCATTATCGGCGCTGCTATGACCGCGGAAACGAATTGGGGCCAAGGTGTTATCGTTCAACCGCCTCTTACTGCCACGATCGGTTGGAGTGCTACCGACTCCAGCGCTGACTATCTAAGCAGTGCCGCAGGTTTCCAAAATCAAGTCACTGCGGGAGCAACTGGAGCGTTTGGTTTCACGACCCTCAACGGGCTGACCACTGACGCCATGATTGCTCAGTTGATTGCCCTCCAGCCCGCTCAATCCTCACCGGGTGCAACTAACACTCCCGCTGTGACGCCGGCTCCAACAGTAGCACAGACCGTCACCCCGATCCCCACTCCTGCCGTAACATCGACCGCCGCTCCCACGTCAGCTCCGACCGCTGCTCCCACGTTGGCCGCAACATCTACTCCCGCTGTGACGGCAACCGCGAGGCCGACACCGACCCGGACCCCCACTCGCACCCCAACACGAACTCCGGCTCTGACCCCAACTCCGACTCGGACCCCAACTCCGACTCCCACGCGGAGGCGTCTTTTTTGAGCGTAGCCGTTAGCGGAGATAATGAACGCAGGTCCGGCTGGTCCATTATCTCGCCGCCGCGGCTAGTTTGGGCGCAGCCTGGAAGCCGTGATCCACCGCGATCTGACACTGACGATCGCCTTCGGGAAAGACCTCGCCTTGGCGTTCCACTTCGACTTGCGCCGCAGTTACGCCTTGACGGGTCCCGCGGAAGGCCGCACGTCTCTCCCAATGCGCGTCCGCAGGCACGCGCGAAAAGTCGGGACAGTTCGCTCGCCCCAGCCAGCTTCCCGCCTATCTTTTCGCCATCCTGCGGATTTCCACTGAAATCCTAGCCGTCAGCTTTGTTTGCCCCTTCGTTCTGCCGTGCTGGTCGGCGTTCAGTTCGGGTTTCATACTAATGCGGCGAACCGAGCTTAATCGCAAATCCGGATACTTGAGAACTTCGTCTGAGAATTTTGGTCTCAGAGCTTGAAACCTTCAAGCAGACATTCTGTCACAAAGCATGAACGAATCTGAGAAGAACATTCGCGGAACTTAGTCTTAATCACAACAATCAAACGTAATCTTTCACAGGTGGCAGTAATACATACCTATGAGCACAGAGCGCGTTTGACAGTCAGCGTGCAAGCGAAGAATATACGCGACTATTTGTCTTGACCACGTCGTCAATGAAGTTGCCATAACTTGCCTGCTCTCCTCCGGTAGGATAGCCCCACAGATCGTTTCCGTGCCTGCCACCGATGCCCTTGATGGTGCCGCTCTCGCCATCGTATGGATTATCGTGAGGGGTCAGCAGGCCCCAGTTGGCGTGCTGGCTATCCATGTCGTACATCCCCCACCAGTCGAAACCCACTACATGATAAGTGCCCGTCGTTGAGTCCTTCGCGTTGAGGAACGCGTTGATCATGGCCCGGTAGCCAGCCCCGCGCGCCGCTTGGGTCGTGTAGTACGATGGATTCGAGCTCGCGTAAGCAGATTCGGCAGAGTCAGGCTGGGCCCAAAAACCCGTCCAGTTTATCCACGGATGATCGCCGGAATTTTTTACGGTGAAATCGATCCGCGCCTGCGTATCGATGCAATTCGCGCAAGGCCACGGCGGGACCGTCGAAAGAATTGGTAAATCGATATATTTGCCGGCTTCGATCAGAACTTCCTGGCGCGGCGGCGCCCCCCATCCGCCGAGTTGCATCTGTAACAAAACTCCCGGCGCCGCTTTGCGGAATCGCGTTGTTAGTACGCTCAAATACTGGTCCAGGTAATGAACATAGAACGCGCTCATATCTGATTGCATCGCTGCCGTTTCCGCCACCGGAAACGCCGCGGATTTTCGGAGCGTGTATGGGTTCCGACCCAACAATCGCTGGATCCCTTAGCCGGGCAGCTCCCGTTTTCATCAAGAACGCCCGATCCGACGCCCCATCCTCCAGAACTGCCGAACGTCGTGTAGTGTGAGTCCCACGCCCTGTTCAATGCGGTGATGTTATTGGAGTAGCGCGCGGCCAACCACTTACTGAGTTCCTGCTTGGTATAAACTGTAGTGTCAGAATAGGTAACGCCTTGGCTGGCGTTCGAGGCTTGGGTAGGAGCTGAGACGAGCGTAATCCACGAGGCGTGGGCCGATGGATTGGGACCGCTTCCGAGCTGCGCGGTTTGCCCGATGCTTGGAAAATCCGGACCCTGGTCCAGCAGCCCGGTCTGGTCCGACTCGTCGATTGTAAGATAGATCAAATAACGGTTGTATTTTGACTTGAGCGCCTGCTGGAGGCCCCAGGTATCGTTGGCAAGCACATTCGCGGCGCAGGTACTGAAGTTCGGGGCAAAGTAATCGCCGAAATTGTAGCGGTAGCCCGTGTATACAGAGCCGACGCCGTTCATAATATCCTTTACCGGTGAGCTGATCCTGCAATCATTGACATTTTGAAAAGCGTCGTGGCTTATCATCTCAATGATCGAAAATGGCATCTTCACCGGAATCGTATTATCGTTCGTTCTCCACGCCTGATCGGTCGCGACTGGCGTCAGCTCAGCGATGGAATATTCCGCGACTGAATTGAAGCCCCACAGTTGCAGCCGATGGACTTGTTGGAGCGCCCAATTGGCTTCCCAATTAGGGAGAGGGCCGGAATACTTTGACTGGATAAAGCTCGTCTGCGTGTTGTTGTTGTTCGGGACAATGTCATAAACGCCCTTTAGGAAATAGCCGTTACCAGCAGGGTCACAGAGCCACCATCGGTGTCCAATCTTCTCCGTGTAGAAATGTGGTTTGGGACCGCTCCGACACCGCACGGCGACCGTCCCGCCATAGCTGTCCAACGGTTGCGCAGCGGAGAATGAGCAAGCTCCGGTGAGAATCACCGCGAGAAGCGAGATTATAGCGGCTAGTCGCCGTACACCCATCCGATTCATCTCCTCAGCTTATGACGCGGGCCAGAAATAGGGTAGAGATCGCCGCCTAAAGGAACGTTGTCGTCCATCGGCTTGTGGATGTAGGCTCTCTTGCAAGGCTGTGCGCGATAGGTTCCCCGATGGATGGGGCGATGCAATTCCGCCAGCGGTCCGGACTCATGCCGGTCCACGCCGTCGACTCCGGGCGCCGCATCTCACCTTCGGGGCGTGGTAGCTCTCGCGAAGCAGCGCATCCGTGACATGGTGGAACTGCGCGCTGAACCACCTCGCCTTGTCCCTACGTGCTAGCTCAGGAACACCGCTCAACTCGCTGATCCGGCTCTGCGTCCGGGGCGGCGCTGCCAGTCCGAAGCCTGGTGTTCTCCTTGGTCGGTCGCCTTCCCTCCATGCCGTTTGCCGGTGCTCGCTCACCGCTGTTAAGCACTTCGTCGGTAGTATGCGACCGTCCGATTCAACACCGATGTGCATGTTGAACCTCGTGCTCCAAGGCCTTTTCCAACCGGTCCGCCCCATTCCCCACGAGGCGGGCCGCTCGTAGCTTGCTGACACAGATGGTTATTCCCCAATCGCTCGTCATCATCGAGCAGAGCGTTGTCTTTGAAAGACGTCGCCGAGTGGAAGAGGAACTGGCTTCAGTCTAGCGTTCGTGACGAATGCCAACTATGTACTGAAACGCCGAAAGGCTTCGGAATTCATCACCTTTGCCAGAGGACCATTGGAATGGTCGGGCTGGTAGACCAGGACTCACAAGGGTTAAATTGTGGTTTCATTTACGCCGAGGGAAACCCGAAACGACGCTAAACCTCGAATCTAAATTTAAGAGGCACAGACAGGCCGTATATAGCACTGTTGGCGAAAGCACGAAATTCTGAATTTCCAAGCTCGTGCCGTCGAAGCGAATCTGTGGGTCCATTTTCGCCTGGGCGTCGTCCGCTGACCGTTTTGAACGCGGGCATCGTGATTGTCTGAAGGACGAGACGGGTCCGGTGTCTCGAAAGGCGGAAACATGTCGATGGCTACGGAATAAGACTTCTCGTGGCAAGGGTCTGTTCAATGTCGAGCTTCGTCACTCTGAACGTAAAGTTCTCAGTAGCACTATCACCGAACTCCGTGCCAAATTCAATCCCCGCCAGCCACCAACTGTCATCCACTCCACCAGTGCTAGCTCCTTCTTCCATAAAATCCAGAAGATTCAGTCTAACCTCACCCGAAGTAACTTGTTGAGCGGCCTCAGCGTAGAAAAAGACCGTATTACCGCCGCCTGTCCCGGTCGAATACTCGTCGAAGTTCATATTGATGACTGTACCGTTCACGGTCACCGGCTCCGTGAAGGTTTTGACAAAAGCTGCCGGCCGGTCCGTAGGCAAAATTGAAATATGGCATCACCATGACTTCCAAGGAACCGCCGATTCCGCCTATATAGAGGGGCGTAGGAATGAGCCACTCATCATAGGTGATGTCTATATCGCCACCTGTTGTACCGGACAGCGAATAGGATATGTCGCCGATCAGCGAACGCATAGACTGAGTAAGAGCGGGAAACTGTGGCGGCTGGCCGCCTATTTTGGTCGCCATATGGATCACCTCCATACAAACAAATGGGTAGGCGTCGACCGCTTGGGTATCTAGACCAGTCAGGTTTACCGTCGTCGTAATCGAGCCTGTCCCCGAATAAGTCATATTGATCGTGCCGCTTTCAGAGGTAATGCTCCAAGGATTGGGATACAGCTCCCACAATTGATGGCTGGAATTCGTTTAGATGTTACTATTGCAACGCCTGAACTTGTGCCCGGGAGCAGTGTAGGCTTTCGAAGCTGCTGTACCAGTATTGAATAAAGAGTCAAACGTCACTAAGGTCGTCGGAGTGGGACAGGCGTGGCGGTCTTGGCCGGTGTTCGCGTCGCAGTCGGTGTTGGCGTGCGAGTCGCAGTCTGCGTCGGCGAGTGCGTCGGGGTCCGAGTTGGTGTGTGAGTCGCAGTCTGCGTCCGCGTGTGCGTCGGAGTCCGAGTTGGTGTGTGAGTCGCAGTCTGCGTCCGCGTGTGCGTCGGGGTCCGAGTTGGTGTGCGACTCGCGGTCTGTGTCGGCGTGTGCGTCGGAGTCCGAGTTGGTGTGTGAGTCGCAGTCTGCGTCCGCGTGTGCGTCGGAGTCGGAGTTGGTGTGCGTGTCGCGGTTTGCGTCCGCGTATGCGTCGGACTCGGAGTTGGTGTGTGAGTCGCAGTCTGCGTCGAGTCCGAGTTGGTGTGTGAGTCGCGGTCTGCGTCCGCGTGTGCGTCGGACTCGGAGTTGGTGTGTGAGTCGCGGTCTGCGTCGGCGTGTGCGTCGGAGTCCGAGTTGGTGTGTGAGTCGCGGTCTGCGTCCGCGTGTGCGTCGGAGTCGGAGTTGGTGTGTGAGTCGCGGTCTGCGTTGCAGACGCCACGAAGCCTTGTCCGAGAGTGGTCGCCGCAAGCACGTCGGCAGTTAGAAGCGTCGGGGTGTGGGCAGGGGATGTCAATGGTCTGACGTTGACCTGGCCGGTGGCGGTAGCGCTGAAGAGCTTGGCTACCAAGCCGGCGCTAAAGTCGGTACCGCTCATAAGGAACCCAGCGCACGCTCGGACGATACCTGGAATGCTCGAAATGTTCAGGCTACCAGGGTTCGCGCTCGCCGCAGACCCAGGCACCGTGCCAAGTTTCGGAGTTGGGCCTTTGAACCTTGGGCCCGGCATCAAATGATGATCGCGCGGGTCGCGGTCCAAGTTGGTTTTCTCGCGGGCGTGGGTCCGACTGACGTCTCCTGAGTGCGCCCTGCATCACCATTTATGACCGAGGCTAACCCGACAACTCCAGACAACGCTGGATTCTGGCTGACGTCAACCCGAGCAATTGCCGCCAAAGTGGTCGCTATTGCACTCTGCGCTGCCTCCGGCCGGTCTGGCCCGGCCAGCATAAGAAGCGCACTGAGCCCGAGCAATCGACCCAGTTTGTGGCACGTCCAAGCAAAGGGCATCGCCATTTCGTTTAACCAACCGCGCGGCCGGAAGAGGTCAACAGGCATCAGAACCGAAAATATTCCTTTTTCGAGCGCAGCCAACATTATTCTGGATGCGGTTCGCGTCCAACTCCCAACATGGCCTTACTCCCGACACGAGCACCGGACCGACAATCGACGGACAACTGCGCACGGGTCTTCCTTTTTTCTGAGCGACTCCAGCTACGAGCCACTATCCGCCGCCAAGCCAATCCTGTTTTCGCGGGAGGTTGGCTGGAACCAAAGGCTATGGAGTTGAACTTCCCGCGGCCAGGGTCTGTTCAATGTCGAGTTTCGTCACATTGAACGTAAAGTTCTGGACCGCGCTATCGCCAAACTCAGTCCCCAGCTCAAAGCCGGCAAGCCACCAACTGTTGCTTAGTCCGGCGGTGCTGGCTGCCTCGTTCGCGAAATCCAGCATGTTGAAACGGATCTCGTCGGCAGGGTAGCCGTTGCCCGGTGGATAGAAAAGAATGTCTGATCCCGCGCCGGGGCCGCACGAGTTCTCACTCGAAGGCCACGTTGGTGACCGTGCCGTTAATCGTTATCGGCTCTGTGAAGGTCTTAACGAAACTGCACGCCTGACCGTCCGCAAAGTTAAAATAGGGGAGAACCTCGACCTCGAGGGCACCGCCAAGGCCACCGCTATAGGTGGAGCTCGGGATCAGGTATTCGTCAAACAGAACGTCGATGTCGCCTGCCGGTGTGCCGGTGAGCGCATAGGTGACGTCGAATATGAGCGAACTCATCGAGTTGAGCTGTGCCGGAAACTGCGGTGGCTGGTTGCCGATTTGATCGCCGTACGGGTCACCGCCATAGAAAATAAATGGATACGCGTTAACAGCTTGGTTGTCGAGGCCGGTCAGATTGACGGTCGAAGTGATCGAACCGTTGCCCGAATAGGCCATGTTGATCGTGCCGCTTCCAGACCCAATGGCAAAAGGATCGGAAAATAGTTCCCACAATTGGTCGCTCTAGTTCGTCTTCGACGTTACTATCGCAATGCCCGCATTTGAACCGGGAGCAGTATAGCTCACTGAAGCCGCACCACCAGTGTTCAACAAAGAATCAGTCGTCACTAAAGTCGCCGGATTCGGTGTTGGACCAGAAGTCGGCGCGGCCGTGGGCACCGGTGATGGAATCGCGGTCGATGTGGAAACAGGAGTCGGAGCTGGCGTCGGAGTAGTAGTGGGCACGGCCGAGGGCACCGGTGATGGAATCGCGGTTGATGTGGAAATCGGAGTCAGAGCTGGCGTTGGAGTAGCAGTGAGCGAGAGTGTTGGTGATGGAGTCGTTGTTAGTGTAGGAATGGGTACCGGCGTTGGGCTTCCCGTGGCTGGTGTCAGTTCAATATCGAGGTTGGTCACAGTGAACGTGAAGTTCTCGACAGCATCGTAACCGAACTCCGGGCCAAATTCGATCCCCTGCGAGCCACCAGCTTGAATCTACTCCACCAGTAGTAGCTTCCTCGTTCATAAAGTCCAGAAGATTTAGTCGGACCTCGCCCGAAATAACTGCCTGGTCGGCCTCAGCGTAGAATGATATCGTGTTACCAGCGCCCGTTCCGGTCGAATACTCGTCAAAATTCATGTTGGTAACTGTACCGTTCACCGTCACTGGCTCCGTAAAGGTCTTAACAAAGCTGCCAGCATAACCGTAAGCGGAACTGAAATATGGTAATACTTGGACTTCTTCAAGAGCACCGCCAGTTCCGCCTGTATAGGTGGGTGAAGGGATAAGGTAGTCGTCATAGAGGATGTTTATATCTCCAACAGACACGCCGGACAGGGAATAGGAAGCATCAACTATCAGCGAACTCATAGAACTGATCTGCGCGGGAAACTGCGGTGGCTGGCCGCCGATCTGGTCACCCCACGGATCACCCCCATAGAAAATCATCGGATAGGCATTGACACCTTGGCTATTAAGCCCAGTCAGGTTTACCGTAGTAGTAATAGATCCGGCACCCGAATAGGTCATATTGATCGTGCCACTTCCAGAGGTAATACCCCAGGGATCGGGGTCCAGCTCCCACAATTGATTGCCGGAATTGCCTGTTATTATCGCATCGCCCGAACTTGTACCGGGAGCTGTATAGGTTATCGAAGCTGCGGTGCCTGTATTCAACAAAGAATCAGAAGTCACCAAGTTCGCCGGAACTGGTGTTGGAGAAAAAGGGGGCGTGCTTTGTCTATGACGGCGCGACGAGAAAGATGGAATGCTCGAACATAAGCCCGATCGGTCGTTAGTATCGAGAAGAGCAGGAGCGCCAGCGCCACCTGCAGAATAAGTGATTCTAAGAGAAGCAAGTTTTTTGCTAACGGCGATACGAAGCAGGCTCTTTGCCTCATCCTCAGCCACTCCTTGAAGACCAGTTTTGAAAACTGGCTCACTAAGCACTTTTTGCGCCAACCCGAGACTGCGGAGAACCGGTCAACCTTCCTAATCGCTAGCGCCAGAGTTCTAGTTTTTTCCCCCAACCTGGCGGGGTGGCATTTGCCCACTGTGCGTGGCAGCTCTAGCGTTCTTCCCCGAAAGATCTCAATTTGGCTTTCGCCTGCCTGCGTTCGCGCGGGACTCCTAATGTTGCCTAACGTTTCGAGGCCCTTTTATGCAGGCGTGCAAATTTTTCATGCACGAAACCTTGTACAGTCGGCTTTCTAATTTGCACACGGCTGTCACCATGACATTCCGGCTTCTGATTCCGAACCCGTCTTATACGCGGAAGGACTTTCCTCCGCAAGCTTTCAGATGCAGTTACGCAATGTCCGCGAACGCCCCCTTTTCCGAGCGGTCCTTCAGACTCTTTCCCTGTTCACCTCAGCGTCACCTAAAAATCTGCTCCGGTTTTGCACGCGCCTTATCCCGCCGAGGACAGCAGCGCGCGATCGCTAGCATGTCGGAAAGCAATGGTCGGGTGAGATGCCTGTCGGCCAACGTCAACCAATAGTAGTGCGCATGGTAAGCCGTCCGCTCTTTACGAGCCGCTGCTGAAAGGCGGTCAGCGACCAGGTGGCGAACCCGAAGCGTCATCACCCGCCGCCACAGATTGGCCAGACATGGGGTTCACTCTCAGCACAGCCCCACATCTTTGGCCCCCGAAGCGATGGCAGCTTAGCCGCGTCGTAGCGACTGCCGGCTTACCCTCTTTGATCCACTGCTCGGATGTCGCTCGTTGTGATCGACCCAGACTACGCCGCCAGGTTGGTCATGATGAACTCCACACGAGGGAACAATTCCACGAAATAAATTCGATCTTCACCACAAGTCCATAGCCGGGATTTTAAAGCTGTCCCCAGAGGCTGTGGGCCTTGTGGGCCATTCGCTCCGGCATCAAGAACCAACTTGAGAGCCGTTTGCACGCCAGTTTCCAGCTTGAACGTAATCGCATCGATGGGGATCAGATCCACTGGTCACCTCTGCATCGCCGTCATTATTTTCACGTAAGCCAATCACTTCCCCGTTCAGCGGCCCCGCGATAAACACGTACTCGCCCTGCCACTTGATTTCACCATCATTGTCCACCCGACGCCGTTCGATCGGCCGGGCAGACCGGACCTTCCAAGCGCGCCAGATAGGGCCATCCGAGCGCGTGTAATGGGCCACCGGAACACTCTGCCCCAAGGCCTCATGCGTGCGGTCATGATTGACTCGGCGCGGAAATGGATCGAAGCGGTGTTGCTGCGCCGCCAGCATCGTGAAAAACGGAGAATTAGAGGATCAGGCGTAGCGGATTCTTAAAGCTGAACACACGTGCGATCGGTCAAATGTAAGCGTCGAAATGGGTCAGGCCAGATTGTCAAAATCGCCGACAGGTAGTCTTCACAGAACAGCCGCTCGAAGTTGCGCCGACAGCCTCATAGGCAGGCGACGTCACCTGGCGCCACAGCAGATAGCGGCTGAACGCATCGGTCACGGTCAGCGGATAACACTCGGCGCCATCGCCGGTACGAAACCACCATTTGAAGTCGACACACCGGATGTCGTTGGGGGCCTAGGCCAGTGCCACCGCGCTTCCCGTCGTCCTGGTGCGCCGCCGCCCTCGGCACCGTTCATGAGCCCCGCACGCCGCAACAAATCGCCGATCGCTAAGCCAAAATCCCGTTTTCGCGGGAGTTGCGTGTAGATGAAGGCTATGGAGTTAAACTTCCAGTGGTTAGGGTCTGTTCAATGTCGAGCTTCGTCACATTGAACGTAAAGTTCTGGACCGCGCTATCGCCAAACTCGGTTCCCAGCTGAGGCCCGCGAGCCACCAACTGCTGCTTAGTCCGGCGGTGCTGGCTGCCTCGTTCGCGAAATCCAGCATGTTGAAACGGATCTCGTCGGCAGGGTAGCCGTTGCCCGGTGGAT
Organism: uncultured Pseudomonadota bacterium; assembly: GCA_963824565.1. Taxonomy (GTDB): domain Bacteria; phylum Desulfobacterota; class Binatia; order Binatales; family Binataceae; genus JAJPJA01. Next base: position 221,380 of record CAWGQB010000028.1, on the reverse strand, counting down.
AGAAAAGAATATCTGATCCCGCGCCGGGGCCGCATGAGTTCTCACTAAAGGCCACGTTGGTAACCGTGCCGTTAATTGTTATCGGCTCCTTAAAGGTCTTAACGAAACTGCAAGCCTGTCCATCCGCAAAGTTAAAATAGGGGAGGACTTCGACCTCGAGGACACCGCCAAGGCCACCGCTATAGGTAGAGCTCGGGATCAGGTACTGGTCAAACAGAACGTCAATGTCGCCTGCCGGTGTGCCGGTCAGCGCATAGGTGACGTCGAATATGAGCGAACTCATCGAGTTAAGCTGTGCCGGAAACTGCGGCGGCTGATCGCCGATTTGATCGCCGTACGGGTCACCGCCGTAGAAAATGAACGGATACGCGTTAACCGCTTGGTTGTGGAGGCCCGACAGATTGACGGTCGAGGTGATCGAGCCGTTGCCCGAATAGGCCATGTTCGATCGTGCCGCTTCCAGACCCAATGGCAAAAGGATCGGAAAATAGTTCCCACAATTGGTCGCTTGAGTTCGTCTTCGACGTTACTATCGCAATGCCCGCATTCGAACCGGGAGCGGTATAGCTCACTGAAGCCGCTCTACCAGTGTTCAACAAAGAATCAGTCGTCACTAAAGTCGCCGGATTCGGTGTTGGAGTAGAAGTCGGAGTGGTCGAAGGTATCGGTGACCCAGTCGCCGATGATGTCGGCACAAGAATCGGAGCTGCCGTCGGAGTAGCAGTGGGCGTGGGCGAGGTACTTGGGGATGGCCTCGCGGTTGATGTCCGAATAGAAGTCGGCGCTGGCGTTGGACTAAAGGAATGGCTCCGTTTCCTGGAATACCCTGACGAGAAAGATGAAACGCCCCGAGCATAAGCGCTATCGATGTTTATTACCGGCAAAATTCAGGAATGCCAGGATCACTCCCAGAGCGACAGGCAATTTTGCGGTCTTCTGGGCTGAGAAAGCAAGAGAATAAACCAAAGAATCTGCGATTATTCTTGATAGCGATATAAAACAGCCTTTTTGCCTCAAGACCAACACTCCTCCAAGGCTCGTTAGAAGGCTGACCCTTTGAGCACTTTTTGTGCCAGCTGTCATACCTTCCTTTATGCTAGCGCTCCGAACTCTAGAATTTTTGCGGTCCTAACCTGATCGGGAGGCATTTATCCACTACATTGGGGTAGCCCATAGGTTTGCCTTCGCCTGCGCGTTTGCCGATCCCTCTTATCTACACAGTGTTATTTTTATATTCACGATCAGCCGCCGCCTTGATTCGCTCCGGGTCTTAACATGACTGCCAGAAGAGGGACGCACTGTTAAATTGTGACGAAAGCATTGGCTTTCATAGTTCAATAGCAACTACATTGACTCTCTCCTTGAGTGGTCGATAACAGGCTTCTGCAAAGAACAAAGAATACCCCCGGATAGCCCACCAGCCCTCGTTCTGCCGGAGGGAACGGAAAATTCGGGCAAGGAAGCGCTCTTTCATGAACGGTTATGATTCCCACCGCCACGTTCCAAGCCGCCATCTTCCGCTTCCCGCGTTCGCAGAACTTAGCCGCGCAGGCCGCTCGCCGCAACAGACGCCGGCGGCGCGCACGGCTCATCTATCTACATCATGTTGATTGCGCTTGTCAAGAAGTAATGTACACAAAGAGTGTGAGAAAATAGACAGTTAGAGCCAGCAGTGAAATCATGGTAAAATCTGAACCAATTTAGCAGAAGTAGACACTCTGGGAGTACCTGAAAAATGCTGTACTGATTGACCACGATGTGCCTTGCGCAAATTCCAAAACTCCTAGGTCGGTTTTCCATTCCCGCTTTGGTATGTCCGCGGAGGTCTTCGGCGCCACCGCCTTGGCTACTCAAGGGAGAGTACGTGCAGTTGGCGCTCAGCTAGGTGTTATCTTCGGCGTAGTCGTTGCCATCGGCTGGAGTGAGGCTGGGGTCGCGGCCGGCGTGGCTTACCCGATGGGGTGCGGCTTATATGTGAGTTGGGGTTTGCGTTGCCATTCGGCCCAATGACGAGCAGGGTCGAGGTCACCAATGATCACGTCGTTGGAACAGGTGTCGGAGGGCCTGTCATTGTAGCAAGCGGTGTCGCGCTCGGCCTCAGAGTTAATTGCCTTTACAAAAGGCGATAAAGGTCGGTGTGGCTGAAGGACGACTTACATGATGAATGTCTGTAATCGAGGATCTTGGAGTTGAGTGGGTGAGCAAGCAGTGGAACACTCATTCGACGCGGGATACGAGTCGGAATCGACGGTCGCATGGGATGGTGCGGATGTCGGCAATGACATTGGCCGAAGCGCCTCCGTTAGTCAGGCTGGCCTGGTTCCGGCGGCTGCGAGACTCGTCGCTGAAGGCGTCTCCCGTAACTCCGGCACCCGCGGCAAGCGTGACCTGGCCCTGCCCTACCAACAGAGCTCCCAAAGAAGCCACCTCTGATCTGGTCGCGGTAGGGGTGTCGGGTACCGCGACCTAAACACATCACCGACGCGTACCCGCACCGTTCATCAAAGCTGCGACATAACCCGGCTCAGGAGTAACCTGCCGCATCTCAAGCGTGACGACAAACTGGCACACCGTCCGAGAGCCGCGGCGATACTAGCCATTGAGAGCTCGCATTTGGGACGGATGGGCAACAACAGATGAATGCGTTGGCTTCTCCGTTTCAATGCCAACTCTCTGCTCTACATGAATGCGCTCCGTTTCAAAAACTCCTTTGACGGGTAGTTGTGCGTGACTAAAACACTGCTCGAGTTTGTCGGCGAGGGCGCGGACGTTTGGCTCCGCCATGATATCGTGACGATTGCCGGGGATTTCATGCACCTCGACCCCGCCGGCTGCCAGCGAACGCCATCCAAGTTCATTTTCGAAGTTTCGGTTGAAGTCATTTATGGTGCGAAACAAGGTGATTCGACCGTTGTAATGCTGCGGTACATAATGAGCAGCCGCGAAGGAATTTATCTCTTCCACCGTGCTTAACTTTTGCGGTAGGGAGCGTCCGAGAGCGGTAAAAAGCCGGGACATACAGTTTTGAATTGCGCCGCCTGAGGCCTCGCAAATATTCGAGCCGCTTCGGTCCAAATATCGATGCTTTTGGATCGGCTCTCGATAGGCTCGGCGCCCGTGGCGGCCTCTCATGGCCCTCCGTGCAAGCCACAAATAAAGCCACTCCGGCGGGTCCAACAGAGCGAGGAGGCCCACGTCGTCTCCTTGGGCCAGCAAAATTCGCCCCATTTCGAACGTGACCAGTCCGCCAAAGGAGTAGCCCACAAGGAAATACGGACCTCTTGGCTGTATCTCCTTGATTTCACGGACATAGTGAACAGCCATGTCCTCGATACGTGTCAGATAAGGCCGGGAACCATTCAAGCCGGGCGGTTGGAGAGCATAGACGGGCTGGTCAGGGTGAAGCAGTTTCGCCAGGTCATGGAAACGGGTGATATTACCCCCAAGGCCCGAGATTATGTACAGTGGTGAGCGCTGCCCGCTCTGTCGTACTGGTACGAGTGAATTGAACTTCCCGGGACCGTCGTCTCCGCCGATGATTCTGGCTAAACCTTCGACGGTAGGGGCTTGAATGAGGGTTGAGAGTGGAAGGTTTTGTTTGAAGACCGTTCTGATTTTTTCAAACAAGCGCACTGCAAGGATCCAGTGGCCTCGAAGCTCAAAAAAATTGTCGCGGATGCCGATCGGGCGGACCGCAAAAATCTCTTCCCATATTCTGACCAATTCTGATTCTAACTCGTCGCGCGGCGGGGTCGCGCGTTGGTCGGCAAAATCCACCGGCTCTAGCGCACTCAGGTCGAACCGTCCGTTTACATCACGCTTCAAGGCGCTGCTGAACACAATACGGGCGATCTCGGGATATTCGGGAGTCTGGCCGCTTGCAATGGCACGAAGCTCGCGTCTGAGGTCTGCCTTCCGTTGGGCGGTAAGAGATTTGTTTGCCTTCGGGTCCGTCACTACATAGACATTAGGACGCTGGTCCTGGAATGCAGCATCCGAAGGAACGGCTACAGCCTCCATTACGGACGGATGACAAGTAAGGGCATATTCCAGCGCGCCCAAATGGAGACGAAACCCTTCGACGTTAAGATGCCGCTCGCTGGAACCCAGAAACTCGATCCGGCCATCTGGCAGCCACCTCCCCAGGTCACCGGTTCTGAACAGTCGCGTGCCATCGCGTAGGTCGGCAACGAACCGCGCGGCCGTCAGTTGCGGCTGGTCAAAGTAGCCCTCACAAACCCCTGGTCCGGAGACACAGATCTCCCCATAGACACCGGCGGGGACCCGCTGCAGATGTCTATCCAGAATGCGAATACCGTAACCCGGGGCGGCGTAATCCAAAATTACACCACCTCCGCTTACATCGCGGTCAAGCGCCCGCACCGGCGCTGACAGGGCGGCCATCGTGCCGGTCTCTGGCCTACCATAGCTGCTAATCCCAGTGCTGCACCCTCCAGACAATCTTTCCACGGCCTGCAGGCGTCTTGATGGAAGCGGTTCACCCTGGAACACGACGAGCCGCACATTTTCGGGGAAAGCGCTTTCGTGTTCGTCGCGAGGTATTATCGATTGCATTCGCTTCGATGGGTCGAGGAAAATAACATTACACTGCCGCTCTGAAATAAAGCGCCGACACTCAAGACCCGAACTCTGTCTTTTTGCGGGCACAAAAACAACGGTCGCACCACTAATCAAAGACGCCCAGATTCCTTCTTCAACATTGCACGAAGCGACCAGGCCCACTCGGTCACCCCTTTCAAGGCCACAGACACTCGCACTTGCACGGACCCGGACAAGCAATGCAGCGTTAGTAATGACCAATGCTACGGGCTCGCCGGCTGGGCCAGCGGCAAGCCGCATGCTGGCTGAAGCTACCAATCCGTGATGGCGCGCCACTCTAGCCGCGGGCGGAAATCGCCTACGCGCTCCTGATTGGCCGACCAACAATGTCCGAATGCCACGTTGCAGGAACCATTTCTCCTCGCACTCGTCAACAACAACCGTCTTCAGGCTTCGACGAAAAAGTTCAATGGCCGACTCTCTGACAGCCTCGACAGACGAAAGCCACACGTATGTTGCACCGGCCTTCATGACTGCCAGCATCCCGACAAGCAAATCGCCACTATCCTCAGAGCAAACGCCCACTACCCTACCGGGTTCCACACCAGCGTCTATCAAGGCTTCCGCCAGGGCATCAGCCCGGCCGTTCAATTCCCGATACGTAAGTTCTTGATTGTCCACGGCAACAGCAACCGCATCGGGAGTGAAAATGACCTGCTCTTCGAATGCGTCAACGATCGACGCACTCCCTGCTGGTTGTTCTGCTTCTTTCGCCCAAGCGCAGCCGGCCATCAGAAGTTCCGCAGGCGTTTGCATCGGTAGTTCCGAAATTCGCATATCCGGATTGACCACAACGGCTTCGAGAACTCCCCGGAATTGAGCCAGCATCCTCCGTATGGTGGCCGCTTTGAACATCTCCGGGTTGTACTCAAGGCGCGCTTCCAGTTCACCGTCCCGTTCAATGGTGGCCAGATGCAGGTCGAAAGCTGTTCCTGCGCTGATTGACGTCAATGGGCTCCAAACGAGATCGCGCGTTCGTCTTGACTCGGCGATGGCATGCTCGTGCTGGAAATAGAATTGAAATAGTGGATTGCGACCTTGGACTTGCTTGATCTCCAACTCATCAGTCACACGGGCCAATGGTACTTCCTTGTGGATCAGAGCCTCCATCGTGACCCTGGCGATCCGACGGATCACTTCTCTGAATGTCGGCTCACCCGAAAGGCTGGTACGGAGGCAGATGGGATAGGAAAATGGCCCGAGGATCCCCTCTGTATCTGGCGGTCGGCCAGCAACCGGCGACCCCACAAGAATATCATCCTGTCCAGTATATCGGTAGAGGATGGTATTGAACGCTGCAAGCAAAAGCATGAACAAAGTCGCTTGTTCACGCTTGCAGAACTCCTTCAACTTTATGACGAACCCTTTTGATATCGACAGAGTTTCTGTCTCTGCCCGCGCGACCATCCCGCTTCGGGCGATCCGGTCAACAGGAAGGTCAAGGAGCGGCAATTTGCCTTCCAATTGCCCTCTCCAATATAATAAATCATCTTCAAAGTGTGCGATCTTCAACCATTGGCTCTGCCACTGCGCGAAGTCGCTAAATTGGACCGCCGGTTCAGGTAGAGGCGATGACCCGCCCTCCGCGTACGCCTCATATAACGCGACGAGTTCACCCTCCAAAATACGCTGCGACCACTCATCGCAAATGATCTGCGGCATCGACATCACTAACACGTGAAGATCCTCGCGCAGTTGCAATAGCTTGCTTCTAACAAGGTGGAGTCTCGAAATGTCAAATGGATCGCGCGCATCTTCGCGCAACCATTGTCGCTCCCTGGAATCACGCTCGGACTCGGGCAAATACCGAAGATCAGTAATCTCACAATCAACCACAAAAGACGGATGAATCATCTGCACTACCTTATCATCGATCGTGCTGAATGTGGTACGTAATATCTCATGCCGGCGAACAACTTCCGCAAGACTCTTCCTGAGAACGCCTACTTCAAGACGACCGGTAAGCCGAAGAGCTAGTTGCATGTTCAACGATGGATTTCCCGGAGCGAGTTCATTCAGGAGCCACAAGCGCTCCTGACCCACCGAAGCGGGCAGAGCATAGATTTCGCCTCTGTTTTCGCCCATGATCTGTTCCTTATCCGCGGACATTCCGATATCTGGCACGAACTATTATATCTAGCCACAACAACGCACTGCCGAAACCTGCCGCGTACTGACTCAGCAGCCAGGATCTAGCTGCGAGATGACATGCTTTGCAAAGGCTGTAAAGGTGTTTCATTTGCGTGCGGGAGATGGTCAGTGAACGCTACGCTCGATACTGATAATGCGGCTCGTATATCGCAGCGTTGTTGTCTACCGCCGAAAAACGTTCTAGCTCAAGCTCGGAGAGCGCGCGAATCGGCAATCCCGCACCTAGAAACTTTCCGGTGCTGGTGTTACAGAAGGCGGCGCGGTCCATATCCATCATCTCGCAGATGGCGTCCGCAACCTTGCCCGCTATCGGTAATTGTGGCCCGGTCTCATAGTTGATTTGGAGCTGGTCCTTGACAGCAGCGGTGACAAGATCCAGAACATGTCCCAACATGATGGCGTATCCGTTGACCAACGCGATGTGCTGGTTACCGTCCACCTCCCACAGATTGGAGGCCCTCGATCGGACTGTCACTATTGGGTCAAACAGTTCCTTCCATTTCGGGTCCACGCCGGCCCCGACTGCAGGATCCCCTAGCGTTGCTCGATGGTTCTGTGTCATCTGCTTCGAGCCGGCAATGTATCTATTGTAGCGTTCGGGGTGCGCGTCCAGATGACGCTGGTGGGAACGGATGAGGTCCACGCTATCACCGATCTGTATAAGCGGTCTGAACTGCGGGGACGCGTGGAGCTCCGTTGCGCCTGACGCGGTCTCAGGCTCCATTTGCACGGCTGGCTGAAGCGCTAGCGCCGGTCGCGCGCTCTCCGTCTTTGCCGTGCTCGCTGACATCGGGCGGATGGCGTCGCGCCCAGCGTCACGCAAAACCTTCCGTTGCTTACCGATCAGCTCCGACAGTGTCTGAAGTTGGCGTTCGCAAAAGTCCTCTATTTCCCCGGCGACAATAGCTGCTCCATTGACGGTTGAGCATCGCGCCTGCCCCTCCACGGACGGTGCGAATGGTGCAAGTTCCGCGGGAGGCTGCGCGGTTTGTACCATAGTTGGTGGCGGTTTCTCGGGGGAAGGCGCGAGCTGCAGCGGTTCAGGAGCATCCGAGGTATTCTGTTCCACATGATCGGCGAGCGCGCTCAAGTCGGATAGTTGGCCCATCAGTTGGCGAAACTTAATCTTCAAGCCAAGCTTGCTTGGCGGGGCTTGCGACACCCGGGCTAAAAACAACGAGTCGAGACTCATTTCAAGAAACTTCGAAACCGTGTCTGCCAGTTAAAGGAGCTCTCGTCATCCAGTCGCAGGGTGCTGAAGATGAACGGCCTGTCCTCGCCATGAACGGCCGACAGCATAAAGCTTTGAGCGAACGGCTCGTGAATGGTACTGCGCCTTCCTGAAGCAGCAAATTCAGTTCGGCGATCGCGTCCGAGAGTCTTCATGAGATTGCACCGGCTGTTCCTGGTTTCGTCCAGCAACTGCGTGATTTCGGCAAGTCGGTTGGGTTGGTAATTGACGGACGGGGCACCCGCCGACCCGGAAACCGCAGTTGCAGCCAAATGGGCTTCTGGATTGCTTATGTAAGATTCCATTATCAGCAGATGGCGGTGAGTCAAATTGCGGGTGGCCGTTGCCGGCGTGATCAAATGCGGCCACGCGTGCTAACAATCAACCAGCGGCTCCTACCGAGTCGGGCCGCAAAAATAGTTGCACTGACGGATTAGGCATGCCTGGTCGACAAGAAATACGGCCGGCCGTTGATGCGAACGCCCGGATCTGAAACTCCTCGTTTTTCGTGTTGGTCTGACCCCAGAAGCGGGCCGGACAATTGTATAAGTGTGTTAATGAGACTCGGGCGCATGGTGTCGGTGCGGCATTATCACGAAACTGAAGTCACCAGCTGCTCTTTTGCACTAAGATTATACTTGGCTCAAGCTCAGCGTGGTTAAAGTGCTTATTGGCGCGTTCTCAATCCGAGCTATATATCCTCAGAAATGAGGGAATATCATCGCGAACCCGCGGAGCGGCCACGCGGGCGCCGAAACTCCCCAGGGCCTCAACTCCACAGCGACCAATTGTGAGACAGCAACACGTAGACCGAGAGCAGTGCGTTGGTCGTCATGTGAGCACCGATCGCATCGGCGAGCTGACCGCGGCGATACATAACAGCGGCAAAAATCATCCCGGCCGCGATTCCCGCTATCCACTCGCCATGCAGCACGCCAAACAGGATTGACGAACCGAAGAAGAAACCCAGGTGAATTGCCGGAAGCTTACACTTTCGAAATCGAAGTCTACGAGCTTTCTGAGCACGAACCCGCGAAACGCGAGTTCCTCGACGATTGGCACGGTAATCACGCTTCCAATTGTCCGGAAAGTCAGCCAAAGCTAAGGTCTCAAAGCCCAGCATTCCGGGTAAACCGGAACCGCTCGCAGACTGATGCGGCGCTAGCACTATCCATAGGCCAAAAACCAATCTCCCGGCAAAAATGGCTGCCAGCGAGGGCCGCCGAAGAAATGACGTCAATTTGTCCCTATAGCACCACAACGCGACACCCGCCGCTACGACCCGTGCTGGGTATAGCACATCGAACCCATCGCTCAGCGTCCGCGAGACCATCGAGGTAGCGACGATCACGATGAGCGGCATGAGATATGGCGCTGCCGCACTGCGTTGAGCTGCAATTGCCGGCCTCATCTTCGAGAAAAATCGACTGCTTGAACTGCCCCATATTAGTCCGCAGGCGGTTAAATTGAAAAAAAGCCAACCTGCAGACAGAGTGAAACCCTTTCACTGCCGCCGCCGCATTAGCGTCCCCGATTATAATTAACGCCGCGATTCGGACGGAATTAAGAAGCCACATTGTAGCAATCCCGATTGGGAGCAGAAACAGGGCCGCCGGAAACCGTAGTTCACTCCTGTAAAACCAGCAATAACCAGCAAGAATGGTGCAAATCAGACCCATCCCTTCAAAGCCTGAGCATGGGCGGAAATATGACGGTGAATCTTGACGTACCAATTACGAAGGTTTGGGGCTCGACGATCAGCCGGTGATACCCTACGCCTTGAGGATCACGACCACCAGTTCGAAAGTAGACCCTAGAAGCGAGGTCCACAGGGACTGGCTGCAGTTCCCCAGGAGAAGCGCTATGCAACCGAGCACAACACTACCCCAAACGGCGAGACGGCTGCGGCTGATCCAACCGATCCAGAATTGCGCGGGTAGCAACGCCAAACACCAACTGGTGAAAGCCCCGAACGCCAATGCGGCCCACAGCAGCCACCAAGCCTCTGTTCCGGCGGCAAAAACCGGAAAGAACGCTCCCCGAAGCGCGGTTCCAACGGCCAAGAAACTGGCCAGAAGCAAATGGATCCCTAGCCACAGGAGCCAAACGGGTCGATCTCCCAGATGCTGCCGGCAACCTTACGAAATTCGTCAGCTATCACCGGCCTGCTGAAAAACAGCATCGCGACAAAGTGGTGATGAATACCGGCCGCACACCCTCCTGAGCCTTCGAGAGCAATCCCAGCCAGAAGCCTCCGGCACTCAGGTTCTTGCTGACGTCAAACGGTAAAGTGAGCCAAGTCAACTCTGCCGCCAGGAGCAGCAACAGAACGATCAGCCGCTCTATCCACCAGCGGTGCAGCGTGGCCTCTCGACTCCGAAACGAGAGTGTGGGTAAAACGCCCTGGGAAACACCAGCCAAGCCGGTGCGGATTTCTCAAGCACAATATTTTGCGCTGACCATGCGTGCGATATCGGCGTCTGGCATCAGGGTGTTACACCCAATGCCAGACTTCCTCTGATGAAGACGCCTTATCGCCGCAAGAGTTTTCTAGCGGCGACGAAAGCGATCAACCACGACCATCGTCGAAGCGACCAGAAGAGTGATACCACTTACCGCCATGCCCGCGTCGATTTCAGGAACTGAATTGCGGTGACTGGTTTGCAGGGAGACCCGATGCAACCGATAATAGGAAGACAGATGCTGAGGGCATGGGCTCTTCCATCAGCTAGCAATAGCGCCAGAAACGTGATTACTGATCCACGGAAACAACTCGGCCCAGGTATCTGGTTTTCATATCCCGTCAATCCTCTCTTCGTAGAATTCGCCAATCTCCCGATGCCTGCGTTAGTGATCAAGACGGATTATGCCGGATCGACCAATGGGCGCTTCGCAATTTTGACGGCGATTAGATTGAACTCTGTGCAAAATAGCCCACGTTATAGAATGCTTGCAGCAGCAAAGGCCTACGGCGAAGATTAAGCGTTGACCTCGCTGTCCGTCCGAAGCCCATTAGATCAGTCCCCTGGACCATTATCGCGAGCTTGCCGAAAAGTGGCGTCAAATAGGAACGCTTGCCGCACCGGTACGACAAACCCGATCGCGCCACCACAGCCGGTACTTTCAGGTTTGGTCCCAAGGCTAGCCTCAAGGTCTTCGAAATATCCAACCAAACCTCTCACGCATCTGACGGGTATGTCAGCCTGGCTCCGGTACATTCGATCTTTCCTGGCGATGGGAAGCTATTTTCTGATTTTCGCCATCACCGTTGGAAACAGCCAGGGAAAAAGCGTGGTTGGAGCAACACGCAACGGCAATGGGATCCGAAGACCCTATGAGGTCCTGCGATGGGCAGGGAATCGATATGCGTCAAATAGCGACGTAAATTGACGTTATGGTTTGTTGCAAAGTCCTGAAGCGTCGCTAAATCCTCTCCTAACGGATCGGTCTGAGCGATTAGGATCTCTTCAAAGCCGGTTTCATCGTAAACACGGTCAATGTCGGAAATCCCGCCTAATACGAGATGGCCCCGCACCAGCATACGGTGCTTGAAGAAATCGTTATCGAGGAATCCAACCAGGTTCAAACGACACGCACCATCGCGAAGCAGTTCCCTCGCGGCGCTCTCGGCGATTGACCCGGCTCCCACCACGAGCACCTTCCTTACAGGGGCAGCAAAGCGAGCAAGCCCAGTCCTCAGAATCCGAAAGGACATTCGCGTCCCCAGCAGAAGATTGAAAAGTAAAATGGCGAACAATACCGGCACCGAAGCTGAAACAGAGCCCGCCAGCGCCAGCACCGCGGCCGCCAGCATCCCCGCAATGCCGGCCGCCAATAGGAACTCCAGCGCCGCTTCAATCCCAGTATATCGCCACATCTGCCGGTAGATTCTGGCAGATAGGAACGCGACGTACCCCGCAACCAGGATCATCGGCAACCAACGCGAGTAATGCACGACGATCAGCCATGAAGGCTGGAAATTTTCATGGATTAGAACGGCGCCATAATAGGCTGACGCAATCACCAGGAAGTCCAGCGCAAACTCCACCGCCCGCTGCCGATAAGCCAGGCTCAGGATTAAGCGGCTCAACCGTGGCATTGTGGTGTAAAGCCGACCGGGAGGTTCGTGCTCAAAGGAAAGATTAGCCAGAAACATTCCGATCGTGGCGAACATCAGGACGCACAGTGGGAGCACGCTGGCGATAATAGACCCCTTGGCTACAGCCAAAAACATTGCCCACAGGCCACCCAGCGCGCCAAGCGCCCACAAAATGAAAGATACGCTCCTGTGTGAGATCCCGAGGTTATGGAGTCGATGATGGCAATGGTCCAGACCGCGATTGGAAATTGCTCGTCCGGTCGCGAGGCGGGTTACTGTCACGATCGAAGTATCGATGATGGGTACCGCCATGAGCAGTACGGGAATGGCCACGATGGCCAGCTTCGGCGCGTTGGTATAGCGTGCGGCGTCCAGACAAAGGACAGCCAAAACGAAGCCACACGGCAGCGACCCGGCGTCGCCCAGATAAATGGAGGCTGGATTAAAATTGTAAATCAGGAAACCGACAAGTGCACCGCAAAACGACAATGCGGTCAGGACTAACCAACCGTCCTGATGGACAATACCGATAACAGCGATCGAAAGCGTGGCGATAACACCGATACCGGCCGCGAGTCCGTCCAGCCCATCAATAAGATTGAACGCATTGATCGCGGTAAGCACCCAAAACGCTACAAGTGAGTATTGCAACCACCAAGGCAAAAAGGGCGGAACAGCCACCAATGCCGCAGCCATAATTGCAAACGGAATCTGGGCTAGCAGCTTGGTCCGGGGGGCCAAGTTAACGACGTCGTCTATCAGCCCCACACCGCACAAGGCCACAGCGCCCAGCACGAGCCATGTCGGCGCACCGCAAATACGCCCCACCAGAGCGAAGACCGCGATTACGGCCACTCCACCTAGTAAAGGTACAGGGGTCTTGTGCCATCGATCATTGGCCGGCTTGGCGACCCACCCAAATTGCCATGCTGCACGTTTAACGACGGGAATTGCCCCGAAGCAAAGAACAAAAGTGATAATCGGGCTAAATAAGAAAGCTATCATCAACTTTGTTAGCCCTTTTCCGTTAATGCCCGCCGGCCTCTTCTCGTCGCTAGCACGAAGGCTGTTTGAACCGCATTTTCTCCATAAGTGCCGGTCGCGCCGTATTCCAGGATTTTTGCAGCTGCGAGCTCTCTTGGCGCGGTGACGTCCTTAAGAAGGGCAAGTTTGAATTTGACCCACTTCAAACCCGCTAGCCCAACCGGAACCAATGAAGAGATCGTTTCCTACATTTCGTTTTGATGGGTGGAATTCGGTTTTAACGTCAAGATACCGTTTCTTTCCGAATTATCTGGGCATCTGTAACGTTGGTAACTGGAGACTCCTGCTAATATTAACATCGCCTGGTAGTCGGGCTTGCTTCAGCATCGCTAGACGCCGGCCAACCTCAAATAAACCCTTTGCGATCGTCGGCAGTTATCCTCTCGGACAAGCGACGCGGCACACGATTTGCGGTTTGCGGAAAATTCCCTGGTCACCGGCGCTGCCGCAATAGGATATTACGGGTGACAGGCGCTGGTCACACCGGATGAGTTTGCACTTGGCACCCTATGCGTAATGGACCGGGTAACCCGCCATCTCAGCGCCGATCAGCTTCCCGCGCTGGAGACTCTGCCTAGCAGATGATGGCGCAACGGGAACGCCGAACAGGAGACAGCCAAGGGCAGCACGCACCCTCTATGTCAGTGTCAGCTTTCTCCGGTTGGATCCTCAACCCAGCGCTTGGCGAATCGTATTCAGGATGAAAAGAAAGTCGCGTGGAGCTCTTACGTTGCCTAAAAGAGCTACCCCGGAAAGCACCTGCATCTCGAGGTCGGAGATATTGTGAATTTTGCGAAGGGTCACGTCCGCGCAAAAGGCATTCCACGCGGAGGCGCCATTGGATTCCTGATTTCGGAAAATGAGACGTTTGGTTCCCGGATTGGCCAAAAAGAACAGTTCTCGCGCATCCAGACCGAGCACCTCCGCAAGCTTGGTAACAATCTTTTCGGACGGATGGCGCTTTTCGGTTTCAAGATGGCCGACATACGGAACGGACGTACTGATTCGACGGGCAAGCTCCTCCTGGGTCATCTCGAGTTGGCGTCGGCGTGCACGAATCAGGGTGCCAAATCGTTCAACGCTGGACGTTTCCACATTTTGAATCTCCCGAGAAATGAATCGACCAGTCACTTAGAGCATACAGCACACTATAGACGCAAGGGGATGACGAGGATTCATTAAATCCCGGCGTGAAGAGCTTTGATGCTGATGGAGGTTGCGCACTGGACCGCGGGGGAGCTGAGGCGCGAAGACACACGTTCTATATCAGAGGTCGCCTTCGCGCCGTTCGTGACATTAACCAAGCGCTTGGCGGATCGTATTAAGGATAAAAAGAAAGTCGCGCGGAGTCCTGACCTCGCCTAACAGCGCCACCCCGGAGAGCGCCTGCATCTCCTGATCGGTAATATTGTGAATTCTTCGAAAGGTCTCGTCGCGGCAAAAGGCGTTCCACGCGGAGCCCCCATCGGATTCCTGATTTCGGAAAATGAGGCGTTCGGTTCCCGGATTGGCCAAAAAGAACAGCTCCCGCGGGTCTAAACCAAGCGCTTCCGCAAGCTTGGTAACAAGCTTTTCGGACGGATGGCGCTTTCCAGTTTCAAGATGGCCGATGTACGGTACGGACGTCCTGATCCGCCGCGCAAGCTCTTCCTGGGTCAAGTCAAGTTGGCGTCGGCGCGCGCGAATTACGGTACCGAAGCGTTGAACGGCTGTTTCCATTTTTGTATTCCCCGGAGCCATGATTGACCAAACACTTAAAGCACGTAGCGTACTATAGACGCAAGCGGATGAGAAGAATTCAAAAAACATTGGGATGGAGGATTTTTTGATGCTCGTGGAACAAGGTGGGCTTTCCCGAACAGATTAGTGAGGCCAGTGATACTCGGCTTGAGGGGGTTATCAAGAACGGATTTCCGTGATGCAGGTCCGCGATGGGGCCAGGTTTCCAAATCCAGACCTTCTTTTGCCCCCGCCTTTCGCGGGTTGCACTGATTTAGCGGTTAGGCATGACGCGGGAGGCGGAGGATCGTGTTTCCTTTCCGCTCGGTCTGATAATGCTCCTCTGGATTCGGATGTCAAGCCGTTAGTCAAAGCCGACTTGCTCTTACGCCGCCGACCAAAGGGGGAATACTCGGATTTGGGCTCGTCCGCGATAGCTTATGGGCGCTCGATTCGGTCCTATCTGGATCTGCGTGTACGGCCCCAGGCAGAGCCAAAAGGGACGGCGTCGCCAACGGGAACGGGCCGAACCTGTCTATGGGGTACATCGGCACAACTGGCCGGAAGTTTGAGGGTCAAAAGTAACCAACCGCTTCGAATTTCTACCCTATATAAGCGTTTGATAACTCGGTCCGTTAGGAGCATGAAAATGGCGGGTACTAAGGTTCGGGGTTTCGGGCGGGTCATCCGGGAACGTCGCCAACAACTCGACCTCACTCAGGAAGAAGTCGCTAAGCGGATCAAGACGTCGGTCCCGTACATCGGCCATCTGGAAGCGGAAAAACGCCATCCTTCCCGCAAGGTTGTCGTCAAACTCTCAGACGCCCTGGGGTTGGACGCCGGCAACCTGTTCTTGTTGGCCAACCCAAAGGTGGGTTCCATCATTTCCGAACAGCAGAGGCCGGCCGGAGTCCCTGCTTGGGATGCTTTCGTCAAGGACATGAAGCTCCATAAAATCCACAAGATAACCGGCCAAGAGATGGAAACCCTCTCCAGAGTGGCGAAGCTGGGCGACGTACAAGACCCACGCGAATTCATCTTCGTCCTAAACACCATCCGCCAGGCTTTAGGTCAGTAGTAGTTGGCCCAGAGCCGATTCCTGTCGCGGCCGCCGCTCCCGTTCACATCGCCGTATGACGAGACTCTCGGAGCGGACCCGCTCAAAGCAACGGGAGTAGCTGTAAAGATGCCGAAGAAACAAGAGAACAGCAAATATTTATGTCTCAACTGTCGCTCGCAAAATCATGGATCTTGCATCACAGATGGATGCGATTGCGTGTGCAAAGAGCTACGGAATGCCACGAACGACATTTTGTTTCGAAGTCCGAATCTAAGAGCGCTCGACGATATGCCGATCGAGGAGAAGGCCAGTCACAAGTAGCTTCACCGCAAGGAGCTTTCTGACAACCTCGCGAGCGCCGGTTTTCTAAGCGTCGGCCAACCCGTTCAAGGTCAGTGCATGACCGCGCTGGAATCCTCACCATGTAACCGCTTGCGGATGAAATGGTATTCGACCGGGTCTTGGGGGTATGGACAGTTCCGAGTCTCCCAGAACCCACACCAAGGGCGATAAGCCTAATCATCCGACTCTCCTTCGCCAAGATTCAGTGCCGCCATCGAAGCGTACGGTGCGAGATGACCCAAAGAGTCTCTTCACGGCTAGCCGATATAGCAAAGATCTACGAACTTTTTGCGCTATGATTTACTTAATTAACAACTCATTCTGTGAAAAACACTCCGCTGTCCCTGACGAAGCTGCCCTCCGAACAGTAGAGATCGCAAGCGAGCGTGCTTTCATAGCGCACCTGCTGTTTTGACCCTTCCATTCGACCGTCCCGTCCCCTGCCGGATTGAATGCCGGTTGTCTTTCGAACGAACCGAATTTTGCGGATCAAGACGATGGTTCCGAGTCTCCTTGTGGCCACTTGCTCGACGCCTTACCAGTCTTCAAACCCTGGGCCCTCGAACCCAGGATTGAGAAAATAGCCGCCGGGCTTCGGCATGCAATCGCCCAAAAAATGGGGTAGCCTTACATTTGGCAGGTCTTGGAAATAGGGACCCAAAATCAGAGAGTCGAGGAGCCCGCGTGGAGCAAAAAGGATGAGGCGGGACATTACAAAACCACAGCCAAGGTCAGGCGCAGATGACTTTGCCGACGCCATCATGACGCTCCGCGAGTTGGCTGACTATCTGAAGTGCCATTTCATGACGCTCTATAAGCTAATCAAAACTGCCGGTCTGCCCGCATTTCGCGTGGGTAGTGATTGGCGGGTTCGGCGGGCCGATCTCGACGAGTGGATCGCGCGACAGCACGCGCGGGCAGCCGAAAGCGGGCAGCCCAAGGGTCGTGATCTGACGACGGCCAAGGCTAAGAACCCAACACTACGTAAGAAACGCTCCCGCAAATAACGAGAAAGTGGCGCTGCGCGCGCTGCTGCCTCAAAAGCGGTCGAGGTTGGCCAAGATGGTCGATCTGCCCAAGCAGCCCGAGGAAGAACGGTAATCTTTCGAAGACAGACCTCAAATAGCGAAACTCCAAGCGGCTCCAAGGCCCGGCGGCGAGCGACCGGAAAAACCCGAAAAACCCCATGCATTTACTAACAACCGGCTTAAATATTAGGCTTTATTAGGTTTGTACCGCAGTGAAAATCAACCCGGAAACGTCAACAAACGTCAGACGGTGCGGCGTCAACCGGCGCGGTGAAAAGCTAATATTTTACTAACAGCCCCGCGGGCGGTAATTAAAGCAACGCCTCAAAGCAAAATCTCAAGTTTTTTCACTTTTCGATCACGCTCGCGGATGCGCCCGATCGTCCTGCTTAGATGCTCCACGTCCACGTACGTGTAGACCTGGGTTGTCGACAAGCTGGCATGCCCCAGCATTTTGCTTTATCGAGCGAAGGTCTGGCGCCACGCATCAGCATTTGGGTCGCGAAGGAATGCCGGAAGACGTGCGGCCTGTTGCTTCACCATGAACTGCAGGGCGCGCGACGTTAGGCTAACTTCTTGACCTTTGAACGCGACAGCGGTGACCATTGCAGATGAGGTTAGGTCTTTATGACTAAAATGCTTGGCATATTGATTCTCGCAGTGACGTTGCTGGCGGCCTGTACGCCGGCCGAAACTGTCCCTACGAAGCAGACTTCGGTCACGACCACAGTTACATGCCCGGCTGGACAGACGCTTCAGAGCGATGGCATGTGCCGGTGAGCGGTCATCACGTCGGCGCGACGATAAGCTGCATCTTCCGCCTTGCCGGGTAGTGAACGCTGGCCGCCGGACCTACCGACCATCGGCGCGTTGCTCGTACAGATAGCGGACGACGAGGAAACCTTCCACAGCGAGGCCTTTGATGGGTCACGGTTTCCGCTTCGATTTGCGGTTCCGGCGACCCCGACGGGGTAGGCTTCTTCGCCTTGATTACGTCGTCCAGCTCGGGACCTCTGGACGGTCTCATTTTCGCTGCCTCTTCGTACTGGCGCGCCATCCACACCTGGAGATCGGAGCGTCGACAGCGCCAAGCGCCACCCAGGCGAAACCCGGCTAACTTACCGTTACGGGCCAATCGGTAGGCCGTGGTGTAATGGCAGTTCAGATAATCAGCGACATCCTGGAGCGTCATTGCGATTTCGCTGTCAGAGTCGTCTGATTTCGGCTCTGCTTGTCTGCTTCCCCCTTTTCATCCCCTACTTCTCGCTCCGCTTCGCCACCGCGTCAAGCGTGGGAGCGGCCGGCTTCCTGTACACGATCGGCCGGATGGGCCTGAGCCCGTCAAAATCCACCGGCCACGCGCGCGGTACAGGCCGGCGGTCTTGTTTCGTTGTCTGCGCGGCAGACAGGGCCGGAATCGGCGGCTGATGGGCGCGGGCGAACCAGCTACGGAGTTTATCCGCATGGCTTCGAAAACTCCATGAACAGCGATGATTCGACCATCTCTACAAGGCCGTCGTGCGGCAGCAGCCCCTATCTGAATGACTCTTTGATCATCTCTATTGCCCGAGTGGAAGACCGATCGTCGATGATTTCATTAGCTATTGAAAGATTATGATCTGACTGACAGGCTCGCCGTCCTTGAACAGACCCAGGTGGCGGGCGAGGGAATCCAGCCGGCTTTGCTTCCCGGCGAACCGGATCTTGCGCAGCACACCGATTTGTCGATGCTCCTTGCCCTTGCCCGCTGAAAATCTCCTCGACATTAATTCCGTGTCCGAGGAACGATCCGTCAGCTCGCCGGGCACGTCAGCCCGAAGATGCTGTCCCGCTATGCGCACATTCGGGCCCAAGCCCGCCGGGAGGCCATCGCGACTCTGGAACCGGCGATCGAGTCCGCCAAATCTTCTGATTTTAAGGGCCATAGGGCACAAAAGTGGGCACAGTCCCCAGATCCGGACGAGCCTCTGCTCAACTGAAATGTCGAAAAGTGCTGGGAATATAAGAGTTTTTAATTGGCTCCCCGGGCCGGATTCGAACCAGCGACTTGACGGTTAACAGCCGTCCGCTCTACCGACTGAGCTACCGGGGAGCATACCGGAACTATTGTTGGTATCGGCTCGCCTTGAGTAAAGCAAGTGGGGCGGCGCCACTTTGTGTTGGCGGCTCAGGTCAATTGAAACTGACAGTAACAGAATGCGCGGCTTATTCTTCCTCGATTTGAGGCTGGGGCTGACGGCGCGCACCCGTTACCCATCCCTCATAATGGGTCAACATGCTCGCCACCGGTCCGGGCAGATGATGCCGCATCCAGACTGCGGCCGGCGCTGAAGCGCCAATCAGAAACGGGGTCAGGAAGGCGGTAATGGTCGAGACCGCCACGGCAATCGAATAGAGAAACGGCCGCGTTGTCCCGCTCGTGCGTCCCACATCCGCGATTATAAATGAGAACTCGCCGATCTGTGCCAGGGCGAACCCGGTCATTAGCGCGATCGCAGGCGGTTCACCAATCAGCAGCGAGGCCCCGGTGACAGCGATGATTTTGCCGGCCACGACCACGCCGCTTAGCACCAGCACCGCCGGCCAATACTGTCACCAGCAAGACCGGGATTGATCATCATCCCTACCGAGACAAAGAAGACCGCCCCGAAAATGTCACGAATCGGTTCAACCAGATGCTCGACCATCGTGCCCTGTCCCGATTCCGCCACCAGGGACCCGGCCAGAAACGCACCCAGCGCCACTGAATAGCCCGCATGTTCGGCGGCCATCGCAAAGGCGAAGCAAAGTCCGACTGACGTAATCAGCAGAGTTTCGGGACGACCCAAACGCGCCACCGCCCGGATAGCATAGGGCACGGTGCACAAGCCAATCACAATCAGTGCTGTCAGAAACAGCAGCAAACGCCCGCCAGTAATGGAAAACGAACGCAGCGATAACGCCTCGCCTGCGGCCGCCGCGGTCAACAGAGCCAGCAGCACGATTGCCACCAGGTCCTCGGCCAGCAGAATCCCAAAGCATAGTCCGCGTACGCTGCGCGTCGACTTCCTGCTCCTCGAAGGCTTTGGCAACAATCGTGGTACTGGAGATAGACAGGATCGCGCCGGTGAAAACGCTTTCCATCGGAGTCCATCCCAGCAAACGTCCGGCCCCGTAGCCCAACCCAATCATGACGGCGACCTGGATCAGCGTTACCAGCCCGGCGGTGGGCGCCAGACTCAGCAGGCGGCGCAACTTGAACTCCAAACCAATAGAGAAGATCAGCAGGATAACGCCGAGGTCGGCGATTTGCTCAATCCGGTCGTGGCTGACGTAAATCTGGAAGCGGCACATGCGGTCCGACCGCCATCCCGGCGACCAGGTATCCCACCACCAGGGGTTGACGCAGGAGTTGGAAGATCACCGTTGCGACGGCCGCCACGCACAGCACCAGCGCCAAATCTTCCAAAAAACTGTGCCCGACTAATGGGGCCATAAGATTCACGCAAAACATCGGCAAATTTGGAACGTCCAACCCTTGATCAGCGCTCCACCGGCTGCAATCGCCAGCGAGCAAAATACGCCGAACAACTGCTCATGCAATCACGCCGGCGGTACTCCGCAGGCAAGCGCGTTTTCCCGGTTGAGGGAGTCAGAAAGATCGAGTCTGCCGGCTATGATACCTGGTGCGGAAAGCTACATGCCGGATCTTGCCGCGTGACGGTCCTGTGCCGCTGCCATCGCCTTGACGGTTTCGGCAATTTTCTCCGACGGCAGCACTCCAACCATCCCCTCACCGTGTTCCTGCTCCGCCGCCAGCGCGGCTCCGGCTTCAAGCAAACCCCAGAACCAGACCCGGTCCGCAGTGCGGATGTAAACCGGAGCGCCGCTCAAACGTGGAGTGCTGAGGCCTTCCAGGAAGCATAGTCGCTGCAAGTCCGCGCCGGGTACGGTGGCCGTAACCGGATCGGCGATCGATACCCGTCCGAAATGGACCGTCATAATCGGCGCCACCGAACCCTCTTCGCTCAGCAACGAGACGTAATAGGCATCCGCGCCCAGGTTTTCGGAATCCGAGCTGTCCAAAACCCGGTTGATCGGAACTGTGGTGTAATTCGCGCCATTGGGCGAAAAGGGCAACGCCGCCAGGTCCGCATAACGATCCCTCGGGATCGAAGAACCATTCATTCGCCGATGGCAGCACGGACACCACCGGCGCGCCACCCTTGCCGTGACCGATCACGAACGACATCAGGTGAAGCGGCCTTCCCGCGCTGTCGAGCAGGACGTGCCTGGCCGTCACCAGGTAAATGAACGACTGCCCCTTGAAACTCTGACTGGGAACTTCAACGAAAAACCCGATACCCACCGCCCGGCGGTCTTCGCCGGCACCGGTCATGATCAGCCCCGAGCTGCCCAGGCTCTCCGGGGTGACGTTCTGGGCGTGCGCCGTCCGTCCGAGTCCCACTACCATCACCGCCACCAATGCGGCTACCACAAACCGTCCCTTCATACTCACCTTTTTGCTAGGGTTGTTTTGGCGCAACCGCGCCTTGACGCAGCTACCGGCGAATTGAGATGCCGGCATCGGTTACCCGCGCTCATCTCCCGCTGCCGCGGGGAGCCCGGAGAGAAACTCCCGAATTAAGCGGTTCACAAGTTCTGGTTTCTCCTGTTGCACCCAATGACCGGAGTCCGGCACATACTTGATTTCAAACTCATGCTCAAACAGGTCTTCCATCCCATAGGTCAATTCCTTGGCCAGAGCGAAATCCTGCTCTCCCCAAATGATCAATGTTGGCGCCTGGACCTTTCGATTAATCCAGTGATCCGCTGGCGTCGTACCGATAAGGTCACCCCGCAGCAGCGCGCGATAATAGTTAAGTGCCGCGCTTAAGGCATAGGGCCGCCGTAAGGCGGCGCGGAAATGCTCCAGGTCGGCGTCCGTGAACGCCTTCTTGCAAACCGCTCCGTGCCGGATGGTGCGCATCAACAGGGCAGAATCACCGGCGTGCAGCAGCAATTCCGGAAGCCATGGTATTTGAAAGAAAAAGATGTACCAACTGCGCGCCATCTGCCTAAAATTTGAGCGCAAATGGCGCCGCATCTGGAGCGGATGCGGACAATTCAGAATGATCAGGCGTTGCACCACCTCGGGATGCATAAGCGATGCCGCCCAGGCGATCGCGCCACCCCAGTCATGACCGATTACCACCGCCCGCTGGCGTCCGAAGTGATGGATCAGATCAACGACATCGCCTGTTAGCGCCTCGATCCTATAGTTGCTCACCCCGCGCGGAGCGTCAGTTTCGCCATAGCCGCGCAGTTCGGGAGCAACGCATAGATAGGATGCGGAGAGATCGCGCAGTTGATGGCGCCAGGAGTACCAGCTTTCCGGAAACCCATGGAGCATCAGCACGAGTGGACCGTCACCAGCCACGGCGATCCGCATCCTGAGGCCACCGGTGAGTGTTATCCGTTCCAAACGCCACGGATCGGACGGGGTTAACTCCGGCATGAGGATCTGCCGCGCGACCGCCGAATTTCGTCACGCTCCATCGCGTCTAATCGTGTAGCTCAATTCGCCTTTTGGCGGAAGGTGCTGCGTGGTCCGATCAGTGGAGGTTTGATATATATGGCCGCCTTGCCGCCGACACCTGCAAGTAGGAAGATGTCAGTGTTTGGGGTTAAGGCTCGTGAAGACGATCAAACTCAACGTGCTTAAGTCGATAGCCTTCGCGTTAATGGCGGCGTCAGTTTCGCTACTGGTGGTGCGCACTGCCAGTGCCCAACAAGGGGGTATTCCCGCGCCTCCGATAATCCCCGGGAGCCAGGGCCCCGGTACGGGCGCGGTGCTTGGAGATTCCCGCCGCCCCACGGCAACCGCAGACCGCGATACCCGAACCGGCGCCCATCGCACCCCAGACCGGGCAGGAACTGGAGATCCCGTCTCGTCAACTCCGCACTCAACCGGGCTACGCCCAGGCGACCGTGACCGTTACCGATCAGTCGGGCGCGCACATTACGGATCTGACCAAGGACGACTTCCGCTTGTACGAGGACGGACAGCCGCGTCCGATTCAATTCTTCCGCAAGGACCTTAACGCGCCGGTCTCGATTGGAATCCTGGTCGACACCTCGGGGAGCATGGAGCCCAAGATTCCGCAGGCGCGCGCCGCAATTGCCGAATTCCTTGAAACCCTGAATCCCCGCGACGACGTGTTCCTGTTCGCGTTTTCTGACCGACCGTATCTGCTCCAGCCTTTTACCACCAATCATTCAGCAGTGATGAGCCGGCTTAGCTTGCTGTATGCGTTCGGAAAAACCGCGCTCTATGACGTTATCCTCGACGGCTTGGTCATGGTGTCACGTGGCCGCTACGATAAGAAGGCGCTGCTGGTGGTCACCGACGGAATGGACACCGCCAGTTCCTCTAGCATCGACCAGGTAGTGGTGCAGGCGCGCCGTCAAGGGGTGCTGGTCTACTCGATCGGTATCGGCGACCCTAACGTCGGTGACTCGGGCCTCGGGATCGCAATCGGACCTTTAGCCATCCTGGGCGGAGGCGAGGATGAACGCGTTGACGCTCAGACGTTGCAGACTCTGTCGAGCGAAACCGGCGCCAAGACCTACATCATGCGCGAGGTCGGCGACGGTGCGATGCTGCGCCAGGCAACTGAATCGATCAGCAAGGAATTGAGCGAGCAGTACACGGTGGGATTCACCTCTCCCGATCCCGACCGCGGCGGCTACCGCAGCCTGAAGGTCGAAGTCCCGAGGCGTCCCGAGTTGGTGGTCCGTGTGCGCAAGGGTGTCACCATCGGGCATGCACCCGAGGCGGTGGCCTCGGACCCCGGGGACTGAAGCGACAACTTTCTCTCCCTACTGCGAAGTCACACTAAAACCGCGAAAGCTTCCAATTGATTCCCTCTCCCTGACCAAAATTTGCGCAGGCTAATGCAGCGAGACCGTCTTGAGTTGCTCCTCCAGCGTCAGCACCAGCGCGATGACGAAATCGTCCTCGCGAGTCGAGGCCGGCCAACCGCTCAGCTCCGGGGCTTGGCAATTCATCACCATCTCGCGTAGCGGCGCCAGGCTGGGCGTGCCTTCGGCGTCCTGCAGCCGCAAAGACTCGAGCCAGTCCGCAAAACGGGCGTGCACGGCAGCGTCGCAGCGATTCAGCCGGTCCATCAATCGCGCGACCCGCGATGGCGGCCGGCTCGCGGTCACGCAATGCGCGATTCCCAAGGATGAAGCCGATCCTGCGCAGAGTATCGAGTGCGTCGACCAGGTTAGCGGCATCGATACCGGCGCCGCGCCCCTCCAGTTGGGCGTCATTGGCGATACCCAACATCGTACGAATCCCGGTGATTAGCGTTGCCTCGGCTGTCCTCACCCGGCTTGCGCGTCTTGAGAGCGCCGATGTGCCGCGGCGACCAGCTCGAGCATCGATTCGAGCGGAGCTTGAAACTCTTCGACCAATGTACGGCTGGCGCGCTCGGGCCAAAAGATGGAAACAACCGCCCGGATCAGCATTCCAAAGCTGATTCCCCAGATCGTCCAGATCGAGCCGAAAGCGTCATTGCGCGGTCCGGTGCCGCTGAATGCGATCACGAACGCAGTACCACCAATCGAAAGGTACGACAGCAACCCACCGCCCTCGCCGATGTAGGCCATCAGCAGCACCGCCGATGAAAATCGCGACCATGTAGGGAAACAGGTTCGTGGCGCTGGGACTGATCAACGCGGTCGCCAGAACGGCCAAGCCCAGAGCCGCAGCCGCGCCGATAGCGCGAATCACGAACTTGCGAACCGTCGCTCCGTGGCTAGGCGGGCCACCAATCATCAGCAACCATAATGCGGCGTGGAGAGCGGGATTATTGGCGAACAGACCGGTTACGAAAGCCAGTGCCATCGCGATGGTGTGGCGGCCGCTGTAACGCAGGAGAAAGCGGTTTAGTTTGCGGGGAGGCGATGCGAATGGGAAGGTCGATGCAATGTTTGACTGCGGTCAGGGATCGGTCCGCCTCTCCCTGGTCAGGGAGAGGCGACTGCATCTGGGGAAGCGGAGGGCTGAGCAGAATCATCGAACACGAGCATGCAGGGGCAACTGGGCGGGGTGGATTTCGAGCAGGTCGCAGAGGTTTTCCAGGCGCTCAAGGAGGACAGCGGTGGGGCGGAGGCGGTTCCGGCCGCTCCACCGCTGTCCTCCTTGAGCCGGGCCAGTTGGGAGCGCAGGGTCACCGCCAATGGCGGCGCCCCTGCGCTCCCAAGCTGAGCCTCTCCCCGGCCCGCCGAGTTCTTCCAGGTACCGCTCCAGCATCGCGTCCAGATGCACCGCGGCCTGTTCGAGGCCGCCGCGCGCGTCATCGCTCATCGCTACCGGTACGTTCGCGAACACCAGCACGCCGATCCGATCGATCTCGTTATGGATCCGCTCCGCAACCATCACCGCCGCCAGCTGCGCGGCGAGCATCTCCATCCCACCACTATGACGGGCTACGGCGTCGAGAAGGTTCAAATGATAGCCCAGTTTCGAGGCCACCGGGCGGTCGTCTGCTGGCCGCGGTTCATCGTATTCGGTCGTCCAGCAGTCGAGCAGGAACGCAAGTCTGCGCCGCGAGCGATCCAGCGTGTTGGCGAGTGATTCACCCAATACCTCCGCGGCCGGTTGTGGCCACAGGACGGTGTTGGCGAGATAAATGATCGCCACGGCGACAGCCACCCCGGCGAATGCCTGCTCGTCGTTCCAACCGATACCGCCGGGATCGAAGATGATCAGGTAAAAGGCGGTCAGCACCGGTATCTGCACCCAAATCCACAGGCGCCCAATCCGTGGGTTAGCGTAGATCAGGTAACTGCTCACCAAACAGAGAACCGTGAAGATCGCGAAGTGCGGAATCGCCGAATCCGCCATCGCTCCGCATAGCGCCAGCCCCAGGGCCTGCAAAATCGCGGCACCGAGCAGGAAGCGGACACCGGCCCCGAATCCGATCGTCATCTCGGGCGCGGCGAAGTTGTAGAGCAACGTCAGCCCCAGCGGATTGCCGATCTGGAGCGTAGCCGTGACACCGGCGCCCACCGCGGTGGTCAACGCGATTCGTATCGCGCGGCGCCATCGCTGGGGCGTCGAACCAAGCTCCGCCGTCAGGCCGCGCACGGTCGCGGCAAAACTCTCGAAACGATCCGGATAGCTGGGAAATTCCTTGGAATCAGGGATGGCGGAGGGAGTACTGCTCAATGCGAAACCTGCGGGCGAGAATGGAATTGCTTGCCTGCTCGCCGATGAAGGCAGCAGTATTCTCGGAAAACCGAGTCTCCAGTGCAAGCAAACCCCGACGTCAAACTGACGCGTCGCAATCTTTCTGAGATTTCTTTGGTGGTGGTCCTATGAGCCTATTCTTGCCCAACCCTCCGGCGCCCGATTGACGACATCCGACGATATCGACGTGAACGGCGGCAGTGGCGCATCCGGCGCGGTTTGCCGGCGCTAGGCTGCGCGATAGCAATCTTCGCCGGCTTGAGCGGATGCGCCGATTACGAGCAACGGCCCGAGGTCAATCCCGACTCGGTGGCGCCGGCCAAGGTCGCACGGGAATGGGCGCCGCCAGGTCAGGCGGTAACCTTTGACCTGGCCAGCGAATTGGGCGCGGCTGCACAACCTGCTCCGCAACCCGGCAAGATGTACAGTCTTCCCGACCTGGTTGACCTGGCGCTCAATAGCAATCCGGAGACCCGCCGCACCTGGGAGGCCGCACGCGCGGCGGCGGCCGAGTTCGGCAAGACGCAGGGGCCCTACTATCCTTTCCTGAGTCTCGACAGCGATAGCGGCTATCGACGTTTCCCCGACCTGGTTCCCAAGCATTGGGGCGTTCAAAAGACCTGGCAAAGCCGCGATCTGCTCGAGGTAAACTATCTCTTACTCGACTTCGGCCGCCGCAATGCGGCCGCTCGCTCCGCCCAGGAGCAATTGCTGGCCGCCAACTTTCTCTTCAATCAGAAGGTTCAGGACATAGTCTTTGCGGTTGAACGCGCTTTCTATACGCTTGATGCCGCCAAGGCCAGCGTCAAGGCGGCAGAAGCGATTGTCAAAATGGCGCGCACCGACCGCATCGCGGCGCGTAAACGCCTGGCGGTCGGCCTTGCCACCAAACCTCAGGTGCTGCTCTCCGTTCAAAGCGAAGCACAGGCCGAATATGACTTGCAGAATGCGCGGCTGACGGTGAGCGACGCGCAAGCGCGGCTCGCGGTTGCGACGGGCGTGGAAGCCAACTCGGCTCCCGACATCGAGAGCCTGGAGAGCCAGCCCATACCCAAGGCGCTGGGCCAAACCGTGGACCAATTAATCAGCGTGGCGTTGCGCCAGCGCCCCGATCTGGCGGCCAAAGTCGCCGCGGTGCGCGCCGCCAAAGCCGATGTCGATGCGGCCCAAGCTTCCCTTTATCCCACCGTAGGCGCCTCGGGATATTACGGGTTCAACGGTTTCAACTACAATTTGTCCAATCCTCCGCACCGCCAATATTTACCGCGGGCGTTCCCGACTATGCCGCGCTGGTGACCTTGAAGTGGGACCTGTTTACCGGGTTTGAGCGGCTCAACTCGATCAGGAAAGCGCAAGCGCAGCGCGAAGCCACGCGCGCTGAACTACGCGCCTTGGAACTGGATCTGGTGGGAGAAGTGTGGAGCGCTTATTACACCTTTGCCACCGCGCTCAAGAAATACGATTTCGCGGTCACGCTGCTCAACGCCTCGCAGTCCGCGTACGATTCCAACCTGAAGTCATACCAAAATGGACTGGCCACGATTCTCGACCTGTTGGCCTCCGAGCGCGATCTGGCCAACGCACGTTATGCGCTGATCCAGAGCAAGGCGGATGTTCTAATTTCGGCGGCGTCGGTCGCTTATGCGATTGGCGCGGTGCCGCAAGAGGCCCGGCCATGAACAATCTGTTTAGATAGCGAGTTTTAATGAGGGCGAATTGGTGGGGTTCGCAGTCGATGGCATCCCTTAACCTTGTAATTTGCCCTCGACCCGGTTCACTCCGGCTCGCCGCCGGACTCCTGCTCTACGTTGGACGGCGGTGGGGCCTTGAGCTGGCTTTGCTCTCGCCCGATTTCGATCCATTTTTCGACCTGGCGCCGCTCCCTTAGCAAAAACGCGTGAACCGCCTTCTTGAGCCCCGGATGCGCGATGTAATGCATGCTGCGGGTGAAGGCCGGATCGAAGCCGCGCAACCATTTGTACTCGCCACCCGCCCCCGGTTCGAAGCGGCGCAGACCGGCCCCGATGCAATGCTCGATCGCGGAGTAATAGCACACGTTGAAATGCAGGAACTTGTGCTCGCGGAAAGCGCCCCAATAGCGCCCATACATCACCCCCGCCTTTTGCAGATTGAAAGTGCCGGCGATCAGTTGGTCGCCCCGAAATGCGCACACCAGGCACAGATGGCGCTTGAAGCCGAGCATCAACTCGAAGAATTTCGGCGTCAGATATTGGCGCCCCCAGTGCAGCTTGTCGATCGTGGTGCGTGTACAGTGCGTACATCGCGGGCAGCAAATCGTCCGGTATGGCATCGCCCGCAAACACCCGAATTATGATCTCCTGACCGGCCAGGGCGCCGCGTTCATGGCGCACCGCGTAGCGCCGCTTGCTCTTGAGGTGACCGAGGTAGTCGTCGAAGCTGGTGTAATCGGCGTTGCGCCAATGGTACTGGTAGCCCAGCCGCTCCATGAAGCCGAGCCTCGACAGTATCGGCGCTTCGTCTTCGGCGCAAAAGTTAACGTGCACTGAAGAGAGCCGGTTCTGACCGCATAGAGAGATCAATGCGCGGCCCGCGGCTTCGATCGATTCGGCGCGATCACATCCGGGGCGCACCAAAAATCGTTGCCCGGTGTGGGGCGTAAAGGGAACACCGACAACCAGCTTGGGAAAATAGCGCAACCCGGCGCGTTCGGCCGCATCCGCCCATCCATGGTCGAAGACGAACTCGCCCATGCTATGGCTTTTCAGATAAACCGGACACGCGGCGATCAGTTGCCGGGAGTCGCCGCGAATCACCAGATGATGGGGAGCCCAGCCGGTATCGGGCGCGGCGCTTTCGGAAGCCTCCATCGCGCTCAGCCAATCCCAATCCAAAAACGGCGAGTCGTCCGGCGCCAGCAGCGCGTTCCATTCCTGGCGCGGGATTTTGGCGATTCCTGAAACGACCTCGGCTTTCACGGCTCACCGGCTACCAACGCTCTACTGACTGCGGATGCCATCTGCTATTGTTTATAGGCGACCCGACAAGACGAGCGGACGAGACAACGATGGGAGCAGAGAACAGTAATCGCGGCAAAGGCGGAGTTTCCGGGCGCGAAGACGTCGTGACTGAGCGGCGTACGCAAACCAAGACCAAAAAGCCATCAATGTACAAGGTCATCCTGCTCAATGACGATTACACCCCGATGGAGTTCGTCGTCGAACTGCTCAAGGTAGTGTTCCACAAGCAGCACGCGGAAGCGACCCGGATCATGCTTCACGTGCATCAAAATGGGATGGGAGTCGCGGGCGTCTATCCGTTTGAGATCGCGGAAACCAAGGTCAAGACCGTGGACGAACTGGCCCGGGAACATCAGTTTCCGCTCAAATGCACGATGGAAAAGGAGTGACGCACCCCCGGCTCGATTCCCTTAAGGGCTAAAAATAGAATTAGTTTATGCCATCCTCCGGCGTGATGATTAGCCGCGAACTGCAAGTCACCTTGCAGCTCGCAATGTCAGAGGCCTCCAACCGGCGCCATGAGTACGTCTGCATGGAGCATCTGCTCTATGCGATGCTGCATGACGCCACCGCCAGTAACATCCTGCGCCATTGCGGCGCCGATATGACGCGGCTGCGCAAGCGCCTGGCCAAGTATCTTGACGACAAGATTGAGCGCATGCCGGGAAATTCCCAGGTGTCGCCGCGCTATGCCCTGGGCGTCCAGCGGGTGCTGCAACGCGCCGCCGCGCACGTGCAGTCGGCCGGACGGCAGGAAATCAACGGCGGCAACGTGCTGGTGGCGATGTTCGCCGAGCCCGACTCCTATGCCGTGTACTTTTTGCAGGAAGAGGAAGTGACTCGTTTCGACGTCGTCAACTTCATCTCTCATGGCGTGTCCAAAGTCGGCGCTGACGAAGAGGGTAAGGCCGCCGAGGGAGTCGACGACGAAGGCGAAGGAGAGGAAGACGAAGAGGGTCCGGTGCGCAAGCAGTCGCCCGCCAAGGCGCTGCAAACCTACGCGATCAATCTCACCGAAAAAGCCGCCAAGGGACTGATCGATCCGCTGGTCGGACGCAAGAACGAATTGGAGCGCGCGATCCATGTGCTGCTGCGGCGGCGCAAGAACAACCCGATCTTCGTGGGCGAGGCGGGCGTCGGCAAGACCGCAATCGTCGAGGGCTTGGCGCTGGCGATTCATCATGGCGACGTCCCGCCACCGATTCGCGATTGCGAAATCTACGCGTTGGATATGGGTGCGGTCCTGGCCGGAACCCGCTTCCGTGGCGACTTCGAGCAACGCTTGAAAGGTGTACTCAAGGCAGTGGTCGGCAATCCCAAGCGCATCCTGTTCATCGACGAGATTCACACCATCGTCGGCGCGGGCGCCGCATCAGGCAGCACCATGGACGCCTCCAACCTGCTCAAGCCATCGTTGGCGTCGGGCGAGTTGCGATGTATCGGCTCGACCACCTATCAGGAATACAAGCGCTCCTTCGAACGCGATAAGGCACTTGCCCGCCGCTTCCAGCGAATCGACGTGCTGGAACCTTCGCGTGAAGAAGCCCGCCAGATTCTGAATGGGCTGAAGACCTACTACGAAAAGCATCATAACGTCCGCTACACCGACGAAGCCTTGGAGCTGGCGGTCGAATTGTCGGCGCGCTATATCAACGACCGCTACCTGCCCGACAAGGCAATCGACGTGATGGACGAGGCCGGGGTGGGCGCACGGCTGGCCGCCGCCGACGGCGAGACCGGGACCGTGGATACCCAGGACATCGAGCGCGTCGTGTCGCGTATCGCCAAGATTCCAGAACGTACCGTCTCCGCCAAGGACCGGGTCAGATTGGAAACCCTCGAAGAGGATCTGAAGAAGGTCGTCTATGGCCAGGACCATGCGATCGAAGCGGTGGCGCGCGCGATACGGATGTCGCGCAGCGGCTTGGCCCATCCCGATCGTCCAGTCGGTGCGTTCATGTTCGCGGGACCGACTGGTGTGGGCAAGACCGAGGTCGCGCGCCAGCTCGCCAAGGTGCTGGGAGTCGAGTTCATCCGCTTCGACATGAGCGAATACATGGAGCGCCATACCGTGTCCCGGCTGATCGGCGCGCCCCCGGGCTACGTTGGATTCGATCAGGGCGGCCTGTTGACCGACGCGATCAATCGCACCCCGCACAGCGTGCTGCTGCTCGACGAAATCGAAAAGGCCCATCCGGACCTGTTCAACATCCTGCTCCAGGTGATGGATCACGCCTCGCTGGTCGACAACAACGGCCGCAAGTCGGACTTCCGCAACGTCATCCTGGTGATGACCACCAACGCCGGAGCGGGCGAGCTCAGCCGCGCGATGATTGGGTTCGGCAAGGACTTCCGTTCCGGCACCCCCAAGGACGCGATCGATCGGATGTTCAGCCCGGAGTTCCGCAACCGGCTCTCCGGGGTGGTCGAATTCATGCAACTGACGCCGCCGGTAATGGAACGCGTGGTGGACAAGTTTATCGGCGAACTGGGCGAGCGGCTCGCGGCGCAGAAAGTGGACCTGTCGATCACCGACGCGGCGCGCCGATGGCTCGCCGAGCACGGCTACGATCCGCGCTTCGGAGCCCGTCCGATGGCCCGGCTGATCGAGAACGAAATCGCGCGCGTGCTCGCCGATGAGATTCTCTTCGGCCGCTTGAACGGAGGCGGCCACGTGACCGTGGACGCGGTCGCGGACAAGCTCGCGTTCGACTACTTGCAGATGGCCAGTCTGCCCGAGGGTACGCCTCAGCCGGCGGAGCCCGAGCAGTCGGAGCCAGCCGAAAAATAGCCGCGCGAAAGCGCTCAGCCGTTCCGTGAAGGCTCGGTGCCGTACGTCTGCGGACGTGGTCCGTAGACCCCTGGCAAGCTTCCGGCCCGTGCACCACATGCTGGAAGCCTGTGCCTGGACAACCGCAGGCTCGAAACCCCTGCGTCTGAAGTACGTACACTCCCTAGCTGTGTTTTCGGATGCCCCTCCCTAACCCGCTTGCGCCAGCAAGTCTTCAGTGGGGCGGGCGTCCCTGCCCGCCATAGACGTGAGCCAGGGAGGTGGAGAGGCGGGCGGGGACGCCCGCCCCACTATTAAATTAGACCTGATGCTAAGGGATCCACCGCTTATCGACAGTCTCGGACCAGGGAAAGGGTTAGGGTGTGGTTTTTGGTGGTCTAAACCCACAAAGCTAATCAAACTCGGGCCTTTCCAGGATGACTTCCTCTTTCTGAATCCCGACAAGAACGAAAATTGAAGTTAAAAAGAATAAAGTCTTGTATAGAATTATATAAGAGATTATGTTGATGATGACGGCCCGAGTTATCCCCCCTTCTCGTGCCGTCTAAGGGGTTAGCGGAGCCAGGGACTGAACGGGCTCCGCTTCCCCGAATTCCGACGTATTCCTGCTAAACGAAAACAGTCGAAGCCGTCCGCGCGGGTTCGACTGATCTGGATCTCTGTGGCCGGAGCGGATATTTAACCACTGCACGCATAGGGGAGTGTTATGGCATCCTTTGTCGTATCAGCGGATTCGCACGTGCTGGAGCCGGCCGACTTGTGGACCACACGGCTCGACCGCCACTACCGGGATCGGGCGCCCAAGGTGATCCAAAGCCAGACCGGGCCTGGTTATGCCTTCGTCGCTCCGGGTATCCGCCCCTTTCCGGTGGCCACGGGTTGGGGTCTGGGCAAGAGCGGCAAGGAGTTGCAGGACCAGCTCACCAAGGGCTACGAGGCTGCCCGTCCTAGCGGCTGGGACCCCGCCGAGCGGATCAAAGATCAGGAGATTGACGGGGTTGCCGCCGAAGTTCTGTACACGACGCTGGGGATGCCGCTGTTCGCGCTGGATGATATCGAGCTCCAGCAGGCTTGTTTCAGGGCCTTTAACGACTGGCTCGCCGAGTACGCTTCCTACGATCGCAAACGGCTGCATCCAATCGCGCTGATTTCCCTGGAAGACGTTTCGCATGGCACGCAGGAGTTGCGGCGCGCAGCCAGGCTTGGGCTCAAGGGTGCGATGGTCTGGGGCGAACCGCCCGCCGACCGTCCCTATACCAGCGCAATCTATGATCCGTTCTGGGCGGCGGCGCAGGAAATGGAAGTTCCGGTTTCCCTGCACGTGATCACCGAAAGGAACCAGAACAAGGACATCAGGCTAATCGGTGGCGGCGGCATCTCGAGCATCTCTATGACCGCAATCCATACGATCCAGCAGACCCTGTGCAGTCTGATCTTCGGCCGCGTGCTCGACCGCTTTCCCAGGCTCCAAATCGTCTCGGCCGAAAATGACAGCGGCTGGGTCGCCCACTTCATGTACCGGCTCGACCATTTTTACCAGAAGTTCGACACCATGTCGGAAAAGACCGCCCTGCCGATGAAGCCCAGCGAATACATCCGCCGCCAGGTGTGGGCGACCTTTCAGGACGATCCCGTGGGCCCGGTAACGACCAGGTTATTCGGCGAGGACAACTTTATGTGGGCGTCGGACTTTCCGCACAGCGATTCCACCTGGCCCAACTCGCTCAAGGTAATCGAGGATGATTTCGCCGGGGTCCCCGAAGCGGTCAAGCGCAAGATCGTGTTTGAAAACGCCGCCCGGCTCTATCGGATGGACCTCGATTGATCGCTGCTGACCCGCGATCTCTGGGGCTCGAACCGGATCGGTATGCCTGACGCGACTCGGACGCAGCGAAGTCCAACAACTACGCGTAACGTGACCTGGCTCCCTACTAGCGGTAGCGCGATATCAGCGGCATAACATACTGCACCGTTTGCAACGCCGAACCGATCAGGAACAACACCGCACCATAGCCGCCCAGCGCGCGGTCGGGCAGGTTGTCGGCCCACCATTCCACCGGCGGGCTTAGGATTGTAACGGTGGTATTCAAGATACCGACCACGACGCCGATCTCGATTCCGTACAGCAGCGCCTCGGGACGCCCGGTCAAGGCGCCGCTGACCGCGCCGGCAACGCCGATCATCGCTCCCCTGACGATTCCGGGCACCAGCAGAGCGGCGGTGAAGTTCCGGCCTCTGATAAGCGCGGTAGATGTTCGTGCCGAAACCAAATTCGTATGCGATGTGCATAGCCAGAGCGCACAGAACGCCGAAGGCAACTCCGAAATCATGGCCGACCGCCAACCATCCTGCGACCCCGAACGACAATCCGCGTACTATCGTAATCAAAACCCATTCGACACGTGAGGGCTCGATCCCCTGTGCGCGTCTGAAGAGTTGCAACTCAACCGACGGACCCGAAACCAATGCGCCGGCTATACCGAACCATAGTCCCAAGGTGGCGCCATAGCCTAAGCCGAAAATCGCACTATAGGTCAGGACGCGCGATAGCAGCCGCAGCGGACCTCGTTTTCCTCCGAGTAGATCGTACGCGAGATAGAGACCACCGAGGGCGTCGAGCACGACGCCGGTAAGGCTCAGGAGTGGGATGACGTGGGGCCGATTGAACAATTGAAACTCCTATAATGCAGATGCCAGGTTTCTGATTGAGTTCAACCGGTCAACGCTCCGTGGACTACTTCACGGGGAAATCGAAGTAAGTCTTGGGATACGGCTCGTTACGAGCGTGACGTGCCACCATTCGTACCGGTATCCGGCAAAGCCGGCTGGGTCATCAGTGCCGCCTGGCATGGGCTTGTGCGCGTATAACGGACCGGCAAACGCAAGCCTCGTCGCAACGGCGATTACTGTAACTCGGGATCGGGCGCAACGAACGCACGCAAGCCAGGCGGATCAACCTTTCCAAATGGCGTTCACCGTATCAGAGTGCGTCGTGGGCATGGAACCGTGGCTGGTCTGGACAGGCTCCCGACCATTTACGAGAGGTGCTCGCGCGCCGCACCTCAGGGTTTCCGAATCTGCCGCTGAGTGTGTTAAGAGCACATCCAATGCAGGGGCGATCTCCGCCCTTCGTCCAGGAGGAGTTCGAACGATGCATGACCTTGTGATCCGCAATGGCAGGATTGTCGATGGAACCGGGCAAGCGGCGTTCAGTGGCGATATCGCGGTCGATGGGGCGGTGATTGCTGCGGTGGGCGGCAAGGCCGGCGCCGGCCGGCGCGAAATCGACGCGGCCGGTCTGCTGATCACGCCGGGCTGGGTCGACATCCACACCCATTACGATGGGCAGGTGACCTGGGATCCCTATCTGACGCCGTCGAGCTGGCATGGCGTTACCACGA
The DNA here is from genome assembly GCA_963824565.1 of uncultured Pseudomonadota bacterium. GTDB lineage: Bacteria > Desulfobacterota > Binatia > Binatales > Binataceae > JAJPJA01. The sequence goes on along the minus strand of CAWGQB010000028.1, from coordinate 185,654 downwards.
TCGTGATGGGCAACTGCGGGGTCGGGTTTGCTCCGGTCGTGCCCGGCAAAGAGCAATTTCTCATCGAGCTGATGGAAGGCGTCGAGGATATCCCGGGTTCCGCCCTTGCGGCCGGGATTCCCTGGCAATGGGAATCTTTCGCGCAGTACCTCGACGCGCTGGAGCGGATGAAGCGCGCGATCGATGTCGCAGCGCAAATTCCCCACGGCGCGGTGCGGGCTTATGCGATGGGCGAACGTGGGGCGCACAACGAAGCCGCAACCCCGGAGGAAATCGCGCGGATGGCGGCGATTGTGCGCGATGCGGCTCAAAGCCGGCGCCATCGGGGTCACCTCGTCGCGGACGCTGTTGCATCGGGCCAAAAACGGCGAGCATGTGCCGGGCACTTTCGCCAGTGAAGCCGAGATGGTCGCGCTCGGGACTCGCGCTCGGCGACGCCGGACACGGCGTGATGGAACTGGCAACCGACATGGTCGGCCCGGATACCAACCTGGAATGGATGGCGAAGGTCTCGATCGAGACCGGTCGCCCGATCACGATCCTGGCGACCTCGTCGACCCCGGAACCGCTGGACTTTGAGCGCGTGCTGCGCCTGGTCAGAGGGTGGAAGCAGCAGGGCGCGCGGCTGGTGCCGCAAGTCGCGGCGCGGCCCGCCTGCATCCTGATGGGGCTGGAGACCACGATTCATCCTTTCAGCACCCATCGCGCTTACCGCTCGCTGGTGGGCCGATTGAAACTTGAAGAACGGGTGGCGCGGATGCGCGACCCCGAAATCCGGGCCCGGATTCTTGAGGACGAAGTGGGTCTCAAGGATGCCCTGGGGCGGCATTACCTGACCCTGTTCGACTCGATTTTTGCGCTCGGCGATCCGCCCGACTACGAACCGACCCGGGAAATGAGCGTGGGCGCGCGTGCCCGGCGCGAGGGCCGGACAGCGCAGGAGGTCGCGTACGATCTGCTGCTCCAGCGCGATGGCCACGAGCTGCTGTACGTGCCGCTGGGCGATTACAAGAGTTACGACCTCGAGCGTAATCGCCGCCTGCTGCTCGATCCCGACACGCGCTTGGGCGTGAGCGACGGCGGCGCCCATTGCGGGATGGTATGCGACGCGAGCGTCCCCACCTTCATGCTTAGTTACTGGGTGCGCGACCGCGAACGCGGCCCGCGTCTGCCGCTGGAGCAGGTGGTCAGGTTCCAAACCAGCGAGACGGCGGAGCTGTATGGATTCACTGATCGCGGCATCCTGGCGCCCGGGATGAAGGCGGACATCAATCTGATCGATTTCGCGGGGCTGCGTTTGCACGCACCGGAGATTGTGTACGACTTTCCGGCCGGAGCACGCCGTTTTATCCAGAAGGTTGACGGCTACAAGTACAACGTGGTCAGCGGCGAGATCATCTATGAGAACGGGACTCCCACTGGAGCATTGCCGGGTAAAGTGATACGCGGCGGCCGGATCTCGCGCGCCACCGTCTGAGTCGAAAAAATCGTTCAACCGCCGGTTTGGGGTCCGGAGGCCAATATGACTTCACAGGAACGCCGTGGATGGCGGGTGGTCGCAAGCCTTGCGTTCACCAACTTGATCGTGATGGGGCCGAGCATCGGCACCATCGGCATCTTCTTCACCCCGCTGATTAAGGAATTCGGCTGGAGCCGCGCTGAAGTCTCACGCCTTGCCACCGCCTTTCTGCTGGCGATGGGGATCGTCAACCCGATTGTGGGCTGGCTGCTCGATCGAATCGAGGCGCGGTTGGTGATGGCGATCGGGGTGGTGGCAGCCGGAATTGGTTACATCCTGGCCAGTCGCGTACACGCACTGTCCCCGCTGGTTGCCCTGTTCGCGTTGATCGGCGTCGGGGTCGGCGCTTCCACGATATTGCCCGGCATGATTGTGGCGGCCAACTGGATGGCCAAGCAACGGGCGTTGGCGATTGGAATAACCATCGCTGGGGCAGGGCTGGGTGGATGCGTCATGCCGCCGCTGGTGGCCCACCTGATTCTGGTCTACGGCTGGCGCACTGCGATGCTGTGCATTGCCGGGCCGATGTTCGTACTCGCAGTCCCGGTGGTTCTGGTGGCGGTGCAAACCCGTCCCGCGTCCGCCGAAGGCAGAAGCGTCGCCGAAGAGGCCGCGGACTTGCCCGGCCTGGAATTGGGACCGGCGCTGCGCTCATGGTCTTTTTGGGCTATCGCATTGATGCAGTTCAGCTTTACCATCGCCTTTACCGGCGGCTATTTTCATATGGTGCCGTTCCTGATCGGCGCCGGCTACTCGTCCGCAAACCGCGGCATTTATTTTTGGCGCCCAGGCTGCGGTTTCGCTGGGAGGCTATGTTCTGTTGGGCACCCTGGCCGACAAGTACGGCGCCAAGACGGTGCTGGCAATCGCCTTGCTGACACTGGGATCAAGCATGATCATTGTGCTCGGGGCCGGCAGCCAGCGGTTCGGGTTACCGCTGACCGTATTGTTTATCGTGACTTACGGACTGACGATTGGCTCCGGTACCGCGCTAGGAACCGCGTTGTTGGCGGAAACCTGCGGGCTGCGCCGGTTCGGTTCACTCGCCGGTATTGCAGGATTCATCGCCACCGTCGGTTCGGCTGTGGGTCCGATTGTCTCCGGGCGAATCTATGATCTGACCGCCAGCTATAGCCTGGCCTTCGAGCTGTGCGCGATTCTCCTGTTGGCCGGTGCGATTCTCACCACCTTGGTCTATCCAGCCGAGGGCAGCGATGCGGTGCCCGCCGCGGCCCAGCTACATTAGCGTTCCGCCCATTTCGCAGTTCACCAAATAGCGGCGGCTTCGATCCTGAGAGGCTGGAGTGAGCCCGCCATTGCCCGGGGGGTTGTCGAAAAATGTGCTCGCACCCAAAGAGGGCGCAGACCCATGCGGCATTGCATCCCTGTCTCAATCATTTTTTTAACATTGAAAAATGGATGGCGTGTGGTATAAATGACAGGCTAAGCATATGCGGAAAAGGCCGATCGGCTAGTCGTGCGGCATTGCGGCTTTGGTTGGACTCTGATTAGGGTGGTTTATGAAGAAGCGTGTGAAGTTGGGCAATTTTGTCACGTCGACGTCCAAAATCGCTGGTGGTCTCGGCCATGTGTCTTATGGCGCTCGCTTTCGCGCCGTCGCTTGTTCGGGCGCAGACGAACCTGTTGCTCAACGCCGACCTGACCGCAGGATCCGGCGATTCTCCGCAGGACTGGGAACATAGCGATTTCGCGGGCGAGGAGCAGCCGGGGGACGTCACCTTCGAATGGGAGCAAGACACCGAACCCGCTGATCTGGAGATTTGGAACTATCAGCCCGCTGATTCACGATGGACCCAAACGGTGCACCTTAAGCCGGGCTGGTATCACTTTACCGCCAGTGTTCGCACCGAAAATGTGGGGGAAAACGATACCGGGGCTAACATCAGCGTCATGGACAGCTGGTTTTTGTCGCGCCATGTCAAGGGCAGCGGCATCTGGGAGCCGATTGGCTTCTACATGCAGGTCCCCGTGGAGGGCGACGTCATCTTAGCGTGCCGGCTGGGTTTCTATTCGAGTCCAGACACCGGCAGAGCCTGGTTTCGCGATCTGAGCCTGGTTAAAGTTGACGCCCCGGCGAGCGACGGCGATCCGAGTTACAAGCTCTATATACCGGTGATCAAGACCGCCGCCCAAAAATAGCCCGAACGGGCCATCCATCCGCATTCTCACGCGATGGCGCGGACGCCATTTAAGGTATGATCGCGCCAGCCGCGGTCGCGCCGTTTCGCCGCTTCGCACACCTTATCTGCCTCATCGCCTCGAGGCGGCGCGCCCTCCGAATCCTGGAGATCACTGAAGGCGGAAATCTCGCCAATAACCCCTTCGGCACCGGCCCTGCGGGACGGCGAGACGCCATAATGACGGCCGGTCTCAATTCATTGTTCGATTACGCTCCTGCCCTCGACGAGGGACGGAGCGTCATTCTGCCATGCGCCGCCGGCGTTCAGGTTTTGAATGTGTCCGCTCCCTGATCCAGGTTCTGATCAGGCCCTTGTCGAATCTCAAGTCGCTACCGAGCCTGAAGTGCGGGATCGTGCCCATCTTGACCAGACGGTAGATCGTACTGGGATGGCAATGAAGAAACTCCGACAACAGATCGACGGTCAGAATCTCGTTGGAAAGATCGCGCTCTTGCGCGGAGCCTGCGCCTTTTTCCATTAATCGTTACTCCTCTTAGCGTAGCAAAAACCTACCTTTCTGTAGCTATATAGCAGACCCCCTGTTATGTCCAACATTTGAGATGACCCGGCGTGAAAAGAAACCCACAGGCATCATTGCAACGGCGGTAGCTGATGGCGCTGGAAGATGCTCCGTCCAGTTGCGCCCGCCGAGGTTGGTGGCTTACTGCGAGCGCAAGCATATTCGCACGACAATGCTTGCCGGCCGCAACAGATAGGCCAAACGGCGCTTTATTGGTGCGCCTTCAACATGGAAGAAGGCCGGTGGCATTTAAAGCCGACAGACAGTAGCGGACATATACGTTACTGTCACGGTGGATTGCGTACAGATTTAGTCAGGTCATGCCGCGCCGTTGGAGTTAAAGGCTTCTTTCAGAGCTTGCCGCCGCTGGTTAAGTTCGGGCGGCAGAGTTCGGCCGATGCCGGCAAAGAATTCCTGCTGGGAATTCAGTTCTCTCAGCCACTCCTCGGGCTTGACCGCCATCGTCTCGTGCAGTTGCTGATTTGGAATATCCAGGCCTTTGAGATCGAGGTCATTGATCCGCGGCAGCAATCCGATCGGAGTCTCGTCAGCCCCGACACGCCCCTGCACACGCTCCACGATCCATTTCAGCACGCGCATGTTTTCGCCGTATCCCGGCCATAGAAACGACCCGCTCAGGATCCTTTCGAAACCAGTTGACCATGAAAATCCGGGGTGGATGTTTGAGCCGGCCGCCCATCGCGAACCAGTGCGCAAAATAATTCCCGACGTTGTAACCGCAAAATGGCAACATCGCCATCGGATCGCGGCGGATGACGCCGACCTTGCCGGTAGCCGCCGCGGTAGTCTCGGAGCCCATTGTCGCGCCGACGTAAACCCCGTGATTCCAGTCAAAGGACTCGTACACCAACGGCACGGTTGAGCCGCGGCGTCCACCGAAGATGATTGCGGAGATCGGTACGCCCTGTGGATAATCCGCACTCGGCGACAACGCCGGGTTGTTGCGCATCGGCGTGGTAAAGCGGCTGTTGGGATGAGCGGCGGGCCGGCCCAAGCCGGGCTGCCACGGGCGTCCCTGCCAGTCGACGGTCCCAGCCGGCGGGTCACTGCCCATACCCTCCCACCAGACGTCGCCGTCGGGCGTCATCGCAACGTTGGTAAAGATGGTGTCGCTGCGCAACCATCTGCATCGCGTTGGGATTAGAGCGCGGTTGGTCCCTGGAGCGACGCCAAAGTAGCCGGCTTCCGGATTGACCGCCCACAGCGATCCGTCCGCTCCCATCCGCAACCAGGCGATGTCGTCGCCGACGGTGAAGACGCGCCACCCGTTGAGCGCGGCCGGCGGCCGGAGCATCGCCAGATTGGTCTTGCCGCAGGCGCTGGGAAACGCGGCGGCGACGTAAGTGACCTCGCCCTGCGGGCTTTCGACTCCCAGTACCAGCATATGCTCGGCAAGCCACCCCTCCCTCCTTCCCAGGTCACTGGCAATGCGTAGCGCAAAGCATTTTTTGCTCAACAGCGCATTACCACCATAACCGCTGCCGGCGGACCATATCGTGTTGTCCTGCGGAAAATGGCAAATCAGCCGGCGTTTGGGATCGAGGTCGAGGGTACAGTGCAAGCCGCGATTGAAATCGTCCGATTGACCCAGCATTTCCAAGGCGGCCCGCCCCATACGGGTCATCAACCGCATGTTGAGGGCGACATATACGCTATCGGTGATCTCCACCCCCACCTTGGCGAACGGGGAGCCCAGCGGGCCCATCACGTACGGAACCACATACATAGTCCGGCCGCGCATAGAGCCCTCGAACCATTTGCCGAGCTTGGCGTAGGCTTCGGCAGGAGCCATCCAATTGTTGGTTGGGCCGGCGTCCTCTTTGGTGGGCGCGCAGATGAAGGTCAAGTCCTCCGCACGCGCGACGTCATTGGGATGCGACCGATGCAGATAGCAACCTGGGCGCTTGGCCTGGTTAAGTGGTATCAGCACACCGGTAGAGACCGCAAGGTCGGTCAGACGCTGGCGCTCTTCCTCGCTGCCGTCGCACCAGACAACCCGGTCCGCCTTGGTGAATGCGGCCGTCTCCGCGACCCATTGGGCCAGAGCACGACTGGCGGTGGGAGAATCTTTCAGCGTGTTTTGATCAATACTCACCGTTCTTTTCGCTCCTCGATTGTCAAGCGGCAGCGCGAATTCACGCTCGGCGGCGCAGAGCGCTGCGAAGATAGTGTCGGCGTCCGGCGCCGTCATGAGGGTTCGGATCGTTTCGGGTTGCGCGCACATCTGCGGAAGCTTGGCCAGCCAGGGAAGGTGCAATTCGCGAAACTTCAAGCCCAGACACGAAAAACAGGTAAGTGGGATTGCCATCCAGGGCGTCGAAATCGACTCCCCCGCGCGACCGTCCCATCACCATAAATGGCTTGACCACCTTTTCAGGGTTGCGCTGCAACGAATGCAGGAAGGCAACGCCGTTGCCGACTGGCGCTCGGCATTACATTTTCGCGCTCAATCAACGCGCCCACGAACCAGGTCTTGTCGCGAATCAATCCCAGACGGCTGGCCAAGGCCGCGAGTTCCTCGATCACTCCGTTTTTGGTCCCGGCCTCGAGGGCGGGAATAATATGGCTGGACTGAAAGCAGCTTGCGAGGTCGAGCAAACGGCCATCCCGCGGTGGAGCAGCTAAGACTTCCGGGCGCCGCGGCGCAACACCCAGCATCTGGTCATCCAACCACGCGTCCAACATGGCTTTGCGGAAGCGCCATTGACTGCCAATCTTGACTCCGGGTAGCTCGTCATCGGACACGAGCTTCAACACAGTCCGCTCGTTGATGTTAAGATAAGCGGCCACCTGCCGAACCGTCATTAGGCGGTCTGATGGCTCGGAGTATACGCCGGTCTCCTTCCGGATAGGATTCTTGCCCACACTCTACCAAGAATACGCTATTATTCGGAGGAATACAAGGCTTTACACGGAATTACGATCAGCGGAGAGCCTCGAAAAGCTTTTAGCCCTCGATACATTTCGTACTGCCGGAGATTAACATTTCTGATGAAACCGCCGGGGCTCTGCCTACCGGAGAACCGGAGCAGACGGTCGCGTACGCACCACTTTTAGGCGTCATAGCCGCCTAAGGTCATAGCCGGGGGCCGCTCTTTAAAGTAAGTCCGTATGACGAGGATACTTATCGGTACAATTCCAAGCAAAGCGCAGGATTGCAGCCTCAACCCCATACCGACCAAAAATAGCGAGACCCGATGTCGACGCTCAGAGCCCGGCCGAAGCCGAAGACGCAAATCGTTCTTCGAATTGGTTTGGATCGCGGTGCGCGATCCAAATTAGCAGTAAGAGCGCCGGCACCGTGACCACGGTGGTGAGCAGGAAGAATGGCGCCCAGCCGAGCCGGTCGGCCAGCACGCCGCCCGAAGACGCCACCAAGGTGCGGCCCATCGCCGCGAGTGAAGAGAGCAGCGCATACTGGGTAGCAGTGTAGGCGGGAGAGCATAGGCTAGAAAGATAGGCCACCAGCGCCGCACCGGCCATCGCACCGGTCAGATTCTCGGCCGCGACGCACATGGCCAGGTAACCGAGCCGGTGACCGCCTACCGCCTGGAGAACATAGAACAAGTTGCCCGCCGACTGCAGTAAGCCGCACAGCAAAAGAGCGCGCCAAACACCCAACCGCGCCGCCACCACCCCGCCGACGAGCGCGCCCACCACGGTCGCAAAGAAGCCAGCCAGCTTGGAGACCGCGGCGATTTCATTGAGCGAAAAGCCCAACGATATGTAAAGCGGAGTCGCCATCACCCCGGCCATCGCTTCGCCCAGCTTATAGCCGAGAATGAAGATCAGAATCGCAGCCCACAGCGGCCGGCGCATAAAGTCGACGAAAGGCCCCGTCACCGACGTCGCCAGCCAACTGCTCATTGTCTCGCGTCCACCGGTTCCCGCAGCATACGCAGTGTCTATCGACACTGTGGGCTCGGGTCCGAGCAGGAACACCAGCATCCCGACGGCCATCAGCGCGGCCATGGTAGCGTAAGCCGCGAACCAACCCGCACTGGCGGCAATTATCAGCGAGCCAGCTCCCGAGACCAGCATGGCGATCCGATAGCCAGTCTGGATCATGCCTGCTCCCGGCCCCTGCTGTTCGGGCGTCAGAATCTCCACGCGATACGCGTCGATCACGATATCCTGGCTGGCCGAGAGGAAAGCCACGAGCAGCGCCAGCACCCCCATCAGGGCAAGATCGCGCTTGGGGTCGCGGGAGCCCAAAGCAAGCATTGCTATCACCAAAGCGATCTCAATCGCGATTCCCCAGCCACGCCGCCGCCCCAACGGAATCGGCGGGGGCAGCCGGTCAATTAGCGGCGACCACAGAAACTTAAAGGCGTATGGGATACCCGCCAGGGCGAAGGCGCCGATCGCGGAACGACTGACCCCCGCCGTTGCGAGCCAGGCCGACAACGTCGAAAAGGTGAGCAGCAGCGGCAGACCGCTGGCGAAGCCCAGGGGCAGAATCAACAGAACGCGCCGGTTGCAATAGACCGCGAGCGAACGCGACCAGCCGCTCATCACCTGCTCCCCTTCCTCGCCTGTTGCGCTCGAAAACAGCTAATCCGCCGGCGGTGCAGACCGTTTCAATCCGCGGCGCCAGGAGCGCGACGCGGGTCAACGACCCTTACGCCGCCGGGCCTAACTTCCACCACCTGCCCCACCTGGCTATCGTCCTCGATAAATTTGAGCACGACCTCGGCGATCGCTTCGGGCGCCATCATCGTCCGTGGCGGCGGGGCAATGCGGCCCGCCTTCTTTTCCTCCGCGGCCTGCTGACGTGACAGGGGGGTATCGACCACGCCCGGACAGACGCAATTAACCCGGATGGAACGCTTGGCCCAATATGCCAGCGAGTGCGTAAGATGGATCACGCCGGCCTTGGCTGCGGCGTAGATCGGATCGCCCGGTATCGGATAAACACCCGCCATCGAAGCGGTGTTGACGATCACGCCGCCGCGCTCGCGCATCAACGGGAATGCCAGGTAGCATCCAAGCGCGACGCCGAGCAGGTCGATGTCCAGCACCCGCTTCCAGTCCTCCACCGCGATCCGGGTGAAGCCCGGCTGTGGTGTGGCGATGCCGGCGTTGTTGAAGACGACATCGAGCCGGCCGAAACGTGCGACCGTTTGTTCGAACGCCCGCCTCATCTGTCCTTCGTCGCGCACGTCCGCCTTGATGAAAGCCGCGCGCCCACCTTCGCCTTCGATTAGCTTGACGGTTTCATCGCCCAACTGCTGGTTGACGTCGATCAGCATCAAGCCGGCACCCTTGGCCGCAATCATGCGGGCGGTGGTTTTGCCAATCCCCGAGGCCCCTCCCGTAATCAGGGCTGCCTTACCTGTCAGTTCCATCTCTCGAAATCTCCCACCAAGCCGGCGGCCGCCGTGCGAACGCAGATCAAAATAGCGCAGCTTCCGCCGCCGCATGTTAACCCGATATCCCGTCTGACGCTATCGGGATAGGCCTGCAGCGCGAACGTTCCGCCGCCGACAAGACCTTTCCCGGATGATTTCGCCGTTAACTATCAGTAAGCGGCGATGCAACCCCTTGTTGACCCTGGATCAATTTTTAGCTATTGATGCTAACAGCGACACAGAATGCAGGGCCTAAAGGTAGCCATAGGCAAAACAGAGTATCCACCATTGGCACAGATGTCTAACACTAAGCAGCGTACGGCGCCCCCGGAGGTAAGGCAAAGTCGGGGCTATCTCAGCGGTGTGAGGCGTGGGAAACCACGATTTCGACACCGCCTCTCAAGGGACGTGGCGCAAAGGTTGGGTGGTTTCGGTCCAGGTTCATTGGGCGATGCGGTTTTGCTTCAAAAGGTGCACCATTGCGTGAATTCCCGGGTTGGCTGTCGCTGTGGGACGAACGATCTGCTGATGTCAGTCTGAGGGTGTCATGAATCACCGATCCAACGCGATCGACAGAGCTGTCGAAACGATTTTAAAGAAAGCTGGGGCGATGGGTGCGAAGGAGCTCGAAGCGTGGAAGGAGCCGCAGGTCGAGATACATAAACTCGCCCAAACGGACTATGGGGAGAGTTTGCGGCGGGAGTTGACTGTCGAGGAGGTCAGAGAGCTGGTCTCGCGCGCTACGGACATCTGGCCCCAATTCAACCGGGCCATTATTGGCCCACCCTCGGAGAAAGTCCTCTCGCGGACGGCGGGGGCGCTTCAGCTGCATCTGAAATCGGCGCCATACAACAGCCTGGCGTTATATGGCTTTTATGTTGACCCGTCGCAAACGGCCCTGCATAAACCGCTGATCTACGTCAACAGCGCCCATCACCAATTGGCCATCGGTACGGCCTTCTGTCACGAAGTCGGCCATCATTTTTGCAGCGAGATCTCGAAACCGAAATCAGGTGGACTGCGTTTCTCCTTCGGTGCCGCGTATCGCGAACATTTGCACGATCATGGGGAACTTGCCGCCGATATCATCGTCAGCCTCGCCGGATACCCCCAGGAAACGGCCAGGGCGCTGCTGCCGGCTATCAAGCCGAAGGATAGTTCCCAAAAGCGCTTCAATGACGCTGTATTCAGCGCAATCCGCACCCACTTGAAAAAGTCTTATGGTTTCGATTTCTCCAGCAAGCTTCTACCGGGTCAGAATCTTCAGTATCTCGCCGGCATGATCCACTACGCGAAACTCCGCATAGCTCTGCTCCAGGAATATGGCATATGAATGAAGAAACTTTCGGCAAAGTCCTCAAACATGCCCGCCAGGCATTGGGGCTGAGTCAGCAAAGCCTTGCTCAAAAACTGGGGGTCAGAGCCAGTCATATAGGCTACCTGGAGCAAGGCCGCCGCCGGCCGTCTTTATCTTTGCTCAATGCGCTTGCGGATGCCCTTGGCTTGGACAAGGAGCGGCTTTTTGTCCTCTCTCATCCCGAGGCGCAAAATCTGATCAGCGGTTTCGCCAACAAGCGAGTCGGCGAAAATAAGCGAGACGCCTGGCAACAGTTGCTCGCGAACAAGGCGCTTCTAGCGCGCAATCAGGTTACTCCCAACGAGCTCAAAGTACTATCGCACATCACCTTGCTCGGGACAGTTTTCGAACCGCGCGATTATCTCTTTATCCTTAATTGCATTCGTCAAGCGGTAAAGGAATAGGCCAACCCGAAACCGTGCGCATATTGCGGAACTCACCCGGCCGCTGAGAAACCGGAGGAAACCCCTGAAACAAATCATAAGCCTCAGGGAGAAAGTCCTCTTTTGGGAGGTTCTCTCTTTTTGCGGAAATGGGACAACGCAGGCAGGGGGAAATCTTTCCTTCGAGAGTTGATATGGCCCGCCTACACAGGAAAGCGAGCCTCGCCGCACTCATGGTTTTCGTCCGGTCACCGTAAAGCACAGCAGGGCGCCGAAAAAATGCCCCTTGCGCTGGCGATCTTTGAGATCGTCAAGCCACTGGGAGGCGGCCTTTTCGCTGATCAAACCTCGTTTCACCGCAGCGCCAGCGGCAGCATCGAGCCTCAACATCGCGTTGGCGTCCGCCAGGTTATTGGATACTATTGGCGTCGGGATCACCTTGACGTCCTGGAGTCCGTTGGCACGGAAGAGGCCATACAGAGCGCGACCTATCCAGGACGAGCGGATTTCATCGGCCAAGGTCCTGACAATGCTCAAAGTGGTGGCACGGTCGGTCGCGTCGATGACTAGCGTTTCGAGGTCCGGTTCGAACACCACTATCCGGCCACCTGGCCTGATCACCCGTACCATCTCCAAGATTGCGCGCCCCGGATCCGCCAGGTGTTCAAGCACCCTTTCGACCCAGCACGCGTCGAACGTATTGTCGGCAAATTTCAGGCAGCAAGCATCGCCGGTCATGAAGTCGAGCGGCAGCTTGGAACTGACCGAGCGCTTGCGCGCCTCGTCTATCATCGCCTCGCTGGCGTCGAGCGCAACCACTCCGCCATGGGATCCCACCAGCGAGGCCAGTTCGCGCGCATTGTCGCCCAGCCCACAACCCACTTCGATCACATGGTCGCCCGGACGCAATTCCAGCAACGCATAGCGGGCACGGCTTAGAGCCCGCAGCCGTGCGTCGGTTTCCTCAAGAAAGGTGACATAAGTCGGCGCCTCGCCGCTAGCATCCACATTACTGAAGGCGGCAGGGTCGAAGCCTCCCGGAGCTGGTTTCTCCATAACCTCTCCCTCTGATCGCTCGATCAGAGGCGCTGACATCCCGCTCCGCGTGGCCGCCTCGTACGGCCATGGAAATTCGGAGACTGAGATCGGCATGGCCGCATTTTGGAGCGCGGTCCGTGAGTTTTCAACACCTACAGTCATCATGTAGCGGGAATCCATCAACTATTCCTCAACCAGGGACAATACAACGTCCCGCCTTACCGGATATTTCACCGGCGGCGTCAAACCAATCCGCCATATCTGCGGTCGGCCAAAAGAAGCGGCTTTTTCAAGCCGGGTCTGGCATCTTATAGCCGCTAACAGGCAGGCTAGTCGATATAGTCAGCTAGTAAGAGATGTCGAATTGTCATAAAACCGCACTAATGGCGATTGAGATCGCCGTCAAAGGAGAAAATGCAATGGAGATGCGTCTATTGGAAAGCGAAACGGAGCGGGCTGCCTTCGAGTATGGACTCACACGGGCTCGTGCCATCAAGGGATCCGGCTTTGGCGAAAAGCAGCGCTCACGGTTGGGGCGCGTGCACATGGCGTTCGCGGACCTCTATGGGATTTTTGACGAAACCAGCGACCACCCGGACCGGATGCTGGCGGGATTCGCAACGCATAGCCTGGATCTCTTCAGCCAGAGCTATTCAAAGCCCGACTTGACTCACCTACCGCCCGAGGAGGTGTTCGAAGTCGGCGAGCTATGGGCCCTCAGCCTTGGCGCAGGAGTCGCAGCTCGCCATGGCTGCGCCATTACGTTGGGATTGGCTGGGGCGACCACGTTGCTGATTTATCCGATTGTAAGTCCCTGGGACCTGACTGTCGGCTATCCGGATTACCGGGCAGTTGGCGACGCCAATTGCCTGGCCATTCGCCGAAACCCTGGATGGTCGGAAAGTACTCGTCCAGGCCATGGTTCTGGACGGGCTAAAGCTCCAACGCCAAATCTCCGCCGCGATGTCGGCACCCTATGAAGTAAGCGATTCCAATCGCATACTCCGCTTCGCGAGATCCTCTCGCCGCAGCCGTTGTTGGAGCGCCGCAAGAATCGGTTTGAGCGGATGACCCGCAACCGCCAGGGGCTCGTCGCCGGTGAGCAAAATCCGGCGCTGATCGATGCCAGCCCCGTCATGATCGTTTCGAACGATCTGAACGATCTGAACGCAAGGGGGCCAGAGGAGTCAAGATGAAAACTTATCAGCGGGACGATCTCGACCAGAAGGCACTGGGAAGACTGCTAAACGACCAGCAGTTGTCGGTGCTATTGGATCTCGTTCTCGAGGCTAGCCAGATGCTGTTCGATTCGGTTGGGGGCCAGGGCTCCTGGCAGTTCGAATTCACCGACGATCAACGAAGGATCATTTGTCGGCGGATCATCGTCCGGATGGTGGGCGAGCTGTTCAAACCCGAACAAACCTCGAGCGACCAGACGTCCAAAATGCATTAGCAAGAGGTCCAGAAACCGACCGGAAGTTGTCACACCATTTCAACCTTCGCAGCCGGCTCCCTCTCTCTTTTTCCCGGCGGAAAATGAGAGAGAGGGAGTAGCGGTAGCGCCATTCCCCGATGGAACTGCGGGACGCAACTGTTGCGGGGCATCCAAGATTGGCCGCTCAGGTGTTGGATGGAACTCGGGGTTCCTGAGCTTAGATGAGCCGCATTTTAAGGGTAATCCCGATTTTTAAGCCTAATCTTCCCGGGCTAATGATTGGCGAATCGTGTTCAGAACATAGATGAAGTCCCGCGACGACCGCACATTGCCCATGAGTGCCATATGCGAGAGCAGGTTCAATTCATCGTCGGTGATGCGGTGAGCCTCCCGCAAGGCTACGATCCTGGCGAAATCTATCCCATGCCGTCGGCCCCGTCAGTGCCTGGGGCCTCGGAAACCAGGGTTTTTGTCAACGGATTGGCGAGGAAAAACAATTCGCGCCGGTCCAATCCAAGGATATCCGCCAGCTTCATCACGATCGTTGGTGACGGGTGCCGTTTTCCTGATTCAAGATGGCCGACGTACGCCACCGAAGTCTTTATCCGGGAGGCAACTTCCTCCTGGGTAAGATCGAGCTGACGACGCCTCCCACGAATCAACTGATGGAAGCTGCGAGAAGTGAATTTTGCCACATTCTGCCTCCACAAGGATTGAGCTAGAATGTATCTTCTAATCTAAAAGTCCTCCCAATTGCAAAGGGCGAAAACGCCGGACCCTTAAAAAATCAGGATTTCGACTATTTCTCACATCCTTGGTCAGTTGCTCCAGCGCGAAAACCCGTGACGGGCCTTGTCTGCCCGGCTACCCGAGGCAAGCCGGGCTCGAATCCTTGCTCTCATAAAGAGCCGAAAAGACTCCGCCCGGGCCAGATTTGGAACAGCGAACGACTTGCGGAGTGCGCCCGCTTCTTTTCCTACTTCTTGTCCTTCTTCGTCTCTTCCCGCTGCGCCTGGTGATACTCCTTACGGATGTGGCTGATGTCGACGGTCGGCTCCGGCATCTTCATCCCCAGGTCTTCCATCGCTTCGCAGATAATCTGTGATACCGCCAAGTTGCGGAACCACTTGTGGTTGGAGGGTATTACGTACCACGGCGCGTGCTTGGTCGAGCACTTCGCGAGCATGTCCTCATACGCGGCGATATAATCGTTCCAAAGCTCGCGCTCTTTGTAATCGGCTTCGCTGATTTTCCAGTGGCGCATCGGATCATCCAGCCGCGTCTTGAAGCGCGCCAGTTGCTCGTCGGACGAGATGTAAAGGAAGAACTTGATTACGAGCGTGTTGTTGGTCTCGCAACAACCGCTCGAAATCGTTGATCAGCTCATAGCGCTCCGACCAAACCTCTTTGGGCACGATCTTATGCACCCGGGTGATCAGCACGTCTTCATAATGGGAGCGGTTGAATACCACCACCTGGCCGTGTCCCGGAGTCTGACGATGAATGCGCCAGAGGAAATCGTGGGCCAACTCCTCCGCGGTCGGCTGCTTGAAGCCGACTACCGAGCATCCCTGCGGGTTCATCCCATCGATCACGTGACGGCAAACGCCGTCCTTGCCGGCCGCATCGATTCCTTGCAGCACGATCAGCACGGCTCTCTTGTGCTCGGCATACAACTGGTACTGCAGTTGCGCCATCCTTTTGAGGTTTTTTTCGATTTCCGGGAGTGCCTTCTGGTGCGATTGCGTGAGCGCCGTGATAATTGGCGTCGATATGCTTGAGCGCAACTTTCGATCCCGGTTTGACGATCAATTCTTTGCGGTAATCCACGGTCTGCCCTGAGCCTCTTTGTATTTCAGCGATGATCTTCGCTTTGATCGTTCGGCGCATCGCTAACAATTTGGTCACGCAAGTGCAAGGACGCGTGTGCACTGGTGTTACGGGTGTGCGCCGTGCAATGAGCGACCATCCGCCTGGCGAACTCGCCGCCGTTCGGCTGAACATGCGCGCTGTCAACTAATATTAACTATGCGTTCGTAAGCTCGATCTTTGCTGCATTTTGCGTTTCAATGCGAGCGATGAATGCTACGGAAAAATCGTTCACACTTCAGAGTCCGCCAGTCTCGCTCAGCCATATTTTCCGGCACCTTCCTGATGGCCGGGGCAATCAGCTTCGGAGGCGGAGTGGTGGCCTACCTGCGCGAATACATCGTCAGCGACAACAAATGGCTCGATGACGACGGCTTCCTCGACGCACTCGAGATCAGCCAGGCGCTGCCAGGTCTCAACTCGGTCAATCTGAGCGTAATCGCGGGCGACAAACTGCGCGGGATTCCCGGCGCGATCGCCGCGGTCCTCGGCATGGTGCTGCCCGGCGCGATTATCATCATGGTGTTCGGCGTGGCCTGGGGAGCACAGGCGCATAACCCCAACGTCAAATATTTCCTGATCGGGGTGGCCGCTGCCGCGGTTGGACTACTGAGCACGGTCACCCTGCAACTGGGCAGCAAGCAATTCGCCAAACCGCTCGATCTTGGCATCATCGTGGCCGCGTTCGCCGCCATTAGTTTGCTCCGTTTCCCCCTCTACCTGGTGTTGCTGCTGATAGGGCCAGCGGCGGTTTGGCTGTATCGGCCCAGCGTTCAGGGCAAAGGGATGGGGGAACGCGCGCATCATCTACGCGAACGCCTGCGCAGTCGGCACGTCATGTATATCCGCCACTAAGAGGGCAAATGAAATGGCAAAGCTATTGAATCTCACCTGGGTGTTCGCGCTGCTCGGAATCCTTGCGGTTGGCGGGGGCACGGCGGTGTTGCCCGAGATGCAACAGATGACCGTACATCATTTCCATTGGCTTACCGACGGCGAATTTCGCGACATCTACAGCATCGGCCAGGTCGCGCCCGGCCCGAACATGACGATGGTGATACTTATCGGCTACAAGCTGTCGGGCGCGCTGGGCGCGCTGGCAGTAGGATTGGCCTTCTTCCTGCCGGATTGCATCCTTACGCTGATCACGCATCGGCTGTGGAACCGGGTGAAGGACTCGCCGTGGCGCGCGGCGGTACAGCAAGGGATGGCCCCGGTGGCGATCGGGCTGATGGTGTCGGGGACCTACGCGGTTGCGCGGCTGTCAATCCACAACATCACCAGCCTACTAATCGCAGTCGTAGTCTTTGGCCTGTTGGTATGGCGTCACGTCAACCCGGCGTTAATCGTGCTGGCCGGCGGCCTATCTTACATGTTGCTACCGCATTTGTTCCGCTTTATTCCGCACTGAAGCAAGCAGAGCCGGGCGACGCACAAAAGCCGGAGGATAATCCTGGGCGTCTTTCAAACGTGGCTATTGCGCCGGTTTGGAGCCGACTCCGAGTATCGCGCGGCCGTATTGTTCAGCCGAACTATCGAAGTCGAAACTGGCGTGCTGCGCCCCCACGTTGATGTTTCGAAAGGCGGCCTGCAGCGGGTGTCCATCGTAAACGGCATGCGCGCCCGATCCCGCGAACAGCCGTCCGACAGCGCGCCGGCACAACTCGCTCGCATATGCTCCAATCCATTTGAGCCGCGCGCGCTGCTCCGCCGTCGAAGTGGCAGTAGCCAGGATCTGGTCAACGTCACGCAATCCCTCATGCATCAGCAGGTCGGCCGACTGAATCTCCATTGCCGCCTCCGCCACCCTCATTTGGGTCGGGACATACTCAACCTTGCGCGCGCCCGTGATGATCACGCGCCGTTGCTGGGTATGCTCGATGAATTTGCGCAGCGCAAACTTTGCCGAGCCGAGCAATCCCGTCGGTCCCAACACTCCCAATATTGCTTCGGCCGGAAGACGGTAGAGGTTGGTCGGATGATTCCTGATGTACGGGCTCTGGCCGAGGAAAAATTTCCGTGTCTCAATCGTGCGATAGGCGGGCACGAACACGCCGCGAGCCACCACGTCTTTGCTGCCGGTGCCGCGCATGCCCAACACGCGCCAGGTGTCGTCGATCTCGATATCCGCGCGCGGCACCACCACGTGAACTCCCGGAGCTCGAGTTGCGGCGTCGGCGCAGCCCAGCATTACCCATTGCGCGTTGTCGATGCCGCTGCCGAACTGCCATCGCCCCTCGACTCTATATCCGCCTTCCACCGCGGTCGCGGCGCCCTGCCACGACAGCGTGCCGGCGATCAGATTATCCTGTCCCGCGCCGAAGATCTCGTCCTGCACGGCCTCCGGGAACGCCCCCAGGCACCAGTGATGGACCGCGATTACGGTCAGCACCCATCCGCTGGAAGGACACGATTCCGAGACCCGCGTAGCCGCATCGGCGAAAGTGCGGAAATCCATTTCGTACCCATGTACCCGGGAGGGTTGGAGAATCCGGAACAGGCCGCTGCGGACCATCAGGTCGATGCTTTCGGGGACCACGCGGCGGGCTTCCTCGCAACGCTGGGCGTTTTGCTCAAGTTGCGGCGCAATCGCCGCGACCCGGCGCATGATTTCCGCATAATCAACGTTCATCAGTGGCCAACTCCACTCGGTTGCAGCGTGCGTTAACGGTCGATTCGGTTTGCTTTTGCCAGATGATACTTTCATAAACGAACCCTTGAAAGGAATCATGATGTTCACGCAAAAATATGGACCGTGGGCGCTGATCGCCGGAGGTTCGGAGGGTGTAGGTGCTTCCTTTGCTCACAAGCTTGCCGCCCGGGGAATCAACCTGGTTCTGATCGCCCGCAAGCCGGAGCCATTGGAGCAAGTTGCCGAACAGGTACGCGGCAGTTCCAACGTGCAAGTACGAACCGCGTCCCTCGACTTGACGGTGTCCGACATCCTGGATCGAGTGCGGGCGCTGACCGATGACCTCGAAGTGGGAATGTTGATCTATAATGCCGGTGTAATCTCTCCGTCCTCATTTTTGGATCGGCCGCTCGAGCGCAATCTTCGAGGGGTTCGTTTGAACGTAACCACCCCGATGATCCTGTGTCATCACTTCGGCACCAAAATGCGCGAGCGCAAACGCGGAGGAATCATCCTGCTGGGTTCGATGAGCGCTTTTGCCGGCAGCCGAAATTTCACCGTGTACAGCGCTTCCAAAGCCTTCGACGTAATCCTGGGAGAAGGTCTCTGGTATGAACTCAGGCCATACGGTGTCAACGTACTTAGTTTAATCATCGGACTGACCCGGACACCGAAGCTCATGAAAGGCGGTGGTCTTAAGCTGGAGCAGGCGGGAAATATCCTGCTGGAGCCCGATGAAGCCGCTCAGGAGGGGTTGGACAATCTGGAAAACGGACCCACCTATATTGTCGGTTCGCATAATCGCGAATGGGGCAAGGCGCTCACGCAGATGGAGCGCAAGGCCGCGGTCGAGGCGCTGAGCAACTACTCAATGTGACCCTGGAGCCAGGCCGCTAGGTCCTGGCGGATCAGTGCCACGCCTTTACCCGCCCGGCCGAGCTGCACCGGCGCCCAGCCGAGCCTCGTGCGGGTCACATTACTGAAGTCCTGAAAACCGTGCTCTTCGACGATGGGTAAGGCCTGGGTTGCGGCAAACTCGGGGCGCCGCGGTTATCTCGGCAAACAATACAGCCAGCTGTCAGGAATTACCCCGAACGCAGGTTCGAAGGGTTTGCTGCTATCAGGGCGCCCCTCCAAGCGAATTTTGAGGTTTTACATGGCTGCAATTTTTACTCTTGCCTTCGCTCCTTTAAGAAGGTAATAGAGACTGGCGCGTTGGGTCTTATGTCGAACGTGACCGATCGGGTATCGTAGTTCGCGCCCACCTTCAAGCGAGCACGCGACGCCAGACCCGCCCACACCCCGAAGGCATGAGCGGCGGGCGAATTGGCCGTGGGGATGTGGGGGCAGGCGGATAAGGCCCGCCTTTATAGGCAATCCGAGAGCCGTCTTTCGGACCGAAACAAGGTAAACAAATCGGGGGCCGAGCAGCGATACCGTGCGACCCCAGAGGCCTCTCACTAATCTAAAGCGGGGGAACCGATCGCTGCGCTTCTCAACACTGGTGAAAAGGTTAGCGCAATTGCGCAAGTCAAAATGGAAATTCCGGAGGGGAATTGAAATGCTTCACGAAACGGAAGCGCGATTGCGGTGTTCCAATGTGAGAAGGGTGCGGTTCGTCCTGACGGCGGGTTTTGTGGGCTTGCTGTTGATCCTGGTGCATTGCGTACCCTCTCATGCCCAGGTTAAACCGACGCCGACCCCCACCAAGAAGCCGACGCCAACCGCCACCAGAGAAGCCGACGCCAACCGCCACCAAGAAGCCGACGCCAACTGCCACCCAAAAGCCAACGCCAACTGCCACCAGGAAGCCGACGCCAACGGCCACCCAAAAGCCGACGCCGACACCCACGAAGACGCCAGCGCCGACGGCTACGGGTCCAGAGCCGGGCCTTAAGGATCCGGTGGGGTCGGCTTCGAATTACCAAAGTCTTCGATCCGATGACTTGACGGCAATGACAGCAACTCCTTTCGGTGGAGGGATCATTCTCGGAGATAATACCTTTCCGATCGACGACACCAACCGTATTGGTAGCAAGTTCGATACTCCCTCAGACGCCCTCATCAGCAACAGCAGCCCCGCGTTTTTCACCGCCTCGGGTCATGTTTCCACGCAGGATCGGGACGATGTAGTAGTGGCGGACACGTACTCGTCAATTCTTCTGTGGCGGTCTCCCCCAACGCGATCAATGCGTTCGTATCCGCCTCATGCCCGGCCTAAGCTCCAAAGCTGTGGCAACTTGGGCGGTTGGCCGTCCCTTCCGGTTTCGAGGGCCCACCTCTTATCGCTTTAGCGGCAGGTGACCTGGATCAGGTGCCGGATGCGGAGGGCATCAACCACGATGAGGCAGCAGTGGCGTGGGCGTCAAACGTGTCTGCTGACCAAACCATTGTTGATGTGAACTTGGCAGTGATCAACTATGCCAGCGAAACGCCAGTGGTCACCGTGTTGCCCAACGTGATACAACTATTCCCAGGACTTCGCCGGTCTGAAAAAAGCCCACTTACCGACCAGCTATTTGCGGTCGCTATGGGTGATTTCGCTGGCGACGGCCAAACCGAACTCGCATTGGCCGCGATCACCGGCAGCGGGCCAGTTTGGACGACGGGCAGTTCTGGCGGCTGCAAATCTACCGTTACAGCCGCGCCTCCTTGGCTAGTGCGCCGGTGCTGACCAAAATCAGCGACGACAAGTATAACTACCTAACCGCTTTTGGACCCAATATCTTCTTCACGCCCACGATCTCGCTGGTTGCGGGCGATTTCAAAGGCGACGGCAAGAAGGATGAGTTGATGGTCGCGTTGAACTTTCGTCCCATACCATTTGGAAGTAACCCAATCAGCAGAAATTTCCTTCAGGTGATCGAGGTCGACGGCGCCTTTCACCAGATCGAACGCGGCGATGGCTTTACCGAAATGCAGAGCCTGGAGGGACAGACCAACCAGACCAGAATCAAGGCGGTTCCTGGCCTCTTCGCTTTACGTGCTGGCCTTTACGGCCGTCAGGTTGCGCTGGCGTGGAATGATAGGCGTCCGGCAGACGATCCGTTGGCTCCCCAGCGGCTTAACGTCCAGACATTTTCGATCTCGCGGGATTTGGGGGCAATTTCTGCGCTTACCGCACCACTACACCTGGATAACAAGGGGGTTGATGCCAGTTTCGATCTCGTAGCCGGTGGCTTTGCCGTCAATGGCCGCATAAGCAATCCAACCTGGTCCTTGGCAGTTTCGCAGATGATGTTCAACCCACTTGGGATGGTGGATAAACTGTCGATGATCAGCGGCCTGAATATGCCAGGCGAACTGAGCGTAACCCAGGAGATATCGGACCCCGCATGCGAGGATCGTTTCCAACGCTCAATGCCCCATTGGTTGCTCCTTCAAACAAATTGCGATGGTCACTGACGGCCGATGACTACCAGGGGAGAACGGTCCGGTTCGGTGCGCCGGTCCATTTCAGAATCAAGGGGTTGGTTAACACGGACTTCGTGCTCCAGGAGCCGCCGAAGCATGCCTACTGGGATACAAAAGACCAAAAAGTCGTCAACATCAGCCGCTTCCCCGGCATTCAAACAAGCTTAAAGACCATGGCAGGCCAGACTTTTGAAGGTAAAAGCAAAGACATGAGCGGCTTCAGTATCGGGGGATCGACGAAGGCTAGCGCTAGCCTATCGGCTCAGGCCGGGGAAAGCCACCACCCTCGGTTCTGCAAAACTTTCCGCGGAAGTAGCAGTTAAGAGCTCATACAACTTTGAGCAGAATGAGGATGACTACAATTCCAATTACGCCGAGCGAACACTGACCGAGGCGACGGCCGCCGAAAATGATGACGTGATAACCGGGCGCGTACAGACATTTGATGTCTGGCGCTACCGTGTGCTCGGGGTTCCCAGCGTCACCGCCCAGACCGAAAACCCGCCGAAAGAGTTTCAGGCAAACGCGTTTTACGACGTTGTGCTGCCGGGTCCGGCGATGAAGTTTAGCGCCGGCGGCCTGGATCTCGACTGGTACCAGCCCTTGCACGAGAATGGCAACATTTTGTCATATCCCGCTCCCAGCGCTGGCACTTTTGATCCAATTGATTTGGGAACATTCAAAATACCCTGTCCCTATACGGATAAATCGAAGTGTAACGCAGACGGCACCCTGACGGAATCCGAACCAATGATCCCGGCGTCGCAGCGATTTGTGAATGCGACCAGTGAATCAATCACCATTGACTACGGTAACAAGACCGGGTCGGGTGATAGCATCAAGACCGAGCACAAGTTTGCGGACAGCACCGACGTCAAAACCGGGTTTTCAGTACAAGTTGGGGGGAAAGAGAACAACATCACCGGTTCAGGAAGCATCGAATTGAATTTCAGTGACGGTGGAAGCTGGGGCGGCTTGACCACGACCGACAGCGTCACCACCAACAAGACCGGAATTACGGTCGGACGGACAAGCATTCCTGCTGACGACGCCTATGCGTTCTATCCGGTCTTTTATTCCGCCAAGGACGGTACCATCAAAGTCGCACATGCAGCGGATCCGCTGGGGAGTGCTGCGGGCAAGAGTTTCTGGGCCGGTCTCTATGGGATAAAAGCCGATCCCGCCCTGAACTTGCCCTTGCGCTTCACTCGATTGAACACGATAGCAGTGACCTGGATTCCGAATACGGATATCTCGCGCAAGCAGATGCGCGGGTTTTTTGTGTTGAGTGAAAACCTCAATCCGATCACCGGTCAATATGACATCCTCGGTCAGACCCCGGTGACGGGTGACAAGGTGCGCTTGTCCGCCCAAGTCTACAACTACAGCACTGGCGTTCCTTTCAGAGATTGCCAGGTCAAGTTTTCGGCGGTGAAGTACAATCCGGTGAACAACACGGAGAGCGGACCGCGCCTGTTGATCGGCACAACCCTTGTTTCGTTAGTTCCGCGTGGCAACACCGCCGCGCAAGTGATCTGGGACACTACTCGTTTCGGTCCGGCGCCGGGCGGCGCCCCGCAAGCGTATCGAATCTACGTTCAGCTCAACTCTAATGGCACCATTGACGAAATTTACCCACCGGAGGATCCCACCAAGGAGTATGGTCCAGGACTGCCCAAGGGCTTGAACCCTGGACAGAACGACGAAGGCTTTGGCTATGCAACCGTAATGGCACCTGCCCCGGCGTCTTCCACGACGCAAGCGCTGGCGTCTCCTGCCACGCAAGCGCCGGTGCATCTTTATCTTGGTTCCCAAGCGCTCAAGGTTGGCGGGCCAGGTGGATTGACCGCCGACGCTGGCTTACTGGTCGAACAGTAGGCGCCCAGGTGCCGTTGCGGGTGCAAGTCTGCGCCAGCCAGCCTACGCGCGAGATTGCCGATGCGGTGGTCTTCGACGGTGCGCCAGCGAACGGGAACGTCGTCGCCTGGAAGCGAGTGCCGGTTGCTGATGGAAAGCAGTGCAACTATGCGTGGTTCGAATGGGTGCCCTCTGTCCGCGGCGATCATACCCTGGTGGCAGAAGTCTTACAGGACCAGGACGACCCGCACCCGGCGCAGAATCAAGCATCGTTGAACGTGGAAGTCGTAGGTCCATAAACCGGTAGGCGACCGTCTCACCGGACTACCAGAAAAGACAGACGAAAAGCTTCCGCCTCGCTACTGCAAAAGCTCAGCGTCGGGCGCCTTGATTGAGAAAGCCCATGGCGACCCTGCGTATCGTTTCGTTGGCGTCGGGATGCGGTTGATAGGGGGCTTCCAGTGTCGCAATCTCGTCCGCCGAAAGTTGAAAATCCACCGCCTTTGACCGCGTCATCTATATGGCTGATTTTGGTCGCGCCGATTATCGGTCCGGTTATTCCGGGAGCCTGCAACAACCAGGCCAGCGCCACCACCGCGGGGCCGACGCCGCGCGCCGCCGCGACCTTGGCGACCGCGTCGACCGCGGCGTAGTCGTCGTCACGATAGGCCGTCGCCAACGGGTCGCTTTCCGCGCGCAGGCGCAGCGCTTTGCCGGTAGCGCGATCGCGATTGGAGGTCAGAAAGCCCCGTGCCAACGGCCGCCAGGGAATCAGACCGAGTCCCTGATCGATACATAGTGGAGTTATCTCGCGTTCATCTTCCCGGTAGATCAGGTTGTAATGATTCTGTACCGATACAAACCGATGCCATCCGTGCTCGCGCGCGGTGAACAGCGCCTTGGCCAAAATCCACGCCGCGCTGTTGCTGACACCGAGATAGCGGACCTTGCCCGCCCGCACCACGGAGTCCAGCGCCTCGAGTATCTCTTCCATCGGGGTCGACTGGTCCCACGAGTGGATTTGGTACAGATCGATGTAGTCCATCTTGAGTCTGCGCAAGGAAGCGTCGCAGGACTCGATGATATGCTTTCGCCCCAGACCCGAGGAGTTCGGGCCGCTGCCCACCGGACTGCCGACTTTGGTCGCCAGCACGACTTCGTCCCGCCGGCCCATCTCGCGCAAGTAGCGCCCGGTGATCTCCTCACTGACACCGTTTGAATACATGTTGGCGGTATCGAAGAAATTGATTCCGCGCTCGAACGCGCGGGCAAAATGCTCGCGCGATTCTTCCGCTTCCAGTACCCACGGCTGCCACGCCTTGTCCCCGTAACTGCCGCAGCCCAGGCAGATCCGCGACACGGTAAGACCCGTACGGCCCAATTTTGTATATTTCATTCTCCGAACTTTCCGGTTTACGTACGCCGGTTACCTGCGAAAGTTAAACTGGCGATTCCTTGTTTCGGGCCGCTAATCATCCGCCCTGGGCCGGACGGCGGATGCTCTGAGTGACCGCTTCGGGAGATAGCTCCAACGCCTTGCTGCAATCGAGGTTGATCGCGGTAAAGTCCGAATGAGCGTCCTTGCGCCAGTTGCGGCGCGCCTCCTCCAGTTCCTCACGGTTGCTGCCATGACTGAGCCCCATTGGATTGACGAACATGGTACCGGGCGACGGCCCACGACCGCCGGAGTTGAACGAAAAGCTGCCGGCGTGGACGAAGAACACCTCCTCGACGTCGATGTTGCGATGAAACCACGGGATGCGCTCCGCCTGCGGGTCGCCTTCCAGCGGACGCGGGACGAATGTGCAGACCGCGACTCCAGGCGCCTCAAAGTTGCAATGCGCGCTGGGAGGAAGATGAACGCCCTCACTCATCAGGGAGCGGATGTCGCGCACGTTGAGCTTGAGCACGGTCAGGTCGCCCTTCCACCCGACCACATCGAACGGGCAGAAATCATAGAAGACCGACGTGAACTGGCCCATCCGTTTGACCCGCAGCTCCCATTCCTGGCCGTCCGGCTCGGGCGCTTCGAGTTCGGGAATCTCCAACACTCCGTAGTCGAAGGGCGCGTAATGTCCGATATTGCCCCGCTGCGGAAAACCGATTTCGCCGCGCGTCTGCAAAATCAGGCTCATGTTGGCGGAGCTGTCGGGGATGACCTGATAGCTGGTGCCACGCGGAATGAGCAAATAGTCCCCGGGTTCATAGCGCAGCGCGCCGTAATCGGTGCGCAGCAGACCCTTGCCCTGGTGTACGAAATGCAGTTCGTCGCCATCGGCATTACGGAAGCAAAACGGCATCGACTGCGCGCGGCGCGATATCGAGATCACCACGTCGTCGTTGTAGAGAACGGGCATCGGCAATCCGCGCGGGTCGCGCAAGTCGTCGGGTTCCAGCCGTTCGGTCTTGATCAGGCGCGGACGCAGCGGTCCTTCGATCCGTTTCCATTGATTAGGCGGATGGAGCCGATACAACTGGCTGGCCCTGCCGGCAAAGCCGTTGCGTCCGTGCTCTTCCTCGAACAGTCCCTCGGGAACGGCCACATGCGCTTGCCTGGCAACGCGGCCCTTTTGATATTGGATCATTTGATCACCTGTGATCATGCTTTCGCATCTGACGCCCACTTACCAGACTATTCGTGGCGGCAAAAGACGTGGCAACTTGAACCTCGACGTTAGGGGATGACGCCCTCGCTCTTGAGTTGCGCGATGTCTTCCCAGCTCCGGCCCATTTCAAGCAGCACGGTCTCGGTATCCTGTCCGAACTCCGGAGCGACACCGCGCGCTTGCCAGGGAGTGCCATAGAAGTCCACTGGCCCGGCAGGCTGGCGCATCACCGTACCATCGGGCTTGGGTACGTCGACGAAAAGTCCCGCACCTTCGGCCTGTGGGTCATTGATAACTTCCTCCGCGCTCTGCACCGGGCACCACCACACATCCTCGCGATCGAAGATCGGTCCCCATTCGGCGAGTGGTTTGGTGGCAAAAATTCGGTCGAGCATCGCGACCAGTTCCGGCGCCTGCCTGAAGCGCTTGGTATGATTGTCGTAGCGCGGATCGCCGATCAGTTCTGGCCGGCCAATCGCGCGCATCAATCCAGGCCAGGCGCGGTCACCCTGGAGTCCAAGCAGCCAGAACCATTTGCCATCGGCGTCGCGGTAGCAGTTAATCGCCACATTAAAGGCCTTCTCGCGGCTGACCTTTGGCCTGACGCCCATCAGTGCGGTGTTCATGGTGGAACTCAAATAGTAGGTGCCCATCCGCATCAGGGAAGTTCCCACCAGTTGCCCCTCACCGGTAGTCTGACGCGCCATCAACGCCGCGCAGGTCCCGGCCACCGCGGCCACCGCGGTATTGTGGTCACCGATTCCACCGGCCCGAAACAGCGGCTCGGCATCCGGTCCCAGGGTTTCCTGGGCGACTCCGGCGCGGGCCCAATAGGAGCCCACATCATAGCCGGCCTTGTCGCGGTCGGGTCCCGCCAAGCCATATCCGGTTAGAATCGTGTAGACAAGCCGCCGATTGACCTGCTTGAGCGACTCGTAGTCCATCTTCATCTTCTGCAGGCTGGGGACGCGCATATTGGTGAGGAACACGTCAGCGCCTGCAACCAGCTCGTAGGCGATCTCCAGCCCTTTTGGATTCTTCAGATTCAGCGCGATTCCGCGCTTGCTGCGGTTGTCGACGTGAAACATCGGGTTGACGTCGCCGCGGCCCAGTTCGCGGGCGCCCATCGAAAGCGCGCGGAAAGGATCGCCTTCGGGCGGTTCAATTTTGATGACGTCGGCGCCCCAGTCAGCCAACATCGCTCCCGCCGCGGGTCCGGCCAACCAAATCGCCAGTTCAACCACTTTGATACCACTCAAGGGACCGCTCATGCGCAACCTCACGTTCTAGATAAGGGGCCAATTTACGTCGCGCCCCGACCCTTTTAACCATGAAGCCCTCGGAATTGCCACTTTGTTGAGCGCTGCTTCATTCTTGGTCAGATCTCCCGCTGGTCGGTATTCCAGTCCCCCCTCTCAGCGACCTTTTGAACGATCTCGCGGCAAGAAGGCTGTTGCATATTGCATGACACCGACCGCCTCGATCGGCATTTTGATGCAAAGTGAAAAACATTCATTGCGTTTTAAAATCCAGCCCCGATCCATCCACAAGGCATTTCAAAACTCAACGATCAATGCCGTATGCGGCACGCATTGTGCTCAACTGCCCGCCGCAATGCTGGGCGATTGCGGAAAAAATGACCGCTGAAAATAGGCTGCGCTTTAAAAGGAGACAAGATGGCAGAAGCATCAAACGAAGCGAAAATGGTGCCAACCCTTGGACTGACCGGCGTTACGGTCAACGCGATGGCGCTGATCGCGCCTGGAGCCTTTTTGTGGATCACCTTCGTCATTCAGGCAGGGTACGCGTATCCGTCTGGAATGGCGATGTGGTTCGGAATTTTCGGCGCCATCATACTCGCGTATGCCACGGCGCTCTCGTACTCCGAACTCGCGAAACTCTATCCGGGTGCGGGAAGTTCTTACCTGTTTGCGGAGAAGGCATTCCTGAACACCACCCACGCTTACCGCTTTGCGCGAGTAGCGAAGTTCGTCACCGGATGGGCCTCGCATCTGTACTATTGGGTATATCCCGGCGTGATGGCAGCCACCATCGGCGTCATGATCGGATACATCGTGGGCACGCTGGCTCCGAACTGGATGAACGCTGGCGTGCCGGGGCCAGTCTTTATGGCTGTAATGGCGATAATTTCCGCTTACGGCATTGCCTACATCGCTTATCGCGGGGTGGTCGGGTCGACCATGGTTAATCTCGCGATCAACATCATACAGATCGTTGCTCTGCTGTTTTTTTCCGCGCTTGCGATCTCGTATCGGCTTGGCCATCCGGACGGTGCCACCGGTCTCGCGCTCGACGGCACCTCGAAGGTTATCCACTACGTTTTCGCGGGCAACGCCCCGGCGCATCCCAGCGCCTTGTCGGTCGTGGCACCGCATAATTTCAATTCAGTTATGCTCCAGGCGACCATCGCCATCCTGCTGCTGGTCGGATTCGAGTCGGTAACTTCGCTCGGAGAAGAGGCCAAGAACCCCAAGAAGGACATTCCGCGCGGGGTATTGCTCTCGATCACCATTCAGTGTTTGTTCATGTACTTAATCGAATACTTCGCGGCCAATTACTTCATGAATAGCGCCTACAGCTTGGCCGACGCGAAAGGCTCAGCGGCACCGATCGGCGACATGATGGTGATTATCGGCAACGCGATGATGGGTGGACACGGCCAGGCCTTCATGCTGATCGAGGCGATTACGGTGTTCCTGGCGCTGATCGGAACGACGCTGAGCTGCATCAACACCGGAGCCCGGGTCACCTACGCGATGGGGCGCGACGAGGAGGTACCGGAGCATTTCGGCCTGCTACATGGCGAAAATCTGACCCCGCATCGAGCGATATGGACACTCGCCACGATCTCGGCGGTCATCGGCGCGTATGCCGCATTGTACTTCTTCGCCGGAAGCGCGGCGCCCGATGACAAGACCATCGCGACCCTGCCGCACAGCCTGTGGTACGCGATCGGGATGAGTTCCAACGCGTCGCTGTCAGGCGCTGCCCAACGGCCTGGCGTTAGTCACGCTGGTCTCGAACTTCGGCACTTTCATGCTGTATGGATTGACTAACATCATCTGCATCGTAGCCTTCCGCGAGCATCATGACTTTCATGGGTTCAAGCACATGGTGGTCCCGATATTTGGCGCGCTCGCAAACTTCGCTTGTATGGCCTTCTATATTATCGGGCCAATCGAAGGGCTGGGCAGCGTCAAAGAACCGCTGATGGCCGTTGGTATCGCCATCATCTGGGGTTTGTACGGAGCATACTACTTCAAGACCAACTCCAAGAGACGTGGAAAGGAGACGATGTTGGTCAGCAAAACTGCGTGATGCAAGGGCGGTCAGGCGCTACGCGCCCGACCGCCTTCATTTATCCCGGAAGTTGGCCCGCTCGCGGCCATGAAAGAATGCCTCGCTGCGGGGCCTTAATTAGTAACCTCAAATTATCAGGACAAAGAAATCATTCCGGATGGAAAACGGAGCTACTGATCCAGTACTGCGTAACGGCAACTCGTGAGGGCCGGTCCACAGTCGTATCCGGCCGTCCAGCACTTCGAAGCCAATCGCGCCCATCTGGTCGGTGCGCAACACTGCCGCTCCGTCGTTTCGATAGCGGGTCACCACGGCGCCGGCAGGAAAGTGGTAGCGGTTATTGTAGCCATCGGAGATGACCGCGAAGGAGGGGCTCACCGCTTCCACGAACTGCGGACTGGATGAAGTGATACTGCCATGATGGGGCACCTTGAGCACCGTCGCGTGTAGCCGCAGATCGCGCTGGAGCAGCAATTGCTCACCCTTACTCTCAAGATCGCCCGGTGAAAAGGAAGCCAACCCGGCCCCATCCGAGATGAATCACCATCGAGTTGTTGTTGCGGCTGGCAACCGACCCCGGCTCCGGGCTCAAGCATCGGACGCTGACACCCGCGATTAGCCGGGCCGGTGCGGACGCGTCCACCTGCCTGATTGCGCGTATGCGCCTGCGCGAGAGCATCGAGCAATTCCTGGTAGGTGACGTCGGGAGTTTCGGCGCCCGTAGTCCAGAACTCTCCCGGATGGAAATTGCGGGCGATGAATATAAACCCGCCGAAATGGTCGATCTCCGGATGGCTCAACAGCAAGTAATCAACCCGCATGATCTTGCGCGACCACAGAAACGGCGCCACCACGCGCTCACCCATATTGGAACCGTCTCTGAAAGCCGCGCCGCCATCGATCAGCATCACCACCGATCCGGGGAATTGAATGACCGCCGCGTCGCCCTGACCAACCGACAAAAACGTCACCCGCCAGCGCGGATTAAAGTAGCGCTCATGCAACCACCAGCCGGCATCGACCGCTAATACGGTTATGCACACTGACGCCAGCACCCTTTTCCAGGTTACCAGCCTGCGCGATGTGCCCTGCGCGCCGGAGGAGGACATCAGGGCCCGTGGATCTTTGATCGGTGCACACAACCATAGAGCCAACAGACCATAGATCAGAGCCAGCTCGAACAGGCTGGGGGTGAAGATCCGCACCCAGGCGCCGGGCAACCGAACAAACGCATCAGCCAGATGGTTTCCCAGCCTCAGCGCCAATCCAGCCCAATGCAGCATGACATCGGCGACCGGGCGGCAGACAAAACTGAGTGCGGCCGCAAACAAACCGAGCATCATTCCACCCAGCGCCATCACCGGAACGACCACGGGGTTGGCGATTAATCCGACCAGCGAGAACTGATTGAAATAAAAGGCGGTCAAAGGCGCGGTCGCAACCAAAGCGAAAAACGAAACCGCCGCATAACCGATGATGGCGCCGCCCGCCAGGTAAACGATCTCGCCGCGGGTTCCAACGACTCGGTCGCGGATCAGTTCCCACCAGGCGCTGTAACGGCCCATCCCCAGCACGATGCCGAGCACGGCCACGAATGACAGTTGAAAGCCGATATCCATGCTGGAACCGGGCAAGGCGAAACAGATGATTAGCGCGGCCAACGCCAGACTTGCCACAATCTCGCGGCCACGATCAGCCAACACTGCGCCGACGTAGCACAAGACCATGATCAATGCGCGCAGGGTGGAGACGTGAGTGCCGGCGATCGCGGCGTAGGCCAGCACCGCGATACCTGATGCGATTGCCGCGAGCTTGTTGGCATATCCAAGGATCATCAGCCGCGGGAATGGCACGCAGCAAAGCCGCATTAGCACAAATGCCACCGACGCGACGAAACCCAGATGCAGCCCGGAGATGACCAGCATGTGCGCCATCCCCGTTAGCGCGAAAACATCGCGTAGACGCGGATCGATGCCGCCGCGGTCACCGATAATCAGGGCGCGCATCTCGGCGCGCTCGGGGTAGTCGAGTCCGCTGTCGATGAAAGCGCCAATCCGCGCGCGGATTGCTTCGATCGAGCCCCAAAACCACGGCCGCCGGTAGCCAATGTGTTGAATCTGGTCCGGATGGGATACCAGGGCGGTAGCCGCAATGCGCTCCCGAGCCATGTACGCTTCGTAATCGAATTCGCCCGGATCGCCGTAGTTGCGCGGGAAGCGAATATGGCTGTGAATGCGTAGCCGATCGCCGATCCGATAGCGGTCGGGTGCGAGTACGGTTACGCGGATTCTCCCGGTGGCGGCAGCCAAAGCACCATCGCTGATACCCGCCCGTTCGACCCGCACGTAAAGGCGGATTACATCGCCGACGGCCTCGGGATCGCGATCGAGAGTACCTTCGAAGACGATTGGCTGATTGTCGGAAAAGGCCGTAATGGTGGCGTTAGCCAATAGCGGAGCATAGACGGACTGGGCCGCAACGGCGCTCGCGATCGTTATCGCACCAAGGGCCATCACCAAGGCCCACGCGGTCCGCGCAAGCAGCAAGGCGGCAAGAGCACCCGTGGCGAAAAGCGCGGCCAGCCACAGCGGCAAACCGGTCCGCAAGTACCCTGCGGCGTCTCCGGCGAGGACCGCCAGCGCCACGAGATATAGAGCCGGGACCTCAGCCGGCATCAATCGCGCGATCAGTGTCCGCGACGAAACGTCGCCGGCATCGCGCGCAACGGCGATTGCGGCAGCGCTCTGCATTCCCCCCTTCAATGTGCCGGCACGCCTGGCGTGCCGCCCGTTTCAGAAATCCTCCCTGCTCGCCTCGTCCTAGCGAATCAATTGCGGAGGTTGACGGCGTGCGACGCCATCATGATAGTTCCGCGTTTCAGGGACGGCCTCCGGTAATCATCACCATCGAGGCGACCCCCGCAACCAGGGCGGCCAACGCCTGTGTGGCCTGAACGATGTCGGAATCTCGCAACACCGTGACGGCTTCGTCCAGGCGTTCAGTTTCGTTCAGCACCAGGGTTTCCTCGGCACCGGGTTCGGCCAAGGCCTTGGCCGCCTTTGAAAACGTAAGAATCGCAAGATTCTTGATCACCAAAGGCGCGGCGTTCTCGGCGCTGACCCGCAACGCGGTGTCGTGTACATCCTGAGCCGTGATGGTTTCCAGTTCCTCAAAGCGCACCAAGGTAAACGCGGCGGGCCGGGCCAAATCAGCCGACGGCCGAAAGCGGCGCAACTCCCGTACGGCTCCGGCCGCAATCGCGTCGGATAGCACCTCCATTGCTTCAGGCCCGTTTTGCGCCATCAGCAGATCGACCAGCGATCTCATGCGGCGGCTTTCCGCCGAACGATTGCCAATCGTCTCGAAAAATCGGTTGATCTGAAGGACGAACGCCATCGTTGCTCCTTTCGCGGACCACACCGCGCCAACCCTGCCACGGCCGCCCTCAACATCTATCGCTGATCCCGGCCGAGCCAGGCTTGAGCTTGTAGGATACAGGGCAAGACGCCTGACAATCAAAGTCAAAATGTTGCGGTGATCTATACCCGATGCTTATGGTGAAGTGCGCCGATCTTACCCATAATGGAAAGCCATGTTGAACGCCTTGATCGAGATTGGCGCCCTGGCGATAGCTTTCGCACTCGGCGTGATGCTCAGCTCTACGGTAAAAGCAATCCTCGGCATCGCCGAAGAAGATGTCATAGTTGAACTAGGCCTGCTGCGCACTGACGTATCGAAGATCGTCCAAGACCTGGAGGGCCGAATAAAGCAGCTGGAGGGGAAAGAGAATCAGTAAGAGGCTGGCTTATACGTTTTCACCGTGTATTTGAGTCCTCTGAGGAGATTAGCGAGGATTCACCGAACTATCCATGAACGAATTGTTTCCAGTCTAGCGATAATTGCTTCGGTTGTCTTCGGCCGCGCTCTCGCTGGCTAGCTTCGGATGCCGTCGCTAGTCTCGCCGGCTTCCGACTTCGCGGCTCGCGCTCTCTTCGGCTATCTCCTCGGAATCGAGCACCGCGGTCATCTCGTCGAGGTCGCGCCGCACGGCGGCCGCCAGGTCGCGATTGATTCCCTTTACCTGCGCAATTTCTTCCGCGCTTGCCGCTCGAATCCGCTTCAGGCTGCCGAAATGCCGCAACAGCGCGCGCGCCCGCACCGGTCCGATGCCCTCGATGTCGGCCAGAATCGTGCGCAGCCGGACGCGCAGGCGCAATTCGCGGTTGTAAGTGATCGCAAACCGATGGGCCTCGTCGCGAATCCGCACCAGCAGGAACAAGGCGTTGGAATTCTGCTTCAGGATGATCGGATCCTTGCGGTTGGGGATGAACACCCGCTCCTCGGACTTGACCACCTGGCGTTGGCGCGGTCCGTTGAGCACATGCTGTTTGGCCAGGCCGATGGTATCGATCTGATCGATCGAGGCCCAGCTCCCGCAGCACATGCAGCGCCATGTTGAGTTGACCCTTGCCGCCGTCAACGATGATCAGGTCCGGATAGTCCTGATCCTTGACCGCACGTGCCAGGCGCCGGTTCAACACCTCGGACATGCTGGCAAAGTCGTCCTGACCATCGACGGTACGCATCCGGTAACGCCGATACAGATCCTTGCGCGCCAAACCCTCGTCGAAAACCACCTGCGACGCGACCACCATCGAACCCTGCAGGTTGGAGATGTCGTAGCATTCGATGCGCTTGGGCGTATTGCGCAGGCGCAGCTTGACGCGCAACTCCTCGAGCATCCGCTCGCGCGTCTTCTCGCTGTCGCGCCGGGCGGCAAAGCTCTGCCGCGCGTTTTCGTTCGCCATCTGGAGCAGACGCGTCTTCTCGCCGCGTTGCGGCACGGCCAGCATAACCTTCTTGCCGCGCCGCTCCGACAGCAGTTCCGCACGGACTTCCGCGTCCTCCAACTCGACCGGCACCAGCACCTCGTCCGGCAGATAGCGGCCGCCGGAATAAAACTGGGTCAGCAGGTCGGCCAGGATGTCGTGGTCGGAGAACTCCAGATCTTCGAAACTCCAGCTCTGAGTCGAGGTCAGTTTGCCGCGCCGCACCATCAGGACGATCGCCTCGATAAAGCCTCCTTCGCGATAAAGCCCGAAGACGTCCTGATCGATACCCCAGTGATGGAGCACAGTCTGCTTTTCGACGGTCTTCTCGATCGCGCGCACGCGGTCGCGCAGCTTGGCCGCCTCCTCAAACTCCAGGCGCTCGGCGTGAGTCTTCATCTGCTCGCGCATCGCCTTGAGCAGTTCAAGGTCGCGCCCCTCGAGCAACATTATCGCGGCGTCCAGATGGCGCTTATATTCGTCGCGGTCAACCGGCAGGCAGCACGGACCCAGGCAACGTTTGATCTGGTACTCCAGGCAGGGCCGGCTGCGATTGCGAAAGACCGCGTCGGAACAGGTACGCAGCGGAAATACCTTGCGGATTATATCGAGCGTTTCACGCAGGCCGTCGGCTGAACCGAACGGACCGAAGTAGCGCCCTCCGTCCTTGACGATCTTGCGCGTGACCATGATCCGCGGCCACGCATGCTTGGTAACCTTGGCGCTGAGGTATGACTTGTCGTCCTTGAGCCGGATGTTGTAGCGCGGCCGATACTGTTTGATCAGGTTGTTTTCGAGGATCAGCGCTTCCTTCTCGTTTGACGTGACCAGGGTCTCGAAATCCCTGACCCGGCTCATCAGAAAGCGCACCTGGAAGCGCGTGTCGCCGCCGTCGCGGAAATAGGCCCGCACGCGCGAGCGCAGCGACTTGGCCTTGCCGACATAGAGCACCTTGCCGGCCTTGTCGCGCAGCAGATAGACGCCTGGCTCGGGCGGGATCTGATCCAATTTGCGCTGAATTTCTTCGTCCGCCAGCGCCTCGTCCGGTGATTCCCCCGCGGTTTCCTTGTCTAGAGCCGGCGTGTTCGGCGGCGTGGCATAAGTGACAAGCGACTCGTAGCTTCTCCCAAACGCCTCCGGTGCCGGCGCGCCGGCAGCAGCATCGTGTTCAGGCGGGCCTGCATCGGGCCCGATTCGGACCTGCTCGCCGTCAACGGGCTTGTCCGAAACTTCGGCGTTGGCCAACTCCTCGGTCGGCTCGACCCCGCTATCCGCTCCGCTTGCGGGAACGGACCGCTTGTCATCATCGATCGTCACAAGCGCGATTATACACTATCCCGACGTTTTGTTACCGCGCGCGGTGACGGGCTTCGTCCGCCCGCCAGCGGATGATAGACCTGGATGACACTAGCGACTTGGAGGAAGAACCGATGCCATTGGAGCCCCAAATCAAGGCGATCCTCGATCAGGCTGCCGCCGCCAAAGCGCCGCCGCTCAGCAGCATGTCCCCGGGGCAAGCGCGCAAAGCATTCCGCGCAATGCTGGAGTCCTTTGGTGGCGCTCCCCCGCGGGTGGCCAAGAGTGACGATCAGGCGATCGACGGACCCGCTGGGCAGATCGGTTTGAGAATATATACTCCGGAAGGCAAGGGGCCGTTTCCGGCGCTGGTCTTTTTTCATGGTGGCGGATGGGTGCTTGGTGATTTGGAAAGCCATGATGCGCTGTGCCGCGCGCTGACCAACGAGGCCCGCTGTGTCACCGTGGCGGTAGATTACCGGCGCGCGCCCGAGAACAAATTTCCCGCCGCAGCCGAAGATTGTTACGCCGCCACGTTGTGGGTTGTGAATAATGGTGCGTCGATCAATGCCAATCGGGCGCATCTGGCAGTTGGCGGCGACAGCGCCGGAGGCAATCTGGCCGCCGCGGTAACGCTGATGGCGCGTGACCGTGACGAGCCCCGGATCTGTTATCAATTGCTGATGTATCCCGCGCTGGACAGCTCGTTGCAGACCCAATCGATGACCGAGTTCGCCGATGGCTATCTGCTAACCCGCGCGGATATGGTGTGGTTCTGGGCCCAGTACCTGACGGGAGATGCTGACCGTTCGAACCCCTATGCCTGTCCCGCAGCCGCCAAGGATCTGACCGGATTGCCGCGCGCAATGGTTATCACGGCGGAATTCGACCCATTGTGCGATGAGGGTGAGGCCTACGCGCAGCGCTTGCAGGAGGCCAAGGTTGCGGTTGTCTGCACGCAATATAAAGGTGTGACGCATGGGTTCATGAGCATGGCGTCATTTCTGGATACGGGGCGCAAGGCGATCGGCGACGCGGCCGCCGGATTGCGCAGCGCATTCAAGGGGTAGCCGGGCAGTGACCCTTTTTGATGCCTGGATTTTCCCGTAGAAAAAAAACCGCCACGCAGGCCGGCGCTACGAAACAAAAGAGAAGCTGCTTAATTTAGGCTAGCTCTGCTTCGTGGGATGAAAAACGTCCAGCCGTAATTTCAGTTTCTCGCCGAGCCAAAGCGCATTGATCGCGTGGTCCCGGTATGCGTCATCGGTATCGGGATGAACCAGAATCGTCAGCCCCAGGCGGTTGAGCATCAGCCAGGGCACGATACGAGCGAATTCTTCAACCGCGAACTTGACCTGATACATGGATTGCGGATGCGGTCCGACCGGCGCCTCGCGCCAGCGTCCCATCTCCACTTCGAAGCGATTTTCCAGCGCTTCACGCAAACGCGCGGCGTCGTCGCGCGAACCCGGGTCGTAATACACATGCGCGTGATAAAAGTGAATCGTCCCGGGATCGATCATATCCGACACAGCAGGGCCTCCTATCGCAGCGCGATCAGCTTGTAGGCTTCCTAGTTCTCGCAGTCGTTAATCCGGCTCGTCGCGTATCAGCTTCAGCCGCCCCTGGCGGGCGCCTGCCGGCTTAGGGGCTGCAGGCGGCCTGCCTTTTTTCCCCCTGGATCCAGCTTTGCCGCGTCCGCCATTGGTTCTGGCCCCTGAGACTCCCCCATTAGCCGACGGACGCATCGATGCGCCGCCTTTGGAGTCGATTCCCAGCGCGCGCATCTCCAGCCGCTTGATCTGGTCGCGCAAATCCGCCGCGCGCTCATATTCCAGTTCTTCCGCCGCCTTCATCATCTCGCGGCGCAGGGCGGTGATTCGATCCGACAGCTCATGCGGGGCGACGTATTCCTGCTCTTCTTCCGGCCCTTCTGAGATGTCGGGCACCACCGCCCACTCCGGCGAGTACATCTCGACCAGGGAGGCGTCGATGGCCTTGATGATAGTGGTGGGGGTGATGCCGTGCTCGCGGTTATATTCGACCTGCTTGGCGCGGCGCCGGTCGGTTTCGTCGATCGCCTTGCGCATCGAATCGGTGACCGTGTCAGCGTACATGATCACCTTGCCGTTGACGTTGCGGGCGGCGCGGCCGATGGTCTGAATCAGCGACCGCGCCGAGCGCAAAAAACCTTCCTTGTCGGCGTCCAAGATCGCGACCAGCGAGACCTCGGGCAGGTCGAGTCCCTCGCGCAACAGGTTGATTCCCGACCAGCACGTCGAATTCGCCCTTGCGCAGGCTGCGGATGATCTCGACTCGCTCGATCGTATCGATATCGGAGTGCAGATAGCGCACGCGCACGCCGAGATCCTGGTAGTAATCGGTCAGGTCCTCGGCCATCTTCTTAGTCAAACAGGTTACCAGTACGCGTTCGTTGCGCTCGACGCGGCGGCGGATTTCTTCGAGCAGGTCATCGACCTGACTCCCGGCCTTGCGGACTTCAATCTCCGGATCCACCAGTCCGGTGGGGCGAATCAACTGTTCAACCACCAGTCCCTGGGACTTGCGCTGTTCATAATCACTCGGAGTGGCGGAGACGTAGATCGCCTGGTTGACGAAGGATTCAAACTCCTCGAAATTCAGCGGGCGATTGTCCAGCGCCGACGGCAGCCGAAATCCAAAGTCCACCAGGGTCTGCTTGCGCGAGCGGTCGCCGCGATACATTCCGCCAATCTGCGGGATGGTTATGTGGCTCTCGTCAATGAACACCAGATAGTCCTTGGGGAAGTAGTCCAACAAGATCGGGGGCGGCTGGCCCGGAAGCCGTCCGGTCAGATGGCGCGAATAGTTTTCGATTCCCGGACACACTCCCATCTCCGAGAGCAGTTCCAGGTCGTACATCGTGCGCTGCTCCAGACGCTGAGCTTCGAGCAGCTTGTTCTGAGCTCGAAATTCCTCCAGGCGCTCGCGCAGTTCCTGGCGGATGTCGTGCACCGCGACTTCCATCCGATCCGAGCTGGTAACGTAATGCGAGGCGGGATAAATCGCGACACTGGAAAGCTTCCGGATAACCTGGCCGCGCAACGGATCGATTTCGTAGAGGCCGTCAATCACGTCGCCGAAGAACTCAATGCGCACCGCGCGGCTTTCTTCGTAAGCCGGGAAGACCTCGACCGTATCGCCGCGCACGCGAAAGGTGCCGCGATGGAAATCGTAATCGTTGCGCTGGTATTGGATATCGACCAGTTTCCGCAGCACCCGGTCGCGCTCAATGCGCTGGCCTTCTTCGAGAAAAGCCACCATGTCGAAGTACACTTCCGGCTCGCCCAGGCCGTAGATACATGAAACCGAAGCTACGATCAGGACGTCGTTGCGCTCCAGCAGCGCCTTGGTGGCGGAATGGCGCAGTTTGTCGATTTCGTCGTTGATGCTGGAATCCTTCTCGATGTAGGTGTCGGTGGAAGGGAGGTAGGCCTCGGGCTGATAGTAGTCGTAATAGGAAACGAAATACCTTACGGCATTTTCCGGAAACAGGCTTTTGAACTCATTATAAAGCTGGGCGGCCAGAGTCTTGTTCGGAGCGATCACCAGGGTCGGCCGGTTAACCCGCGCCACCACGTTGGCCATCGTGAAGGTCTTTCCGGAACCGGTAACCCCAAGCAGCACCTGATGAGGAATCCCCTCGAGGAGGTTTTGTGACAGCGCCTCGATCGCCGCGGGCTGATCGCCCTGCGGCTGATAGGCCGAGACCAACTTGAAGGAGCCTTCCTTACCGCGCGCCAAGGATAACATCGTCTTATTATCCTAGCAGTCAGTGGCCCCTCGCTTAACCCCCCGCCGGCAACCAGGAACGCCAAGTTCTCCACAACCATTTCCATTAGGAACTTTTAAATGTTAGGAGCGTTGGCATTTTTGGCGCATATGCGTTATTTATGCGGCGCGAAACGAGGACTGCATCTCGAAAACCGCCATGCGATCAAGGCCGGAGGGGCCGGAAAGGGTGAAAAACAACTCCCGAACTCTTTGAATTGTTTGCTAAACCATGTTATTGCGCGGGCGGAGGACTTGAAAATTCTTGAAGTTTTTGTCTCTAGGCGGAGGTGATTTCCTTGAAAGTCACCGAACTATCAGTAGAATTGCCCGGAAGTTCTAAAGGGCATTTGGGTGGGAGCCTGGCGAATAGGAACCAGATGGAGGAGGTTAATGGGCACTAAATACCGATTGTCTGTCAAAACCGCCGCGTTGGCCGGAGTCGTGTGTCTCCTGGCAGGATGCGTGCAAATCTCGCAGTGGGAGGACACACTTCAGGAGCCGCGCGAATGGGACGGCTGCGCGTTGGGTGGGGCTTTGGCCGGGGCTGCGGCCTTCGGTATCAGCGCCTACTTTGTCGCTAACGGCAGAGGGGATGTCGGTAACAAGGACGATGTGAAGGCGGTCTATATACCGATCTTCACGATCCTCGGTGGTGGACTGGGAGCTCTGGCCGGGCATTACATTTGCGACCCCATAATTCCGCCGCCACCGCCGGCACCCGCAATTGCCGAGGCTCCACCGCCGCCGCCACCTCCGCCACCACCGGCGCCGCAGGAGCGGATCGTTCTGCGCGGAGTGCATTTCGATTTCAACCGGTACAACATCCGGCCTGATGCTGCGCCAATTCTGGACGAGGCCGCCGATATCCTCAGCAAGCATCCCGACGTCACTGTGGACGTCAACGGATATTGCGATATCATCGGCAGCTATCGGTACAACCTGAGGCTGTCGCAGCGGCGTGCCAACTCGGTAGCGCACTACCTTGAAGGCAAGGGCATTGCCTCCAGCCGCCTGGTCACTCACGGTTACGGCAAAACTCACTTTGTCGCGACCAACAGGACCGCGGAAGGCCGTGCGCAGAACCGGCGAGTCGAACTGGTCCCAGTCGGCTCCTGATCACCTGAAACCCGGGGCCGCGGTTCCGAACGAACCGCGGCCTCTTTTCTCCCACCTTTGGACTTGACCTAATTCACCCGGTGGGTGATATTGTCGTCAAAATTGTTGCTTAATTCCATGTGGAGGAGTGGTGGAACAATGGCCACTTTGCCCCGTTTAATCTTGCGGTTGGCTGGTGTCTCTGTTTTGGCGGTGATGGTCGTAACCTGGTCTCTCAAGCCAGCTTGCGCCCAAAGTCCGGATTCGGGTGGCGATAGAGCGCAGGCCCCCGTGGCCTCGAATTCCGATTCAGCGGCTGGGTCGGGGGCATCGTCGGATTCCGCACCCGGGTCTGGCCACTATGCAATTCACGAAGCGCTGCAAGAGTTCAAAGCCCCACCGCGCAGCGGCGACGATGCGTTCGACCGCGCTTCAGAATCTTTCCCGGCCTTCTGCAAGGACTGGGAGAGAAAGCTGCACGATCGCGAGCTTAATAACCTCGAGAATATCAGTTGGAAGGACCAGAATGGGTGGAAAACGGCCACCTATCTGTCCTACAGTCCGATCAAGACATGCAACTGCAAGCGCTCCACCGGCGGGGTACCGATCGGCGAACTTACCTATCAAGAGACCGAGCTCTACCTGGCGGGGCGCACGGTGGAAGAGGCGCGGCACACCGACCCCAGGCCGGTTGGGATCACCAACACCACGGAAATCTTTCGCTGGGATCGAACGAAATGGGATGACGGTCAATAGCGAGGCCGCGAAAAGAAAGATTCCGCAGCCCGCTGCCGCGCTCTCGTCTCTCCCAGTTGGGAGATTCAGTGGCTCTTTCCGGTTACCTCTCCCACAACTGAATGCGGGAGAGGTAACCGGAACAGGGCCTTAGTCCAGCTCCTTGCTGCTGTATCCGAGGATACGGCGGGCGATGATCAGCAAATTGATCTGCTGAGTGCCTTCAAAGATGTCGTTGATTTTGGCATCGCGCATCCATTTCTCCAGTAACCAGGTGCGCGAATATCCCAGCGGTCCGAGCAACTCAACGGCCTTTTGCGTGATTTGCGTAACCACCAGACCAGCCTTGGCTTTCGCCATCGACGCCTCCAGGTTATTACGTTGTCCGGCATCCAGCAGCCAGGCGGCCCGCCAGGTCAGCAGCCTGGCGGCCTTGAGCTGAATCTCCATCTCCATAAAATCGCGCTCCACGACTGTCAAACGCTGCGGCGATAAGCCATAACGGACCTCCACGTTGCGCTGCTTGAGGAAGTCACGGACGAAATCCAGCGCCGCCCGCCCTACTCCGATCGCCATCGCTGCCACAATCGGACGCGTGGCGTCGAAAGTGGCCATGACGTCTTTGAATCCGCCCTCGGGCTTGACCTCGGGGCTGCCGAGCACATTTTCCAGCGGCACCCGGCAATCCTCAAAAACCAGGGTTGCCGTATCCGAGACCCTGATGCCGAGCTTGTTCTCGACTCTTACCACGCTCATTCCGGGCGTATGGTGCTCGACCACAAACGGTTTGATTCCCGCCCTCCCGGCGTTTTTGTCCACAGTCGCCCAAACCACGACGAAGCCGTCGGACAGCTCCGCGGCATTTTGGCCGCCGGTACAGAAGATCTTGGTTCCATTGATGATCCAATGGTCACCGTCGCGCCGTGCGGTGGTGGTAATCGCAGCGCTGTCCGAACCGCAGCCCGGTTCGGTTATCGCCATCGCGGCCCATTTCGGCTGGCCTTCGCTGAAGCGCTTCAGAAAACGCTTCTTCTGTTCGGGCGTCCCGGCAGCCATTACCGCCGCGCCGCCCAGGCCTGGGTTGGGAATCTGAAGGAACAGTCCGACATCGCCCCAACTCAATTCCTCGGCCGCGAGGATGGTGAAGAGCGTGCGCATGGTTGGACCGCCCGTGGACCCTCTGTCCGCGCCGATTTCCAAACCATTTTGACGGCTGCCGGCCCACATCAGCTCGTAAAATTTTTCCGGCCGCGCGTGCTCGTTCTCATCATATTCGCGCGAGATGGGCCGCATGACTTGCTGGGCGACCATCCGGTACGTGTCGAGCCGCTTTTGCAAATCCGGTCCGAATTCGAAATCGATCATCAGTTGACTCCAACTAAACGGTTGCGAGGCCCTCAAAGCTGGCGAAGCCGCGCGCGTTGCGCAGCCACATTTCCACCGGATGCTCCCGGATATACCCGTGGCCGCCCAGCACCTGGACAGCATTGTCTGTGACCTTCACCGCGGCGGCAGCGACGTAATTCTTGGCCAGATAGCTTTCCTTCAACGCGTCCTCGCCTTTGTCCAGACGGCTGGCCGCCTCCCAGACCAGCAGGCGCGAGGCGTCGACCTCGATCGTCATCTCGGCCAGCATGAAAGCGATTGCCTGCTTGGAGGCGATGGGCGCGCCAAAAGCCCGGCGTTGCAAAGCATAATCGCGCGCGTACTCAAAAGCCGAACGCATTATCCCGACCGCCATCGAACCGAGCGCCACCTTGGCTTCGGCAATCAATCTTAAAAAATTGATGCCGCGTTCGCCGCCGAGCCGGGCATCCGCCGGCACCGCGCAATCCTTCAGGGTCAGCCCATAAGTGGACAGCGCCTTGATCCCCATGTTCTTTTCGCGCTCGGATATAGTTAGTCCGGGGCAATCGCGGGGCAGCAGGAAGGCGTCGACCGCGGATGCGCCGCCGCTCGGGTTCGCCGAAGCGTAAACCAGAATCAGTTCC
Source organism: uncultured Pseudomonadota bacterium (assembly GCA_963824565.1). Lineage (GTDB taxonomy): Bacteria > Desulfobacterota > Binatia > Binatales > Binataceae > JAJPJA01. Next base: position 142,371 of record CAWGQB010000028.1, on the reverse strand, counting down.
GATTCCTTAGCCAACGGGACGTAGCATTTCCCGCCATTAAGAAGGTATCGATCGCCGGTCATGACAGCGGTGGTGTCAATCGAAAAAACGTCGAAATCGTGGCGCGGTTCGACCAGAGCAGCCGACGCGGCCTTGAAATTATCAGCCGCGAAGCCCGGCAGATAACGCTTGCGCTGCTCGTCGGTACCCATCTCGAGGATCGGGAAGGCGGCCAGCCGGGGCGCCAGGGCGTGGAGCGCGATGGAAAGGTCGCCATATGCCAGCGCCTCGCCCACCACGGCCCCGGTTACCGCGCAGCGCTGACCGCCGTCACCGCCGAACTCTTCGGGGAGCACGCTACGGACCAGCCCCAGCTCCCAGATTTTCCGGACCACCTCGGCCGGCACCTGCCCTGCTTCATCGGCCGGGCGCGCCGCGGGGCGGATCACCTCGCTGGCGAATGCCTCGACGGTATCGCGGATCATGCGCTGTTCTTCGGTTAATTCGAAACTTATCATCTGGGTTCGACACCGAGTCCCTGGCCGCTCGATCGTAACACCTCCATCATAGGTCATCCCCCTCGGGCAAGTTGACGCGGCTACGTTTGTATTTTTTCTTGTCGCTGTGGACACGCGATGGGGGCGCAGGCGGCTTGCGGACTTTTTCGAGCAGCTTTTTAGTGCTGATCTCCTTCGATGGCGCCCGTGTCTTTCGCATCGCAGCTACATTTTAATATTATTCCTTCATCCCGATAAAACTTAACTGCAGCCCGGTAGTGCCGCCCTTGGCGGCGCGGCGCGAGAAATACCGGTCGCTCGAACATCGGGTGCATATCGCCACATCCGTGATTGAATCCGCACCGAGTCCCGCGCGCATCAGCTGATCGCGGACCAAGCCCTTCAGATCCATGAAAGCCTTGCGCCCGTTCTCCCGATATACGTGACGCCCGGCTTCGGCGATTTCTGCCTCAAAGCGCCGGGCCAGCTCGATATCCACCTCGAAGCAGCAGGACCCGATTGCGGGCCCAAGGGCGGCCCGGATTCGTTCGCGCCTGGCGCCGAGCGATTCCATCGCGGTTACGCCGGCTGATGCGATATTCGCGATCACCCCGCGCCATCCCGCATGCAGGGCGCCGGCCACTCTGGCCTGCTCATCGATCAAGAGGATCGGAACACAATCCGCCGTCAAAATCCCGAGAATCATGTTGGCAGCGGCGGTCACCATGCCGTCGGCCACCGCGGTGACTCCGCGGCTGTCGGCGTCGACCACATGGACATGGTTGCCATGCACCTGATGGACCTGCACAAGCTCCACCCCTGATGGAAAGTAAGTCCTCAGACGCTGCCAATTGACCTGGACCGCGCGGGGAGAGTCGCCGGCAAGATAGGAGAAATTCCACGACGCGTAGGGCCCCTGGCTGAACCCGCCTTCGCGGCCAAGGAAACCGTGCCAGATTCCCAGGCCGCGCCAGGCGCCGGCCGCGTGCTTATCGAGTATCGATTTCATCAGGTTGCCGCGCCCCGGTTGCTTGCCCGGAAGAGCGTGACGTAAACTTTTGCTTTCGGGGGTGGCATAGGAGACACGTATGAACGGCTACCGTTTCATGATCGAGCGAAATCGGCTGATGTACAAGCTGGAAGACGATCTGGCCCGGATTCGCCATCTTCCCGAAATCGAGCGCCGCGCCAAGACCAACAAGTTGCAGTCCGAGTTCGATCGCGAATTGGCGGCGCTGTATCGCGAGGTGGCGGAGGAATACCCCGGGGAGCGCAGGCACAAGGCCCGTCCGATCTCGGATCCCCGCTGATTGCGAAGCGGCTTGGAACGTTCAATCGTCATCCGCGGGGCCCGCACCAACAATCTGCAAGCCCTCGATCTCGATCTACCCCTGCTGCGCTTCACCGTCGTGACCGGAGTTTCGGGTTCGGGTAAATCCAGCCTGGTTTTCGACACTGTATACGCGGAGGGGCAGCGGCGCTACGTGCAGAGCCTCTCCACCTACGCGCGCCTGTTTCTGGACCGCATGCAGCGTCCCGACGTTGATACCATCTCGGATATCCCGCCCGCGCTCGCCCTGCGTCAGAAAAACGCCATCAGCAACGCGCGCTCCTCGGTCGGCAGCATCACCGAAATCAACGACTACCTGCGGCTGCTGTTCGGCGCGATCGGACGCACTATCTGCCCCCAATGCGGTGAGGAAGTTTCCCGCGATACCGTTGCCAGCGCCGGCGAGCGGATCATGGCCGCACCCGCGCCCTATGTGTTCGTCGCGCCGTTCAAGGTCGGGTCCAGGCCGATCGAACAGGCCCTCGCCTATCTGGCGGCCAATGGATACCATCGGTTATTCCACGACGGCAACGTCGTCGACGCACAAACCGCGGGTGACGCCGGCGCCGGCAGCGGGACGCTCCAGGTCGTGATCGACCGCGTCGTGGTGTCGGGCGAAGAAGGCGCCGAGCGTGTGCGCGAAGCGTTGGAGAAGGCTTTCCACCTCGGCGCCGACAAGGCCATCGCAATAAGGATGGAACGTCAGGACGGCCATCTGAAGCCGGTATCGACCCTTAGCTTCGACCGGCGCTTCAACTGCTCGCGATGCGTGACCAATTTCCCGGAACCGGTCCCCGCTTTGCTGTCGGCCAACAGCCCGATGGGCGCCTGTCCGGAATGCCAGGGGTTCGGCCGCACGGTGGAACTCGACCTGCGCAAGGTCATTCCCAATCACAATCTCTCGATTCGTCAGGGCCTGGTCGCGCCGTGGCGCACCCCGGCCTATCGCGAGATGCAAGCCTGGATGATTCAGTGCGCGCGCCGCCGCCGTATCCGTTTGACCGCGCCCTACAAGGAGTTCACCGCGGAGGAGCGCGAATGGTTGCTCGACGGGGAGGCGGGAGAGCGGCACGCCGACGAGGAGCGATGGCCTGGGATCCGTGGTTTCTTCAAATGGCTGGAGCGCCGCCGCTACAAGACCCACGTGAGAATTCTGCTGGCCCGCTATCGCCAGTTCGTTCCCTGCGCGGCGTGCGGGGGCGCCAAACTCAGGCCCGAAGCGCTCAATGTCAGGATCCAGGACCGCAATATCGCCGATCTCGGACGGATGCCGATCGCGGAGCTGGCCCATTGGATCGAGAAGCTCGCGCTACGCGGCGAGCAAGCGCAGCGGGCCGCGGCGTTGCTGCGCGAGCTGCGCAATCGTCTGGGCTACCTGACCGCGGTCGGCCTGGGCTATCTCACTCTCGATCGCGCCGCCCGCACGCTTTCCGGCGGCGAAGCGCAACGGATCCATCTGGCCAGTGCGTTGGGCGGCCGGCTCAGTGGCACCTTATACGCGTTGGACGAGCCGACCGTAGGATTGCATGCGCGCGACTCGCGCCGCCTTTTGGGCGTGCTGCGGAATCTGCGCGACCTTGGCAACACCGTGATCGTGGTCGAACACGACCCGCTGATGATTCGGGAAGCCGATTACCTGGTCGAGTTGGGACCGGGAGGTGGACGCGCCGGCGGCAATCTGGTCTATACCGGCTCGCCTGCTGCCAAGCCCCGTAGCCCCGGCGATGAACCAAGCGGGCGGGTCCTGATGATGCGCGCCATCGCACGCGAGCGGCGTCTGGGCAAAAGCGATCCGGCCGTGCGGATCGTCCGCGCCGGCGAGCATAACCTGAAGGACATCTCGGTCTCCATTCCGCTCGGGCGCATGGTCTGCGTGACGGGAGTGTCGGGATCGGGCAAGTCGACCCTGGTCGAAGAGGTCCTGTACAACAACTATCTGGCCCGCACCGGCGCGCCGGTCAGCGACATCGGCAAGTGCGAGCGGATTGACGGACTCGAGATGGTCGAGCGCGTGGTCCATATGGGACAGGAGGCGTTGACGCGATCGACCCGCTCCAACCCTGCTACTTACCTCAAAATCTACGATTCGATTCGCAAGCTGTTTGCGAGCACTCAGGAGGCGCGTCGCGTCGGTATCGAGCCCAAGCATTTTTCCTTCAATGTCGCTGGCGGACGATGCGAGCAATGCCACGGAATGGGCACCGTCACGCTCGAGATGCACTTCATGGCCGACCTCGAGGTCAAATGCGACGCCTGCGATGGCCGGCGCTTCCAGAGTCACGTGCTTGGCATCAAGTACCGCGGACTTAACATCAACGAAGTCCTGGCGCTGACCGTCGACGAGGCGCGCGGTTTTTTTTCGCGGCAGACGCAAATCGTCAGCCGTTTGAACGCGCTGGCGTCGGTCGGCCTTGGCTATCTTCAGCTCGGGCAGCCGACTTCGACGCTCTCGGGCGGAGAGGCGCAGCGGCTGCGGCTGAGCGCGTTCCTGCTCGAAGGAATCGAAGCCGGACCGGCCGCGCGGAGCGCCGCCGGTAAGCGCATGTTCATCCTCGACGAACCAACAACAGGGCTGGCCGGCAGCGATATCAGGCAATTGCTGCGGGTGTTCAACCGGCTGATCGGCGAGGGTCATACTTTGCTGATCATCGAACACAACCTGGAGCTGATTGCCAATGCGGACTATGTAATTGATCTGGGACCCGAGGGCGGCGATGAAGGCGGACGCCTGGTCGTGAGCGGCACTCCGTTGGAAGTGGCGGCCTGCGAGGCCTCGCACACCGGGCGTGAGCTGCGCCGCCTGTTCGGATTGCCGGTTAATGCGCGGTCCGATATGGTGCGCACGGCGCTGCGTAAGGCGGCGGGATTTTAACCGGTGCAAGGTAGAGAGAGCAGCATGGCAAGTCTACAACAGATTCGCGGCCAAACCGGCGCGACCCACCTTCGCCCAGGAGATATCATCGTCACCCTGGTGTTGCTTGGTCTGCTGCTGTTTGCGGCCTGGAAGCAGTTTCCGACCTACGGTTCGAACGCGCGCGGTCAGAACGCCAGTTCACTGTCCACGCATCAGCCCTGAGATTTTCCTTCAAAAATATCTGGCACTCGCACTTGTTGAGTGCCAGACCAAATGCTTTTCGACCGCATTCGAAGCTGCCAAAATTGCGTTTCTTGCAGTTTGAAGGACACTTTTAATTCCCTATTCGCATCCGCTTCAGTATGATGATGCCATTGCACAAGCGAGGCTCGGTTTGGATGCGAATCGAAAGAACTCCACCCGAGAAGCTGAAACCCTTCTTCCTCGAATTGATTCGCCGGAGTTTCGACCAGCTCCACATGGGCGACAATGAGACCGCCGACTATGTAGCGACTCTACTGGCGGACTTTAGTCATAGCGACAAGTGGCTGATGTTGCGCGACGCGCAGGGAGCCAAGCTGCACAGCGTGGTCGAGATGATAGTCTCAGCGATGGAACCCGACGGCCCCAACCGCGTGCTTGGCGAACGCGCGGTGCGCAAGTATGTCGGCGACTATACGCTGTTCATGTCGGGATTGTTCCGCACTTTCGTGCAAAAGAGCGGTTTCCTCGAATTCTACCTCGAGGAAGGCAAGCGTTCCTATGAGGCGGTATCCAAACTCGATGTTTCGTTATATCGTCCCGGATACCTATTGTTCGAGGAACTGAGTAGAGGGTTTGAGACCTATTCAGGCGCGCTCGACTATATGAACAAATGCTTCTTCGCCTCTGCGCCCGGCTCCAATAATTTTGCCGGCGTCTTGCGGCAATTTGAAGCACTGATCGGCTCGCGCATGTTCTCAAATTGAGTCTTCTCTACGCCCTCTCCCGTTAAGTGACGGCAGAGGCCCGGGAGAAGGTGCAGTCGGTCTGCATTCATGCATGCATGAAGTGTGGATGAATCTCAGTGGGGCGGGCGTGGGTGTCTGAGAACCTGGGCTTACAAAAGTTAGACAAAATTCAGAAAAAAACAGGCACCGTCTCCCTCCCCTTTCCCATTAGAAAAATGGGAGAGGGACACACTCCCCCGGTCTCTCCCCACGACTGAATGTGGGAGAGGAAACGGACAAATTTGACGCAATCATCTGAATTGCCCGCCCCACCATTCGCTGGAGAACGCTTGGACCTCTACCTGGTGCGCAACGGCCATGCCGTGTCACGCCGCCATGCACGCGGACTGATCGCCACAGGCCAGGTCCGCGTCAACGGCCGTCGATGCCGCAAGGGGCTCAATCTTGCCCCTTCCGATGTGGTTGAAGTCGACCCGCCCGGTTGTGTCGCAATCATACCGAATAGCGCTCTGCCACTGCGCGTGCTGTATCAGGACGCTGAAATCCTGATCGCCGATAAGCTGGGGCTGCAGCCATGCCATCCCTTAAGGGCCGAAGAAGCGGAAACGTTGATGAACGCCGTAGTGGCGCACTTTCCTCAGGCGGCCGAGGCCGGTCCCAAACCGCTGGAGGGTGGTCTGGTCCATCGCCTGGATAACGGGACGTCGGGCGCGGTCATGGTGGCGCTGACTCCCGCGGCTTTCGCGTTCCTGCGCACGGCCCTTGGAAACAAACAGATAGTCCGATCCTACCTCGCGCTGGTGCAGGGCGCGGTGGAACATTCGTTCGAACTCAGCGCCCCGATTGCGCACCATCCGCGCAACCAGCGCAAGATGACAGTGGTCCACAACCCGCGGATGGCGGCGAAGCTCAAGGCGCGGCCGGCGATCACCGCGGTCAAGCCGATTCGCAAATCCGGCGGCTTCACACTGCTCGAAGTCCGGCCGCGCACCGGGAGCCGCCATCAGATTCGCGTCCATCTGGCCGACGCCGGCTTTCCTTTGGCCGGTGACGAACTTTACGGCGGCCCCAAATTGGGGGCGCTGCCGCCGGGAAGATTTTTCCTGCATCTCGTCGAACTGCGCATGCCACGGGCCGATGCGCATGGGTCGTCACCCGACCAATCGGTGCTGGTTGTGACCTCGCCGTTACCCGGCGATTTGAGCGACTGCCTCGCACCAGCGGAAAAATAACATAGACGACTTCGGGGAACGGACCAGCAACTTGTTTTCCAGTCCGAAACTTCATCGCGTTTGAGTCGTCATTACCGGATGGTGTGCGCGGACCCATCAGCGGCCTTGGCTTGCCTGAGACTGGTAACGGGTTTAAAAGTGCATCGCGTGGTCGATCATCGCGAAGCGAGGCATTGGTGCTCTGCCATAGCAGGCAATGAGCTACACGCGGCCGGTCCGCGTGGCACTCGCCCCATGGCGGATCGAGCCGACGCGCCGGCTCCAATCCGCCGCAAACGGCGCGCTTTATTGTTCCGCAGCCCGCCGGCTAACCGTAAAATTTGCTCAAGGTAATTGAGGAGCAAGGTTTATGACTATGAGAAGAGGCTCCAAACCCCAGTGCAAACGGCACACCGCTTCCAGTGCGGCGCATAGGCGCGGCCGCCGGTCACGGAATCGGCCGCGCGAATTTTGTTCGTCGAAGTGCCAGGATTTCGGGTGTCGCCTTGGGATTGGCCTGCCTCTTTGCGATCAGCACACAGGTCCGCGCGCAGTCGATGTCGGGTAGCACGATGACGATGCCGGGGACTGCCTATCCTCCTTCGGCCACTTCCGCGGGAACCTACTACCCGCCGCTCGACTCGGTGCTCCGCCCGCTCTCGGTGCTCCGCCCGCTGCTCCTGTATCCGTCGGCCCGCACGTCTCGTACACCTCCAATCCGCTCGCCAACCCCTCGGTCAAGCTCAACGCGTCGCCGATCGGCAGGCAGCGAATCGCCCGACGTGATAGTGACGCCGGGAGAGACCAAAAAGCTGGAGCACACTCCGCAGATACCCGACATCATGCTCCATCAATGGAGCCTGACCGACGAGGTGCCCGGGGAAAACATCTTCAGCTACGAATACATGAAAACCAGGGATAGCAAGACGCGCAGCATCAGCCTGAAGGAAGCGCTGTACCTGGCGCTGAAGAACAATCCTGCGGTGGTGTCGGCAAGTCTTGAGCCGGTAATCTCGTTGCAGGGCGTGCGCGGAAGCTGGGCGGTATTCGATCCCGATATGACCGGCCAGATCGGTGAGCAAAAGGACGTCACGCCCACCACGTCAAGCCTGCAAACCGGCGGCACCAAAACTTACGTGCAGAAGGAATACATCTGGAACTTCGCCATCAACAAAACTCTGGCGACCACTAACGGCACGCTCGGAGCGAGCTTCACCAACGATTGGTATTCGGTTAATTCAGAGTTCCAATCGGTCAATCCGTCGTATACCCCGGCGATAACGCTCTCACTCAACCAGCCGCTGCTACGCAACTTCGGCAATCAGTTCGCCACCATCAACGTGCGGATCGCCGAGTCCAATCAAAAGGAGGCGCAGTACACCTACGAGCAGCAACTCAACGATTTCGTGCTCAAAGTGGGCACCGACTATTGGAACGTGGTCCGCGCCGAAGAAAATCTGGAAGTTGCCAATAAGGCCCTGGCGGTCGCGGATGACCTCGTGCGCCAGAACCAGATTAGCGTTAACGTCGGCGTACTGGCGCCGTTATCACTCAAGGAAGCGCAATCCGAGGCGGCCACCGACTTATCCAACGTTTACGTGGCCGAGGGCCAACTCGACGCCGCCCGTACGACCCTGAGCCAGGACGTGATGTACAACCCCAGGCACACCTTTCTCCCGGTGATGCTCGAACCGGTTGAGCGGGCCAATCCGCAGGAAATGCCGGAGAATGACGAAGAGTCGCTGGAACTGGCGATGATGTACCGGCCCGAGTTGGCCTCGATGCGCGAAGCGATTCGCAGCTTGTTGCTCCAAGTCAAGTACGCGGAAAATCAGACTTTGCCGCAGTTCAACATCGGCGCCCAGTTCGGCCTGACCTCAACCGCCGGCGCGATCAGCTGCCTTCCATCCATCAGTACTATTGGCAGCCGCTCATAGCTCAACTGCACCATTCCTGACTATCAGATGCCAATCCGAATGGGCTCGAGCTACCCTTCAAGGGACGCTACCCGGAATCGCTGGATCGGCTGTGGACGTTCAGCTTCTACAATTATGCGGTCGTCTTCAATTTCGAGCGTCCGCTGAGCAACGATGCCGCCAAGGCAGCCTTGGCCCAGGCCCGGATGGCATACGAGCAGCAGCGAATGAGCTATCGCGACCTGATCTCGCAGGTCGTGGTTGACGTGCAGACCTCGCTCGACGGCCTGAAGGCCAACTTCAAGTCGGCGCAGGCCGCCAGGGTCGCCACCCAGTTCGCCGCCGCGTCGCTGCACGATGAGCGCGAGCGCTTCGAGGTCGGCATGGCCACCACTCACGAACTGCTCCAGTTCATCGACAGCCTGGTCGCGGCCGAAGGCAACCAGGTCAACGCCGAAGTCAACTTCGAAGTCTCCAAGCTGGCGGTGAAGCATTCCGAGGGCACCCTGCTACGCGCCTTCAATATCGAATTCACCGCCGACAACCCGGACGTGCGCCCGTGGTATGCGACGTTTCTAGTCAAGGGACAGACAGAATCCGTGGGACGGGATCTTTTGAAACCCTCTCAGCTTAGTCGAGACCTCGATAAACGATCAGGCCCGACCTCGCCTGCTGCGAACTCGGTCTGCAATCGCAACCTGGGAGAGGTCGGCGCGCGATTCGCGCTAGCAAGTCGCGCGCCGGGAGACGGTGCAGATTCTCTTGCGCGCGCGGATACTTCCCGACTCGCGACGACTGAGCGCTTTAATGATGCATCGCGCGGAGCGCCGAGGCCGGGATCGCCTCGACTCCCTCCGCCGGCGAGACCAGCACCACCGCGAACGCCGCGGTTAGCACCATCGCCGCGCACGACTCGAACGCCAACGCATAGCTGTTGGTGGCGTCGAACACCGCGCCAACCAGCAAAGGACCGCCACCCAGGCCAATCGTCGAGCCCAAACCAATTAAACCCCACAACGTGCCGAAGCGGCGCAATCCCAGCGTTTCCACCGCCACGACGGGTGTCAGCGAAGAGGTGCATCCTGCCGTTAGGCCGAACAGTATGACGTATCCACCCAGCCACCATTGCCAAGCCAGACCGTGCCGGGCTCCGAGCAGCATGAGGATCGAAGCGCCGAGGGCACCCAGCGCCCACGGCAATACGCGGCGCGCGGTAAACCGGTCCGCCAGCCATCCCATCCAGACGAAACCCGCGACCGAAGCCGCGGCCTGAAAGCTCATCACCAGCGCGCTATGGGCGGGAGAGTAGCCCGCGTTAATCAGCGCGGGTACGACGTGGTAGAAGGTCCCGCTCAATCCCGCCATCCCCAACCCCTGCACCAACGCCAGCAGCCAAAAGGCCCGGGTGACCATCGCGGGACCGACCTCGAGCCCCGGCAAGCTTTTAATCTGCTCCGCAACGCTTGCCTTGGCGGCGCCTTCGGGTCGGGTTTGAACAACAAACAGTACGAATGGAATCACGAGCACGGCAATCGGGACCGCCAAAACGATGAAGGTAACCGTGATGCCGAAGTTGCGAATCAGATGGTCCGCCAACGGCGGCATCGTGATGCCGCTCGTCGATGAGCCCGCGACTACGACGCCAACCGCCAATCCCCGATTATCGCTAAACCAGTTTGCGGCCACCAATGACGCGGGAATAAAGGTGGCCGCGCCAACGCCCACACCCATCGCGATATAGGCGGCGACCATCGACCCGATTGCGGCGCTTTGGCTGGCGATCAGCAACCCGGCAACCGCCAGCACGGCACCGGCGCAGACCACGATCCGCGCCTCCAAACGGTCGAGCAGGTAACCGATCAGCGGCGAAACCAGGCCCACCGCCAGCGAAAACGCGGTCGGAACCAGCGATACCTTGGCGTGGTTCCATCCAAAGCGCTGCATGAACGGAGTCAGAAAAATGCTGATACAGTTGGTAGTGGCACCCGACACGAAGAAGATCGCCATGAAGAGTGTGGCGATGATCAACCATCCTCTGCGCTCCAGCTTTGTCATCAACCTGCTGCTCCCGCACTGTTGCGTATTGGCCCGCTGTCCGCTTTGCGCGCGCGGTTCCGCCCTTAAGTTGCTGCACGCTACTTTGGGAAAGACCGCCGGGCAAGACCCGGTTAACCGCGGTCGCGTCGTCGCGCGCTTGCTTGACGAATGGTGGCGGCAGGGCGCAGCGTACTGACGGCAACTCATAACCGGTCAGGCGAGGAGCATGCAAATGGCAACCAGCAGACCCGCCAAATATGAAATCGAAGTAAAGGAAGTCGAATACCTGCGCCATGGAGACCGGCCGCTTATGGCCCGGATCTTCAAGCCGCGCGGCGCGGGGCCGTTCCCGGCGATCGTGGAAGTACACGGCGGCGCCTGGAACATGATGGATCGCACCGCCGACGATGCTGTTAACCGGCCGCTGGCGGAAACCGGCGTGGTGGTGGCGGCAATTGATTTCCGCATGCCGCCCGAAGCGTCATATCCGGCCTCGCTCGCCGACATCAATTACGCCATCCGCTGGTTCAAGGCGCATGCCGCGGAGTTTGGCGGCCGTCCCGATCGGGTCGGGTTGATCGGAAGCTCCAGCGGCGGCCATCAGGTGATGCTGACCGGGATGCGGCCGCACGACTCCAGGTATAGCGCGATTGCGCTACCGGCAGGAGCGCCATCGGTCGATGCCACAGTACGCTGCGTCGTGATGCTGTGGCCGGTGATCGACCCGCTCGCACGCTATCACTTCGCGAAAAAGGTCAAAGAGGCGGGGAAGCCATATCCGGATCTGATCGACACGCTGATCCGGCTGCACGACAAGTACTGGATTGATGAAGCGGCGATGGCCGAGGGCAACCCTGCGCTGGCGCTGCAACGCGGCGAGCGCGTCGCGCTGCCGCCCACATTGTATATTCAAGGCGGCGATGACTTCGTTCATCCGCGCGTCGATCTGGATCTGTTCGTCGCCAACTATCGCAAAGCCGGCGGCCATCTCGATCTGGAACTGTACGATGGCGTGGCCGAAGGCTTCATCATCCGCAAACCGTCCGCTCCCGCCACTATCCAGGCGCACGAACGGATCGCGCAGTTCGTCCACGAATACTTGAGCTAACAAGGGGGCACCGCGCTTACGTCTATCTTGATAGTGCGAGAGGCAGACGCGCCAACAATCCGAGCCAGTAGGGCGGGCGTCCCTGCCCGGCCCACTCACCTAGACGGTCCGCTGAACCTGGGTGGCGGTTGGAGGCCGGCCTTTTCGACGTCGGCGGGAGTGTCCAGATCGAGACTGACGCCGGGGTCGTCGACCTCGACGTACACGACTCGCGTCGGATCGCGAATCACTACGGCGCGTGCACCTTCGTCTTCGGGCGCGTCGAGCAGTTCCCGGAACACGGATGTGCCGAAGATCACCGGATGCCCCCGCTTGCCGTCGCAACGCGCAATCACGATCGCCCCGCGCCCGCGGGCGAACTCGGCAACGACGCTCTCAAAGGTTGAGGGTTTGACCAGCGGATGGTCCGCGAGATGGACCAACACGCCATCGCAATCATCACCTAAAGATTGAAGTCCAACTTTCAACGAGGAAAGCTGCCCGGCCTCAAAGCGCGGATTCTCGACGGTGACGATTGCATCATCGACCGGAATCGCCGGTCGAATGCGCTCCGCATGAGCCCCTAGGACTACGATAAGCCGTGGCAGCACCGCCAGGATGGACCGCGCCGACCGCGAGATGAACGTCTCATCTCCCACCCGCAACAATGGCTTCGGGTAGCCCATTCGGCGCGACTCGCCCGCCGCCAGCAGGATTCCCTCGATTCGCGGCGTCATCGGCTCAAATTGCGGACGTGGCTCCTCAGGTTGCGGGCTTGAGGCGGCCGTGCTTCACGCCCATCGACGACTGATCGCGGACTCCCAGGCGGCGCTCGCGGATAATCTCAGCCATGATCGATACCGCGATCTCCTCGGGGGTTTCGGCCCCGATGTCCAGCCCGATTGGCGCATGCACCTGCTCAAGCGCCGCGCGATCGACCCCGTCCGCTTCGATCCGCTCCAGCGTCGCACGCACCCGGCGCTTGGAACCGATCATCCCGAGGTAGCGGGGTTTCTGGCGCAGCGCCGCCCGCAAAGCGCTCTCGTCGAACGCATGGCCGCGGGTGACGCAAACAACGTAACAGGTGTTGTCGAGCTTTAGGGAATCGAGCGCCGCTTCGAAGGGTCTGACGATAATCTCGGCGGCGCCGGGAAAACGCTCACGATTGGCGAAGGCGGCGCGGTCGTCGATCACCACGATATGAAAACCCAGCATCGCGCCGAGATCCGCCAGCGCCTGGCCGACGTGACCCGCGCCGATAATTATCAGGCGGTGCGCGCCGGGCAGCGGGTCAACGAACACCTGGCGCGTCTTATCACTCAAATGGGTTGTCGGCCGCATCCCGCCCTGCGGGTCGATTTCCAACAGCGCCGGCGCCGCTGACGACACGATCTCGGCAAGCTGGCGCACCGCCAGCGCGGGGATTTCGGCTGGCAAGCCGGTGGTCTCGCTGTTAGGACGCAGCAGCGCCCGCATCGGATGGCGATTCGCGTCGCCTGACGACTCGATTAGCGTAAGCAAGGCGAGCGGCTGGCTCGCGCGGACGGCCTCCGCCATTTCCCGCGCCACCTGCAGATCGGGTCCCGGAGACCACAGATCGATGAAAACATCCATGATTCCGCCGCAGGTTCCGATTTCGTCCTGCTCAAAGTCGCCGGTCAGGTCCACCTCAGCCAATCTGGAGGACCCTGACTCTTCAAGTAGAAGTTGAGCTTTACGGTAAACTTCCGCCTCGCCGCATCCGCCGCCGATCGTACCCACCTGACCGTCGTCGCGAACCAGCATCTTGGCTCCCACCTCGCGGGGTGTCGAGCCGCGAACGTTGATCACGGTGGCGAGGGCAAAGGGCTTTCCCTGCTTAAGAGTGCGTTCAGCTTCCAGCCAGATTTTGTCGGGACTTGCCATAGCGTGATGTCACATTCGATCTTATCAAAGCGCGTGCTTGCTCCCAACCACGAGCGTTCATTCGGTAATGCCGGTCAATCGGTTATGCCGCGATTATCACATTCGCACGCAGAAAATCCTGCTCCGCTTTTTGGTAGTTGCCCGCAGCCATCGCCTTTTCCCCGTCGAATTGAGCGCTCTGCGCGAGGCCCAATTGCTTGAGGTCTGCCGCGTTAGTGGGACCATTAAGCCTGACGTGAGTGATTTTCAGCGCAACCTGGCGTTCCAACTTGGTCAGATCGGCCGGCGGTGGCGGAGTTTGCGCGAACCCCAGCCGAACCGGCACCATCGCGACTGCTATCGCTCCGCAAATCGCCGCGACCACCCTGGTCCGTATTATCCGCGAAAGGTCCATTTTCCGGAAACGCAACGCTCAAAAAGTTCATTCATAACATCGGCTTAGCGGCTGTATTCGTCAACAGATCAACGGCATGCCGCCGCGTGGGCCATTGAGATAGCCGCAACGGCGGCGATAGCATCGGAATGTGATGCCTCTTGATGTCGTGTGGCTGCCGGCACTTGCGTCTCCCAACTTGCTCCTGGGACTGCAGCTTCATCTGATTGATGCGGTTCAGAGGCGCGATTGCGCCCCGCTGTTGCTGCTCTACCAGTTTCAGGAAAAGGTCATTTCGATTGGCCGCTATCATCTTTATAACGGCCCTTCTACACGCGGGGGAATCGGAGCATATCGCCGCTTTACCGGAGGCCGCATCATCAACCCGGGCCCGCGATGGCTGGGGTGCGCATTGATCCTGCCGTCGCGAACCGGCCTGCTGGGAGCACGCGATACACAGCTTAAGCCCGAGCAGGTGATGAACCGCTACACCCGCGGCGCGATGGCCGGGCTGCGCTCGCTCGGCGCGGATTGTTTCTATCCCGGGCGAGATGCAATCACCTGCAACCGGCGCGAGGTCGCGATGTGCACCTTTGAGGAAACCGCCGCCGGCATCCTGCTGGTCGAGATCTTCATCGCCGTTGACGAGGGATTGGACTCGCTGGTGCGCGACATGGAACGGTTCGATCCCGGAAGGCGCCCTGACCTGCCCGATGTACACCGACGCGACGGCTACCACCCTAAGCGGTGAACTGGGACGCCGGGTGAGTTTCGACGAAGTGGCGCAACGGCTGGAGGCGGGCTATAGCTCGGTCTTCGGCGGCACGCATCGGCGTGAATTGACCGGCGCCGAGCTCGCCGCGGCAAACGATCACCAGCCGGACGCGCAATGGCTGCACCATCGATGGCCCGATGCGTCGCTCAACCTGGCGTCACGGGCAAGCATACAATTGGGTGTGATGGAGGCCCGCCTTGCCGCGGCTGGGGATAAAATCGAACGGGTTGCGCTCTATGGTGACTTTATTGCCAACTCCGCCGGCCTGGCCACAGTTTGAACAGAACCTTGCGGGCCAACGTCTGGACCTGATGAGCGTGACTGCGGCTATTCTCCAAACCTATACGGATGGTTCAGATTTTTTCCTTGGATGCGGCGATCTCACCAACTTGGCTCGCCTGATACTGAAAGCATCATGAGTACGCCAAAATCCTCCGCTCGCGATCGAATTGCGCAGCCCCGACGGCCGCCAGCGCGTCGCGGCGATGGTCCGCTTGAGCGCGGAGGGACAAACGTACTCTGGATACCGACACGCTGGAGGCATTGATCGAAAATCTGGCGTCGGAAAGCAAAACCGTTGCGCGCCATGCGGCCGGCGCAATCGCCACGCTCGGCCGACTCCAATCCGGCAATCGTCACCCGGTTGATTGACTTGCTGGGTGCCGCCGATGCCACGCACCAGATGGACCGCAGCCTACGCGCTGGGCCTGATCGACGGCGCTTTGGACCTGCGCGCAGGCCCCGCGGTGATTGAAGCGCTCGCCAGCAACGACGGCGACGTGCGCTGGGCAGCGCTCGATTTGATCGTCAGATTGGGCCGCCTATTCCCGGACGCGATTCGCGCCAGCCTGCTGGCGCTGCAACCCGGCGACGACGCCAACCGCCGCAAGATGTCGCTGTATGCGTTGCGCAACCTTGGGCTGAGCGACTCCGACGTGCTCGCCGCGATACGTGACGCCAGCGCCAGCCCTGATCGCCATGTGCGGTTCGCCGCGCTTGCCTTTATAAGGGAGTCAGCCGGCACGATGCCCGGCTGCGTCGATATCGTTTTGCGCTGTCTTGATGCCGACCCCGATGAAGGGGTGCGGCGCGCCGCCGCCGGTATCCTGGGATATCTGCAAGATCGTTCCGAGCGGGTACTGGCACGCCTGCAAGAGGCGGCGGCCGCTCCGCATGACGCGTCGCTGCGCAAGGCCGCGCGCCAAACTCTCGCCCGCCTCAAGGAGGAGCCATGAACCAACCGGCGCCGTTGACCCTTGACGATCCGGAGGTCCAGCGATTTTTGTCGCTATCGCGCGTGGCTCATCTGGCCACCGCCGGCTCTGACGCCGTGCCCCACGCCGTGCCGCTGTGCTTCTGGTTCGACGGCAATAACTTCTACTTCGTGATCGACGAAAAGCCCAAACGTCAGACCGGATTCAAACTCAAGCGGATGCGCAACATCGCGGCCAATCCGCAGGTTGCACTGCTCATCGACCATTACGAAGAGGACTGGAGGCAGTTAGCCTATATCCTGGTGAACGGGAGCGCCCGCGTGGTCGAGGACCAGGAAGAGTACATGCTCGCGCTGCGCCACCTGCGCGACAAATATCCGCAGTACCGCAACATGGCGCTGACCCGGGAAAATAACCTGGTCGTCCGAATCGAGCCGGTCAAGGTGCACATCTGGGGTGCCCGCTTCACCGAATCCGCCGCCGGCTCCGGCAACGGCTGATCGCCGCAGTTTGCGTATCGCTCCGCCCGCGCGATCTCTGGTAAATCATTTGGATGATGATTCGGGCTATCATTTTTGACCTCGACGGCACCCTGGTCGACACCGAACCGCTGCATTTTCAAGGTTTCCGCGAAGTTCTGGCCGGGGAGGGAATCGAACTCGGCCGGGAGGAGTACTTCCAGCGTCTGATCGGATACACGGATCGGGAATGTTTCAGCGCAGTCCTGCACGAGCATCGGCGCTCCGGCAGTCCCGAATTTATCGAGGATCTGATCGCGCGCAAGGCCGCCCGCTACATGGAACTGATTCACGGCGAGGACCTCTACTATCCCACCGCTCAGGAATTCGTGCGCGAATGCGCGTGCCGATTCCCCTTGGTGCTGGCCACCGGCACCTTGCGCGTCGAGGCCGAAACTATCCTGCGCCGTGCCGGTCTGCGCGAGTTGTTCGTCGACGTCGTCAGCGCAGAGGACGTGGAGCGGGGTAAACCGGCGCCCGATTCTTTTCTGCTTGGCGCTAAGTCATTTGGAAAAGCGGCCCGAACTCGCACCCCCGATTCGACCGGACGAATGCCTGGCGATCGAGGACACGCCGGCCGGAGTCGAAGCAGCGCGAGCCGCCAACATGAAGGTGCTCGCAATCGCGCACACCTCACCCGCACAGTCGCTCGCGCATGCCGATCTGGTGCGTCCGTCCCTGGCCGAGACCGACCTCGACGACATCCTGCGCCGACTGGAATCGTGAGCAGCGTCAAGCGGACAGAGCTCAAGTATCGCCTTAACTTGTTCTCGATGGCCGAAAACACTCAGTTCATGGTCGGAACCGCGTCGTGGACCGACCCCACCCTGGTCAAGTCCGATCTCTTCTATCCGCCATCGCTGAAGACCGCCGAAGACCGGCTGCGCTTTTACGCTTCGCATTTCGATACCGTCGAGGTCGATTCCAGCTACTACACGCTGCTGGCGGAGAAAACGGCCAAGGCCTGGGTGTCACGAACGCCGCAGAACTTCATGTTTAACATCAAGGCGTTTTCGATGCTCACGCAGCATCCAGCCGAAACCACGCGCCTGCCCAATGCGCTCAAGGAGATGCTGACCGAAACTGAGAAAAACCAACGGTCGATTACTCGGCCGTCCCGGCATGTTCTCGACCGGGCCTTTGAGATGTTCTGGTCCGCGCTCGTTCCTCTGCAAGAGGCGAACAAGCTGGGGATGCTGCTGTTTCAGTTTCCGCCTTACTTTATCTGCAAAGACAGCAATTTCGATTACCTGATGGCGTTGCGCGAACGGCTTCCACAAGCTCAACTGGCGGTTGAATTTCGCCATCCAAGCTGGGTAACCGAGGGGCAGCAACGGCGCGATACGATGGAATTCCTGCGCCGCAACGAAATGTGCTACGTCTCCGTGGACTGTCCGCAAGGGCCGTCGATCATGCCCTCCTTCCTTGAGGCAACGGGCGCGCAAATGTATATCCGCTTCCATGGCCGCAACCGCGATAACTGGTTCAAGAAGGGGATCACCGCCGCCGAGCGTTTCAAGTATCTTTATTCGGAGCGTGAGCTTCAGGAGCAGGCCGAACGGATTACCCGGGTTGCGGATGTCGAGCGTGCTTACGTGATCTTCAACAACTGTTACAGCAATTTCGGGGTAATGAACGCCACCACGATGGCGGCAGATACTCGCTCGCCCCGCTCGGAGAGCCACATGAAGTCGCGTCTGTTCCAGTTCCGTCCGAGCCCGCTGTGCGCCAAGATTCGCAAAATCCTGGAATTCAAGGGACAGGAATACGACGTGGTCGAGGTTGACTATCACGATCGCGCCGAACTCCTGGCCGTAACCGGACAGATTCAGGTTCCCGCGCTCGAACTTGCGGGTGGCGAAGTCGCGGTCGATTCCGATTGGATCGTGACGCGGCTGGAGGCGCTCTCCCCCGATCCGGCCGTGATGCCGCCGGTCAGCGGTGGTCTTCATCTCGCCCTAACCAGGTATTTCGAAGGTGAGTTCGGCGCGGTCCTGCTACGGCTGGCGATGCCGGATCTGCTGGACTTCTACCGCAATCAGGGAGAGCAACAACTTGCCTTTTTCCAGATGGTCCATGACGCCAAATACGGCGCCGGATTCTGTGACCGGATGGTCACCGAGCACGAGACCAATCTGCAGCAGGCATTGGAAATTCTGGCGCCGCTCGACGAGACTCTGACGGAAAAGGCCTTCCTGCTCGGGCGGCTCGGCCTGGCAGATTTCGCGCTCTACGGCCAACTCTGGCGCCTGGGATTCACCGGCGAAGTCAAGATCCCGCAAGAATTCGCCAACCTGCGCGAGTTCTTCTTCCGCCTCGATCGCTTGTCGTCTGCTTTGGAAACCAGCTAGCTCAGGTCTTCCTTGATTCCGTGGGACAGGCTGGAAAGCCTGGCGCCGCGAAGCCAATCGAGTCCGTTGGACAAGCTTTCTTTCCCACTCAAAAAATTCAGCGTTAGTCGAGGCCCTTGTGGTGCAGAAAATCCGACAGCAGGCCGGCAATCTGTAGATTGTTCAAGTCGGACATTATGAAGTGAGTATTTCCGGCAATACCAATTGACGGCAAGTCCAGGATTGAGGCGTCGCCGCCGAGCCGGTTGAGCCTCGCTACAAATTCGCGCGATGCCATCGCCGACAGCCGCCATATATCGGTCGCGACCACCGGGAACGGGTCCTTCGGGATGTTGTCGCCCCACACGATCTGGATTGGGATTCTCGCCAATTTCGCGAATTGGACGGCGGAAATCGTTTCGGCCGCCGGTGCTATCGACCCATCTGACAGCGGCGGCAACACCGGCACATCACCTTCGGGGAAACATGATACAAACGGCTCGTAAGCGACTATCGCCCTGACGTTCCCGCTCTTGACGGCGGCCAGCCATCCCATCAATCCGCCTTGCGAATGGGTAATAAGTATCGCAGGTCCAATCCGATCGAGCAGCGCCGCGATCGCGTCGGAGATCACACTGGCATCATCGGCGATGCCGGCTACTACGTGACGATGGAACTGATCGAGAGCGGCTTTGGGAAACTGCGTGTTGGGGTAATACTCGGACGGCCGGGGACCCATGCGATTGGCCAGGAACAACAGTTCATGGCCGAATTTGACGGTGAAGTCCGGGATTATTTGCGTCCCGGCCAGGTTGCCCAGCGGTCCGCTGAAAGACGCGATGCCCGATCTGCCGCGTCCGGGATAATCGACTACATAAACCGCAAACCCGCGCCGGACAAAGAGCGTTTGAAACCCTTCGCGTCCGTCGGCGGTGGTATCCCAGGTTTTCCCGGTCTCGCAACCGCCATGGACCATCACCAATGGCAATCCGCGCGCGTCGGGCGGAATCTGATATTGCGCATATAGATGCTCGATGTTGTAGGTTTGCCCTTCGCTCTGAAAGGGAAAGAAGGACCGCCCGGGGTCGAACTTGCCGGCGGCGGCGACCGTGCGGCCGCCAACGAAAAAGCTTCCCTGCTCCGCGATAATCAACGGCTCTTTGCCGCTGGAGGATTTGATCTCTTTGGCCATCGGTGCGTCAATTCTCCCGGACAAAATTACTAGGCGAAATTATTGGGCGAAATTATTGGGATTGTTCTCGCAGAAAACTCAGCGCGCGGCTAGAGTCGCTGTTCGAAGAGACGCAAACGAAACAGACCGGCCCCGGCAATTCTGCCGGCCGGCATTTGAGAGGGATGAAGCGTGAATCTGAATGGTAAAGTCGTTTTGGTAACCGGCGGAGCCTCCGGTATCGGCCGGGCCAGCGCGGTTGCTTTCGCGCGCCACGGAGCCAAAGTCGCGATTGCCGATATCGACGGCCGCGGCGGCGAGGAGACGCTCGGGACGATTCATCAGGCCGGCGGCGAAGCGTTCTTTGCCGGCTGCGATGTGTCCACCGTGTCCGACGTAAAGACGGTGATCGATCGCACGGTCGCCAAATATGGCCGCCTCGATTGCGCCGCGAATATCGCCGCGATCGAAGGCTCGCCCAAGCGCATCGACCAGGTCCCGGACGAGGAGTTTGACCGCATTATCCAGATCAATCTGCGCGGCGTCTGGCTATGCATGAAGTATGAGATCGTCCAGATGCTCAAACAGGGCAGTGGTGGAGCGATCGTGAACCTGGCTTCGGCGGCAGGGCTGGTCGGAAGCGTCCGTTCACCCGCCTACGGCGCTTCCAAGCATGGCGTCGTCGGTCTGACCAAGTCGGTGGCGCTGCAACTGGCCAAAGAAAAGATTCGGATCAACGCGGTCTGTCCCGGCGGCATCATCACTCCGATGACCGAACGTATCGCCACCGCGGGCGGCAGCACGCAAGCGCAGATCGGCAGCGTGCATCCGCTCGGCCGCATGGGCCTGCCCGAGGAGATAGCAGCTACCGTTTTGTGGCTGTGTACGGACGAAGCCTCGTTCATCACCGGCGCAGCGGTACCCGTCGACGGCGGCATCACCGCGATGTAGTTGTCAAAGGCTCGGTGAAGGAAGGCCGAGCGACAGATCATCACGCCGAGAACTGAGACCAAAAATGCACGGTTCGTGCCTTCTAACTTCGCGCGAGCAAATCCCCGGCCGCAGCCATTTTCGAAAGGCCGACCGGGGCAAGAGCTGCGGTGCGCAACAACTTGCGCATCGCGCCGCTAACGGCGCCGATGCGCAAGTGCTCAGTCATGCTTGCGCAGGAAAGTCGGGATATCCAAATCGTCGCTCGGATCGACCTGATTGTTGGGCTCCAGGTTGACTGTGCGGTGTCCGGCCTCCTGCGAGCGCCGTTTAAAAGTCGGGATGTCGAGACTTTCATCGACGATCAGTCCCAGCCGGCGCACCGGTTTGCTCGGAAACATCTTGACCTGCGTGGGCGTCGACGCGTCAGCCGGTGACTCGATCGGACGGGTCGGTGCGGATTGCACCGCCGCGGTTACCGCCGAATGAGCCGGCATCTGAATCGGCGCCGGCGGCGGCGTCAGCGGAGCGGTTAGCGGACTGGTCACAACGGTGCGCGAGGCGTAGCGGGTCTCGAGATCGCCAAACCCGGTCGCGATCACGGTGACGCGAAGTTCATCGGACAGGTGTTCGTCGATTACCGCGCCGAAGATGATATTGGCGTCCTCGTGCGCTTCTTCCTGGATCAGGCTGGCCGCCTCGTTGACTTCATACAACGACAGATCGGAGCCGCCGGTCACGTTGATCAGCAGGCCGCGAGCGCCTTTGATCGAAAGGTCTTCAAGTAGTGGGCTGGAGATAGCGCGCTGGGCCGCCTCGACCGCGCGATTCTCTCCGGTGGCGCTCGCCGCACCCATCATTGCCAGTCCCATTTCAGCCATGATTGAGCGCACGTCGGCAAAGTCCAGATTGATCAGTCCGTGCACCGTAACCAATTCCGAAATGCCGCGCACGGCTTGCAGCAGCACTTCGTCGGCGCGCTGAAAGGCTTCGCGCAACGGGGTATTGCGGCTGGCGACCGAAAGCAAGCGCTGATTGGGTATGGTTATCAGGGTGTCGACCGCAGCCTTGAGTTCGCGCAAGCCATCCTCGGCCTGAGTCATGCGTTTGCGTCCTTCGAACTGGAAGGGCTTGGTGACCACGCCCACCGTCAGCGCACCGGCCTCGCGGGCCAGCCGCGCGATGACCGGGGCCGAGCCGGTGCCGGTACCGCCGCCCATCCCGGCGGTGACGAAAACCATCTCGGCGTCGGACATGTACTCGCGCAGGCGATCCTCATCCTCCAGCGCCGCCTTGCGACCGATTTCAGGATTGCCGCCAGTGCCGCGTCCACGGGTAATTTGCGGGCCGAGCTGCATCCTGACCGGAGCGATGTTGTTTTGCAGCGCCTGGATATCGGTGTTTACGGAAATGAACTCGACGTTGCGCAGTCCGGCGGAAATCATGTGATTGACGGCATTGCCGCCGCATCCACCCGCGCCGATTACTTTGATCCGTGCCCCCGGATCTGGGGTCTCAACCAACTCGATCATCACTAATCCTCCTCAACCACTCCCCGTGGGGCGATATGGGCGCGCGGCGCGCCGGTGTTAAAAGAAATCTCTTACCCAGTCAGTCATGCGCGAGCGCAATTTAATCCAGCGCCGCGGACGTCCGCCCACCGCACGGCCATTGCCGCGCGCCATCAACAGCAGGCCCGCGGGGGTGGCGAACATCGGTTTCATCAAATCTTCGGGCATTCCCTTGAGATTGACCGGCAGGCCCCGGCGCACCGGCAGATTGAACACCCGCTCGGCCAGCTCCTGGGTTCCTTCCAGCAGCGAGCTGCCGCCGACCAGCACCAGCCCCGAAGCCAGCGCTTCGGCGACGCCCGAACGAATCAGTTCGCGCTGGACCATCGCGAAAATCTCTTCCATGCGCGGTTCCAGAATCTCACCGAGCAGACGGCGCGCGATGACGCGCGGCTCGCGTCCTCCGACTCCCGGCACGCTGACCATCTCATCGCGTCCCACCACCAGGTTGGTCGCCACGCCGTAGTCGGTCTTGAGCCGCTCGGCATCGACCAGCGCGGTGCGCAAACCGGCGGCCAGGTCGCCGGTCAGATGGTTGCCGCCGATCGGCAGGACCGCGGTGTGCATCACGGCACTGCCGTGAAACACGATGATGTCGGTAGTGCCGCCGCCGATGTCGACCAGAGCCACACCCAGCTCGCGCTCTTCGGGAAACAGCGCCGCTTCCGCCGAAGCCAGCGGCTCCAGCACCAACGGAGTGGCGTCGACTCCCGCGCGTTCGCAACACTTCTCCAGGTTCTGGGCATAGCTCTGCGCCGCGGTAACGATATGGATACGCGCCTCCAGGCGCACTCCGGCCATCCCGACCGGGTCGTGAACGCCTTCCTGCTCGTCAACGGCGAACTGTTGCGGCAGTACATGCAGCACCTGGCGGTCAAGCGGTATCGCGACCGCGCGGGCCGCATCGATCACGCGATCGACGTCGCGCGGCCCCACTTCACCACCACGCACTGCGACGATACCGTGGCTGTTGAAGCCGCGAATATGAGAGCCGGCGATACCGACCACGGCGGTCGCCACTTTGACTCCGGAGGTTTTCTCGGCCTCGCTGAGCGCGCCTTTGATGGCGTCAACGGTGGCGTCAATATTGACCACTACGCCCTTGCGCAGTCCCGAACACGGCACCACCCCGAAGCCCAATACCGCAAGCTGGTTATTGTCGCCGATCTCCGCAACCAGCGCACACACCTTGCTGGTGCCGATATCCAATGCGCTCAGGATATTCTTCATCGTGGCGCCAGTTCCTTGGCCGGCGGGTTGTCGCCCCGCGGCGCGATGGCGATCTCCGCCAGCGCTACGTCGACCGGTTCGCGTAGCCGCACCACGGCCTCGCCCGGAGTGGTCATATCGAGCCCCGTCATCAGATTCAGATGGGCATGCCAACGGTTCATGACCGCCGCGGCGTGGGCCAATTCGTCGGACGCATTGGTGCGGTCCAGGATCAGGTCGGTATGGCTGCGTTCGAGATAGACCGTCGCGGTGCCGTCGGTCGCGATGCGAATCTCGGAGACCAGTTCCGACAATGCGGCTTCGGCGCGTACCAACAGCTCGGCGTAATCGAGCAGATCGGAGCCACTGGCCGAATCGAGTCCCGGGCCGCTGATGATCGGTAAATCATTAACCGCCTGAATGGATAGCGGACCGCGCAATTCACCACTGGCCTGCAGCGTGTAGAAGCCGTCGTCGCGCTCGACCACCGCCACGGCGCCATCGCTGGCGCGTTGGGGCAGACTACGCGCGGGTCTTAAGTGTAATTTTGTCAGCAGTACCGCGACACGGTCAGGAAGTTTCAAATTCCGGGCGTGGCCGCCGACGTTGACGCCGGCATACACTCCAAGCGCAAAGAAGGAGCACAGCACGATGCCGCTGAGCCGCCATCCCCATTCCGAGTTGCGCTTTTTTTTCTTCCGCTCCGCCACCGCACCACCTAGCCAGGGAGGCCGCGCCTCCCAACTTCCACCTCAAACTCCCGCGCCTCAAACTCCCGTGCCTCAACCCGGCGCTAAACGTTCACCACTCGCCGACCAGTTTCACCTCGGGTTCCAATCGCACTCCGGTCCGTTGCTCAACCCGGCGCCGCGCGATTTCCATCAGTTCGCGCACTTCGATTGCGCGCGCGCCGCCCAGGTTGACGATAAAGTTCGCATGACGATCCGAAAATGCGGCGCTGCCAACGCGCTCGCCCTTAAGCCCGCAGCTCTCCAGCAGGCGTCCAGCGAAATTACCGGGAGGATTTTTGAAGATCGATCCGGCGTTGGGAACTCCCTGCGGCTGGCGCGCCGCGCGCTTGGCCTTGAGTTCCGCGACCTTCGCTCGCAAGGCTTCGCGATCGCCGGGAATCAGATCAAATTCCACCGCACTAACGATAAATCCCGGCGGCAGAATGCTGCGCCGATATAGGAAATCAACTTCGTTGCGGGCCAAAGTTCTGATTCGCCCGTCTTGATCCGCGCCGCGCACGGCAGTAACCACGGGCGCCATCTCGCCGCCAAACGCGCCCGCATTCATGATCAACGCACCGCCAACGCTGCCCGGAATCCCTTCGCCGAATTCCAGGCCGGACAGGCCGCGCGCGACAGCCTGCGCGACCAGCACACCGAATTGAGCGGCAGCCCCGGCCTTTACGTGGCAGCCATCGAAATCTATCTGGGCAAAGCTCGCGCCCAACACCAACACCAAGCCGCGCACACCGCGGTCGCTGACCAATATGTTGGTTCCCGCGCCCAGGCAGAATGCCGGGACCTGATGACGCCATGCGGCCTTGACGGCGGCCGACAAGTCATCCTCGTCGGCCACTTCAACAATAAAGTCGGCTGGACCGCCGATCCGGAACGAGGTCAGTGCGGCGAGCGCCTGGCCGCGTTTGAGGCGCGCGCCGAATCGCGGCGCAAGCTCGGTCTCAAACGCGCTCATCGGGCTTCGCCTCCGTGGATAACGCCTCAAGAACGGCTTCGCCAATTTTGTAAACGTCGCCCGCACCCAAAGTCGCGATCAGGTCTCCGGGAACGGAGTCCGCCGCCACCCGCAGCGCTGGATTCGCCTCATCACCAAGATATCGAACTTCGATATGGCCGCGGGCGCGCAGGGCTTCGTACAACCGCCGCGACGTGACACCCGCGATCGGTTCTTCGCCGGCCGCATAGACCTCGACCAGGTAGAGCACGTCCGTGTCATCGAAAGCGGTCACAAATTCATCGAACAGGTCGCGCAGCCGGGTGAAGCGATGGGGTTGGAAAACGGCCACAATGCGGCGCCGGAAGGCGGACCGCGCGGCAGCCAGCGTGGTGCGCACCTCCTGCGGATGATGGGCGTAATCGTCGAGCACGATGCGCCCGGCGCCCTCGCCTTTTATCTCGAAGCGCCGCGAGATGCCGGCAAACTTCCGCAGCGCGCTTGCCGCCACATCAAATGGGATGGCCAATTCGAGCGCCACCGCGATCGCGGCCAGCGAATTGAGCGCGATATGGCGCCCTGGCATCGGCACCGTTACCTGCCCCAGCAACTCGCCCTTGCGCAAGACGTCGAAGGAGGTGGAGAAGCCGTCGATTTCGATCCGCTCAGCCCGCAGATCGGCGTCGGCGGCTTCTCCGTAGGTAACCGCCAGCTTGCGCGCCGCCGGCAAGAGCGCGCGCACGTTGAGGCTGTCAATACCGAGGATTGCCACACCATAAAAGGGCACGCGGTTGATAAAGTTCAGATAGGCGTCGCGAACCCGATCCATCGTTCCGTAATGGTCCAGATGTTCGGGATCGATGTTGGTGACGACCGCGACGGTGGGCAGCAGCAGCAAAAACGACGCATCGCTTTCGTCGGCTTCCGCAACCATGAAATCACCGCGGCCCAGGCGAACATTGCTGCCCTTGGAGCGCATGTTACCACCGATCGCGACGGTCGGATCCAGTCCTGCTTCCTCCAGAATCAACGCCACCAGCGAGGTCGTGGTGGTCTTGCCATGAGTCCCCGCCACCGCTACTCCGAGACGCGCGAGGCGCAACAACTCACCCAGCATCTCGGCGCGCGGAATTACCGGGACGCGCAACTCGCGCGCCCTTTGCACCTCGGGATTGGAAAACTTCACCGCCGAGGATATGACCACGGCGTCAAGATCGGTGGAGATATGATCGGGATGGTGGCCGGGGCTGATTTGCGCACCCAAAGTAGAAAGCCGCTGGGTCACCGTGGTTGAATGCAGGTCGCATCCGCTCACCGCGAAATTCAGGCGCAGGCATAGCTCCGCGATGCCGCTCATGCCGGCGCCGCCGACGCCAATGAAATGGAGCCGGCGTTGCCCGGTCATCAGGCCTTTCGGAGCGGGACCGCTGATGCCTTTCGGTGTGGGACCGCTCATGCCGCCTCCGCCGCAACGATCTCAAGGCAAGTACGAGCGATAGTGGCGGCCGCGTTGGGCTTGGCCGCATTCAAAGCACGCTGCGCCATCGCCTGCAGCCGCGGCCGATCGGCGCTCAGGTCGCGTATCGCATGGGCCAGGTTGTCAGCCAGAGCCTCGTCGTCCGGGATGATCAGCGCGCCGCCCCGGCGCTCGAGGGTACGGGCGTTGTACTCCTGCTGGCGGTCGCGGTGGAACGGATAAGGAACGAAAATCGCCGGCCGGCCGGCCAAGGCGATCTCGGACACGGTCATGGCGCCGGCACGAGTCACGACCACGTCGGCCTGCGCAAAGGCGCTCGCCATGTCATAGATAAAAGGGGTCACCCGAGCCTCGATTCCTGCCTGTTGATAACCGCTGCGGACCAATCCTTCGTCATCCGCGCCCGTTTGATGAACAATTTCTAATTTTATAACATCTTTATTCAGAATTTTGAAGGCAGATAGGGCACCTAAATTGAGACGATGTGCGCCACTCGACCCGCCTAAAACGAGAATTGAAAATTTTTCAGGATGTTGACCGCTGTTGTGGACAGGAGTGAAGCGGACAGGATTGCCGGTAACCTCGACTTTGGCCTGAGGTAAGAGCGGCAGCGAATCCTCAAAGGCGACGCAGATGCGGCGGGCGAACCGCGCCAGCACCCGATTGGTCAGCCCGGGACGGGTGTTCTGCTCCATCAAAACCAAAGGTATGCGCAAGGTCAGCGCCGCCACCGCCGCGGGCATCGACGCGTAACCGCCAACGCCGACGACCAGCGCCGGCTGATAGGCCTTAAGCAAGGCGCGGGCCTTGAAAATCGCCGCGGCCATCTTACCCAATGAAACTATGGCATCGCGCGGGCCATGGCCACGAACTCCACCGACATCCAACAACTCGTAACGGAATCCGCTGCGCGACAGGAACTGCTCGTCTAAACCGGCCTTGGTCCCGATAAACAGAAACTCGGCATCGGGCCGCATGCGCTTGAGCTCCTCACCCAACGCGAGCGCGGGCGATAGATGTCCGCCGGTTCCGCCGCCTGAAATGACCACTTTCATTGCATCACCGACCGCCTGCCCAACGCCATCAAGACCCCGACAGCGACGAGCGAGGCGACCATTGATGTTCCCCCATAGCTTAGAAATGGTAGCGGTAATCCCTTGGTTGGAACCAGCCCCGTAACCACCGCCATGTTCACGAACGCCTGCAACGAGAGCAGCGCGGTGAGCCCGACCGCCAACAGACTGCCAAAGGCGTCGCCCTCGTGGCGGGCGATATGCATCCCACGGACCAGGATCGTGATGAATAGGGCGATTACCACCAGAGCACCGGCCACGCCGAATTCCTCGCCTAAAACCGCGAAGACAAAGTCATTATGCGCCTGGGGCAGGTAGAACATTTTCTGGCGGCTGGCGCCCAACCCGACGCCCCAACCGCCGCCCGCACCAAAAGCGATGAACGACTGAATCAACTGAAAGCCCGAGCCCTGCGAAGTTCGCCACGGGTTCAGGAACGCGGACAAGCGGCGCATCCGATAAGCCTTGTGAGCGGCCTGAACGACCAGTGCCAGCAGTGCGACGGAGCCGGCGGCGCCCAGATGCTTGGGTTCGGCGCCCGCCGCAAACAACATCGTAAACAGCACCAGGGTAAGCATCACCGCGGCGCCGAAGTCGGGCTGTTTGAGCAAAACCATCGCCAGCACTCCGACCGCCGCGAAGGCCGGAGCCAGGAACTTGAGATGCTTGAGGTTGTCCTCATGCTCGCTGAGATACCGGGCGAGGAAAAAAACCGTCGCCAACTTGACCATCTCCGAAGGCTCGATCAGGATCGGTCCGGCCCGCAGCCAGCGCCGGGCGCCCCCGCGCACGATTCCCAGGCCGGGAACCCAGACCGCCAGCAGCATCAAGACCGCGATCGCCATCACCGGGAACGCCAGGCGGCGCAGTCCGCGCAGCGAAAACTGGGCCATCAGCGCCATCACCACGATGCCCACGGCCAGGTTCCCAAGCTGGCGTTCGAAAAAGTAAAAAGGGTTCCCGGTTTTGTCCAACCCCATGAAGTAGGTGGTGTCGAGCACCATCATCAGGCCGAACACGATTAGCACGGCGGCGGAGCCCCATAGCCATGGTTCGGCGCGAAGCGGCGCCGCGAGATCGAACCGCTCGAAGCAGCTTTTAAGATCCGCGCCGGCGCTGCGCGGCGTGGCGAATCGGATCTGGTTTGGACGCGCTGCGGACGGCATCGGGTCCCGCCTCCTCACTCACCGTAACTTGAGGGTGCTAAGCGCCATCAGGGCGCACACGATCGAAACGATCCAGAAGCGCATCACCACCACGGTCTCCGGCCATCCTTTGAGCTCGAAATGATGATGCAGCGGGGCCATGCGGAAGAACCGGCGATGGGTCGCCTTGTAGTAGTAGCGCTGGATGATGGTAGAAGCGGCTTCGATCACGAACACGCCGCCGGCGATTACCAGGACCAGTTCCTGCTTGGAGAGGATCGCGACGGTGCCCAGCGCGGCGCCCAGCCCGAGCGCGCCCACATCGCCCATCATCATCGAGGCGGGGTACGCGTTGTACCATAGAAAGCCGAGTGATGCGGCGATCAACGAACCGCAGAAGATCGCCAGTTCGCCGGCATACTCAACGTGCGGGATCTGCAGGTAAGTCGCGAACTTGAGATTGCCCGCCGCGTAGGTAAACACCCAGTAACAAAAAGCAACAGTCATCACCGGCCCGATTGCCAGCCCATCCAGTCCGTCGGTCAGGTTAACCGCGTTTGAGGCGCCCACGATCACCAGCATCGCGAAAGGGACGTAACCCCACGTATGCAAGTTCGGGTGCAGGTTCTTGAAAAATGGAATCGTCAGTTCGGTGGGGAATTTAAGCCCGACGAACAGCACCATCGCGGCAACGAACGCGCAGACGAATTGCCAAAACAATTTCTGAGGACCGCTCAACCCGTTGCCGCGACCGCGGCGTAACTTCAGCATATCGTCTGCCAGCCCGATCGCGCCGAAGGCTAGCGTTACCGATAACGCGATCCAAACGTAAGAATTGCGCACATCGGCCACGAGCAACGTGGTCAAACTGGCGGAGGCCAGGATCAGCACGCCACCCATGGTCGGCGTGCCGGCCTTTTTTTGATGGCTGCTGGGCACTTCGTCGCGGATGGTCTGTCCGATATGGAGCCGGCGAAAGCGCTCGATCAGCACCGGCCCCATCGCCAGCGACAACGCCAGTGCGCAAAGCCCCG
The DNA here is from genome assembly GCA_963824565.1 of uncultured Pseudomonadota bacterium. Taxonomy (GTDB): domain Bacteria; phylum Desulfobacterota; class Binatia; order Binatales; family Binataceae; genus JAJPJA01. The sequence goes on along the minus strand of CAWGQB010000028.1, from coordinate 112,102 downwards.
CCAGCACGGAGCGGAAGGTGACATAGCGCAGGACGTTGAGCCCCGGATAGTGGCCGTGCAGTGTAAATAGAGCGATATAAAGCATTAGTTCCGATCCGTCCACCTTACCTACTCCACCGCACGTCAGCCAACTACCTTTTGGATCCGCAGCATCATCAGGCGAGCCTCCGGCCGCATCCACATTCACCGCCGGCCCAATCCACTCCTCCACCTTCGCCGCACATCCTCCGCCGGCCGAAGGCTTCCCCGATGATGCCGCACTCAAGCGACGTCCCGCTCTCCCACTTCAATCACTCATCCACTTAATGTCCTTTGGCTCAGGCACCCGCATCCTCCGGTGTTACCGATAAAAATTCGCGTACGACTTCGCGATCGTCGAAGTGAAACTTGCGTTTGCCGACAATCTGATAATCCTCGTGTCCCTTGCCCGCGATCACGATCATGTCGCCCGCGCCGGCCATCGAAAGCGCCAGCCCAATCGCCGCGCGCCGGTCCGGCTCGACCAGGTAGCCGCCATCGGCACCGCGCTTGCGCCCTGCGTTGCGCAATCCGGCCTCGACCTCGGCGATAATCGTAAGCGGATCTTCGGTGCGTGGATTATCCGAAGTCAGCACCGGCAGGTCGGCCATCCGCGCGGCAATCTCGCCCATGATCGGACGCTTGCCGCGGTCGCGATCACCGCCGCATCCGAACACGCAAATCAGGCGCTTGGGATTAAGCCTGCGCAACGCTTCGAGCACCGCCGCAAGCGCGTCGGGCTTGTGCGCATAGTCGACCATGACGATCGCGCCGCGCGGCCGCGCGACCACCTCGAGCCTGCCGGGGGCCCCTGGGCATCGCCGCACACCCTCAACCACGGCATCATCTTCGATGCCCAGGGCCACCGACACAGCCACTGCTCCAAGAATGTTAAGCAGGTTGAACTTGCCCAGCAGTGGAGAAGTCAATTCGATCACCCGGTCCGGAAGCTGCACTGTGGCACGAATCCCTTCCAGTCCGAGTTCAAAGCTAAGCGGATAAATATCGGCACGGGGCTCCAGGCCAAAGCTCAATTTTCGGCCCGCGACGCGCTCCAGAACGCGCTGGCCGTAAGCGTCGTCAGCCAGCACGACAGCAACCGGATCGTGGTGCTGGCTTGCAGCCAGCAATTGCTCGAAGAGCCTGAGCTTGGCGGCGAAGTAGTCGTCGACCGATGCGTGATAGTCAAGATGATCGCGCCCCAGGTTGGTGAACAGGCAGGCGCGAAAATCCAACTGATCGACGCGTCCCTCCGCCAGACCAATCGAGGAGATTTCGGCCGCTACCCGATGGACCCCCGCAGCCTCCATCTGGGCCAGTGCGGACTCGAAATCCACCGATTCCGGCGTAGTCAACTCAGTGGGGATATGGCGAGGACCAATCCTGATTCCCAGCGTCCCGATGACCCCCGGCGTTTCGCCGGCGGCCTCGAAGATCGACGCCAACAGGTAGGTCGACGTGGTTTTGCCGCTGGTGCCGGTGACGCCGATCAGTTCGAGCCGGCGGCTGGGCCAATTGAACCAGCGCGCCGCCGCCAGCGCCATCAGGCGGCGGGGCTCCTCGCACTCGATCAGGGTTGCCGCGGGACGCGATGCACCACCACTCCACTTCCGCATCGCCGCTGCACGCGTCCCGCGGCTGAAGGCCTCATTAATATTGTCCTGGTTCTGCGCGGCGTCCCTGGCCAGCGCAAAAAAGATGTTCCCCGGCTCGACGCGGCGCGAATCATAGGCGATGCCGGTTAAGTCGACGTCCAGGCTACCTTTGACGGAATAGTCCACACCGGCAATGAGGGCGTCCAATTTCATGCCCCCCCTCTACGGCCGTGGTGAAGCCGGCGGATTGCCTGCGGTGCCTGCGCGGTTTGCGCGGTTGGGCGCGGCTGCTGTTCGGTCGGACTCAGCGTCAGTTTGATCGGGATGCCATCGACCGGCTGACCCGGCGCCGGGCGCTGGGCGACTACATAGCCGCTGCCTTCGGCCTGGATATTGAGCTCGTGATCAGCCGCCATCCGCAGCGCGCTGCGCAGGGACATTCCGCCGAAATCCGGCACCGAACTGGTATCGCGAACCCGATCGCGCTGCGCAATGATCGGGCTGTCGGCGACCGCCCAATTCCCGGAGTCCAGGGCCGCGACCGGCAGCAGACTGGCTGAATCATAGGCTGGGTTCCGAGCTGCCACGTTGAGTCGGCTGAGCGCGCCAGCAGCGATTTCACTGAACACCGGAGCGGCGATCAAGCCGCCAAAATGTCCATGTCCGACGTCTTCGAGTACGACCAGAACGACCAGGCGGGGATTATCAGCGGGGACGAATCCAACGAAGGAGCCGACCAAACGATTCTGGTAATACCCGCCGGTAGCGGCATTGATCATCTGTGCGGTGCCGGTCTTTCCGGCCACCAGAAAATTATCCACTGCGGCCTTGCGGCCGGTCCCGTCCTCGCCATTGACCACGCTGCGCAATATCACGTTGGCGTCGTGCGCCACGGTCGGGGAAATGATACGCCCCATCGCCTGAGGCGTGTGTTCGAAGATACTGTTGCCATTGGCGTCGTATGCCGCCTTGACCACGAACGGGCGCATCCACACACCGCCGTTGGCGATCGCCGCGTAAGCCGACGCCAGTTGGATAGCGGTCACCGCGATGCCCTGACCGAAGCCGTGATTAGCCAGGTCGATCGGGTACCAGCCGCGCGCCGGCCTTACGATTCCGTAAACCTCACCGGGCAGGTCGATACCGGTCGGACGGCCTAATCCAAATGCCCGCAAGCCCCGATAGTAACGCTCGGCGCCCAGTGTGAGCGCAATCTTCGCGGCGCCGATATTGGAGGAGACCTCGACGATATCCGCGAGGTCGAGCCAGCCGTGGCGGCCATGATCATGAATCTGCTTGCCGCCGAAGGTCCACTCACCGTTTTCGCAGAAAATCTTCTGACGCTCGGTGACCGCGCGATCCTCCAGTGCAATCGCCGCCAGAATACCCTTGATAGTCGAGCCGGGCTCGAACACGTCCTGGACCGCGGGATTGTGCATGCGGTCGTTGACTCCCCCCTTGGCGTCCACCGACGCCATCGCCAGCACCTCACCGGAGAACGGATCCAGCACTACCGCGATACCACGCCGGGCACCGGAGGATTGTACCTCGGTGGCCAATTCGCTTTCGGCCCGCGCCTGAATCTGCGAATCGATCGTCAGTTCCAGGCGCGCGCCGGGAGCCGCGTCACGCAGCGCCAACGGACTGTCGAGAAACGCGTGCCCCAGGGCGTCGCGGTCCTCGCGCAGCGCAACCGGACCGCCGCGCATGACGCGATCGTATCGCAACTCCAACCCGGAGAGCCCCTGGTCGTCCTCACCTGCCTTGCCCACCACCGCCGCGGCCAGGTTGCTCTCCGGGTAATACCGTTTGTACTCAGGGAGTACGCCAATGCCATCGAGACCCAACGCTTCAACCTGATCGGCCTGGGCGTGTTGAATGCGCCGGGCCAGCCAGACGAAACGCGCCGGATGCGCCAGTTTGTCCGCCAGTTCAGCGCTCGAGATGCCCAACGCCTGGGCCAGCCGATCACGTTCCGCCGGAGCGCTGGATTTGAACAGCCGCGCCGGCCGCGCGTAAACCGAAAACGCCTGAGCGGAGAGTGCCAGTGGCTCGCCATGCCGATCGACAATCGAGCCGCGCGGCGCGGTCAGCGTTACCTGCTCGCTGTGCTCGTTGAGCGCCAGCGAACTCAAGCGCGAACCGTCAAGCATCAGCAGGACAACGAGCCGGATGACGATCAGCGTAAACAGGCCCGCCAGCACGAGGGTCAACACCCCAACCCGTAAACGGCGCTTTTCTACTGCAACGTTCACGGAACCACCACCACCTGCCCTCGTGCCGGCGGTGTCATCCTGTATTTCACAGCCAACCCGCGCAGCCGGTCGTGCGTGGTCAGCTCCGCAACCCTCAGTCCCAGGGTGCGATTGTTTTCCTTGATTTCGGCAATCTGCCCACGCAAGGCCGACAGCCGATAGCCTTCACGCATCCCCGCCAGCCGCACCATCAACGTGGCAAATCCCGCCGCCACCAGCATCACACCCAGCAGCACTTGCAATAGGCGGCGCGGCGCCTTTGCGGGTTTAGCCCGGCGCTTTACGGATTTCGCTCGAGGCATCGCAGCCGCGCACTCCGTGCTCGTGGGTTACGTTGGACCTCTTCGGCCGTCGGACGCATCGCCTTGCGGGTCACCAGCGTATAACCGCCATCGTGAGCGATTTCCCGAAAGCGCACCTTGACCAGACGGTCTTCCAAAGAGTGATAAGCGATAACCGCCATCCGTCCGCCCGGCGCCAGGCATCGCGGTCCCGCCTCCAACAATTCCCGCAGGCTGGCCAATTCGTCGTTGACCGCGATCCTCAGCGCCTGGAAAGTCCGGGTGGCGGGATGCACTCCGCCGCTGCGATGGGCCCCGATCGCACGCTCGACCAGCGCCCGCAGTTCCGTGGTCGTTTGGATCGGATGGCGCCGGCGCGCCTCGACGATCGCCCGCGCGATCCGCCGTGAGCCGCGCTCCTCGCCGTATTCATAGATGATGCGCGCCAATTCCGTTTCGGGTTCTTCGTTGACCAAGTCATAGGCGCGGAGCTCCGCGCTGTCGTCCATGCGCATATCAAGAGGCCCCTCGCGCATGAAGCTGAAGCCACGCGACGCATCGTCGAGCGCGAAGCTGCTCATGCCAAGGTCGGCGACAATCGCGTCGGCACCGCTGAATCCGGCCTCGCGCACCAAGGCGCCTATTTCCGAAAAGTTCGCCTGCCGTGTAATCACGCGTCCACCGAATTGCTCCAGGCGAACCGCAGCCAGAGCAAGCGCCTGCCGATCCCGATCAAGGCCCAGCAGACAGGCCGACGGCGGTGCGGTTTCGAGCAGCAGCGCCGCATGACCGCCGGTGCCCAGAGTCGCATCGACCATCCGTAGCGGGCGCCGTCCACCGAGCAACGCCACCACCTCAGCGCCCATCACCGGCTGATGGATAGTCCGCGAGGCGCGCTCGCCCTGGTTCCCGCATTGAGGAGTAGCGTCGTGCATTGCTCGTTACACTCCAACCTCTTTGAGGAAGTTGGAGTCCCTGAAACTGTTCTCGGCTTCGTCCCGGACCCGATCGAGAGTGCCCTTGTCCCAGAGCTGAAAATGGTCGGTCATCGCCGAGAAGGCCACTTCCTTTTCCAGGTGGGCAAATTCGCGTAACTTATTAGGAATTAGGATGCGTCCCTGACGATCGACTTCGACCTCATGAGCGCCGCCGATATAGAAAATCTGAAACAACTGTGCATTACGGTTGAAGCTCGCCTTTTCTTTAATTCTTCCCACCAGGCGCTCCCAGTCGGCCGGCAAATACAGCTGCAAGCAGCGCTCGTTGTCGACGATGAAGTTCGTGATGTAGAGGCGATCGAGCCCTTTTTCTTGCAGTACTTCGCGGAAGCGGGCGGGAATACTCACCCGTCCTTTATTATCGATCGCATGGTCGAAGCGACCGTTAAACACCGCATCGTACCTCGTTGCACCACAATCTCCCACTTGCCCCCACCGAATGTCAAGGGAAGTCTAGGTCAGTTAGCAACAAATATTACGAAGTAGCATCTTAGTTTCGCTATTTGTACGCTTCCGTGGCGCAATTGATTAGCAAAATGGGATGAAATTCAGCTTAGGGTAGGCTGTTGGGACCGCTCTAAATCCGAAATCAGTTCGCAATTTGCGGTGGGAGAGAGTGGAGCTGGCCTGTGAACCTCCCACAATTACCCACTCTTCAATGAATTAAGTACAGCCCGAGGTTCGAGTGAGCGCATCGGCCCATCACCGATTGAGGGCAATATCGAGGACGGATCCATTTTAGAGGACGGATCTATTGTGCAGGGTGCCGCGATCCTCAAATGATACCAACGGCGCTAAGGGCGGCTACATCTTCGATGCCATGTCGGCCTTGCCGGTTGCCATGTCAACCGGCACCGAGATGTGCTGCTCGAGGATTCTCCATTGGCCATCCACCTTGTGCAGCAAGTCGGTCTCACGGAACGTGATATCGACTGGCTTGCCGTTGGGCCCGGTCGCGGTGAACCGCTGAACGCTGCGGGCGTATCCGAGCTTGCCGTCGGTTATCACCTTGAGCTCGATGAACTGGGCTTTCATGTCCTTCATTCCGGCGAAGCCTTTTTCGAGGTCGGCCCTCACATCCTTGGGCCCGACATGCTCGCGCGGCGGACCGCTGATGTCTAAAACCACCACTTGATCGGTAGGATCGAAGTACTTTATCGCCTCTTGCGCATTGGTCGATGCGGCGAGTTTATGTTCAACGTCGCTAATCGCTTTTTCGTCCGCGGACGCGGCCTCCGCGCAACGGGCGAAACCCCACCCCACAACAGCGGCGACCGCGAATGCGGCCAGGATTGATCCAACCCTTTTCATAAAATCCCCTCGTCCGGTTTGAATGCGCCAGGTTTCACTGCACTTCTGTGAGCTTTCCGGTCTTCACGTCGAAAATGAATCCGCGCACCGGAATGCTCTTCGGGATCCAGTGGTGCGATTTGACTCGCTGAATCTGCCGATGGACGTTTACCTCCAGATTGTCGAAGGCGTGGAAGTGGCTCGGCGACGCAACGGAAACTTCCGTTTCGCGCTCGAGTCTTTCCGACAGTTCGGAATCCTTGAAGGTGAGCATTCCACAGTCGGTGTGATTGATTATCATGAATTCCTGCGTGCCCAGCAGGTGATGCGAGATTATCAGCGAGCGAATGACGTCGTCGGTGACGATTCCGCCCGCGTTACGGATAATGTGCGCGTCGCCAGTGTTAAGCCCGAGGATCTGTTCGATCGTCAGACGCGCGTCCATGCAGGCAACGACGCTGAGTTTTTTTGCCGGTGGCATCGCCAGATTCCCTAACTTGAAATTGCGCGCATAAGTTTCGTTGGCCTTCAGGGCTTCATCGATAGCGCTCATATTTCAAACTCCCTGAGAATTCTCCTAAATTACCGCGCGGAGACCTCTAAGGCCACCTCTGCGTTCCAAATCGGCTATCAGGCTACGACTTGTAACGCAGCACCTTGCTCATTCGCCGAGCAGATAATCGCGCAGCGCGTGCTGGTCGAGCGAATCGATATCCCATCCTTCCTGCCTGAACGATGCCCGGATAAGTTCGGGTTCCGACCACAGACCCACTTCGCCGCCCCCAATCTGGAAAGTCCTGCCGTTTACTCCGGCCATTGAGTCGGTGCACAGCCAGGCGACCAACGCCGCAACCTCTTCGGCTCTGGGAGGACGTGGAGTGGTAAAACCTCGGTTTCCGATAACGTTTTTGCCGAAGGACTGGGCCAGCTTCTTGCCGGCCTCCTCACCGCCGCCCTCGCCGCCCGCCAACCTCGTATCCGTCGCGCGCGGCCGAATCGCGTTACAGCGGATGCCAAACCGTCCCAGGTCGCGCGCAACCGTGCGGGTGAAACCGACAATTCCCTCCTTGGCGGCAGAATAGTTCGCTTGTCCAAAATGGCCCAGACCCGATTCCGAACCGGTGTTGATGATCACGCCGGAGCGCTGCTCGCGGAAAATCGGCGCCGCATGGCGTACGGTGTTAAAGCATCCCTTCAGATGCACCGCGATCACCGCGTCCCAGTCCTCTTCGGTCAAATTGTAGATCACGCGCGCGCGCGAGTTGCCCGCGTTGTTAACCAGGATATCGAGCCGTCCGAAGCTTTTGATCGCGGTGTTGACGATATTGGCGCCGCCCTGAAAGCTGGCGACCGAATCGCCATTGGCCACCGCCTCGCCGCCGAAAGCCTGAATTTCCTGAACTACCTTTTGCGCGATGCCGAGGTCCTGGCCATCGCCCTTCGTATCGCCGCCCAAGTCGTTGACCACGACTTTGGCCCCCTGACGGGCCAGCAGCAGCGCCTCAGCCCTGCCGATACCGTTGCCCGCACCGGTTACGATCGCGACCTTACCGGCCAATCTTTTTGTAGAATCCGCCATGATGCCGTCCTCCTGTCGGGAACCTCTTGAATACCCCGCCGCACGAAATGCGGCAAATCGATCAGGCGGTAATGTTCATGACGTCTTGGGCGGGATGCCGACAAAGGGTTGTCGCTTTCAGGCTTCCGACAGTGCCGGGGCCATCAGCAACAGAGCCAAAAGGGCGCTGCGCTCCATCATCTTGTCGCAATACACGAACTCGTGTCCCGCGTGGGCGCCGTCGCCGACTGCTCCCAGGCCGTCGAGGGTGGCGGTGTACAGGCTGGTGGTGTTCCCGTCAGACGCCCCTCCTGCAAGCGTATCCTTGAGGTCCAATCCGATCTCCCGGCCGATCTCCCGGGCAGCTTGCCACAACCTCTGATTGGCGGGGCTCCGCTCCATCGGACGGCGCGTGATCCGCCCCTGAATTTCCAGTCTCACCCCGGGAATGACCGGTTGCAGAGCCAGGATACTCTGCTCGACCTGGCGAGCGTCCTCCGTAGTCACCACCCGAACGTCCACCCCAGCGCGGCTTTCAGGTGCGACAACGTTGGGGCTGAGCCCGCCGGCGATGGTACCGACGTTGACGGTGGTGCCCCTTTTCGGGTCGTTGAGCGCGAAGAGTTTCTGGATCACGTAGGAGAGTTCCAGTATTGCGCTGGCGCCGCTTTCTGGATTCAACCCGGCATGAGCGGCCTTGCCCTTGACCGTCACCGTGAAGCGTCCGACTCCCTTGCGCGCGGTCTTCAGTTTGCCCTCCAGCCCCAACGACGGCTCCAGCACCAGAACGCGCTCGACGCTTCGGGCAAGCCGGCGGATGTGGCGGGTGGAATCGCCGCTGCCGATTTCCTCGTCGGAGTTGATAAAGACCAACGGGCTCAGTGGCGGCTCGAGGTCCAACGCCTGTAGAGCACCCAGCGCCTCGAGCATCTGGACCAGGCCGGCCTTCATATCATACGCTCCGGGGCCCGCGAAAATGCCGTCTTTCAGGGTGATAGGCATGTCCACCAGAGTCCCCAGCGGCCAGACGGTATCGGAATGTCCAAGCAGCAATTGGGCAGGCCGGCGGATACGTCCGCGAGGCCGGGCATACAGATGACCTCCGCAGTTGCGGCCCTTAAGCCGCGATACCTCGTACCGCATCGCGCCCAGCCGCTCGCCGAGCATGCCTAGCACTGGAGCTTGAGACTCCGGAACGGACGACGGCGACTCGGCCCGCACCAGTTGCGCCAAAGTGTCGACCATTACCTGCGATCGCTCGCGCAGATAACGGAGGATGCGCTCAGCCAGATCGGTATCCACAGTTGAAGTAACCTCTGCCCGGGCGACCGACGCATCCGCGCGTTCGTCGGGTCGAGGACGGGCGCTTACCAAGATACAGTTTCGGCCGAAGTCTGCCGTCGGTAAAGATAAATCAATCTGAACCAGTGGGGCGGGCATCCCTGCCCGCCGCATCGAGGCACAGCGCTTCCAGGGCCGCAGCAATCGCGAAAGTGGCACGCGATAAGTTCCTAAGCATTGCGGGCACCCGCGCCAGCGCGCCGGGATTCGTAAGGAAATAAGCCGCCGCCTTAAGCGGTGCCACGCGCCCAGTCTCATCGGGCAGTTCCGCTCCCGGAATCTCGTCACCGGCCTCATCAATGACCGCGCGGATGCAGACAAAGCGTACCGCTGAGACCGCGAACTCGGCCGCAATCGCCGCGCTTTCCATGTCCACTGCAAGCGCGCCGCTGCGCGCATACGCGGAGCCCTTGGCCTCGGCGTTGGCCAGCACGCGTTTGGCCGTCAACAGCGCCCCGGTCGAACACGTCAATCCGGCGCGGCGCAGCGTATCCTGCACGGATTGGGCCGCGTCAGGGGCCAAGCGGGCGATTCTCGTCAAAGCTGGAATCATGGCTGCCTTCCATCAGCAAGCGGTCGGCAATCACGAGGTCACCGGCTCTAAGGTCGGGCGCCAGGGCGCCGGCCACACCGGAGGAGATTACCATCCGGGGTGTGGGCAGGGTTTGCAGCGCGCGACGCGCCGACTCGCGGGCTTGCCCGATGCCAATTCCGGTAGCCACCAAAAAAATCTCTTCGGTCCCGATTCGGCCCTTGAAACCGCGCAGCCCCGGACCCAGCGGGGCGCGCTGCGAAATTCGCTTGCGCAACCCGCTCAGCTCACGCCGCAGGGCATAAAAGATTAGTATCACTGCTAAAGAACCGGCCTTATTTTAACGGGTTTTCGGACCCGGCTTGAGTGACTGGGCCCATTGCTAGCAGAATCAGGCAAGCGGGCGAACGGTAATTGCTGGAAGTAGAGTAGTTCTGCGGTTGAAGAGTATCAGTCATCCTCTCTCTGGCCCTTTCACCACCGAAGGAGGGCCCGATTTTCTTGAGATAGTTAGCCAATCTGTTTCTAAGAGAGCGCCCAAGAGGAGGTGGAAAATTCGGATGAGCGACAACGCACAAGCTCCTGACTCGGACGAAACCTCGGAGCGCCGCAATCTTATCCCAACTCTGATCGAAGTACGAAGACGTTGCGATGCATTTCAACGATCTTTTGATGCGGCTGCGAACCCAGGCGTTGGGCGCAGTTACAGGCCTGATTGCGGTCGCGAGTTTCTTCGTCGAAGGCGGCTTTTCTCAGGAGAGCGGCTCCGTTGTTTGGCGATCGGCTTTTGTGGGTTCCTTAGCATTACTCGGTGGATGGATAGTATTATTCCTGCTGGACACCTTCTACTATTCGAGGCTGCTCTTAGGAGCAGTCGATGCGTTGCTTGAGTTGGAAGATCGAACTAAAGGCTTTATCATATTAAGTAGAAGAATCGATGCAAGATTCTGTCGAATGAGTGTCCGCCGCCGTCATGGGGAGCCGAAAGCAGCCTTAAATGTCGTTGCGATCATCCTCTTCTACTTACCAATTGCGGTACTGTTATCGTCGCTGGCGTATTTCGCATGGCATCACATCGGCACAGGGGATCAAAGCAGAAGTGTTTGGTGCTCGATATCTAAATCAACCGCAAGGTAATTTTCGAAGAGGACTCAGCAAAAACATTGGCGTCATGGTAGTGCTTTCTGGTCGGAAATAGTTTGGATCATGTGTTACAGGTCCCGGAGATGCAGAGCCATCCCCCATTAGCGGCTGCCGGTTTCGATCATTTGACAATATCTGCCCCGCCTTGGCACACGTGCACCGTACTTTCATATTGGAGAGGCCTTTTTCCACCATTCATCGAAAGGGGGTCGGTTCAGGGTCTCAAGAATTTCCGAATAGCTCCCTTTGAGGAGGCTATTGATGGGCGGAACGTTATAGCAGGCGTTCTTTGTGATTATGAATCGGTCGTGTGCGAAGTCAGTGAGGGTGCGCCACTCTGCAGCAATGCCTTTCTGCTTGAGCTCAGCGCAAAATCTTTCGAAGTCTTTCCTCGCTCGATCGTTGACGTTCGCCGTTCCTGAAAGTATTCGGATAGCTCGCACCGCGGCGGGATCCACCGTAACGGCGATCCCCTCAAGACCACGCGCGCTGAAGTGCAGATCCGCCCATTCAATAAATTCCTCAGTTTCTCGAAGAACCTTTCGTAGCCTCACAAGGTTCGAGAAGGGCTCGTCGGGTCTAATGACTCGATATGACCGTGTGTCACGATCACTCTGACTCCCCGAGGAGGGTTTTGCTTTTGTGCCTTTTGAAGGAGTTGCACGGGGCTCGGTTTCCTTGCTCCGATATCTGCGTGGCTCTAAACCGAACAGCCCGAAAAGCTCTTCTTCCGAGAGCACCCGTTCTAGATCGTCGACCTCTGCTAATTCGTCAACGACATCTCGAAACAAGCTGCGTTTGCGTTCAAGGATCTTCTCGATTCTCTCCTCAATCGTATCCTTACAGATGAATCGAGTGACAAAAACCGTCTTTTCCTGACCTATCCGATGGGCACGGTCCTCGGCCTGTCGTTCGACCGCTGGATTCCACCACCGGTCAAAATGGACCACATAGTTTGCACGTGTTAGGTTGATTCCGACGCCTCCAGCTCTCAGCGAAAGTAACAGAACCCTATGATGTTCTTTCGAATCAAAATCGCTTAGGACTTTGTTGCGTTGTGCGGTCGACAGCGCCCCAGTATAGATCAAGGGTTCATAATCCTCGATGCCCTTCTGAATTCTCTCTAATGTCTGTACGTACTGCGAGATGACCAGCGCCTTTTGACCGTCTGTGCACGCTTCTGGCAAATAGTCTTCGACGAGAAACTCTGAGCTTTGTGGTTTTCCCCTGAAACCGGGTCGAAATTGCAAATCTTCTTAAGCTCAAGGATGAGTGCCAGGACATTCGTAAGAGTCACATTCTCAGAGCTGGCAAGTCGCAACTCCCCCTCCGTTTCAATGCGATTGTAAGCTGCCCTTTGCTTTTCGGAAAGGGCGAGCCACCTGCTGTCGAGGACTTTTTCCGGAAGTTCAGGGAGTACCCTCGTCCTTTTTCCTCCGACGTTTAAAATATGGCTTTATGCGGTCTGTGACCTCTTCTTGGCTTGACAAGCGACCCAGGATAACGTCAGGTTTGAGGAACCGGAAGATGGAAATGACGTCTTCCAAGCTATTTTCCAGAGGTGTTCCTGTAAGGCCCCATCTTCTCTTCGACCGCAGAGCACGAAGTGCTTTCGTAACTTCGGCGTTCGGATTTTTTATGCGCTGAATCTCATCGGCTACGATCAGATCGAATTCTCTGGTATTGAGTTGGTCCCGATTTTGCCCGAACCAGATATTTGTAGGTTGTAAGAAGAACATGACATCTGCCTTGGAATGCTCTCCAGAGCACGCGCCTGGATTGGGGAGCCCCCTGAACGGCGACGGCAACCAATTCTGGAGCCCAGCGCTCCAGTTCACGTAGCCAGTTCGTCAATACCGCCTTTGGACATATCACGAGCGCCATTACAATGCCTTCAATCGGCGGATCAGCGCGCGAATGCGGTAATGGCCTGGACGGTTTTACCCAGACCCATGTCGTCGGCCAGCAGCCAGTGGGAGAAATCGCGACATCTTGAAGCATCTGATTGTCAACGGCGACGATTTCGGCGCCTCCGCGGAGACCAACGCGGGGATACTGCGGTGCCATCGCGAGGGAATCCTGACCAGCGCCAGCCTGATGGTCGCTGAGCCGGCGCGCGAGCAGGCCGCCGCCCTGGCCAAGGAATGTCCTGATCTCGATGTCGGACTGCATCTGGTGATGTGCCAGGGCCGCAGCGTGCTCGATTCGGACCAGCTCGGGGGGTTGGTCGATACGCGCGCCGCCTTTACCAACAGCCCGGTAAACGCGGGTATGCGTTATTTTTTCAATCGCCGGCTGCGGCAGAAGCTGGTCGACGAATGCCGTGCGCAAATCGAAACGCATCTGCAACTGATTGGCTACCTCAACCATATCAACGGGCATCTCAATATACACGTTCATCCGGTAATCCTGGATATCCTGGTCGGCCTGGCGGTCGAATACCGCGTGCCGTGCCTGCGCCTGCCGCGCGAACCTGTCCTGACCACGATCAGGCTCAGCTCCGACAACGTGACCCGCAAGCTGACGGAGTCGGTGATTTTCCGGTCGCTGTCGGCGCGTGCCCGGCGCATGATGGTACGCCATGGTATCCGGTCCGGCGACTGGCTCTTCGGCCTGCATCAGAGCGGCAACATGACCGAGCGCTATCTCCACGGATTGCTGGCGCGATTGCCGGATAACCGCGTCACCGAGCTTTACTTCCATCCCGCAACGGACGCCGGGGCGCAGCCTGCCCAATCCTGCCGCCCAGCGCGAAGTTGACCTGCTGACCAGCCCGCATTTGCGCGATTTGCTCGCCCATTACGACATCCGCCTGACCACCTATGCGAAGCTGGCGTCCGGCGGACCGGCAATGCGCAGCAAGCTGGCCCACGAAACCGGCGTAACGTTATTGCGCGGCGATTCCTCTTCTGGAATTGACTCCGCTATAGTGTCAACATTGTTATAATCCGTGAGGAGGCTGACAGTGCGTGCTTCATTTGCGAAAGATGGGCAATTCCACCGGCGTCATTATCCCAACAGCGATTCTCACGCAAATCGGCGTTCAGGCAGGCGACGACTTTGACCTATCGCTCAATGACGGGCGGATCGTGCTGAGGCCGGTAAAACGCCATCCGCGCGCCGGATGGGCCGACAGTCAAATGCATTGCCGACACTGGTGACGACGCATTGGTATGGCCGGAGTTTGGAAACGCCGGCGATGCGGACTTGAAGTGGTAAAACCGGCTGGGATTTCCGACCATCATGTGCGGCGACGTGTGGCTGCGGCGATCGACCTATCGTCGGCAGTTTCATCCGGGGCGCGCATTTGGATAAAAATGTACCGGAGGCCGGCCCTGGCGGGGTGCCGAAAGAGGAAGATTCGTTGGCAAGAGCTATCGATGGATTTCGGCCCCCTGCTTGATGCCCGACCGGTAATCGCAACGTCGCCAGTCAGGAGAAGGAGCGAGATGTTCCACTACGACAGTGCCAATGTGCAGACTTCGGCCGAGGTTTATCGTCTACCGGCTTCTGTCAGGCCGCAGCGCTACGAGATTCGGCTGGAGCCGGATTTGCGCACCTTCACCTTCGCGGGTGAGGAAACCATCGCGATCGAGATTCATGAACCGGTCGCAGAGATCCAGCTCAACGCCCTGGAACTCCAGATCGATGAGGTGACGCTCAGCCGCGACGGCGAGAGCTTAAACGGCAAGGCCGAATTGGACGCGGTGACCGAGCGGGCAATCCTGAGCTTCGGCACCAGGCTCAAACCGGGCAAATGGTCGCTCAAGATTCGCTTCCGCGGAATCCTTAACGACAAGCTGCATGGGTTCTATCGCAGCCAGTACAAGGACGCCGCGGGGCAGACCCATATCGTTGCCTCGACCCAGTTCGAGGCCACCGACGCCCGCCGCGCCATCCCATGTTGGGATGAACCCGCGGCCAAGGCGAGCTTCAAGGTCACCCTGGTTATCGATCAGAACCTGGCGGCGATTTCCAACACCGCAATCGAGCACGAGCACGCGCTGGGCGACGGGAAGAAGGAAGTAATCTTCCGCGAAACGATCAAGATGTCCACTTACCTGCTCGCGTTCGTGGTCGGCGAGTTCAAGGCCACTGACGCAGGTCGACGCCGGGGGCGTCCCGCTGCGCGTGTGGTATGTGCCGGGCAAGGAAGCGTTGACGCCGTACGCCCTGGAAATCGGCGCCTATTCGCTGAAATTTTTCGCCAACTACTACGGCATCAAGTATCCCGGCGACAAGCTCGACCTGATCGCGATTCCAGACTTCGCGGCCGGCGCGATGGAAAACCTGGGCGCGATAACGTTTCGCGAAACCGCCTTGCTGGTGGACCAAAAGACCGCGTCGCGCGCCGAGTTGGAACGCGTCGCCGACGTGGTGTCGCATGAGAACGCCCACATGTGGTTCGGCGACCTGGTGACGATGAAGTGGTGGAACGGGATTTGGCTTAACGAAGCCTTCGCCACCTTTATGGAGATGCTCGCGGTCGACGCCTGGAAGCCGCAATGGGAGCGCTGGGTAAGCTTTGGGCTGTCGCGCGGAGGGGCGATGGCGGTCGACGGGCTCAACAGCACCCGCTCGATCGAATTCCCGGTGAATTCGCCGGCGGAAGCGGGCGGGATGTTCGACGTCCTGACTTACGAGAAGGGCGCTTCGGTGCTGCGGATGCTCGAGCAGTACCTCGGCGCGGAAGAATTCCGCAAAGGCATCTCGCTGTACCTGCGCGAGCATGAATACGCCAACACCGAAACCGGCGATCTCTGGGACGCGCTGGAAAAGTCCAGCCATCAGCCGGTCCACAAGATGATGGACACCTGGATCTTCCAGCCCGGCTTTCCCATCATCAGCGTCGCCAAAGGCTCCGACGGCCATTCCATAAAGCTCAGCCAGAACCGCTTCCTCTATATGCCCGGCGCCGAGAAGAACTCGCAGCAATGGGACGTACCGGTGATGATCAAGGCGGCGACCGACAAGGGCATCAGCGAGCATAAGCTGCTGCTGACCTCGGCCGAGACCACGCTTGAACTCCCCGGCGCGGTCAAATGGGTGGTGGTGAACCAAGGCGGCTACGGCTTTTATCGCGTGCGCTACAGCTCGGAGCTGTTGGCTGGCGTCACCGGGGCGCTGGACCAGTTGAAGCGCGATCGAGCGCTTTTGCCTGGTGAGCGATACCTGGGCCGCGGTGGTCGCCGGTCTTGCTCCGCTGCGCGATTTCTTCAAGATGGCGGCGATGTTCCGCAACGAAAACGACCTTAACGTCTGGCGCGCGATTTTGAACGGATTCGGCTACCTCGACAACGTGGTCGATGAGACGCATCGCCCGGCCTTGCGCGCTGAGGTCCGCAGGCTGGTGACTCCCGAGGTGGAGCGCCTGGGATGGGAGCCCAAGCCCGGAGAAAGCGAACTGCAAAGCCAACTGCGCGGGAGCCTGATTGGGGCGCTCGGCGTCCAGGGTGACGACCCGCAAGTGCAGAAGCGGGCCCGGGAGCTCTACGCGCGCTACAAGCAGAATCCGGGTTCGGTGGACAACAATCTGGTTCCGGCGCTGATCGGAATCGTCGCCTATACCGGCAGCGAAGCTGACTATCGCGAGTTCAAGGAGCGGTTTAAGTCGGCGAAGACTCCGCAGGAAGAGCAGCGCTATCTATACGCGCTGGCGGATTTCCAGCGTCCCGAACTGCTGCGCGATACCATGCAGATGACGCTCAACGGCGAGGTGCGGACTCAGAACGCGCCCTACCTGATGATGGAACTGCTGATGAACACCGAATGCCGCTATGAGGCGTGGGCGTTCCTAAAGCAGAACTGGGAGAAGATGGCCGCGCAGTACCCGGAAAACGCGCTCCCGCGCATGTGCGGCGGCATCACCTCGCTGGTCGATCAGGAAAGCGACGTCGACGAATTCTTCAAGACGCACAAAGTCAAGCAGGGCGGCAAAACCATCGATCAACATCTGGAACGGCTGCACGTAGCGGTCGCATTCAAGAAACGCGAGATTGCATCCGCACCGGCGGATTTGGGGCTTAAATAGGTGCGTGACGCCGGAGCTCAGCGCGAGTTCCGGCCGTCATCTTTAAGTCGGGAGATGCGCCGCGAGAATGAAGCGACTATCTTAGCCGCGCTCAGGGGGCGCCATGGCTGAAGGCGCTACCTTGGGCGGCGCCATTTGCGGAGAAGGCTGCGGTGCCGGCTTATCGGGAATGCGAAGCTCCGTTCCCTTTTTGATTTCCTCGAGGCTGCCGCCAGCACCGATCTTGAAGTGACGGTCGCCCCAGCGCACGGTCCTGCCCAGTAGGCTGGCAAACCAGATGCCTGTGATGCAGAAATCCTTGACCAACAACAGGCCCAGGTCCGAGAGGCTTAGGGGGAGCTTTGCGACGCCGCGAATCATCAGTACGCCCATCGCGAGCCGTACCGTCACAGCCGCCGCCGCAATCGCGACGGAAGCTGCGCTGAAGCCCGAGGCGACCATCAGTATCAGGGCCCAGAATGGTCCGTGCGTCAGGATCGTACCCACGCTTACCGGACGGACGGTGCGATAGGTCCGCGCCCAGCGCAGTTGATGGTGCCAGAAGTCGCTGAACGTGCGCTCGCCCGGCACAATCGTTACCAAGGCGCGGGAGAGGGCTATCCGATAACCACGTTCGACCGCACGCTTGCCGAGATGGAAGTCGTCGGCCAGCAGGTCCTTGATCGATTCGAAGCCGCCGATTTCTTCCAGCACTTTGCTCTTGATGGCGATGGTGGCGCCGAACGCATAGTGCAGCGGCTCAAAAGAGTCCGCCAGAACTGCCATCGGCATGAAATCGGTATTGACGTAGAGCGCTTCCAGCCGCGCCCCGAGATCGGGCTGATGCGGCCGGGAGCGGTATGCGCAGGTTACCAGCCCGATTTTTTCGTCGGCGTATAGCTCGCCCACGATCCGGCGCAGGTAGTCGCGCTCGACCGCGATGTCCGCGTCACTGAGCACGAACACGTCGGGCCGTGATGCGCGCGGCACCATCTTGATCAGGGTGCCAACCTTGCGGTTTCCGGCGCTAGGATCCTGGCCGACCGTCAGGCTGATTTGCGCGGACTGGTAACGCGGCTTGAGCGCCAGCGGAATCTCCGCCGCCGGGTCTTCGTAGCTGGAAACGCCGAACAGATATTCCTTGCGCGGATAATCCACCTCCATGAAGCTCAGGAGATTGTCCGCCAGACTGTCGCTGATTCCGTGAAGGGGTTTGAGCAGAGCCACCCGCGGCGCGATCTTCGGCAGCGGTGGCGGGCTAGCCGACGCGCGCCGATTGAAGCGCCATCCGGCGAGTATCGTGGCGGCATAGTAAACGACTGAAATGCCAATTCCGGCCAGCGCCACACTGCTGACAATGTTCACGGAGGTCACCTGCGCGTCAGACGCCATCTTAGCGACCTTTTGCCAGCGGCGGAGTCTGCATGCTCCGCGCACCCGGTCTCCGTCTTCAAACCGAAGCGGCCTGCGCCCGTCGTTGGCGCATCGTCGAGATGAACTGCATCCCTTCTTTCAGCAGCCGCTTACATTCCTCACTTGACGTCGCCATCTTACGCAGCGACTTGAAGATGTACTTGGGCCGAAAATAGAAACTGCGGTAGAAGCGCTCGACCGAGCCATAAATCTCGTCCGCCGTGAGTCCCGGATATTTCACCGTGCATCGCTGATAACCCGATTCGTCGAGCAACGGATCGACCGCCAGGTAGCCCTGTTCGGTAACCTGCCGGAACAACTCGGTTCCCGGATAGGGCGACGCGAGCGATACCTGGATGGTTTCGCAATCCATCTCGCGCGCGAAGCGCATTGACTCCTGGATCGTTTCTTTGCTTTCGCCCGGCAGTCCCAGGATGAAGGTGCCGTGAATCAGGATCCCGAGCTTGTGGCAGTCCTGGGTGAAGCGCCGCGCCCGATCCAGTCCGACACCTTTTTTGATGTTCTTCAGGATCTGCGCGTTGCCGCTCTCATAGCCCACCACGAACAGCCGCAAACCGCCTTCCTTGAGAACCTTGAGGGTCTCGAAATCGACGTTGGCGCGCGAATTGGTGGACCAGGTCACCCCCAGCGGCTTGAGCAATTGCGCGATCTTGCGCGCCCGCGCCGGGTCGGCGGTAAAGGTATCGTCGTCGAAGAAGATTTCCTTCATCTTGGGAAATTTCGCCTTCATCGCCGATACTTCTTCAAACACGTTCTCGGGGCTGCGGGTGCGATAGCTGTGTCCCTGCGTCACTTGCGGCCACAGGCAAAAGGTGCACTTCGCCGGGCATCCGCGGCCAGTGTAAATCGACACGTAGGGATACTGGCAGTACGGACTGTTGTAGCGCAGGTAGTCGAGATTGCGCTCGTAAACTTCGGTTACAAACGGAAGCCGGTCGAGTTCCTCGCCGGTCATCACCGGCCGGTCGGGATTGTGGCTGATCACCCCGTTTTTGCGATAGCTGATTCCGCCGATTTTGCTCCAATCCATCGCCCTGCGCCACTTCGACCATCGATTGGTCGAATTCCTTGCGCCCGGCGATATCGATCGCGCTGGAGATCTTGAGCGTTTCTTCAGGCGCCGCCGTCGGATGACCGCCCACGAAAGCAATCTTGATATCGGGATTCGCGGCCTTGATTGCCTCGGCTGTCCGGCTGTCCATGCGCAGCGACGGAGTCGAGGTATGGATCACCGCGAAGTCATAATTTTTGGCTTCCTCCACCGTCTGCGCGAGAGTGTAATTGTGCGGCGGAGCATCCAAAAGGCGGGCGCCGGGAATCATCCCCGCAGGATACGCCAGCCACGTCGGGTACCAGAATGACCACACCTCGCGCGTCGCCTGGTAGCGCGAACCCGCGCCGCCATCGAAATCTTCATAGGAAGGTGGGTTGAGAAACAATGTTTTCATTACGTCCATTCAGCGACCCCTCACATCATCCTGTCCGCTTGGTTAGTCCAGAATATACAAACTGCTTTTTGATAAGGCAAGGTTACCGCCAAAACTCCATTTCGCGGTGAGAATATTGTGCCTGATGCTATCGGGTTCGGATTGCGGTCGGAAGCATTCTCTTCGACCGGATTCTGGCGTTCAACCGGCGTCGGGGCTGCAATAAACGCTGCTGACGCGCAAAGGCCGGCAAAAGTCGTAATCGCAAACCACAACAGTCCCAGCGCAGCGGCGTCAGCCCTGGCCACCCCGGCCATCCCGAAACAGCACCACGTAGATGCCCTCGCGCACGCCGAGGCCATTGAAGGTCAGCGGGACCGAGGCCAGGGTGTTGGTCGTGGGAACGCACAAAAGGAATAGCCACAAAGGGATATTCAAGCCGAGGCCGATTCCCAGAACATATTGGGCAGCGACCTGCATCAAGTGAAGAAATAACGAAAGTGCGAGTGCGGGGATGAGGGCGATGCGTCCATTCAGATACGGCGAAAGGACGTCAATCGTAGCCGCGAGACGCCGCGGCAGGATCCGTTTCAGCGCGAATGAGCGCCGGCATCAGGATGTATCCAACCGCTGCTGATCAGCGCCGATCAAGAATATCGGCGTGGTAACCGCGCGAGGGAAAATACCCCGCCCAAGAAGGGCGACCGTAACTGATGAAAGCCAGATCAGTACCAGCAGTCCAAAACCGCGGTCCGCGATTACCGATGCGACCGCCTTGCCCATCTCGTGATGGCGCCGGCCCAGATAAAGGGCGCGGGCGGCATCTCCGCCCACCAGCCCCTGGAACGAACAAATTGGTGAACGCACCGATGAAGAAGTAGAGCAGATATTCCAGGTATCGGCCCCCGATACCGACCATCCGCGCCAGCAGCCTCCAACGGCAAGCCGCGACCATCTGGCCGCCTACGTAAATCAAAGTCGCGGCCAGAAAATAGGCCGGGCGTTCGCGAGTCAGCAAATCCAACAACTGGCGGAAATTGAGCCGGCTCAACACCAGGCTCAGAATCCCGATTCCGAGCACCGCTCTCAGAACATAGCTGCCAATCGCGCGGCGAGCGCGGCAGGCACTGCGGCGCGGAACCGGCGGCATCGAGGTACCTCTGGGTTGTGCAGCCGGCATATATCAGGCGGGCTCTCGGGGCCCGGAGGATGGGGGTACCTTGGTCACCGCCCGCTTATGCCCCTGGCTGGCGATTACCCTGACCGGTCCCAGTTTTGCCGCCAAACGCCGGAGATCGGCCTCGTCGATAATCAACACCGCGGAGGGGTCTTTGGCCCAATAGCTGAGCAATGCCTCATCCGTGTATAGGAAGTAGCGATTGAAGTCCGGGCTGTGCGACGCGCCAAAGCTCAACTCGCTAAGGAAGGGGCCCGCTACCAGGACTCGCCGATGGGTGTAGAACGGAATCGCCTGGGGATACCGATGGTAGTCGATAAGCGTTGCGTCGGGCGCTTTCAGCGCCAATTCCCTGCCCAATGGCGCATATGAATGCAGCGACTCCACCTTGATGCGGCCATAAGTGCCGGCAATCAACGCCGCCGCCACGGTAATTACCACCAGTCTCAGGCCGGCTTCGGAGCGGCCGCGGACAAAGGCGGCCGATACCGCCGCACCACCCACCAGGATTATCGCCCCGGTCGCGAGGATGACGCCGCTAACCATCGTTACGTCGCGGTTGTCAAAGTGTGAAGCGCCCGTAGCCACGACGATACATCCGATACCGCCAACACACAGCGCCGGGCCGATTGACGCCACAATCGCTCGGCTGTTGACGCGCCAGACCCGCGCGTTGCGCCCCATGATTGCTTAACGCAGACCGGATGGAGTCCGCCAGCAGCAGCGCCAATGGGGGCAACGCGGGAAGGATATAAGGGATCAACTTGGCGCTAGCCACCGAGAATAGTACCAGCACGGTTGCCGCCGTGATTGCGCAAAAGGATCGTGCCGGCCCACGCGTTCCCTCACTCACCAACAAAGGAAAGCAGATTGACCAGGGCGCCAAACCCAGCAGGATTACCGGCAGATAGAAGTAACAACGGCTCGCCATGGCTGTAGGTGGAGACGAAGGCGCGCCGGAAATGTTCGCCGATAATATAGAAGTGAAAAAAACCCGGGACTCACACCATCATGATCGCGAACCACGGAAGCGCCAGCGCGACCACCACCAGTAAACCGGCGAGCGGATGCAGCTTGCGCAGTCCCATTGCGCAAATCTCCCTGCCGCCACAAAAACAGCACGCCGCCAGGCCCGGTAGCACGACTCCCACCGGACCCTTGGTCAACACCGCGAAAGCCGCGGCCACGTAAGCGGCGAGCCACCATCGGCCACCACCTTCGCGCCATTGGAGAAAGCAGGCGAAAAAGGCCACCGAGATCAACGCGGTCAGCAGCATATCGGTGGTCAACACCTGGGCCATCGTGGCGTACAGCGGACAGACCGTAAGAATCGCCGCGGCAAGGATTGCGCGGCGATGGTCGAATACCCGCCGCCCGAACCAGTAGGTCGCGGCCACGCCTGCCAGCGCGCTGAGAGCGGGGACCAGCCGCGCCGCGAATTCGTTGGTTCCCAGAAAATGGAACGCCAGCGAGGTCGTCCAATAGAGCAATGGAGGCTTTTCGACATAAAGGACGTAATCGAGGTGGGGAAGGATGAAGTTGCCGGTGCTCAGCATCTCGCGGGCGATCTCCGCGTAGCGTGCTTCATCGGGCTCCCACAGTCCGTAGCTCCCCAGATGGAAGAAGAACACCGCCAGCGCGATCGCACCCAGCGCCGCGCATTCCATCAAGTCAGTCCGGCGCCGCATCGGAGCTGGAACACCCTCTGCGCTGGTGAACGAAGCGGAAGGATCCGCGAGATTAGCGCCGCGCGCGGTCATATCGAATCGTCAGTGTATCGGAAGACCGGGAGATGCGGCAGCCCCCTGGCTTCTCTCGTGGGTCACCAGAGTAAGGAGAGCAGAATAATTGACTAATAGCCGAGGGCCGCGCCACCTTTGCGCGGATCCGGCGGCGCCATCGTATCCGTCCGCGGTTATCTCGATCGCCTCTTCGTCGCCCAGATCGGGCACGGTCTTGACCTGAAAGCCCATCTCGGTCAACGCATCGCGATCCGCCACTGGCAGCGCCGCTTCGGCGAAAACCGTCTTGGGGAAGTCCTGATCATGAATTCGCGGTGATCGGATGGCGTGCTCGGGATCGAGATGAAAATCGACCACGTTGAGCAACACCTGCAAAGTCGCCGTGGTGATCGTCGGTCCGCCGGAACCGCCCAGGGTCAGCATCGGTGAGCCATCTTTAAGCACGATAGTCGGGGTCATGCTGGAAAGCGGACGCTTGCCCGGAGCGATCGAATTCGGCCCGGCGCCCTTCAATCCATAAACATTGGCAATCTCTGGCGCGAGCGCGAAGTCATCCATCTCGTTGTTCAGGATGATACCCGTCCCGGGAACCATCATCTTGGCTCCGAACGCCGTATTGATGGTCGTGGTGAGCGAAACAATATTGCCTTCGTGATCAATCACGCACAGATGCGAGGTGCCGTGGTCGCGCGGGGCTTCCGTCGGGGGACTGACCGTTCCGAAGGCCTTGCGGCGGATCTCTTCGATTCGCTCGGGGGAAAGCAGGAATCCGATCGGCACGTGGACGAAGTCGGGATCGCCGTAATAAATCGCGCGATCGACGAAGATCTGGCGCATCGTTTCAATCAGCCGCGCCAGGTAGGGCGGCGAATTCAGTCCGAGCGCGGGGGTCTTGCCAGGTTCCAGAATGTCGAGCGCTTCGAGCAGCATGCCGCCTCCGGCCGACGGCGGCGGCATCGAGTAGATCCGATACTCGCGGTAATCACCCTTCACGGGTTCGCGCCACAACGCGCGATAAGCAGCGAGGTCGCCGGTGCTGAGCACGCCGCCCTTGCTCTTTACGAAGTCTGCAAGTTTGGTCGCGATTTCACCGTGATAAAAGTTTTCAACCGGACGATCGCCGAGCGCTTGCAGGGTCGCGGCCAAGTCGGTCTGCGTTATGGTCTCGCCCTCCTTACGCGGGCTGCCGTCGGGATGCAGGAACACGGCCTTGAGGCCATTATCCTGTGCCAGAGATGGAGCGGTTCGCGAGATCTCCATCGCCAGGTGCGGACCGCAGGGGAAGCCGTTGCGCGCCAGTCCAATCGCGGGCTGAGCGGCTTGGGAAAAGCTCATCGTACCGAAGCGTTTGAGCGCCGTCCCAAGGCCCGCGACTTCGCCGGGCACCGCTACGGCGAGCGGACCGCTGCGCAACAATTTCTCATCCGGCTTGCCATCGCGCAGATAGAGCGACGGCTTGACCTCCAAAGGGGCCTTTTCCCGAAAGTCCAGGGCGTAAACCTTGCGCGTTTTCGCCATGTAGATCAGCATGAACCCGCCGCCGCCGATCCCGCAGGAGGAGGCGTTGACCACTCCCACCGCCAGTGCGGTGGCGACTGCCGCGTCCACCGCGTTGCCGCCAGCCTTGAGAATCTTTACGCCGGCGTCGGCGGCCAGCGGATGCTCCGCTGCGATCATCCCATGCTTTGCGACCAACGCAGCCGCCGGCGCCGCTGCGATTACTTCCAGCAGCCACACCGATAGACCGATAATAAATAGATTGGGCTTCCAGATCCGGCTCATTGTCACCTGGAGCGGGACCGCTGCCAGTCTGCCCCCAATTTGCAGGCGGTCCGCGTACGTCCTGCTTTTACTAACAGTCCGCGATAGTGAAAGAAAGAACCCTGTTTCATCCTGCAATGCAGACGGCGATGGGCGTGATATCATGTAGCAGATGGCCGTTCGATGAACGGCCGGGCACCGACGCGCCCCGCCAGCCGCAGCGGCAGGGTGACAAGCGCCATTACATCGACTAAAGAATCAAACAGACAGACGCCGCGCTTAGGGGGGTTGAAGGCACCGCACCCAGGATTTGGGCGGCAGCAACAAGGTGGAGTGGATATGCCAGCTGCACATTTTTTCGCACAGGGACCGGGAGAAGTTGGACTTGATCCAGTCAAAGTCCAGGCGTTATTCGACCGCGCGCAACGGGAAATAAATGAGGGGCTTTTGCCTTCGTGCCAAATCGCTATCGCGCGCAAGGGAAAAATCGGTGCGATGCGCACCTTTGGCCGCGCGGTGCAGGGCGGAGTCGAGAAACCCGCCGTCGACCAGACCCTGTACGTGGCGTTTTCGTGCACCAAGGCAATCGTGGCATCGGCGGCATGGCTGCTGCTCGAAGAAGGAAAACTCGACCTCGCCAAGCGGGTGGTGGAATACGTCCCCGAGTTCGGCACTAACGGCAAAGACGTGGTCACCGTGGAGCAGTTGCTGATCCACACCGCGGGTTTTCCCGACGCCCCTTATGCACCGAATGACTGGCACGATCGGAGCAAGCGGCTCAAATGTTTCGCCAACTGGCGGCTGCAATGGGAGCCTGGCAGCAAGTACACCTACCATCCGACCTCGAGCTTCTGGGTGCTCGCCGAGATCATCGAGCGGCTCGCCGGAATGGATTTTCGCGAGTTCGTGCGCCGCCGCGTCGCCCGGCCCCTGGGCCTGCCCGATCTGCGGGTCGGAATTCCGCGCGATCAAAGCGCGCGCGTGGCGGATCTGGTCTATGTGGGCGAGGCGCTGAAGCCCGAAGATTACATCAAGATGGGATTTCCGGTGCCGCCTGTAACCGAAGTGACCGAGAGCGCGATCCTTGCCTTCAATTCGCCCGCGGTGCGCGAGGCCGGGGTCCCGGGTGGTGGCGCGGTCACCACCGCCGCCGACCTGGCGCTGTTCTACCAGGCGCTATTGAACGGCGGACGCGCTCACGACGGCACCCAAATCTGGAAAGAGGAAACGCTGCGCGAGGCGCGGCGGGTGCGCACCGAAGGTTATGTAGATCCGGTATACGGCCAGCCCCCCAATCGCGCACTGGGAGTGATAATTGCGGGCGGAGATGGCTTGGCAAATCTGCGCGGCTTCGGCAAGACCAACTCGCCGGCGACGTTTGGCCACGGCGGCGCGGGCGGACAAATCGGCTGGGGCGACCCGGCAACCGGTATCTCGATCGGCTACTGCACCAACGGCTTCGACCGCAACGACATCCGCCAAGGCCGCCGCGGCGTAGCCATCTCAAGCCTCGCCGCAGTGTGCGCCGCGGGGTGATGTTCGGGCCCGGAAATCCGCGCTGGCACACCTGAGCCTGGAAGATTGGCCGGCGACTAAAGAGTCTCTTCATGCGGTAACGACCCTGAAGTCCCATGCTGTGCGGGACACGACTGGACTTTGGCGGTCAAAATAGGAACCATTCTGAAGGGAGGTTTGGGCACCGTTGAGAGGATTCGTTCCGACGCCGCCGCCGGTCGTCGATCTCATGGTGAACTTGCTGTTCACAGGTCGGCGGCCGCGAACCTGCGACAGACTCCTCGATCCCGGCTGTGGAACAGGTGCATTCATAGAGGGAGTCTTTCGCTGGTGTAAATCGGGGCTTGTCGACTTGCCTCATATGGTGGGGGTAGAGAGCGAACCCAGCCGCGCAAAGCAGGCCGAAAAATCGTTTCGCTCATACCGTCAAGTCGAAATCCGCTGTGCGGACTTTCTGATCCAAGGTAACGAGAAATTCGACTTTATCATCGGAAATCCGCCCTACGTTTCGATTCTCGGTCTGACTGAGTGTGAAAAGCACTGCTTCCGGGCGCGCTATGAAACTGCGCATGGGCGATTCGATCTCTACCTGCTCTTCTTCGAACGTGCTTTGAAGAGTCTAAATCCCGGCGGGCGGATGGTGTTCATCACGCCCGAAAAATTCCTTTATGTCGAAACTGCCGCACCCTTAAGGCGCCTGCTGGGCGGCTTCGAGATTGAAGAAATCAGGCTGGAGGACGAGCAGGTTTTTAATGGGCTGGTGACGTATCCGACAATCACGGTCCTGGCCAACCGAGCGTCAGGCAAAGCTACGCTCGTCAAACTGCGCGACGGCACTGCGCATCGATGCGTCTTCAGCCACGATGGAACTCATGGATGCCGTTGCTTCGTGGCGCGGAAAAGCAGCTGCCCCGGCGGCTCGCTCTGGAAGACGTTTGCATTCGAATCAGTTGTGGCGTGGCAACCGGGGCCGACGCGATATTCGTCAAAAAGACCCAAGAGCTTGAACCGCAACTCGCGGCCTTCGCCCGGCCAACTATCAGCGGCAGGGAATTGAATCTTCCAGGTGAAATTGGCGAGACGAGATATTCCATGCTCGTCCCCTACGCCGAAACCGGCTCCCTCCTTGATGAAGATGAATTGGGCAGCTTTCGGCGACTATTTGCGCGCGGTACGCCGAGTCCGCGGCAAATTGTTGCAGCGAACCTGCGTTCGACGAAAGCCCTGGTATGCCTTTCACGAAACTCCGCCGCTGCCGGAAATCCTGCGCCCAAAAATCCTGTGCAAGGACATCACGCAAAAGCCTCATTTCTGGATCGACCGCGGCCGGCAATCTCGTTCCGCGCCATTCCGTCTACTACGTGGTCCCGAATGACGCCGGCGATTATCGATCCGCTGTGCGATTATCTCAACTCCACCGAGATCGCGCATTGGCTGTCAGAGCATTGCCAGAGGGCGGCCAATGGCTTTCTTCGCCTTCAAAGCAATGTGCTTAAAGCGATGCCCATTCCAGATGACCTCGGAATCATTGGGCGAAAAAGACACGCCGTTAGACGACGCTATTCCCATCCCGAATCGCCGGCGTTGCCTTCCCAGAGGCTACACGATGACCACGCCGTTTGACGGAGTGATAGAGCAGATCAAACGGAGAGGATTTCACAATCAAAGGTTGGAAGACCATTCAGATGTAGTAAGCGAAGGGATTCTGGCTGATCTGAAACGTGAGTGCGGCCCTTTCGGGGCCGATTTCGCGAGCGGAAAGATTGCGGATTGGAAGAATGTAAAGACTCCAGGAGCGCGGAACCGCAAAATCGATTTGTTGGTGGGCCAGGCTGACGCGAAAGGTCGGATCCGCATCTCGATAAAATCCGGCTCTGCGTGGAAAACAAGTCCGTGGTTACCGCGCATCGCAATCTTTATGCTCGTTTCGATGACTTGAACGAAGCCTTGCAGGTTCTCCATCGTGTGAAAGCCGAGGCAGTTTTGATCGCGACTGTTATTATTGGCGTCGCGGAAAAAGTTCTTAATGTTCCCGACAAGGTCAAATCTCATTATAAAAACAAACCGGGCCATTTTCTAAAAAAGATCCTGCCGCGGCTTTCTTCCGGAGACCAAAACCTGTGGAAGGATTTTGAGTGGGCCATAAGTGTCAATCGCCCAAACGACTTCGCAAACACGGTGAGCAGGTTTCGCCAGTTGCGGACCCGCCCACCCGGACATACCCACGTCGTGGGATACGATTACGTCATGCTCGTCCCCGCATTTATCGACAACGTCAGCGAACCTTACATCCCGGCTCCCGAGTGACCCGCGAAGCCTCGGCATCGATGTTGAGCACGACTACCGAACGATGTTGGACACGGTGTGCAGGGCATACACTGCCCGCTGGCATCTTTAAGCTGGTGCGCTGCTCCAAGGTGTCTCTGCTACCGAGACCATCACCTTGACTCGGTAGTATCGCTTCGTTATCCCAGGTATCTTGAATAACAGCCCGTAAATCGGGCGATTTTATATTCGATAAGGTTTGGCTGGCACTTGGCGTGCTGGCTTTTTTGTCGCTCGGGATTTTTCAAAAGAATTCAGCCCTCGAACCAGCCGAAAGTGCCTCCTTTCAAAAAGTATCTTTTCGCTCCTGGGCCCACTCCGGTGCCACCTGAAGTGTTGCTGGAGATGGCGCGCCCGATAATTCACCATCGCACGCCCGAATTCAGCGCCGTGCTCGACCAAACGCGGCAGCGGTTGCAGCCCTTGATGGGAACCAGCGAGGAAGTGATGCTGCTGGCTTCCTCGGGCACCGGCGCGATGGAAGCGGCGGTTGGCAATCTGCTCGCTCCCGGCGAAGCCGCGGTGTTCGTCAATGGCGGAAAATTCGGCGAGCGCTGGGGCAAAATCATGGCCGCGCTCGGAATCAAGGCTTACGAAATCACGGTGCCATGGGGATGCGCCGCGCGGCCCGAACAGATAGAGGACGCGTTGCGGCAGCATCCAGACACCCGCGCCGTAATGGTGCAGGCCAGCGAGACCTCGACCACCGCGGTCCATCCGATCGAGCAGATTGCGGCGATTACGCGCCATCGGGACGTGATGCTGATAGTCGACGGTATCACCTCGGTCGGCGTGTTCGAACAGAAGATGGACGAATGGGGAATCGACGCGCTGGTAACCGGCAGTCAGAAGGCGCTGATGCTGCCTCCCGGACTCGGTGTGGTGGCATTATCCAAGCCGCGCCTGGGAACGCGCCGCGAAGACCCGCACGCCGCGCTATTACTTCGATTTGAACCGCGAGCTCAAGGCCCAGCGCGACGATCACACAACCGCTTATACTCCGGCTATCTCGCTGATTTTCGGGCTCAATAAGAGCCTTGAAATGATTCATGCTGAAACGCTGCCGGCGGTTTTCGCGCGCCATCGCCTGATGGCCCGGGCCACCCGCGCGGCGGCCGACGCCCTCGGACTGAAGCTGTTGGCGCCTGAAAATCCGGCTCCCGGCGTAACCGGAATAATGGTCCCGGATCGCATCGACGGCTCCCGGCTGGTGCGCTACATGCGCGATATCCTGGGGGTCACGATCCAGGGCGGTCAGGATCAGATGAAGGGCCGGCTGATCCGCATCGGCCACATGGGTTACATCTCGCCGTTGGATATCCTGGTCGCGGTGGGGGCGCTGGAAATGGCGCTCATGCACGAAGGCTACGATTTCCATTGCGGCGCCGGAGTCGCCGCGGCACACAACGAAATTGCCGCCGGCGCTTGAAGATATCATGGAAACGTACCGCGTTCTGTTGAGTGATACCCTGTCGCCCAAGGGCGTAGAAGTGCTGCGCGGCAATCCCGCGCTGTCGGTCGATATCAAGCCGGGACTGACTTCGGCACAGTTGGCCGAGATAATCGCGCCCGTATCATGCGCTGATGGTCCGCAGCGCGACCAAGGTCACGCGCGAGGTTATAGAACGGGCCGACGCGCTGAAAGTCATCGGACGCGCCGGCGTCGGGGTGGACAACGTCGACCTGGAAGCGGCGACCCGCCGCGGTATCGTGGTGATGAACAGCCCGTCGGGCAACAGCGTCACCACCGCCGAGCATGCCCTGTCGATGATGATGGCGCTGGCGCGGCATATTCCGGCCGCCGACGCCTCCACCAAATGCGGCAAATGGGAGCGCGAGAAATTCATCGGCACCGAGGTCCGCGGCAAAACCCTGGGCGTGGTCGGATTGGGCAACATCGGCCGCATCGTCGCCGACCTCGCGGTCGGACTGAAGATGAAGGTCATCGGCTACGATCCGATGCTGACCGACGTCGGCCGCCGGCAAGCTCGGCATCCAACTGGCGAGCCTGACTCAACTTTACGAACGCGCCGACTTCATCACCGTCCACACCCCGCTAACCGACGAAACGCGCGGGCTTGATCGGCGAGGCCGCGATTGCGCGGATGAAAGACGGCGTGCGGATTATCAATTGCGCCCGTGGCGGGATCGTCGACGAGGCCGCATTGATCAAGGCGATCCGTTCGGGCAAGGTCGCCGGCGCCGCGCTCGACGTTTATGTCGAAGAACCGCCCCCGCCCGACCATCCGCTGCTCAAGCTTCCCCAGGTGATCACGACGCCCCACCTGGGCGCGGCCACCGGCGAGGCGCAAGTGCAGGTCGCAATCGATATCGCGCAGCAGGTCATCGATTTCCTGCTCCACGGCGCGATCCGCCAGGCGGTCAATATCCCGACTCTGACCGCCAAGGAACTCGAAGTCCTCGGGCCGCATCTCATACTCGGGGAACGGCTGGGCCGCCTGGCCGCTCAGCTTATCACCGAAGCGCCCAGCCAGGTCACGGTCGAGCTCGGCGGCGAGGCCGCCAATCTCAACTTCGAGCCGATCACGGCGGCGGTTTTGAAAGGGCTGTTAAGCAATTTCCTGGCGGTAACGCTGAACTACGTCAACGCGCCATTCATCGCGCGCGAGCGCGGTATCCGGGTGGTGGAAAGCCGCTCGCGCGAGGCCACCGACTACATCAACACGTTGACACTGTTGGTGCGAACCCCATCGGGCTCGCTCGAAGTGGCGGGCGCGCTGATCGGCAACCGCGCGCTGCGCATAACCAGGATCGACAACTTCAGGGTCGAGGCCGTGCCGGAAGGTTATTTCATCATGTGCCGTAATCGCGACGTGCCCGGCGTGGTCGGTCAGGTGGGCACCTTTCTGGGGCGCGCGAATGTCAATATCGCCGGCTTTTCGTTGGGCCGCGACCGCATCGGCGGGATGGCGATTAACCTGGTGCAAGTCGACGGTCCCGTGCCGCCATCCGTACTCGACGATCTCGAGGAGTCTTCCCGCAATCACCTCGGCATCATTGCTTAAGCTCTGATGGCGGCAACACGAGGACGCGGCCAGCCATCAAGCGCCACGGGCACTGTTGATTTAGCTGTTGCACGCCCGCAAACTGTCACGGGCGCGCGACGCGCATCGAGGTCCCGCATCGCATGAAGACTGTGGCCGTGGTCGGCACACAATGGGGTGACGAAGGCAAAGGCAAGGTCGTTGACTTGCTGGCCGCCGACGCCGATATCGTGGTCCGCTTTCAGGGCGGCAATAACGCCGCTCACACACTGGTCGTCGATGGGCAGAAGTTCATCCTGCGGCTGGTTCCAGCCGGAGCGCTGCATCCCGGCAAGGTCTGCGTGATTGGCAACGGCACCGTAGTCGATCCCTTCGCGTTGATCGAAGAAATCCACAATCTCCAGGCTCATGCCCATCTCAATGGCGAGGGCAGCCTCAAGCTCAGTTACGATGCGCACATGGTGATGCCCTATCATCGGGCGATAGACCGGGGCCGCGAAGCGCGGCTGGGCAAGAATGCGATCGGCACCACCGGTTTCGGCATCGGGCCGGCCTACGAGGACAAGGTCGCGCGGACCGGAGTGCGCTTCGTGGACTTGGTTGATTTCCGATCATTCGCAGTCAAGCTGGAACGCAATCTTACCGAAAAAAATGCCTATCTCAAGGCGGTGCTAAAGGCCAAGCCGGTCAAGGCCGACGAGTTGCTTGAGCAGATGAAGGCGGTGCGCAAACAGATCATGCCGTATCTGGCGGATACCGGCGCCTACGTGTGTTCGGCGCTCGAAGCCGGCAAGCGCATTCTGTTCGAAGGCGCGAATGGCATGATGCTGGATATCGATTACGGGACTTATCCTTACGTGACCTCGTCCAATTGCGTGGCCAGTGCTGCGTTCGCCGGCGCGGGTCTGCCGCCGGGAAGATTGGAGGCGGTCCTGGGCATCAGTAAAGCGTACACAACGCGGGTGGGCGGCGGGCCCTTCCCGAGCGAGATCAAGAGCAACCTGGGCAAGCGCCTGCGCGAGGAGGGCGAGGAATTCGGCAGCGCCACTGGCCGGCCCCGGCGCATCGGATGGTTCGACGCTGTGGTGGCCCGCCACGCGAGCCGTCTAAACGGCCTATGGGGTCTGGCGTTGACCAAGCTCGACGTACTGACCGGAATCGACCCGATCAAGATCTGCGTCGCCTACGAGCTAGGCGGCCAGCGCTACGATGAAATGCCGCCGGGTCGCGCGGCGCTGGATAAGGTGCGCCCGGTCTGCGAAGAGCTGCCGGGATGGCATCAAAGCCTCCAGGGAGTCCAGACAATGAGCGAACTACCGGCGGCGGCGCGGCGCTATCTGGAGCGCATCAGCAAGGTGGCGGGCGTGCCGTTGGCAATCGTCGGCACCGGCGCCGCCCGCGAAGCCACGATCATGCTCAAGAATCCGTTCCTATCCTGATTTCGTCTTCAAAGCGTCAACCAAAACCCATGCCTTTGACAACTTTGGCCGGTTTGCGGCATTGATCAGTGATTGCCGGTGGCTCTTGATGCGCGGCGCTTGCGGCCGGCGCGCTTAATTTCCTCGGGGTTCCACGGCCTCGCCGGACCGCTGTTCAGTCCGTCCTGAATATCCTGCCGCAGACGATTGAGCTTGGTCGCCCGCAAGCGGTCTTGCTCCTGCATCAGGCGCAAGGCCACACGGATGACCTCACTGGCGGATGTGTACTGGCCCGACGACACCTTTCGCCTGACCATCTCCTCAAACTCCGGGGTGAGATCGATATCCATCGTCATCGCAACCTATGGTCAGATAGTACATTAAACATGACAGAATTATCAGAGCTGCCATCTTAGAACAGCGGATTGTGAGGCGGCAGGCCGAAGGCGACGCGGCCGGCATCTTCCATCATGATGCGGCGCAGGGTGATATGGCTCGCGGCCGCGTTAACGTCCCTCAGCGCCCGCTCAAACGGCGCCGATTCGAACAGCGCCGTCCCGCCCGCAGCGCGATAGCAGAGCTGCACTGCCTCGACCGCGCACTCCGTGACGAGAGCGCAAGCGCGGCGGACATGGGCCCTCATCTCGACCGGCACAGGCTCGCCCGCAACTACCCTCTCCCACAATGCCCGGAACGCCTCTTTGATGTTGAGCGCGCTGGATTCGATCAGAGCTTCGGCTTTGGCCACGGCGTAATGCGCCTGGACGTCATCGCGCAGGCTAAGACCGGTCATCGCCGAGGTCTTGGTCGCTGCGAGCGTCTTGAGCCCGGCCAAGGCGGAGCAGGCTATTCCGGTCAGCACGCAGCAATGGTTGAAGCCGAAGAACGTCGCGGGCATGCGGAAAACCGGGTACGGATGGCGGAATTCGCCGGTTAGCAGGCGCAGGACGCGTTCCTCGGGAACAAAGACTTCGGTGACTTCGAATTCCGTACTGCCGGTGCCGCGCATGCCGCCGACGTGCCAGGCGTCGAGCACAGTGCAATCCTCCTTGGGCATAAGGAGCCCCGCAACCACGGGCACACCGTCAGCGGAGGTTCTCAGCCGGTCGCCGTCGAATATGGGGCAGTAAGCGAGGACCCATTTCGCGTGATGGATACCGCTGGCCCAGGCCCAGCGGCCAGTGACGCGGTAGCCGCCCTGCACGGCGATAGCCCTGCCCGTTGGAGAACCGGCGCCCGCCACACCGCAATCAGGGCTGGCAAGTATGGTTCGCAGGGGTTTGGAAGCAAGGCCGCCGAGGACGACTCCTCCCGTGGCGCCGATCGCATAGTTCCAGCCCACGGAGCCATCGTAAGAGGAAACCTCAGCCGCGAGATCGTAGTAGGTGATCGGATCGATGCCCTCACCGCCGAGATCCTCGGGCACCAGCAGGCGGTAGACGTTGGCGTCGAGGAAGGCGCGGCCGATCGCGTCAGGCAACCGGCGCAAAAATTCACCTTCGCCGCGATGGGCCTCGATAATCGGCCGGAGTTCCCGCGTGCGCGCCCATATCCGTTCGATCTTGGCGTCCGATACCTTGGTTCTCCTCTGGTTGATTGCATCGCCATTTGTGCAACTTGGGAACGAATTGTCAAAACAGCGTCACAGGTCCGTGGGCCGGACTGTCAAGTTAAGTGAATACCGGGTGCGGAAGTACATTCAGGAACTGGCGCGCATTGCCTCGCCTTGCGCCGCGATCCAACCAGATCGTCCGGGCAGGATGCCGCGCACCACCGGGCAAACCGGAAGCGATTCGCGATCCAGCGCCGCCGCGACCGCGTCAAGCCGCAGGAACTCCGTCCCCGCTTGTTTAAGGCTGCGGACCAAGGCGGTGAAGCTTTCCATCTGGCCGATTCCTTCGGTCTCGGCGTGGATCGTGTGGACGTTGAGGCGCTCGGCGCTCATCCGATCCATATAAAAGCGCGCGACTGCCGCCGCGTCGGGCAGCTTCTCGCGGCCTAGCACCTCGTCCAGCGTGGGTAGCGTGGAGGGGATTTCCGGGGTGAGCAGCACGGCGCCATTGACTTGCGGCCGATAGGGCGCCGAACCGCGAGTATCACTGTGGTAGAGCAGACCGGCGCGGTCCACCAGGCGCATCGAGATTCGCGTTGGCACGCCATCCGGGAGCAGCATACGCGCGCGGTTCCTCGCCGAAAATCGAGCGGTAAACTTCGAATCCGTCCTCGAGCTCCTGTGCGATTCCCGGCTCACCGATCTCGTCGATTCGATCCTGCCAGCGAACGTGATCGTAACCGTGAACGCCGACCTCGAAGCCGCGCGCCTTCAAGTCGCGCAGCAGGTTCGGAAAAGCCATCGCGACCGGCCGCGCCTTGAGCAAAGTGCCGGAAAGGATCGTCCGCCATCCGTACATCGAGACCGCACGCGTGCGGAACATCTTGGTCAAAAAGCCGCGGTTGGTGATTATCCGCCGGATCGCCTTGCCGGAATTGTCCGGACCCATCGCGACGAAGAAACTGGCGGCCACCCCTTCGCGCTGCAGCATCTCGGCCAGCCGGGGCACTCCGGTCTTGAGCCCCTCGTGGGTATCGACGTCGATTTTGAGCGCTAGCTGCACGAGTTGATTGAGGGCGCAAAAGACACTTTCCGCGTTGGGCTTAGCTGCCATGCTCGCTCCGAAACCACTCGATAGTGCGGGCCAGCCCATCGCGCAGCGAGACTTTGGGGGTGCAGCCAAGGAGCGTTCGCATCTTGGTATTGTCCGGTACGCGCCGCGGAATATCCTCGTAGCTGTTGCCGTAAACCTCTTCCTGCCGGACGAACTTGATTTTGGAGCGGTTGGAGCCAAACAGCTCGAGCATCATTTGGGCGAATTCGAGCACCGAAGTCTCGACATCGGACCCGATATTGATTGCCTGGCCGTCGGCTTCGGGCTTCAGGCCAGCTTCCATGGTCGCCGCGATCGCGTCGGTGACGTAGGTAAAGCTGCGGGTCTGCTGGCCGTCGCCGACCACGGTCAGATCGGCGCCGCGCAGCAGTTGGCCCATGAAAATCGTGAACAGCCGTCCAACGTCAAGCTTGTCCAGGCGCGGTCCGTAGATGTTGAAATAGCGCACTACCGTCACCGGCAGGCCCAGCTTGTGATAGGCGAAGCAGAAATGCTCGCCGACCGCCTTGGAAGTCGAATAGCACCAGCGATCGACCGTGGTAGCGCCCAGCACCCGGTCGTCATCCTCTTTCCAGGGCACCTTCGGATTGCGCCCGTAAACTTCCGACGTGGAGCTGAAGACCAGCCGCTTATTATACTTGTAGGCAGCCTTGAGGATGTTCTGGGTGCCGTTGACGTTGACGTTGAGGGTCTCGTACGGGTCGCCAACGTAATGCTCGACCCCAACCACGGCAGCCAGATGGTAAATCAGGTCGACCTTCCCGGTCAGGCTGTCGATCAGCTCCAGGTTGAAGACCGAATCATGCACGTAATGAAAGCGCGGGTGGTCGAGCAAATGCCGCACTTTGGCGATCGAGCCAGTATCGAGGACGAAGACTTCGTCGCCGCGCTCGATGAACCCGTCAGTCAGATGGGATCCGAGAAATCCGGCGCCGCCGGTGATCAAAACTCGCATGCGTTTTAACTAAATGAGTTTCCTTATTGCTTCAATGAGGGAGGATCATCGAAGACCTCGCGCGCCGATGTCTCTTCGTCCCTCTCGAATTGTACCCGGCTGATGATAACGCTTCCCGTGCCGGCTGCAATCTCGACCCCTTTGGGTTCTGAGCGCGAGAGAATATCACCTGGCTCGCCCAGATCGCCGTCTTCGGCGCCGATTGACGCTTCCCAGACGAACATCTTGCGGCCCCCGACTTCACAGAACGCGCCCGGGTATGGATGGGTCACGGCGCGGACCAGGTTGAAGATACGCCGGGCTGGCCACTTCCAGTCGATGCGGCCATCGGCAGGAGTGCGGCGCCCGAAATAACTGCCGGCGTTCAGATCTTGCCTGACGCGGGGGGCGCGTCCGCTGACGATCAGAGGATGAAAGCGGTAAATCAGCCTGGCCGCCAGCGGGGTCAGTTTACGATACAGGCTCAGCGCGGTGTCGCTATCGTCGATCGCGGCGGTTTCCTGGCCGACGATATCGCCAGCGTCGGCGCGCGCCACCATGTAATGCAGGGTCACGCCGGTTTCGCGCTCGCCGTTAACGAGCACCCAGTTAATCGGCGCGCGGCCGCGATAGGCCGGCAACTTCGACGGATGAAGATTAAAGGCGCCAATCGATGCGCAATCCAGGATCTGCTGCCCGAGCAGGCGGCGATAGTTGAACGAGTAGAGGATCGCCGGATGCCAGGAACTGAGCTTCCCGACCCAAGCCGCGCCCAACTCCTCGTCGGTGTAAACCGGGATACCGTGATGGGCCGCAAGCTGCGCGCAGGAACGCCACCAGACTTCCTCGCCAGGGTCATCCCTATGCGTAAACAATGCGAGTATCGGGGCGCCCTGCGCGAGCAGAGCTTCGATGCAGGCATAGCCCAGGTCGTGGTAGCCGAACACGACACACGGGGTCTGGTTGACTGCGGCTGAAGAAGGCTCGGACAAGGAGTAATCCGCCTGCTTCAGTCCGCGGGACGGCCGTCATGGACGGCTCGCACCAGGTAAGTCGGACGACGGCGGACTTCAAGATAAATGCGGCCGACGTACTCGCCAATCAGGCCCAAGGCAAGGAACAGCAAGCCGACGAAGAAGAACAGCACGGCAAACAGGGTCCACATCGCGCCTTCCTGCTGCGGACCAAAGATCAGCCGATGTCCCAGCAGGACGCCGGCGAACGCGATATCGAGCAGTGCGATTAAAATCCCGGTAATGCTCAGGATCTGAATCGGTAGCAGCGAAAAGCCGGTGATCAGATTGAGGCTCAGCTGCGCCAGGCGCAGCAGGTTGTATTTCGACTCGCCGCCGGCACGCTCGTCGTGACCGACTTCAATTTCCGCAACCTTCTTGGCAAAGCTGTTGGCCAGCGCCGGGATGAAGGCCGCCTTTTCGTCGCAGGCGACGACGGTATTGATGATATGGCGCCGGTAGGCCCGCAGCATGCAGCCGTAATCATGCATCGGAACGCCGACAATCAACGAAGTGACGCGGTTGTGCAGACGCGAGGCCAGCCTCCGATAGACCTGATCCTGGCGCTCCGCGCGCCATCCGCCGACCACGTCGTTGCCGGCTTCAATCGCTTCCAGCAGGCGCGGAATTTCTTCAGGTGGATTCTGCAGGTCGGCATCGAGGGTGACGATTACGTCGCCGCGACATTCGCGGAACCCGGCCATAATCGCGGCGTGCTGGCCGAAATTGCGGGCCAGCTCCACCACCCGTACCCGGCTGTTGGCGGCGCCGATTTCCTTCAGCATCGCCAGCGAGTTGTCGCTGGAACCGTCGTCTACGAAAAGCACCTCCCAATCGGGCAGACCGGCGGCGATCAGGCTCAAACGCTCCCACAAAGCATCGAGGTTGGCCGCTTCGTTATAGACCGGTACGACGATCGAAACCGATTTGATCGGTTCCTTTTTGACCGGATCTTGGGGGCTTTGGATCGCCGTCACCATCTGGACGGCAGGCTTAATTTAGTCGGACTGGATGCCACCGAAAGTTCTCGAACAAGCAATCCCGGCATTGTGGCAGAGCTTCAGCGCTAATTAAAGGTGGCGACCTCACATCGAAATCCCCTCCTCGAGCCGCGATTGGTGCCGTTCAGGTGCGCAGCAGGGTGATCCCTAGCGCAGCGGCAGCGGCGCGTAAATCCTCGTCAAGCGATGCGAGCGGCAGGATACGGCGCTGCGCTAATTCGAGATATGCGGCGTCGTAAACGGTCAGCTTGAAACGCTCAACCAGGCGCAATGTGGTATTCCAAGCGTAGGTGTCAGTTTCGGTATCGGTCGTTATATCCATGAGCGCGAGGTCCGCGAGCGATGCGTCCCGGAAAACCTCATCGATCCGGCCGCGGCGAACGCCAGTTTGCAGGCTGTTGGCCACCTCGAGCCGCCAGATTGCGGGAACATAGGCCCTTGAGCCGATGACGAGATCCATCACGCCTTGTACTGCATCCGTTGTTTCGTCGCTGTAAAGCCAAGCGAGAGTGAGCGAGCTATCGAGTACCAAGCTCATTTCCGGCCTTGGTCTCTGTAAGCTTTCCACTCGGGCCAGTCGAATTTGCCGAACTTGAGCATCGCCGCGCGTTCGCGAATGCGCGAAGCGGCAGCACGTGCTTTAGCGACATCCGTCGCGCCCGTGTTTGGGGTTAGCTTGGCGACGGCTTTACCGTGCCTGATGATCAGGATCTCCTCGCCCGCCTCGACCAGATCGAGCAGGTCGCTGAGCTTGGTTTTTGCTTCGAAGGCGCCGATTTCTCTCATAGAAATGTCCGTCAACAGTCTTGGACTGCCAGCCAGTTTATCCCCAAACGCAGTGCGATTCGATGACTGTTTTAATCATCTGTATTCGATTGACTGTTCTCTCGTCCGCCTAGAAACTTGGGCGTCGTGACCTGGTGGAACAGCCGATCGGCTCGGGTGGCGGTGTGCTTCACAATTGCCTGCCTGATCTACCTGCCACGCCTTGGAACGCCGGCTCTATGGGAGCCCGATGAGGGCCGCTACGCCGAAATCGCGCGCGAAATGGTGGCCAGCGGCGACTATGTAACCCCGCGCGACGACTGGGTGCGTTATTTCGAAAAGCCGCCGCTGGTTTACTGGATCACCGCCACCACCATTCGCCTGCTCGGACACAACGAAACCGCAGTGCGCCTCCCGATTGCAATCGCCAGCATCGTTCAGATTGTCCTCACCCAGCTTTTGGCCGAAGTCATGTTCGGGCCCGCGGCCGGCGCCGCCGCGGCGCTATGCCTGGCGCTCAGCCCGCTGTTCTTTGGCTTCGGCCGGTTCCTGACACTGGATCCGGTACTCGCGATGTTCGTCACGGCGACGTTGGCGTGCGTTTACATCGCGATCCGCAAACCCTCCGGTCTCCGCGGGCTGGAAATGGCTCTACCTGGCGGCGGTTTGCGCCGCGCTGGGCACGTTGACCAAGGGCCCGGTGGCATTAGTGCTGAGCGGCGGGGTGGGCGCAGTCTATCTGCTGATTGAAAGACGGGGCCGGGAGCTGGCCCAAGTGCCTTGGCTTGGATGCGGCCTGATTTTCGCGGCCATCACGGTTCCATGGTTCGCGCTGGTGGCATGGCGTAATGCCGGATTCCTGCGTTTTTTCCTTATCCACGAACATCTGCAGCGCTATGCCGTGAGCACCGAACATGCGTGGGGGCCGTACTTCTTCGTCGTGGTTGTTATCGCCGGCATGTGGCCGTGGATATGCTTCGCGCCGCTCGCAATCCGGGCGCTGGTGTGGCCCTACACTATTCAGGATCCCAATCGCGTCGAGCTTTCGCTGCCGCCATCCGAACCAGAAGTGAGCCGCGCTCCCACTGACGACCCAGGAGTGCTCTGCGCTTTGTCGCTGATCTGGTTCGCGGTGGTCTTTGTGTTCTTCTCCATCCCGCGCTCCAAACTGGGTTCCTACATTCTTCCGGGCATACCGGCCGCCGCGATCTTGGCCGGTTACGGACTGAGCCTGCTGCCGCGAATCGATCCGCGGCGGGTGGCGCGGATGCTGGGAATTCTGGCATCCCTCAATATCGTGATTGCGATTACGGCCTTGCTGATTGCGCCTCACATCAAGGAATTGCGCGCGCTGCCGGCGCTGCGTCTGGATCTGCTTATCGGCGTCGGCGCGATGGCCGCCGGCACCGTCGCGGCAAGCCTGCTCTGGCGCGCAACGCGCCGCGTGCCGGCGGTCGCAGGCGCGATTGCGCTGGGCATGATCGTAACTCTTGGCACCATGGCAAAAGCGCGCGAAGACGCCGCCGCACTGGACTCCTACCGCGAATTGGCGCGCGCGATCGCGCGCGAGTTGCGTCCGGCTGCGTGATGGCTTCCTACCACCATCATGTCCAGGCGTTGCCTTTCTATACCGGTTGGCGTGAAGTCCTGGTGGCTATCGCGGAGAACTGGCGCCCTGGGGGTCGAGCGCGGATGCGGCAGCGGCGTTTATCGGCACTGATGACGACCTGCGCTCGGTGTGGGGGTCGGGCAAGTGCGTAATTCTGGTGATCAACCAGCGCGATTTCCGGATCCTCGGCCCGACGCTCACGCCGCCGCCGCGACCAGATCGGGTCGGAAGGCAAGAAGCTCGCGATTATCAACCTGCCGGGTTTCAACAATTGTTAACAAATAGAGCGCGAATTGCGCCTCTAAAACTTTGGACATTCTTGTGTGGCTATGTCAATAATTTACCGCACCGACGTAGAATGCCGGTGGAGCTAGCGCGTTTGGGGTGATTGTTGGGAGGCTGAGGAGGCGGCGGAAGAGATAGATCCGATCTTTTGTCCCTCAAAATTTTGATCAAAATCAGCAGCACTGGTGGTCTGTAAGCACTACGCTATTACTGGTGAAGCAGATGTCAATGAACGATCTGCCGCATGAGCAGACGAATGGCGATTCAAGCGGCGAGGTGACGCGCACCCGGAGCTTGGGCGTGATTTTACGCTCAGCTCGGGAGGCGCGGGAGATGACGCTCCGGGAGGTCTCGGAGCGGATTCATGTGCCTGGCCAATATCTGACCATGCTCGAAGCCAACGACTACTCGGGCATTGCCGACGAGTTGTACCTGTTGCCCTTCGTGCGCACTTACGCTGATTTCCTCGGCCTTGATGCGGGCGCATTGTCGGCGCGTTTTATGCGGGTAGTGCAGCCGGTGGAACGCTTCGCGGATCCACCGCCAGAGGTGGTCGACGAGCCCGGCGCCCGGCGCAACGGATGGTTCACCACGGCGGCGGTGATGCTGTTCGTCGCGCTGGCGCTTTATCTGGTGGGCCTTAAGTAAGCCTGCGCTTCCTCGGCCATCGTCGCCTGCCCCAACTATGCGTATCCTCCCTGATAACGGGGAGCGTTGAGGGTTTGCCCGGTTTTGGCGGTGCGGTAGTGACAGCCAAATCGAGGTCACCGTGCATCTTGTCAATGCTCCGGGGATGCTTAACTTCGTGGTAACTACAGCATTCCAAAGGAGCTCGCCGACAATGGCAAAAGATCCGCAGCAATGGTCGCCTTTCCGCGAATTGGAACGCTTCCGGCGTGATTTCGACGATCTGTTCGATCGCTTCTTTGGTGGAGGTGCTTTCCACCGCCTGGCCGTCCACCGCTGGACCCAAAATTGAGTCCTTTGTCGAAGAGGGCAAAATGATCGTCCGTGCCGACCTTCCGGGTGTCGACCCCGACAACGTCGAGGTCAGCGTTACCGGCGACACCCTGACGGTCCGCGGTGCGCGACAGGCTCGTGGGGAGCAGAAAGGCCGCGATTTCCTGCACCGCGAGGTCAGCTATGGCAATTTCGAGCGCACCGTGACCCTGCCCAAAGGAATCAAATACCGAAGACATCCGGGCCTCGTATCAAAATGGGGTGCTCGAGTTAACGATCCCCATCCCCAAGGAATCGGCCACCCGCAAAGTCCCGATCGAGGTTGAGACCGGCAAGCAAAACGCCGAAAAGAAGTAAGCGTTGCGCCGATATCCAGCATCGCCCTTCCTCGCGAACCGTGGCTCCGTAGCAAGGCTTTCAACGGGGAGTATCCGTTCCAGCGGGTTACGCGAGGATTCGTGGCGCATCGTGCCAGAAACAGGTTCGCGGAACACTGCCACCGCCCGCAAGCTGGGAGGGTTGGTGCTCCCAAATCTTGTTTCTTGAGAGCCCCTTCATCCTCCCCATAAACTCCGTTTCCTATTCCTATTTGTGGAAATCCGGCGCCTTCCGGCCCGCGAGCCGCTGCCGCGACTCGTTGAATCGAACCCGCGCCGATGCCTAAAAATGATCCGGTACCCACATGCCGATTGAACACAAGTTGCATGACGGCGCCCTGGTCTGGATCAGGAACCCGTTCACAGGGGTTATCTCCTATGTGGTTGACCTGCGCGACAAAAGCTTTGCCTTTACCCTCGGAGCCCGTGATCTGGCGCCGCCGCCAGCCAGTCATTCCGATCACGAACAGATGGAGCGGGCCAAGGTCACCTGCCCTTTTTGTCCCGGCAACGAATCAAAAGCCCCTGCCGAGTTGCTTCGGCTCAGGCCGGATGAGGTTGCGGGTTGGGACGGCGATCCGTCAAGTCCATGGGCGATTCGAATCTTCAATAATCTGTTTCCGCGGATTCCGAGCGCGCTGACCGGCGGCCGCAACGAGTCCTATTTGGTGGTCGAAGATTCGCGCCATTTTCTTGCCCGCGCGCGAACACCAGCCGATCTCCTGTTTACCGGCGCACTCAGCGAGCCTCATTTCTGCCGCCTGCTGCAGGCGAGCGCGGAAGTCGTAACCCGATCGTTGGATAACCCCGCCGTGCAATCGGTGGTGATTCGCAAAAACCAGGGGCGGGAGTCGGGCGCCTCGCAGCCGCACATCCATCAGCAGATCATCGGATCTCCCGTATGCCTGCCCATCGTCGACGCCGAGGTCCGCGCCGGACAATCCGATCCGCGCCTGTGGGAGGAACTGATCGCACTGGTCGGCCATATGGGCCTGATTATCGATAGCGATCCGCGAGTGGTCAGCTATGCCAGCCCGATCGGCGCCTTTCCGCGCAGCTACGATGTCGTGATGCCCGAGCATCGCGGCTTGCTTAATCAGTTGGACAGCGCGGGCCTCGAGCTCTTCGCGCGCGCGATGCATCGTATCCTGCGATTTCTCGGTCCGGTCCCGCTGGACTACGAAATCCATCAGGCCGAAGGACTGCCGCTGCACGCTCATCTAAATGTGCGCCGGTTTCCGTACTCCAACGTGGCGGGGACGCTCAATCTGCCTCAGGGCATGCTGGACAATGTCGAGGGAATCCGGCGGGCCTTGGCGACCGGCCTGCAAACGAACCATGAGCTATGACGGCGGCAATCGACCTGCGGCGCCGGATCGAACAGCTTGACTGGGAGCTGATTGAACGGTCGCTGGACGAGCATGGCTACGCGACCACTCTGCCGATTCTGACCGCCCGCCAGTGCGCGTCGTTAATCAGCCTGTACCCCAACCGCGACCGCTTCCGCAAAAAAGTCGACATGACCCGGTTGCGCTTCGGAGTCGGCGAATACAAATACTTCGCCGCTCCGCTGCCGCCTCTGGTCGAGGATTTGCGGGCGGCCTGCTATCCGCGCCTGGCGACGATCGCGAACCGCTGGCGTCATACGCTCGACGCATCGTCGGAGTCGCTGCCTACGGAGCTGGCGGAGTTCCTGCGCTACTGCGCCAGCCGCGGTCAAAGCAAGCCGACGCCGCTGATGCTGCGCTACGAGGCGGGCGGCTACAACTGCATGCACCAGGACATCTATGGCGAGGTGATTTTTCCACTCCAGATTACCGTGGCGTTGAGCGTGCGCGAGATCGATTACACCGGCGGAGAATTTCTATTGATTGAAGACCGGCCCCGGGCGCAGGCGCGATGCTCCGCGATTAGCCTGGAAATTGGCGAGGCCGTAATCTTTCCCTCCAGCTTCCGGCCGATCCATGGTGCCCGCGGTTATTACCGCGCCAGGATGCGTCACGGCGTCAGCACGCTGCGCCAGGGCGCCAGGTACACTTTGGGGATCATTTTTCACGACGCGGCCTGAGCGTGCCGTCGCCGAGCTTTCCAAGCCCGGTTCGATGCTTCACAATATGAGCAGGTGAGCCGATGGCTCTGAGCGCTCTTTGGGGGGAAGATGGCGCCGCTGCTCAATCTATTCGATCCCGATTTCCTTTCCGATCCGTACAAATATTATCGGCAGCTGCTTGAGGGTCCGCCTCAAACGGTGATGCTGCAGTCGCCGGCAGCTTTGGTCGCGCGTTACCAGGATGCGCTCGCGGTGCTGAACGATCCCGTGGGTTTCTCGAATAGCCGCATCGGGATACCTGCGCTCAAGGAGATCGATCCGGTTGGTGACTCGGTAACCGTGGCGACCTCCGATCCGCCGGTTCATTCCCG
The DNA here is from genome assembly GCA_963824565.1 of uncultured Pseudomonadota bacterium. GTDB lineage: Bacteria > Desulfobacterota > Binatia > Binatales > Binataceae > JAJPJA01. Next base: position 67,246 of record CAWGQB010000028.1, on the reverse strand, counting down.
TTTACGCCCTTTGGCTGCGCGTGCTTTCTCGCCTGAACGGGTCCGCGTGATGGTCCCGCGTATCTGTACTTTGACCAACGCGCTGCTCGATCAAATTCCAGGCGGGGTCGATTTCGACCTGATGCGCCATCTCGCGGGTCCGTTGCCGACGCTGCTCATTGCCGAAATCCTCGGCATCCCCAATGAGCATCATGGACAACTCAGGGCTTGGTCCGACGCCATCGCCGCGAGTGCGGCATTAGCGCCGGGAACTCCGCTCGCGCCGGCCTCGCTCCAGGCGGCGTCCGAGCTAAGAAGCTTCTTTGCCGCGGAGATCGCCTGGCGCCGGCAGCATCCGGACCGCGGCCTGATCAGCTCTCTGGTGGCAACGCGCGACCAAGGGTCCGAACTCAATAGCGCCGAGCTGCTGCCGTTTTTGGGCTTGCTGCTGGTGCTGGGCATCGAGACCACTGCCAACCTGATCGGCAACGGGATGCTTGCGCTGTTGCGCAATCCGGACCAACTCGCGGTCCTGCGCGACGACCCAATTCTAATGCCCACCGCGATCGAGGAGATGCTGCGATATGACTCCCCGATCCAGGCCGTGATACGGGTCTGCACCCGCGCAACTGAGGTTGGCGGAGCATCGGTTGAAGCGCAGACCCCTGTTTTGGTATTGGTTGGCGCCGCCAACCGCGACCCCGCGCAGTTTGCTTCGCCCGATACCTTCGACATCCAGCGTCAGCCCAACGATCACCTGGCCTTCGGCAATGGAATCCATTACTGCGTCGGCGCGGAGCTGGCCAGGTTCGTGGCCTCAATGGCCATCACCGCACTGCTCGAACGGTTTCCGAATCTGCGGGTGGCAGATGAGGCCGTGACGTACGACAGTTCGCCGTTCGCCCGCCGCCTGCGCGGATTGCGGATGACGACGGGCTGAATCCTCTATTCTGTTGAGGCGATCATCGTGGACCGCACACGCGACAGGCGCGCATCCCCGCCGCCGTCGCCTGGCCGGCGTCGCGGAACAGAATCGTCTGCGTACGGTCAGCGCGCGCCAACGCATGGCAGCCGGGCCGGCAGAAAATTCGGGTGCCGCGATTGCCCCACACCGCGCCCTCGCTCGCGACCATTCCCGCCGCGGTGACTGAAAATCCTTCGACGCGCAGTAGCTTGCGTTTTATGGCAAGCCCGCCGCCATAACCGCCGATGTTGCCGTCGGCGCGAATCACTCGATGGCACGGGACGTAGATAGGTATGGGGTTGTCGTGCATCGCCCCGCCGACCGCCCTTTGAGCATGTGGCGCACCGGCCAACGCACCTAGCGACGAGTAGGTCAGGATCGCACCGGGCGCGATCTCACACAGCCGCTTAAGCACTTCGCGTTGGAACGAAGTCGTTACCAGGCGCAGATCGACGCGACTGCGCAGTGCCTCCGCGTCTCCATCCAGGTAACGGCGCAACTCATCGGTTACCCGCGCGACGGTGCCCTGGTCAGGTACGGGATCGAAGCTCCGGCGCAGTTTGGCGATCGCGGTGCCGAGGTCGCTTGGCCCTTTCAGGTAATGGATCATCGCAATCCCGCGGCCGCTGACGCCGACCAGCAGACGGCCAACGGGCGACTCGACCAGGCTGACGGCCGCCGCCGGGCGCCGTACCATTTCCAAGGCCGATTCCACCTTGCGTTTGGCTTCCACAAGCATCGCAGCGTCGGGTTCGAATTCGATCGATCCGGTTTGGAACAGATCTTCCAAAAAGCGTTCGGTTTTCATGACGATAGCCATCCCGTCTTTAACTTTCTGAGCGCCTGGGAAACGTTGGCCCGGGCGCTTTCGTCGGAGCATCCGAGTTGCGCGGCGATTTCGCCATACTCGAGTCCGGCAAACTTGCGCATCACCAGGGCCTCGCGCTGCTTGCGTGGAAGTTTGGCCAAAGCGCGTCTGAGTTCAGCCAGCATCAGGCCCGCACTCGCTTGAGACCCAACCGCTCCCAGCCCGGTTCGCGCCATGCCGTCGCGCAAAGCCAACGCCGCCGTATTGCGCCGGGCCCGGCCGCGGCGATGATTGCGAAGCAGGTTGGCCGCGATGGTGAAGATCCAGGCACGCAGGTTCCCGTCGGGTTCAACCGTAGGATAACCCCGATAAGCTCGTAGCCAGGTCTCTTGGAACAGGTCGAGGGCGTCCTCGCGGTCGCCGGTCAGCCGATAGAGAAAACGCAGGATTTCGCCCTCGTGCAGACGCATCAACTCTTCGAACGGGAGCGGCAATTTAAGCTTCATCGGATTTGTCCAACCCTCTGCTTATAACCCCGGCGGACACCGAATGTGAAAAATCCCCGCCGGGCTACCGTGATGGGCGAGGTTTGTACCTGCTTCCGATATAGATGTAGGTAAAGCGCTTGGAGCTTGCGCCGCAGGGAGGCAATTGTGAAATTCGGAATCCTCTACAATATCGATTATCGCCCCGAGGTCCACAAATCGCCCAGCGGCTATTACGGTCAAATCCTGGAGCAGGTGCAGCTTCTTGAAGAGTTGGGCTTCGACGCCGCATGGTTCAGCGAGCATCATTATTCGGGCTACTCCTTCGGCAGTCCGGCGGTGATCGCCACTGCCGCTGCGGCGCGGACCAAAACGCTGCGCCTGGGCACGGGAGTGGTGCTGATTCCGCTCCATCATCCGATCCGCCTGGCCGAAGAGTATGCGATGCTCGATGTGCTTAGCGGCGGTCGCCTGGAGTTTGGCGTCGGCCGCGGCTTTCTGTCCTATGCGTACGACATCTTCGGCGTTGACATGGACCAAAGCCATCAGCGGTATCGCGAAGGGGTCGAGCTGATTCTAAAGGCCTGGACCGCCGATGGGCCCTTTTCTTTCGATGGTCAGTTCTGGAAGCTCGAGGATTACCAATTCTTCCCACAGCCGATCCAAAAGCCCCATCCACCTGTGTTCGCGGCGGGCGCCGGCACAACCGCCAGCTTTCAGTGGGCAGGCATGAAAGGCTTACATCTTTGCACGGCGTTTTTTGGTCCCGACAAGCTTGGCACCCAGGCCAACGTCCGCCTATACCGGGAGGCGCTGGCCGCCAATGGCTACGACCCGGCGCAGCGTGAAATCGCCGGGGTTTCCCAGATGTATTGCGCTCCAACCAAAGCCGAGGCGTTGCAGCGCGGCGGCGAGTACGCGCTTAATTACTATCGTTTTTTTGCGGGCCTCGACCGGCGGGGTTCCCGCGTCACCCTGCCCGAACACTTCACCAAGGTCAGGGCCGAGGAGCTTGACGCCGCCAACATGGTCCTACTGGGCGACCCTGACGATTTGGTTGCCCGTATCGAGGAGATACGAAACTTTTACGGGTTAAATTTCTTTCTGCTCGAAACGGCTCAGGGCGGAGCGTCGCATGCGGAAGTGGTACGCTCACTGGAGCTGTTCGCCAAGCACGTCATCCCGAAGTTCCGGTGAGCAGAGTGCGGATGATTCTGATCTCTGACTCGTGGCACAGGCTATAAGCCTGTGCCACGATCGTCAATTCGGCCTTGTTGCTCATGGCTGAGAGATGACCGGCTTGAACCTCACACCACGATGCTCAACAGCTTGTTGGGGACGTAGATGACCTTCTTGGGGGTCTTGCCGTCGAGGTGGCGTTTTACCGATTCGCTGTCGAAGGCCAGCGCGCGAATCTGATCCTCGGCGCTGTCGGCCGCGACCTCGAGTTTGTCCCGGACCTTGCCGTTGATCTGCACCACCACCGTGACGACATCGTCCCTGGCCAGCGCCGGGTCGAAGGCGGGCCAGGTCTGGAGATGAACGGATTCATTATGCCCCAACGCGCGCCATAGCTCCTCGGTGATGTGGGGCGCCATCGGCGCGAGCATCAACACGTAGCTCTCGATGGCGGCACGACCGATTTCCCCCGGTTCGAGCCGCGCCAGATAGTTTAGCTCGTCCATCAACGTCGCGAGCGCGGTGTTAAAGCGCAGCCGCTCGACGTGATCGGTCGCGGTGCGGATTGCCTGATGCGTCTTGCGCAGGGTCTGCTCGCTGGGCTGGCCATCGGGACATCCCGCTGCGACGAATTGGCGAACCAGATTCCAGACCCGGGTCAGGAAGCGCGCCATCCCGACCACGCCCTCTTCATTCCAATTGGTCGGCTCCTCGAAGGGCCCCATGAACAGTTCCCACAGCCGCAGGGCATCAGCACCGTACTTCTCCACCATCGCGTCGGGCGTGACGACGTTGCCCTTGCTCTTGGACATCTTCTGGCCGTCTTCGGCCCAGATCATTCCCTGGTTACGCAGCGCCGGAAACGGCTCTTTGAAGTTGATCAGTCCGGCGTCGTACATCACCTTGGTCCACATCCGGGCGTACAGCAGATGCATCACCGCATGCTCGGCGCCGCCGATATAAAGGTCCACCGGCAGCCAGTAATCGGCCGCCTCGCGCTTAAACGGCGCGGTGGTTTCGTGCGGTGACGCGAAGCGCAGGAAGTACCAGGACGAACAGGCGAAGCCGTCCATGGTGTCGGTTTCGCGCTCCGCCGGACCGCCGCAACGCGGACACTTGGTATTGACGAACTCCGGCACATTGGCCAGCGGAGAGCGGCCGGTTCCCGAGGGCTGATAGTCCATCATGTCCGGAAGCAGCACCGGGAGTTGATCTTCGGGGACGGGGACGATGCCGTCGTTCTTGCAATAGACAATTGGAATTGGGCATCCCCAGTAGCGCTGGCGCGAGATGAGCCAGTCGCGCATCCGGTAGCTGACCGTGGCCCGCCCGATACCTTTTTCCTCGGCGTAGCGGGCGATCGTTTGCAAAGCCTCGGCGGTCGGCTTGCCGGTGATGAATCCCGAGTTGATCGTGATTCCGTAATCGGTGAACGCCCGATCCTCGGGAGCTTCGCTGCCGTCGGCCGGCCGCCGTGACGCGGGGAATCGGCAGTCCGTACTTGCGCGCGAACTCAAAGTCGCGCTGATCCTCGCCCGGCGCCGCCATGATCGCGCCGGTGCCGTAGCCCATCAGCACGTAGTCGGCGATCCAGATCGGAATGTCCTTATCGGTGAAAAGATTGTGGGCGTAGGCGCCGGTGAAGACTCCGGTCTTTTCCTTGACCGTCGACAGGCGCTCGATGTCGCTCTGGCGGCGCGCCTGCGTCACGTACGCTTCGACCTCGGCGCGCTGCTCCGGCGTGACGATGCGCGCGACCAGCGGATGCTCGGGCGCCAGCACCATGAACGAGACGCCGAACACGGTATCGGGCCGGGTAGTGAAGAACTTGACCGACTCTCCAGGATGGCCGGTTACCGGAAAGGCCAGTTCGGCCCCTTCGGAGCGGCCGATCCAGTTGCGCTGCATCAGCTTGATGCGCTCGGGCCAATCGATAGTGTCGAGGTCTTCGAGCAGACGGTCGGCATACTCGGTGATCTTGAAGTACCACTGCTCGAGTTCCTTTTTGGTCACCGGATTGTCGGGATGACGCCAGCAGCAGCCATCGATCACCTGCTCGTTGGCGAGGATCGACAGGCATTTGTCGCACCACCATTGCGAGCCCATCGCGCGATAGGCCAGGCCGCGCTTATGGAGCAGCAGAAAGAACCATTGCGTCCATTTGTAGTAATCGGGCGATGACGAGTTGATTTCCCGCGTCCAGTCGTAGGCGCATCCGGACAACTTGAGTTGGCGCTTGAAGTTGGCGGCGTAACGCGGAACGGTGTCCTTGGGATGGAGCTTCTTGAGCAGCGCGTCGTTTTCGGCCGGCAGTCCGAAGGCGTCCCAGCCCATCGCGTGCAGCACATTGTAACCGGTCATGCGCCGATAGCGCCCGGTAACGTCGGAGGGCACGTAATTGTGCAGGTGGCCGACGGACAAGCCCTCGCCGGAAGGATACGGAAACATCTCCAGCAGGTAAAACTTTGGCCGCGTCCGATCGGAGGGAGTCAGGTATAGACCGCTTCGCTCCCACTCGGCCTGCCATTTGGGCTCAATCGTCTTCGGTTCGTACCGCTCATCCATCGGTTGAGAAACCACCTTGACCTTCAAGTTTACCGCGCCCACGCCGCCGGTGAAACGGCGCCCCCGCCATTGCGCATCATCGGCCGCCCGCCGATCGTTTAAGGCCCGCATCTCGTAGTTCCTCTCGAACGGCTCGGCGGACAGCTTTCTCGATTCCCTCGCGTCCGATGTGCTCGCGCAACGCGTCGTTGATCAGAGTCTGGTAGTTGCCCCTGCCCATTTCGTGCACACGGTTGCGAAAGTGATCGAGAATCTCGTTGTCCAGCCGGATGGTGATTCTGGTCTTGCCCGGTTCGGGCGGTACGACCGCACCGCGTTTACCTTTGCTGCAATCGTAGTCGCGTTTCATGATGCTTGCTCGTACTCCGTACGTTCGTGCTTCGCGGCCCGGCGCGCCGAAATGATCCTGATGCGCTGCGCCCGCGTCGCGTATACTTCATCTTCGGCGACGGTCACGGCGCGTTCATCCTCGAAAAAGATTGCAGCATCGGCGAAGTCCACCCGATGCTTACGCAGGCTTGCCTGTGCCTTGCGTTCGTCCCACTCAAACTTCCCAGCCCCACCATATGTACAAGCGTACATAAGAAGCGGCGGCTCGTCGAACGTAACGCACCACGCCCACGCGCTGCATGCTATTTGGGCGATATTCGTCTCGGTTCGTCAGTTTCCGAAACGGCCCGCGTCTTCCGGAAACGCCGACGCGCGCGGCTCACATTCTTGCTGAGAAGGCGGGACCGGATTATGGTTGGCCCCATGGGCATCGAGGAAAACAAGAAAATCGCGCTGGCCTATTTCGAGGAACGATCGGCAGGAAATCCGGCAGCTCTCGACCGGCTGGCTGACTCCGCGCAATGGATGATTATGGCCAAGTCTGCGATGGGCGGGACCAGGACCAAGGCCGAGCTGGCGCAAATCATCCGCGATAACACCGCCAGATTCGAAGCACCGGTCAAGCTGACGGTCACGGGCATCACTGCGGAGGGCGACCGCGTCGCGCTCGAGGTCGAGGGCCACGCCAAGTTGAAGAACGGCAAAGTTTACCAGAACCTGTACCACTTCCTGTTCATCATCAGGGACGGCAAGATCCAAATCGGCAAGGAATACTGCGATTTCCATCACGCCTACGAAATCTTCCGCACCTGACCTTGCATCGCGTTTTTGAAGGTAAACCAGCCGAATGAAATATGACCATATTGTCCTGGGGGCCGGTTCGGCCGGTGCGATTGTCGCGTCGCGGCTCAGCGAAGATCCGCATCGATCGGTTCTGCTGATCGAGGCCGGGCCCGACTATCCCAGACTTCGAGCGTCTGCCTGACGAGATCAAGTACGGTTATGCGACTGCCTCCGACGTGATGGTGAGCGATCGTCATGTCCGATGGTTCAACGCCAGGGCCACCGACAAGGCGCCCCCGATGTTGATACCAGCGGGCCGGGTGACCGGTGGGGGGAGTGCCGTTAACGGCCAGGTTTTCCTGCGCGGCGTCCCGAAGATTTCGACTCATGGGCGGCTTCCGGCAACGACCAATGGTCATTCGCGAAGTGCTTGCCGTACCTGCGCAAGCTCGAGAACGACAAGGACTTTGGCGGCGACGATTTTCATGGCTCCAATGGCCCGATCATTGTCCGGCGCTTCAAAGCCGATGAATTGCTGCCCGACCAGCGGGCATTTTACAACGCCTGCCGGGCCGAGGGTTTTCCCGACTGCCCCGACTTCAACCATCCGCAAGGTATCGGCGTCGGTGCGGCTCCCCTGAACAACGTCGACGCGGTCCGCTGGAGCACTGCGCTAGCCTATCTCAACCCGGCGCGCCATCGGCTCAATCTGACGATTCGGCCCGAATGCCAGGTTCGGCGCATTCTCTTCGACGGCGATCGCGCCACCGGAGTTGAAGTGATCAGCCACGGTGAGCGGTTCGTCGTCGAAGGCGAGGAGATAATCCTAAGTGCGGGCGCGATCTGCTCACCACATCTGCTGCTGCTGTCGGGTGTGGGACCGGCGGAGGATCTGAGCCGGTTTGGGATACCGGTAATCCGCAATTTGCCGGGAGTGGGCAAGAACCTGCGCGACCATCCCTATTGCAACGTCACCTGGCGCACCCGCGATGACTTCACCCTGGACCCGCTCGCGCCGCACTTTCAAATCGTGCTGCGCTGCACCTCGACCGGATCCAAGCTGCGCAACGATCTGCAGATGCTCGATGATCTCGTACGCCCAGCAACTCGAAATGGGCCGCCTGGCTCCCGTGGGAACCCGTATCATACCGGCCATCGAACTGGCGGCAAGCGCCGGCGAGCTGCGCCTGCAGTCCAACGACCCCGATGTTCAACCACTGATCGACTATCGCTATCTGACCGATGAATCCGACCGGCGCCGGATGCGCGAGGCGATTCGGCTCACGGTCAAGCTCGGCGAGCATCCGGATTTCAAGGCGATCACCGTCGGGCGCATCGAACCCACCGCGGAGGAACTCAGCAGCGATGAGGCGCTCGACGACTTTGCCCAGCGCAACGCCACCAGTTGCATGCACATTTCAGCTACCTGCAAGATGGGGCCGGCATCGGATGCTGCAGCGGTGGTGGATCAGTACGGCAAGGTCCATGGAATGCGCAATCTGCGCGTCGCCGACGCTTCAATCATGCCCGACTGTGTGCGCGCCAACACCAACGTGACCACTATGATGATCGGCGAGCGGATTGCGGACTTCATCCGCCAGGGCCGCTAATTTTTTGGAGGCGGCTGCGGTAAACATTTTCGCCACCCTGCCCTTTCCCTAACCCTCTCCCGGGTCGCTCCCTGGGTGGATGGGAGGGGGCATCCGAAGGCGGGTCAATGGGCGGCGGCGTCGCCGGGCCGCAGGTGCGGCGGGCGGCTGGGTAGCAGTGGAATCAGGAAGACCGCGCACACAAACAGCCCTGCCATCAGGGTAAAGATATCGTTGTAGGCCATCATCGTCGCCTGGCGGTTGATCATGGAGTTCATCATGATGGAAACCATGGTGTTAGGCGCCGTCGCGCCGCGGTGCATGAACTGCTGAAGGAAGCCCTGCTGCATCTGCCGATAGGTATCGTTGAGCGGGCTGATGTCGTGCACCAGGCGTTGGTGATGGAATTGAGTGCGCCGCGCGAGGATAGTTGCCAGCACCGCATAAGCGACGTTGGCCGACACCCGTTGACAAACGGTGAAGATGGCGGAAGCACCAGTCATATCGGCAGGCGCGCATTGTACTGAGCGAAATGGTGCCGATGGTTACCGCAAAGCACGACGAGCCCAGCCCCATTATGCACCAGCATCGGCGCGAAATTCGCGAATCCAACCGCCAGCGGAAAATGCGCCAGGCTCCAGACCCCGTAAATCTGCAAGCATGCGCCGAACAATACCGGAATGCGCGGATTCAGGTAATTATACAGCCGGCCCATAATCGGCATCATGATCATCATCGTGATCGGGCGCGGCAGCAGCACCAGGCCGGCCTGAAAGGCGGGATAGCCGAGCAGGGTTTCGGTCCATTGCGGCAGCGCGAAACTCGATCCGAACAGGACGAAGCCGATCACGGCATTGAGCGTTGTGCCGATCCTGAGCTGGGGATTGGCAAGCAGGCGCAGATTGATGACCGGTTCGTCGGTGTAAAACTCCCACACCACCAGGCTCACCAGCGTCACCGCCGCCACGACAGTGCCCATCACCAGCCAATTCGAGGAAAACCAATCGACCTCTTCACCGCGCTCAAGCACCAATTGAAAAGTGCTCAGCCCAATGGTCAAAAGTATGATGCCGATCCAGTCAATATTCTGGAATCCGCGCTTGAGGTAAGGCGGATCGTGGACGAAGGTGCTGACCATCGACAGCGCGATGATTCCGATCGGCAGGTTGATATAGAAAACCCACTGCCAGCTCAGGTTATCCACCAGCCAGCCGCCGAGCGTCGGCCCCAGCGCCGGCGCCAAAATGACGCCCATGCTGAAGATCGCCATCGCCATGCCTTGCTCGGACGGCGGAAACGTTTCGCGCGCGATAGCCTGGGAACACGGAATCAGACCGCCGCCTCCGATTCCCTGCAGCACGCGCGAGATGATCATCTGGGACAGAGAATGGGAAGCGCCGGCCATAAATGACCCGATCAGGAACAGGACCATCGAGAACATAAAGAAGCGCTTGCGGCCCAGCAGCGTGCTCCACCAACTGCTCATCGTGACCATGATGATCTCGGCGATACTGTAGGCGGTGGAGACCCAGGTGATGGTGAGCAGATCCGAGCCGAAGGTGCCCATCATGTGCGGCATCGCGACGTTGACCACGGTGACGTCCATCACCGACATGAACGTCCCGAGCATCACCGAGGCGGCGATCAGCCATTTGCTGGCGCCCGTGGCCACGCCGCCCAGCGCTGGCTCGCGGCAAGTGGGCGCGATCGCCGGTTCGGGCGCGGGCTGCGGCTCAAACGGCTTACGCGCCATAACAGCTTCAGCGGCTCCGCCGCGCTCCTGCGGCGTCTCGCGGCTAATCGACGATGCCATTCCCATTTCCGCGCCTGCTCTTCTGTTTATCGCAACGTGGCGCTTCGGAGAACCGCCGCGTCAAGCGCGATGAAATTTGACTGAACGCCAGGGCGCATTCAAACTGGGCAGCTTGAGAATGATACGCTTCCATCCTGCTCTTTGTGCCGGTGATCGCGTGAGCGAGGTCTCACCGAATTCGGCGGCCGCAGCGTCCCGGTTGGCCGACATCATCGCCGAAAATGAGCGACATCCCAGCCGTAAGTGGCTGATCGCCGTTTCGGTGATGCTGGGCTCGTTCATGCAGTCCCTGGACATCTCGATCATCAATGTGGCGCTGCCATACATGCAACGCAGCTTCGGCGCCAAGATCGACCAGATTACCTGGGTCGTGACCAGCTATCTGATCGCAATCGGGGTGGTCTTGCCGATGACCGGATGGATCGCGACCCGGATCGGACGCCGGCTTTACTTTCATCGCGTCAATCACCGCGTTCATGCTGGCTTCGGCGTTCTGCGGCGCGGCACAAACCCTGACGCAAATCGTAATCGCGCGGTTCATCCAGGGCGCGGCCGGCGCCGCGATGATGCCGCTGGCGCAGGCGATTTTGCTCGAAACTTTTCCGCCCTACGAGCACACGCTGGCGATGTCCACGCTGTCGCTGGGTTCGGTGATGGCGCCGGTGTTCGGTCCCACGCTCGGCGGCTGGATCACGATGAACCTGAACTGGCGCTGGAACTTTTACATCAACGTGCCGGTCAGCGCGCTCGCGGCCATAATGGTCTACACCTTCGTGCACGACCCCCCACACATGCGCAAGCGCACCGGTGACGAGCCTATCGACTACATGGGCCTGATCTACATTACCGCGGCATTCGGGCTGTTTGAATTCGTTATCAGCCGCGGGCAGGACGTCGGCTGGTTCGCCGCCCCATGGGTAAGCTATTGTTCGGCTTTTTGTGCGCTGTTGCTGGTTTTGCTGGTGCGCCATGAACTGCGTTTTCCCCACCCGATTATCGATCTCAGGCTGCTCAAAATATTCAGCTTCTCGCTGGCCACCTTTTTGGTGCCGATCTATACCGCGGTCGTGTTCACGATGAACGTGCTTAACCCGCTCTTCATTCAGGAAGTGCTGGGCTACAACGCGGAGCAGACCGGGTTGCTGGTCTGCGCCGCGCGCAATCGGATTGGCCATTGGCCTGGTGCTGGTCGGACAATTGTCACGGCGCGCCCTGGATATGCGCTACTATCCCGCGATCGGCTTGTGGATCGCCGCGTACGAGCTCTGGGTGATGTCGCATTGGCATCTTGATACGGGTACGTACGGTTTGATTTGGCCGATCTTCGTGTTCGGGTTCGCGGTCGGTGGAACCTATTCAGTCTTCACCGCCGCCGGCATGAGCGAAATTCCGCACGAGCGGCTGGGCTTCGCTTCCACCCTGTTCAACATAATGGCCAACCTGGGCTCGGCTACCGGCATCGCGCTGTTCAGCAGTATGCTGACCGTGGGTCACCATGCGCATCTCACCCAGCTCACGGCACATGCGATGAACCATCTGGCTCCCGGGGCCGATCCGGCGATGGCCGTCAATGCAATCCGACCCATGGCCTGGCTGTTAACCTACAACGACATCTACCGCAGACTTATGTTCATCCTCATGATAGTGGCGCCATCCTGCCTGCTGTTGAAGCGGCCGGCTAGCGGCGCGCATATCGATACCGCGATCGAATAGCTTTGCGGCTTCAGCCCAACGACTGGTAGACCGCGCTCAGCAGCGCCTCGGCGCGCGGGTCAACCAAAAGCCCGATCCCATCTGGTTCATGACGTAGCCGAAGCCGATCTTAGTATCGGGATCGGCAAGTCCCAGCGAGCCTCCCGCGCCGGGATGGCCAAAGGTGCGCGGGTTCGGACCGAACGAAGACCCGGGCAACGGCTGCGAGAGCATGAAGCCAAGCCCGAAGCGCGTCGAGATCGTCAGCACCGCATCGGTGCCGCACGATTGCTCGGTATAGCCGCGCTGGATACCCGCGGGGGTCAGGACTCTGTATCCCGTCAACTTCGCCGCCACGGCTAAGAGCGCCATAAACCCGCGCCAGCGCCCGCGCGGTAGTGTGACCGTTGGCGGCCGGTATCTCGGCCCCGCGCCATTCGCGGGAGTTGACGGTTTTTGGCGCCAGCAGGTCGGGCGGATTCGCCAGGGTCTTGGCGGCGACCGATTCAGGATCCTTCATCATTTCGAGGAACGGATTCGGGTGCGCCCGGAGGTGGCGGCGCCGCCGGCAGCAACGTGGCAACGCGATGGTCATGCTTTTGGTCCAACCCGATATGGCAGTCGAGACCAAGCGGCTGTGCAACCTCGTCGCGGAAGTAGGTGCCGAGGCTCTTGCCCGTGATTCGGCGAACCACTTCGCCGACCAACCATCCGTAAGTCAGCGCGTGGTAGCCGTGTTTGGTCCCCGGCGTCCACCATGGATCCTGCTCAGCGAGCGCCGAGGTCATCGTCTCCCAATCAAATAACGCCTTGGTGGGAAGCGGCTTCCTGATGGCGGGCAGTCCCGCGCGATGGCTCAGGAGATAGCGCACCGGGAGCTCTTGCTTCCCCGCCTGCGCGAACTCGGGCCAGTACTTGGCCACGGGCGCGTCGAGGTCGAGCTTGCCCTGATCGACCAGCCGATGCGCGCAGATCGCGGTCAGTCCCTTGGTGGTCGAGAAAACATTGACGAAGCTGTCACGGGTCCATGGCGCGGTTTTGGCCTTGTCGCTATACCCGCCCCAGAGATCCACCACCGGCTTGCCGTCGAGGGTCACGGCCACCGCCGCGCCAACCTCATTGCGCCCCTCGAAGTTCTCGATGAAGGCTTGTCTGACCCGATCGAAACGCGGCTCGCAGGTTCCGCCGACTGGCACGCTCTCAGCCATCGCTGGTCCTCCGCTTCTTTGGTGTTATACGGACAGCCCGTTATATCAACGCCACCAAGCAAGCGCCACTTTCAGTTCTGTTCCCGGCTTGAGCCACGCGCGAGAGCTCACATCGTTGCCTCCACCATTCGGGACCTATTCCGAACAGGCTTGGGATTCCCGGTGTGGGCGGTCAAACCGCCGTCAACGACGAAAAATGCGCCCGTTACATACGACGCTTCATCCGAAGCCAGGAACAGGACCACGTTGGCGATTTCCTGCGGATCGCCCAGGCGGCCCATCGGAATCACGTCGTTGAACTGCTTCATCCGGTCGGGCGACGCGTTGAGCACCGCCACCAAAGGGGGCGTCCCAGTGAGTCCCGGACAGACCGCGTTGCAGCGGATTCCTTTGCGCGCGTATTCGATACCGGTGGCGCGAGTCAGATTGATCACGCCGGCCTTGATGGTGTTGTAGGCGCCCATCATGTAGTCGGCGGCGAGTCCCGAGATCGACGCCGTATTGACGATCGCACCGCGCTTTGCGGGCAGCATCTGCGCGATCGCACATTTGGTCGTATACCAATAAGCAGTCAGTCCGACGTCGATGGTCTTCTGCCATCCTTCAAGCTGAACATCGCCGATATGACCGACGGAAGTAAACACCGCGTTATTGTGCAGAATGTCGAGCCTTCCGAAGCGATCGATGGTGGACTTGATCATCGCCTCAACTTGCTTGGGCTGGCCGATATCGGCATGGACGAACTCGGCGATCCCGCCCGCGTCGCGGATTTCAGCAACCATGCGATGCCCGCCTTCGTCGTTGATGTCGGCCACCATCACAGCGGCACCTTCGCGCGCGAACGTTCTGGCCGTCGCCGCCCCGATTCCCGACGCCGCCCCCGTGATCAAGGAAACCTTGTCGTCAAGCCTCATTACTGTTCCCTCCCCGACGTGTAAGCCCCAGCTTGATTGCCGCCCCTCTCGCGCAGTTAGCCTAAATAAGATGCCCCGCGCAACTTACTTTCTCGCGGCGCCTTCGGAACTTACGCTCCGAGCTCCTCGAGCGTGCTCCGTGCACGCCGGGTTCACGGCAGGCAAACGGCATGGCCGGTGTTGAGTTCGAGGCACTCGGACTTAGGGGTCAGCACCGGGCTGGCCGCGCCGGCGAATTCGGTGATGCTGTTGCCGGCAGTATTCGACGCCCAAACATCCCCCGCAGCATCAATCGCAATCCGTTGTGCCCCGTTGATCCCACCGCTGATGAAGCCGCAGTTTGGACCGTTTGGGCATCCCGCAGTGGGCGACACGATCACGCCTGATGAGCTAATCTCGGTTATGCTGCTGGGCAGAGTACCAAAACAGCCCTTTCCACAGTTAGCGACCCAGGAGTTTCCGGCGGAGTCGATCGCGATGGCATAGACAGTGTCCATACCACCGCCGGCAATGCCGGCAAGTGGCGGCAAAGGGACTCCGCTCGAACTAAGCTGGAAAATAATGGAGATTGTGCTGTCATCGATAAAACTGGAGCCCCATACATGACCCGCGGGGTCAATCGAGATAGCCCGTGGCTCCCCAATCGCGCCCCCGGTATAACCACCATGCGGAGAAAGGAAGCTGCCGGCTGGGCCGATTTCCAACACGCTACCGGGAAATTCATTCGTTATCCAGGCGTTGCCAGCGGCATCAATTGCGATAGCGTTGGGGGTAGTGAGGTCCGCTCCCGTGTAGCCACTAGCGCCCGATTTAAATTTACCTGACGGGCTGATTTCCACCGCGTCCGCGGCCTGGCCAGTGATAGCGCCATTGACGATCCATGCGTTGCCCTGGCCATCGATCGCGTCGTCAACCGCGTCATTGATGCCATTTCCGGTGAAATTATTGATCGCGGCGCCGATAGAGCTCAGCTCCGTCACGCTCGTAGTTGGAAAATTGTTGTTGACGATCCAGGCATTGCCCGCAGGATCGATTGCTATGGTAAGAGGACTGTTCAGGCCCCCGCCGGTATAACCAGTTACGCCGTTAAGAGAGTTGCCCGTGGGGCTTAGTTTTATTACGCTGCTTGCTGCGATATTAACCAGCCACGCGTCGCCGGCCGCGTCAATTGCGATGCCGTCGGGCGCTTTCATGCCGCTGTTTGTATAATTAAGGGCGACTATCCAGGCGCTGGGAGCCGCGCCCAGCACCGGGGTAAAAGCGGGAGCCTTCGAAGTCAGATTGAACAGCGCCACCGCATTGTTGACCGGGTTGCGGGCGATGTCCAAGGCCGCGGTCAAGGTGTCTGCCGGAACGCTCGCGCCCGTGGGCAACGTGCACGGAGCACTGTTGCCGGTTCCGGGCTTTGCCCCTGGCACCGCGCAAGTGAACAGATTGTTGCACGCAGTCGAAGCGGCGCCGGTTGAGTTGACGCAGTCCTGGAGGATATCGGCGAGCGTGTTGATTTCCTGGGTCGGTGCCGTGGTTCCGCCCACGCTGTTCTGCGCCAGCCCGGTGCCGAGGTTGACCAGGTTGCCGACCAGCGCCAGCGCGTTGGCAAGGCCGGTAGCGTTGGTCGCCGACGCCCCAATATCGCGCGAGTTGACGCCGCATCCGGACGCCGCTCCATTCACCGAGCCGCTCGCGCAGTTCATGAACTGTTGCAGTGCCCAGGTTGAAGCAGAGGTAGTCACCTCATTGATGGTGACAAAGCTGTTGGCCGCTACGCTGTTGCAATTACCCAACACTGCCATCATGACCAGCGCGGCGTTGGCTCCCCCGCCGGGATTACCTCCCACCGCCAACAGGTAGAGATTGGGAGAGCCGGTGACCGGACAAGAAAAGGCAGCAGGCAGTCCGGTACCAGCGCAAACCGGGGCGGTCGAGCCAAAGCTGAACTCACCAACGGAATTGCTCGTGGTACAGGCCAGCTTGACGTCGCCACGCCCGTAACCCGAGCTACCCGCCTGGTAGGCGAACACCTCAGCGGCGGCGACCGGATTCTGCCCGCCGTGCACGACGCCATTCATTGCTAGTGGCGCGCCGCCTCCCGATGCTACCGGAAGGCCACTTCCTCCCCCGCCACCGCATCCCGCAGTAGCTATCAAGGCCAACGAAAGAATTCCCAGCACCAGAATCCCCTCCAAACCTGAAAACGATCGGCAGCCCATCTTGCTCTCCTTTGGTGTCAAAGCCTTAGCCATCTCTTGTAATTCGTGGAACGCGCTACCGCCAGCGCCTCTACGCTCGGGGCCGACTCAGGTTCGAAAATGTTGTAACCCACTGAACGGGGGCTTTTCCAAAGCGCATTTGGGACAGCTCTGCGACAGCCGGCCGGAGCACTGACCGCAGAACTTCGTACCCTGAGGATTTTCGAATCCGCATTTCGAGCAGCGCATTTCCCCACGTCCCGCGCCCCAGGTTGCGTTCACCATCAGAAAAAGGACCGCAGATCATACCATACCAAACCGGTACCGCATGCCAATTGTGCAATTTGGAGATTTAACTGCGGCTTTGACCGGACGGCAAGGCTTTCTGTAAGTTTGGCCGATTGGGAGGAGCTCACGGGGGATATCACAGACAACACCATCGGGAAGGATCAGCGTCGTTACCGGCGGCAGCGGCGGAATGGGAAAGGACTGCGTTGCCGGCCAATGCCGGCGTTGCCTAGGTCATGGTTTGCCCGCTTGAGCTTGCTCGGCTGCCGAACGCCAGTGCGGATCCCTTGTAAGCGAACAGAGAATCTCCAGCGGGGTTGCACGCAAACCACGGCAATGGGGGATAATAGAGTCATGCGCAAGGTAATCAAACCCGACACCAGCAACACTTTGCCTCGCTCTCAAGGCGAATGGCTGGATCTCGAAGAGATCGCCACAGTCGAAGTCACAT
The DNA here is from genome assembly GCA_963824565.1 of uncultured Pseudomonadota bacterium. GTDB lineage: Bacteria > Desulfobacterota > Binatia > Binatales > Binataceae > JAJPJA01. The sequence continues at coordinate 50,009 of CAWGQB010000028.1, read as the reverse complement.
CCGAGGATCCGAATTTTCCGATCGAATCTGCCTTAGGTGCAAGGCAGGGTCGCGGATGGCGGGCGGCCAATCCGGGTGAGCAGACGATTCGCATCGTTTTGGATACCCCGAGGCCACTGCGCAGGATCAGGCTCGAGTTTTCGGAGACGGAAGTTGAGCGAACCCAGGAATTCGCGCTTCGATGGGCTCAGGCAGGTGGGCCACTCAGAGAGATCGTCCGCCAACAGTGGAACTTCAGTCCGCAAGGCTCATCGACTGAGATCGAGGATTACCGGGTCCAATTAGAGGAAGTTTCCGTCCTTGAGTTGACTCTAAAGCCTAACCTCGCGTCAGACGCCGCATATGCAACCTTGGCTGCATGGCGGGTGTCATAAAAAGGACGCGCGGCTGACTTGCTCGACGCAAAGTTCGCACGCGCGTCCGAATTAGTTCAGAATTGCTGCGGTGCAGATTTGATCCGCCGGACTTTTAAAGGATAGCGGACGTATTTTTGGAATACCGGTCCGGCGCAATCGTCAGACCGCTCTTCTGCCCGCTACCAAGCTGACCAAAAACAAAATGATAAAGAGTAAGAATAGAACTTTGGCAATGCCGGCGGCAGCTCCAGCTATGCCGAAAAATCCCAAGGCACCCGCCACGAGCGCCACGATAAGGAACATCAGAGACCAATACAGCATATTCTCACCTCGCTTTAGCGATTATGTCTGTTATGGACTTATTGCATAGATCGGTAAAAACGTAAGTCACTCTATGAGTGATTTCCGTCAGACCTAGCAATTACGCCCTGAGCAAATGGGGAAACGCAATCGCTGTGCCAATGATGGCGAGGGTGGCGAGACCATTTCCCTGTTAACTTATTAGGTGTCGTCGGCGCGCATCTACTTGAAGATCGGCTTTGGCAACCTGAAAAAGATTGTTCGGACAATGACGATGCGCGGCACGACTCGCATAAACGCTTCCACTACAATCGCATAACGCGAGAGGCAAAGCTGGCGTACTGCTTGTACTCCTAAGGCTTAAATCACCACGAAGGAGCAAGAGACCGTGACCCAAACCACTGTTACACAACGAGGCAGCGAACAGTCAGCTGACAAGACCGCTATTCGTTCGTTTCATGTGGATGTTCCGACGGCGGAACTTACCGAATTGCGCAGGCGCATAAAGGCGACAAAATGGCCTGAGCGGGAAACGGTCACGGATGGATCACAAGGCGTGCAGCTCGCGACGATTCAGGAAATCGCGCGCTATTGGGGGACAGATTACGATTGGCGCAAGTGCGAGGCGAAACTGAACGCCCTACCGCAATTCATGACCGAGATCGATGGGCTAGACATTCATTTCATTCACGTTCGTGCGAAACATGACAATGCGTTGCCGCTCATCGTCACGCACGGATGGCCCGGCTCGGTCATCGAACAGTTGAAGATTGTCGATCCACTAACCAATCCCACGGCACATGGCGCGAGCGCAGAGGACGCCTTCGATCTGGTGATTCCGTCGATGCCGGGCTACGGCTTTTCAGGCAAGCCGACCACGACCGGCTGGGACCCCACCCGCATCGCAGGCGCGTGGATCGTGCTGATGAAGCGTCTTGGATACACGCGATTTGTGGCGCAAGGCGGCGATTGGGGTGCACTCATCACTCAGCAAATGGCCGTGCAGGCGCCTCCGGAATTGATCGGCATTCACACCAACATGCCTGGCGCGGTTCCAGTTGAGATTGACAAGGCGGCCCAGACCGGTGCGCCGCCGCCGTCCGGCCTCGCAGCCGATGAGAGGCAGGCGTACGATCAGCTCGCCTTCTTTTATCAGCACGGCCTCGGCTACGCCCTCGAGATGGGGAACCGCCCACAGACTCTGTACGGGATTGCGGACTCACCTGTCGGCCTCGCCGCCTGGATTCTCGACCACGACGCTCGCAGCTACGCGCTGATGACACGCGTCTTCGACGGTCAGCCCGAGGGCCTCACGCGAGATGACGTCCTCGACAACATCACACTCTACTGGTTGACGAACACGGGGGTCTCTTCGGCTCGGCTGTATTGGGAAAACAAGCTTGCCTTTTTCGCCGCGAAACACATCGGCATTCCCGTTGCCGTGAGCGTCTTTCCCGACGAGCTCTATCCAGCCCCGCGGAGTTGGGCAGAGCGTGCGTATCCCAAGCTCATCCACTACAACAAGCTCGATAAGGGCGGGCATTTTGCGGCCTGGGAACAGCCGCAACTCCTTTCAGAAGAGCTTCGCGCGGGCTTCAGACCTCTGCGCAAATAGCGAGCGGAGGAATTCGTTCCGGTGGCCATCACGGTATTTGCGGATAATAAAGACTCTCACGCAAACTGAGACTGATTCGAATAACTAATTCCGAAGAATCGCAATGGGGCGAACCGCTTTCAACGTTGGGCCGGGAATCTGTGCGAGCCATCGATTCAACTCGGCAATCAGTGATTCGAGGTTGCGCATTGTCTCCAGCTCCGCGAGCATAGTGCGGCGTTGCTCGAGCGTCCAGGATTCAAGCCGCGCGAACTTTCCTTCTTCGAGTCGTAAGCTGAGCTGCTCGAGCGGCTTTCGCAAATCATCGGGCGAGTACTCTTGCGCGATGGTTTGAGCGACGACGGCGCTCAGGCATTCATCGCTGCTAAAGAAATCCAGCCAGGACTGGAGCCGCCGGCAAATCGCAACGAGGATCGCCTCGCGTTCGGCCTCGGTGGTCGGATCGAGCCGAGGGGTGGGGGCGGCGATGCGTCCCCCCGCTATTGAAGCCAATTGGTTCGCGATGCGGCGGAGCGTACCGGCCGCCTCGACGATCGCATTGTGATCGACCAGACTGTTGCGGCCCTCAAGTTGCGCATCACCAGCGACTTCCAGAATTTCGGCGAGTAATTGCATCGCATCGGAGCTAACCCGCACAATCTCATCCTCATTGTTCGCAGCGGAACCGCCAGGCACCAGCGCGAGGGTGTCGCGGATCACTCGACGCAGCCTGGGCAATAAGCAATCGGCGGCGTATTCCGGCCACAATACGAAAGATACGATTGCTACGACAAAAATACCAAGCAAAATTCCCCAGGTGCGCCAAAGCGGCTCATAGATGTCGATGGCCGGGCCCAAACCGACGAACGCCAGTGCGAATGTGACACCGATCTGTCTTCCCGCATAGGCAAGACGTCCGGTGGCCGTCGCGCCATACGCGGAGACAAGGAAGACTATGAAGATAATGAGGAGATAACCCGGAAGGTTGTCGAAATTGGGTGAGACAATAACGATCGCGAGAAGGGCAATTGCGCCGCCGATTACCGCTCCGGTAACCCGCAGAATCATCTTGTTAAGCGCCGCGCCGTAAGTGGGAAGCGCGGTTATTAATATGGTAATCAAGATTGTAAATAGATCGGCGCGCTGGGTAATAATGCCGACGATCAAGCCAGCCACAATGCACAGACCGACCTTCAAAGAATAGCGAACAAGCGCCGGATCGGGAGCGTAGACCAACTGCGGAACAGCGATATTCGACGAAACCGTGGCCGGCGGCTGGGGAGGTTCGTCGAGCAGATGATCGATGTGCCTGGTCAGCACGGCCAGTGAGTCGACGAAAGATGCGATGTTCTCGATCTCCGCGGAACTCGCCGTGCCGATGTACCCCGGTCTGATCTGGATGATGCGCGCGGACAGCATGTCCATTGCTGCGCGCGCGCGTATCCGCGATTCGGGAGGCAGATGTTCTGGACCAACCGCGATGTGCTTTGGCACTTCACGGGCGAGTTCGTCCAGCACCGACGCCAGCGCGTCCACCGTTGCTTGAATTTCGGTGCGTACCTTCGCCCGAATTTCCCCTGGTACGGCCTGGCGCGCCGCAATGATCAGGCGATCAATTGCAAGACCAATGCGCGCCACCCGGGTGATTGCCGCAAGCAGGATCCCACGGCGATGATCCGATATACCTTCGGCGACAGCCTGATCGAGAAGCGTCATGTGCGCGGGTAGGGAGGAAGTCGGGAGCGGCAGCCGCGGCCGCGGCGCTGCTTTGTTGTCCAGGTAAAAGCCCGAAGCCCCCAGTAACCGCCGGCGGGCATGCGCGATACTGGTTCCCAACGACTCCATCAGGATCCCTTCACCGGGATCGGGCCACAGCCAGTTATCAAACACAACCAGCACGCAAAACGCGATCACGCAGCCGCCAAAAGCTCCCGCCGAGCTCCAGCCGATGTCCTGAGGAGCAAAAAAAACCTCGTAGAAATTACTCAGGCAGACCACTTCGATCAGGAGGAGGGAAGCGCCGAGCTTCCAAATGGTTCCGAGGTAGGTTGAAAATGAAAGCAAGGCGAAGAGAAACGGCAGCATTAACCAGGGCGCTTCCGCCAACATGCCGGCCATCACGATCGATGCCGCCAAAGCGAAGGCTTCCGCGATTAGAAATAGGAGTGCCCTGCGTCGCCGACATCATCGGTCCGGCGCCCGCCAGAAGCCATACGAAATAAGTGCCGTATTCGTTGTAGACGTGACAGCTCACAACCAGTCCTGCCCCGATCGTCGCGATCGTAGCTATACGTAGGGCAGTGCGGAATTTCCGCGAGCTGGGCGCAAGCTCCCGCGCAAGCAGCCGCTCGAGCTGATCGAGCCGACCAGGCGGACGAGCGATTCGAAGATCCTGTTTAATGAAACCCAACATAGTTGCCACTGGGAGGTCTGCCGCGAATATTAAAACGCCTTTGACCTGTCTCTGTCAGGGATCCAACGGTTCAGAGATAGTTAGCCGGAATTTCCATTTTTAATCCTGCCTTGCGCTCCGCCAACATCCAGCATGCCACCGGAGAGCCAAATGCGTCAGATAAGGCGCAGCCTCGTCGAAAGGGGCTTTGCGCAGTGAGCTTCAGCGGACCCGAGCACTGACCGGTCTGGCCGTCGCTTTGACCGGACGGCAAGGCTTTCTGTAAGTTTGGCCGATTGGGAGGAGCTCACGGGGATGTCACAGACAACACAATCCGGACGCGTCAGCGTCGTTACCGGCGGCAGCGGAGGGATGGGTAAAGCCTGCGCCCGCCTGTTGTCAAAGCAGGGCGCGGTGATAATCGCCGACGTCAAGGAGCGTGAACTGGACGCCGCCGCCGCCGAATTAGGTGGTGAGGGTCATCAGATAACGCCGGTGGTCTGCGACGTCACCGGCGCTCAATCGGTGGCGGCACTAGCGCAAAAGGCGGCCGCTGCCGGCCAAGTACAGGCGCTGGTGCATACGGCAGGCTTATCCCCGACGATGGCCGATTGGCGACGTATTATGAACGTCAACCTGGTGGGTTCGGCGCTGATCGAACAGGCTTTCGCGCCGTTGATGGCCGCGGGAGGAGCGGCCGTTTTCATCGCCTCGATGGCAGGCCATACCGCGCCGCATGGCGCCGCCCTGTATGCCATCACTGGAAGATCCATTGCGCCCCAGCCTCTTGGACGATCTCGAAGCGATTGTTGGCAAGGGCGCAATCGATCCCGGCTCCTCTTACGGCATTTCCAAACAGGGAGTTATTCAGTTGTGCCAGCGGGTGACGCCGCCGTGGGCCAAACGCGGCGCCCGCATCAACTCGATCTCGCCCGGCCTGATCGACACCGCCATGGGGAAGCTGGAGTTTGCGCATCAGGAAATGATGGCGGTGATGCTGCAGAAAACCCCGGTCGGACGCTGGGGGACCGCCGAGGAAATCGCCGAGGTGGCGGCTTTTCTCTGTTCCGAAAAGGCCTCCTTCGTTACCGGCATCGACATCCTGGTCGATGGCGGCATGACCAACCTGCTATTGCGCGAGATGCGCGGCCACGGCTCCTGAGTCTTTGGCAAAGGAAGGAACGCGATGAAATTCGGACTTACTCGGAATTCTTCAGCTTCCGCGCCCATGGCACCCCGACTCGGAACTCAAACTCATCCAGGAGGCGTTGGAACAGGTTGAACTCGCCGACCGGCTGGGTATCGAGTACCTGTGGCAGGTCGAGCACCATTTCCTGGAGGAATACTCACACTCATCGGCGGGCGAGAGCTTCCTGGCCGCGGCCAGCCAGCGGACCAAGCGGATGCGTCTGGGCTCCGGAATCACCCTGCTGCCGCCTAACTACAACCATCCGGTGCGGGTGGCCGAACGGGTCGGGATGCTCGACCTGCTCAGCAACGGGCGGGCCGAATTCGGCACCGGCGAGTCCTCGACCTTTGCCGAACTCGAGGCTTTCCATGTGTCGCGCACGGAAAAGCGCGCGATGTGGCGCGAGTCGCTGGTCGCGGTCTGCCGGATGATGGTCGAGGAGCCCTTCCGCGGGCATCGAGGGCAAATACCTCCAGATGCCGCCGCGCAATATCATTCCCAAGCCGATTCAAAAACCTCATCCGCCCGTGTGGGTCGCCTGCTCGCGCCAGGAGACGATCGTGATGGCGGCGCGGTTGGGTCTGGGCGCGGTGACCTTCGGCTTTCTGTCCCCGGTGGATGCGCAGAAGTGGACCCAGGACTATTACGCCACGCTGGCCAGCGACTCCCACCCGATTACCTACCGGGTCAATCCCAACGTCGGATTCCTATCGATGTTCGTATGCGGCCGCGACGAGCGGCGCGTCGGGCAGTTGGCGGCGGCCTGGGGTGAATTCGGCTACGGCTTCAGACATTACTACACTGACGGAATCCATCAGCCGGCCAAGACCAGCGTAATCGAAGAAGGCCGCAAGATTGCGGCGCTCGAACCGCCGATGGACCTCGCGGCGTTGCAAGCACTCGCCGCCTACGCCTGCATGGGCACGCCCGACCACATTCGTAAAGTGCTGCTCGAATACGAAGCGGCCGGCGTTGACCAGGTAATCTTCATGCATCAGATGGGAAAGCTGTCGCATGAGGACATCTGCGGCGGACTGGAACTGTTCGGCAAGGAGGTGCTGCCGGAATTCCTGGAACGCGACCAGAAGGCCTCGCGCGAGAAGGCGCGCCGGCTTGAACCGGTGATCGAAAAGGCGATGAAGGCCCGCATCGTCCCACCCAGCCCGCCCTACGACGAAAATTACGCCTTTCGCGCCGACGGCAAGCAGATCAAGCACTTCGGCCACGACCCCGAGGCGGTTGCGTCCACGCCGTCGGACGCCAGGAAGTGAGCGGAAACGGTCAACCGGTTCAGCCGATGGCGGACGCGATTGCATACCGGGAGGACGAGGCACGAATAGTCGCGAGCCGGCGTCAGGGCTGGCTGATGGTCCTGCTGCTGTTCGTGATCATGGCGATCATTGTCGGCTGCATCGATTCGACCGGAGTGCTCTTCACTCCGCTGCTCAAGCACTTCGGATGGAGCCGCACGCGGATGTCCACGGTAATCTCGGCGATGTCGCTGGCGACCGGGCTCGCCACGCCGATCGCCGGATGGTTCGTCGACCGGATTGGCGCGCGTTTGGTGATCGCGGCCGGAGTGGCGATTGCGGGCGCGGGGCTGCTGCTCGGAAGTCAGGCCCACTCGTTCTTCGCGCTGACCGCGGCCTATGCGCTGTTCGGGGCCGGCTGCGGCGGCGCCTCGCTGGTTTCCGCCTCTTATGTGGTCGCGAACTGGTTTGGCGGCAAGCGCGGCAGGGCGATGGGCATCATGATGATGGGGACCTCAATCGGCGCGGCGCTGTCGGCGCCGTTGGTCAGCCATATCGTGGCGGGCGCCGGATGGCGTTGGGGACTCGCGATGGAGGCGAGCGCTTTGATGGTGATCGCGCTGCCCTTGGCCGCCGTGTTCCTGCGCATGCCGGTGGGCCATCCCGCGCCGGCGGACGAACCTGCCGTAGGCGGACTCCGCTTGAGGGCTGCGCATCCGGCGCACAGCGGCGTAGAGGTCGGCGAGGCGCTGCGCCTGCCCTCATTCTGGTTTTATTGCCTGATTATGTTTCTGGCCTTCGCCGCCGGCAGCGCGGTGAACCTTCACCTGGTGCCATTTCTGTTGACCGACGGCTTCACCGCGGCCACCGCGGCCTGGGTGCTCAGCACCTATTTCATCGGCGCCACCGTAGCCAAGCCGATCCTGGGCGTGGCGGCGGATCGCGTTGGCGTACGGGCGGGTCTGTGCCTCGCACTGCTGATGATGGGAATGAGCTGCGCGTTGTTCACGCGCGTCGCCGACCATCGAATCATGTTCACCTTGGCGGCGACCTACGGCTTTGGCATCGGCGGTCCGGTCGTGCTGATGCCGTTGCTGGGCGCTGAAGCATTCGGGTTGCGGCGCTATGGTACGCTGATGGGTCTGGCGGCGCTGGCCGGCACCGGCTCGGGCGTGATCGGCCCTATCGCCACCGGAGCCCTGTTCGATCGGTACGGCTCGTACGTTCCTGCTTTTACCTTCTTTGGCCTGTTGCTGGTGGCAGCCTCGATGCTGCCTTTTGTATGCCGCAACTCCCAACCGGAGGCGGACCCGTTGCTGGCGGATCCAGGCACCGCCGCAGCCGTAATCCGGTAGTGATGGCCCATTTGCCGGCGGGGTTTTGAGGCACTAAAGTGGCGTCAACGGTTCGCGTCAGAGGAAATTGATATGTCAGGAACGTTGAAGACCGCGGAAGTCCGCGCCCGTCTGAAACATCCGGTGATCGATTCCGACGGGCATTTCACGGAATACGGCCCGCTGCTGGTCGAATACATCACCAAGGCCGGGGGCAAGCAGGCGGTGGCGGATTTCGCCGCCGCGACCAACAAGACTTTCGTCAGCATGGAATGGCACGGCTTGAGCCCCAGCGAGCGCAAGGAAGTATGGTCCAAGCGCCCACCGTTTTTCGCCCTTCCCGCCGCCAATACCCTGGACCTCGCGACTTCGCTGTTTCCCGATTTGTTGTACGAACGGTTGGACGAAATCGGCCTCGATTTCACCGTCCTGTACCCGGGGGCCGCTATCGGCGTGCAAACTTTCTTCGAGGACGACATTCGGCGGCTGGCCTGCCGCGCCTTGAACAACTACTACGCCGACCTGTTCATGGACCATCCCGACCGCATGACGCCGGTCGCGGTGATCCCGATGCATACGCCGCAGGAAGCGATCGATGAGCTGGACTACGCGGTGGGCCAGCGCGGGATGCGGGTGGTGATGCTGCCGAGCACGATCCGGCGGCCAATCCCGGCGGTCGCGAAGAAGTATCCGGAGCTGGGACGCTACGCCTTTCGTCTCGATACTTACGGAATCGACAGCGAATACGATTACGATCCGGTATGGGCCAAGTGCCAGGAACTGAAGGTGGTGCCGACTTTCCACGGCCCGGGCGAAGGATGGGGCAGCCGCACGTCGATCTCGAGCTACGTGTACAATCACATGGGCCACTTCGCGTCGGCCAACGACGCGGTGTGCAAATCACTGTTTTTGGGCGGCGTAACCCGGCGCTTTCCGCAACTGAAATTCCTCTTCCTGGAGGGCGGCGTCGGCTGGGCGCGTTCGCTGCTGGGCGACATCAAGGGCCATTGGGAGAAGCGCAACCGCGACGCCGTGTACAACTACGATCCCCGGCGCATCGACCGCGAGCAGTTCTCCGCGTTGTACCATCGCTATGGCGGCAAGATGATCCGCGAGCTGCCGCCCGGCACTGAAGCCGCGGTCCTGTTGTCGCGGGTCGAGGATCCCGGCGCGGTCGATGATTTCGTGCACTGCAAGATCGAGCGCAAGCAGGATATCCGCGACCTATTCGTACCGCCGTTCTACTTCGGCTGCGAGGCGGACGATCCGATTACCTCTTCCGCTTTCGATACCAGGCGCAATCCGTTCAAGGCCAGGCTCAACGTGGTGTTCGGTTCCGACATCGGCCACTTCGACGTTCCTGACATGCGCGAAGTGCTACCCGAAGCTTACGAAATGGTCGAGGAAGAGATGATCACCGCGGACGAGTTCAAGGATTTCGTCTTCACCAACGCGGTCAAGTTGTGGACCGCGGTCAATCCCGACTTCTTCAAGGGCACGGTCGTGGAAGACGCCGCCAATCGAGCGATGATCACCAGCTAAACGGTCGCGCCGCAGGGGGGCGTCAAACACGCTTATGCCCCAGCTTGGACTTAAAGAAGCTTGAAACGCTTCACTCTGACGAGAGCCGAACAAGCGCTAGCTACCAGATTGATTGACGCCCGCCGGGCTGTCGTGTTAATGCAACGCACGTCTGAGTTTGGGGATTCAGCGTGTCGAGTCTGAGGATTTGTCGGGGAGTCCTTTTCAGATGAGGCTTAACCGCTCGGCTTTTGCCGCGGGGCGTCGTTCGGACCTTCCCTAAAGTCCAGCACATTCGACAAAGTTGATTCCGCTCGCGTTCTCGAACGGACGACAGCGCGGTCGCTGGGCCAATCATGGTCCGGCGCGCCGTTACGTCACCTCATAATCCGGATGGAGATAGGACGCATGAGAAAAGGAATCTGTTTTACTGTGCTGGCCGTGTTCCTGGCATCGGGATCCGCGGTGTTTGCTCAGCAGTTCGACCGCAAGGCCTACGACGAGTTGGTCGACGCCAACTCGCCCGACACCATTCCGCCGGGAACCAAGATCACGGTACACAACTGGACGCAGTACAAACGCTTCATGATGACCTGGGTGCAGGTCGCGTTCAGCGGCAAGAGCCACTTCCATATCGCCGATAGCCCCGACTACACGATGGATGTGGAGGCGACCCAGAACTACGTGATTCCCAAGGCCGCCCGTGATGACACCGAGAAGTTTGCCGGGCAGACCAAGCTGATTCCGCTTCCAGAAACCGGCGGCTTCGGCTGGGAAGGCTACCAGGCCGGCATACCTTTCCCCAATCCGCAGGAGCCCAACAAGGCCGAGAAGATCATGTACAACATCTGGGCCGGCGCCTACACCCCATTCCTGGTGCATTGTTACAGCAAGAACTGGGAGACCGACAGCTTCGGCAACGTCACTCCGGTGGAAACCGACGACAGCTTCTACCATCTGATGGGGCTGAGCGACCCGCCCTATCCGCAGGACATGACCGACGCCGACGGCAATATCTTCGCCAACCGGTTCATGTCACTTACACCGGAACAGGCGCGTTACACGACTGCCTTGGAGCTGGTCTCTAAGGATCCCTCCAAGCTGACCGAAGAATATGTGTTCCTGCCCAGTCTGCGGCGCTCGCTGCGTCTGTCCAGCGCGTCGCGCTGCACGCCGATTCTGGGCACCGACTATCTCGCGGACGATACCGACTGGAAGCCGGCGTTCTTCGCGCCGGAGTATTACGGCGAAAAGAAGCTGCTGGTGGCGGTCGCCGATCCGAAGACCGCCTATACCGAGCCGTCACGCCTGGGCTACGCCGGCGGCGACTACCAATCCGGCGCCGCGTTCCCTGGTTGGCCCAAGCCCGGCTACAATCATTGGGAAGTGCGCAAGATGTATATCATGAACCTGAAGCCGCTGCCGGTGCTGGGCAAAAACTACTGTTACTCGGAGCGGATTTTCTATATCGACGCCGAGAACTGGGATGGCACCTCGCTGCTGGAGAACTACGATCACAACGGCAAGATCTACCACACCAACTGGAGCATCCATGGCCCGATTAACTACAAAGGTGAGCAGACGCTGTTGCGGTACGCCTTCGCCTTTTCCCTGGGCATGGACTGGCAGGGCAATCACGCCTCCCCTGACATCGGCTACGACCTGAAACTCGACGCCGACGCCCCGGGCCAATACCTCGAGTCCGGCATCTACAGCCCCGGTGGATTATCGCGCGTCATGAAGTAATCGCTGATGGCGCGATTGAGGTGAAAGTCTGGCAGCGCGGCGAGCCCCGCGCTGCCCATTTTTTGGCTATCGGCGTGTCAGTTGCGTGCACACCCTTGGTCACCGCCGGAACCGCTACTTCGCCTGCCTTCAAATTCCCAAGCTCGGACTCTTGCCTTTTTTTTAGCGCATGTTAAAAACGGCAAATCAGGCTTGGAAGTCAGTGTTGTCGAAGCGACTGTGTCAGTTGGTCTGATCTGTTAACAGCGCCCGGTTTTGATCCCCGGCCTGCGGGGGACCGTCCTGTTCCGGATTGCCACCGCATATCGATCACATTCGACACTGTTGATTCCGGCGGCTTGCCAATGGAGAGCACGGCAAGTCCGGCGCTGTCGACGCCAAATTCCGTTCGACGGTCAGCACGGTGAATGGAGCTCTCCTTATTCTTAAAGAAAAACCGGAGACGAACTTATGATCAGACGGACTTGCACAATCGCGCTGGCAATCTTGCTGGCCACAGGCGCGGCGGCGTTTGCTCAGCAATTCGACCGCAAAAACTACGACGAACTGGTCGACGCGGACTCGCCCGACACTATTCCGCCGGGGACCAAGATCACCGTACACAACTGGACCCAGTACAAGCGCTTCATGATGGTCTGGATGCAGCTGGCGTTCAGCGGCAATGTGCATTTCCATATCGCCGATTCTCCCGACTATACGATGGAAGTGCAGCCTACCGGGAATTACGCGATCCCCGCGGACGCCCTTCGTGACACTGAGAAGTATGCCGGGCAGACCAAGCTGATTAAGATCCCGGAAACCGGCGGCTATACCTGGGAAGGCTACAACGCCGGTATTCCTTTCCCCAATCCGCAGGAGCCCAACAAGGCCGTCAAGATCATGTACAACATCTGGGCCGGCTCCTATACGCCGTTTTTACTTCATGAGTTCAGCAAGAACTGGGAGACCGACAGCTTCGGCAACATTACTCCGCTGGAAACCGACGACAGTTTCTATCATCTGATGGGGCTGAGCGACCCGCCCTATCCGCAGGACGTGGCCGATTCCGACGGTAACATCTTCGCCAACCGCTTCATGGAAATGGTGCCTGAGCAGGCCCGCTATACCACCTCGTTGGAACTGATCTCAAAGGATCCGGCCAAGTTGACCGAAGAATACGTGTTCCTGCCCAGTCTGCGCCGCTCGCTGCGCCTGTCCAGCGCGTCGCGATGCACGCCGATTCTGGGCGAAGACTATCTGGCGGATGATACCGACTGGAAGCCGGCGTTCTTTGCGCCCGAGTATTACGGCGAGAAGAAGCTGCTGGTGGCGGTGGCCGACCCAAAGACCGCATACACCGAGCCATCGCGCCTGGGCTATGCCGGCGGCGATTACAAGTCCGGCGCCGCGCTCCCTGGCTGGCCAAAACCCGGCTACAACCACTGGGAAGTGCGCAAGATGTATCTCATCAACATGAAGCCGCTGCCGGTGCTGGGCGCAGGCTATTGTTACTCGCAGCGGATTTTCTATATCGACGCTCAGACCTGGGACGGCACTTCGCTGATCGAGAACTACGATCGCAACGGCAAGCTCTACCATACCAGCTGGAGCATCCACGGCCCGATCAATTACAAAGGTGAAACCACGGTGTTGCGCAACGCGTTCGCCTTCTCCTCGGCGCTGGACTGGCAGGGTAATCACGCCTCGCCAGACATCGGGTACGACCTCAAGATGGACAAGGATGCGCCCGGCGAATATCTCGAGCCCGGCATCTACTCGCCCGGCGGACTGGACCGCGTTATGCGGTAATCGCTCAGCGCGATTTGCTGTTCGTGTTCCGGCAGTACGGCTCGGCCCGTACTGCCGGATTTTTTTACTATCATCGTGGCTCCGATCACTCCGCGCTTGCTGTCGCCTTTGGAGTCATCTTGATCGAGTGGTCCTGGCGACCCGGTAGTGAACGCGCGGCTGTTGCTCGATCTTCCGCCCCATGTTTACGAACTATTAGCTGAGCTTGGAATTCAGCGTTGTCGAGACGAATGTTAGTTGGCCTAATTTACCTGTAGCACCGCGGCGGCCGCCCTCGATCCTGCGCGGGATTGTCGGGTGTGCCGCTTAGCCACTTCAATCGGACAGTTCGACTCGTTGATTCTTGCGGCTTGCCACAACGAGGGCGGGCAAGCTGGTCGAGCCGGCGCGTTTTGGACGCGTCAGTGGCGAGCTCGCTGGGACTCTCTTAAATCAAAATAGCCGGAGACGTAACGATGAAGAGACGGATCTGCACTATCGCGCTGGCATTGACGCCTGGCAGCGGCAGGAGCGGCGCGGGCGCAGCAATTCGACCGCAACGCCTATAACGACCTGGTTGACGCATCCTCGGCCGACACGATTGCGCCGGGAACCAGCATCACGGTGCAAAATTGGACGCAGTATAAGCGCTTCATGCCGACCTGGATGCAGATTGCGTACAGCGGCAAGGTCCATTTTCACGTCGGCGATACCCCCGACTACGTAATTCAGGTCGCGCCGACCGGCAACTATCCGATGCCCAAGGCGATGCGTCAGGATACCGAAAAGTACGCGGGCCAGACCAAATTGCTGCCGGCTCCGGAAACCGGCGGCTTCACCTGGCAGGGCTATCAGGCCGGGGTTCCCTTTCCAAATCCGAGCGAGCCGAACAAGGCCGTAAAAATCATGTTCGACGCCTGGGCCGGCTATTACGTGCCGTTCCTGATTCACGTGTACAGCAAGAACTGGGAAACCGACAGTTTTGGCAACGTGACGCCGGTGGAAACCGACGACAGTTTCTATCGTCTGATGCATCTGAGCGACCCGCCCTATCCGCAGGAACTGGCCGACGCGGGCGGCAATATCTTCGCTAACCGTTTCGTCGAGTTAACTCCCGAGCAGGCGCGTTACACCACCTCCCTGGAGTTGGTTTCCAACGATCCGACCAAGATGACCGAGGAATATGTGTTCCTGCCCAGTCTGCGCCGCTCGCTCCGCCTGTCCAGCGCGTCGCGCTGCACGCCGATTCTCGGCACCGATTATCTGGCCGACGACACCGATTGGAAACCCGCATTTCTTCCAGCCGGAATATCTACGGTGAGAAGAAGCTGCTCACCGCGGTCGCCGATCCGAAGACCGCCTACACCGTGGAGTCGCGCCTCAATTATGTAGGCGGCGATTATCAACCCGGCGCCGCATTTCCCGGATGGCCGAAACCCGAACACAACCACTGGGAAGTGCGCGATTATTACGTCATCAACATGAAGCCGCTGCCGGCTTTAGGCCAGGGCTACTGCTATCAGCAGAGGATCTTCTACGTCGACAAGCAGACCCTTTACCCGATGATGATTGAAAATTACGATCGTAACGATAAGATCTACCACATCGAATGGTTGATCGCGGCGCCGATCGATTTCCAGGGCGAGCAGACCATGATCGCCAGGGCGTTCGCATTTTCGTTAGGCATGGATATGCAGAACAGCCACGCCTCGCCGGATATCGGCTATGATCTCAAATTCGACAAGGACGCGCCGGGCGAATACCTCGAGACAGGGTATCTACACGCCCAGTGGACTGGCCCGTGTTATGAAGTGACGCGAGTCACGATTTGAATGAAAAGGCCGGCGCCCCGGGTTGGGGAAGCCGGCCTTTTTTCATTTGGCTTGAGTTGACCTTTCGTTTCGCTCAGGCGGCCGCGCGCGCCGGTGTGAATCTGACCGGCATGTGCTTGATTCCGGCTACGAAGTTCGAATAAAGACGCTGCATCGGCCCCGCCTGATCCAGATCGGGCAACCGCTTCAGCACCTCTTCGAGCATCACCCGGAGTTCCAGCCGCGCGAGGTTCGCACCCAGGCAAAAATGTTCGCCGTGGCCGAGGGCAAGATGCTCGTTCGGAGTGCGCGCGATATCGAAGCGGTCGGGATCGGGGAATTGCGCCTCATCGTAATTGGCGGAAGCGTTCCAGATGACTACCCGGTCCCCGGCCTTGATATGCTGGCCATGGATCTCGGTATCCTTGGTGGCGGTGCGCATAAGATGCGTGATCGGAGAGGTATAGCGGAGAACCTCTTCCACCGCCGTGGGCAGCAGCGATCGATCCTTCATCAATCGCTCGCGCTGCGACGGATTCTCGATCAGCGCGGCGATCCCGCCCGAGGTGGCATTGCGGGTGGTCTCCTGGCCGCCGATGATCAGCAGGAAGCAGTTGAACAGAATCTCCATGTCGGTCAACTTCTGGCCGTCCAGTTCGCCATGAACCAGCGCGCTGACCAGATCGTCGCCGGGATTCTTGCGCCGTTCTCCGATGATATTGACGAAGTAATTGAAGCAGGCGAGTTGGGCCTGCCGCCCGGTGGCCTGGGCGTCGCCATCGACCTGGTACTCAGGGTCATGGGTGCCGATCGACATGTTGGCCACGGTGAACATCATGTCCCAGTCGGCCTTCGGTATTCCAAGCATCTCGCAGATCACGGCGGTCGGGAGCTTGGCCGCGACATCGACGACCAAATCGCACTCGCCACGTGACGCCACCGCGTCGAGAATTTCCGTCGTGATCGCTCTCACGTGCGGCTCGAGCGGCGCCAAGCCGCCTTGGTGAAGCGCTTGTTGAAGATCTGGCGCATCCGGGTATGGCGCGGCGGATCGGTGACGATCAGCATCTGGCCGAATCCCGCAGCCTGCGCCATCGATTCTTCGTCACTCAGGCCGTAATTGAGCGAGATCCCACCGCGCTCGGAGCTGAAAGTATGCGGATTACGGTAAATGCCAAGGGCGTCCTGGTACCTGGTGATTGACCAATAACCGGAGTCGTCCTTCGGGTTCCAATGAACCGGAGCCTGTTCCCGCAGCACCTTCCATGCGGCATGTGGATCGCCGTAAACGAACAAATCGAAACTGTTCAAATCGATTTCGCTGAGTTCCATGGTCTGCTCCACGCCTGAGTCTTGTTCTCGCCGACATCCATTTTAACCAAACGGTTAATCAAAGAGAAGACCGCACGTCATTTCTTTTGCCTTGCGGTGTCCGAGCCCTAGTTCAGTCTGGATTTGAGTTCGGCGAGATGGCGCTCGGATCCGTTCGTCCTCAGGCGCTTGCTTGAGCGCTCCTTCGAACTCGCCAATCGCCTTGAACAGTTCTCCACGCTCGGCATAGATGTGGCCAAGATTGATATAGGGATATTGGCGGGGCTCGTAGCGGGGCGCAAGCTTGGCCTTTTCCAGCCATGGAATCGCCTGTTCCGGCTGGTTGCGCTGCATCAGGTAGACTCCGATATCGTTGTAAGGATTTCCGAAGTCGGGGTCGATAGCGATCGCCTGATGGCAATGCTCGATCGCCTCGTCGAACTTGCCTTGGTAGCTCAGGGCCCAGCCCAGGTACGTATGCCCTTCCGCAGTAGGGCAGACCTCTATCGAGGCACGATACAGTTCGATCGCGCGGTCCAGTTCCTGATCCTGCTGGGCCCGCAAACCCTCATTAATGAGGGCGACGGCTTTTTCCAGCCGCTCCCGGTCATCCACCATCGCTGCCGCACTCCCGGTTTGGGCGTTGCGAGGCGACCGCGAGCCGCCGCGCAATTTCGTCAGCCGCATGTCACCAACGGCATGTTACTTTATTGTGACCATCCTGTCCGGTCATGCAAGAGCGCGACGGACTGGAACGTTAAGCCTGCGCTCCGCGGAATTTCACGCCAAAAAAGCTTGTTGCGGTCGGCGGGCCGCCCCAGGCGAACGATGACCTGGCCGGAAAATTGCGCGCGGTTAAGGCGGGCGAAACCAGGGCCTGGATTTCCGCCAGCGCGCGGCTGACGTGGGTCGCGTCCCAGTAGATCCTGGCGCATCGCGGACAGCAGGCGAATCTCTCATGGCTGGCGAACACGAAGGGTGGCACGCGGCGCGCTACCAGGTTGCGATCGAGCCATTGCAACGGTTCGTTGCATGCCGAGCATCGTGTAAACGCATGGGCGCGCGGGTCGAAGGGCTGGCGCGCCAACACCTCGCGCAACTGTTCGCGGAAGAAATTGCTGGTCAGGAAGATCACGTCCGGCGCGGTGCGAAGGCGTTTGTCGCGGGTCACGACGGTGCGCCCCTCGTCGCGGGCACGATGCAGGAGTTCGGCGCCCCCCAAAGCCGGATCGAACAGGACGTCCGCTCCCATCAGCCGCAGCCAGCGCGCCAGGCGCGCCAGCATCCGGTCGGCTGCGAATCGCGGATTCCGCTCGGCATTTCGTTCATCCTGACTCCATAGTATAGCAGAAAGAAAAATCGGCGTTTCCGGGAACAACGGAGCAGCCAAAATCGAGTCGCCTCATCTTATGAAAGAACAGCAGATTAGCTTTCCGTCCCAGAATCTGACCTTGGAGGGTCTGTTCGCGCCCGCAAAATCCGGCGTCGGCGCCCGCCGGCGCGGTGGTCTGTCATCCGCATCCTCAGTATGGCGGTTCGATGTACAACAACGTAGTCGAGGCCGCGCTGGAAGCATTGTGGGACAAGGGTTTCGCGACGTTGCGGTTCAACTTCCGCGGCGTGGGAGAAAGCGAAGGGAGTTACGGCGGGGGCGCGGGCGAGGCCCAGGATGCCGCGTCAGCCATCAACTATATGCGCACGCAGCCGGGCCTGGAGGACGCGCCGATGGTGCTGGTCGGCTACTCCTTCGGCGCGGCCGCGGCGTGGCAGGCCGCGCCGCAGGCGGGCGAACTCGAGGCGCTGGTGCTAATCGCCGCGCCGCTGCGGATGATGGACACGCGAATCGGCGCCGCGGATCGGCAACATCCTTCTGATTGGCGGCTCGCAGGATTCTTTCTGTCCGGCAGCGGAACTGGAGCAGCTATGCACCAGGCTGGGCAAAGGTGCGTCGTTCAGGGTTATCGAGGGCGCCGATCATTTCTTCGGCGGTTACGAAGAGGATGTGACCGCAGCGCTGCGCGAGATGCTGAGTTAAGCGCACCAACACCAGGCCTTTCTGATTCTATCTGACTCAACAGTAGCGCAGGCGTCCCTGCCCGCCGCTCCGCCATCCCTCGCCGACGTCTATGGCGGGCAGGGACGCCCGCCCTACTGTCTACGACTTGATCTTGTATATGTTACCGATCGCCATATGGGTTACCTCTCCTGGGATTAGGAGAGGGAGCAGAAGCGCTCAGTGCACGGTCGCTGCGGCGCGGTTGCGCAGCGCGGTTATGTCGAACTTGAACAATCGCGCCGCGTTGAGTCCGAGGATCCTCGCCCGCTGGTCGTCGGTCAATTGGCCCATTTGACGTTCGATCGCCTGCGCCGAATGCGGCCACGACCCTTCGTGATGCGGATAATCGTTGGCCCACATGAAGTTGTCGACCAACCCGTATTTGACCGCGAGATCCAGGCCCACGGGGTCTTCCTGGAACGAGACCGAGCCATGCTGCTTGAAGTACTCGCTGGGCAGCATCTTGAGCTTGGGCTGCGCCCACATGTGATGTTTGTGATAGGCCTCGTCCATCGCCTGCAGCGCCCATGGCACCCATCCGATACCGCACTCGATCGCGGCGAATTTCAGTCCGGGGAAGCGCTCCAGCACGCCCGACGCGCACATGTTGGCGATTGGCTCGATCGTCGGCGATAGCGAATGGCAAACATAATTGATCACCGCGCCGCCGTCCTTGCGCGCGGTGCGCGGGTCGCGTCCGGTTGAGATGTGATAGGTAATCGGCAAACCGGTATCCTGGATCGCCGCCCACAACGGATCATAAACCGGCAGATTATAATTGGGTTGCCGCGAGTCAGGCGCGCCGTAAATCGGCTTGCAGGGCAACGCCAAGCCGCGGAAGCCCATCTTCGCGACGCGTTTGATCTCCGCGATTGCGCCCTCCAAATCGACCGGCGCGATCGCCGCCATCGGCGACATCCGGTCGTTGTACGGGCCGAAGGTCTCCCACGCCCAATCGTTGTAGGCGCGGCATTGGGCCATCGCGAATCCGCCGTCTTGCGTGGCCCAGACCAGCAGACCCTTGTTGGGAAAGATGATTTCGGCCTCCACGCCGTCGCGTGCGAGGTCATCGAGGCGACCCTCTGGCGTATATCCGGCTTTGCCGCGGATGAAATCCTCGCCTTCCAGATCCTTATTCATCAGCAAGCGCGACTTGTCACCGCTGTCGGTGACGGTAAACTTCACGCCCTTTTCGTCAACGACGACATGGGGCATTCGATCGCGATACTTTTTATCAAGGCGCTTGCTGATAAACCCGCGCGGCTCGTTGGCATGACAATCCACGGAGATCATCAGATACTTATTGGGATCGCCGGCCCGCGCGGTGTGTTCCCATCCTTCGCAACCGGGTGATTCCAGCCGCCACCGATTGGGCTCATCAATGGTCTGTTCGTTTGGGATCTGTTCGTTTGGTTCCAAGGCCCTTCTCCTCAACACTCTATTGTAGGACTCCGACGGATATCCTCAAATCACGAAAGGCGTGGGTCTAGTCGACCAGACGCCATTGTACCAAGGTAAAGCCCTCTTCGTGGTCCTCGAAAACCGCCTCCACCTTGCCATCGATAGGCGGGTCGAGCCGCGGCTCGCCGACCAGATTGCCGAGCATCCTTATATTACCGGCCTGGGGCAGTTCGACCAGCGCGACCAGATAAGGACAAGCCTCCTTCAAGACGGGAAATGAAGGATGCCAAATCCGCTCCCAACTGTAGATCCTGCCGCTGGGCTCAACGCGCTCCCAGTTGAGATCGAAGCCGCGGCAGTGATGGCAAATCTCTTCGGGTCCGAACTGAAAGGTGGCGCATGAGCGGCAACGCTGCACGACCAGCTCATGGCGGCGGGCAGCCTCCCAAAAACCGTGATGAAATGACGCGGATCGGGACGGGTCGGGCATCGGCATACCCGCCGGCAGGCAGTAACGTGGTTTGGCAGCTTCGGGCGCCATCGCGGCTCCTCCTTTTCCTAAGCGTGCAGGATCAGATCACTAACCAGCGGCACCGCCGGCCCTGCGACCACCAATGAGACCTCGCAGTCGCGCACCTGGCAGGTTGAGGTTCCGCGCACCTGGCGCACCGCCTCGTTGATCAGCTCCATCCCGTGCGTATAGCATTCCGCGAGATTCCCGCCGCTGGTATTAATCGGCAGCTTGCCGTCGGGCCAAGTGAGGTTCTCGAAGCGGCAGAAATCGTTGGTCTCTTCGGGACGGCAAAATCCATGCTCGACCAGCGACATCACCACGGCGCCGGTGAAGTTTTCGTAACACTGCGCGACGTCTACGTCAGCCGGCGTGATTCCAGCCATCTCGAACAGGCGCGGCGCCAGCGTTTTGAAGTTGGAGGTTCCGTAGTCGGGCGAATTGTGGACCGACGCCCCCTGGCGAAAGCCCGAGCCCTGCGCGGAAGCCATCACGTAGGCGGGCTTGTGCTTGAGATCGCGGGCGCGCTCGGCGCTGGTGATGATCACGGCGGCGGCGCCGTCGTTTTCCATACAGCAGTCGTAGAGATGGAATGGTTCGACGATCCAGCGCGAATTGTCGTACTGCTCGCGCGTCAGCGGGCGCCCATGCATCACGGCGCGGGGATTGAACTGCGCGTGATGGTAGGAGGCCATCGCCACCGCTGCCATCGTGTCCTGTTGGACTCCATAGTCATGCATGAAACGGCGCGTGCGCATTGCGATCATCTGGGCTGCCGTACCCATGCCGTAAGGCAGGGTGTACATCGCATTGCCGGTGACGGTTTTGGGTGCCGGCGCCGCGCCAAAGCGAAAGAATTGCCCTTGCGCGAGAGCGCGAAAGACACAGACGTATTTGGCGTAGCCAGCGGCGACGGCCGCAGCGGCGTTGCCAATCGCGCCCGCCACCCCGCCACCTCCTCCACTCCAGAAGATGTTGGACAAATGCAACTCCGGCAGCCCCAGCGCCGAGGCCATCCGGATGGGCTCGTTGCGGTCGTCAGCATAGGAGGCCAGGCCGTCAATATCGGTGACCGCGATCCCGGCGTCCTCGGCGGCGTTCATGATCGCTTCGCAGGCCAGGCGAAATTCGCTGACCGGAGCGCCTCCGCGCTTGAAGTAGCGGCTCTCCCCAACTCCGACAATCGCGGCTTTGTCCCTAATCGTCAATCCATCGGATGCCATAAATCGCACCTCTTACTGCCAGCTATATCGCGCTCGACGCTCGAAGCTCAAGCGCGCGTGCAGATCAAGCCTAGCGCTTAAACGGCGTTCGGCTTGATGGGCAAGAAGGGAAGTCCTGCCGTCGGCCTTTGCGGTCTCAACCGCACGCGGTGTGCGCGCTGCCTACCGGAAGCGTCGATTGGGCCAGGAAAATGTCTGACAAGGGGGGCGAAGCAGCGCCAGCTAGGAGTGGCGCGGCTCGACAATGAAGTCATCTAAATCGGCCGCGTGCGTCATGTCGTAAAAGGTGGCGTTGCGATAAGGAGAATTGACCACGACCCTGCCGCGCTGGTTGCGGTAGTAGGTTTCTACGCCGGGATGGGTCCAGACCATGTTTGCGTGCGCCTCGTCGATGGCCTGATTGTGGACGTCGTGCACATCCTGGCGACATTCGACGGCGCCGATTCCTTGAGTGAACATCTGTCTGAGCAGGTCCATGATGTAACGCATCTGCATTTCGACGACGAACATGATGCTTCCGCCATGGCCCGGCTGCAGGTTGGGACCGTACAAGCAAAAGAAGTTCGGGAAGTCCGGGATCGCAAGCCCCAGGTACGCGCGCGCGTCGTCATCATCCCATACTTCGCGCAAACTGCGTCCCGAGCGGCCGCGCACCTCGAAGGTGGAGAGGAATCGAATGACATCGAATCCGGTGGCCACCACCAATACGTCGGCGGCATACTCCGCGCCATCTTTGGTGACGATTCGATCGGGGCGGATCTCGACAATTGGATCCGAAACGAGTTTCACGCGCTCGTTGCGTAACATCCGGTACCAGCCGTTGTCCATCAGCATGCGTTTGCCAAACGGCGGATAGTCGGGGACGACTTTATCGAGCAGTTCGGTGCGGTCGCCGATCTCCGAGACGATGTACTGCGTGAAGTAGGCCCGATGCGAGTCGTTCACCTTGTTCAGCGAGCGGTCGGCGTGGGGCCAGTTGTGGTCCTTTTGCAAGGCCGAGTGCAGCCGGTCGCCGAACGTCCATCCGAGGCGCAGCCGATACCACATCCGATACAGCGGCACTTCTTGCAGTAGGAAACGCAGCGGTTCCGGGATCGGCTGGCGGAATTGCGGATTAGGCGCCGCCCAATGCGCGGAACGCTGGAAGATCGTGAGCGACGCCACCGTGTTTTGAATCTCGGGACCAATCTGCATGGCGCTCGCGCCATTGCCGATCATTGCCACCCGCTTGCCTTCGAGATCGAGATCGGCGGGCCACTGAGCACTGTGAAAGCACGGACCCTCGAAGCGATCGAGCCCTTTTATATCGGGCATTTTGATCGGGTTGAAGATCCCCACCGCACTGATGAGGACGTTGGCTTTGAGGGTCTCCTGTGAACCGTCAGCACCCCCAACGGCAACTATCCAGCGCTGGCTCTCTTTGTCATAGTTGGCCGCCTTGACCTCGGTCTCGAAGCGGATATGTGAACGCAGACCGAACTTGTCAGCTACGTGCTCCAGGTAATCGCGAAGTTCGTCGCGCAGCGCAAAATACATCGACCAGTCGTAGGGAGCAAAAGAATACGAGTAGAGATGGTTTGGGGTATCGACACCGGCGCCCGGATATCGGTTGTCCCACCAGATCCCTCCCAAGGTCGTGCTTCTTTCGAGGATGGTGAAGGGAATACCAGCCTTCTGGAGATTGATCGCCGCGCATAATCCCGAGACGCCCGGCGCCGATAATAAGGACTTCGAATCCGTCCGGGACGGGCAGCTTTTCCGCGATATCGGGGGTCAAAGCAAGCTCGGCCGCGATGATCGGGTCGTATTCGGCGGGAACTTGCTCGGCCGTTGCCCGGCTCAGCATCTTGAGCCGCAATTCCGCGGACGGCTCCGCAATTGCCATAGGGCGCCCCGCGCGCCAGGCCAAGATGGCGTTGAGCGCCGCCGTGCGCACTTCGGTCTGGATCGGCTCGGGCAGTCCGCCGGTGTCGTTGTCGTTGACTCCGCGGCCACGCGTCGTCCGGTATGGCTCCTCCAACCAGCGGAGATCTCCGGTTAACTGCACCAACACCATTAACAGAGTCGGGATGTTCGCAATCGCGACCGCTTCGGCAAAGCGCTGGGTTTCTCCCTGACTGGAAGCGCCGTTTCCCTCATGCATAGTCTTCTCACCCACTATTAGTCTTTTTCATGATGCAAGAAACGGCACAATACCTGGACCCGCCGGTCGCGTGGGTTAATCGATCCGTCGGGTGAATCGGACTCCTTGCGACATAACGTAAGTATCGGATCTCAACCCTTCGCCACTTTCGTGGGTGGGCGGCCGCCTTTGCGACCGTTGGCGCGAGAGCTGGCCGCCTTGGTTTCGCTGTGCGCGCGGCCACCGGCGGCACCGAGCTGCGCCGCCATCCAACGTCGGGAACCAAAAATGCCACGTAGCAAGGCCGGTATGTATACGTCTGTGTCGAGCTTCGGCCAGTGTAGGCCAAGCCCTGCCGGGCTGATTTCAATGTCAGTCAGATCCTCGGTCGAGGCGCCAGCCAAGCCTTCCGCGAGTGATGGCGGAAAAGCCAGCTCAAGACCGGTATTGAGGCTCACGACGATACGCGACGTACCCGGATCGTAGCGTGCGGCCACCGCGTAGCCGGTCCTCCGCCGCGCGCGCCCACGCTTTTGAGCCTGCGCAAACTCCTGCTCATTAACGGCCATGAATCTTTCTCCATTCCTTACACAAGACGGCGAGGTTGCCAGCCAGTTCGTCCTTGATCCGACCCACTCGGGGGTCGACTGAATCGATAGCTCTCCCGCAGTTCCGGTGGTCCCGCAGGACAATTGAGAATGAACACCGCTTCGCCGTTCGTTCCAATTACGTGGACGTGCTCAGGTCGATGATCAGCAGGGTAGATGACCACACGCAGCCCATCAAAACCGAATACGCTTGGCACATTAGCATAAACCTAAGCGCTTAGGAATCGTATCGATGGGTGGGAATCTTCGCATTGGTGTCCAAAGGCACCCTTACTCGACCGCAACTCAGAAAGGAATCCCCTCTCGCACACTTTCAGCGCGGTTGACAAAGCAGGCCGGCTTTGTGGGATAGATTAGGGTGGGCCGATAGACAGGTTTGCGATTTGGGAATCGGCCCCTTAATTCACTGCGGAGGATCGACCATGCAAAACGCCCGTCTCGTTTCAGCCGACTCGCACGTGGTGGAACCAGCCGATTTGTGGGAAACGCGGATGGACCGCAGGTACCGCGAGTCAGCGCCCAAGGTCGTGCAGAAGGACGGCAAATGGCTGATCGTTGCTCCCGGCGGCGTGCAGTTTCCGGTCGCCGGACAGTTTGCCGCCGGCATGCGCGGCGAGGAATTGCGCGAACATCTGGGCAAGGGCTACGAAGCCGGGCGCCCCAGCGGATGGGATCCGACCAAGCGCATTGCCGATCAGGAGACCGACGGCGTTGCCGCCGAGGTGCTATATACCAGCAACGGCCTGGCGCTTTTCTCGCTTCAGGACGCCGAGTTGCAGCGCGCCTGCTTCGCGGTTTTCAACGATTGGCTGGCGGAATATTGCTCCGTCAGTCCCAGGCGCTTATTGGGTACCGCCTTGATTTCGCTGGCGGACATTCCTGCCGCGGTAAAGGAGCTCGAGCGCTGTGCCAAGGCGGGTCTGCGCGGTGCGATGATTTCCAATGGGCCGAACCAGGCCTATCATCACCATGTTTACGATCCGTTCTGGCAGGCCGCCTCGGAACTGGGAATGCCGCTGTCGCTGCACATCATCACCACCAGCAAGCACCAGAGCATCACCGATTTTTCCAAGAATCCGTTCATGCTGCTGTTTGACTGGGTGCATGAAACCCAAGGGTGTCTGGCCAGTTTTCTGATGGGCGGGGTACTCGAGCGATTCCCCAAGCTGCGGCTGGTATCGACCGAAAACGACATCGGCTGGCTGCCCTATTTTCTGCATCGGCTCGATCACAACTATGGCTTGGGGGTAGCGCCGAATCCGCCGCCGCTCAAACCCAGCGAATACGCGCGGCGCCAGCTTTGGGCGACTTTTCAGGACGATCCGTGCGGAGTGGCGCTGTATAAATTTTTCGGTGAAGACAATTTCATGTGGGCCTCGGACTTTCCGCATCTGGACTCCACCTGGCCCCACTCACGCGAGGTCATCAAGGAGAATTTTGCCTCGATACCCGACTCAGTCACGCGCAAGATCGTGTGTGATAATGCCACCGGGTTATATGGGCTGCAGTTCGAATGACCGGATCAGAGGCGGCCAGCGGGCGGCTCCGTCGCAGGCCGGCGAGGGGTGCGATAATGAAACCGGCGACCGAAAATAGTCACCTGTGAGCCTTGGCTTTTGTTCAAAAATGACCTAATGGGTTATCTGGTTCGCCTTGATTCGTGCGGATTCCGGAGATCGACGCGTCAACGGCCAATCGGCCGAGGCGACCGTTTGCTTGATGACGGATCTCGGGTGCCACGCATTCTGAGTTTCGTTCCGGGCACGCGGCAACCGCCGAGGCACGGAACTGGTTTCGGCAAGATTCGTCTGGGGAGGTTGCTTCATGAGACAGCGAGGCTCGCATCGGGCGGGCACCTTCAGCGCTATCAAAGCGGCGGGCATTCGCCTGATTTACGAGCACGGCTTTGAGGCGATGACTTTGCGCATGCTGGCCCACAGCGTTGGTCTCGAAAGCGGCTCCCTGTACTACCACATCAGGGACAAGCAGGATTTTCTGTTCCGGCTGCTCAAAGAGATCATCGAAAGTAACATTGCGACCCTCAACGAGAGACTGCGCGCGGTCGACGAACCAGAAGACCAAATGCGGGTGCTCATCTGCTTCTTCATTACTCATCAGTGGGAAAAGAAGGAGGAGGCGTTCATCATCACCAGCGAGGTGCGCAGCCTCAACCCGGAAAACTACCAGGTGATTAGCGCGTTAGGACGCGCCTTTCAGGATCGGGTCGAAGAGATCATAAGAAAGGGGATGACGGCTGGAAAATTCCGGGTCAAGAACGCTACCGTCGCCGCGATCGCGGTGTGCGACATCCTGGGCGGCCCCGCAAGATGGTATTATCCCAAGGAATTGCTGGTGCTCGATGAGATCATGGAGATGATCACCGACATGATCTTTCAGTTGCTCGGCATGCCGCAAATAGCTGATAAGGCCGCCTTGCCTCGGTCCGAGGCTCCCACCGCACGACCCGCCGTGGACTCTGGAAGCCGTCTAAGCGCCGCGGCGCAGCCTAAGGCCGCGGCTGTGGCGTTTCCGCCCGCCCGGCTGTGGGTCCGCTGATACAGTCCAGGTTCGGATGCACCGCTTCGACCGCTTTGTGGATGGCCGTAAAGGGATCGTCGGTATTGCTTTTGGCCAGCAAGATAATCGCCTGGATGGTCGCGGGAAGGTCGCACTGATGGAGCGCGTCAAGGGCCGCGAAGTCGTCCAGATTGTGAAAATAAAGCTGGAAATTGATCAATACCGCGTTGTTCAGTTTGATCTTGTCCAGGTCGAAGCGCTCCATGCCCGATAATTCCGGTTTGAGCTTGACGTAATCCGACTGGATATCCTTGAAAAGGATTGCCCTGCGCTTGAGGATCTGGTCACGCGGCAGGCCACTGTAATAGACCTTTAACAAGCGGCTCTCCTCGAGCTCGAGGAATTTCCCGAACTTCATGTCGCTGGCAATCACCGCGCGCGCGGTCGCCGCGTCTTCCGAATTGACGCCTTTGAGATTGTCGAAGAAGGCCACCGCACCCCGGCCGCCGACATAATTGGCCGCCGATTCGTCGAACATCACATTGCTGGCCAGGAAATAGGTGCGATGGAACAGTTCGTGGATTATGACGCCGGCCAATACGACGCGGTCGAGCCCCAGCAGATTCGAGAGCAAGGGATCGTCGAAATAGCCCAGGCTGGAGAACGCCACCGCCGGACGTATGAAAGTGTCCAGCCCCCGAGCTTCCAGCGCATCGGCGGCAGCCTGCGCCGCCGCTTTATCGAAGAATCCCTTGTATGGAACCGATCCCACGATCGGGAAGTACCAGGTGTAGGGAGTCAAACGGTCGGGTTCCGCCGCCATCAATACCCATGTTACCGCTGACCGGTCCACCTGAGAGACAGTCTTGTAGGCGCCGCCGACGTTGAGTCCCAGGTGATTCGCGGCGAAGCGCCGCACCTGCAGCACCATCTCCAGCTTGGCGCGCGCCTCGGGGCTAAGCTCGGGGTTTGCCAGGATCGTATCGATCGGTTTGCGGTTCCAAAGCAAGCGCACTTCGGAGCAGGCGCTGTGGGCCAGATAACCGATATCACAGCCGGAAAGCATCAGCGCGAGCAGCGCCAGCACAATCCTGGCGGCCCCGATACGCGATACGACGCGTACCGATTTCACCGGTCTGTTGTGCCCTCGGCGCCGGCCGTCGGCTCGTCGCTGCTGGCGCGAGCATACTGCAGCTCGAACAGACGATAATACAGGCCGCGATGCGCCAGCAGTTCCAGGTGAGTGCCGCTTTCGCGCAGCTCGCCATGACTGAGCACCATGATCCGGTCGGCCTTTTCAATAGTCGAAAGGCGATGGGCCACGACCAGGGCGGTCCGCCCCGCAAGCAGATGCATCACCGCTACCTGGATCAGGCGTTCGGTCTCGCTGTCGACGCTGGAAGTAGCTTCGTCCATCACCAGGATCCCCGGATCGTAAGCCAGCGCGCGGGCGAAGGACAGGAGCTGGCGCTGGCCGGCCGAAAGATTAGCGCCACGTTCGTGCAAGTCTTCAGCCAGTCCAGCCGGGAGGCCGTCGACGAAATCCAGCGCCTGGGCGCGCTCCAGCGCCCGGCGAACCTCCGCTTCGGGCAAATCACGACGGCTCAGGCGCACATTATCCAAAATCGTGCCGGAAAAGATCTGCACGTCCTGCTGAACCAGTCCGATCGCGCGTCTCAAGTCGGGCAGCGCCCACTCCCTGACGTCGACACCGTCGACCAGGATGCGTCCTTCTTCGACGTCGTAAAAGCGATTGAGCAGTTTGATGATAGTTGATTTTCCGGAACCGGTGGCGCCGACGATGGCGATCTTCTGACCCGGCTCGATAGTAAAGCTAACCCCCTTGAGCACGGGCTCGCCGCGCCGGTAGGAAAACCCCACGTTATCGAACACGATGCGCCCGCGTTTGACCGCGGGGGTCCGTGGTACCGCCGGACTTTCGATTTTGACCGGCTCGCGCATCAGTTCCTCCAGGCGCTCGGCCGAGGCCAGCGCCGACTGCAAGACAGTATACTTGGAGGAGACGTCGCGCAGGGGCAGGAAGAACATCTTGGCGTACTCAATAAAAGCAAACAGCGTGCCCATGCTCACCAGGCGATGCATCACTTCACCGCCACCGACCCACACGATGACGCCGATAGTGATAGAGCTGATCGCCTCGATGAGGGAAAACTGACCCGCTTCATAAAAGTTCGCCATCATCTGTGAGTCGCGGGCCTCGCGGTTCAGAACGTCGAATTCGCGGCCGGTCTCCGCCTGGCGGGTGAAAAGCTGCACGATTGAAACCCCGCCGATCGCCTCCGAAAGGTAGGAGTTGAGCGCCGCCAGACGGTCGCGGATCTCGCCATACACCACGCGCGATCTGACCTGAAAGAAGCGAATAATCACCAGCAACGGCGGCAATGCGCAAATCGCCCACAGGCCCAGATGGAAACTCAGGCTCACCATGATCACGATGATTCCACTGAGCGTCAGCAGGTCCATCAGCAGGGTGAGCGAACCGGACCCGAACATCTCGTTGATCGCGTCGATATCGGTGGTCATGCGGCTGACCAGCCTTCCTACCGGATTGCGATCGAAAAACGCCGTTGGCAGCCGCTCCACGTGGCGGAAGAGCGCCAGGCGGAGGTCCGACAGGCTATACTGCGCCACGATCATGGTGAGATAGAACTGGCCGAAAAAGCAGGAGAACTCACCCAACAATAGCAGCGCGTAAATTGCTCCCATCACCGCCAGCCCGTGGGAGCCGGCCTTTGCCAGCGTCGGTGCCAGCCAGCGCGGCGGATGATGTCCCGCCCGCGGTGATATGAACAAATCGATAGTCAGCTTGATCATGTAGGGCTGGCCCAGGGAGAAGCAGGTGTTGAGCGGCATCAGGATCAGGGAGGCAAAGAACAAGCGGCGATAGGGACGCACGAAGGTCCAAATCCATTTCAGCAGCCCCCAATCGTAAGATGTTGCCGTCCGCTTGGGCTGTGGTTTACTTGCCATGGTCAGTAGGCCGCCAGCTCCTCTTCGAGCAGTTGGCGCTTGAACAGTTCGGCGTAAATTCCGCCTTCCGCCATCAGTTCCTCGTGGGTTCCGCGTTCCACGATGCGCCCGTGGTCAAGCACGACAATCTGGTCGGCGTCGCGCACGGTGGAGGCGCGATGCGACACCACGATGGTGGTATGGCTGCGCGCACCCGCGGTCAGATTTTCCAAAACCGTCCGCTCGGTTTCGGTGTCGACGCTGGCCAAAGCGTCATCCAGAACCAGTACCGGGGTATCGTAGATCAAGGCGCGGGCGATAGTAACGCGCTGCTTCTGACCGCCCGATAGCGACATCCCGCGCTCGCCTACGACCGTATCGAGCCCGCGCGGCATCGCGGCGAGGTCGCTTTCCAGCCCTGCTACCCGCACCGCCTCCATGATCTCGCCGCGGCTGGCGTCGATGCGTCCGAAACCGGCGTTATAGGCGATGGTCTGCGAAAACAGGTTGGATTCCTGGGGCACCACGCCGATTACGCGTCTGAGTTCGCCGATCGGAATCTCGCGGATGTCGCGGCCGTCGAGCAATATCCGTCCGGCGGTCGGCTCCAGCATCCGCGTCAACAGTTTGACCATCGTGGTCTTGCCGGCGCCAGTGCGCCCGACGATGGCGAGTTTGGAGCCGGGCGCGACTTTGACGCTGACATTGCGCAGCGCATAGGGCTGCCCGTTGTTTGCGCCGCCCAGCCACGAGAAATAGCTGAAGGAAACGTTATCAAATTCGACCGCGCCCGAAATCTCGACTTTGCCGTTGACTGCGGGCATGGAGGCGAGCAGCGGCGTGTTGTAGATTTGTTCGAGCCGGCGCATCGCGGCCTTCCCGCGCTGGTAGATGCTGATCATCCAACTCAGCGAAGTGGTCGGCCAGGCAAGCTGACCCAGATAGGCCATGAACGCAATCAGGTCGCCCAGTGACATGACGTGGCGCACGACCAGCGAGCCGCCATAAATCAGGACGATCATCACGGCAACCGCCGACGAGGAGCGGACCATCGGGACCATCGCGCCGCGCAACCGCGCCAGGGCCAGACCCTGTTGGTTGAAGTTGTCGTTGATGCCGCGAAAGACCTGCGCGTCGTAATCCTCGACGCAGTAGGCCTTGATCACGTGAATTCCAGTCAGGCTTTCCTGCACCTTGGAACCGATCTCCGCCAGCCCCTCCTGGACCTTCAGGCTGCGCTCCATCAGCGAGCGCGTCAGCCATTTCATCACCGTAAACAGAACGATGAACGGCACCAGCGTGGCGAGCGTCAGGCGCGTATTCATCGAGAGCATGAAGCTCAGCGCGTAAACGTAGTAAAGCGGGGTATTGACGAATGGTCAGGACGCCCATCCCGACCATCATCCGCACCCCGGCCAGGTCGTTGATCATGCGCGACATCAGGTCGCCGGTCTTGAACCGTTCGTAAAAATCCGCGCCCAACCAGGTCAGGTGTTCGAACAGGTCCTTGCGGATTTCGTACTCGACGTCGCGCCCGCAGTTGAAGATCGTGAAGCGCGAAGTCCAGCGCGCGAAACCCATCAAGAGCGCGGTGACGCAAATTGACACCGCGATGCGGGCCAATTGTTCGAAGTGGTGGTGCTGGATGGCATCGATTCCCTTGCCAAGCAAATAGGGAACCAGCATCGCCAGCGTGGCGGTGATGAATGTGCAGATGATGCCGAACGCGTAGCGCCACGCGAAGCGGCGCATGTAGCCGAACAAACGCCTCATTCGTGTGGGTACGTTATCAGGTTTGAAAGGTTAGGGAAGTGCACCGCCGGATTCCCGGGCACCGCCGATTCACCGTAAATTAAGCGCGCCATTGAACGTCATCCGTCGATCACGCGGCGTTCTTTGAGCTTGCGTTCGTGAATCTTCGCGTACTTGAGAAAAACGTAAAATGCCGCCGCCATCGACGCATACAATCCGCTGGTCCCCTCCGTGAATCCGCCGCGCAGCACGTAAAAATTGAAAAAACGCCATACCGGATTGGCCACCATCTTGATCGGTATCAGCCTCCGGTAGCGCGCTTCGGCCGCCGATTGGGTGGTCAAGCGGTTCATGGTCGCGACGTGATCGGCGATGTCCTCGTAGCTGAAATGCAGCATCGGCGCGCGCAACCGCTTGACCTTTCCCTTTATTATAACTTTGGCATGCGGCTCGCGCCCGCCATATTTTGCCCCTTCGCGGCGAAACAGGCGCAGATGACGGTCCGGATAGGTCGCTCGCGTATAATAATGATCCAGATGATAGAGAATCCGGCGAATCTCGTAGCCGTCGGCCGGATTGGCGCTCCAATCGTGGCGGCGATTTCCTGCCGCAACCCATGAGTGAGTTGCTCATCCGCGTCCAGGCTCAGGACCCAATCGGCGGTGGCCTGCTCCAGGGCGAACTGCTTTTGCTTGAGATAGCCCTCAAAGCCCCGCTGAAAGACTCGCGCGCCGAGGCCCAACGCTATCTCGACGGTGCGGTCGGTGGAAAATGAATCGATCACGATCCGTTCGTCGCAAATCGCGGCACTGCGCAGGCAATCGCCAATCAGAGCCTCCTCGTTGCGGGAGATGACGATCAACCGAGCTTCGGCCGGGGCGCCATCACAAGGGCTCCTGCGCCGCGCTTGCGCCAACCTCGTCGAGGAAGCGCGCGCAGGTTTCCAGCGCCTTCTGATATCGCGCCTGGTCGATACGGCCGCGCGTACAGTTGAACGCGCAAAAACAAAAAATAGGTTTGGATGACATCGCAGCGGCAATAACGATGGATTTCGTCCAGACGTCCGGCCTCGAAAAGCTCCTGCACCTGGGAGCCATCGATTCCGGTCTTGCCGGGCATTCCGATGCTCTTGAGCAGCAGATTGAGCCCGCCGCGGATTCGAAAAGTCGCCCCGGTTGGTGAGAAAGTCCTGCAAATCAAGATGATACGATCGTCTGAGTGGCCGCGGGCGCTGGGCGAAATGTGCCGGCGCTGAAATCCCATGACGCAACGCCTGCAGCTCAAGTACCGGAAGGTCGAAGCCGCGGCCGTTGAAGGTCACCAGGCAGCCTCCGAAGTGCTCGGCCCGGCGCCAGAACTCCCGCACCAATTCCACTTCCGAATAGCGCTCGGCCGCCAGGTTTTCGACCGACTCCAGGATGTGGTCATCGTTGACGTTACCCACCGCTATCGAAATTGGCACGTGCAATGAGGTCGGAAAAAAGCCACCGCCGAGCTCGTCGCGCAGGCGCAGATAAGCCTGCTGCTCGTCCATCTGCTCGCCCGCATAAAGCGCATCGCGCACCAGGCGCTTGTCGATCCGGGTTTCGATGTCAACAATTGCAAACCGCATCCGCCCTCAAAACCACATTCGCCTGAATTGCATCGATAGCTACTGGAGGATCTCGGCCGCGACCGGCTTCGGCAGCCGCTTCAGCCGCTCGATGACCCGCTGCGCGATGCCTGAGAATTCCTGGCTGGCGGGATGCCCCGGATTAGCGGCAACCAGCGGCTTGGCACTGTCGCCACCGGCGCGAAGCTCGGGGACGATCGGTAACTCGCCCAGCAGCGGCAGCTCCAACTCGGCCGCCATCCGCGCTCCGCCACCGTGACCAAAGATCTCATGCCGATGCGCGCATTTGCGGCAGATGTAGTAGCTCATGTTCTCGATCACACCCAGCACCGGAGTATGGACCTCGTTGAACATCGCGACCCCGCGCTTCACGTCGAGCAAGGCCACCTCCTGCGGGGTGGTCACGATTATCCCGCCTGCCAGGGCCACGCGCTGGGTGATGGTAAGTTGCGCGTCGCCGGTGCCGGGGGGCAGGTCCAGGACCAGGCAGTCAAGCTCGCCCCATTCGACATTGAACAAAAACTCGGTCTCCAGCTTGGTCACCATCGGCCCGCGCCAGATTACCGGAGTCTGATCGTTGATAAACAGGGCCATCGAGACATAGCGCACGCCGTAACGGGTCAACGGGATGATGCGCCGCTCGGGCGTCACCCTCACGCTCTGGTCGACGCCCATCATCATGGCGACGCTGGGCCCATATACGTCGGCGTCCATCAGGCCGACCCGTTGGCCCATGGCGCTCATCGCCAGCGCCAGGTTGACGGCGACGGTTGATTTCCCGACCCCGCCCTTGCCGCTGGCCACCGCGAGCACGTGCTGCACGCCCGGAATCGATCGTTTGCCGCTCTGACCCGCTGCCGGCGGACGCGCGGGTTGCGCCGCTTCGACTTCGACCTCGATGTTCGACACTCCCGGCATCGAGGCGACGGCTTTCTTGATTTCCTCGGTAATCGCCTTGACCACATCGGGATTAGCCGAAACCGCGCCCAGCATCACGGTGACGCCGGAATGGCCCACTTCGATGTCCTTGACCAGGCCGAAGGAGACGATATCGCGGGAGAAGCCTGGAAACTTGACCTTCTTCAGCTCGCTTAGGATTTCATTGGGGCTTGGCATGGTTCTGGTTGACCCTATTCTAGATGTTATCATCACGGAGACGGGCAAAAAATGACGCGATGAACAACGATCCGGACAGCGGCAAGGCTCAGCGCGCGGACGCGAAGCTGCGAATCATCCGTCCGGCACAGGCGGGCCGGGTGCTGGAGTTCGCGGCGCGCGAAATGTCCGACGGGTTGGGTGCGATGCTCGCGCAGGCACTCCCAATCGAGGCCAGCGGCGAACTGAGCGGGCCGCGAATCGTGCTGACCTCCGGCGACGGCCGGCGCGCGGCCCGAGCCTGCGGGCAATTCTGATGATTACTCCATCGTTCCGGATGAGAACGGTATCGTCCTGAGGGGCGCCGATGAGCGCCGCGTGCTCGACGCGGTTTATCGGCTCATGCGCGAGCTGGGCGCGAGCTTTCCACTCGGCGCACCTGCGCAATTCCCGCGCGTCGAACCGGCGCGGCTGGCAGCGCTGGCGCCGGTTGTCGCGCGGCCGGCGTTCGATCGGCGATGTTTGGTGTCGGACATCATGACCTGGCATTACGCCGAGCCGCAACCGCTGGAGCAGCATCTGGCGCATGATCGCGAGTTCATACCGTGGATGGCGCGTAACGGAATCAACGCGTTCTTCTACATCCGCCACGCGTTCGACACGCAATATCGAATCGACGAGACTCCAGGCGCTGCTCACTGAGCGCGGTATCGACGTCGAATATGGCGGCCACGTGATTCAACAACTGCTGCCCCGCGAGCGCTTCGCGGATCATCCTGAATATTTTCCTGCCGACGCCAAAGGGGTCCGGCAGCAGATGGGAAACCTGTGCGTTTCCAATCCCGGTGCGCTCACCACGGTGCGCAATGGCGCGCTGGAGTATCTCAGACGCCATCCTGACACC
Organism: uncultured Pseudomonadota bacterium; assembly: GCA_963824565.1. GTDB lineage: Bacteria > Desulfobacterota > Binatia > Binatales > Binataceae > JAJPJA01. The sequence goes on along the minus strand of CAWGQB010000028.1, from coordinate 14,667 downwards.
CGCTTGCTCCATGTCTGGGGCGCGGACGTGTGGAAAGGCGCGTGGTGCATGTGCGATCGATGCCGCGGGATTGCGCCGCAGCTCCAGTATCTGGATCTGGTCAACGCCATCGCGTCGGCGGCTGCCGATAGGTTTCCGCGACGGACGAGGCGGCGCCGGCGATAGCCTACCTCGCGTATCATGACACCATCGATCCGGTCCGCGGGATGCGTCCGCTGGCCAACGTGGCTTCGAATGGGCGCCGCGCGAGCGCTGCTACAGCCACGCTATCGACGATCCGGATTGCGCGACCAACCCGCGCTATTTCGCCGGCCTCAAGCGTTACATGGATCTGTTCGAAGGACGGGGCACGTTTTCGAATACTACGCCGACGCGATTTTATTCGGCGGCCTGGGCTTTGCGATGCCGTCGGTAATCGCGCGGGATCTGCGCGCCTATCGCGCGCTCGGCATCCGGAGCGTTTCGTGCCTGACCTTCGGCGCGTTCAGCGTCTTCGCCTATCCGGTCAATTTGATTGCGTTCACACGGCTGGCCGTCGATCCGGACGAAGACCCCGAGGCACTTTTAGATGACAGCCTGGCGCAACGCCATCCCGCGTGCCGATCGGAGATGGCGCCCGCATATCGTGCCGTGCAGCGCGCCTCCGCGCTCACGCTGACCTATGGAGAGGTGCTGCGGCCGTACAAGACGCCGACCCAGCCCAGGCGGTCCGACCTGCAAAAAGCGGCGGCGCAGTTGCGAATCGCAGTCGAGGTAGCCGGCAGTGTTTTGGCCCGGCACTCCGATCCCCTGGTCGAAGCCGAGCGCAAATTGTGGACCTATGGCATGGAGACCCTGGCCGGCCTCGACGAATACCTCGCCGCGACCGAAGCGTGGCCAACCAGCCTCGCGCGGCCAGTCCGCTCTGGATGCGCTCCGCACCGCGCTGCAACAGATGCGCGAAATTCAAAACGACATCAAGGGCACCTGGGGAACCTTCGACCTCGAACGTTTCCATTCGATCTGGATGGAGCAACTCCGCGCCCGCCTCCAAGTCCCGCCGGTCGATTACAACTTCTGAATTGGCGCTTTCAAGGGACACTCAAAGCGGAATTTTACATTCCTGGCTCTCATCCCCCCGCAGAGACAGAATCCGATCCTTTGGTCGGGAACATTCCACCTCAAGCGCTCCCATCCTATCTGGATGAAGCAACTCCGCGCACGCCTGCAAATACCGAAAGTGAATTACAACATCCAAACTAAATCCGTCTCTTAGTTGGACAAACTGCCTACGGGACTAGATACGTCTAGTCAAAGTCTGCTACAAATGGATGCATGCCAGGGGGACAAACGCATCCGTATGCTCCTTCATATCTTCATTATAAACTCGAACCAGCGGTCGTCGATCGGATCGCGCTGGCGGTGGCGCCGCATGATGACGGCGCGGCCGAATCCTACATTCTGACGCGTGGCGCGCGGCGCACCCTTTCGTTGTTGAACAGCCGCGCACGATTGCGCGCCGGGGGATTTTTTGTGGCTGGGAGATCCGGCCGGCAGCGGCAAAACGCATTTTCTGAATTATTACCTCGCGTCGCGGCGGCGGCTGGCACAGGCTTCGCAACCTGGCGGGCGCGAACTCATCCTGGCGCTGGATTGTTCCGCTCCGGACGCGCCAGCCCAGTTGGATCACGATATCCTCGCGGCTCTGGCGGCGGCGCTGGCCCATCGTCACGGCTCCGCAGCGCAGTGGTTGAGGATTGGTGCGCAGGCCGGCTTTGTGGCCGCGTTGGATGAAGCACGGCGAGCGGGAGTCCACGCCATCATCGTCGCGATCGATCTGGGCCGTAACCTGACGCCGGCCTTCGCCACGGATCTGGTTCAGATCGCCCGCGCTTCGAAACGGCCGCGCCTGACCGTGGTTGCGGCCGGTCTGGGCGCTCCGCCGAGGGAGCCAGTGATGGCGAAGGTCGGACCACCTGATTTGGCCAAACGGCTTGCGCTTGCCGTGGGCCACGCGCGCCGGCTGGAGCCACGATGGACCGAAAGAGAGTATCTTTATCGCGGCCTCGAAATCGCGCCGTTTGCTCCTGAAGAAATCTTTCCCTTCCATCCGCAGACGCTGCTCGCGCTGAGCGGCCTGCAGGAAACATCCACAATCGCGGGACTCGCCCTGATGGCGCGTGAACTGCTGTCGCACCATAACGACCTGGAACGCCTGATCTGCCCTTATGACCTCTTCGAGCCATCCCTGATCAGACACATCATCGAGGAACGCCTCGGCGTCGACGGACGTGCGGCGCTGCGCAACGCGGCCTCAGCCTGCCTGACTGTGGGACGCCGAAACCGCCCTCTGGCAGTGCAGATTTTGCGCACGCTGGTGGTAGCCCATCTGAGCGGCCAGCCATCGGCCCTGAACGCCAATCAACTATGGAATCGGATTCCGGTTCCGCCTTGGGTAAATCCCGGCGGTGATTCGCCCGAGGAGCGCCAGCGGGTACTGTTCGAACTGGCTGCGCGCAGCGGCGGCACGATTCGGATCGGCACGTCAGGCGTCGCGTTTGTCCGTGGCCGTGAATCGGCTCCGGATGTGAAGGAATTTAATGACGCGTTGCGGATGTTGAAGCTCTTCGATCCGGAACTTTTGGAGGTTGGGGAAACTTCCGAGATTGCGGCAGCCATCGCTCGGATGGGCGAGGTGCTGACACGCCTGGCCGAGGAAGCTCGCGCCGTTGATGACACTCTCAGCCGCTTCGCGCGGGCCTGCCACAGCCATCTTCCGCCCGAGGTGAAGCGGACCATATCCGCATTCGTCGCATTGACCGAAAAAAGCCCCCAGAGGTTGCTTGAGATTGGCGCGCGTGGGAGACGCTTTGGCGACGCTCAAGCCGTGGTCGCCGCATATAAGCATCTGACCGCGGCTGCCGCTTCCGTGCCCGGCCTCCTGGCGATGAAGGATTACCTGAAGCGAACGCAGCTTGAGCCTCAAGCGCTTGACACCCGAGGCTACGGTCATTTGAGGCGGCTAGCGGCCGAGCGCCGTCTGCTAAAGGCGGAACTTGGTGCGAGAGCGCCCTATTCCGCGGCACGTAGCGCCCTACAGACACGCTTTGAAAGGTTCCGATGGACTTATATCGAGCTCTATCACGGGGCGCACGAATGATAGCGCTCAACAATGGAAGCTACCGTACTATCTCGATCGCCACATACGGGCGCTCGAACGGCTCGATCGCCGACGTCTGCAGCCCCGGCAAAGCGCTCGACAAAAATGTGGAATGTAACGAAGCGCTGTGGCTCAGGCGCGTCTGGGTCCGGCGGGGAACGCCGAGCCTCGCTTATGCCGGCGCGCCGGGATCTTGAGCGCGTTGAGCACCCAAAATGCACAATTCCGCACCGTCTCCAGCGCCCACAGCAGCGCCAGCCCCGACGCGATTCCGGTGCCGCATAGGATTTGGTAGAGATGGTCTCTACCGGTCAGTTGCTCGATTTCGTGCGCGGGCTGGTAGCTCGATTCTGTAAGGTCTGCCATCACTACAACATTAGATGTCCGCGCGGGATCGTTCAAGCTTCAAAGCAATTCGCCTGGTTCCACCGGGAACAATACGCACGCGCTCGGCCCGGATTTTTCCGAACCGCCGCGGACCGCTGAACTAACGCCGCCACAGCCGGTCGCCGGCGATGCGCGCGCCTTCGACCATCGCGCGCAGCTTGGCCCAGGCAATCTCGCCGTCGACGCGCGAAACCCCGGCGGTGCCGAATCCGCAATCGGTCCCGGCCATCACGTTCTCGCGGCCGACCAGGTCGGCGACCCGGCACAGGCGTTGCGCGATCAGCTCCGGATGCTCGATAAAGTTTGACACCGAGTCGATAACTCCCGGTATCAGCACCTTACCGTCGGGCAGCTTGACCTGGGAAAAGATCTCCCATTCGTGCTCATGCCGAGGATTGGCGGCCTCGTACGAGATGGCGCCGACTTGCGCCTTCAGCACGATTTCGATGATATCGCGGAGAGCGACGTCGCGATGATGTGGCCCTTCGTAATTGCCCCAGCACAGGTGGATCCGGACCTCGCTCTGCGGGAATGCCGCTCAGCGCATGGTTCAGAGCCTCGACGTGCATTTGCGCGATCATCCTGAACTCCGCCAGGGTCTTGTCCTTATGATGGATATGCCGCGACATCGCGAGGTCCGGACAGTCGACCTGCAACGTGAAACCGGCTTTGCAGATCTCCTGGTATTCGGTCTTCATCGCGTCGGCCAGCGCGAAAACGTACTTTTCGTGGTCGCTATAGAAGGCGTCGCCGAGGAAAAAGGAGATCACTCCGGGAGAGGCGGCGGTGAGAAACCCGCGCGCTTTCGCGTCGCCCAACGCCGTGCCGAGATTATCGATATCCTCGCGCACGGCTTGCGTGTTTTGATATTCCACTGCGCCGTTGCAAGTCGGGAGCCCGAGCTCGGCGATCCCAATCGCACCGGCGCCCCGGCGCGCGAAGGAGCGAAAGTCGGACAGATCCGCCGCCGCTGGAATTCGGCCGTTTTCTCCCTTGAAGCCGGTCAGCCGATCCTTGACGTAGGTCGCATACGACGGACGCCCCATCTCCCCGTCATTGACCAGGTCGATGCCGCATTCGATTTGGCGTCGCACCACCTCGGCCACAGCCGACCTGACCCGGGCCTTGAACGCGGATTGGTCCAACGGCTTGCCGGTCTCGCCTCCTCGCACCATCTGCAGCAAGTCGTCGGGGCGCGGCAAGCTTCCTGTGTGGGTGGTCAAGATTCGATTTTCGCTGCGCATCATAAGCCCTCCGCGTCGCGCATCTTTCGCGCAAGTGTTTTGTCTGCAAAATAGCAGAGCGATGTGCCTGCCGCATCTCGAAGCAGCGCGGCGGCGCCGGGTCTGCCGCGCTCATCGCCTCGCGGACGTTCCCGCTGATAAACTGGCCAGCATCGGCGCTTTAGGATATATGCCTCAGATAGGTAACGAAGGAATTTTCGCATGATCGATTACAGCAAGTACAAGGCCGTCCTGGTCGAAAAAGACAACCGCGTGGCGACGGTAACCCTGAACCGGCCCAACGCGCTCAACGCCGTCAACCCCGACATGAACGCCGACTTCGACACCCTTTTCCGCGACCTCTCCGCCGACGAGGAGATCGATGCGATTGTTCTTACCGGCGCCGGCCGCGCTTTTTGCGCCGGCGGCGACGTTAAGAACATGGACGCGCGCAATGCCGCGGCGAGCGATTTCCCGATGAATCCCCGCGACCCCGGGCAGCTGCTCAACGACATCCTTGATGTCCAGCAGCCGATTATCGCCGCGATCAACGGTGACGCGATCGGACTGGGCGCCACCATCGCGCTGTTCTGTGACATCACCGTGGCCGCGGAAACCGCGCGCCTGGCGGATACCCACGTCCGCATCGGCGTCGTGGCCGGCGATGGCGGCGCGGTCATCTGGCCACCCCTGATTGGCCCCAATCGGGCTAAGGAATTCCTAATGAGGGGGAATCTGATAAACGGCGCCGACGCGGCCCGGCTCGGACTGGTCAACTACGCCCTGCCGGTCGCCGAAGTGTTGCCCAAGGCCAAGGAACTCGCCCGCGAATTGGCCGACGGGCCGCGATGGGCGATACGCTGGACCAAGCTTTCCGTCAACAAGCTGGTCAAGCACGCCCTGCATCAGGTGCTCGACACCTCCGCCGCGCTGGAGGCGGTAACCTTCGTCACGCCACAACATCGCGAGGCGGCGCGCGCCTTCGTCGAAAAGCGCAAACCCAACTTCCGCGCCGCGAAGTAGCAGGCAAAACTTTGGTATTGTGACGGGGCCTGTCCCGATGAGTGGGCCCCCGTTTCTTTAGCCCCGGACCAGCCCACCTCGAAGCAAGGTCGCGCGTCCCCGCATCCGCCGGCGGGATGTACGCACGCGTGGCTTTTGTTGTAGTTTGCGCCAAATGGAGACCGACATACTCGATTTTCCACGGATGCGGCGGGAGCGCTATGCGAAGCTGCTGGCCGAGATGGATCGGCGGGGCGTGGGCGCGGCTTTGTTGATCCTTCCCGGCAATGTGGCTTATGCAGCCGGAGCTCGTGCCGCGATGGCCGATGGCGATCGCGCCGGATACGAAAGGACCGTAGTGATTGCGGTGAAGGGGCAGTCCGCACCGCATCTGTTCACCTCCTATCCCGAGGGCGCGCCGCCCGAGTTGCCCGCCGAGCATCTCCATCCGCCGCTTTATCCCGATCTCGAAGACGGTGTGCACGCGATCGCCAGGAGCTTGCGCGACTTCGCCGGAACGCAGCTCAGCGCAGGCCTCGCGATCGACGAGTACACCGCCGCGATGTATTCCTCCTTACCTCAACTTCTGGGGGGCGTGCGGATCGCAGACGCGGGGCCAATGGTGCACGCGGTGAGGTTATTAAAGACCGCGGACGAGATCGAATGCATCCGGCGCGCGCAACGGATCAACGAGCTGGCGATGTACGACGTACAGGCACAAGCCCGGCCGGGAGTGCGTCAAAATGAGTTGATGGGTCTCTTCCTGCGCCGGATTTTTGAGCTGGGAGCCACCGCCAACGTGGTCGATCCGATTTGGCAGCCGATGGCCCCGGCGCTCAGATGGGGACCTCACACCACCAACGGCGATATCGCATTCCCGCTGGTTTCGACCGACCTCATCCTGCGCGAAGGCGACGTGCTGTGGGTCGATACCGGCATCATGTATCAGGGCTATGCGTCCGACTACGGTCATACCTGGCTGATCAGCCATCGCCCCCGCCCCAACGCGCATCAGCGCGATCAGTACAGGCGTTGGTGTGAGGTCAGGGACGCGGTGCTGGAGCAGGTGAAACCGGGGACAACAGGCCGTATGCTGACGCGTGCGGCGACGGCGGCTGCCGGTGGCCGCAAGCCCTGGATGAAGCATCTTTATCTGATCCACGGGATCGGGACCGATAGCGCTGAGATGCCGCTGATCGGGTCCAACCTTGGCGATGAATTCGACGAGTCCTTCGTGCTGGGGCCCGGGATGGTCATGGTGATGGAGCCGGCGATTTGGGATGACGGCGCGGCCGGCTACCGCGCCGAGGTCATCCTGGAGGTCACCGGCAACGGCTATCGTGAGCTCACCGACTACTCCTATTTTCCCTACGAGTGACCGACATGAACGAGCAATTCGCGGCACGCAATCCGGGCACGATGGCGCATGAGTTCGGCGGGACAATTGACTTCGAGCGGATGCGCCGGCAACGGCGTGAGCGATGCCTGGCCGAGATGGAGCGGCATCAACTCGACGCGTTGATTTTGGGACGTGACGGCAACGGGCGTTACGTCTCCGGTGCGCGCCGGTTGTGGATGGGTGGTGGCCATGGCTTCGGTCCATCATGTGTGCTGCTGCGCAACGGCGAGATCTTTTTGCTGTCGACCTGGGATGACGGAATTCCATCCGAGATTCCCATCGATCATCTCTACGCCCTTTCCTTCAACCCGATGGTTTATGGAGAGCGGCTCAAACAGATTGCGCCGTTGGCCAACGCCAGGCGTGTCGGCGTGGACTCGATGAGCCCGCTGTTCGAACGGCTGATCAAGGCCGCCGCGCCTAAGGCCACGCTGGCCGACGGCGAAGCTGCAATGCGAGCGGCTCGTCGAATCAAGACCAACGACGAGCTCGGATGCATCCGCACTGCCTGTGCGATCGCCGAATCCTCGCTGAGCGCTTCGATCGGCGCGCTGCGGCCCGGTGTGCGCGAAGCTGAACTGCTCGGCGTATTCGAGCAGCGCATGTCGGCGTTAAACGTCACCGCCCCGGCGGTCGAGGGCACCTTCTGCGCAACACCGCGATCCGCCGACGGCGTGCGCGTTCCCCCTTTGCGTCAGTTGCATTCCGACCGCGCGGTTAACGAAGGCGACCTTGTCGCAATGAGCAGCGGCGTGCTCTACGCGGGATATGAAGGCAGCGTGGGCCGCACATGGCCCTGCATCGGAGCGGGCAGCGAGCTCAAATCCGCGCAGCGGGAGTTGTTTCAGCGATGGCATCGGTTATGGCAATCACTGCAGCAGGAACTGCGTCCAGGAAATAATGGCGCAGCGATCCGTAAGGCATACGAAAGCACCGGAGAACCGCTGCCGCCTTTTCCGATCGCAAACGGGATCGGCATCGGATGGGAGCCGCCGTTAATCGGCACTGCGCTGGGAGCGGAAGCGGACTCGCGCGCCATCCTGGAGCCGGGCATGGTACTGGCCGTACAAGCCTACGTCTGGGAACCGGGGATTGGTGGCTATCTGGGCAAGGAAACCGTGGCGATCACCAACGACGGTCACGAAATTCTGACCAAGCTGGACTACGGCCCGCTGGCAGAATAGCTTAGATCACATTTTTTGATCCGACCGAGGCCCCGCGGCCTTCGGAAAAGGGGCCGACAGGCTCGAAGCGTCGTGCGCTGTCCCACGCAACAATGCAATCCCGTTGGAACAGCTCAGCCGCCCAAGATTCGCTCGAGCACTCAATTCTTCTTAAACGCGCGCGTCTCCCAGATGAGTTGCTGGAGCCATTGCATATATGGCGTGCCGCCTGTGCCGCGGGGGTCGTTGGTCCGGCGATTGATGTATTCCTGTGCCCAACCGTAATGTATGAAGCGAAATTCCGCCATCGCGTCCAACACCTCATTGTAGGAATCTTTGCCTGCCTGATCCCGAATACTCGGCATCGCTTCCACTGCCTCGATTACCTGCCGATGCTCGGCGGGCATGTAGTTGCGCATATCGGCCAGATGATTGGTGAGCATCGAGGGTTTGTGCGGAATTTTCATGAACGCGACCAGCGTCGGCATGATACTGCTCTGCGCGCCGGTCTCGCCGCGAAAGTTCATGTGGACCATCGCCGGCGCATCATGCGATGTGTTGGCTGGGCCTTCCATGACTTCATAGGAAACGTTCTCGAAGAAGCGGATGTATGGTCTGAAGGTCTTGTAATAGAGCGCCGGATCCATTTTTTCCGGGATGCGCCGCAAGACCGCGATCTGATCGTTGATGGCACCGGCAATAGCCCACAACGCCTCATCGATCACCGCTGAGTCATGGCCGTCCAATGCGGCTTGGACTCTTGCGATAGCATCCAGAATGCGGGCCGCGATCGCTTCGATCTCCACATGCACCAGGATGAACCAGTGTTCATCGTAGAGGTGGACGAAATTCTGAATCGTGTCGATATTGCCCAAGGCAATCGGACCGTCTTTACGGAAACGCTTCCAGTTGTACAAGGCATAGCCGTCGTAGCTGAGGATCGGCGGGCGCTTAAGCAGCTTGCAGGAGCGGCAAAGTGGGCCGGCGAGGTTTGCGGGCAACACGGTGGCCGATTGCTCGCCCACCTGGTTGACGTAGGCCGAGGCGAGGAAGCCAACGCGGACGTAATAGAGTCTGAGCAGCGGCCGATCCTGCGGACGAAGGCGATCATCCGGCCACAGCGGAATCCTGAACGTGCGCGCGTAATCGCGAAATCCGCGATCGTGCAACAAGCTCGGAAGGTCCCGGCCAATTTCATCCAGCACCGTATATTCAGAATTCGCGGGAAACGAGGTCAGCGGGTCCTCTTCGGGCAGGAATCCTCTCTTGCGCAGTTTTGCGGAGATAGTCTCCCGCGCGGGATTCTCAGTGACTTCTCCAGCCGAAAGCTGATCGCTAGGCATGAAGGTGGCGCTCCTCAACCGCGATGTGAACTTGGATCACCTGTATCAAGCGTAGCTCCAAGGGCGGGCCGTGCGCCAGTCGATATCGGCGCAAGCGCACCGAGCGGATGCGACACAATAGCGGTAACGGAATGTTTTGTTCTGTTCCCTCTCCCACCACTGAATGTGGAAGAGGGAACCGGAAACGCTAGCCAAGCAGATCCTGTTCAACGAAACTGAAGGTCACTCCATACGCATCGCGCGGATCGATGCTGAAGCGGCGCTTCGCGATCGCCCACCAGCCGCATTCCTTTTGACTTCAGATAATCCGCGGCCTTGCGCCGAGCGATTTGACCTTGAAATTGACCGAATAGATTCCGCCGCCGAACTTGGCCACATAGTCGGCCAGCGGCGTGCCTTTGCCTGCGGGGCCAGCACCTCGATCACGAATGGACGCTTGCTTCCGAGCTTGAAGCCGGCCGCTGTCGCGCCTTCCTCGGGTATCTCGCGCTGGCCCAGGTGCTGCCAGCCGAACACCTCCTTGTAGAACTTGGTCGCCTTTGCCAAATCACCGGTTGCGGTCGCGATGCTGGCCAGATTTTCGATTCCCAGCGGATGGCTGTCGCGCCACCAATTTGCCGACCATTCGGGCCGCAGGCGCATGTCGTTGGGCATCTCGACCGCGCACAGTTCGTAGCGGATATCGAGGGTCTCCTTGGGGTCGGTCATGAAGAAGATCTTCTTGTAGGCCGGATGCAGGCAGATCGGATTGAGGCCGTGCTGGCGAAAATGCGCCTCGGTCGACTCGGTATCCGGGATTTTGATCGCCATTTGGGCAAAGCGGCCGGCGAAGGATGCGCGCAGCTTCCCTTGTTCCGAGTCCAGGTTGGTCGAGCATTGCGGAATCAGGCACAACTCGCCGATCAGGATCAGCGTCTCATCGCGATCCAGCCCCTCGATCGGCCGCGCCTCGAAATAAGTCTGCGCTCCGAAGACATCAAGGTACCAAGCCTCCAGCGCAAGGCGGGTCTTAACGTCGGCGGCAACGTGCGTCATGTGGAGCAATTTTTCAGGCGCGAACATATTTCCTCCTTCATTCCTTTACGGCGACTGACGTTCCAACCGCGAGCGGCCCGATCACAGCGGCAGACGATAAGCCTTGATCGCGTTGCGGCCGAGGATCGATTGCTGGGCTTCCTCGGACAGGCCGCTGATTTTCGACTTGAGTTTGGTAATGACCTTCGGAGTATATTCGGGATGCGGAAAATCCGACGCCCAAAGGATCCGATCCGGGCCCAGAAATTCGGCGGACGCCGCCAGGTTCCATTCACCGGGATCGAAACTGACGTAGCATTGGCGCTTGAAATATTCGCTCGGCAGCAATTTCAACCATCGCCGCTCCATCCAAAAAGTTTCGACCTGCTCGTCCATCCGCTCGAGCTGCGTCGGAGTCCATCCGCCGCCGGATTCCAGAAAGATGAAGTTGAGCTTGGGGAACCGCTCGCATACTCCGCCCATCAGCAAGCGCCCCATCGACACGATCATGTCAACCGCATTGCCGACCGCCTGGCCCAGCCCGGAGCCGCCGTAGATCGGATCGACGTTGGTGTTGGTGTCGGTGAAGCTGGCGCTTTCCCTCACCAGATGGAAATAACGGCAGGCGCCGGGAGTATCGATGTGCACGCCAGGATGGAGCGCGATTGGGATGTCGAGATCCTGGCATGCGGCCCAGAATCGATCATAAGCGCTGTGGCTGAAAGGCAGCTCGGCGATATACGCCGACGGCCGGATCCACACGCCTTGGAGTCCGAGCTTTACCAACCGCCCGCTCCGCTTCCGCAATCGCCATGTCGATATTCTGAAGCGGAACAGCGGCCAGGCCGAACAGCCGCTTGCGGTCGACGCTGCAAAAATCGCTGAGCCATTCGTTGTAGGCGCGCTGGCAGTCCAGCACGAATTCGTGGTTGTGCAGCGCTTCGATTCGGATCCAGCGGACCGAAAAACAACGCCGTGGACGGATAGATGACCGCCGCATCCATACCGTCGCGATCCATCACCTTGAGTCGTTCATGCGGGTCGTAGCCACCGGGCTCCGCCATCTTGAGGGTGACGCTCATGACTTCTTCAACCGTCATCCCGCGGTCGTCGGCGATCTTCTTCATCGCCGTGAGCCCGCCGCGCCCGGCAGGTATTGCCGATGAAGACGCCTTCTTCCTCCGATACGAAGTGCGGGACCAGATCGCCCCATTTCTTGCGGTCCATCCGCTCCTGCCACAGAGTCGGAGGCTCCATGACGTGCCCGTCGCCGTCGATCACAAGAGCTTTGCCGTTGCTTGCCCCATTGCTTGCCATAGGTACCCTCGTCGACTCGCGCCTGAAGACGGCCCGCGCTTAACCGACTTGTCTACACCCGTTTTGGCACAATTCCAATTGCCAAATTCTCCGTCTTGGCCATGGCTCGGAGTGAAGATATGCGGCGCGAGTATCGCCCAGCCGGGTGCCGATTGGAAGTAACGCCCGTTCCATCGTGAACGCGCCGCGCGATGACCTTCAGCACCTATTTCAATGCATGGTTGCGCCGCCGTCAGGGAAGAAGATTGACCCGGTGTAGAACTTCGCCTCATCGCTGGCCAGGAACAGCGCCGTATTGGCGATGTCGTTGGGTTCGCCGAAGGGCGAGAGCGTCCAGGACTGGCTGACCACCCCCGTTGAGGAACCGCTCGCGGCCTGAGCCCGGGCGGCTTTCACCATATTGATGTAGTCCTGAGCCATCGGAGTATCGATCAGCCCCGGTCCGATCGTGTTGGCGGTAATTCCGTACTGCGCCAGTTCCTTGGCCACCGTGTTGGTCAGGCCCCAGACCCCGGCTTTGCTCGCGGTATAGTCGGCCATACCCGGTGTAGCGATACGGGCGGCGGCGGAAGCGATAGTGATTATGCGCCCACCCTTGCCGGCCTTGACCATCTCGCGCGCGGCCGCGCGCACGGTTAGAAAGACGCCGTCCAGATTGACGCTCATCAGCTTGCGCCATTCCGCCAGCGTGATTTCGGTGACCGGACGCAGATGCAGCGAGCCCGGCGCTTCGCCGAGACGATAATTAGGATGCGAAAGGCCGGCGGCGGCGACCACAATGTCAAGATGGCCAAAGGCGCTGATCGCCCGCGCGAACGCCGCCTCGACCTGCTGTTCGTCGCTGGTATCGACCCGTAGGAATAACGCCTTGCGTCCCAACGTGATCAGCTCGCCGGCGACCTTCTCGGCCTGTTCGATGGCGAGATCGGCGATAAAGACGTTGGCGCCTTCCTGTGCGAAGCGGATCGCGGTGGCCCGCCCGATGCCACTCGCCCCGCCGGTGATTAATGCATTTTTGTTTTCAAGCCGCAGAGCCATCGAGTCATACCTCCCCAGCGATTTGCTCGTGATGGTTGTTCAGTGCCGTTAAAACGCGGCGCCGCCCCCTCCGCACTGTCAAGCATTTAACCTTCTCCATTCAGCGCCGATTTGTCCTGCTGGCCCGCACGCCCCCCGCCTACATTGCTACTTTTTGGCAAAGTGGATCGTCTCGATCATCTTCTGCTCGACCAGGTTGGATAACGGCTGCGGCACGTCGAGTTCGCGCCCGTACTGATTGGCAACCATCTGGTCCTTTCGGGTGATGTGACCGGCGCCAAATTCCGACCATTTGAAATCGCCGCCTGTCACCGCCTTGGGCACGATATTCAATATGTTGGCGTAGGCGCCGTCGCGCACCACCTTCATCAGCACCTCGGGCGAGACACCGGCTTTGACCCCCATCGCGAAGCTCTCCGCAATCGCGCCGATAGTGGTATAGAGGAGCTGGTTGTGAACGAGCTTGGCTGTCAGGCCTGCGCCGATTCCGCCAATCATGGTTTGTTTGTTGCCAAACGCGGACAGCACCGGTTTGACGCGCTCGTAAACCTGCGCGTCGCCGCCGATCCACACCGCCAGCTCGCCTCGTGCCGCCGGTCCCGCACCGCCGCTTACCGGGGCGTCGATCGCATCGACGCCCTTGCTCTTAAGCGCGTCGTGGACCCGGCGCATGTTGGAAGGCAGCGTCGTGCTCAACTCCACGTAAACCGAGCCGGGCTTGACCGTGTTGATGATGCCGTTGGCGCCGAACACGATATCGTCAATCTCGCGTGGGCCCGGCACCGAAACCAGGATGACGTCGCTTTGCGCGGCGAGCACCGCGGGGCTATCAGCCCAGGATGCGCCCGCCTTGAGATGGGGCTCGGCGGCTTCGCGTCGGATGTCGAAAACGGTTGTTTGAAAAGCCCCCACCACCCGCAGCGCCATCGGTCCGCCGATATTGCCCAACCCGATGAAACCTACTCGCATCGTTGTCTCCTTGACCTGCGCGTTCTTTTACCACAGGCGCTTGCTGGCCAGGCGCGCCCCCTCGGCCAGCGACTGCATCTTCATCCAGACGATATCGGGATGCACGGCTACAAAACTGGCGCCGCTGGCAAAGCCGCAATCATTGCCGGCGATGACGTTTTCCTTGCCCACCAGGCGCGCCCAGCGCTCGATCCGTTGGGCGACCAGTTCCGGATGCTCGACGAAGTTGGTAACGGTGTCGATCACTCCGGGAATCAGCATCTTACCCGCCGGCAGCTTAACCTTCTCGAACACCTGCCATTCATGCTCATGCCGGGGATTGCATGACTCCAGCACGATCCCGGCCGGACGCGCTTTGAGTACGATACCTATGATCTCCTTGAGTTCGATATCAAGATGATGGGGCCCTTCGTAGTTACCCCAGCACAGATGCATCCGCATCGCTTCAGGCGGGATTCCGGCCACCGCGCGATTGAGCGCTTCCATGCGCAACTCCGCGGCCTGGCAGAATTCCCGCGCGCTGAGCTTGGCGAATTTCTTCTGTCCGCGCGCCATCGCCAGGTCCGGGCAGTCGACCTGCACGATTATTCCGGCCTGGTGCAGCCTTTCGTACTCGGTTTTCATCGCGTCAGCCAGCGCCATCAGATAGGCCTCATCGCTGGGGTAGTACTCG
>CAWGQB010000027.1:0-232146 GCA_963824565.1 uncultured Pseudomonadota bacterium | reverse complement strand
CGAGCTTGGGATGCGAGCGCGGTTTGGGCAAGGATGACCTGAGGACTCTTGAAGTTGGCGATCGCAAGCGCTCCGGCCAACAGTTTGAGCTCTGAAGCGTCAAGCCACGAAAACGCTTTAAGGCGGCTTAGTTTGTCGAGATCATTGTCTGGGGAATTTCGTGTTTCATTCAAAATCGCACCCGCGAGAGGCTGCTTCATAAGCCTATGTCGTGCGGCTCGATAAGGCAAACAAAAAGGTTATCCACAGAACAGAAGGCTTATCTTATCAGTGGAATTCTCGAGATCGATGATCGGCCTCCAGAAGACGAAGACCGCTGAGAAAGGACACGGCACGAGGGGTCTCCAAACTCGCCGCCGTGTCGGCCCTGCCTCGATTCGTCACAGCCAGGTTGAAACACATCCCTGAAGCGCTGGTCACTTTTTGTCTGGCACGGGCCTAATCCCCGCGTCGTCGCTGAGTTCGCCTACAGTGCGATTCGCGCTCTTCAACTGATCGCGTAATTTCTCCGCGCTTTTCTTCATTTTCGGTCCGGCAGTCGTCGGTCGACTCTTTCTGACAGCCGTAGAAATCGCGCCGAGATCCTTGTGCATGGCCTTTGTATAGAGCTTGGACCATGCCAACTCTGTCATCAGAGACCGTTCTGCCGGTTGGGTCTCCCCTTTGGTAGTTTCTGCATCATCGTCAAATTCCACTTGAGTTGCCTCAAAACGCTTCCCCGAGAGCGGGGAAGATAAATACGGATCTCGTTCAGGCCTTACTTGCGACGCTTTTGATTGGTCTAGCGAAAGATGCCAGCTGCTTCCTTCACACAGGTGTTATGGATTATTCGTCGTGGTCGTGGTGGTCTGAGACGGTTCGTTTCCATTTCCATTCCACGTCGTCGTGGTCTGGTTCTGTACCGAGCCGTCGACAGATGTAGTCGTTCTCTTCTGCTCGGTGGCCCCGTTTCCCCAACTCGTAGAAGTGGTTGTTTGGCTCGGGACTGGTTGTACAACGGCAGGTGCCACCTGCAACACGGGCTGCAGGCTCGGCTGGGTCGTCCGTAGAGTCATAAGTGTCGTAGTCAGTCGTGGTGACCTTCTTTTGCACGACCCCGTCGTCGTACACGGTGGTCTTGGTGGTCTCAGCGGCAGCGGACGACGGAGCCATCACAACGGATGGATTCGTTACCACGCTCGTGTAGCCGGGTGTGGTGCTCGTCACGGTGCCGTTGGTATACTGAGTCGTGGTTGTGCTGCTGCCGGTCGTTACCGGCGGCGCGACGTATACCGGTCCCGGAGCACTCGTGGAATATTCAGTGGTCGTAGTCGTTTGCGCCGGCACCTCGGCGCAAGCGCCTGCGAAACCGACCGATATTGCGACCACAGCGGCGAGGACGACATGGTTCAGAAGTTTCATTCTTGAAGGACCTCCATTGGGTACTTTGTTCGGCAGCAGGGAGCCGCAAGTCCAACGGCAAAACTCAACGCCAAAGTTCATGGGCCCGTCATGCGCCGTTGGTTCGTCAAACCACGCCGACCAGCCAGAGCACGACAAAGATCAAAAGGATGCTTCCCAGAGATATAGGAAGGTACATACCAGCCTCCTCAGGCCTTGCTTGTTGAGCTTGTGGTTGGTCTAGCGGAACGCGGTCAAAGGCGAGTGGAAAAACCGCCGTTGGGGCTGGATCAAGATCGGACTCGATTCCTATGTCGATCCCGACTCATTCACACTACATTGGGCGTGATACAAAAGCCACCGCAAGCCTCCTCCATTTGGTGCTGTGGAGGACCGAAAATACCGGTTCGGAAGGTTGGTGACCGCGTTTTTGCTCGCTCAAACTGCGTGATGACAAGCTGGCGAAGGACGTACGCCGCGAGCGGCCGGTCGGCTATCTGGCGCGCCTCTTCCGGCGCGATGAAGAAGGAGGAATATTACCGCGATGGCGAGAGGCATCGCGGGACGGCCCGGCAGTTATCTGGCACGGCCCCAAATGGCTCGACGAAGCAGCAATACTATCGCGATGGGAACTTTCTCCGCGAAAACGGCTGGGCAGTCATCAAGGCCAAGCCTCGTAAAGAAGAGATGCGCGCCCCGCTTTCCGTCATTCCCGGTGTTACGGGCCAGAGACCTGCACCGAAAGCACCCGACAGACCGAGCGCGCCCGGCCCGACGCAATTGAATGTATTTTATCAGTTTAGAAATCAACGCCGAAATCGATCGCGAACCGGCTAACCAGGACGCGCCACTTGTCCAGCGGCGACCATCAAGTTCGCCGGCATCGGCAACTTTTGCATCATTTGTTTTGGCTACCCAAGACTGCGACCGCATGGCCCCAAATAGCAGCAGATCGAACACGCCCGCAAGCTGATCGACGAGGACAAGCGCCGCAAGGACGTGGCTGCGCTTTTGAGCGTGGACCGGACCACGCTTTACGGGCGCTTGCCTCATGAGGGACCCCATTGCGGCAGTGAGGATTCAACCTGCCTTATCTATTGCGGCGCAAGCTTCAGCAAAAGCATGTTCCCTAGCAATCTCCATAGTCGGGAACTCCTCAGTCCCGTGATAAATCGTTAGGGTTCGTTCGGGGTGCTTTATAAGCGAGTAATCGCACTTCCAATACCCATGCGGGTATTGGTGCATCTCCATTTCGATTTCTATGCCTTTGTAGATGGCTTGAATCACAGCACGCTCCCTTCGTCGGATAGAAAGACTGAGGCGTTCAAATTCTAAGGGTCATTGCCGCTTACGGCGTTTTTCTTTCTGGCTGATGGGTTTGATAGGAAAGTTCCAGCATTTTATATCCACTTCTGCTGCGACATCGAATGATGTATCTGCCACGGCAATTTCTTGTATCGGCCATGCCGGTAATCCAGATTCCGGCGGCGGAGTAAGTTCTATTTTCACGCTGTACTGTCCTGCAGTTGTTTCCTGAACCTTTACCATCATTCCCCAATCGGAAATCGCATGCCTATCTACGAACTTTTGCAATGCGGCCCGGCAGTCGTTCTGCTGTTCTTGGGTGAGGCCGCCAAAATTCTGATCCATTCGCCTTTGCTCCAATCCTTCGAAATAGCCACCGACCTGCTCATTGAGCAAGAGGATGAGCCGTCGCCCGGTATTTACGGGTAGTGTTTCATACTACGCTCTTTTTTGCGAGGCCGCTCCTTGAAACAACCATCGACGAGAAAGAGCGTGACCGCCGATCCGACTCCGCATATCACAGTGACCTACAGGAATGGCGGGGCCGAGATCACGAGCTGGGCCGACACATTAGACGGCATTCACAAACTACCTTACAACTGATCTGACCGCGGTTGTTGTTCAAACCGTGTTTTTCGATTGTTCTATCCGATTCCTCTTCTAGCTTTGCAAACATTTCAGCGATTGTGAGCTTTTCTGTGCCGCAGATAACAAAATAGGGCGTGCGCCGATGGCTGGCACGTCACGCCCAACGTAGAATCCCTGGAGTGCCGCCTCTTTGGCATTAGACCACGGGGCACCATTGGGAGGACTTATCGTGGAAAGCGCGGAAGGAGTGGACGAGAGGCTGTCCGGCGCGTTCGCGCCGGCCATTATTCTACCCGTCCAGTATTTCTCGGCGTTAAGGCATCCCACCAGCTTGGACGGCGAGCGCAAGTTGAGGTTAGCGGTGCTTGAGGACGGCATTGAATGCTATTTGAGAAACATGAACGCGAAGAGCCGCCTCCGGCGCATTCTATTCTTCCAGGTGCGAGACTGGATGAAGGCAAATTATGGCGACGGACCGTTTTCCTTTGACTTGTTGTGCCAGGAGTTCGGCATGGACAGTTCCCGTGTGCGCAACGCCCTCGAAAGGCGTCGCGCTACGGGTAAGGGAAGGACCCTGACGGCGATGCGAGCGAGTTCGTCCCGCGACTTACACACTTAGCCCGCAGTCGGGTTGGCAGCGATATCGTGAAGCTCTCTCTGGGTGCGGTGGTAGCCGCCGACGTGCGCTTGGTCGAGGGGTCAATTTTCTTCGACCAGTCCATGCTCACCGAATCCATAATTATTGAGGGACATACGTCATATACAAATACCAAGCGCCGTCCGCCAACCCATTCTGGCCGACGCCGCCGCCCACTCAAACACCGTTGTCTTCCGAGTCGACGGATGCAGTGGAAAAGACGCTCCACAGCGCCGCCAGCAGTTTACCGCCAACGTCCCTGGACTTAGGTGGGAACCTCGCACTTTTCACCACATGCGTCCTAGCAAAGGAATTCGCGGGACCAGTGGCGGCCTTCAGAAGGCGAACGGCGCGGGAAACGTCTCCAGCCCGCAGCGTCTGACAATCATCCGGATGCAGTCAATTTTCGCTGACTCCAAAACGCGAAGGACGCTGAGATAGCGAAACTCGCGGCGCCGTGTGTGTATCGTGTCGTAGGATTCTGGCTACTCCACGAAACCGGAGTCAGCCATCGGGGCCGCCGGGGCTCAACATTTCGTGAAAGATAGCTAGCCGAAAACGTCGCTTGATCGCAAAAAACGGTTCTCCGCGTAACAATTGCAGCCGTTGCATCTGATGGCCCAAACGGCAGTTTGATGTATTTTAAGGACTCGCAATTGCGGCGCGCGAAAAACATGTCTCCTTTGCGGCTATCAGCCATCGAAGCGAGGAAATCGAGCTAATTAAGCTCGGATATTTAGATTTGCCGTAGTGTGCGCCTATTGGCGCAAATGAGATCCGTATTTCAGAGCGCGGGACGTCCCAAGCTCATGGGCAGCTTGCTGAATTCAAGGAGGCCGGCCGAAACAGATTTGATCGTCACGGAGGCAATAGCGGCCTGATTAACGACCAGCGAAACAGCACGCTTTTTTAGCCCATGTATCCCCCAACGCTGACCGCGGCAGTAGATGACAAGAGCGGAGAAAGGAGAGGCTTCATTGGATCAGATCTCAACTTGCCGACAACACGAGCGGGTGGCGGTTATCCTCGCAGGAGGTGAGGGAATGAGACTGCGTTCTTTGACGCGCAAAATCGCCGGCCAGGATATTCCCAAGCAGTTCTGCCCCATTTTCGGCACGGGGACCCTGGTCGAACAAACTCTGCGGCGGGTCGCACTGGGGATTGAGCCCACGCTCACGTCGATTGTCCTGACGCGCACCCATCAGCACCTCTACACGCCTATCCTGTCCGGCCTGCCGTCGCGCAATCTCGTCGTCCAGCCTCAGAACCGGGGAACCGCTCCCGCTATTCTTTACTCGCTGATGCGGCTCGCTGATGTGGCTCCGGAAACTCTGGTGGCGATCTTTCCTTCCGACCATTTCGTCAGCAATGATCGTGAATTTATGCGGCACGTCGACATGGCGTTCGCGGCGGTCAGTTCGCGTCCCGAATTGACCATCCTTTTGCGCATCAAGCCGCAGTGGCCCGAAACCGGGTACGGCTGGATCGAACCTGCGCTCGCGGTGGAAGATACTCCGGCGTTCATGGTCGGACGCTTTTGGGAGAAGCCCACGGCCGAGTTGGCGAAGGAACTGATCGACCGCGGCTGCCTGTGGAACACGTTCGTGATGGTGGGGCACCTATCAACGCTGCTGGGCCAGTTCATGATCGCACTGCCCAATCTGTACCTCTCCTTTACCAAGATGCGGCCGATTTTCGGTACCACCTCCGAGACTGAAGCGGTCGAGCGGCTGTATAGCGATTTAAGCAGCGTGAGTTTTTCGGACGAGGTGCTGGCGCGGCATCCGGTGAACTTGGCGGTGCTGCCGGTGCGGGGCGTCGAATGGAGCGACCTTGGCGAACCGCGCCGCGTTATGGACATCTACGCCCGCATAGGAGTTCAGCCGCAATGGGCCGTTGCATAGCGATAAGCGAAGCGCGGATGAGGCGCGGAACCGACACAGGCGGATTGTCTCGAAAGCCAGAGAGGCGTCGGTCCCGGTTCGCGAGAGGCAAAGGCGTTACCAAGAAGCCGGCCGCGACGCTGTTCTGGGCGTGGCTTCTGGGTTGGCTTGGCATTGGCTCGCGGACGTTCCGCTCCAAAAACTCGCCGCCGTTCAACCGGCTGAATTCTCGGCATTTGACTTCGAAGAAGCGTTCGTTCCGCCGCTATCGCCCATTGACGCCGCGCCTCCGGGGCGCCGCTGTAGGGTTTGGCGGTAATCCCGCGTTCGACCGGCAGGTAGAGCCGGTCGTTGCTGTCGAGCAAGTAGAGCGTGACGCCCACAACCCTGACCCGCCAGCCGCATAGATAAACCCGCCCTGCCCAGCAGTTCCGTGCCTGCGCGGCGCCATTCCCCTGTCGCGTCACGGACCGGTGCTGCCAGCAGCATCGCAGCAGAATTGCTGTATGGGAAGACAGCGGCATTGAATTCCATCCGCGCCGGCCGCCTGGCGAAGTAGTCCTGATAATAGAGCAAACCCACCAGGACCAGTGGAAGACCCCAGTCACTCGCCGTTTTGAAATGGTCCCCGGCTAAAATGAAATTAGACCACCGTCGGCGCGGTTCCCGCGGCGGACTGGATTACGGCTACCGGGTCAACTGTAAATCAGCTACAGCACGCGATGCTGGCGAAGGTCTTTCAGGACAGCGGCAGCGTAGAGCAGAAACCCGGCGGCAAACAGCGGGATCCCGAGCATGAAAAAGATCGTCATGGTGATAGGCGTGGTGTCGATCAGGCACGACAGGGTGGCCACCAGGCCCAAACCGGAAAGCAGCAGAGCGATTTCAATTGTCTTGGGCACGGCTTTATCCCTGCGGGGAGTGAATGGGTTGATGACAAGTCACGCAACTAAGCTGATTCGCAACTAACTGCGCCATCACCGCCTTGTGCGTGGGATTGCTGGTGAAATAGGCGGCCGCTCCATGACACTGCAGGCAATTGCCATTCGGGTAAGGCTTACGGAGCCTGATAGGTCTGGTCATACCGATTCCAAAGTAATATGCCATAACGTGCCTGACGCCGTCCATTTTCGCCGCTACCGGTCCCATGAAATCATAGTCGACGTGGCATCTGTAACACTGGTCATTCAGAATCCAGCGGTTATGGTAGTGCAGCGCCGCCAACGATTTGCTTTTGGGATCCTTGAGGTCGCGGATCCACGGCGTCATGGTGTGACAAGACGCACAAAATGTCACCCGCTCGGCACGCTGAAAAGACAGCGCAAACGTGCTCAACCCCAGCGCTACAGGCGCCACGCCGAGTATGAACAGCAGCAGCCATTTCCCTGTGCCGCTCACAGTGCGCCTCTACTTCGCGCTGAACTGTTTGATGTACGCGACGAGCGCAGTCACCTGTTCGGCGCTTAGGCTTTTGAAAGGTGGCATCACGGCCGACTCTCCCACTGCGGCGCCACCGTCTGTGATCGCCTTGGCGATCCATGCGTCGCTCTTGCCTCCGAGCGATTTCGCGAAGTCCGATGGTGGCGGTTTCAGCGCCTTTGCCGCTGGACCATCGCCCTGCCCCTTCGTCCCATGGCAGGCCTGACATTGTTGCGTATAGATGTTGGCGGCGCTTTGTGCCGACGCAGCACTGGCACTCATGCTTACCAGGGCCAATGCAGCTATCATCAAGCTAACAGACTTTATAAATCCCACACCGTTTTCCATCATGACCTCGCTACCTGTCTCCCAACGTGGCTGTTTGAATCCAATACATTTTCGCATCGCTGTTCCCTATCTTGCTGGCGGCTGATGGCGACCGAAGGTTCGGATGTACTGAACCAGTGATTTGACCTGATCCGGGTCGAGCGCTTGTCCGAAACTGGGCATCGTTGGTGGCAAGCCAACTGACTCTCCTCCTTGTGTAATGACCTTGGCGATCCAGTCGTCGCGCTTATCCTTAAGCACTTCCGACAGATTGGCGGGGTGGGGCTGCAGTGCAAGACCGGCCGGTCCGTCGCCTTTCCCAGTAGGTCCATGGCAGCTCTCACATGCATCGGCGTAAAACTCTTTGGCGGTTTCGGCCCACGTCCAACCGCATGCTGCCAGCACGAGCACGGCCGCGGCAATGCAAACGCCAATGCGGCGGTACACGTTCTTTTTACACACCCGGAAATCCCTCGTCGATCGCATCCCAGGCACCTAAAACTTGTATTGCAAAGTGATAAACGCGACGTTTGCGTCATATGGATCAATCGACGTATTTCCGAGGAAGGTCGAATACGGCGCGAATGATTCCCAGTTGCGGACATTGTCAACGCCGAAATCGAACTCGCCGAAATGGCTGAAATAGTAGCCGACGTTGATCCAGGTGTTTTTGGCGATCATGTACTGATATTGAAGGATCAATTCTTGAAGCTGGTTTCCGGTATCCGGAAAGATGGTCGCGCCGGGGGAAAAGGCGGAGTCACCATGGGAGTGAATAGTATCGTTTCCAACCACATAGGTGTATTGCAACTTGAAGTGGGATGCACGGCGCAAAAACCGGTTCTCGGGAATCGCGATATCCATGCCGATATCTATGCTGTTACCCTGGTCGCGGCCGTTGCCGGTCCAGGTCTGGGCCGGACAGTTGTTCGGAGTCTGCAAGTCGGGGTTGGATGGACAGCCTGGCACTGCCCCGCCAGACTCGCGCTGCATGGAGCGGAGATTCCAATCATACGCCTGCCACGAGTAATCACCGAAAAGATGGATACCCGGCATTGGGTCATAGCTCACTCCGACCGAAGGCGAATAGCTCGAAGTATGCTGGAGACCGATAACCGTGGATGGATAACTGTAATTGTCATAATCGAACCCGGCGTAGAGGCCGACCCCCTTCCCGACCTGGGCCTGCCCGTAAAGCGAGGTCTGGTTTACATAAACTGTGGCCTCGTCGAATCTTTCCAGGTCGGGCAGTTCGGTCGCTCCGGCATTCTGCTGAACCAGGCTGGTCCGGTTGTTATTGTAGCCGGGCGAATCGCGATAGGCGTGCTGATAGACTGCCCCAAAGGTAAGCCAGGGCCGCGGAGACCAATCAAGCGACGGACCATACGACGTTTCGTCCTGTTGAAGCACCATTAGACCACCGTTGTGATAGGTATCGATGTTGGCGGCGAAATGCGCGGCCAGAGTCTCCGTTATCCTGTAAGTGGGCTCCAGGTTAATATTCTGGGTCGAGAAGGAGAAAGGATAGGCGGTCGCGGTCCAGCTGCTCGCCACGTCGTTGAGCGATTTTATGTTATTGAAAGTTATCGGCGGCGTCAGGTTGTCGTAGTCATAGTAAGCGTAAGTCGCCTTCAAGGTAAGCCGTTCGATCGGATTGCTGTCGATCGAGACATTGGCGAAGAAGGGTTGCACGTCGCCGCCGAGGCTGCCCCGGGTCAGCGGCTGAGCGAGGGCGCTGTTTGCGGTGAAAGGGATGAAGGGCTCGTCCTGAAGCCAGAAGCCGTACTCCAGGTTCGCCATCACGTGGGTTTGCAGAGGCAACGAACCAGCCGTTGTCAGAATGAAGTTGTGGGCCTGGTTGTCGGGATACATCTGTGCCTCGCCGCGGCACGGACCGGTACCGGCACTTGGGCTGTAGGCGGCGGAATCAATGCATTGGCCCTGCGCATCGTGGGCGTTGCCCCAGGTATCGGGGTTGTCCCAGGTCAGCGTGCCCACGGAGTTGTGAAAGAATGAACCCTGGTACTGAAAGCCCAGCACCCAACCATTGCGCGCGTACTCGACACCCACGCCGTAATTGTAAGTATAGGTCTGGGTGGGAACAAATAATTCGTTGATGTTGAAGGTCCCGGGATTGGCTCCAAACAGGAAACTTCCGCCGTAGGGCTGCTGTCCGGTCGGGTTCTGATAATTGAAGTTGACGCTCAGCGTCCAGTGCGTGGTCGGCATATAGCGCACGTTGAGGTTGGAGATACCCTCGAGTAGGCTTAAATCGAGCGGTCGGGCGGTAGTATCGACCCACGTCTCTACATTCTGCCCGGGCGGCGCGCCGGGCGTGGGAGGCGCGGGGCGGGAGCCTAAAGTGAAGTCGCCGCCGTTTTGCAGGTAGGGAGTCCGGGCAACGTCGTTGCTGAAGTTATGCGGGATCTCCTGCCACTGAGCCTGCACGTCGAGGACGCCGTATTCGCCGAAGCGCAGATTGTACATCTCATTGGTTTGCGCGGTGTTAATCGCGTTAAAGTTGAAGTAGAAGTCCTCTTTCTTGTCGCCCAGAAGCAGCTCCAGCTGAGGCGCGATCAGTTGCTGCGCGAGGTCGCGATATTCCTGGAATTTGGCGACGTCGGTATAGGGCACCGGTTGCACGAAGCCACCGGCCTCGAACTGGCCATCGGCCGTCACCGGGCCCAAGTCGACCTGGGCTGAGGCGAGGTCGGAGCCAAGGTTGGCAAGCAGTAACGAACAACCAAAAGCGATCAGCATCCGTGCGTTCATTCTACTTGCTCCAGCGTGACGGTTGGACGTCGTCGCGGACCACCTCTACATGGGACGTGCGCGAAGTCCGCAGCAGGTTCGCACCATTCCGATCCACAGCCCATACCTCAGCGAGTAAACACCCGTCCACCGGGCGAGTTGGAACCGTGAATCTGCGAATGGCAGTTGGTGCAGGACTGATTAAAGACAAAGACACCCATCGGCTGTCCCGGTGTGCCGGGATGGAAACTGCCGACGTGACAGCGCTGGCACAGCAGCGGCTCACGAATGACAAGCATATGCTGGATCACGCTCCCGTGCGGAACATGGCAATTCATGCAGTTCATCATCGCGGGCGGGTGAATCCACAGAAATGGACCGCGCTTCTCAGCGTGACAGGAATAACAAACTTCGTTGACCGTCGCCGCCCGCAACTGGCGCGGATACGGGCCGCCATGAGGGTTATGGCAATCGGTGCAGACCATTGAGCCCTCTCGCAGGGGCATGTGGGAGGGAAGGTTGATCTGCATCTTCTCGCGCAGATGGCAGCGCAGGCAGACTTGAGTTTCGGGACGCGTCACGATAAAGGGGTTGATGAATGGCGTTACCAGCGGTGCCGAAGTGAGCTGAAAGTCGGCACTCTCCTTGCGCATGATCGTGTGACAATCTGTACAGGCCAGCCCGCGTAACGCATGAGTGCTCGCCCGCCAGAAAACATGCTCACCGCGATTGTGACAGTTCAGGCAGCGGTCGTTGTCCGCCTGCACGGACTCGTCGGAATTGGGACGAAAAGTGAGCATCCCAGTCGTTTTCTTCCCGCCGGTCGCAAGGTGAACGCTCCCCGGACCATGACATCCCTGGCATCCCAGCCGCTCCGGAGCGTCGCGCGGATGAAGTTCGAACAGGTTGCCCATCATGGTGGCGGCGAACGTCTTGGTCTCCTTGTAGTGGCAGGCTTTGCACAATTCATCAGAAATATACTGCGGAGCTTTCGAGCCCACATTGACAGTTGACTTCTGAGCAGGTGCTAAGGCCTGCGACGCCGGCGTTGCGGCAGGGTCAGCGGATTGCGCGGCACGAACGCCGGCGCGCGGAGCGGATACGACGCCGAGCATCAGAACGGTTAAGCCGAGCAGTGCGCGATGATGCTGATCGCCGCGGCGCATATCGCTAAGCGAGGTTTACGGCCGCACCCGCGCCAGCAAATTTTGAGCGTTCAATAGAAGCCCCGACGCGCAAGAACCGCCATCGGGGAAACGGCAGCGATTGCATGATGCTCACGCAGCGCCCTCCAGAATAACCGCGACCAATCGAAAGCTCGTGGCGCCTTGCAGTGTCGCTGGCATCTTCCGCTGCTGTCCGCGCCCGAAAACTATACCGAACGTTCGACCCTTCTATCACGACTTAGTGAGCAAACGCAACCTTACATAACGTCGTAACCGTCTTTTGCTCACGGATCTAGGGCGGTCCAGATTCTAGGGCGCGCCGCGCCCTAAGCGCCGGATAGCCGGGAAAAGACAAATAGGCGCATGTTGCCAACTCTACTGAATTGTGGCTGCTTCTCTAAGTTCGGCTTCCGCCTTTAGCCAGTCGCTTGGTTCGTCGCCTGGTCCGCCTTCGCGGGCCAGATATATTTCATAGGCACGCGCGCGAATTTGCTCTTCGCTAAGCTCTGATTGAATCTTAACGTCTTCGTCTTTTACGTTCCCCTTGGCTGCCATCTTTCCTCTCACGCAATTCTACACGAAAGCCCGTCGGATACTGATGTCCGGTTTCGGTTGATCATATTCACCACACCCTGGGGCCTAGCCCTGCCACGGCTCGATATGAGTATGAGTCTCCAGCCGCTGAACGTAAGGTGTGGCATCATCCATCTCACTACCAGCTATGTCGCCGGCGGAAGTCCGATTCAATTTGAGAAAGAGCAGACAATCAGGTTTAACCGCTTACTACTTGAATGCATGTCTGGGTAGTTGAGACTTGTCGGCGTCTAAGAGCCAGAGTTATGACCAGTTATGTTATTTGTCGAAAAGTAATTGACAAAGGATTTTTCACGTCCACCCGGTTGAACGGATTGGTTCAATCTCAACCACCACCAGCCATCGCGCCATCTTTCAGACCCATACACAGGCTTCGCTTCCGGCGCCATTCCGCTCACCCCCGGCCTTTGTGTGAGCAATGTTCTGAGTTTGTGGAAACGCGAAAGTGATTCTACTTAAAAGCGTTCGTCGGTCCACTGAAAAATGTCAGCTATATTGCAATTCTTTGGGAAATGTTTTGAGGATTGGACGCAACCGGCCGGAAAGGCTCCCGCGCAGACCCATTCGTTCTGCGAATGCTCCACAAAAGTGGTCCGGGAAAAGTCGTTCATAAGCAACGTGTTTGTTCTGTCGGTAACATTTAATTTGCTTTGTCCAGCCGGTAGCGCTTAGGCTGGTTGTGTGCTCTTAGAGGTGTACTTTCAATGGAAACCCGAGCCCACCCGGACGGTGATTTCGACAAGCTGAGACGCCTCAAAGCTTTTTCGTGGCTATCCGCTTCAGAGCTTCGACTGCTGGCAGCAGCGCTTGCGACCGCCAACTTCAAGCGGTCTCAGGTAATCCTGCCCCCAAGCCACGCTCGCATCCGAAGCTCACATTTTGCTAAAAGGCATTGCGCGCCTGACTTGCCGGAAGGTCCGGGGCGAGCGAGTCACCATCGCCCTGCTTGCGCCGGGCCCGATCCCCGAGTTTCCTTCGGTGCCACTTAGCCAGTTCGACTTTCGGTACGAGGGTTACAATGATTGCAGAGTCGGCAGCCTCGGCTGGAATGATTTCAACGGCATTACAGTCCACGGCGCGGAGTCGGCGTTCAAGAAGTTCCATGAGAGCGATTTGCGGCGGTGGTATCGGCTGCTCCTGCGGAGCTCCGGTTTCCTGAACCTCACTCTTCACGACCGAGTCGCGCTTACGCTAGTCGAATTATGTTCGGACTTTGGAATCGAAGAGGCACGCGGCACTCTTTTAAGAGAGTGCTTCAGTCATAGGGACATCGCCGGGCTCGTCGGTGCTTCGCGGCCAAGAGTCACCGAGCACTTGGCTCAGTTGGAGCGTGAGCAACTGGTTATTCGGCAAGGCCGGCGATTGATCGTTCGCGTGGACGAGATCGAGCATTCACAAACCTACCTTTTGGGTCAATTATACATGGCTTGCTGTTAGTCAATAGAGCCTCGATGAAAACTTCGTTGAGATCGAAGAAAATAGCGGTGGATGAATCGTCGGGATTATGCAGGAGCAAAGTGGTTGGCTTAGGGTCATCGCACGTGTTCTATGTTCATCGCCGAACCGGTGTCACCCAGTTGTTCCCGGCAGCGCCGCCGAGCACGTCGTTTGCTCGGCGACGCGGCGAGTGCTGTCAATAAGACCGACATAATGAGCCGTATAGGCGCATCGTTTCCGGGGGGACGTGGGAGGGCGGCGCTGGTTGGTGTTGCAGACCGCTCAGATCGAGCGAGCTTCCGGGTCTTAGCGCAGACCGCGTTCGGTACTTCGATTTGGTGGTAAGCTTCGGTATGAGCCGGAGACGGCCGGCGCACGCCGGTTACGGTTGACTCTTTGCCGAATGAGGA
Source organism: uncultured Pseudomonadota bacterium (assembly GCA_963824565.1). Classification (GTDB taxonomy): domain Bacteria; phylum Desulfobacterota; class Binatia; order Binatales; family Binataceae; genus JAJPJA01. Next base: position 218,249 of record CAWGQB010000027.1, on the reverse strand, counting down.
GGTGGACGCAAGTGGTATCAGTGACCCGGGTCGATGCAGAGGCTTTGTCACGGTTGGAAGGATTCGCCAATGTTGCCCGGACGAACCTCGCCCGCCTGGCGACAGCCATTTCAGTTTGGCACTTCCAGCGCCGGGAGCGGATTTTCACGCGAGACGAGGCTGCAAAAAATCTCTATATTGTGCTTAGCGGTGCAGCGAAGCTTAGCGGTTTCAACAAGGCGCAACAACCCGTACTTGTGGCGCTGATGCCACCTGGAGAAGCGTTCGGCATCTCCGCCCTGCTCCCGGCGGCCGTGCATCAGTTTCAGTGCGACGCGTTTACGGACTGTGTAATGGCCAGAATCGATGCCCAACAATTTCTCCACATCACGCTGGGCGTATCATTGCCTGATTTCCGCACCGTCATGGGCATAGCCGCCAGCCAGCCAATGGACTTGCTGACGCGCTACATAATGATGCTGAGTCTCCCTGTTCTGGATCGGTTATTGACGGCGTTTGCGGAACTGAGTTTCAAGTTCGGGGCACACCATGAACAGGGAACGCTTCTGGCTATTCCGCTCACGCACCAGGACCTTGCTGAGCTCGTGGGTGCCACGCGGCAGGTAATTACCTTGCACCTCAGGGATTTGGAACGCGCTGGAGGTATCATTCGGGAGCGCCGGCGGCTCATTCTGGTGCCGGATAGGATTTCAGGCAAGGGGGCGATCGACCCGCCTAAGGAAATCTTCATGCCTCGGCCGCCGGCCGGAACCGCGAAGGGAGGGGGCGATAGCAATCCGGCGTGATCCCCGGGCAAATAACACGACCGCGAACAATCAACTGACGCCGGTCATGTACAAACAGATGCTCTGCACTCAAAGCTGGTGATACGCGGTTAGCCGGGGATGTGACGCGCCCACCGGGTTCAGCAGAGTCCTTGTGCCTGTGCGTTCCACTTTGCGCTCGTTTCACCGCGTTAGGTTGCCGCGCTTTCACCAGTTCCCCTCAGGTGCCCGCTTTGATGCGGACCACCACCAAAGAACGGGGCGCGACCACGTATGAATCGTCTCCCAGGACCGGCGAGGGTTCCCGTTTGCCGGTGGATTCCTGGGTGTCCAGCACAAGCTCCCAATGCTGCTTCGGACTGTGGGCTGGTAGAAGAGAGGGGACAGATTCGTAATGGGCATTGAGCAGAATCATAAGAGTGTCGTCAACGATTCGGTTTCCGTGATCGTCAGTCGCCTCGACAGCATCACCCGCGAGCCGCTCCCCGACGCAACGCGTTTGTGGATTACCCCAATCGTTGTTCGTCATTTCTTTCCCGTCAGGCCGGAACCAACTGAGGTCCTTCAGCTTGCCATCCCGAATCTTCCGCCCATAAAAGAACCTCCGGCGGCGCAGTGAGGGGTGCTGCCGAAACAACCCGGTTAGAAATCGGGTGAAATCCAGTAACTGCTGCTGAGGCTTGTTTAAATTCCAGTTGATCCAGGAGGTCTCGTTGTCCTGACAGTAAGCGTTGTTGCTCCCCTTCTGGGTCCGCCCGATTTCATCGCCAGCCAGCAGCATCGGCACCCCCTCGGAGAGAAGGAGTGTGGTCAGGAAGTTTCGTTGCTGGCGCGCTCTAAGAGCCAGAACGGCCGGGTCGCCGGTGGGTCCTTCTGCCCCACAATTCCAACTCTGATTCTCCCTGATGCCGTCACGGTTCTCCTCCCCGTTGGCCTCATTGTGCTTGTCGTTGTAACTGACCAGGTCGTACAGCGTGAAACCGTCGTGAGCGGTCACGAAATTGATGCTAGCGTGGGGCCGCCGACCGCTGTGCTCATAGAGGTCGCTGCTGCCGGTAAGCCGATAAGCGAGATCAGCGGTCTGGGCGCCATCTCCTTTCCAGAATCGCCGGACCGTGTCCCGATACTTACCGTTCCACTCCGCCCAAAGAACGGGAAGCGTCCCACCTGATATCCACCCGGGCCTAAATCCCAGGGTTCGGCGATGAGCTTTACCCTGGACAGCACCGGATCCTGTTGGATGATGTCGAGGAACGCTCCCAACTGATCCACTCCGTGCGGCGTCCGCGCCAGGCTGGACGCGGAGTCGAACCGGAACCCATCCACGTGCATCACAGTAGCGTAAGCTGTCGAGGATGAGTTGGAGTGTGCGCGGGTGCATCATGTCTGGAGAGTTGCCACAACCCGCGTAATCGCGGTAATAGCGCGGGCTCTCCGGAACCAGCTGGTAGTAACTGGCGTTATCAATCCCGCGAAAGCATAAAGTCGGTCCGAGCTGGTTTCCTTCGGCGGTGTGGTTGTAGACGACGTCCAGGATCACTTCAATCCTCGCGTCGTGGAGGGCCTCCATGGTCTTGGACTCCGCCACCTCCTCACCTGGGCGCTTGGTGCTGGCATATCGCGCTTCTGGCGCAAAGAAGCCGATCGAGTTGTATCCCCAGTAGTTCGTCAATCCCTGATCCACAAGACGCTGGTCTTGTACAAACCGCTGGACCGGCATTAGCTCTACGGCCGTGATTCCCAACGAGTGAAAGTATTCAATGACCGCCGGGCATGCCAAGCCAGGATAAGTCCCCCGCAATTTCTCAGGCACCTTAGGGTGGCGGACCGTGAACCCCTTGACGTGCATCTCATAAATGACCGTCTTGTTCCAGGCAATATGAGGGTGCGTATCATTCTTCCAATCGAAACTGTCGTCCACAACCATGGACTTGGGCATGCTCGCGGCGCTATCGCGGCCGTCGCAAGAGAGGTCAGCATCCGGGTGACCCACGATGTAGCCGAAAAGTGCGTCACCCCACTGGAGGTCACCGGCGATGGCTTTGGCATAGGGATCCAGCAGAAGCTTGGCTGGGTTGAAACGATGACCTTGTTCCGGCTCGTAAGGGCCGTAAACTCTGTAGCCATAGGGCTGCCCCGGACGCACTTCCGGCAGGAAAACATGCCACACTTGGCCGGTCTGTTCGGGAAGCGCTATTCGGGCCGTTTCTTTGTTTCCTTCTGGCGCCTCAAACAGGCATAGCTCCACTTTGGTGGCGTTTTCCGAAAAGAGCGCGAAGTTAACTCCCTTTCCGTCCCAGGTTGCACCCCGCGGGAATGGCTTTCCCGGCCATACTTTCATCCAGTTCTCCTACTGCTTTTAGACCCCCCTTCGAATTGAAGTTCAGTGCATAAGGCTGTCCTTAAGCGGCTGGAGCCGCCTTGCCGGCTGCGGCCGGATGAAGGCTGGCGTTGACTCTGGCCAGGTGGCGCTGATGGCTTGCGGTGCCCAGGTGCAACAGGCGGTAAACTTCGATTTTCACCAGATCGGTGACGACAAACCATACCAGCGAATAAACCCACACTGCGATTGCGTATTTCCATCCCAGCGGCGTCATGATGCCCCATCCATAGACTGCGACCAGCGTTGCGAACACTTGAGTCGATTCGCAGGCAACCACCAGGCGCCAATTGGGCCATGGCCGCGCCCAGAAAGTTCCAGCGCTGCGCGTGATGTAGATGGTGAGGTGGCCGGCGACCAGCAGGGTGAGGAACATCAGGCTCTGAACGATCGGCCGGGCCATGTGAAGGTATTTCTGCGCGATCATGAATAAACTGAACGAAGCGATAACTCCCAACACGCCGATCACCGAGCTGACCGTAAGCACGCGTTCCATGTCCCAGCGCACCGGGCGTGGAGCCACGATGGTGTTGTCGTAAGCGATCATCATGATCGGGAAGTCATTGAGGACCGCGATGAGTACGATCATGACCGCGGTGACCGGGAAGAAGTTGAAGATGATAATCGCCAGCGTCATGAAGAGCAGCACGCGGATGGTTTCGGAAATCCGGTAGATTGCGTAGCTGTTCATGCGCTCGAAGATCTTGCGCGCTTCTGAAATGGCGGCGGTGATGACGGAAAGGCCTTTCGCCGTGAGCACCAGATCCGCGGCCGCGCGAGCGGCGTCGGTCGCGCCGCTGACCGCAATTCCGCAATCGGCCTGTTTGAGCGCGGGAGCGTCGTTAACGCCGTCGCCGGTCATGCCGACAATATGGCCACCCGCCTGAAGGGATTTAACGATTTTGAACTTATGCTCGGGAAAAACCTCTGCGTATCCTTCCGCCGCGTCGATCTTGGCAGTGTCCTCAGCTTTGCCGTCAGGAAAAAGGTCGCTGGCCACCGCTATTTTCGGTCCGAGCTTGAGTTCGCGCGATACTTCCTGCGCGATCGCAAGATTGTCGCCGGTTACCATCCGAACCTGCAGTCCCATGTTTCGCGCGGCCTCGATGGTCGAGGCGGAATCGTCGCGGGGCGGATCGGACAGCGACAGTAGTCCAAGTAATTCCCACTTTCCCTGGGCATCGGTGCGGGCGACGCCCAGGGTGCGATAGCCCTTTGCCGCCAGATCGTTAACCTGCTTTTCAGCTTTTTTGCGCGCGTCCGCGTCGGGATGGACCAGATCGAGAATCACCTGCGGAGCACCCTTGGAGACTTTGAAAGTGTCGTTGGCGTGTTTGACCTCGGCCTCAGTTCGCTTGCTGACCGGATCGAACGGCGTGAAATGAGCGATTTGATAGCTCTTTAGCGCCGACTGATCGCTGAGACCTTTGAGGACCGCCTGGTCGATGCCATCGCGACCCTCCGCGGGCGAGGCCAAAGACGCGGCCAGGATTAGATCCTGCTCGTTGCTCGCCGTGAAGACGACCGGTTTGCCCAACTTGAGTTCGTTCTTGGTGAGCGTACCGGTCTTGTCCGAGCAGAGAATATCCATGCCGGCCATCTCTTCGATCGAGGCCAGGCGCGAGACGATGGCCTTCATTCGAGCGAGCACGGATGCACCGACAGCCATCGTGACGGACAAGACGGCGGGCAAGGCGACCGGGATTGCGGCGACTGTCAGAATTAGGCAAAAGAGCACGGTTTGAACGAACGGGTCGCCGCGATATAGCGAGGCCATCAGGATCAACGCGACCAGGCCTAGCGTGATCAGAATCAGGAAATTGCCGATCTTGACCACCGCCTTCTGAAAGTGGGAAACGGTCTTAACACCCTCGACCAGTTTCGCCGTGCGGCCGAAGAGCGTATTCATGCCGGTGGCGGTTACCAGCCCATTCATTTGGCCCATGCGCACGATCGATCCTGAATAGGCGACGTCGTTTTTCTTCTTGTCGACCGGCAGCGACTCTCCCGTCAGCGCCGACTGATCGATGCTCAGATAATCGCCATCGACCAGCTTCATGTCGGCGGGGACGACATTGCCGAGTTTGACCATGACAATATCGCCGGTCACCAGGTTCTTTGACGGGATGTCACTCCACTTGCTGTCGCGCAGCACTCGGGAATTCAGTGCGAGATGCTTTTTCAGCGCCTCGATCTCGTTGTCGGCCTTGAATTCCTCCCAGAAGCCGACGACCGCATTCAGCGCCAGCATGAAAAAGATCATGATAAAGTCTTCCCAATGCCGGACCACCGCGGAGAGTATCGCGGCAATTTCGATCATCCACGCGATCGGTCCCCAAAGGAACTTTAGGAACCGCATGAGCGGGTTGATGTGCTTTTCGTCGATGGCGTTCGGACCGTCCTTCTTGAGCCGGTTCGCCGCTTCCTCCTGGGTCAGCCCATGCTCGATACTCGATTTGAACTTGGTCAGTGCCTCTTGGATGGTCCCGGTATCAGTTGGTACCTTTACACCTTTAGACGCATCTGCCTTTGCCCCATCTGCCTTTGCCCCATCCGCCTTGGAGTCGTCGGCTTTAGAGCTGTCAGCCTTGGCCGCTTCGGGCTTGGCCGCTTCGGGCTTGGCCGCTTCTGCCTTGGATGCATCGGCCTTGGATGCGTCAGCCTTGGATGCGTCAGCCTTGGATGCATCAGCCTTGGATGCGTCAGCCTTGGCGGCTTCGGGCTTGGCCCCATTTGCGTTAGGCGTATCTGCCTTGGAGCTGTCAGCCTCGGGCGCGTCGGCCTTGGCCTCATCAGGCTTGGCTGCATCTGCGGAAACTGAGGCCTCTGCCTTTTGCCAGTCGCCTAGCGCACTTCCTCCCTGGCGCTCCTTGAATAGTTCGTAAGCGCGCTTGCGAATCTCGCCCACGTTGGGCTTCGACTTATTGGGCCCATCTGTCTTGGCCGCATCCGCCTTGGCCGCATCCGCCTTGGCCGCATCTGCCTTGGCCGCATCTGCCTTGGCCGCATCTGCCTTGGCCGCATCTGCCTTGGCCGCATCTGCCTTGGCCGCATCTGCCTTGCGCATCCGCCTTGGTCGCATCCGCCTTGGTCGCATCCGCCTTGGTCGCATCCGCCTTGGCAGCATCTGCCTTGGCAGCATCCGCGGAAAGGGAGGCCTCCGCCTTTTGCCAATCGTCGCGCGCCTGGAATATTTCGTACGCGCGCTTGCGAATTTCGTCCACGCCGGGCTTCGACCCATTGGGCTTGGCGACACTTGTCTCGGACCCGTTTTGCTCGGAGTCCTTTGAATCGTCTAAGGTCTTGGCATCTTCTTGGGAACTTTTCTCGGTCGCCATCTTTTAACTCCCATAAACTTCCGCGAGATTCCTTCCATCCGGAAGAGTGATCTTGGTTGCGAGCTTAAATAGAGATCCTGTCGGGCCTGCGGGTTCTTCGCTTCAGCCCCGCGTGAAATCTAGGACCACTCGTGACGCCACATCGCCGTGCTCGAGCCGGTCGAAGACTTGGTTGATCGAAGATAATGGCTGCAGCTCGATATCGGCCTTGACCTTGCCCTCGGTGGCGAAGGCGAGCGCATCGGCCATATCCTGGCGCGTGCCGACGAACGAACCGCGGATGGTTATGCAGTTCGCAACCACATCGAACAGCGGAACCGGGAATTCGCCTGGCGGCAGCCCGACCAGGACGCAAGTGCCACGCTTCCGGGTCATGCCAACGCCCTGCTTGAATGCGGTCAGCGAGGGCGCCGTAATCAGAACGCCATGAGCTCCGCCGCCGGTCTTCTTCTTCAAGGCCGCTGCGGGGTCGCCGGCCTTGGCATTGATCACGAGATCGGCGCCAACGCTCTTGGCGTGGGCTAGTTTGCAGTCGTCGATATCGATCGCGCACACGGCCAGTCCCATGGCCTTGGCATATTGGATCGCCAGATGCCCGAGTCCGCCGACGCCGGAGATGGCTATCCATTCGCCAGGCTTCGCCGCGGTCTCCTTGATCCCTTTGTAGGTTGTGACGCCAGCGCAGATCAGCGGGGCGGCATCCGTAGGCGCGAGGCCGCCAGGCACATGGGCGACGTAATTCGGGTCCGCGAGGAGGTATTCGGCAAAGCCGCCGTTCCTGGTATAGCCGCCGAACTGGGACTGGGGGCAAACCGTCTCCCAGGCTGTCAAACAATACTCGCAATGACCACACGCCGAGTAGAGCCAGGGCACCCCGACCCGGTCGCCCTCCTTCACGATCGTCACGCCCGATCCAACGGCGGCGACCAACCCGATGGCCTCATGGCCAGGAATGAACGGTAGTGTGGGCTTCACCGGCCAGTCGCCATGCGCGGCATGGAGATCCGTGTGGCATACGCCGCAGGCCTCGCTTTTGACCAGGATCTGGCCCGCCCCGGGAGACGGGATGTCCCATTCCCGAAGCAGCAAGGGCTTTCCAAACTTCTCGACCACTGCGACGTTCATGTTGAGTGGCATCGGTAACTCCTCTTTCAAAACTAAAACCGATCGATAGCGGTCAGCTGCCGGTTAGGCAGGAGTAGACCACCCCAACCCTCGCACCGCCTCGATCACGCGACGCGGATCAGCTTCTTGTTCATAAATTCACCGATGCCAAGATCCGACAGTTCGCGGCCATAGCCGGAGTTCTTCACTCCACCGAATGGCGGGTCAGGCGCGGTCCAAGTAGCCTGGTTGATAAAGACCATGCCCGTTTCGATCTGGCGTGCAACTCGCTTGCTGCGCTCGATATCCTTCTTGCTGCGCTCGATATCCTTGGTGATTACCGATCCGCCAAGCCCGTGCGGAGAATCATTCGCCAGCTTGATCGCCTCTTTCTCGTCCTTGACGCGGAAGATGAGTGCCACTAGAGCGAAGAACTCCTGATAGTAGGCTGGGTTCTCAGGTCTTATGTCGGTCAGAATCGTCGGCTGTGCTCTCTAAACGTTTTGACCAGCTGTTCAGTAGATGGATTGATTGTTTGGTACGCCATTGGAAAGCTATCTCCTCTTGCGCAATGCCAGTTAGAAGATCGCGTTAGTGTACGTTTGATGACATCTTCGACACCTCAGCTCTCGATGAGAGCCGTCGCGGCCGTCCTCCAAAGACCGCGCCGTCGGCGCGGATCACGCGAAGGCATTGCGGTAAGGAGTGGCGGTTTCGCCGCTGGCATGGCGAAATCCAACCCGTCTCCGAACCGGACATTCACGGTCCTAGACGGAGAGTTTCACAATAGAAATTGTAGCAGATGCGGTGTTCGGGCTCAGCGCCCGATCGGCATCATCTGTTATTTAGGTAACCGAACGCCACTTTTTCTCGATGGCTCATACTAATATCGTCACGTCGCAAACCAGGTTCGCGATGCCTCTGTTCCTTCATGATGCGATGAGGATCTCTGCATCATTGGCGTGCCGAGCTCACGCCGGTAGTATCTCGGATAGAGCACAGTCAATGCGAAGCCGATAACCATGGTCGCACCCGGTATGATCGCGACCAGCAGCAATCGGTGGTCGTCGCCGAGCGCGACAGCTGCCAGAATCGTATCGAGTGTGAAAATGATCGCCCATGCGACACTGACGCGGAAATGAACCCGGCGAAACAGTGCCTTGTTCCACAGCTCCTGGGGCGCTCTCTCTCGAGCGTACTGAAGCCTGAAAGGAACGCCGATAATCATCGTTATCCATGCGACTACCGCAAATAAGCCCCATCCGAAGAGCGTCTCGTAGCGATTGAAATACGCTTCACCCGCAATGACGAGCGCAACAATCGCAAGGAGGAAAAACCCGAGCGAAGTGCAATCGATTATTTTGACGCTTCGGGTACGAATCTCAATCGCTACAATCGCGAGCATGATCACCAACCCTGCGCATGCTGCCGTTCTCCAATACCCCCACGCACCCAAGAGGCCATAGACAAGCCACGCCCCTAATCCCAGGTAGGAGACGACGTTACCCTTGGCTTTCCCTGTCATCGGTTTCGCTCAGTTAATCGTCGAGCGTGAAAGCGGCTGCGGCGGTTGGCTGTGAGGCCGCCACGCCAAGTCATCGCTCATCACATAGGCCCCTACGGCTGCAAGCATCAGAAGCACGGCGACCACCAAACGCCAATCGTGATGCGCATGTTTCCAGTAGGGACGATGGAAACCATGATGAACACCGTCGCTATCTGGACCTCCGTGCTGGTGGTGGTTGTGCTTGGTCTTATTCAATAGTGCCTGCCTTCTCGATCCCATTTGCTGTGAACTCGGGTCGGTGTTGTTTAGTGCTCGGCTCGTTCCACTTCCAGTTCCGGATTTCCGGCAAGTCCTGGCCGTGCTTGTCGATGTAATGCTTGTGCTCGATGAGCTTGTCGCGCATCATCTGCTTCAGATAGCTTCCGTTAGCACCCAAGTGCGGCAGCCGATCCACCACGTCCTGCACTAAGTGAAATCGGTCAAGGTCGTTCTGCACCCTCATGTCGAAGGCCGTCGTGATGGTGCCCTCTTCCTTATAGCCACGGACGTGCAGGTTTCGGTTGGTCCTGCGGTAGGTAAGGCGATGGACCAGCCATGGGTATCCATGGAAGCCAAAGATGATGTGCTTGTCTTTCGTGAAGAGTGAGTCGTAATCTCTCTCGGTCAGCCCGTGAGGGTGCTCCGTGCTGGGCTGCAGTTTCATCAGATCGACGACATTGATCACCCGGATTTTCAGCTCGGGCAGATGGTCGCGAAGAATGGAAACGGCGGCCAGGATCTCCAGTGTGGGGGTGTCTCCACAACACGCCATTACCACGTCGGGCTCGGCGCCCTGGTCGTTGCTGGCCCATTGCCAAATGCCAATTCCTTCCGTGCAATGCACGACCGCGGCGTCCATGGTCAGCCATTGCGGAAGGGCATGCTTGCCGGCCACCACCACGTTGACGTAATCCCGGCTGCGCAGACAATGATCGAAGACCGATAGCAGACAGTTCGCGTCGGGCGGTAAATAGACGCGCACGATATCGGCCTTCTTGTTGATCACGTGGTCGAGGAAACCGGGGTCCTGGTGCGTGAAGCCATTGTGATCCTGCTGCCAGACGTGGGAGGCCAGGAGATAGTTGAGCGACGAGATCTTCCGGCGCCAGGGCAGTTCCAACGTTACCTTGAGCCACTTGGCGTGCTGGCTGAACATCGAGTCGACGATTCGAATAAAAGCCTCATAGCTATTGAAAAGTCCATGCCTTCCTGTCAGCAAATATCCTTCCAACCAACCTTCGCACTGGTGCTCGCTGAGCATCGAGTCCAGCACGCGTCCGGCGGGCGCGAGGAATTCATCATTTTTTACTTCGCGCGCGTCCCACTGACGATCGGTGACTTCAAAAACCGCGCCCAACAGATTAGACAGCGTCTCATCGGGACCGAAGACGCGGAAATTACGCTTGTCCTGATTCAGCTTGGCTACATCGCGCAGAAACTTCCCGAGCACGAGCGTATCCTGCCCACTGACAGCGCCCGGCGAAGGCACATTCACCGCATGGTCGTGAAAATCCGGCATGCGCAGATCGTGCAGCAGAATGCCGCCGTTAGCGTGCGGGTTGGCGCCCATCCGCCGCTCGCCCTTAGGCGCCAGCTCGGCCAATTCCGGCATGAGACGGCCATGCTCGTCGAACAGCTCCTCGGCCTTGTAGCTCTTCATCCAGCTTTCAAGCAGCTTGACATGGTCCGGATGCTCGGGATCCACCAGCAGCGGCACCTGGTGCGATCGGAAGGTGCCCTCGATTTGTAAGCCGTCGACAAATTTCGGGCCTGTCCAACCCTTGGGCGATCTCAGGACGATCATTGGCCAACGTCGCCGCGTGGTGTCGTTTTTGTCCCGCGCGTTGCTTTGGATTTGCCGAATGTCTTCGATGACCTTTTCCATGGTGGCGGCCATGAGTTGATGCATCTTTTCCGGCTCATCACCTTCTACAAAGTAGGGCGTCCAGCCGCAGCCTCGCAGAAATTGCTCTAACTCTTCATGCTCGATGCGGGCGAGCACGGTCGGGTTGCTGATCTTGTACCCGTTTAGGTGAAGGATCGGCAGCACGGCTCCGTCGGTAATTGGGTCGAGAAACTTGTTGGACTGCCATGCGGTCGCCAGCGGGCCCGTTTCCGCCTCGCCGTCGCCGATGATGCAGGCGACGATCAGATCGGGATTGTCGAACGCCGCCCCAAACGCATGGCTGAGCGAGTACCCCAGCTCGCCACCCTCGTGAATCGAGCCCGGCGTCGTCGGCGCAACGTGGCTCGAGATCCCGCCGGGAAACGAAAATTGCTTGAACAGTTCTTTCATCCCGGCTTCGTCCTGGGTGACGTTCGGATAGATCTCACTCCAGGTGCCTTCGAGGTAAACGTTGCCCACTAAGGCCGCGCCACCGTGCCCGGGACCCGCGATGTAGAACATATTCAGGTCATACTTCTTGATCACCCGGTTGAGGTGCACGTATATGAAGTTCTGACCCGGCACGGTGCCCCAATGTCCGACCACCAGGGGTTTCACATGTGACAGTTTCAGTGGTTCCTTCAGCAACGGATTCTCGTAGAGGTAAATCTGGCCGACCGAGATATAGTTGGCGGCGCGCCAGTACGCATCGATCTTGTGGAGCAGGTCCGGAGAAAGAATCTCTGTTTTCATGGTTCAATGATCCTCTTTCAGCCAAGGCTATGCGTGTGGCAAACCGTCTTGGCTATCATGCGTTCTTGGTCCGTGCGAATACCGGGGACAAACCCGGCTGTCGCCGCAAAAATCACGTTCTCAGCCGCCCCGTTTCTGTTTCGCCGCGTTCGATTCCAAGGACTTTCGCCGTGGCTCTCCCGACCATCACCGCCATCGCGCAGCACGGGAACGGAGGCTCAAATGACCCGCGGCCGGCATAAAAGCCTCCTTCCCGTGTTTGGCTTCAACTGGAATGGTCGTCGGAAGCGTGTTCATCGACCCAGTATCCTTTGCGATTGCAATGTTGATGCATTGCGGTCTCATAATCCCGGGTGATTAAAGACTCCTCCGTGTATTCCGCCGACTGCTTGATGGTCTCGCGAAGAAGATTGATCGATACCGTAGACTTGCTCCAGCTAATGCTTTCGATCCACTGAGGTGAAACCAGGACCTTTTTTCCCGGCCACCAGTTCCGTGTGTCGATGACTAGATAACGAATCGCCCACGTCTCGTCATCGATTATAAAATCCTCCACGTGGCCAATGTCGCCGTCTGTGGCTTTGATGTCATAACCAGTTACGCCGTGAGTGCTCCGCAAATTGGGATCCCAAGCTTTTTCAGCGTGGGCGGTCTCTTTCCACTTTTCACTGTAGGCATTAGGTACCATGTATGGATAAGATCCCCACATATACGGGCCGGAATAATACATCGGCCATCCATAATACCCGTAGTATGTTTCTTCAAATTGCCGCGAAACAGGTTTGTCACTGTTCAAGGAGGGACTGCCCTCAATCTGTTTTTTGGTCAACTTGATGGCGATGTGCTCCTCTCTGTCATCCACTCCGGCCAGCGCATACGGAGAGATCAACACCTGCCTGCCCGTAAGCCAGTTTCCCGTGTCGGCGACGAGATAGCGGACCGTCCAGTAGTGGTCATCGAAATAGAATTCTTTGACCTTGCCTATTTCCCCGTCGAGGCTTTTCAGTGTGTAACCTTTTAGTGTTGCGGCTTTGTGTAGCATTATTCGTAGTCCTCATCCTTGCTTTCCAAGTCCGTTTTCCTTCTCTTTATTTGCGTGCTCTTGGCCCAATCCCATGGTCAACGCGGTCAGCCCGGCAATATTCCCCAGTTGCATGGTATCAACGACCGAGCTGGGTACAATTACGATCGTGGAGTTTTCCTTCAAACCCTCATAAAGCATGTTCATCGCCCTCAAATGAAGAGCGACAGGGTTGTTGGTATAGGTCTTGGCCGCTTCCCCAAACTTCTCCGCGACCTGTCGCTCTGAATCTCCCAGAATCACCCGGGCCTGACGTTCCCTTTCCGCCTGGGCCTGCATCGACATCGCATCCTCCAGGGCCGGTGGAATCAACACATCCTTGACTTCCACCGAGATAACATTAACGCCCCATGGCTCGGTGCGCTCATCTATGATCTTCTGCAACTCCTTGCTAATCTTTTCCCTGCCTTCCAGCATGTCCGAAAGCATGGTCTTGCCAATGACATCACGCAGAGCCGTCTGGGAGGCCCAACTTATCGCGCTCTTATAATCGGCTACATCCAGGGCCGCCTTCTTGGGGTCCAACACTTTCCAGAACAGCACTGCGTCTACATCCACCGGCACCGTATCTTTGGTAAGGGTCTTCTCGGCCTTGAAAGAAGCCGTGATGACGCGAGTATCAATCCAGTAAGGTATCGTGTCGATGACCGGAATGATGAAAAACAGTCCCGGTCCTTTAAGCGAGCGGAATTTGCCTAACCGTAATATCACTACTTTTTCCCACTGATCCGCAACCTTGATTGCAAGAGAAACAACGAGGGCGATAAGAAAGGCAATGATTCCAATTGACGCACTTTCCATGTTAGCTGTGACTCTGTACATGGCAAATGCTAGTCCTGCGCCGATGCCGAGAATCACGATGAAGACTAGTGCTGCAAAAGAGCTGCTTTTTCTCAATTTCGATAACTCCATGATTCAGGTTGCTGAATTCGATGATCGCGACTTGTTCGTCCCGACTGTGCTTTTCCGATAGCGAGACTCGCATTTACAAAGCACTCGTCGCCCGGCCGGTGGGTCTTGTCGAACCATAGTCTTTGGCCTATTTCGTGCCGCGCTTGTTTCATTATTTCTCTTCTCGAGAGAACGCGCCGGCGTTCGGTGTGGCTGGAACTGGCCGGCTGCGACCAGGGCGAGCAGGAACACATCCGCCGCAGGCCAGTCATCCGGATGCCTCCTCGAGTTTGGGGTTGTGCCAACGGCCGTCTGAAACGATGAGCGCATCAGCCTCTTTCGGACCCCAACTGCCGCGCTTGTAAGGGCGAACCCGGTGGTGGGTCTTAAGCACTGGGTCGACCACCGCCCAGGCGGCCTCAACCGCGTCCTCACGGGCGAAGAGCGCTCCGTCGCCGGCCATGGCGTCGGTCAACAGCCGCTCGTAGGGCGGTTCCTCATTCGGCTGCTCTTCGAACAGGTAGAGCTCACGCTGGTCGCCAACGAACTCCCTACCTGCGAGTTTGACGCGAGCGGCGAGGGCGATGGCCGAACTGGGGGAAAGCCGGAAGCGCAGGTAGTTGGTCCGCCCCGTCGCCGGCGCCGAGTCTGCGAAAAGCTTTTGCGGCGGCGGCTTCAGCTCCACCAGCACCTCGGTCGCCGTATCGGCCAGGTATTTGCCGGAGCGCAGGTACCACGGCACGCCCTCCCAGCGCCACGAATCGATGAAAAGCCGCAGGGCGCAGAATGTCTCGACGTCGGAGTTCTTTGCCACGTCCGGTTCCTTGCGGTAGCCAGCATATTGGCCGCGCACCAAGTCGTCGGGCTTCAAAGGGCGCATGGCTTGGAAGACCTTGGCTTTCTCGCTGTGCACGGCTCCAAAATCCCTGCCGGGCGGGGGCTCCATGGCAAGCAGCGCGACGATCTGGAAGAGGTGGTTCTCGATCACGTCGCGCAGACAGCCGGCGGTTTCGTAAAACGCGCCGCGGTCCTCCACGCCGAAATCCTCGGATAGGGCTATCTGGATACTGGCCACGTAGTTGCGGTTCCAGATCGGCTCCAGGAACGAATTAGCAAAACGGAAATAGAGGATATTCATGATCGCCTCCTTCCCGAGGAAATGATCGATGCGGAAGATCGAGTCTTGCGGGAACACTGTCTGCGCGACGTAGTTGAGCTCCCGCGCGGACGTTAGGTCGCGTCCGAACGGCTTTTCGACAATGACGCGCGCATGCTCGGCCAGGTTTGCGGCACCGAGCCCTTTGATCACCGTCTCGAAGAGCGAAGGCGGGATGGCGAGGTAGTGCGACGGCCGGCGAGCGCTACCCAGCGCCTTGTTTATCGCCGAAAACGTTCCTTGGTCATTATAATCGCCGCTCACGTACTTGAGCAGCGACAGAAGATGGCGGAAGGCACGCTGATTGTCGATCCCGCCCGAGCGCTTTATGCTGTCCGTCACGCGCTTGCGCAGACGCGCCAGGCTCCACTTGGGGAAGGCGACGCCGATTACCGGGGTCTTGAGTGTTCCTCGTTTAGCCATCGCATAGAGTGCCGGGAAGATCATCTTGTGAGCGAGATCGCCTGTAACACCGAAGAGCACCAGCGCGTCCGAACGAGCCGCGGACATTAGGCACCCCCCTTCCCGGCCGCGGTTCTTTGTTCAAGGCCTCCGAATTCGCAACGCAGGGCGACCATCTCCTTTCCGGCGAATTGGGCCTCCCCGCGCGAGCCAAAGCGCTCGTCAATCGTGCGCCTAATGACGAGGGCAGCGATCGACTTATCCAGGGCCGCCTTGGCGCCCTTCTCCCAGTCCGACACGCGGCCCGCGAATCCTGCAAGGGCCGGGTAATGTAGCGCAGCCGCACAAAACCTCCAGGCTCTGCGTCCAAAGCCGTTGATCGCAATCCTGCCTGACACTTTTGCTACGCCTCGCAACTTCCGCACCTAGTACACCATCATTCTCTGGACCATAAGCCGACTTAGTCACCAATCACCTTGAACCAGACACTCCCAGAGCAGGTACAGAGAGCTTTCTCATGCTTATCGTAACAGATTATGGTGCAGGGCTCAGTTCGCGATCGATACCATTCGTTCTTTCTGGAACCAATTCTCTTTGTCCTCGATGGCTTTGCGCGAATACCCAACATAGAGTGTCCATTAGTAGAAGCGTTGCCCCCAGAGATTTCGGCATGGGCATCCGCTGTGACCGTCACAAAAGCGATTTGGTTGGTGCCAGGATAACAGCCCTATGAAAAAAGCTCTGTCAAGAATACTAGAGTTCTTCGGCTCCCATGACCGGCGCGAACAGAACAACCCAATACCTCGCAACTACTGTATCTGCGGCGCACTCAAGCCCGAAGTTGTGAGCCAGCAACGTGAATCTTCATTGAAGACAGGGCGCGCCCTGGGGAGCCCTTAAACCAGCATGGCTTGGAAACCAGTTTCCAAACGGCAAAAGCGCAAGCAAGTTGCACTTGAGTATCATTGGGTGCCACGCTCGAAGGCGGCGCAAAGTGCTCAGCCAACGCGGTTAAAAAGTACGTGAAGGATCCTGGAAGCGAGTGCCGCGGCAGCAACCGCTCCCGCGTGCCTGTTCAAACCAGTGCCGCGCCATTTGTCAAATCATTCCTGAAGTTGCCGCAGGGCCCTGAGTACGACAGAGTAAATCGAACAACAGTAATGATACCGCTCAGGACACATTAGGAGTTTAGATCATGCCTCAAACGAACTCAGTTGTAGCCATCTACGATACCCACTCCCAAGCGGAAGATGCCGTGAAGAACCTGCAGAAGTCCGGGTTTGACATGAAACACCTGTCAATCGTTGGAAAGGACTATCACTCCGAAGAGCGCGTAACAGGGTACTATAATGTCGGCGATCGCATGAAGTACTGGGGCAAGCTCGGAGCCTTGTGGGGTGGTTTTGGGGACTTCTGTTCGGCGCCGCCTTCTTCGCTATCCCGGGAATCGGGCCCGTTTTGGTAGCTGGCCCTCTGGTCGCGTGGATTATTGGCGCTCTCGAAGGCGCGGTGGTGGTGGGCGGGTTGACCGCAGTCGGCGCGGGACTCTACAGCATCGGCATTCCTAAAGACAGCGTTCTCAAATACGAGTCAGCGCTGAAGGCGGACAAATTCATTGTCGTGGCTCACGGCACGGCAGCCGAAGTGGCCAAAGCCCGGGACATCATGCAGACCACACAGCCGACGGAGCTTGCAATGCACGGGACCGGACGCGAAGAATACTCCGCCGGGCTTCCTGCCAGATAGCTTCTATCAAACAGACGAAGGTCTTCGGCCCCTTAGGATTGAGCCGCTCAGAAGTAAGCTTAATCACAAACGCGGCTTGCTCAGCCGCGTCAGGAGGTTTCGAGGATGAAGTATTTGGCGATCTTCATTACATTGTTTGGCGGCGTCTTGCTTTTCGCCAGCATCTCCATCGCTCAGGATTCGAATCAAGGGTCACTCGGTGAGGTGGTTAAGGGCAATACCGCCATCGTTTTTGAACCGGCCAACGATTCCGATCTGAAAGGCCTCACAAACCACCTTGAAGCGTGGCAGCAATTTGCCAACGATCATCCGGGAATAGCCGGAGAGGTCGCACGCCATCCCCATTTAGTCAGCAGTACCGACTGGGTGTCAAAGCATTCGTCCCTTAATAATTCTTTGCCGAGCATCCCGAGGTACGCGAAGGCCATCACCTATGACCCGGGAGACTATTTCCCTCCCGCTCACTCACCACAAGTTGCAGAAACCGATTCCCGGCTTGAGATTTGTCCACACGATGAAGTCGTGCGCAAGTTCTTGCAAAACCCGCCCGCTCATTATCATCTTGGTTTTGCCCAGGAAATGATCGGCGACACAACGGCGGAGGTCGGGGAGTATCAGCGGGCCGAAGCGCTTGGGTTGAGAAACTGGAAGTTATTGCTAGACCTGTGGATGGTGCATTTCGAAAATGGTACGCTGGACGCAGGGATGGGCGGTTTTCCGCGGTCAGGAACATTCCGAATCACATTTCAATCTCGTTCTCGTCTGTTGGCCCGCGTGGAATGCTAGGCGGCGCGAGACACGAGACACTCGCATCGCGGTGATTTATGCCAGGGACGAAAGGAGTTTGCGCGCGTCGCGAGTATGGCGTGGGCTGGTGCTCGAGGTGGCGGCACGATCTGGTAGCTTGATAATCTCTGCTAAATCAGTTCTCGGATGGCTCTTTACGCTTAACGGCTTCCAAATTCCATCAGTCAAACGGAGGTGCAGCCATGCGTCTGTTCGCTGTTGTCACGCTGGTGTTCTCGGTCGCGGTGTTTTCCGCATATCCGGTCCATGCCATGGACCCCTTGGCCATAGTGAAAAAGACCAAGATGGCTTTGGAACCAGATCGCTCAAGTACTAGCGATATTACCGTGACTTCCTACCAAGGTTCTCAGCAAGTCAGCCAATGGACCGGCGCGGTGGTGCGCGACAGGGTCAACGGCTCACGTTATATTTTAAGTGTTATTCTGGCACCCAAAGAAGCGCGAGGGATGGCGATGCTGTCACGTGAACAAAATGGTCAGCTCCCCGATATGTGGGTTTACACGCCAGCGATCAATAGAGTGACAATGCTGAGCCCAGATGCACTTGCCGCCCCGTTCTTTGGCACCGATTTCACCTTCGCCGATATTGGATTTATGACTTTGGAAAAGCGGTATAAATATCTCGGCGCAGCAGAGCGCGACGGAGCACAATGCTATGAAATCGAAGCTTTGCCCCCACCTGAACGTTACGAGGCGAGCCATCTGATCGCATGGGTCGATCAGGCGAACTTCCTTCCGGTTGAAAGGGACTTCTTCGGTTATGCGAAGCGACCCTGGAGAGTCGAGAAGTACTCACACGTGAAAGACATCCAAGGGATTGCGACCATCACCCGCATAACGATGGAAGATCGATCGTCTGGCAACCGAACGGATTTCGAGTTCACTAATGTCAAGTACGACAACAAGCTTCCCGAAGACATTTTCTACCCAACGAAACTCTCGCGGCTCGCCGATGAGCCGTTCTGGAAAACTTGGACTCTCGGTGAATCGTTAAAACGGGGTAAGTGACTGGTTAGAAACCCGGATCTAAAATAGTAACAGCGCCTTAAGAAAGGTCATCAGCGCCGGTGCGTCAAAAGTGTTAGACCGCCGCATCGATGAGCCTTTGGGGTTCATGCTACCGTCAAACAGGGGCTGGTTCCATATATGGAAACTCAGGGAACGCAGGGACCGAGGTGCACCCGCCGACGCCAAAAGTGCTCATCGCCGCCAACTGGAAAATGCATCTGACGCCGCCGGAGGCTGGTGCCTCATTGTTCACCGGTGAGAGTTTTCCGTTGATGCTCAAGGCGTTCGGCGTGACGCACGTTAGCCGAGGCCTTCATACGGCGCCGCTCTAACGAGGGACGCAGGGACCGATTCGTCACGGGCTCATACAACCCTCCAGCGCGCTTCGCCGGAGTCCGATACTCGGCGCGCGAAGTTCGCCAGATCCGAGGCACCGCTTAGCCCGAAAAAACAGGCAGCCTCTGTGCTCAAAGGCATTGATCGCAGTCTTGCCTGCCCCTTTGTTACCCACCCGGCGGATTTCAGAGCAGGGAAGCACCACTTGGGAACTGAAGCAAAATCAGTTCCAACACTGCCGGGATTAGACATTCGAGCTGATGGTACGGAGCGCTGTCGCACCTCTATAATAACGAATGATGCAGTAAGGCTCAGTCGGCGATCCACATAATTTGTTCTTCTCGTAACCACTGGTCTTTTGTCTCGATGGCCTTCCACGCACATCTGTCATAGAATCCTTATCAGCAGGAGCGGTGCGCCCAGAGATTCTGGCAATGGGCGTCGGCTGTGAGTCGTCGCAGAACGATTCGGTTTGGGGCAAAGCCAAGAGCCTTATGAACAAAGCCCTCTCAAGAATACTCGAGCTTTTCGCCGGCTACCACCGGCGGCGCGCGCAACACTATCCAGTACATCCCAGCTACTGCATCCGCGGCGCACTCAAACCCGCGGTTGTGAACCAGAAATGCGAAGTTTCATTAAAGACGCCGAGTCCTCTGAGGGGCATCTAATTTACACGTGTCTCCGTTTCAGACGGGGCTTCGTCCCGAACCACGGAAAGCCGTACCGACTGCAGGTCGGCAACGTGTTCCTCACATATCTTTGCCGTCCGGCTACGCTGCGCAAGTTTGTATGTGAACGTACGCCGAAGCTAACAAGGTGCCAATAAATGCGACCGCGGACCTTTCTATTAAGCCTGGCCGCGATTCTAATAGGTACCCTCGTTCTCGTCGGCCTTACGGACAGCTTGCTGGTCGATCTGCTTTGGTTTACAGCCCTCGGCTACCGAGCGGTCTTTATCACCACCCTTGGCGCCGAGATTGCGATCTTCGTCCTCGTTTGGGTAGTCGCCTTCCTCGCGATTTCGGTGAGCGGCATAGTCGCGCTATATTTTAGCCGCGAGGCTGAGCCAGTCCGGACCCTTCACCCGGCCGGCGAAAGGGTGGAGGTCAATCTGCCGGAAATACTCCGGGGGTTGGGCGGCCGCGTGCCGTGGAAATTACTGGTTCTTTGTGGGGCCGCGCTAGTCGCGCTGTTCGTGGCGGCAAGCGAGTCATCGGGCTGGCAAGTCTACTTGAAAGGAATTTACGGGACGCCATTTGCGCTCAAAGACCCAGCCTTCGGCCTTAATGTTGGCTTCTTCGTTTTCCGGCTCCCGCTACTGGAAGACTTGTGCGAGCTGTTTCTTTTGATTTTGGTGCTGACCGGGCTGCTAACTATCGCGGTATATTGGGCACGCGATACATTCGACTTCCGCAAATCGCCGCCACGGATCCCTTCTCGTTGCACGGCCCACTTGTCCGTGTTGCTTGGTATTTTCTTTGTTCAGCGCGCGTTCAGCTACTTTTTAGCGCGCTACGAGCTTACGCTTCATGGCAACGGGGTGGTCTTCGGTCTGCGTTATGTTGACCACGTTCTGTGGCAACCGGGTTTATGGCTGCTGGCCGCGCTGTCGATCGTCGCCGCGGGAATCTGTGTGTTCAATCTGGGCGAGCGTGGCCTGAGGCTTCCAGTCGCCGCCGCCATCATTGTGTTCGGAGCGGCGCTCGTCCTCAATCTGTTGCAACCTGTCATTGAGCAGCTGTGGGTGAAGCCCGATCAGCTCCGTGTCGAGACGCCTTACCTGACCCGCAATATCGCGCTGACACGGCGCGCGTATCAGTTGGACACGGTGGATGTCAAACCGTTCGAGGGCGCGGGGGAACTTACCCCGGCCTCGCTTTCGGAGGACTCGACGACTATCAAGAACATTCGCCTGTGGGACCCTCGCCCGTTGCTCACCACCTACCGTCAGTTGCAAAATATCCGTCTCTACTACGATTTCACGAGCGTCGATATCGATCGCTACTGGTGGGGTAGCAACGAGAACGAGGTGATGTTGTCGGCGCGGGAGCTCAACGTCGGCCTGCTGCCGCCTGACGCGCAGACCTGGATCAACCGTCACCTCAAGTTTACCCACGGCTACGGATTGGTGATGAGCCCGGTCAACGCCAAAGATCAGCAAAGTTTGCCAGTCCTTTATATAAAAAACATTCCGCCGCAATCATCGCTCAGTATCAAGGTTAGCCAGCCTGGCATCTACTTCGGCGAAGAACCGGACGTCTACGCGCTGGTCAAGGCGCGCACGCCGGAATTTGATTATCCCCGCGGCAGCGACAATGTTTTCGGCTTTTACAAGGGCACTGGCGGCGTGCCTGTGAACGGCTTATGGCGCCGGCTGCTTTTCAGCCTCTACTATCGCGACATCAACCTGCTTGTCACCGAGAACATTGAGGCCGGCACCCGCATCATGCTGCGGCGCAATATCACCGGTCGTATCGCGGCAATTGCGCCATACCTCCATCAGGACCGCAAGCCGTATATCGTCGTGCATGATGGAGGGCTTTGCTGGATCATTGACTGCTATACGACAAGCGATCATTTTCCATACTCGCAGAAGAACATTGAGCAGATCAATTATATCCGGAACTCGGTCAAAGTCGTGGTTAACGCCTACACCGGCACAACCGAGTTTTACGTCGCGCAGCCGGAGGATCCAGTGTTGCGAACGTGGGAGCGGATCTATCCCGGAGTGTTCAAGCCGATGAGCGAGATGCCGCCAGACTTGCGCATGCATATTCGTTACCCGCAGGACTTCTTTCTGATCCAGGCGGAAATGTACAGCACCTATCACATGACCGACCCAGCGGTCTTCTACAACCGCGAGGATCTGTGGGCCATGCCGCGGGAGAACTATGCCGATCAAACCATTACGATGGATCCTTATTTTGTCATTATGCGGCTGCCAGGACAGAAAACCGCGGAATACATACTCATGCTACCGATGGTGCCACAGGGGCGTGACAACATGATCGCGTGGTTGGCGGCTCGCTGTGATGGCGCCGACTACGGGCATCTCTTCGAGTTCGCCTTTTCCAAGGATCGGCTGTTTTATGGCCCATATCAGATCCAGGCGCTGATCAATCAGAATCCTCAAATCTCGCAGAAATATTCCCTATGGAACCAGATGGGTTCGAAAGTAATCCTTGGTAATCTGCTGGTCATACCCGTAGAGGAGTCGCTGCTTTATGTAGAGCCCCTCTATATACGCGCCGAGAACGGGCAACTGCCTCAACTTCAGCGTGTGTTGGCCTCATATGGCGGATATACCGTGATGGACAACGATCTCGACTCGAGCCTGGCTGCGCTGTTTACTAATCCGAACGCGCAGGCAACGATTGCCGTCAAGTCTCCAGTTGCACCACTGGCGTTACCTGCGAATGCTGCACCGAGCCTACAGGCCGCTGCCGGTCACTATAATCTCGCATTGCAGGCGCTGCGGCAGGGCGATTGGGCGGCGCTCGGGACGGAGATACAGAAGCTTGGACAGTCGCTCGGCCAGCCGGGTGAATCAGTGCCTCACTGAACTCTGTACGACAACCATGCGAGAAGTTGAGGAAGTAGTTCAATGACTTGCTATCGAAGGGTGGTTTAAGGCGATCGAGTGGATGCGCACGAACCCAATGGTACGCGTGGAGGCGGACTGGGTGGTGAGCGCGCATAAGTGGATGAGTGTCATCGTTTTCGGTCGGTATGAGGAGTTGCTGGATACCCCCGAATGGCGTTCCTAACGTGAATTTGCCTGGAAGGTACTCCGACAATACGGTATGTGCTGGGAACCTGGTTACACAAAGACAATCCTCCACGGGACAGAGCGTTTACGAGCGCCGGTGTTCTACCGCATTCACGTCGACCGAATTACCGGCCGCCACGTCATTCTTGAGCCGGAGGTGTCGACTGACACAGGCCTGTCGATGACCGACGTCGTTGAAGCCGGCATGCTACAAAAGGGGCTGGGGGTGGCTTTGAGGAAACTAAGGCGATAGTGCCGCCGAGTACGAGACGCTCTGGAGAGAGAGATGTTGATAGTCAATTGCGCATGGTTCTGGTCGCCGCGGGTGTGTACCAGATTTGCCTTTCGAAGGAAGCGAGCGACCTGAATGCAAGACCGCCCTCTCCATTCATGCTGCGCCATATCCTCATACGAAAGTCATTCCAGATAAGAGGCTTGACGAAGATTTTGTTCACCGAATCTCCGCGGGTCCGCCGAGTCCAAAGGTAGTTGTGCAAAATTCTATTCTGCGCGGGCTCAAGGGTGTATCGGCAAGTTTCCCACCGGAAACTGACGAACCGATTCGTGCGGAACTGTTCAGCATCGAACGGCTCGAGCAACATGCCGAGAGCCTCGCAGAGGCTCAGCACATCACGACCAGGCGTGGCGCCGGCCGGGGCCTGGCGAAGCGGCTGCGGGATAACGGCCGGGTGCTGCGCGAAGCGTATCGCGCCACCGCCAAGGCAATCCGGGAGGAACGCGCGATTACCCCGGCGGCCGAGTGGCTGATCGATAACTTTTATGTCGCGCAGGAACAGATTCGTCAGATTCGCGAGGATCTTCCGCGCGGCTTTTACCGCGGGCTGCCCAAACTTGCGGAAGGACCACTTAAGGGTTACCCGCGCGTTTTCGGAGTGGCCTGGGCGTTCGTCGCGCATACCGACAGCCGCTTCGAGCCGGAGATGCTGTGCCGGTTTGTGCAGGCCTATCAGCGCGTGCAGCCTCTGACGATCGGCGAGCTCTGGGCGGTCGCGATAACGCTGCGAATCGTGCTGGTGGAGAATTTGCGGCGCGCGGCGGAGCGGATCGTGAACGAGCGGGCTGCGCGCGCAGGCGGCGGACGCACTGGCCGACCGGCTGTTGGGAGCCGGCGGCCGTGAGACCGAAGCACCGGAGATCGTTCTGCGACGCTTCAATAAGAAACCGGTGCCGAGGGCCTTCGCAGTTCAGTTGGTCCAGCGCCTGCGCGATCAGGATCCGAAGGTGACACCGGCGCTCACCTGGTTAGACGAACGTCTGGCTTCCATGGGAACGACCGCCGATGAGGCCGTCCGAACCGAGCATCAGACCCAGGGCGCGATGAACGTGACCGTGCGCAACGTGATCACGAGCATGCGCATGATATCCGCGGTCGATTGGGCGGAGTTCTTCGAGAGCGTGAGCCTCGTCGATGCCGCGCTCCGCGCCGACAGCGACTTCGCCGAAATGGATTTCCCCACGCGGGATCGCTACCGGCACGCGATAGAAGAGCTGGCGCGAGGCTCGGGCCAACCGGAACTCGAAGTCGCCCGTCACGCGATTGCAGCCGCCAAGCACGCGGCGGCCGAGCCGCCGAGCGGCGGCCTCGAGACCGCACAGTTCGAGCAGGAGCCCGGCTATTACCTCATCTCGAAGGGGCGGCGCGCCATCGAGAAGGAGATCGGATTCCGCGTTCCGATCAGCGAATGGCTGGCTCGGGCCAACGCGGCCGTGGGAATTCTGGGCTATGTAGGCGCGATCGCGATCATCGGCGCGTTCATTCTGGTCCTGCCATTGTTGGGCGTGGCGGAGTTCGGCGTCAGCGGATGGATTCTCTTCGTGCTGGCGCTGCTCGCCGTGGCACCGGCGTCGGATGCCGCGGTGGCGCTGGTCAACCGCGGCGTCGCCAGTGCCTTCGGAGCCAGAACTCTGCCGGCGATGGAGCTTGCGCGACGGAGTGCCCGCGAGCCTGCGCACGATAGTCGTGGTGCCGACGCTCTTGACGACCCGAGCTGAACTCGAAGAGCAGATCGAGCGCCTGGAGGTGCATTACCTGGCGAGCCAGGACGGCGATCTCCGCTTCGCGCTGCTCTCGGACTGGACCGACTGCACCACCCAGAATGCGCCAGACGATGACGAGCTTCTCGGCGCGGCCGCTGAGGGGATCGCGCGCTTGAATCAGCGCCACGGACCGGCACCGGAAGGCGCTCGTTTCCTCCTGCTCCATCGCCGGCGAATCTGGAACGAGGGGCAGGGAAAGTGGATCGGATGGGAACGCAAGCGCGGCAAGCTGCACGAGCTTAATCGCTTGCTTCGCGGCGCGACCGACACCACTTTTGTGGCGATTGACGGCTGCTCACCCGATCGTACCTCCCGGCGTCCGCTATGTGATCACTCTCGACGCCGATACCCGGCTGCCGCGAGGAACCGCCAGACGCCTGATTGGGAAGATGGCGCATCCGCTCAACCGTCCGCGGCTCGATCCGGATAGCGGCCGGGTGGTCGAGGGCTACGCGGTGCTGCAGCCGCGAGTTACCCCGTCGTTGCCGAGCGGCCGTGAGGGGTCGCTGTTCCAGCGCATCTTCACCAGTCCGAGCGGACTGGACCCTTACGCCTTCGCGGTGTCCGACGTTTACCAGGATCTGTTCGGCGAAGGTTCCTACAGTGGCAAGGGAATTTATGACGTAGACGCCTTCGAGGCCGCCCTCGACGGCCGGCTCCCCGAGAGCGTCATTCTCAGTCATGATCTTCTGGAGGGAATCTTCGCGCGGGCCGGATTGGCCTCCGATGTCGAGGTTGTCGAAGAGTTTCCATCACGCTACGACGCCGCCGCGGCTCGCCAGCATCGGTGGGCGCGCGGTGATTGGCAACTGCTGCCGTGGATTTTTGGCCGCGGGCGGGATTCCAGCGGCGATCAGCGCCGAACCGCGATTCCCTTAATCGGTCGCTGGAAGATGATGGACAACCTGCGGCGGACGCTGTCGGCGCCGGCCGCATTCCTCGCGTTGCTGGTGGGATGGACGCTGCCTTTGGCGCTGCCGCGGTCTGGAGCGGGTTCGTAGTCGCGACCTTCGCGATTCCCACCCTTTTGCCGGCTTTTATCGGGATGATGCCGCGAAGGTTCGGGCTCTCCCAGCGCAGGCACTGGCACGCGGTCGGCACGGATTTCGCCCTCTCGGTGTCGCAGGTAGCACTGCTGGTCACGCTCCTTGCGCATCAGGCGTGGTTGATGACCGACGCAATCGTGCGAACCTTCTTTCGTCTATTCGTGCAGGCACCGGCGGTTGCTCGAATGGGTAACCGCCGCTCAAGCGAAGCTCAGCACCCAGCTCGATCTCGCGCGGATACTATCGGTGGATGGCCGGCGGTATTGCGCTCGGTGGGGCGGCCGTTGTCGTGATCGCATCTATCGGGCGAAGGGCGTGGCCGGTCGCGGCTCCATTCGTGATCCTGTGGATGGTCTCTCCGGCCGTCGCACGATGGGCGAGTCTTTCGCCCGCCATGGCCGGTTCTAATCCGCTATCGGACACGGACGCACGGGCACTGCGGCTCATCGCACGGAGGACTTGGCGCTTCTTCGAAACCTTCGTCACCGCGAACGATCACATGCTTCCGCCGGACAACTTCCAGGAAGAACCGCAGCCGGTGTTAGCCCATCGGACTTCCCCTACCAACCTCGGACTGTACCTGCTGTCGGTGGTCGCCGCCTGCGATTTCGGCTGGCTGGGTAAGCTTGAGACGGCGGAACGGCTGGAGGCCACGCTCGGGACCATGAACGGGCTCGAGCGTTTCCGCGGGCATTTCTACAACTGGTACGACACGCATGACCTTCGTCCGCTGGAGCCGAAATACATCTCCTCGGTGGACAGCGGCAATCTCGCCGGTCACCTGATCGTGCTTGGAAACGCCTGCCGGGAGATAGTCGGCGCGCCCGTGACGGGGCTGGAATGGCTCGCCGGGATCGATGACGCGCTGGAAATCACCCGCGAGTCCCTGCGCGGGCTCCCGGATGATCGGCGGACCCTGACCGTGACTCGAAAGCATCTTGAGGACGCCCTGGATGCTCTTTCCACCGCGGTGTCAGCTTCGCTCAGATCGGCGGGAATCAGACATTCATGCCGAAAGCGGACACGGTGCACAAAAATCGCTGAGGCGGCTCGAGCGACCCCGGCAGGTCTCATAGCGCGGTTGGCGGAGCTGGCGCTGCGCGCCGACACGCTCACGGACATTGCGCGAACGTTGAGTGCGGAACGCGGCGACGATGCCAGCGCTGAAGTGTTGGCCTGTGCGGAGGCGGTGAATGCTTCCCTGCAGAGCCATCAGCGCGATTTCGATCAGCTGATGCCCTGGGCGAAGCTCCTCGCTGCTGAGGCCGCGGTCGCCGCCCCGGCGAATGCGGCTATAGACATTTCTCCGGAGCAGGCGCTTGCGCGTATCTTCGACTCAGTCCCGACCTTGGCCGATCTGCCCGATCGTTGCGAGGCCGCCATGCTCATCGCTGACGCAGCGCCAGGCGGAGCTTGCTGCGCAAAACGGCGCCGCGGGCGACTCGCTCAAGCTTCGGCGTGGACGTTCTGGTCGACGCTCTCAAGCGCTCGGCAAGCGCCGCGCGGTCGTTCAGGGGACGTCTCGAGGCGCTCGGCGAACTGACCAAGAAAATGTTCGACGCGATGGAGTTCGGCTTTCTCTTCAACCCGGCGCGCCAACTCCTTGCGATCGGGTATCGGGTTACGGACGGCAGCCTCGATTCCAACTGTTATGACTTGCTCGCCTCCGAGGCGCGCCTGGCGAGCTTCGTTGCGATTGCCAAGGGCGACGTGCCGACTCGGCACTGGTTTCGGCTCGGGCGCACCGAAACCCCGGTGGGCTGCGGTTCGGCGTTGGTCTCGTGGTCCGGATCGATGTTCGAGTACCTGATGCCAAGCCTGGTGATGCGCGCGCCGGCAGGAAGCCTGCTCGAGCAGAGCAACCGCTTCGTCGTCCAGCGGCAGATTGAATATGGCGCCGAACTTGGCCTCCCGTGGGGCGTATCGGAATCCGCGTACAATGCGCGCGATCTGGAGCTTACCTATCAATACTCGAGCTTCGGCGTCCCGGGCCTGGGGCTCAAGCGCGGGCTCAGCCAGGACGCGGTTATCGCTCCGTACGCAACGGCGCTGGCGGCGATGGTCGACCCGCACGCCGCGGTCGCGAAACTTCTCGCGGCTTGCCGCGGCGGGTGGCCGCGGCCGGTATGGCTGGTATGAGGCGCTGGACTATACGCCGGCGCGCCTCCCTGAGGGCGACAAGGTGGCGATCGTCCGCTCCTATATGGCGCACCATCAAGGGATGACCTTGTCGCGATCGCCGACGCTCTCCAGCGACGGCGCGATGCGCGCCCGCTTTCACGCCGAGCCGATTATCCAGGCGACCCAGCTTTTGCTGCAGGAACGAATTCCGCGGGATGTGCTGGTTGCCCACCCGGGAGCTGACGAGGTGGCGGCAGCGGCCAACGTCCGCGAACTCGTTCCGCCGATGCCGCGCCGGTTCCAATCGCCTCACCAGCCGGTTCCGCGTACTCACCTGCTATCCAACGGCAGGTACGCGGTCATGATCACTGCGGCGGGCTCAGGATACAGCCGCTGGCACGATCTTCGCGGTCACGCGATGGCGGGAGGACGCTACCTGCGATTGCTGGGGCACTTACATCTTCCTGCGCGATGCGCGCAGCGGCGAGGTGTGGTCGGCAGGGTACCAGCCAACCGGAGTCGAGCCGGATAGCTATGAGGCGACCTTCTTTGAGGATCGAGCCGAAATCGTCAGGCGCGACGGGCTGATCGAGACCAAGATGGAGATCGCAGTGTCGCCCGAGGACGACGCTGAGGTTCGTCGAGTCTCGATCTCCAATCTCGGAACCGCGGTGCGGGAGATCGAGCTGACCTCGTATGCGGAGGTGGTGTTGGCTCCCGATGCGGCTGACGCCGCTCATCCGGCCTTCTCCAATCTGTTCGTACAAACCGAGTTCGTCGCCGACAGCGGCGCTATTCTGGCTACCCGGCGGCTGCGGTCGCCGGCCGACCGTGCAGCTGTGGGCGGCGCACATCGCAGTCGTCGAAGGCGAGGTCGTGGGCGGCCCGCAATTCGAGACCGATCGCGCGCGTTTCCTGGGACGGGGACGCGGAATCCGCACGCCGGTCGCGGTGATTGACGGCCAGCCGCTCTCCAACACTGCCGGCGCCGTACTCGATCCGATCTTCAGTCTTCGCCGCCGCGTCAGGCTTGCGCCCGGGGCCACCGCGCGGATCGCGTTCTGGACGCTGGTCGCGCCCTCGCGCGGCGAAGCGCTCGACCTGGCCGACAAGCACCACGACCCGGCGGCTTTCGAGCGCGCCATCACCCTCGCGTGGACCCAGGCGCAAGTGCAGCTTTACCATCTCGGCATTGACTCCGACGAGGCCAACCTCTTCCAACGTCTGGCGGGTCATGTGCTCTACTCCAACCCGGCGCTGCGGCCTTCATCCGCAGTGCTTGAACGAAGTGAGAGTGGGCCGGCGGCGCTCTGGGCGCACGGGATCTCCGGCGACCTGCCGATCGTTCTGGTTCGAATCGCCGATGTCGAGGGTCTGGAGACGGTGCGCCAGTTACTCCGCGCCCACGAATACTGGCGGATGAAGCAGTTGGCGGTCGACCTGGTGATTTTGAACGAAAATCCCCCTTCCTACGCTCAGGATCTGCAGACCGCTCTGGAGACGATGGTTCGGGCCAGCCAGTCGCGATCGGCCATCCGGGAAAGAAAGCGGGCGCGGAGCGGTGTTCATCCTTCGCGACGAACTGCTTTCGCCGCAGACGCGCAGCGCTGCTCCAGAGCGCCGCCCGAGCGGTGATCTGGAGCCGCCGCGGCAGCCTCTTCCAACAGGTCAAACGTCTGGAAGAATCCGCCGCGGCCGTCGCGCCGCCGCCAAGACGCCGGCCCACGACTGACAATGCCGGCAGACCGCTGTCGCCTCCGCCGAAACTCGAATTTTTCAACGGCCTTGGCGGCTTCGCGGCCGGCGGCAGGGAATATGTAACCATCCTCGGCGAAGGGCAGTGGACGCCGGCGCCGTGGATCAACGTCATCGCCAACCCGTCCTTCGGCTTCCAGGTATCCGTCGAGGGCGGCGGTTACACGTGGTCGATCAACAGCCAGCAGAATCAGATCAGCCCCTGGTCCAACGACCCCGTCAGCGATCGGCCGGGCGAAGTGTTCTACCTTCGCGACGAAGATAGCGGAGAACTCTGGGGTCCCACGGCTCTGCCCATTCGCGAAGAGACCTCGCCCTACGTCGCGCGGCATGGCCAGGGCTACAGCCGTTTCGAGCATACTTCGCATGGAATCTCGCTCGAGCTTCTGCAGTACGTACCGCTCGAAGACCCGATCAAGATCTCCCGGCTGAAGATTCACAATCATTCGCGGCGATCACGCAGGCTCTCGATCACCGCATACGTGGAATGGGTGTTGGGCACTTCCCGCTCCGCCTCCGCGCCGTTCGTCGCGACGGCGATCGATCCGGAAACCGGAGCGATGCTGGCAAGGAACCACTGGAGCGCCGAGTTTGGCAGTCGCGTCGCCTTCGCCGACCTCGCCGGACGCCAAGTCGCCTGGACCGGTGACCGAACGGAGTTTCTCGGGCGCAACGGCACGCTCGATCATCCGGCGGCGCTGGAGGGAGGAACGCCGCTCTCCAATCGCGTCGGCGCCGGTCTCGACCCGTGCGGCGCTCTCCAGGCCCGGCTCGAGCTCGCGCCAGACGAGGCGACCGAGATCGTCTTCTTTCTCGGTGAAGCATCGACGCAAGGCGGAAGCGGTCGCATTGATCACGCGCTACCGAACCGCCGATCTCGACTCGGTATTGCGCGCGGTGACCCGGCTTTGGGATGACGTCCTCGGCACGGTTCAGGTGCGGACGCCCGATCGTGCGATGGACATTCTGCTGAACCGCTGGCTCCTCTACCAGACGCTCTCTTGCAGGGTGTGGGCGCGAGCGGCGTGCTATCAGGCGAGCGGCGCTTACGGCTTTCGCGATCAGCTCCAGGACGTTATGGCGCTCAGCGTGTCGAAGCCGGAGGTGACGCGAGAACATCTACTGCGCGCGGCGGCGCGACAGTTTGTCGAGGGCGACGTTCAGCATTGGTGGCATCCGCCGTCGGGCCAGGGGGTCCGCACGCGCATCTCCGACGACCGGATCTGGCTGGCGTACGCCGCCGCCCACTACGTCGAGGTCACCGGCGATGGCGGCGTTCTCGACGAAATGGTTCCCTTTCTCGAGGGGCCGGTCCTGCACGCCGATCAGCTGGAGTCGTACTTTCAGCCGACGGTTTCCGAGGAGCACGGCACTTTATTCGAACACTGCGCGCGAGCCCTCGACCAAAGCCTTGCGGTCGGCAGCCACGGCCTGCCGCTGATCGGCACGGGAGACTGGAACGACGGTCTTAATCTGGTCGGCGCCGGCGGCAAGGGCGAGAGCATCTGGCTCGGCTGGTTCCTTCACGCCACGCTCTCAGCTTTCGCTAAGTTGGCGGAAAGTCGGGGCGAGCAGATACGGGCCGCCGCCTGGCGGCAGCATGCAACCGCGCTGGCGGGATCGCTGGAGCGAGAAGGCTGGGACGGCGACTGGTACCTGCGCGCCTTCTTCGATGACGGAACGCCGCTGGGTTCCGCCTCAAGCAGCGAATGCAGCATCGATTCGATCGCGCAGTCGTGGGCAGTGATGTCCGGCGCCGCGAACAAAGCTCGCGCCGCGACCGCGATGGCCGCGCTGGACGAACATCTCGTCCGTCGCGATGACGGACTGCTCCTGCTCTTAACCCCGCCGTTCGATCAAGCATCGCCCGACCCTGGCTACATCAAAGGCTATCCGCCCGGCATCCGGGAGAACGGCGGCCAATATACGCATGGCGCGGTCTGGTCGGTGATCGCCTTCGCGATGCTCGGCGACGGCGACAAGGCCGGCGAGCTGTTTTCGCTTTTGAACCCTATCAATCACGCCAGCACGCGCGCCGGCATCCA
Source organism: uncultured Pseudomonadota bacterium (assembly GCA_963824565.1). Classification (GTDB taxonomy): domain Bacteria; phylum Desulfobacterota; class Binatia; order Binatales; family Binataceae; genus JAJPJA01. Next base: position 186,259 of record CAWGQB010000027.1, on the reverse strand, counting down.
CCGCTACAAGGTTGAACCGTACGTTGCCTGCGGCGACGTATATGCCGAGCCCGCGCATGTCGGGCGCGGCGGCTGGACCTGGTACACCGGCTCGGCTGGATGGATGTATCGGGCGGGTCTCGAGTGGATACTCGGATTTCGTTTGCGCGGCGCAACTCTGCTCATTGATCCCTGCATCCCGAAGGCCTGGCGACACTTCGAAATCGTTTTCCGCTACCACTCCGCGCGATACGACATCGCGGTCGAGAATCCTCACGGAGTCAGCCGCGGGGTTGCCCGCGTCGAGCTCGACGGCAAGTTGCTGCAAGGAAATCCGCTGCTGATCCCCTTGTCAGATGACGGCGCGACCCATTCGGTGCGCGTCGTGTTGGATGACGTAAGCCGGCTTGGCGATGTACCCGCGGGCGGCCACCGCGGACTGGAGGAGGTTCAATCGCAATCATGAAAGTGAGTCCTTTGGCAGGAAAGCCGGCCCCGCCCTCGATGCTGGTAAATGTTCCGAGATTGGTGACGGCATACTATTCGGAGCAGCCCGATCCGTCGATCGCCGCGCAACGTGTGGCGTTTGGGACCTCGGGACATCGGGGCTCCGCCTTCGAGCTTAGCTTCAATGAGGCGCATATTCTTGCCATTACCCAGGCAATTTGCCTGTATCGCAAGAAGCACCAGATCGGGGGTCCGCTCTTCCTCGGGATGGACACTCATGCGCTTTCGGAGCCGGCCTTTGCCAGCGCGCTCGAAGTGCTGGCCGCCAACCGGATCGAGGTCATGATCGATCGTGATCGCGGCTATACACCGACGCCGGTTATCTCACACGCGATTCTGACCTACAATCGCGGCCGCAAGACCGGGTTGGCTGACGGCATCGTAATCACGCCCTCCCATAACCCGCCTGAAGACGGCGGCTTTAAGTACAATCCGCCCAACGGCGGGCCGGCCGACACCGACGTCACCGACTGGATCGAGCAGACCGCCAACGTAATCCTGGCTGACGGTCTGCGCACTGTGACCCGCATTCCCTACGATCGCGCGTGCCACGCCGCGAGTACTCATCGTCATGACTACATTGATTCTTACGTCAGCGATCTCGCCAGCGTGGTGAACATGGAGGCGATCCGCGGCGCTGGCGTCAGGATCGGCGTGGATCCGCTGGGGGGCGCCGGTGTGCACTACTGGGGACCCATCGTCGAGCGCTACGGAATTTCAGTCAACGTCGTCAACGACGCCGTGGATCCCACCTTTCGCTTCATGACCGTGGATTGGGACGGCAAGATCCGGATGGACTGTTCGTCCCCATACGCCATGGTGCCGGTCGTCAAGTTGAAGGACCGCTTCGATATCGCGTTCGCCAATGACACCGACCACGATCGACACGGAGTAGTCACACCAACAGCGGGATTGATGAATCCCAACCACTATCTGGCCGTCGCGTTATCCTATCTCTTCACGCATCGCGACGGATGGTCGAAGGACGCCGCGGTCGGCAAGACCGTGGTAAGCAGCAGCCTGATAGACCGCGTGACGGCAGGACTTGGACGGCGGCTGTTCGAGGTGCCCGTCGGATTCAAATGGTTCGTGGCCGGTCTGCTCGATGGATCGCTCGGGTTCGGCGGTGAGGAGAGCGCGGGCGCGTCGATGCTGCGCATGGACGGTACGGTCTGGACCACGGACAAGGACGGAATCATCCTGGGTCTGCTCGCGGCGGAAATAACGGCGCAGAGCGGCCGCGACCCCGGCGAACTCTACGTCGAACTTACACACAAGTTCGGGGCGCCGGTCTACGAACGGATCGACGCGCCAGCAACGGTCGAGCAGAAAGAGCTGCTGAAACGGCTGACACCCGATCGAATCCATACCAAAGATCTCGCCGGCGACCAGATCCGATCGATTCTCATCAATGCCCCAGGCAACCGGGCTGCCATCGGCGGGCTCAAAGTCGTCACTGACAATGGATGGTTTGCCGCACGCCCGTCGGGTACCGAGGAGATTTACAAAATCTATGCTGAAAGCTTTCAGGGTGCTGACCACCTCAAACGAATCCAGGAAGAAGCCCAAGCCCTTATCGCAGGCGTGTTCAAGCGGACGTCGAGTCCCATTTCAAAGGACACCAGACCGTGATGGCGGACGCTGTTATTCTATGCCTCAACGCCGGTTCTTCGACAGAGAAATTCGCGCTTTATCGAATCACGGACAAAGACCAGTTGCTGCTCGCGCAGGGAGCGATCGATCGCGCTGGCCCGAGCGGCGCCAGGATGCAGATCTGCGATGCAGCGAAGAAGACCCTGTTTGCTGACCAGGGTTTCGCGTATCCGAAGGCACCTCTGCGGAAGGTTTTCCCGGCACTCGAAGAGCTGAAGCTGCCGATCTCCCGATGCCGCCGGGTCATCGATTGGTGAATGGTGGACGCGATCACTTCGCACCGGAGCGAATCACTTCGCTCCTGGTATCGGAACTCAAGCGTTTGATCCCGTTTGCGCCATCTGCATCTACCGCATGAAATCCGTGGGATTGAGGAAACCGCTCGCGCATTATCCCAGTCTGCCGCAGGTCGCCTGCTTTGACACCGCCTTCCACCATGCGATGCCTGAACTGGCTCGGCGTTTTCCGCTGCCTCGTGCGCTGTGGGACCAAGGGCTCCGCCGGTTTGGCTTTCACGGGATCTCTTACGAATACATCATGCAGACGCTGGGCCATGACGCGCCCTCGCGTATCGTAATCGCACACCTTGGCAATGGAGCCAGTATGGTCGCCGTGCGCGACGGGCGTCCGCTGGAGACCACGATGGGATTCTCGCCCACCGGCGGCTTCATGATGGGAACGCGAAGCGGCGATCTCGATCCCGGCGCGATTTTGTATCTGCTCAACGAGAAGCACCTCGACCCCAGCCTTCTCGAACGGCTGGTGAACGATCAGTCCGGGTTGCTCGGCGTTTCCGGCATAAGTTCCGATATGGCGATACTGTTGGAGCGCAGCGCTGCCGCACCGCATGCCGCTCAGGCGGTGGAAATGTTCTGTTACCACGTCCGCAAGCAGATCGGCGCCCTCACCGCCGTGCTTGGCGGACTGGACCTTCTGGTTTTCACCGGTGGCATCGGTGAACACGCCGCCCCGGTACGCGGGGAGATTTGCCGCGGCCTGGAGTTCCTGGGGATCACGTTCGATCCCGAGCAAAACGACGCAACTGCCGATTTGATCAGCCGGCGTGATAGCCGCGCTTCGGTTCGGGTCATACCCACCAATGAAGACCTGATGATCGCAAGGCATACTCACCAGGTAATCTTTGCGGGCCAGGAGAAAAGGGCGAGATCATAGGACCAGGTCCACCGTTCGCGCGTACCGCGATAGCCAAGTCATAGGAGAATCTCGCAACGATGAACTACCGCAAGAGATTCGTCGTCGAACCCGGCGCCAAGGTCCGGCTCGACAAGATTGACCCGGGATTCAAAGACAAGCACGACGAATCGCATGACAGCGCGACGCCGGAGATCCAGAAACACGTCGAGCGCATGGCCAAGGCGCAGTATCTGCTGTACGCCGACGGCAGCAAGTCACTGCTGGTCGTGCTGCAAGCGCTTGACGCCGGTGGCAAGGACGGCGTGGTGCGCCACGTCTTCACCGCCATGAACCCGCAGGGGACGTTGGTCTCCAGCTTCAAACAGCCGAGTAAGATCGAAGCCGCCCACGACTTCCTCTGGCGCGCCCACCTGCACACGCCGGCCAAAGGGCAAGTCGTGATCTTCAATCGGTCGCACTATGAGGACGTATTGGTAGTGCGCGTGCACAAGATGGTCCCGAAGTCAGTGTGGTCGAAGCGCTACGAGTTGATCAACGATTTCGAGAAGATGCTTCACGACAACGGCACGCGCATCCTCAAGTTCTATCTCCACATCAGCCCGGAGGAGCAGCTCGAGCGCTTCGCGCAGCGGCTCGATGACCCGATGCGGCATTGGAAAATCAGCGAGGGCGACTACTCAGAGCGCAAGCTGTGGCCGGACTATATGAAGGCATACGAGGACGCCATGGAAAGGACGAGCACCAAGCACGCCCCGTGGTACGTGATCCCGTCCGATCACAAGTGGTTCCGCAACCTGGCCATTTCCGAGATCCTCGCCGACACTCTGGAGGACATGGACCTGAAGCTGCCGCCGGCGGAGGTGGACATTGCGGAAATTCGCCGCAAGTATCACACTGCTGCGGCGCGGCAGGCGCGGCGAGGCCAGAGCCGCCGAAGGCTTCGCGCAAGAAGTAAGTAGCGCCTCTACCCATCGCTGACCGACGTGACACACGGAAAGCAGCGGAGCGGGGCCGCGGCTCATGTCAAGCGTGCATCCGGCACGAACGTCAGCATGGGCATCCGCTGGTGATGTACTGATCGTAAACTGCAAGGAGGTTTGCATGATCAAGACAGAGATTATCTCCACCAACGCGTTGAAGATCGTGGCACCGAATAAATTGAATGCTGAGGACTTCCGCCAAATTGCTCCGCAAATCGATTCTCTCATTAGTCAGCAAGGCAAAATCAGATTGCCAATCGATGCTTCCGGTTTCAACGGCTGGGAGAATATCGCCGCCTTTGAGATAACATGCCGGCTTCGTAAAAAACCACCAACAGAAGATAGAGCGCATCGCAGTCATCGCCGCGCATGACTGGCAGCATTGGCTGATTGGCGCAGTCAGAATTTTCGTCCATCCGGAGGCAAGCGCCTACGATAAGAGCCACGCAAGCGAGGCGCTTCGCTGGATCGTCGGATAAGCATCGAGGCGTCTGAAGACGGGTTGAACGGTAGTCGATGCGACCCGCGCGACGAATATCGCGCAACATCGGCGCCAATGCCGCCATCGGTGAGCAGTACCTCCATTAGCAAGTGCCTGCAGGGCGCCCGCGCCGGGCTCCGTGGCGCCGAGTTTGCCGACCGCCCGAGAATAGCCACGAAGATCGCGGCGGCGATGCCGACCTCAATCCGCCCGAGGATGTAGCCGGGCACCCGGGGCCAGGGAAAATTCGTTGTAAGGCGAAGGCGAAAGCTGCCGCGGGATTCGAGAAGCGCCGGCTACCGTGCCCGTGAAGTATATGACGACCATGACCATCATGCAGAGCGCCACCACGGCCATCCCCAAGGTGACTGCGCCGCCGTTCTTCGCTGCCACTACGTCCGCGTCCGGGCCACCACGACCAACAGGAACGTCCCCCAGGTTTCCGAAAAAATTCGCCGCCATTCGACGGACGAATCCAGAAAATCGGGGGGCGTCGTTTCGCGCAGCATGCGGTGCTGTTCCACATTGTCCATGTGCTCTATGCGTATTTTCATGGCGACCTCCATTCAGGGATGCGGCTTACCATCGGCGAGTGAGGCGAGCTGTTGCTCAACGCGACGTTGCCTTTGGCTCCTCCGCGAGCGGGATTGAGGGGATGGTGCGCAAAATTACGGAACGAATCGTAAGACCCTGAACGATGATGGAGAAGATAACGACCGCATAGGTCATCGCGATGATCGCGTTTCGATAGCCCGAGTAAGGAACGGAGAGTGCGAGGGCCACCGATATTCCTCCTCGAAGTCCGCTCCAGGTCAGCACCGGAATGGTCCCATGCTCGAAGTCCCGGAAGGGCGAGAGGATCAGTACCACGGCCGCCACGCTGACGAGTCGAGCGATAAAGACCAGCGGGACCGCAACTAGCGCGGCTATTCCATAGCTGCTGTTCACGGGCACTAGTTACAATTCCGCTCCAATCAGAAGGAACAGGATCGCGTTCAGAATTCATCCACGACCTGCCAAAAAACGTCGAGATGAGAACGCGTCTCGTCGGACATTGCCTTCTCTCTGCCTTCGTTTCCGATTAGCAGCCCCGCTACCACGATCGCGATTGGCGCAGACACCCCGATCCAGTCCGCCATTGCGTAGCCCCCACTGGCGAGCCCGAGGGTCAGGAGGATTTCCACCTTGTAATTGTCCACCTGCGCGAGCAGCCAGTAGGTCAGCAGGCCTGCGGCCAAGCCAAAGACGATTCCTCCCGCAGCCTCGATCGCGAGCAGCTTGACGGATGCGAGCGCGCCTACATGCACCGGGGAAATCGCGACTTGGAGCAGTACCATGAAGATCACGGCGCCGACGCCGTCGTTGAAAAGCGATTCGCCTCCAATCTGGGCCTCGATGCCTGGAGGCATGGCGAGCGTTCTTAGAATCGCGAGCACCGCTATGGGATCGTCGGCGAGATTAGCGCCCCGAACAATAAGGCCGCCACTGGCGGTATCGGCGTCCCGGCATAGCTGAGCACGAGCCATGTTCCAGCCGCGACGACTAACGTGGAGATTGCCACGCCCAGGGTCGAGAGTAGAGCAATCGCCCCCTTTTCGTCGGAAAGCTGCGAGACCTTGAGATCCAGACCGCCCGCGAACAGAAGGTAGGCCAGCAGTCCGTGCAGCAGCACTTTGTTGAAGTTAATTCGACCTACGAAACCGGCGGCCATGCTGTCGACCGCGGGGACGCCCAATTTTCCGGCGGCGATTACCAGGGCAGAAAAGACAGGGCGATTGCGAGCACGCCGACCGTGGAAGGCAGGCCGAAGTGCCGGACATTGAGAAAGCTGAAAATCGCTGTGATGGTTATCAGGATGGCATTATGTCGAAGGACATAGGCTCTCAGGGGTGGGTTTTTACAGCCGGTTTCCGGGAACCCGCGGACGTGCGACGGAGCTCACTTTGCGCTTCGCAGTGCCAGAACGACCGCCACCAGCATCAGCAACAGAAAAATCCAGAACGTGACCGCGATCTTTGGTCGCTTTCCTGGCCCGGTCCGCCTCCCACCACGTTCTCGGTCGTACGTTCTGCGCCAGAAGAGTCGCGACGCCCGCCAGGTTAACGCAAATCACGTTGGTGACGAACAGTAGCATCGCATGCACGGCCAAGCCGAGGTAACCTGCGCCGACCAGCAGCCCGAAGGTCACCAGAGGAGGCAGCAGGGCCACCGCAACCATGACGCCAATCAGAGCAGCCGACGCTCCTGTAGTAATCGACAGCACACCGGCCGAACCCGAAGCAAGCGCGAGCACAACATCCTTTAGCTGCGTATGAAGCCGGCTCTGGATTTCCCCAACCCGGGGATCGACCTTGACGAGAAGGCCAGTCGGTATCGCCACCGCCAGCGCCACGAGAGTGCCGACGATGCTGGTTTTCGCGGCAGACTTCGCGAGCTGTGTATCCCCCAAGGCGGTCGCCAGCGCCAGCGCGACATTCGGGCCCAGTAGAGGTGCTATGACCATCGCGCCAATCACTACCGTTATATTGTTGTAGTCGATACCAACCGCGGCAACCACGGCCGATAGTGCCACCAGCACGACGAATATCCGCGTAAGCTGAGCGCCCTCGTTGACCTGTTGGTAAGCTCGTCGCGGCTGATTCGCGCGCTGGGAGCCGCCTCCTTTCCGGCTTCTTCGGTGGTCCCGGGCGCGGCCTTCGCCTGCTGGTCTTTCTCCGGTTCAAGCCGCGGAATCGTGGCCTCCACCGGAACCATCACTGCCCGGAAATCCGCGCCCGAAAGATTCTCCACGAGCGCATCCAGGAAGGATTCCGTATTTTCGACCTGGAGCAGAACCCTCACGAGTATCTGTTGCTCGGAGAGCTGCTCGGTCCAGTGCGCGACGACGCCAGCCTTGCTCAGGCTCTCCTGCAATCGCGTGCCGTGTTCGACCGGCAAGAATACTTCTATAAGGCGAAGCGCCATCTTCGGTCCTTATCAATGTTTATGCATGCGATCGAGCGGGTCACGGTTACGGGGAGTATCGGTCCTTCGCGCCAACTGGCGCAATCGCAAAACCTGCATGGACCTCTTTCTTTGGGTCGGGCCGGTCCGTTCACCGGTCGACCTGCCGATCAAGATTTGCCTTGAAGCCTTCGCCGCATCAACGGTCGCTTGGCAGACCACAGAGAAATCCACGAGCGCTGCCGCCGCCCTGATACTGTGTAGCAAACCGCGCGACCATGCTCGTCGTGGAGACCGCGGCAATGGCGGCCGACCACCGCGGTTGCGGCCCCGGCCTGGTCATCTTTGAATTCGGGCGACCTCTTATATGCCAATGCCGGCCGCTTCGGAAGCGCAGGCTGTCGCATCTTTCGGCGACATCAAGACACGGGTACGATGAACGCATTGATAATGGAATCGCGCGACGCCGTCGGTGCTTCGTGGAGTAGGGCGTGATTGAGCAAGAAAACCCCCATTCGCCGTCTCCGGCTGAAGACATCTCCGATCGGTCCCAGGAAGACTCTCACGAGCCTTCGCACTTTCCCAAACGTAGAAGAGACCTTCGACCTGCGGGTTGTCGTCCTGACTTTTCTGGCGGCAGCGATCGGACTGGCGGCGGGGTCGGCCGCAGTAGCTTTGCTCAAGCTGATCGGCCTCATAACCAACTTGTCTTTCTATGGTCGACTGTCTACCAGCTTTGTCTCGCCCGAGGGCAACCAGCTCGGCCTGCTAGTAGTGGTGGTACCGGTCATCGGTGGCGTGTTGGTCGGCTTGATGGCGTGGTATGGCTCAGACACAATACGCGGGCATGGAATTCCTGAGGTGATGCTCAGCGTACTTAGAAACCAGAGTCGAATCCCCGCGCAAGTCGGAGTTCTTAAGCCCATATCCACAGCTATCGCTATAGGTACTGGGTGTCCCTTTGGTGCCGAGGGTCCAATCATTGTCACCGGGGGAGCGATCGGCTCTTTCGTCGGCCAGATTCCTCTCGACGACTGCTGAAGAGAGAAAGATCCTCCTCTCGGCGGGGGCCGCTGCCGGCATGTCTGCGACTTTTGGAAGCCCAGTGTCAGGGGTTTTGCTAGCCGTCGAGCTGTTGCTGTTCGAGTTTCGCCCCCGCTCTCTTATCCCCGTCGCGGTTGCGAGCGCGATGGCTGCAGCGCTGCGAAAACTCTCTGGAGCCGCTTGGCCGATGTTCCCGATGCAGCAACTGCAACCTTCTGGAATGACTGCCTTGGCGTCGTACACTTTGATCGGCGCGATTGTGGGATTGGCCTCGGTTGGTGCGACTCGCGCCGTATATGCAGTCGAGGATACGTTTGCGCGATCGCGGATCCACTGGATGTGGTGGCCCGCGATGGGCGGTGTTGTGGTTGGCATCGTTGGCTATGTCCTTCCCGAGACTATGGGTGTCGGCTACGAGAACATCGTCCGAATTTTCTCGGGAACGCTCGCCGAGAAAGCGCTCATCACGCTCTTCATGCTCAAGTTTGTTTCTTGGGCGGCAGCGCTCGGAAGTGAAACGTCCGCGGGAACCCTGGCGCCGCTCTTTGTTATGGGTGGCGCGCTCGGCGCAGCCCTCGGCGGCGGAGCGAATCTGTTGTTTCCGCAGTTTGGGATCGATTTGCGGATCGCCGGGATAGTCGGAATGGCAGCCATGTTCGCAGGAGCCTCGCGCGCCCTGCTCACGTCGATAGTTTTTGCCTTTGAGACTACCTTACAGCCACTTGGCCTCTTGCCCTTGCTCAGTGGCTCATCGGTAGCCTACATGGTTTCAAGTTTGCTGATGCAGACTACTCTCATGACGGAAAAGGTCGTTCGCAGGGGCGTCTTTGTGCCCTCGGAGTATAGCGCCGACTTTCTTGCGCAGATGTTGGTTCGTGACGTCGCCAGCCGCGAGGTGGTTTCTCTTCCGGAGCATCTCACTTTGGCGGAGGTTCGTTCCCGGATCGCGAAAGGCCAGACGGGTAGCAATTATCAGGGGTTCCCGGTATTGAACGACTGCGGACAACTGGTTGGCGTAGTGACCCGTCGGGACTTACTGGACCCCGCGCGAATGTCGACGGAGCTGGTCGGGGACCTCACAATCAAGAATCATGCCGTCATCTTCGAAGATAATACTCTTAGCGAAGCGAATGAACTGATGGTCCGCGAAAGAGTGGGGCGCTTGCCGGTCGTGGACCATGATAACCAACGCAAGGTCATCGGTATTATCTCCCGCCGGGATATCATGTCGGCGCGCCATCGGCGAATGGACCAAGAGTACCAACGTCAGCGGGGGGTTCGCTGGTAGTGGTTCCCCGGCATTCAAATTCCGGCATTTCCCGACCGACGACAGACCCCTTATTCCTCTGCCGCTTCCCCCTGCGAAGGCAGCGATAATGGGTCGGCCACAACCAGAGGGCCGCGCGCCCAAGGGTCGCCGGTCTACTGATGTCACCAGCCAACCGAAGGCTACCCTCCACCGCCGCCGTCTGCCGAACCCTCAGGCTTTGGTATCTTACTCGTGAGCGAAGTGACCCGGCAAATCTCTCCTAGTTTTGAGAAGAGGATACTCGCAAATCGCTAGTAACACCTCGTACACCCTTCGTATTTCTCGCGATCTCTTCAACCCGCGCTGCCATGTGGGAATTCTGCACCCGGCCATCCAGCTTCACGACGCCAGCCGTGGTAGTGACATGGATATCGTTGGATTCAATGCCCTTGCCGCTAGCGAAAGCTGCCTTCACCTTGGTAGTGATTGTCGTATCATCCAACGCCCTGACCGTTCCGTCATAGGCGTTCTTCGCGGCCCCTTGGGTATCTTCGCCTGCCCGATGCATCGAAGTGCCGGCCGCAACAGGAGCGCTGCTGCCCGTGTCCTGTGCGAGAACCGGGATCGCCAGACCGATTCCCAACACTATCGCCGGCGCCATGGCCAGTATCTGTACTTTTAGTAGACATAACCTTACCTCTTCATCAGACTCGACGTGTTAATGCCCGCGCTACCGGCCTCCCGGCCTGAGGCGCTCGGTATGTTGCATCTTGAGCGAAGTCCTGCTGCCGCCGTCTCGGAAACCGGGGCTAACATTTCATTTTATGAAAAACCCACTACCTTGACTTTGCCGCCGATGCTCAAGGACGAAGACGGATGGACCAGGCCACCACAGTTCCTCAACGGATCAGCGGAGATAGATTCCATGTCCGAACCCGCCGCCCATTACGAGACAGATGACCAGGACGACTAGCACGATCCCCACCAAGCCCATTCCCCTCGATCCGTAATAACCGCTGCTGTAGCCATAAAACCCGCCTCCGCCGAATAGCACAATCAATACGATAAGCAAAAGTAACATATACATTCCTCCTTGGATTCAGTTAGTCAGTTGGCAATCTTAGCCCTGCCGGTCTAGAGGGCATCGAAACGCAACCTTTTTGGTGCCGCTGGTTCGTCAAACCACGCCGAGTAACCAGAGTACAAGAACGATCACAACGATGCCTCCAACAGAAATAGGAAGGTACATAACGACCTCTTCGGGCCTTGCTTTTGGAATTGGGTTGGTCTAGCGAAACGCGGTCAAAGGCGAGTGGAAGGGCCGCCGTTTGGGCTGGATCAATTCGGACTCGATACATATGTCGATGCCGACTTCTTTACAATACATGGGGCGTAACGCAAAAGCCACCCTAATGCGCTTCATTGGTTATGTGGAGAACCGGAGTATCAGGTCGAGAAGCCATCCGAATTGCTATAGCCTCCTGTCGGTAGAAATCGCGAACACGACAGCAAGGGCAGCCTCAAAGCGAGAACAAATATTTGGAACGCGAGCAGAAAAACCCTCACCCCCACCGTCTCCCTTGGAGGAAACGGATTACTTTCTGTGCCCTCTCCCTTTATGCGTAAGGGAGAGGCGAGGGTGAGGGTTTCTCAGTTTTGCACGCCAAAATATTCTCGCTTCAAGGCTAGAAAAAAAGGTTTCGTGGGTAATAGCGTGCGGCAGCCTCAACAACCGGGTATGATCGGGATATTTAGCGCCGCGTGCGGCATTGATTTTCAGGATCCGGTTCATTGATAGTCGATAGGGCTTTCAGACCGAGAGCAGGTGTGCGGTCCATGCGAGTACATGGTCCTGGCTTGGCAAGGAGTCATCATGGCAATCTTGTTAAGCGACCATCCGGCCAGCGGCGGTCCTGGAATCGAACCCCGCTGGACGCGCAGCGACAAGCGACGGAGTGGGGACCGCTTACGCGGCTTTGAGCCGGGTCTGGTTTACCGTCTCCAAGGGCATCCTGAACGAGGTCTACTACCCGACCATTGATCGGCCGCAAATACGCGATCTGCAATATCTCATTACCGACGGGGAAACGTTCTTCCGCGGCGAACGCCAACTGGACAACACCCACGAATGCCTGGCCCCGGACGCGCTGGGCTATCGTATCACCAATGTCGATCCCCAGAGGCGCTATCGCATCGTCAAGGAAGTGATCGCCGATCCGCATCAGCCGTGTGTGCTCGTGCACACGCGGCTGGAGGCGGACCCCGAGGTGCTCGCCAAGCTGCGGCTCTTCGCGTTGCTCGCGCCGCACCTGGAAGTCGGCGGTCGGGGCAACAACGGGAACGTGGTCCAGACCAACTGGGGCAAGGTGCTGACGGCGCATAAAGGCGGCACCTGGCTCGTGCTGGCGGCCTCGGTCCCGTTTCTGCGCTGCTCCTGCGGCTACGCGGGAACGACCGACGGCTGGCAAGACCTGGCTCACAACTTCCGGATGGACTGGGAGTTCGACTGTGCGCCGGATGGCAACATCGCCCTGACCGGGGAACTCGATATCCGGCAGAGCCAGGAGTTTGTGCTGGCGCTTGCCTTCGGCGACAGTCTCCACCACGCCCTGGTCACGATCGCCCAAGCCCTGGGCACTTCCTTCGCCGATCACCGCGCTCGCTTCATCGAGCAGTGGCAGCACACTTGCCAGCATTTGCTGCCGGGGAAGGAAAAGGCGGCAAGTGACGACGGCCATCTCTACCACGTCAGCCATAGCATCATCCTGGCGCATGAGGACAAGACCTACGACGGCGCCTTGATCGCGTCGCTGAGCATTCCCTGGGGCGAGGCCATGAGCGACGACGACGTGGGCGGCTACCATCTGGTCTGGACACGGGACATGTGCCACAGCGCCACCGGTTTGCTCGCGGCCGGCGATACGGAGGTCCCGCTCCGTGCCCTCATCTATCTGGCCTGCACCCAGAAGGAGGATGGCGGCTTCTACCAGAATTTCTGGATCAACGGCGAACCCCACTGGCGCGGCATCCAGTTGGATGAGGTCGCCTTGCCCATCCTGCTCGCCTGGCGCCTGCACCAAGCCAAGGCCCTGCAGGATTTTGATCCTTATCCCATGGTGCTGAAAGCGGCCGGCTATCTCATCCACCATGGGCCGGTCACTCCGCAGGAACGCTGGGAAGAAGCCAGCGGTTACTCGCCTTCGACGTTGGCGGCGCACATTGCCGCTCTGATCTGTGCCGCCGCCTTCGCTCGCGAGCGCGGCCAGCAGGCCACGGCGCAATACCTCGAAGAATACGCCGACTTTCTGGAGTCCCACCTCGAACCGTGGACGGTGACCACGGAAGGTTCGCTGGTCCCCGGCATTCGCCGCCACTTCATTCGCATTCATCCCGCGGACGCCAACGATCCCCAGCCCGATGAAGACGCCAACCACGGCGTCCTGGAGTTGCGCAACCAACCGCCCGGAGCGCCCACCGCGTTTCCGGGCAAGGACATTGTGGATGCGGGGTTCCTTGAGCTGGTCCGCTACGGCATCCGCAAGCCGGGCGATCCGCTGATCGAGGATTCTCTCCGCGTGGTGGACGCGGTCCTCAAGGTGGACACGCCCTTCGGGCCCTGCTGGCGACGGTACAACCATGACGGCTATGGGCAGACGAAGCGATGGCGGCCCATTCCAGGGCTGGGGATATGGGCACGCCTGGCCGGTGCTTACGGGAGAGCGCGGGCATTACGAGTTGGCGGCGGCACGCGATGTGCGGCCGTTTATCCGGGCCATGGAGGGTTTTGCCACTTCGACCAAACTTGCTGCCCGAGCAAGTCTGGGCTTTGCCGGACCTGCCCAAGGCCCACATGGCTTTTGGACGTCCCACCGGAGGCGCCATGCCTCTGGTGTGGGCGCATGCCGAGTACATCCAACTGGTGCGCTCCGCGGCGGACGGCCAGGTCTTCGGCCTGATCCCGGAAGTCGCCGACCGCTACCGCAACCGCCGCGCAGGCGCCGCCCTTGGAAATCTGGAAATTCAACCGGCAGGTGCGCTCGCTACCTGCCGGGGGAACCTTGCGGATCCAGGCGGCTTCCCCGTTCCGGTTGCACTGGACCTGCGACGAATGGCAGCAAGCCCAAGACACGGACTCCACGTCCATCGGGACCGGCCATGAATATGTGGACATCCGAGTGCCAGCGGGGCAGAAGGCTCCCGTTCGCTTCACTTTCTTCTGGACGACCGCGGGGCACTGGGAAGGGCGGGATTTCCAGGTCAGCATCACTCCTGAAGTGAAAGTCTAATCTGTCTTTCTGACCCCACCGCTCGTCAGTTTTTATCCGTCGCGGTTATCACTGACAGCACTTGTACGCTCTACAAAGCCGGAATGCCGCCGGGTTCAATAAAATGTTCTTAGCAGCACATCCACTTTGCACTAGCCATATAATTTCCTTGACCCTAACAGCCGGCCCGCCCATACTTAACAAAAGGGGATCGAGATTGGGGCGAGCCCGATTTCGATCCGGCCAGGCGGTGAGCCTGACCGGCGCGGAAGCGCTAAGAAACTAGACTGGTGAGGACCTCCTATTGAGGCGATTTCATTTTCATTGCATCCGACTATCCGCCGCGATCATAAAGCAATAACATTGTAATAGGGCAGCAACAATTATATTAAGGTAGTAACAACTACCGCGTGTTCCGACCAGTCATAAACTAGGTATATACGCTCTATGTATATTCGCGTTTCATATGAATGTTGCTCAGGTTCTTTGGAAAATATTCGGAATAAAAGACAATCGATTTAAAAGGCTAAACTGAACGCCAGACCCGGGAGACATTTAAATGCGAGAAGAAAGCGCCGATGGGCCCAGGGAAGTCGTAGTAGTTACGGGCGCCGCGGCCGGAGTCGGGCGCGCTACGGCCATGGAATTTGGGCGACGGGGCGCATCCGTGGGCCTGATCGCGCGGGATCGAGATCGGCTGGAACAGGCGGCTGAAGAGATCAGACGACTCGGCGGCCAAGCGCTGGTGCTACCGGCAGATGTGTCGGACAGCGCGCAAGTTCAAGCCGCCGCAGCGGAAGTCGAGAAGAAGCTTGGTCCGATCGACATCTGGGTCAATGATGCGATGGTGACGGTCTTTTCCGAGTTCGTCGATATTAGCCCCGAGGAGTTCAGACGCGTGACCGAAGTCACTTACCTGGGCACAGTCTGGGGTACGATGGCCGCGCTGAAGTGCATGTTACCGCGAGACAAGGGATGCATAGTTCAGGTCGGCTCCGCCCTGGCTTACCGCTCGATTCCTTTGCAATCGGCCTATTGCGGCGCGAAGGCTGCGATCAGGGGCTTTACTGATTCTTTGCGAACTGAACTGTTGCATAACAGAAGCAAGATTCACCTCACCATGGTGCAACTGCCCGCGATCAATACTCCTCAGTTCGATTGGTGCCGCACACACCTGCCACGGCATCCCCAGCCAGTGCCGCCGATCTTCGATCCTGGAGTGCCGGCGCGCGCGATAGTCTGGGCCGCTCATCATCGCCGGCGTGAGCTCTATTTGGGACTGCCCACTCTGTTCGCAATCGAAGCTAACAAAATTCATTCCTGGTTTGCTGGATCGGTATCTCGCACGTACCGGCTTTGCTTCGCAGCAGACCAGCGAAAAAGTGGACCCCGATCGCCGCGACAATCTATTCGAGCCGGTACATGGGGACTTTGATGCGCGCGGTAGTTTCGATGAGCAAGCCTGGCATGGCAGCGTGCAATTTTGGCTGAGCAGGCATCGCATATTTGCTGGGCTTCTTTTGTCGGGAGTGCTGGGTTACGCGGCTCTTAGAGATTTCTCCGGCAGCAGCCGGTCCGTGTGACATGGCCGACGCGCCCATCTCACCTGCCCGGAGCCGATGAAAGGATCAGTTGGCAGTCTGAGAACGCCTTGTTAAGCACGATCGCGCAGGCAAGTTATGATTAGCCACATTAATAAGCTGTAACGCGGACAATGCCATGAGTGAGACAGTCGCCGATTTTCTTTTGAAACGCCTTGGCGAATGGGGCATCGAGCGCATTTATGGGTTTCCCGGCGATGGTATCAACGGCATCCTGGCGGCATTGGAACGAGCCGGCGATAAGCCGAGATTGATTCAGGTTCGACATGAGGAGCTGGCGGCCTTTATGGCCTGTGCGCATGCCAAGTTCACGGGTGAAGTCGGCGTCTGCATGGCAACCTCGGGACCTGGGGCGATCCATCTTTTGAATGGTCTGTACGATGCCAAAATGGATCATCAGCCAGTCGTCGCCATTGTTGGCCAAGTCGGCGCGCTCGGCGATAGGCGGGCGCTTTCAGCAAGAAGTCGATTTAGTCAGTTTATTTAAGGATGTGGCGCACGAGTATGTCGAAATAGCATCGGTGCCGTCGCAGATGCGCCATCTGGTCGACCGCGCCATCCGAATCGCCAAGTCGGAACGTACCGTGACCTGCATCATCGTGCCGAACGATCTTCAAGAGCTCGACGCGGAAGAACCCGCGCGCGCGCATGCGACAATTCATTCCGGCACTGGGCTATTCGACGCCGCATGTCATCCCCGCAAAGGCCGATCTGCAACGCGCGGCGGACATACTGAACCAGGGCAAGAAAGTCGCGATGTTAGTGGGCGCAGGCGCGCTTCACGCGCCCGATGAAGTGACGGAGGTCGCCGACATCCTTGGGGCCGGTGTAGCCAAAGCCCTGCTTGGAAAGGCGGTGCTGCCCGACGATCTCCCGTTTGTTACCGGTTCGATCGGTCTGCTGGGCACCAAGCCAAGCTACGACATGATGATGGATTGCGACACGCTCTTGATGATCGGAACCAGCTTTCCGTATTCGGAGTTTCTGCCCAAGGAAGGTCAGGCACGTGGGGTCCAGATTGATATTGATGGCCGCATGCTGGGGCTCAGATTTCCCACCGAAGTCAATCTGGTCGGCGATGCCGCGGAGACATTGAAGCTGCTGATCCCGCTTCTGGAACGGAAGACCGACCGCGCCTGGCGCGAGGCGATCGAGAAAGGCGTTGCGGAATGGTGGAAGGTGCTCGAGGCCAGAGCCATGAGTGAGGCCAAACCGATCAACCCGCAACGGGTCTTTTGGGAACTTTCTCCGCGCCTGCCCGATAACTGTATTCTCAGTTCCGACTCCGGTTCGGCGGCCAACTGGTTCGCGCGCGACTTGAAAATCAGACGCGGCATGATGGCCTCTTTGTCCGGCAACCTGGCGACGATGGGTCCCGGAGTCCCCTATGCGATCGCCGCGAAATTTTGTTTTCCCGAGCGCGTGGTCATCGCGATGGTGGGCGACGGCGCCATGCAAATGAACGGGATCAATGGTTTGATCACAATTTCAAAGTACTGGCGCGAGTGGAGCAACCCTCGCTTGATTGTCCTGGTTCTTCACAACAACGATCTCAACCAAGTGACCTGGGAACTGAGGGTCATGACCGGCGCTCCGAAATTCGAGGCGTCTCAGGATATACCGGACTTTCCATATGCGCATTATGCCGAGTCACTCGGATTGAAGGGCATTCGCGTGGATCGGCCTGATGACCTGGGTCACGCCTGGGACGAGGCACTGGCCGCCGATCTGTCCCTGCGTTCTGGAGGCGATTACCGATCCCGACGTGCCGCCGTTGCCGCCGCACATCACGCTTGACGGATGCCAGAAAATTCACCTCGACCTTGATTAAGGGCGATCCCAATGAAGGCGGCATCATTCGTCAGGCGGCGCGGGAATTTATCGAGAGCGTTTTGCCGCATAAGAAATGAGGAGATATCGGCGCGTCCTGATAGCCGATTGATTTTTGGGAGCGATACTCGGGACACTGGCCGCGGAGTCGAACTACAACCTTGAGGAAGCGAAAATCGATGGCCGTAAGCGCATTACATCGCGTACTCACACCGGAAGTTGTAGACAAAGATCGAGCAAGGCGTCAAAGAAATTGACGTGCGTGTGCGCGAAGGGCGATTCCAACGCTGGCTCGCGCTTGCGGCAGGTCTGTCCAGCGCCTTAAGCGGCTTGGAGGTCGGTTATCATGCATTATCGCGGCAGCTACAGCCGTCGCGTGATGTATACGCCGGTAATCCTCAGTGCCGCGCTCCTCGGAGCGGGCGTTTGGGCATTTCGCAGTCGTCGGGCGGCGAAGACCGTTCTGCCGACGGTTTCGGCATTGACCTTGGCCGACTGCGCGATCGGTACCTACTTCCACATCCGCGGAATCCAGCGCAAACCCGGGGGCTGGCGACTGCCGATGACCAATATTGTCATGGGACCTCCGGTCTTCGGTCCATTGCTGTTCGGCACCAGTGCATATCTTGGCATGGTCGCCTCTTTTCTTCGGCGCGAGGACGGATTCTGGCGAAGCGAGCCTTCCGCGGCCGGCGCGTGCGAAACATTGGGCCGCGACTCCTCACGGACCAGTTCGACAACATCGGTTGGGAACAGAGATCTGCGCGAAGGCCGATTTCAAAAGCACATGGCGGTTGCGACCGCCATCTCGGCTTCCTGCAGCGGGTTCGAGGCATTCTATTCACATTACAAAAGCAATTTTCGTTACAAAGCGCAGTGGACGCCGGTGTTGGTTGCGCCCCTGCTGGCCGCTGCGGCGGCTAGGCGCGGTGAAGAGTCAACGCGTCGCGCAGACCTGGCTTCCCGCCCTTTCAAGCGCAGCCATGCTGGATGGAGCGGTCGGATTTGGTTATCACGCTCGCGGCATCCTGCGCCGTCCGGGCGGATCCAAGATGCTGGCCTACAACATCATTCACGGACCGCCAATTTTCGCTCCATTGCTATTTGCGGCAGCCGGTTTTATTGGCCTGTTGGCGAGCCTGATGAGGAGAGAAAAGCGATGAACGGCGATGGACGTCCGATGATGACCGTCCGTACGATCCCCGCACTAAAAAACCGATCGGTCCGCTGCGCTCAGCCGGGCTATTATCCCGATTTCAGCACGTTGGCACAGCAAAAATTCTGGGACGCGAAAACGCGTGAAGTGATTCTGGATCGCGTGCATAATATTCCGCCGATCCGCTTCTTCACGCCCGACGAGGCAAATCTGATCGAGGTCATTTGCGATCACGTCATTCCCCAGGATGATCGCGACGCCGCACATAAAATTCCAATCGTTCCGTGGATCGATAAGCGGCTGTACGAAAACCGCCACGATGGCTATCGTTTTGCGGACATGCCGCCTGACCGCGAGGCCTTTCGGTTAGGTTTTCAGGCGATCGAACAAATCGCTCATCATCTCCACGGCCGCGGCTTCGCGGACCTTGACCGCTCGAACAGGATAGTATTTTAAAGTCGCTGCACGACAGCAAGCCGGCGGCCGGCGACGAGATCTGGAAGCGTATGCCAGTCCATCGCTTCTGGATGATGCTGGTGCAGGATTGCGTGGAAGCTTACTACGCCCACCCATGGGCTTGGGATGAGATCGGCTTTGGCGGTCCGGCCTATCCACGCGCCTATATCCGGCTGGAAAATGGCTCACCGGAGCCTTGGGAATCGAACGAACGGCGTTATGAGTGGAAGGCGCCGGACACTTCTGTTTCCGACCTCTACGAACCAATTCCGAGTCCGATTGAGCATCCCGCTCCCCACCGCAAGCGAGGCCCCGTTTGAAATCTCCCATACTCGGAGAGTTCTCAAAGCCGAGCCATCAGCCTCATATGCTCGGCGCGATGCAGCGGCTCGAAGCGCCGATGTCGCGGTTCACCGAAAATGAGGAAGTTGACTACCTGATTATCGGTGTCGGCGCCGGCGGCGGCGTTCTATTGCAACGGCTGGCGCGCGCCGGTTTTCGTGTGCTCGGACTCGAAGCCGGCCCATTTTGGGATACCGAGCGAGATTGGGTGAGTGACGAGGCCGGCTCTCATCAGCTCTATTGGGAGGATCTGCGAATCACGGGCGGTGACAATCCACTCGCGCTGGGAAGCAATAACTGCGGCAAAGGCGTCGGCGGCAGCACCGTACATTGGGCCGCGTTTACTCCGCGCTTTCATCCTTCGGACTTCCGCGTCTATTCCGAAGACGGACGTCGCGGCGGACTGGCCGATCAGTTATGAGGAGCTGAAGCCCTACTACGAGTTGATGGAACTCGAATTGCCGGTCTCGGGACCAGCGTATTTTCCGTGGGGCGATCCTCACGGCTATGCCTTCGGCCCCCATCCGATGGGAGGCATCGGCAATGTGCTGATCCGCGGCTGTACCAAGCTCGGTATCCGCGTGAGCGCGGGAGGACCGGTCGGCATCTTGCAGGGTTCCCGCGCCGACCGGCCGCATTGCATCTATCGAGGCTTCTGCATTCAGGGCTGCAAGGTCGGCGCAAAGGCCAGCACTTTGATCACGCACGTGCCTGATGCGATCGCTCACGGCGCGGAAATTCGTCCCCACTGCATGGTCTCACGCATTAATCTTGGCAGTAACAGGCGCGTGAGCGGTGTTACATATTTTGATCGGGACGGCCGCGAACATTTCCAGAAAGCCAAAGCTGTCGTCCTCTGCCGGCTATTCCATCGAAACTCCACGGCTGCTGCTGAATTCAGCTTGTCCAGGTTTCGAAAACGGCCTGGCCAACTCCAGCGGCACGGTCGGACGCTATCTGATGGCCCAGGCCGGCAATCGTCGTGCTGGGCTATTTCGACGAACTCATTCGGATGTACAAGGCCCCGCCCGCACATGCTCTAACAGAAGAGTTCTACGAGACCGATCCGAAACGCGGCTTCGCGCGCGGATTTGCGATTCAAACCGTTGGACCGTCTACCGATCGCGTTCGCCAAGCAGATGATGAGTGCGCAAGGAGCCTGGGGCTGGGGACTGCGGCGCGTCATGATGGATTACAATCATTGGGCCGCACTCGGACTTCTCGGCGAAATTCTTCCGCACGCCGATAACCGTGTCGAATTGGCGGACGAAACGGACCAGTTCGGAATCCCGGTGGCGAAGGTCACGTTCAGTCTTCACGACAATGACAAAAAGCTAATCGAATTCGGCAAGAACAAAGTCATGGAAGTCATGTCGGCGGCCGGCGCCAAAGAAGTTGTCCAGGAAGCGCGCTACGCTCATCTGGTGGGAGCGGCGCGCATGGGCAACGATCCGGCTACTTCGGTAGTGGACAGGTATGGCCGCAGCCACGACATCGCCAATCTGTTCATCTGCGATGGCAGCATCATGCCAACCCAAGGTTCCGCGAATCCGGGGCTGACGATCCAAGCCCTGGCGGCTCGAGCGGCGGACTATCTGATTTCGCAGGGCGCGGCGATCTTCAATTCAGATAAGAGAGATATGGAATGCCCGCCAGTGCGCCGCAATCTTTCACCTGACGCCACTTGGGGCCATGGCGCTGCCCAGATTGAAGTAGGACTTGGAAGGAAGATTCTGATGAGTCTTCGGATCGAGGATTACGCGCTCATCGGCAATATGCACACCGCCGCCCTGGTCGGCCGCGACGGTTCGATCGACTGGCTATGCGTGCCCCGATTCGATTCAGCCAGCTTGCTTTGCGGCGCTGCTCGGCGGCCCCGAACATGGACGATGGCTTATCGCCCCGGAGGGCAGAGTGAAGGCTGTGCACCGCTCACCCTTCGATCGATCAATTAGAGGTACGTCCCCTTACTCCATATTTGGGCGCGAAAGATCTCCGACGATCTGCGAGAGGAGGATACGATGAAAGCGCTTACGCCACGGCCGGAGATCAAGCTTGGGCGTCTTCGTGCTTCCGCCTACCAGATACCGACCGATTTTCCTGAGTCCGACGGCACCATCGAGTGGAAGGCCACCACGCTGGTACTGGTCGAAGTGTCGGGCGCCGACCAAACCGGCATCGGCTACACCTATGCCGACGGCGCCACCGCACGACTGCTCAACGACCTGCTCGCCGACGTGGTCGAAGGGCGGGATGCAATGGCGACCTCGGCCAATTGGTTGGCGATGGTTCGGGCGATACGCAACCTGGGTCGTCCCGGAATCTCATCGATGGCCATCGCCGCAGCCGACAGTGCTCTCTGGGATCTTAAAGCCCGCATCATTGGCTTGCCGTTGGTGACGCTACTTGGCGCTGCCCGTGACAGCATAGCCGTGTATGGCAGCGGTGGCTTCACTTCGTACGACGAGGATCGTCTGCGCAAACAATTGTCGGGATGGGCAGAGCGGGGAATCCCGCGGGTGAAGATGAAAGTCGGCCGCGAGCCGCTCAAGGATCCCGATCAGAGTGGCTGCCGCGCGCGAGGCGATTGGATCAAACGTCGAGTTGTTTGTCGACGCCAACGGCGCGTATACGCGAAAACAAGCGCTGTGGCTCGCCGACAGGTTTCGCGATCTCCAAGTGTCGTGGTTCGAAGAGCCGGTTTCTTCGGACGATCTCGACGGGCTGCATTTGTTACGCGATCGCGCTCCCGCCGGAATGCAGATAGCCGCCGGAGAATATGGTTACGACCTGCCATACTTCGAGCGAATGCTGGCGGCCGGAGCAGTCGATGTCTTGCAAGCCGATGCTACCCGCTGCGCGGGTATCACCGGCTTTCTTCAGGTGGCGGCATTGTGTGAAGCGCGCTCGTTGCCACTCTCGGCGCATTGCGGTCCATCGATTGCACGCTCACCCATGTTGCGCCGCGCGCCCGGTGTGTCATATCGAATACTTCCACGACCACGTGCGCATCGAGCATATGCTGTTCGAGGGCGCGTTGACCCCGATCAACGGCCATCTGCAACCCGACCTCTCGCGCCCAGGTATCGGACTCGAGTTCAAACATTCCGACGCCAAACGATACATCATCTGAACAACCGAATCCCCGCGCATTAGCGCGGGGATATAATAGCAAACACTCCATCATCAGCGCCACGTGCACTTGACCCCGCTCGTTCGTGACTATACCATACGTATAGTCGCGACCGGTCTGCAACTCCATGCTATCAGACAGGAACTGGGCTTGACGCAAACCGTGTTGGCCGAGGTTATCGGCTTGCGGCCGAATACGGTGGCGCGTTGGGAGCGTGGCGAGATCGACATCTCGGAACCGTCCGCCCGGTTGGTTGAGAGAATTACCGCCGAGCGCGGAGTGGCCAAGCGAGAGAAATTAGATGGGCGGTCAAATTCAAAAGACTGATGGCGGGCACTGGCGCATCGATTATCGCGCGAACACGATCTTGTGTTTCCAAATGCGGAAGGGGAGCCGTTGCGGCGCTCTGTCGCCCTGCGCCGAGGCCTTGGCCCGCGCTCCGGGCGCGCAGGCCTGCGGCGGGTGAATATGCACTCGCTCCGGCATTCCTTTGCATCCGCTCTGATCGCGGCCGGTAGCCCCGTCACCGAAGTGCAAGCCATTCTCGGTCACAGCTCGCCCGCCATCACCCTGAGCGTTTATGCGCACTGGTTCCGGGCAACGAAACCACCGCCATGGACACCGTCGTCCGGTCGCTGCTTTGATCGGTTTCGTCACGAAGTGGGCAAAAAGTGGGCACTAATCACGCCGTGGACGCGACGCTGCAGACTCGTCGTCAGCCCGGACGCGCCTATAAAGTCCCGTAGTTATTATGGAATCTGAAGAGATGCGAGAGGGGGGACTTGAACCCCCACGCCTTGCGGCACTGGATCCTAAGTCCAGCGCGTCTGCCATTTCGCCACTCTCGCGTCGTGAATAACGCTATTGAAAAATCGCGACCTTTTGAAGAGGCGGCACGCCTCGCCGTTCCGCCTTTAAGCTGTGCTCCCACGCGGAGCGTCGCTCAGCGGTGGCCTGAGCGGCGGCCAAGGCATCGCGATTTGCCCTCAAGAAAAACGCTGCTCCGTGATATGCTATTGGCGTGTCGTTTCGGGACCTGGGCAGGGAGGCCATCATGTCGCACTGGTACGAAGACAATTCACAATCCATCGGGCGCACGCCGTTGGTGCGGCTCAACCGCGTTATCGACGGGGCGCCGGCTACGGTTCTGGCCAAAATTGAGGGGCGCAACCCAGCCTATTCGGTCAAATGCCGGATTGGCGCCGCGATGGTCTGGGACGCCGAACGCCGCGGCCTGCTGGGCTCGGGCAAGGAACTGGTGGAACCGACCAGCGGCAACACCGGTATTGCGCTGGCCTTCGTCGCCGCCGCCCGCAACATCCCGCTGACCTTGACGATGCCGGACACCATGAGCATCGAGCGCCGCAAATTGCTGATCGCCTATGGCGCGAAACTGGTACTGACCGAAGGCGCGCGGGGTATGACCGGAGCGGTGGCGAAAGCCGAGGAGATTGCCGCATCCGATCCGGGACGCTACGTTTTGCTGCAACAATTCAAGAACCCTGCTAATCCTGCCATCCATGAGACCACGACCGGGCCGGAAATCTGGAACGATACCGATGGCGCCATCGATATTTTCGTCTCGGGAGTAGGGACCGGAGGCACAATCACCGGCGTCGCGCGCTACATCAAGCACACCAAGGGTAAACCGATTATTGCGGTCGCTGTTGAGCCGTCCGCGAGCCCGGTGCTGACGCAGAAACGCGCCGGCCTGCCGCTGAAGCCCGCGGGGCACAAAATCCAAGGCATCGGGGCGGGATTCGTGCCGGACATTTTGGACCTGTCGCTGGTGGACGAAATCGAACAGGTTAGCAACGAGGAATCGATCCATTATGCGCGCCGCCTGACCCGCGAGGAAGGCATAATCTCAGGTATTTCGTGCGGGGCCGCGGTGGCAGTGGCCGCGCGCATCGCCAAGCGTCCGGAGAATGCGGGCAAAACCATCGTCACGATACTGCCGGACTCTGGTGAGCGTTATCTGAGCACGGTTCTGTTCGAAGGCATATTTGACGCCAAGGGGCTCGAAGTATGAGTGTGCATGTCAGAGAAAACAATGGCAGCGGGAATGGCGGGCTCGCGTTGGGATCTGGAATCGAATCGTGGCCGAACTCCGCGTCTCACGGGCCCGGGCCGGGACAAACCTGCGATTCCGGTGCGTGCGAGATGCCCTCGCGGGAGGCGTTGCGCGCAATTCTGGACGGCCTATTCGCCGCCCTTTTTCCAACCCATCTTGGACTGCCTGATCTGACCGACGAAGGAATCGATTACTTTGTCGGCCACTCGCTGGACGCGACGCTGCGGTCGTCTGCATAAGCAAGTGCAGCGCGAATTGCAGTTCGCGTCTCAGCAGGCTGAACCGGACGGCGCCGGACGCGATCGGCGGGCGCTTGAGATCACGCGTGATTTTGCCGCGGTTCTGCCGCGCGTTCACGCGCCTGCTCGAAAGCGACATTCAGGCCGCCTATCAGGGCGATCCCGCGGCGAAGAGCATCCAGGAGATTCGGCTGTGCTACCCCGGCGTCACCGCGATGACGCATCATCGGCTGGCGCACGAACTCTATCTGTTGGGGGCGCCTTTGCTGGCCCGGATCATCGCGGAACTCGCGCACTCGGCGACCGGCATCGATATCCATCCGGGAGCGGAAATCGGCGACAGCTTTTTCATTGACCACGGCACCGGCGTGGTGATCGGAGAGACGGCGATCATCGGTCGGCGTGTGCGCATCTATCAGGCGGTCACGCTGGGTGCCAAGAGCTTCCCGGTGGGCCAGAACGGCGAGCTGGTCAAGGGCATTCCCCGCCATCCGATCGTGGAAGACGACGTCGTGATCTATGCCGGCGCGACCATCCTCGGGCGCATCACGATCGGCCGCGGCTCGACCATCGGCGGCAATGTCTGGCTCACGCGCAGCGTGCCGCCGGGCACTAACGTCACCCAGGTGCAGGCGCGCAGCGAAGTATTCGATAGCGGCGGCGGGATCTGAATAGTCCTCAGGTCGCAGACGCTTTGGGCGGCTGATGGCGCTTATGATGGTGACGGGGGTGACGCGGTAACGTTCTTAATCAGTTGGTCGAGGTGATGCTCAACGCGGGTGATCTCGCAGATTGGCATCCTTCGACCGCCTTTTCCGCCTGCAGTGAGCGACTGTCGCCGCCGTCGGCGGCTTTCTGAGCGTTGGTCGCTGCGGTATCGGCACGCGACGCCGCAATGTTCCGCTCGCGTCGCCTCCGCCTGTGAGTGCGCAGCAGCATCCGTCGAGGTACATCCGGCGGCGCCCATGATTGCCATGCCGATCGCCAACGCGATGATGGCAGCCAAGTGCGTTACGGTTCCCATCGGCGAGACGCCGCCTCGGTCGGCCATTGAGCGGCGACGGCCGCAGCCGGTTGCGTGCCGTCAAATAGCGCCTCGTGAATAACGCGTTGCCAGCCGTTGCTCAGCGCGGTGTACGTTGGGATGGTGGGGCGGGCGCGCACCTGGTTCCTCATCGCGGTGAATCCCGAATACAGGCGTGCCTCATCGCTGCCCGCCTGTGGGGGAACCGAACCGTACCATCCGAGTTGATGGCTTAGACGCACCTGCAC
Organism: uncultured Pseudomonadota bacterium; assembly: GCA_963824565.1. Lineage (GTDB taxonomy): Bacteria > Desulfobacterota > Binatia > Binatales > Binataceae > JAJPJA01. Next base: position 159,900 of record CAWGQB010000027.1, on the reverse strand, counting down.
GGGCGCAGTCAGCAGATAGCGCAGAAATTCTCGTGCTAACTCCGGATGCGGAGCGGAGCGGGGAATTGCCAGATATCCGCCGCCCAGGACGGCGAAGGTTCCGTCGGGGCCGGCCGGAATCGGCGCGCTAAGGTCGACCTGCGGGGGCCAATCCTTTGCCGGCCAGGTAACCCATCGCGAAGGGCCAGTTGAAATGGATCCAAACCTCGCCGCGCGCCTGTGCCTCCAACACTGACATCTCGCGGAACACTTGCGACATCGGGTTCAGTCCGGGACCGAGCGAGCCAAGAAACTCGAGCGCCATCAACGACCCGGGCGACGACGGCGCCTGCTCACTTCCGCCCGCACGCCCAGACGAATGGCATCACATCGCACACCGCGCCCTCGTACAGTGCCCCCTTGAGGGCGAATTTGTCCGGATGCCGCTTGACGAAGGCGGCCAGCTCCGCCCACGTTGCTGGAGGCTGCGGGAACCTCGATGCGATTATAGATCATCGCCTGCCACATCAGGCGGTGCGGTATGAAGTAGATGCGATCGGCGCTGGTGGCGGCCTGCCATGCGGCGTTGGGGAACAGCGTGCGCGCGGATGGCGACACCAGGGCGTCGACAGCGAGCACTTCGGGTCGCGCCTCACCTAGCATCGAGAGGTCCAACTCGACCAGGTCCAAGGCGCCGCGCCCGGCAGCTGGCCTCAGCTTGCAAAGCGCGCAGAATATCGACGTAGCTCTGGGCGATCAGGTTGAGGTGAATGCCGGAATGTCGTTCGAAATCGGCGGCGAAATCCTGATAGTGCCGCGCTTCCGCGGGAAACACCGCCAACGCCAGATTGAGTGACGCGCCCGCAGGCGCGCCCCTTCGAGCATCCCGCGACGAGCGGCAACAGGCAGCAAATCAGCGCGGACGCCAATGCGGTATCCCCGCCTTCGGGTGAACAATGCGTACAGCCTGCGCGTGGGCGGTCTCTATCCTTGTTTAAATTCCGGTGTTTCAGTTCCCGGCGTCGTTCTTGGATCCGTCTGAGCTTGGTCTAGCGATGCCCGCCACCAAAACCGCCATGAAAACCGCCGCCGACAAATCCAGAGGGAAATGCGTGCCCGGCAAATCCGCCGAAGCCCTGGCCCATTGCCGACGGGAATGGAGGCATACCTCCGGTGGCGGGAAACATCGGCGCGGGACCGGCCGGAAACGGCGACGGGAAATAGCCCGGTCCAATTGCCCGGGGAAATCCGGTGGGTCCGCCAAACCCCGGGTTGTAAGTGCGGTTGACAATGATCACGGGCGCGCCCGGGTATCCGATTGGCGGGTTGAATGCCGGGTTGACCGAAGGCGAGAAGCGAGGGTAATGCGGGCCGAATGCCATTGGTGGCGCGATGAGCGGCGGGACAACCGCGCCCGAACCGAGGATTGCCAGGATTAGCGGGACGCCACCGAAAGCTGCCCCGTTGCCCATCATGTATTCATCGTTGCTTTCCTGATTCGCGTAATCCTGACTGTTGCCGATGGGGTCGCGGAAGTTCGTATCATTCGCCGTCGCATCTTCCTGACCATCATCCGCACCTTGCCCATTGGCGGCCTGCCCATCCGCCGCCCCATTGTCCCCAGCGGGCTCAGAGCCATCGGCCGAGGAGTTGGAATTGGCCGGCATCCCCATGGTCAGGAGCTCCGGCCGCACTACGATGCGATTGTTGATCGTGACGTCCGGGTCATCCATGAAGTCGCGCGTCTGATCCTCAGCGTCACGCTTACCGAGATCGGTCGCGACGTAACCATAAAGCAGGACAGAGCGCTGTCCGCTCGAATTGATGACGGTCCGCGCTTCGACTAACGGAAGGCGGTTGGCATGAAGATAGTCGGACAGCGGATCGGAGGCTGCGTCGTCGGCGTCCCCCGCCGCGCATATTGACGCGATCCCGGCCAGCAGGATTATCGCGGCAAAAATCAGGTAGATTCTATGCATCAATCCACCCTCCGACTTTATACAATGCCAAGTCCCATCGCGCGTCAAGAGGTTTGATTATCAAGGGTTCTGAACTACCTTAAGACGGGTCGAGACAAGCCGCTATCGCCGTGATATGGTGTCGAGTGCTAAACCCGGAGCGTGACAATTGATGAAGATAACAAAGAGTGCACTAAAATTCTTGTTCGTGTCGACAGCGGCGATGGGATTGACGTTGAGCCTGGGACGCGTCGCCGCGATCGCGGCTACCGAATCCGGCGCCAAGGTGGTCGCCACCGTCGGTTCGATGAACATCACCGAGGCCCAGCTCGACGACAAGGCGCGTCCGCAACTCGCCTCTGTTCAGAATGAAATCTACACGGTCAAAAAGCGCACCTTGGACCAGATGATCGACGACTACCTGATCGACAAGGCGGCCAAAAAAGCCGGTCTCAGCAAGGAAGCGTATTTGAAAAAAGAGGTCGACGATAAGGCGGGGGAACCGACCGAAGCCGAGATGAAGGCGTTCTACGACAAGAACCAGATGCGTATCCGCCAGCCCTATGACAAGATCAAGGCTCCCCTGGAGCAATACATGAAGCGCCAGAAACTCAACGCGCAACGCTCCGAATTGATGGCGCAATTGCGCCACGACGCCGGCGTCAAGGTGATGTTGAAGGCGCCGAAAATCGAAGTATCGACGCAGTATAGCGCCGGCTCTACCGGACCCAGCGAGGCGCCGATCACGATCGTCGAGTTCTCCGATTATCAATGCCCCTATTGCCAGCGCGCGGAATCGTCGGTTCAGGAAGTGCGCAAGAAGTACGGCGACAAGGTTCGCTTGATATACATGGATTTCCCGCTCCCGATGCATCAATATGCGCTCAAGGCAGCTCAAGCGGCGCGTTGTGCCGGCGACCAGGGCAAATACTGGGAGTATCACGATGCGCTGTTTGCGGATCAGTCGAAACTGGACGCGGCCGGGCTTAAAGCGACCGCCGCAAAATTGAAGCTGGATACCAAGAAGTTCGACGAGTGCACCGCTCACGACCTGCACATGGATCAGATTCACGATAGCCAGCAGGCCGGCAGCGAGTCCGGAGTCGACGGTACTCCCACCTTCATAATCAACGGCCGCATGCTCAGTGGCGCTCAGCCGCCGAGCGAGTTTGAAGCGGTAATTGACGAAGAACTGGCCCAGGGTAACGTCAAGGAAGCCAAGGCGCACTGAATCCAGCGTCTTTTTTTGACCGAGCAGGGAGCCGATCCGACGCGGCTCCCGGCTCGGCGGGTCGAGAGCGCGAAGTTGTTCCCCGATGCATTTTTCGAGCAATGGCGCGTCGCGATGTCCACGCTCGATCGCATCAGCCCCCGGTCACATCCGTGCCTCATACCCCGGCTGTTCTGCACCGATTTCGCCTAATCCAGTGGTGCTGCAAACGAGAAACTCAGTGCCGTTGGTAGAACAAACGCAAAACCGTCGCCTGACGGCGATAATCACAGTGCTGCTTGTCCTCTCCCAGGCATGGTCCGCCGCAGGGGCGCAGAATTCGGTGGGATTGGTGACCGCGATTGACGGCGACGCCGAGCTGTTACGCAATGGTCATACTTCGAAGGTGACGATGGCGATGGCGGTCGAGACCAACGACAAACTGGTGACCGAGCGCGAAGGGCGTTTGACAGTGACCTTCGGCGACAATAGCCGCCTTGTGGTGGGACCATCGACGACCGTAGTCATCAACGATGGAGTGAGCGGCACAAGCTCCAGTATCAGCAGGGTAGGGCTCCTGGGTGGGCGATTACGCTCGATCGTTACCTTGGGTTTGCGCAGTGCCGGTCATGGTTTCGAGGTCCGTACCCCGAACGCACTCATGGGTGTGCGCGGTACCGAGTTCGAGGTTGCCTATATCGCCGGCACACCCTGTCCAGGCTTTCCCGATTGTCTACGCTATACCGATGTGGGGGTTTACAAGGGCCGCGTGGAAGTAAGCAATCCGCTCAATCCCAAAGCTGCACCGGTGCTCGCCACGGCAGGTTATGAAACCACGGTGCCTTGTGAGGAACCGCCTGCCACCCCGTCTCCGCTGGGAATGAATGAGATGCTCTCTCCGGCCTACAGGTAGCAGGCACAATGAGCCGCGGTCGAAGCTTTAGGGACGAAGAGACGCGGTTGTTACCGCCGCCCGTTGCGCGGACGGTGATTTTGGCCTTAACCCTGGTTCTGGGCTTCGCGAGCCGTGCGGGCGCCGATGTGTTGGCCAATATGCTCTCGGCGGAGCAGCCCGGCAATCTGAGCCTCACCTTGTTCGGCACGGGTTACGGCAGCGAATCTTATGGCACCACCCATGGTGGATTCGAATTGGAGCAGAGCGTTACGCGCGGATTAGGCTTGGTAGCGCGTTTTAGCGCGTATCAACTGTATAAAGGCACCGGCTACGACAGCCCGATATCGCCGGCAACCAATGGGCCATTTTTCTACGGGCGGTTCGAGGGCGGCATCGATCTGACCCCGATCGACGGCACCCATCTGACAGTTGTCGGCGGAAACGACATCGGCGACAGCCACTCCCAGGTAATCGAGGGAAGCTTCTCGAGCTGGATGAATATCCATAACGCGCACCCCATAAACCTGTCGATCAACTCCAGCCACTACTTTGAGAATGACCTTACCAACGCTTTGATCGACGTGAGGGTCATTGCGCTGTCCACCGCGCAGTTGATGGTCATGGCGGGCGCGGGGGCAACCATCTGGGGCGAGGGAGGCAACGCAGGTCTGCAAGTCCAGGGCGGACCCGATGTGGGATTTTACTTCCGGGCCTGGAAGCTGAGGATGGACATACAGGGCGGATACGGCAGCGACAATGAATATGGCCTGGTGGCGTTTTCGAGAAGCTTTGAATGGGAGGAATAGCCGGAAGAGGCCGGTGCGCGACTTGCGCCGGCCAGTCGCGTGGCGGTGCGGGTGCCGGCATCACCGCACTAATGTTACGTCCTTGTTCGGCGTTGGGCGGAATGTTATGCGTCGGCTCGTGAGGTGACTATGGATCTGACTTTCACCGATGAGCAGCGTTTACTTAGCGAGGCCGCGCGCCATTTCGCGCGAACAGGTGTGCTCCACAACGTTGGTGCGTGAGGTCGAGGCGAGCGAAAGCGGGTTTTCGGCTGATTTGTGGGCCAAGCTCTGCGAGCTCGGCTACCCCGGCATTGCCCTGCCCGAGGGTTACGGCGGGAGCGGCGGCAAGATGCTGGATCTCTCGATCCTGGCCGAAGAACTGGGCCGCGTGGCGTTTCCCTCACCGCTGCTGACGTCGGTCGCTCTCGGGGCGTTACCGCTAGTGTGGGCCGGCACCGAGGATCAGCGCCGGCGATGGCTACCGGAGTTGGCCAAGGGCGACGTGATCGGCACGATGGCGTTGGTGGAGCAGGGCGGCGGCGATGAGTGGAGCGAAGTGCGCCTGGCCGGCCGCAAGCAGGGCGCCGACTGGCGGATTTCGGGGGTCAAGATTCTGGTGCCGTACGCGGCCACTGCCCATCTGCTATTGGTGGCCGCCGTGCTCGAGGGGCGGGGCTTGTCATTGATCGCCTTGGAGCGGGACGCGGCGGGCGTCAAATGCGAACGTCATCGCGCGATCGGCGGCGATCCGCTGTACACCGTCACCTTCGAAAACGTGACCGTTACTCCGGCGCAGGTGCTCGACACCGCCGGCAACGCGCGCGCGATACTCAATCGGTCTTTGGATCATGCTGCGGTCTTGCACGCCGCATACGCGGTCGGCCTAAGCGAGCGCGCCCTCGCGCTGGCGGTGGCCCACGTCAGCACCCGCGAGCAGTTCGGGCGGCCAATCGGATCGTTCCAGGCCGTGGCCCATCGATGCTCCGACATGCGCATCGAAATCGACGCCTGCCGGTTTCTGGCGCTGCAGGCGGCCTGGCGACTCGACCAGGGCGGTGACGCGGACCTCGATGTTGCGTCAGCCAAGGCCTACATCAACGATGCGGTCCGGCGCGTGTTCGTCAACGCCCATCAAGTGCATGGCGCGATCGGGTTCTCCGCCGAGTACGACCTGCAACTGTTCACCCGCCGCGCCAAAGCCTTTGAGCTCAGCCTGGGCAGCACCGCGATGCATCATGAAGGGTGGCCAAGGCTATCGGGTTGTAATAGTAATTCGCGACCAGATTTTTTTACACAGCATCGCGTTTGCAGGCGCGTCAACCTGGCTGAGTGAATGTGTCGTAACTGGTGTCGCCGGTACGGTTAACCGTGAAGTTCATCGTGGTCGCGATGAACTGGTCACGTGACGTTAGCGTTGGAGATGGTCAATGTGGTGAAGTCGCCGAACGCCAAGAGCGGCAGACCAAGCAGCAAAGCTGCAAAACCGAGACTTATCGCTAATCGTGACCGCCGTCGTTCCACTGACTCAATCCACCGCGCCGCTGCCCATACAGGAAAACTTGGGGTATGCGTTGGCAAATTAATCGGAATTTTCTTATTCACCTCCCGATGTAGTCAAATACATCAGATGGCCACCTTTGGGCAATATTTACACCGGTTTTGGACAAGATTATTTAAACCAGAAGCAGCCGAAATCAGTTTGACAGTTTTTGCGAACTCTCAGATTGGGGCCCTCTCCTCACTGATGACCTCGGCGGAGACTTCAGTTAAGGTTTGACGTGCCGAAACAAAACAACGGTCAGAGCGAGGAAGAACAATGAGCGTACTGGTAATCGTTCAAGGGACTCCCAATCCTGAGCGCGCCGAGCAGATGAAGCAGTATCAGACGGGCGCAGGGCCGATCGTGGCGCGCCACGGCGGTCAATTGGTCGCGCGCGGCAGCGGCCTAGAGGCCCTAGCCGGTCATCACAAATGGACCATCGGCGCGGTGCTCCGTTTCCCAGACTTGGCCGCGGTGCATGCCTGGCACAACGACCCGGAGTATCAGAAGCTGATTCCATTGCGGACTCAGGGTTACCAGGATCTGGAGATCACGGTCTTCCAGGAATAAGGGCACGCGAGGGCCGATTTTCGCGATCGGCCTTGAGCAAACCCGGTCAGTACAAGGGGAAGCCGCGCACTTACTTCACGTACCGGCTTTGGCAGCCGCCTCAGCGCGGCGTATCCAGCCCGTCATGCCGAGCTGACGGAACTGTTCGCAAGCGGCTTCCAAAAATGGAGCCGCACGTTCGATATCTCCCTGGCCGGCGCGACGGTGATACATGATGGCCTGATCGAAATCAGTGATAGCGCGCAATGGGCGAGCCCCCTGTTCGTGGAGGACTTCGCGCGCGTCGGCGAACCATTGCGAGGCTTCATCGTAACGCCCCTGGAGAGCGCACAGACGCGCGAGAGAGAGACGTCCGTCGCGCATCGGATAGCGGAAGTCGGGAGCAATGACTTTTTCACGGAGGTTTCGTTCAATGACGCCGATCGAGTCCGTACGATTGAGAAACCATAGCGTCGCAGCTGCGTCACAGGCCATGCCGCTGTAAACATTGGCCCATCCGGCTCCGTATTCGAGCGCGGCGGTCAGCGATTCGAGCCGCTGCACAGCCATCTCCGGCTGGTTGATTCGGCTAAACAGGTAAGCCGATGCAGCATGGACTGGCGCCGCTGCCCATTTGTTCTCCGCGCGCTGCTCCTGCATCAGGGTTTGGACTAAGGGATCGCTGAATACTTCTTCCCATCCCTCATCGAGCATGACGCGCCGGTCGTGTCTCGCCGAGAGCAGGTTCAGCAGCCAGGGCGATGACCCGACCGAACGTCCGGACAACACCGCGGCACGGTCGCATGCTGCCTGCGCGACAGTCAGGTCACCAAGCGCGATATGGCAGCGTGCCACGCTGGCCCACGCGTGCATCGCCCACATGATTCGGCCTGCGCGCTCTGCTTCGGCCGCCTCTCGTTGCCAAATGGGCAGACTGCGCCGGTATTCGCCCGCAAGGAACAACAATGCAATTGGCGAGGGGTCATTGGATTGCAGGATCTCATTCCTGGAATCAAATGGCCGATCCAGACCGGCGGCGCGCAATTGTTCGGGCGGCAGCTGCCTCAATATGGCACGATGTTCGCGTTCGTTCGGGGTGTCGGAACGGATACCCGGATTTGCGGGATCCTCGGCGCCCTGGCGCATCAAATCAATCTCGTTAAGGCTGGCCCAGGTGACGTCGTGGCGGTCACCCGCATGACGGAGCCCATCCTTGGCCAGTTCCCAGGCGCCACGCAACAGTCCCGCGGAATACATCGCGCGCGCCGCGATCCTGAGGTAGTCTGCCGCTGCGGCAGGGCTCTCGGCAGGTGCGATCAAGTCACCCGCTTCGTGGGCGACCCTTACCGCCTCTTCCTCGTTAAGTGTCCACGTGAGGGCCAGCCCCAGGCGGGCGAGCAGCCGGGTTCGGCGCGAGTCGTTTCGCGCCAGGAGTTCCAAGGCGATGCGTAAAAAGGCGACTACCTCGTCGTGCGCATAGGCAGCTTCGGCATAGTCCGCGGCCGCGATCGCGTAGTCCGCACCGCGTTCGGTGCCGGAAGCGGTGGCGCCGCGCCAGAACTGGTAGGCCACTTCGGCAGCGTGTTCCGACGCCTTCTCGCCCCACGTACGTTCCATCGCTTCCGCGATGCGGCGATGCAGCCGTACCCGGCGAGCGGGGTTGAGCTCTGAGTAAAGCGTGTGGCGGATGAGCGCATGGTTGAAATCGAAGCTCTCAGCATTGGCGCCAGGACGCAGCAGTTGCACATCGAGTGCCTCGTCGACCGCGTTGAGTGCAACGTCTTCGTCCAGTTCGGCAACAGCGGCAGCCACTTCGAAAGAGAACGAACCTTTAAAGCACGCCCCGACCGTCAACAGGCGATTGGCTTCAGCGGACAGCTTCTCCAGGCGCCTGCCGATTACACTGCGTACTCCCTCTGGGATACCGAGCTCCGATACGTCGAATTTCGATATCCAGCCCTGGCCGTCACGCAGAATCTTTCCCTCTTCCAGCAGGTGCAAGAGCACCTCGCGGATAAATAGCGGGTTGCCTTCGGTCTCCGCGCTGAGCGTCTGGACCAGAGCCTGGGGCGCGTCGTGGTCGGCGACGATCTCGAGCAACTCAGCTACCTCTTCGCCTCCGAGACCCTTCAACGAAATGATTTCAAAGTTCGGCAGCCTTCGAATCGTGACGACGGCTCTGGAGAGCGGGTGCATCCGGTCAACCTCGGCGTCGCGGTAGGCGCCGATTAACAGCATCGGATTCGCGGGAACACTATGCGCCACGTGGCCGAGCAGTCCCGTCGTCCCGCGGTCCGCCCAATGCAGATCGTCGAGCACCAATACCAGGGGCGTGTGCTGGGCGATGGCGATGAGAAACTGTGAAACCGCGTCCAACAGCCGGAAGCGCTCCTCGTCCTTGTCCAACGCTGTGGGTTCCGGAATGTCGCCCAGCCGTTCGCGGAGCGCCGGCGCGATGCGTGCGATAATTGACGCGCTCTTGCCCAATGCAGCGGCGAGTTGCGCGGGTTGGGCATGCCGCGTGTATTCGACGATCGCTTCCGCGAACGGACCATAGGGCCGTTGCCATTCACCGTCGTAGCAAGCGCCGCGCAGCACCAGCGCTCCGCGTTGGCGGGCCATGTCGGCAAACTCGGCCAGGGTGCGGGTCTTGCCGATGCCGGGCTCGCCCTGAAGCATCGCAACCGCCCCGTGGCCGTTGCAGGCCTCTTCAAGCTTAACCGACAGACGTTTGAGTTGCTCTGAGCGGCCCACGAACGGAGTGCGATTGAGCAGTGCTGCCGGATCGTTGCGCTGGTAGACGACTTCGCTGATGGCGATTGGCGCCGCGAAACCTTTGAGTTCGACGTTATCAAGCGCGCGGAACGTGAACGACTGGCGCGAGGCCAATATCTGCGCGATCAGCCTGCTGCAAAGGATCTGTCCGGCCGCGGCGCGCTCGCACAGCCGGCGCACCATCACCAAAGGTGTGCCGAAGTAGCCGTCCTCGCGCCGCAACGCCTCGCCGATATGGACCCCGATGCGGATCTCGAACCGCGCTCCCTCCACGGGCCGCCGTGCGGTTTGCTGGATAATGATCGCGCAACGCACCGCGTCGGCGGTTGATGAAAACGCCGCCAGCACGCCGTCTCCCAGCCATTGCAATTCCTCTCCGCCGTTGCTGGTGATCGCATCGGTCATCAGCTTGTGGTGGGCACGGAACAACCGCTGGCCGGCTTCGTCGCCGGCGCGCTCCAACAGTAGGCTCGAATTGACCAGATCGGTGAGCAGCAGCGTAACGGTTCCGGATTCCGCCATCGCAGACCTACCGCCGCGCCACCTCGATCAGGACGGCGCCCTCCGAGCCTCCGACGCCGCGCGTTTGCGCGCCGGCCGGCGATTTTGCCCGCCGGTCCCGCAACCCGGGGTGTCCAAGGCTGCGCAATTGTCGCATCGAAACCTTCAAAAGATAGCTCTACCTCCGCTTCGGAGACGGTGGTATTTCTGTCGAACTGCTACTCGCCGAGATCCATCCCAATCGGAACGGAATGCGGAGACGCCGGTGTGGTTCTTAAGCTGCCATATGGGGTCTCGAAGTGCTGCCGCTGCATGATTTTGAACCTACAAGCGTTAAAAGTCTATGTCAACTTGTTTCTAACTAGAGATCGTTTGTGTAGGTCTCGTTTGCATCCCGAGGGAACGCTGAATGTTTCTGGATAGCTCAGTTTGGCCGGCGCAAAGGGCATTAGGGTCTCTTAGAAAACTCGAGGGTGCGGCGTGTACCCCCGTTCATGCAGTTCGCTAAAGGCCATACCGCGCATAAGGGAGCAGTCCGACTTGGCTAATTGCGGATGGCGGCAGAGGTTTGCTCGGCGCGCTTGATCCAGCCGGGCATGCCGAGGGACTGGAATTGGCGCGCAGCCGCGTCGAGCAGAGGCTGCGCGTTTGAGATGCCCGTTGCCGCGCCGCACCGTATATACATTACCGCTTCATCGTAGTCACAGATTGCACGCAGCGGCCGCCAACCCTGCTCATCGAGGATCTCGCGCGCCTTGGCGAACCAGTCCGCCGCCTCATCGTAGCGGCCCGCAAGCGCGGACAGACGCGCCATCGATAACCGGCCGTCGCGCATCGGAAAACGGAAATCGGGGGCCAGAACCTTCTCCCGGATGCTACTCTCGATAACCTCCATATGATCAGTGCGATTGAGTAGCCACAGCACCGACGCGGCATCACAGGCGGTCAAGCTGTACACCAGTCCAAAGGGCGCTCCACGACGCAGCGCATCGGGTACGATGCTAAGCACCTGTAACGCCTGATCGGCGCGGTTCTGTAACGCCAGAGTGTGAGCCGTGGTCGCGCAAGCGGCGGCATAGGCCCATTTCAATTCCGGGAGCGGATTTTTGAACAGCTCCGCTGCTCCGGGAACGCTGATGGTTTCATCCCAGCCGTGGTCAAGGGCTATGAGGAAATCATATCTAACGGACATGAGATTAAGGAGTTGAAACGAAGGGCGATTGAAGCGCGCGGCAAATGCGATCGACCGATCATACGCGGCCCGCGCGGCAATGAAATCGCCGAGCGCATTGTGACATCGGGCGACGTATGCCCAGGACTCCATCGCCAACGCAATCCGGCCGCAGCGCTCAGCGTCGGCGGAGCGCTGCTGCCACAACGGCAGACTGCGCCGGCAATCGCCGGCGAGAAAAACCATCGCCAGATTGTCGCAGTTGGGGTCGCGAATGATTTCCTCTCTTGAGTCGTAGGGATATTCGTCAATTCTCCGGGCTTTGGCCCGCTCGGATGACATTTGCTTGAGTACCGCGCGCCGTTGGCGCAGTCGTTGGGAATCGACAGTTATGGCCGGGCTGTCGGGATCTTCAGCATCAGCGCGATACGTATCGATCTCGTCGAGGCTCGCCCACACAATGTCACGGCGCTTGCCGATGTTGCGCAGGCCTTCCCGGGCCAAATCCCATGCGTGACGCATCAGGCCAGCGCGCAGCATTCCGCGCGCGGTGGCTTCAAAGAAGTCGGCCGCAGGATCGGCTCCCTCGGTGGCGGCAATCATGGATCCCGCTTCGAGCGCGACCTTGACCCCGTCGTCGGCATCAAGCGTCCAGATCAGTGCGGTGCCCAAACGCGCGAGCAGACGCGGGCGTCTGGAGTCGTTGGCCGGGAGCAACTCCAAGGCGATGCGCAGGAACGCCGCCACTTCGTCATGCGCGTAGGCGGCTTCGGAATTATCGGCCGCGGCCAGTGCGTAATCGACGCCGCGCTCGGTGCCCGAGGACGCCGCGGCGCCGCGCCAGAACTGAAACGCCACTTCCGCGGCGTGATGCGCCGCGCGCTCGCCCCAGGCGCGCTCCATTTCTTCGGCGATCTTGCGATGCAGCCGCACCCGGCGGGCCGGATGGAGATCATTATAGAGTGTGTGCCGGATCATCGCGTGGGTGAAGTCGAAACTCTCCGGGCTTGGCCCCGGCTGTAAAAGCTGAGCCTCCAGGGCTTCGTCAATCGCGCTGAGCGCGGTGTTCTCGTGGAGTCCCGCCGCCGAGGCTGCCACCTCAAACGAGAATGCGCCGTTGAACGCCGAAGCGACCCCGAGCAGACGGTTGGCGTCATCGGACAGCCTCAGCAGTCGCCGGCTGACTACCTGGCGCACGCCTTCGGGGATACCGAGTTCGTCGACGCTGAACTTGGAAATCCAGCCGTGGCCTTCGCGCAGGATTTTTCCCTCTTCTACCAAGTGCAGCAACACCTCGCGCAGAAACAGCGGGTTGCCTTCGGTGGCGCCCCCCAGCGCCTTGACCAGGGCGTCAGGTGGCTGCCCGTCGCCGATTAACCCGAGCAAGTCCGCGACCTCCTCACCTTCGAGCCCTTTGAGCGCCAGGCTGTCGAAATTGTGCAGCCGGCTGATGCCGGCCAGAGCCCCCGCCAGATGATGCTTGCGGTCGACTTCAGCGTCGCGATAGGCGCCAATGAGCACGATCGGATTGGCGGAAACGAAATGCGCCACATGGCTTAACATCGCTACCGTGCCGCGGTCCGCCCAGTGCAGGTCGTCGAGGATCAGCACTAGCGGCGCATACTGCGCGGCGCTGATCAAAAACTGCGCGACCGCGTCGAACAGGCGGAAGCGTTCTTCTTCCTTGTCCAGCGGCACCGGTTCGGGGATGTCGCCGAGCAACTCGTGCAGCGCCGGCGCGATGCGCGCGAGAATCGGCGCCCGCTTGCCCAGCAGGGTGCCAAGCTCGGCGCGGTTGGCATCGCGAGCATACTCCATGATTGCTTCCGCGAACGGGCCGTAGGGCGCCTGCCATTCGCCGTCGTAACAAGCGCCGCGAATCGCCACCGCGCCGCGTTGGCGGGTCTGGTCGGCGAACTCTTCGAGCGTCCGGGTCTTGCCGATCCCCGGTTCACCGCGCACCATCGCAATCGAGCCGCGGCCGTTGCAGGCCTCTTCGAGCTTGGCTGACAGCCGCTGCAGTTGCCCGCCACGGCCCACGAACGGGGTCCGGTTAAGCATCGCGGCGGGGTCGTTAGCCGGATAAACTACCTCGCAAATCCCCACCGGCGCCGCGAGGCCTTTCAAGCTAAATTCGCCCAGATCGCGGAAGCTGAAAGTCTGGCGCGCCGCCAGCAACTCCGCGATCAGTTTGCTGCACAGGATTTGCCCGGCCTCGGCACGGTCGCACAGCCGGCGCGCGGTGACCACCGGCATACCGAAGTAGCCGCCGTCGCGGCGCAGGACCTCGCCCAAATGAATGCCGATGCGAATCTCGAAACGCGCGCCGGCCATCGGGCGGCGCGCGGTCTGCTGCACATTGATGGCGCAACGCACCGCGTCGGCGATCGACGAGAACGCCGCCAGCATCCCGTCGCCCAGCCATTGCAGCTCCTCTCCGCCGCCGGCCGTGACCGCATCGGTCATCAGCTTGTGATGAACTCGAAACCACCGCTCGGCTTCGTCGCCCGCCTGTTGCAACTGATCGGTCGAATTGACCAGGTCGGTAAATAGCAGTGTTACAGTCCCTGATTGTGCCATGGCCGGCCTACTGCGCGCCTGCGGGACATTTGCAAGGGACCTCCTGAATGCAGAAAGTTACGGGCCGTTTTTTCCAGAGAGCGGCCGGAATTTTGCACCTCATGACGCTGACATAGATATCGCAGGATCAATCTCCGAGTTCGCTGCCCTTACGCAGACATTCATCGCTCAGAACCGGATTCAGTCGACCTTCGGGTAACGCCTGGAGTGCTCCGGTTCATTGCGCTTGCCCATGGCTTTCTCTTTGGCAGTTGCGTCGATCGAAATTCGTTTCCTTATCGCATACCAGATAACACTCTGCAATAAAATCAAACTTAGCGTTGGAAACAGATTATGTTTCTAGACCAGCTAGCCGCGGCCACAAAACCCGAGACCACGCTCAGTTAATTGCGCTTTATTTGGGGGCGTTCCTCGCACACTTCCCGCTGGGCACAGTCACAGGGCCCGGTGCCTAAAGATGACGCGAAAGCCTTGCGCAGCTCTGAGCCCGAGTGACCCAGAGCTGCACAAGTGTTGATCGCTTAAGTTGCCGGTGGCGCGCGCCACGGGCGCAGAGCTGGTTAGGCTTTAGCGATCGAGCACCCGTTTGGGTGCTTCAACCAAGGATTCGGCAGGTGCGTCTATCTTGAGCTTCGGCTCCTTGGCTACGGCGATTGCTGCTCCACCCTTGGTGTTCTTCATCTCCTTCTTGCTGAGCTCTTCGCTCTCCGATTCATTACGCTTGTCCATTGCTGCCTCCTTTTTAGTTCTACTGACCGAGACTCTCTTAATTTATGCATACGCGACAGAATCGTGCAACCAAATAAAACTTATCGTCGTAAAAAGATTGTGCTTGTAAAACTTTTCTTTATGAGAAGATAATCTAGCTCGCTGTTTGTGTGAGCTGTCTGCTGTTTGCATCTGCAGCGTCCGGGAGCCTATGGTTTGCTATGCCGCCTTCGAGATTGCAGCTGCCACAACGAACTACAGTTTGAATGACACCGTGGAGATCGCGCCAACAGATCGGGTCCTACCGCAATTGAGCATCCTGCTCTCCCGCGGAATGATTTATCTCATTAGCCTTACCGTGTTTGCCGGTCTCACCTGGGCGTCGATTGCCAGAGTAAATGTCGTAGTAACTGCCAAGGGTCGGTTGGTGCCTCGCGCCGAACCCGAGCGTCTTTCTATTCCAGCTGGGGGAGTTGTTTCCGCGGTGCTGGTCCAGGTAGGCGCAAAGGTGCGCGCAGGCGAGCCGATCCTCGAGATCGATTCCTTTCGTGAGGAAGCCGAGGTTGCGCGCGTTCGTCACGAACTGGCGGAGACGAAGGCCGAGGGCGACGCTTATAAGGATAGCGCGGATATTCTGGCGAGCGCTTCGGGTCATATCAAGCAAGAGCTCGTGGGCGCTCAGAAGCTGCTCGAACTAACGGCTCAACAAGCTCGTGCGATGCACGAAGCCTACCAGGCTGAAGCAGTATCGCTTTTCGACTTACAGGAGAGAGAAGCGGCCGTTGCGGAGGCTCAAACGCACGTCGCTCAGCTTCAATCGGATCTGAACCATTCAGACGCCGAAGGCCGAAAGGATCGAGGGCTAGCGATTGGAACATCCCAAAAGATCGAGGCGTTGGAAATCGAGCTTGGCCGGGATATTCAAGTTCAGCAAAGGACAGTCTTGGTAGCTCCTATCGCTGGAACGGTAAGTTACGTCAGCTCGCTGCGCCCCGGACGGTATCTCGCCGCAAACGATGTGGCGGCGACAATCGATCCCAGCGACGAGCCGTTACTGGCGGAAGTCTGGATCCCCAACGAATCCATGCGGCGGGTGAAGCCCCGGCTGCGAACGCGGATGAAGTTGGACGCGTATCCGTATCAGCGGTTCGGTCTACTGCCCGGCACATTGGTTTCAATAGACCCGGACGCTGATCAATCCGGCGCGTATCGCGCGTGGATCATGCCCGACCGCCTGACGCTGGACGACTCTCACGGTACCGAAGCCGTGCGCACGGGTCTTGCCCTAACGGCTGAAATAGAGGTTGATCGGCGCACTGTTATCAGTGTGATGCTCGACCCTTTCCTGCGCCTGCGGCGCAATTTCCGATTCTCGGAATGAGGCGGCGTTTCGCGCTGCCGATGTTACCGAACTCCATCGGACCGCCGCATCGAGCTATAAGAGGAACTTGATCGGGTCGCGCGAGAGTTCCGCCTTGAGGAGTTCATCGAACAGTTCGTTGCGAAGCTGCTTCTTCAATCGTGCATCCAGGACTCCGCTTTCACGGCGCAGTAGCCGGTACACCTCGTAACATTGGTAATTCGTCTCGGCGGGTCCCACGATGTCTCCCGGTTGCGCAGAGAAGATCAGCGCCGCCGCCTCGTCCGGCGTCTCCCGCCGAATCATCCACTGCCGAGCGCCATGGATCGGCTCGATCTCCTTCTCACGGACCGCCAAAACGAATTCCTTGCCTGCCCCTTCGCTCGAAAAAGTGAAGATAGCAACCTCTGCCCGTGCATACTCGTGCGGGTTCATCCTGAAACGGTTCTCCACCGACTGATCGGAGATCAGACTCTCTCGCAAGCGCCTGAACAGTACCGTCTCACCCACGTATTCGCGCAGCGTTGCTTCCTCCAGGCGCAGCGATCGACGCCAATCGGAAATTTGCTGGTGGTCAAGCAGATTACGCTCCATGTAAAAGGCGGCCAGCGCCTGGTCTAACTCCTCTTCGGAGTGCACAATGCTGCGCCGCTCGGCCATCGCTTTGGCAACTCGTCGAAGCGTCAGATCCTCCAACAGTTGGGCGCTCGCCCCGAGCTTCAGCTCAACCAGGACTGCCGCGCCGGTGACCACAGTGCCCCCCGCCTTTAACCATTCCACCCGCGCCGAACTGTCTGTTTCGCTGCTCAATCGGATATTTCCGTACTCGCTTCGCCGCGAGCTTTTCCAAGGGACGATTTCATTAGAAAAGAATACCCGACTAAAAGTAATCTAACGAACATGAGCGTACAAGGCATGGAGGAATGGTGCGATGGACACTGATCAGCGGTGCTTGATCCTGGAGTCCGCAGGGCTGTTTGCGCTGCTCGGTCGAAGCGAGCACGAGCGGCTGGCCGCCCGGATGATCGAGTGTTTTTTCCGGACCGGCGATACCGTATTCGAACAAGGAGAAGATGGAGATGCGTTCTTTGTGGTGGCTTCGGGGCGGGCGCGCGTAGTTGGAAAGGACTCCGCGAATCGGGAAGTTTCGCTGGCCGTATTAAAGCGTGGCGATCACTTCGGGGAAGTTGCGCTGATCCTGGACGTGCCGCGCAGCTCGACCGTTCGAGCCGCGGAAGATCTCGTGCTGCTGCGGCTTGATCGTAAGGACTTCAACGACTTCGTCGCTGATCACCCCGAGGCGCGAATCGCTTTGGAACGGTATCTCAAGGAATTTACGATTCGCGACTTTCTAAAGCGCTTCACGGCGCTTGGCGCGGTTCCGGCGCCGCTGCTGCGAGAAATACTAGAGCAGTTGGCAGAACAATCGGTCACCGCCGGAACGATCATTTTCCACGAAGGCGATCCTGGAGACCGATTCTATGTTGTGCGCCAGGGAACGCTCGATGTTTTCAAGCTCGAGGATGGCACGGAGCGATTGCTGAACTCTATCGGACCCGGCGAATTCTTTGGCGAACTGGCGCTCTTGAACGATGGGCGACGCACTGCCACCGTTGTCGCCCGGACAGGCGTTGAGCTGTACTCCCTGTCCCGTGAGGCTTTCTCTAAAATTGTCGACGCATCTGCCGAGTTCCGCCGCCGTCTGGAACAAGTGGCGGCATCTTATACCCTCCATGGCGCACGTCCGGAACCGTCTCCTCCGAATACTATCCAGTTTCCTTCGGACGATCGCCCATCCGGGGATGAAGCCGAGGTTCGCCTATCCTCCCCGAATCCTTACTGGCGGCGATTCTTCAGGGCCTATCCGTTCGTGGCACAACACGACGAGACCGATTGCGGCGCGGCGTGTCTGGCAATGATCACGGCGTACTACGGTGTACCTGCAGGTGTCGCGCGATTGCGCGATCTGGCAAACACGGACCAGGACGGCGCATCCATGTGGTCCGTGGCTCAGGCCGCGGAAGCGATCGGTTTGCGCTCGCGAGGTCTTCGTCTCTCCTATGACGCCCTCATGCACATCAACACGCCCGCCATCGTGCACTGGGAAGGCTTCCATTATATCGTTCTCTACGAGGCCGAGAAAAAGTATGTAGTTGTCGGTGACCCGGGCATTGGCATCCGCAAGCTCCCAGCCGACGAATTTCGTAAAGGTTGGAGCGGCCGCGCGCTCGAATTAATTCCCACCATTCGTCTCAGGAGCAATCGGCCAATTCGCGGTTCCTATGCGCGATTCAGCGCGGTGCTAATCCCCTTCCGGACAATACTGGCCGAAGTGATGGTGGCTTCTCTTCTGCTTAACCTTTTCGGCCTGGCGTTGCCGCTGTTCACCCAGGTAATAATTGATCGCGTGGTTGGTCTGCATGCCGCGGACCTGCTCGATACCTTGCTGGCCGGGATGCTCCTGGTAGTGGTGCTGCAGACCGCCACCGCCGCCGTTCGCCGTTTGCTTTTGATCCACATCGCTACGCATGCCGATGTTGGGTTGCTAGCCGATTTCTTTCGCCATGTGATGAGCCTGCCCATGCGTTTTTTTGACCTTCGCCGGGTTGGCGACGTGGTCTCCCGGGTTGGTGAGAATGAGAAGATTCGCGAGGCGATGGTCGGAACGCTTCCGGGACTGGTGTTGGACATCTTTCTGGCGCTGGGCTATCTGAGCTTCCTTGCCTACTACAATTTGCGATTAACACTGCTAATTGTGATTTTCATCCCGTTTTTCGTTTCCTTGACGCTGGGTTTTACCCCGGCGGTGCGGAAAAACCGCAAGGAGTGGTTTGCAAAGAATGCGGAGCAATGGTCCTACCTAATCGAGTCAATCACCGGAATCGCGACCATCAAAACCATGGCTGTCGAGACCTCGGTCCGGTGGAAATGGGAGAACCTTTTCGTGGATTCCGCGATCCTTGGCCGTCGTGAAGCTCACCTGGAGACCGCGTATTCGATCAGCGCGAGCTTCCTCTCAACCTTGGCGTCCGTCCTGATGCTTTGGTACGGAGCCCGCCAGGTTCTGGAAAACCAAATGTCCGTCGGTGAGCTAATCGCTTTCACCGCGCTTGCCGGGAACCTGATTCAGCCGGTGCTGCGGCTCAGCGACTCATGGGCTAGTCTGCAGGATGTAAGAAACGCGGTTCAACGGCTCAACGACATTTTTGACGCGACGCCGGAAGAAAGCCCATCCCGTTCACTTGTCTCATTGCCTCGGGTTGAAGGGAGCATCAGGTTCGAAAGCGTTTCGTTTCGTTATACCCCGGGGCAGGACCGGCCAACGCTCGCCGACGTATCCTTCGAGATCAACCCGGGTGAAAAGATTGCCGTCGTGGGCCGGTCCGGGTCCGGAAAGTCGACGTTGGCTAAACTGATCGTAGGTCTGTACCTGCCATCGGAAGGTAGAGTATTTATTGACGGGCACGACATCCGGACGCTCTCACGGCGCGATCTGCGCCGAAGGATCGGCGTTGTACCGCAAGATGTCTTTTTGTTCAGCGGAACAATCCGCGAGAACATCGCCTTTGGCGATCCTGACACTCCGTTCGAGCGGATAGTCGCGGCGGCCCAAGTCGCGGGTGTTAGTGATTTTGTGAACGACATGGCGCTGGGTTACGACACCAAGGTGGGAGAGCGTGGAATGAGCCTGTCGGGCGGGCAGCGTCAGCGAGTTGCTCTCGCCCGTGCGCTGTTTCGCGATCCGAGCCTGCTGATTCTGGACGAAGCGACGAGCGCACTTGACACTGAATCCGAACGCGCGATCCAAGCGAACCTGGAGGGAGCATGCCGCGGCCGCAGCACCATTATCATTGCTCATCGCTTATCAACGGTGCAAAATGCGGACCGAATTTTCGTCATCGACCGCGGCGCACTGGTGGAGGCGGGGACTCACGCGTCTCTGCTTAAGATGGGCGGTTTATATTCGCACCTGGTTGGACAACAGATCGGACTCTAAAAACGCTATTATCACGACTTGCATGACAGAGAGATCCAAGCTGGGTGACGAAAGGATGACTTTCACCTCGGCGCCCAAGGCGGCGGCGCATCGAAGTCACCGAATGCCAACAGGTTTTCCCCGAGCGTCCAGACTTCGAACTGCCCCTCCAGGTGCCGAAAATCGATTTGCGGTCCGACAAAAAAACGCTCGGCAAACGTGATACGGAAGCCCACGGTATGCCGCTCAATCACTGGATCCACAGCTTCGCGACCACCCCGACATGGTCTGATGCCCACCGCCCCGAGCTCAGACGAAAGGCAGGATTGTCTCCCACCAACGCCGCTGAGATTGGCATGATTGAGCCACGTATAAGCAACAAATCTATCCTACGGTTCAGTTCCGAGGTGGAATTCAGCAGGTCGCGCGCATGGCAGCAGGTGTTGCCGGGATGATCTGGATTCGCGATTGCCCAAACGTCGTGGAAACCTGCGGCAATCAGTTCGGGGTAGGCCGATGTGTAGTCCCGAACGCTAGGCTGTCGGTTCGCGTTCGAGTTGAAATCTCCCACCATGATCACCGGCAGGGTAGTATTGGCGGGTCCGGCAGCCAATTCCCGTGCCTGCGCTAGCTGCACCGTTTCATCCAGCGACTCGACGTGGGTTTCGATCAAGCGAAATTTGCTGTCGCCGATAATCGCATCCACCGCAATCCAACTGCGCATGACACTTATCGATCCGGCCACGGGGGTCGAGACTTGAATGAGCCTCGAAAATGTTTCAGCCTGGGCGTTGTAGGGTTGGACGCGCGCCAAATCGGGGTCGATTCTCAGCAGAACTGCGTGGCGATCAGTGAACTGAAGCAGATTTCCGGCTGAATCCATTGGCTCGGCATGAGTCGAGTCCGCTTTGATCGCGATCGGCACATAAAAGGACCCCTCGTCCCGCAGCGATCGAAGAATAGATTCCAGGAAATCATATCTGACGGACATTGCACCGAACCTTCCCGTAGACCATTGAGCTATTTCCTGTAGGCCGACCAGATCGGGCTTGGCCATGGCGATCTCGTGCGCGAGCCGTGCCGCCCGGTCAGGGATATTGCTCGCCTGAACCTCTGTCCATACATGCTGGCTCGCTTCGATCAATTCAGACGGAGACCTGGCAGCGTACACTGGCTCAAGATCGGCGCCGAAATATACATTATGGGTCATGATGCTTAGATCATGACTATCCGAAGCTGAACTCTGCATTTGCCTATTATATCTTGCGAGGGGATTGCCGCCTTTGTTTATAGTGTGACTCGACGGCGTTCGGCGCAATCCTATCGCTTCAAAGTCGCCGTAGGCCGCGACAGCCCCGGCTTCTGAAACAGCGTTCCCGCATGCTTTTCCAATGCTTCGATGGTGTGCCGGTACCCGGCTTCGATGGTGCGATCGAAAGCCTTCCAATCAAGCATGCTGATCCCATCGAGTTGCGGCTCGATTAGCAAGTCGACCCGGTTGCGTAGCGTCCGAACCTGAGCGGAGCTACTCACGGTTCCGGCGGCCATCAAAACCGTAAGTATGTTGGGAGTGCCGTGGCGCGCGTGGCCGAAAAGCTGCCAGATCGAGCGTTGGTCAATATTGTCGATCGTGGCCTCAAGGCCGTATTCATGTGTAACATCCACGGCTATGATCGGCCCGCGTTTCATTTCGCTCATTACATCGATCGGCAGGTTGTTCATGATGCCCCCGTCGATGAGTATTTGCGTTCCGTCGACCACCGGGGGAAGCACGCCAGGAATGGATGTACTCGCGCGTAGGGCGAGCCATAAGGGACCAGTGCGATGCACCTTGATGCGCGAAGTTGTAAGATTGACCGACAAACAAAAGAACGGATAGGGAGTATCTTCTATTTGTTGGTCGCCAAAGTGTTCGCGGAAGGCGCGCGAGGCCTTGCGTCCCCTCACCAACGCGATCACTGGAATGGTATAGTCACTGACGGGATTGGCGTCGGAGAATGCGGCGCGCATGTGCGCGCTCAGACTCTGATCGTCCCAATCCATCGCGGCGCCGGCGGCGACGATCGCGCCCATGCTGGATCCGCCGAAGAGATCCAACTCGATCCCGGCTTCGCGGAGCGCGCGAATTACGCCAATATGTGCGAAGCCGCGCGCGCCACCGCCCGACAGCACTATTCCGATGGCTCGTCCGGTGATCAGACGGCCAACGCGTCGCAGGTCGCGCGGCACACCCCGGCGGACATGATGGTGCATCACTGCAGTGAACGCCGTGAGTAAAGACGTGGTCTGAGGCGGACGCGCGGATTGGTCATTTTCGAGGATGACCAGCTCCACGGGAGTCCTGCGCGGATTGTTGATCACTTTGTCGATCGCGGATGAAGCGGTCGATGGGGGCCGCGCGGCGTCTGCCAAAAGTAGCAGGCGATCAGCTTGGCGCAGGCAAAGTCTGGTCCACGGCGACGATTCAAAATCGGCCTGATACAAAACTATGTCATGGGCTTCTTCAAGTTGGTTGAACCACTCGATCGGCTGCTGCACGCGACTGTGGTCGAGAATGGCTGCCCTAAGCCCCATTTCTTCAAACGCTTTGCCGAGAGAGCGTGCGAAATCAGGGGAAGCCAGCTCGGGATCGAGTGGAAAGATGGCGATGGTCCGGGGAGCCAGCTTGGGACCGTCAAGCCGCGGGGGCTCTCGCAAGCGCTGAACGAGCAGGTCGGTGATGAAGCGAAGCGCTTTGGGATGATGGTCTATCAGCTTCTCAAAAGAGCTTTTTGACAGGCGCGCAAGCTCCGTGTCGCGCAGTGCAAGTACGGTCGCGGAACGCCGTTCGCCCGACAGCAACGCCATCTCGCCCACCGTCTCGCCCGAACCCATCTGCCGAATCAGTATCTCCGTACCCTCGTCATTGGGAAGAAAGGCCCCCAACCGTCCTGATAGTACTACATAAAGAGAGTTGTCGCGGTCGCCATGGTTAAAAAGAATCTGACCTCCCGGCAGGCTAAACCAGTCGAATTCCGTTGCGATTGCTTCCAACAGCCGCGGGCCAAGGCTTTCCAGCAATGGAAGATGTGCGAGCTTGGCCACCAGGGCGACGGCTGGGTGGACGGGAGCATTCTTCCCCCCGCGCAGCTTTACTCTTAGATCATTTATTTGACGGAGCATTCTTTCCAACCTCGACGATACTCATCGCGGGTTTTCCGTGGGTCCCCATTTCAGGATACCCAGGTCCGCCACAAAGATGGCATAGAATGACTTCACCAACACCAACTCGATGATAGTTGCGAGGCTGAGTCCGCCGATTTGTGCGAAGCACAGCGGCCGCCATAACGGCCCGCCATGCAGCGCGAGCGGAAACAGCGCGAGAAGTGTTGCGCCAACCGTCACCATCACCGGACGAAGCCGTTCGATCCCCGCGTCGAGCAAGCCGTCGATAAGTTCGCCGCCGAGTTGCTGGCGTTCTTCGATAAACTCGAACAGCACGATGACGTGACTTACGATTACCCCAATGAGGCTGGCAATCCCGAGAAACGCCATGAAACCGAAGGGCGTGCCGGTCAGCCACAGAGCGGCCAGCGCTCCGACCGCCCCATAGGGCACGGCGGAGAATACCAGCCACGGTTTGATGAGATTGTTGAACTGTATGACGAGTGCGAGAAAGATCGCCGCGGCCGAGATGGCAAGCACGATCGCCAGTTCCCCAAAGCCTTCATCCTGCTTCGCCTGCTCGCCGCCGAACACGATGCGGTAGCTCGGAGGAAGTTCGCTGCGCAACGCCTCGATCTTTGGGCGCGCCGATTTCATAACTTCAGAGGGCAACACGCCTGGGGCGGGAAAGGCAATGACCGTCATGGTGCGAAAATGGTCGCGGCGTACGATTCGCTCCTGCTTCATCTGGAAAACCAGGGGCACCAGCGACTCGATCGGTACCCGGCTGGTTCCATTGAGAGAATAGACGTATAGGTTGGCAACGTCGGCGAGCCGCGCGCGCTCTTCCTGTCTCAGGCGCGCTATGATCGGTATGTGTGAATCGCCGTCAAGCAGAGTTCCAACCTCCCAGCCAGTGAGGCCGCCGGCGGCGGACCTTGCGATGTCCGCATTGCTAACGCCGGCGAAATTTGCGCGGTCGGCGTTGATCGGGAGCTGCACGCTCGGCGCTTTGCTCCATCCAGTCGGTGCGAATACGCAAAGCCCCCGGCGTTGAACGAAGGATCTCCTCAATGCGTCCGCTGATGTCGCGCAGCGTTTCAATATCGTCAGCCTCCCTGGAAGGATCGACGTCGGCCTGGCCGAACACATGAATCTCGATCGGGCTTTGCACCGGATTGGTTAGTAACTGGCGCACATCGAAGTAGGCGCCCGGCACCGAATCCGAGAGTGCGTTCTGCAACGGACCGACAAACTTCGGCATGTCCTCCTTGTCGTAGATCTCGAGGATGATCTGCGCGTAATTGCGCTGTTCCACCTCCGAGGGCGCGGAGAACCAGAAACGCGGACCGCCGCCGCCCACAAAGGTGGTGACCGACTTCAGGATTTGCCTCGGTTTGCCGTCGGGCGCCGGGTGTTCGCGGCCGTACTGCTCGGCGGCCAGGCGGATCGATTTTTCAGCCTCATGGGCGACGCTATTGGTTTCGGAAATCGATGCGCCATTGCGCAGCCATACGTCGACGTAGGCCAGGTACTGAACATCCTCGGGAAAGAAGGCACTGCGGAGCTGTTTGCCGATTAAAAATCCGGCCGCGAGAAAAAGGAACGAGCCTAAAACCAGGATCTTGCGATGCACCAGAGCGTAATGACCTAACTTGTAGTATATGCCTGTAATCCCGTGCGTCCGCCGATACTCGATGGGCGGAAGCGGTTTGCCCGGGCGCATCAAGTAATAGCCGAGTTGGGGTACGAAGGTCATCGAAACGATACGCGACGCGACCAGGGCGCACGTCATCACCACCGGCAGGCTGTAGAGGAATTTTCCGGTGTCGCCGCTTATCATCAGAAAGGGCAGATAAGCCACTACATTGGTGATTGTCGCGAACAGAATTGCACGCCCAAGTTTGGTCGGCCCAAGCCAGGCGGCAATCGCCTGGGGTTGTCCGATCGCCAGTTCATGCTTGATCGCGTCGCCCGCGACCACCGGGTCGTCGACCAGCAGACCAAGTGCGATGATGAGCGCCGCAATAGACACTTGCTGAAGGTCGATTCCCAGCACGTACATCATGCCAAAGGTCATCGCCAAGGTGATCGGAATCGACAGCGCTATCAGCAGCGCGGAACGCCAGTCCCAGAAGCCCAACCAGGCGACCAGTACGACCAGCACTATCGCCTCGTAAAGGGCGCGCATCAGGAGATCGAGATTCTCATGAACCTGGCGCGGCTGGTCGGAGGTGCGGGCGATGACGAGATCCTCGGGCAACTGGCTTTCGATTGCTTCCAGCGCCGCGTCGACATCGCGGCCGAACTTATCAATCTGTTCGCCAGGGCGCATGAAGACGCCCAGCGTAATCGCACGGCTGCGATTCCAGCGGCCGTCCGCGCCGCGCCAGGTGTAG
The DNA here is from genome assembly GCA_963824565.1 of uncultured Pseudomonadota bacterium. Lineage (GTDB taxonomy): Bacteria > Desulfobacterota > Binatia > Binatales > Binataceae > JAJPJA01. The sequence goes on along the minus strand of CAWGQB010000027.1, from coordinate 134,367 downwards.
AAATTCAGCAGGTGCGGTGGATTTTGATAGCCGGGCAGGATATCAGCCAGGTCGCGCAGGTAAAGCGGCGTTCCTGAATGCGCCGTCTGCTGGATGATCACATCGCCGATTTGCGAGGGGTCGGTAAACTCTCCGTCTGGATGCACCGTAACATCGGTGCCGCCCGCGTCGATCACTCCACCGGTTCGGATCGTATTACGTTCCGAAATTATCTGCGCGAGTCTCGACGGCGAGACCCCATAAGAGGCGAGCCGCCTTTGCGAGTATGCAAGCTGGATCCACTCGGGCAGGACCCCGGAGCGCGAAACTTTTTCCACGTTCGGAAGGGTTTCCAAGGTGCGTTGCACGAGGTCGGTGTAGCGGTCCAGTTGCCGATACGTGTACTTGGCTTCCGCCGATGCCATCAATACCGCTTCGGTACTCGCCGGGTCACCGATCAGCACCGGCGGCCATGCATCAGGATGCACCGCCGGGAACACCGAAGTTCCGACGTGGTCGGTGATGAACTTTTTAGTGACATCCTGGAGGTCGACACCCGGGACAATCGCGGCGTCGAGTCCCGCGAACCCGCTGCCGTCGAGCGGACGTATATCGTGGGCGAGATTACGGGCGCTCAGAAACAACATCAGCCCATTGCGCGCGCGCAGTACGTTGTCTGTGCCGATGGACTGCGGAAACAAAATCACCAGCGAGACGCGTCTCATTCCAGCGTTGGCGCCGGAGGCTTCGCGCGCGCGCTCGATCGCCGAACGAATGTCCCGCGCGCGTAAAGCGAGCGCCACTTCGCCTTCTTTGGGACTGGCGACCGTAAGCATCAGCGCGGCCGTGTCGCTGAAGTCGCTTTCAAATTCGATCGGGCCCGCTCCGCTCGGAAGATCGTCAATGCTGTTGAGCTTGAGATTGATGTCGTTGAATTGCTTTACGTCGTCGGCAGTCTTTTCGCTTAACTGAACGTAGATGATCGCTACACCGTCGAGCGTGACCGAGCGGATGCCATAGTTCGTGCTCGCCCCAGCCGGATGGATGAAGGAATTCTGGGCGATCTTAGCCTCGATTTTCCGCGTTACCATCTGCTCGATTTTATCGGCGCTCACGCCGGGCCAGGGACAGACCGCGACAGCCTCGCGAACCGGGATGTCCGGGTCTTTGCGCTTGGGCATTTGCCAGTAGCCCAAAATACCCCAGAACAAAACGCCCACCAGCAGCATCCATGAGACCGCGCGGTTCTCGACGCAAAAGCGTGCCGTATTGTGGGTCGAGTGGATTATTTCGGAGTCGGTGCGATGTGCCATCTCAGGGGATGATCCTGACTTCCGCTCCTTCGGATACCATCGTCGCCCCGCGTACGATCACGCGGTCGCCGATGTTCACCCCTGAGGAGACCATGATGTCATTGCCCACGATTCCACCCAGGCGCACCTCGTGCAGCCGGGCGAAGCTTCTGTCCCCACGTTCTTCGACCAGATAGACGGCGAAGTCTTTCTGATCATGTGGCGGCCGCACGATTGCGTTCAGCGGCAGCGTGGCTTCGGCGACCCGCGGCGCGTCGGCCTGATCCAGTTGCAGCGAGGCAATCATGCCTGCGCGCAGCCTGCCGTCCTTGTTCGGCACCGTGACTTCGACGTCAAAAATCCGCGTCGTCGGGTCCGCGTTGGGTGCGATCTTGGTGATTGTGCCGGTGAGCTGAACCCCTGGAATGGCTTCGGACGCAAGGGTTTGGGGCTCGCCCTGCTTGAGTTGCTCCACCTGGATATCCGAGACGCCGAAGATCGCCTTCATTTCGCTCGTATCGGCGACCTTAAAGGCGACCGTGCCCGGCTCGACGAGCGAGCCGACTTCGGCGCGCCGGTCGAGCATCACGCCGTTCATTGGGGAGGTGAGCTTACAATGACCGAGGTTGATTTGCGCCTCATTCAGGGTTGCTTCGGCTTGTTCGACCTGGGATTGGGCCGACTCATATTCCTGACGGGTCTGGTCGTACTCAGACTTGGCGATGACTTGCTCTTTTGCTAGTTGCGAGTCGCGATCGAAGTCGCGCTGGGCTTTGGTGTAAGCGGCTCGCGCTCCGGCGAGTGCGGACTCGAACTGATTGACTTGAGCCTGATAGGTATCGGACTTGACGGTGGCGAGCAGTTCCTGCGCCCTGACCGGGTCACCGCCCTGGATGTCGCGCAGGTGACCGTCGGCACCGCGCATCTGTTTGATCGATTCGACATAGCCGCCAACCTGGGCAGCGACTGAAACCTGCTGATATGGCTGAAAACTCGCGGTGTAGGCGCCGGATTGGGATTGCTGTGCCTCACTGACCGTGAGCACCGTCACCGCGATACGAGGTGGCCTGGGATCGGGAGCAGGACCGCATCCCAATGCGCCGATAATCGTGCCGAAACTAAGCAACAATAATGAGATACGAAGTTGCACGCGCGTACACCTCCCGGTCACGAGGCTGCGACCGGGACGATCGCAGGGGCTATTTTCAGTCGCTGATTGCCCGGTTTGCCGCATGGATTGCTCTAAGTTCCCGTGCCGGCACCGGCGGCTTTTGTGGCCGCGATGCCTTTGATTTCGAGGGTACCGCGAGCGCGAGGTAAATGACTGGCGCAGCGGCTATCAGTCTGTGACGTGGGCGGCTGCGCTTCGGACCGGCATTATCGCCTACATCTTGCAGAGGTCCGCCAGAATTAACAAGACCGAGAAGAATTACACATCCTGGCTGCATCGCCATTTCGCTACGCAAACTTCAACCGCGCGGTTGCAAATGCATGCTAACGCCTGCGGCGAAATGCCGCCACTTCGGAGGGCGGCGGCATTTCTATTGCCCTTAGTCGCCGGGTCTCATTCCGATCTAATCGGAATCTGATTGTTTTACGCTGCCATATCCAGTCCTCACGCTTACATCGTTTTTGTGGCTTAGACCCTACAGCCGTGCATAGTGTATGTCAACTTGTTTTTAAACAGCGATTCTTCGTGTAATGTTATCCAACAGCGGAGAAAAACCCGGTATGTACAGCTTGGAGCGGGCTGCCGTTCCGGCGCGGCCATGCCGCGCATCAGGCCGCGCTCCGCGGGCATTTAGAATTTGTGGAGCCTTCAGAAAGGAGCTATCCGTATACCAGGAGTCGGTCCGATGGAAAACGTAGCGAAGCTTTCAGCGTATCGGTGGGTGATCGAGCTGTTGCTGTTCCTGGCGCTTTTCAGTCAGGCTCTGACCTGGCTCGCGCCAGCGCCGATCCTCGCGCCGATGATCAAATCGCTCGGCATCGGGCTCGGTCCAGCCGGTCTGATTATATCGATTATCGCGCTGTGTATCTCCGTGTTCTCCCTGCTGGGAGCGGTCATCGCCCAGCGCGTGGGCTCACTGCGCGCCCTGTTGTGCGGAATGTGGCTGATGGCAATCGGACAGATTCTGAGCGGCTACACGACGACCTTTGGCGCGCTGCTCGCCTGCCGCCTGGCCGAGGGCGTGGGCTCCGGCGTGATGATCGCGCCACCCGCCAGCATGGTAATGGAATGGTTTGGCGAGCACGAGCTGCCCTACATCAACATGATCAACTCGCTGTGCTCGTATATCGGCTTTTTGGTGGCATTCGCGATAACAGCGCCGATTTTCCTGGCGCTCGGAGCGTCGTGGCAGAGGGTGTTCTTTTGGTACGGAATTGGTACTGGGGGTGTGGCTCTGGCCATGTCGATTTTCGGCCGGGAACGCCGTCCTGTTCGCGAGCTCCCGGGGGCGCTCCGCCCGGGCTCGGTGATCAGCGAACTGATTGGCCGGCGTGAGGTGCGGCTGACCGCGGCAACGGTGTTCGGCGCGATGTGGGTTTTCCAGCTCTACACCGCATTCCTGCCGCAATACTTTCACCAGGTTCGCGGGATGAGTCTGACCGAGGCATCAACGCTAACCGCAGTCTTGCCGCTCACCGGAATCTTCGCTTCCATCGGCGGAGGAATCGGCACCGCCGTAGCGCGGTTGCGCAAACCGTTTACCTGGCCGATGGCATGTTGTCCGCTCCTCGGATGCGCCGGCGCGATCCTGAGCACCGACCCGACCGTCCTGCGGGTTTCGCTGGCGCTCATAGGGATTGGTATGGCCGCTCCGTTGCCTGCGGTCGTAACCCTGTTCATGGAACTGCCCTGGATGACGCCGGCAAAAATCGCCGGTTGCTTCGCCCTGGTATGGTCCTCGGCGTACGCGGCAGCGTTTCTGGCGCCATTCGTTGGCGGCGTTCTCGCTTCAATAATCGGATTGCGCGCGGTGATGCTGGGGTTCATCGTTTTCGAGTTTCTACCAATCGCCGCGATGTATTTCCTTCCTGAGACAGGCTCCGGTCGAGGACGGTTTGAAATCGCCGCATACCCGGCTGACTAGTGCCACAAGGGTGCGGCAACGCGCACGCAAATCAGCCCCAAGGCGCAGTGAGCGAAGGGTCAAGCGCTACGGCATCCGAATTGTTTCTATGGACGGATACCAGAACGTCTTGTGGTCCGCACTACTCAGGGGACCAGCGCCAAAGACCGGCTTGGCGAGGTCTATCCGCACCAGTAACAAGGGCCGTGTGGTCCCCGGAATCCATCGATGATAGAAGATGCCATCATCCGCCAGCATGTAGGCTAAATTGTGAAGTGGATCGACAGTCAACGAACTCGGATCGCCAACGATTCCCAATAGCGCATGGGGAGCGCCAAATTTGCCTGGCGGAATCGCTGCCGCCGCGATAGTATAGACTGAAGCCGCGTCGGGCATAGTTCCCGATCCGGGTTGACCGCGGTTATTAAGCGGTCCCGCGACCGGCTCGGTGGGTAGCTGGATGATTCGGAAATTGGGTCCGAATCCATCGGCAACCACAGCTTGATGAGTGGCGCAGTTGATCGCGGTCTGCCCGCCGGGAACCGGGCCGACCGTCTGGATGAATCCCAGCCCTGGCACCGCGACCGCGTCAGCGGTGGCCGGCCTTTGACCGAGATTCAGGGTGGCAAAGTTAAGCGCGTAGCTCTGGTCGGAACCGTCAAACTCCGTATGCACAACGATATTGGTGGAAATATCGAACGCGACCGCATCGGTGACACCCTGGTCGGGTACGCGCCCGAATGGGATCTCTTTTAGCGGTCGGCGGTTCGTGTCAATCAGGGCGTCGGTGCCAAGATTGGAAATGAACAACAGCCCGGTGTTGGAATTAAGCGCAAACGACTCCGCATTGAGGTCCAAAGTTATGACTGACTTGGAATCCCACACCGGTGGACTGTGGGCCGCATCCAGCAGTCCGATGGTGGTGGTACCGGCAACAATCGCCTGATTGGTCAGCAAGTTTTCGACGATACCCCCGGCCGTGGGCTGGATGCGAACCGGGCCCCAAATGTTTTTGGCGGGCCCCTCAATTTTTTGCACCAGGCCCGTCGCCTCCACTACGTTGGCCACCGATGCCGTTGCGGTATCTATCTCGTAGATGAGAACGTGGTTATTTGCCGCGCGAGCGTCAGCCAGCATCGTCCGATTCGACGGATTGTAGGCGAGGGCCATAGGCTGGACGGAACCCGTCAGGGAAATAAGCTTACGTACCGGATTCGGGACGCCAACCGTCAGGTCTACCACTGCCACCTGCGCGTTGCCTTGATGGTCCAGGGAATATACCGGGACATAGCCGACGTTATTGTAGGGATCGATTCCAATCAGCGTTCGTGGAGAACAGGCTTGCGGAAAAAGTGTCGGTGGATTTATTGGTGTGCGGATCGCAACTGGCAGCGTGGCCGCCGCAGTGGCGGTCTCGGTCGGCCTCGCCGCAACTGGACTGCCTCCGATTGGTCTCTTGCACCCGGTTAACAGCGCGACGGCAAGTGCGGCTGCGGCAACCGCAAGGTAACGGCGACCCGCACCATGCGCCACAAAATACCGCGTTTGCAGGTGTTGCACATCGCGCGGTGCAGTCACTGCCGGTCTCATGTCAGTCTGGTATTGCGCACTTCCGGGAAATTCTCTGCGCCATTGCTCTCGGTGATCTGAAACTGGCCGGGTCCAACGAGCTTGAATAACTCTTGAATAACTTGGCGGATAACCTACCCGCTAGCCGCCGACAGCTTTCGGACGCGGTCTCACGCCGGGATTAAGTGTAGTACCGCCGCTTGTGGGCGATGCCGCCACCACTTCGAGCGGACGCATCATTTCGTTGTCCTCGTGCTCTAGAATATGGCAGTGCCACACGTAACGCCCGGTATAGCCCTCGAATCTCGCGATAATGCTTGTTTCGTAACCGGGATCGGCGCGCACGGTGTCTTTCCATCCAGCCTCATTGGGCGGTGGTGGCTCCAGCGGTCCCGTATAAACCATCAGGCCCCGATCGAGTTTCACCGGATCGAACGGACGGCGTCCAATAATCTGAAACGAGATCAGATGGATGTGGATCGGATGTGTATCCATGGTATTGTTAATCAGGTTCCAGATTTCGACCGTATCGATTACGGGTTTCTCAGTAATACCTTGGCTCCAATGCAAGTAATTGAGCAGATTGATGAGCGTACGGCCATAGGAATCTGCCAATTCCACTAGCTTGAGATTCCGAGTCTTCACCGCCTAAAGCAGGATCAATCCTTTCAACCGTCGCCAGCTTCGAGGGAATGATGCTGGTATCTTTATCCGTAACCCGCGTGCCGACGCGAAATTGCATCAACTGCGAGGGAACCACCATCCCGCCGCCCGGATACGGCGCCGCGGCATCGTTGTTCAGCACGATTTGCTTGCCGGCGTACGGGGCGAAATCGACAATGATGTCGGCTCGTTCGGCCGGCGCGATCAGCAGCTTACTGATAGTCACCGGAGCCGGCAGCAAGCCCTGGTCCGAACCAATCTGGTACAATTGCTGTCCGGAAGAAAGCGTGAGCGCGTAAAAGCGCGCGTTCGACGCATTGAGGATCCGAAATCTATACTTGCGCGGCTCGACCGTCAGGTACGGATATGCAATACCGTTTACCAACACGGTGTTGCCAAAGAAATCCGGTATCCAGATCCGATTGGGTCTGCCTGAAGTGGGATAATTGAACTGACCATCGGTATCGAACGTCCGGTCTTGAATCACCAGTGGAATTTCGTATTTCCCACGGGGCAGTCTGAGCCGCCGCTCGATTGCATCGCGGATGATATAAACGCCGGATAATCCCGCGAGATTGTTCAGCCGCACGATTCCCAAAGCGTGATCGTGATACCACAACATCGCCGCGCGTTGCCGGTTGGGATAAAAATAGAGCGCCGAGTTACCGGGCGTGTACCATGCTTCCGGATAGCCGTCACTCTCGGCCGGCGCTTTGGCGCCGTGCAGATGGATCACCGTGCGCACCTCGGGAGTATCCGTTCGCGCACCATGAATAGTGTGATCGATTGGCAAAAAATGCTTTGCCGGTAGCGCGTTGATCCAATCCACCAGCACCGGCGAGCCGCTGCGCACTTCAAACGTGGGTCCAGGCACCGACCCGTTGAACCCCCAGACGCGGGTCGGTGGCAGGTCACGATGCACCTGATGGTAAAACTCGCTCATCCGCATCTGGTAAAGTTGCGCAATAGACCCCTCCGGGTCGCGCTGTGAACCAGAAGGCCGCGCCCGCGGCATCATTAGCAATGGGTCGACAAATGGTGCAAGCCGATTCGGGTCCAGGACCGGACGGCTGTAGACGTGTGGTATAAGATGACGAGTTCGCGGGGCCTCGAACGCTATCTCCACTAACTGACCGCTCCGGCAGTACTCGCGGATTCCGAAAGGTACTGACACGCCCGCCAAAAGTGCCTGTCGAATAAATTCACGCCGATCAAGCCATCGCCACACCGCCATCGTGTTGAAACTTAGTTTCAGAATCAATCAGGGTCAAGAGCAGGTGACCTTCGCACCCGTTTAGGGTTGCGGCCTCGCCAGTTTCCACATCACGACTTCATCGGGAGCTTGCGCCAATCGGGCGGCTCACTGGAACTTCGCCTTCCAGGATTCAAGCCACGGGTGGGTGGCGAGCGCGTTGCGGGCCGCCGGCAACGGGGCCGGCTCTGTTGGCGTCGTTATTCAATCTTGGATGGCTTCATCAAGTCAGCCGTGCGTTTGACACTTCGACCGGTTGACAAGCTCCGTCCTGAGCGATATTGAGAATCATTCTTATTTTCATGTTGCGCGGCGACTATCATGCAAATCGTCCACCAGGGCGCAGATCGCGGCCAGGCGGGCTAACTAAGCCGGTTGAGGATTCTCGAGACACGCGATGAAGGTTTCACATTTCTGGTCAAATAAGCGCCCTGACGGCGGCGATGCATCGGCCACACGCTCGCGCCGCGATAACCTCCCGGCGCTTCTACGAGTGGGCCGCCCCGCGACGATATGGTGCGTGGCCGCGATCGCATTCTTACTCGCCCTTGGCTTGGTGTCTCCCTGTGTCGCCGGCGCTCAACCCATATCCGGGACCGTCACCGATGCGACTCGGCCGGCCGCTGACCCAGGTAAAGCTGGAATTGCGCGACCGAAATGGCGCGACGATCGCCCACGCGACCACCGACCGCGCCGGACGGTTCAAAATCGCTCCCGCAAAGCCTGGCGTTTATTCGCTCGTGGCGGTGAAGCCCGGATTCAACCCCGCAAACAAAATTGTCCGCTTTCCGCGCAGCGCCGGGGAGACGATCTCGATGACGCTTGAAGCAAAGACCGCGCTGTCGCTCCCGGTTCAGGCCAGTCTGATTCGCGCACAGAATGGCGTCTCCACTACCGGCGCGAACAAATACACCATGACCGCACAGGACATTTCCAACCTGCCGCGCGGCGAAAACACCACTATCACCGACGTACTGGCGCAGATGCCGGGCGTCGCGATCGATCAAAATCAGCAGATCCACATCCGCAACACCGAAGGCCCGCAATTTCAGTATCAGATCAACGGGGTGATGGTGCCGCTCGACATCAATACCAATCCGCCCTTCATCTCGATGATAAATCCGATGTTCATCAAGCAGATGAGTCTGCTGGATGGCATTTTGCCGTCGCGCTACAGCTATGCCACCGGCGGCGTGCTGAACATCCAGACCAAAGACGGATGCGAACAACCCGGCGGCAGTGTCAGCATGTACGGCGGGCAGCGCAATACGGTTCAGCCGAGCTTTCAGTACGGCGGTTGCGACGGGCACTTCAGCTACTACGTCAGCGGCACTATACAGCCAAAGCAACACCGCGTTCAGCTCCGCCACGCCGGCGCCGGATGCGATCCATGATCATACCAATCAGGGTCAGGGATTTGGTTTCTTCGCGTACAATTTAAATCCCACCACGCGGCTGAGCCTCATCACCTCGGTGGCCGCGAGCGACAACCAACTGCCCAACCAGAATGATCTGACGCCCCAGTTCCAACTTACGGGCGGCGGTGATTTTTGTACCGTCCATCGGCCGATATCAATTCCTATCTCAACTTTCGGGACTATCTCGGAATCCTGGCTCTGAATGGAGCGCCTGCGCCCGGACTCACTTATCAGCTCGCATATTCGGCCCACTACATCTCGCAAAGCTTCGAGCCCGATCCGTGTTGGCGAGCTCCTGTATCAAGGGGTGGCGTCCACCGCGTTTCACAGCGATCTCGACAATACCCTGGAAGGCGACCTGACCTATCAGCTTGGCCACCACAGCTAAGCTGCGGGTTTCTACCTTGGTGAATATGGGGTGGAAGCGGACGATAACTCGCTGGTGTTCAAAGTGGATTCGATGGGCGATCAGGAGCCTCCCTTCTTTCCCGTCCGCGTAATAAACAATGCCAACAAGATCAATCTGCTGTCCGGGATCTATCTAAATGACACCTGGCAAATTACCGAGAAATTGCGCGTCAATGTGGGCGTGCGCTGGGATCGTTTGAGCGGCTTTACCTACAACAACCAGATCGATCCGACGATCAATTTGGTCTATCTGCCGCGGCCCGACACTACCCTCCATGCGCGGGTTCGCCCGCTATATGCAGGTGCCGAGCTTTCAGGGAATCTCGCCCGGCGCTCCGGCGGCGTTTGCCGGCACCACCGGCTTGGCGGGAACCGGGACGGTCACGCCTGAAACCGAAGACGACTACGAGTGGGATGTCGGTGTAGTTCATCAACTGATGAAACGCATCACCGTCTCGGAAGATGCCTTTTATGAATACAACGAAACACTACCTCGATACCGGACAGTTTGGGGTGGTGCCGATTTTCGCGCCTTTCAATTACAAGCACGGTTACATCTGGGGCACGGAAACCGCGGTTACCTACAATGCCGACAATCTCTCGATTCATGCCAGCACCACCATCGGCAGGAACATGCAAAAAGGTGTGGCGACCGGGCAGTTCAACTTCGATCCTGATCGAGCTAGGCTACATCAACCGGCACTATATCGTGCTCGATCATCAGCCGCTTTATGGCGCCTCAGGCGGCATTACCTATACACTGGAAACCATACGCTTTCAGCATGCGATGCGCTTTACAGCAGCGGGTTGCGGGGAGGCTTTGCCGATTTGTGGAATCGCTACCGCACGTGGCTCCAGGTCGATCTGAGCGGACAGAGAAGTTTCGATGTGCCGCACATCGGCAAAGTGACAGACCGGATTACGCTGCTGAACATCTTCGATCGAACCAACCTGATCAGGCCTGCCGAGGGTATCGGGATCTTTCAAGCCGCTTATGGTCCGAGAATTACCGTCTACGACACTTTGACAATTCCGCTCCCTGCCTTGAACTAAAGGCCGCGGTACCCAGGTCGAGGAGGATCGCCGCCTCAGGTTCGTAGATAAATATTAAGTACAATTGCCCCCGAGTCAGCGGTCGTGGGTGGCAAATCTGAGCGGCGAATGATCGCGCACGCGAGAGCTTCAATATCGCGGCGCAAGCGTGGTGGATTGTTGTCCGATGATCGAGGCTTGACGTTTCGCAGTGATTTGTCGCCTGGAGCGCACTTGCGAGCGATGGGCGCGGGTCTGCGCAAGCTGCAAACCCGCCGCACAAGTCCCTTATTTGCAAGAACACCCTGAAAGGAAGAGTTATGAGGTCCTACAAGTCCACGCGCGGTCGCACGCTTCTGTTTGTCCTTATTGTCGTCGGCGTTCAGACGTTGGCAGGTTGTGGCAGCTCCTCCGGCCCAAGCCCTGCACTGGTGCCCGTTGCACCCGTTGCGAAGCCTGTACTCGTCCGGCCGCAGGCAGCATTGTGAGCAATCCTCCCGCTCTGTTCAGCGAGGGTGGAGTTCTAAACGTCAAGTTGTCGTACCAGACCACTACTGACGCCGAGGGCAGGACTTTGTTCTGCTTTATGACCCCCGACGGGCTTGAGAACCCAACTTTGAATGTGAATCCGGGCGACCATCTGGTTATCAAGGTGACGAACAACACGCCGGCCAAGCCCGTAGTAATGCGAATCAACCCGCCCAACTGCGCGCAATCCGAATTGACTGGGTCGTCGCTCAATATTCACTTTCACGGCACCAACACTTCGCCGACCTGCCAACAGGATCAGGTGGTCCATACGCTGATCAATTCCGGCAAGACCTTTGTCTACGATGTAGTGTTTCCGACCGACGAACCGCCCGGTCTGTACTGGTGGCATCCGCACGCTCACATGCTGACCGAGGCAGCTTTACAGGGTGGTGCATCAGGAGCAATCGTCGTGGAAGGAATCCAGAACCTTCAGCCGGCGGTTGCGGGTCTTAACCAGCAGATCCTGATCATTCGCGACCAGAACGTGGCAGGGAACCCTACGCCCGGCGGTAATATTCCTTCCTGGGATCTGACGGTAAATAACATTCCCATCGCTTATCCGGAAGAGATTCCCGCGATCATACAGATGGGACCCGGCGACAGTCAGCTGTGGAGGGTTTCAAACTCGAGTTCCGATAGCATCCTGGATCTTCAGGTGCAATTCGATGGCGTGCCCCAGAATTTGCAGATAGTAGGGTTGGATGGCGTTCCCACCGGGTCTCAGGACGGCAGCGGACAAGGGGCAATCGTTAACGCAAGCGACATTTTGCTTCCCACCGCCGGCCGCGTCGAATTCATCGTCACCGCGCCACCGTCAAGCGTAAAGAGCGCTAGCTTGGTGACGTTGGGTATCAATACCGGGCCTGACGGAGACAATGACCCGCAACGGACATTGGCTACGATCCAGACAGTTTCGGGCACTACCGAGACCGCAACCCATGCTGAGAGCGCCGTAGCAGCTACTGTTGGTTCCAGGTGGAAACAGCGCTTTGCGAACCTGGCAAGCGCTACGCCGACAGCGGTCCGTGCACTCTATTTCTCCGAGAAGAACCCACTATCGGAGTTCTTTATCACGGCGGGCGATGCGACCCCCACGCTGTTCGACCCCAATGATCCGCCGGCCATCACCACCACGCAAGGTTCGGTAGAGGACTGGACAATCCAGAACCGGACGCTGGAAAATCATGAGTTTCACTTGCATCAGATCCACTTTCTGGTGCTCTCGCAGAACAACTTCGAAATCAATGGCAGCCAAGCCGATCCCAGTATCCAGGGACAGGTCATCGACACGATTCAGGTCCCCTTTTGGGACGGAGACCCAAGCCACCCTTACCCCAGTGTTACCGTTCGCACAGACTTTCGAGGGGCTGATATTGGTGACTTTGTCTATCATTGCCATATCGCCGAACACGAAGACGGCGGCATGATGGCGATTATTCGAGTTTTGCCATCGTCGCCTGTCGCAGCCACGATCGAACGGCTTCAGCTTTACTTTGCGTCCCTTGAATGGGCTATCGGGGGACGGGCTTCTGTGCGAAGCGTGCCGAGTTGGTGCGTCAGAGGCAGGACTGTCTCGGCCCGTGCCGCCGGTTTCGCGCGGCGGTTAAACATCCTCGCGAGCAACGAGGGTGTCCTTCAACCTTACACTGCTGAAGGAGCCGCATTGTCATCTCATCGTCAGCGCTGATGGTTTCGGCGGCCAAAACTTCCGCCAGACTTCTCCTGACGGCTGGGAAGGGGTGCCTACTACGACGTTTCGCGCTGGCGCGGACCGCAAACGCCGAAGCCCACCCAGGGCGATCTGGAGCATATGCTCCGCGATTACGACTGGGAAATCGTGGGAGATGTAGCGTGCATGTCGTTGCGCGTGGGCGAAGCAATCGTGCATGACGGTCTCTTGGTGCATGGTAGCCTTCCGAATCGTAGCAATCGTATTCGTCGCGGATGGGTAGTTACCTATTTTCCCGCGGACACTCAATATACGGGGATGCTCCGCAAGGAATCGGATGGGCTTGGCCTGGAGGCCTTTAAGTTTTTTGACGTCCTCACTTTCCCAGTCGTCTTTTAGTAGTAAGTCGTTTACCGGAGCTGTTTGCGATCCAGGCGATCGTGCTTGACCAGTCGTCGATGGATCGATGTCAAGGCAATTAGATCATCGGGTTCATCATCTCATCAGCACGAAGTACACGGCTAGCGCCAAACCGAGGGTCGCCAGCGTCAGCGCCACAGCAATCGCGACGGCGGACGGCTGCCCGATCGCTTCGCCACGGTTGAGCTTACCGATTAGGCCTATGTGATGGATCGATGCGGCAACGTTCACGAATACGCCCATCAGCAGGAGCACGGTTCCAATCCAGAGTGAGACGCCGGTGGATTCAAATGAGCGGGTGTGAGTGGTAACCGCGATCTCACGCAAAAACAGGCCGAAGCGCGCGACGACGAAGCCGAATCCCATCAAGGCGAGTCCGGTGCGGATCCAGGCGAGGAAGGTTCGTTCCGCGGCCAGGTAGTCACTGGGAGCTGAGCTGCGGCTTTCCGTCATTGTTTGATTCGTCCTCACTCTCGGGGCGGTGTTATCGGTCACGAAAGCACGGCGACACCCTTAACGACAAGCACTTGGAAGTGGCATTCGCAAAAATCGGTCAACTTGGCAGGGTTTTCCGCCACGACTATGACGACATCGACACCGACATGCTTTAGCGTTTCGTCACATAAGGGAAAGGGCACAGAATGTGCTGGTGAGGTGTGTTTGATGCCTTCTACATTTACTCAAGGGACAGGGTAGGGTGAGGGTTTTCCACCCTCCGTGCGCTATTTATTGTCGCTTTGGGACTGCCAAAAAAGGGTTTCATATAAGACCGAATTTACTTCGGTTAGGCGCGAGGTAAAGTCGGTTGAATGCGTAGCCGACAATCATGCTCGCGCCCGGGATAATTAACGACAATGTCCTGACATAGGTTGCTCCGAGGGCGACGATCGCCAGGACCGTGTCGAGCGTAAAGATGAGGGCCAAACTGTGGTAATCCGGAGATTTACCCGATAAAACAGCTGGTTGTTGCGGACCTCGTCCGGCACCCCTTTGCGCGCGTACTGGAGGGTGAACGGAAAGCCGAAAAGTATCGTTGCCCAGGCGACCACCGCGAACCCGCTCCATACGAGAATGATGTGGTAGCGGTAGAAAACTTGATCGCCGACATAATCAGGACAAGAACAAAGAAACCGAGCGATGTTAAGTCGATTATCTTCAAATTGTCAGTGCGTTTCTCACTTGCAACTACCGCGAGCATGATCACAAGCCCGGCCACTGCGGCGGCAGTCAAATCACCGAGCCCCTATAAGATCCCGTAGACAACCCAGACCACGAATCCCAGGTTGGAGGCGGCGCGAAGCTTTGAATGTTCGGCAATCCGGATCCTCTCGCAAGCACTGCTGTCCAGCCGGGCTGACTTGCCGGCATCTTGAATAAGCGTCGCTTGGATGCCGTCGTCTTCGTATGGGAGCCTACGGCCGGCGTGAATGTATGCCGCTCCAGGGGGGCCCAATCGCGCACATTATGATCTATGTTCAAGGTTAGCATAAGAAGCTGTTGGCCTCTGTATTGGCATCTGAGACAATACCAGTCACCGGCGCTTCGGAAATGTAATAAGGAAAAAAGCTCGGTCTCCACGGTGCGGCACGCGCCAGGCTGTAACTGCCGTCTGTCGAGTGTTTTGGAGCGCCTCGGTGCAAAGACCACAACGTTCCTGGCCGGTCAGCGCCTACCGTTTCATGATAGAACCGCACTATGGCCAACGCCAGTTCCGACCGTCCGAGGGGACCGTCTGCTCAAAAGACGGAAACGAAACCGGAATCGGAGACTTATCGATAACTGCATACGATAGTGACGACGCGATGGATAAAGGTGGATGACCAGATGGCGTGAAGGCCTGGCCGTGACCGCGCAGTTCGCACCGAGTCTCCGGCATCGAAATCGGGGTCTTCCTCCTCAATAGTGTCGAAGGCCTTGCGCGGCATGGGAAAGCTGGGTCCCGGCATTGTCACCGGGGCCGCCGACGACGACCCGAGTGGTATCGCGACATACTCCCAAGTCGGTGCTCAATTCGGCTTTGCGATGCTCTGGACGATGCTTTTTTCCTATCCGCTCATGGCGGGAATTCAGGAGATCGGCGCGTGGATCGCCGAGTGAGGGCTGGGAGGAACTGCTGTTGCCCGAGATCGACCGGCAGCAGGCGCAGGGCTAGGAGGTGGCCTTCCGCGGTGACGCCGCCTTCGCCAAGCCGGAGGTCTGCGAGCGGTCGAGGAGCGGGAGGCAAAGTACGCGATCCGCCTTCCGGCCAACGACAACCTGGAGCGCAAGGTTGCTCAATTGTTGACCCGCCCGGTGGGAAGGCCCAGCTACAAGCCGGTGGTGCGCTACAAGAGCTTTCACTATCAGGCAGCGAGCTGGACCAGGGCGCGGCGGGTGGTGGCGAAGGTGGAGTTCCACTTCGGGGAGTTGTTCCCGCGGGTCGGGTTCATCGTGACCAACCTTACCGTTTCAAGCCGAGCGGTGGTGACGTTCTACAACAAGCGCGGCACGGCGGAACAATGGATAAAGGAAGGCAAGCAGGCGGTCGCGATGACGCGGCTTAGCGGCCACCGCTTTCGGGCCAATGAAGTGCGGCTGTGGCTCAGTGTTATTGCCTACAATCTGGGCAATCTGTGGCGGCGGCTGGCGCTGCGGGCAGCGGTCGCCAACTGGTCGCTCACCAGCTTGCAGCAGCGGCTGGTGAAAACCGGGGGCCGTCTGATTAAACACGCCCGCTACTACTGGTTGCTGCTGGCGGAGAGCCACCTGACGCGGCGGCTGTTTGGCGGCATGCTGCAGAGTATTGTGACGCTGCCGGTGCCAGCCGGATAGGCGGCCCGCGGAGCGCAGCAGATTTTGATGACGAGATGGGGGGAGGGAGAAGTGGTTGCCGGAATCGATTGGACGAACGGCATTTCTGGGGGTTGCGTGGCCGCGAGACGCTAAACCGACCCATCCGGGCGCGGCTGGCGGCACCGTGGACCAAAACTGGGCCAAATGGGCCAAAACCTTGCCGAGGGAAGCCGGTTGGTCTATATGCGGAGTTGAAATCGGAGAGGCAAAACGGAAATTCCGGTTTAAGTTCGTACCGCAGACGTTTCTTCCAGACTATTCTCTCCGAATTGAAGGAAACATTTCATGAGAAAAGTATGTTGGCACAATTGGGCAGCTAGCCCGGCAGGCGACACCTGTAGTCCGGATGGCAGCAATTGCGCGATGGTCGAAGACTTCCAGAGTGTCGTGTGCTGGCATACGGGCTTCCGACAGCCATGCGACCAGCCGAACAAATGTCGAATCGACGGGTCACATTGCATAATACTGAATAACTCTGAGAGGGTCGTGTGTCATCACCAGAATTTCACCGATTTTGGTCGCCCCAGCAATCCGAATTGCAACTGTACTTCGGTCGACGGCTCCAACGTCAAGATAGTCCCAAAAGCAGGAACTGCAGTACCCCGGCCCGCTACCGCCGTCCCCACAGGCGCGCCAATTATTTTTGGCGACATGACCAGAGTGTGCTGGCACAACTGGGCTGCAAGCCCCGTTGGTGACTCATGCCATGCCGACGGCACGAATTGTGTTTGGGTCAAAAGCACCGAAGAGGTGGTCGCATGGAATTCCAAGCCGCCGTTTTCAGGCCGCCTCGACAATAACACGCATGTAGATGGGCGGATCGACGGCGTCAATGTATTTGTCAAAGAGAAGACTCAGACGATTGAATTCCAGCCTGGAAAATCCATCAACAATTACCACGATGAAGGCGACCCGTTCCGCCATGTTTGCAAACTTGTCAATCGTCCGTTTCCAAATGGTGTCTTGACCCCGAAGGATTGGGCGGAGACTGCGGTGCTGATCATGGATATGTGGAATACCCACCCGAGCCAAGGTACAGCCTCGCGCGTCGGCGAAGTGGCACCGCAAATCAACAAGTTCGTAACAGCCGCACGCAATGCGGGTGCACTCATCATACATTCGCCAAGTACGGGCTCACCCTCTGACATGCGGGGGACAATCAAGGGCCGATATGATCCCACCACAACCACGAACGGATCGACCCCCGAGGAGCGGCAAGCGCGACAAAATGCGATCAACGCGCGATTTCCTTCGGGTGCACCGGTAGAGATTTGGGTCCGCAACGGGTATTACTACATTGGGCTCATTGGCGACCGCTCAGACCCAGTCGGTAGATTAATCGAAGAGGATTTCGATTTTATTGTCAATAACATTGACCCCAATAACGGCATCGATTCACCCGCTGGACGAATGCGTGGGATTGTCAGCGGAGGCACTCCTTCCCGACAGAACGCACAAATCATAATCTATTCAACTGATGCAGTTTCCGCTGATGGTGTTGCAGGCGACAACAATGGTAACTCTTACGAGGAAGTGCTTGCCCTCACTAGCAACAGACCGAACATAATCTACGTCGGTGGGCAGACAAACTGGTGCATTCTGCGTCGCATGAACGGGATGCGCAAGATGTACAAATCCGGGAAGTCCCTGGCGATCGTGAGAGATTTGACGGACGCTTGGATCTCGCCCGGCGTGACCGGGGTGACGGACTGGGCGTCCTCGTACGACAATTTCAAAGTACCCACACGAAACTACGACCAATTCACCGGAACCGAACTCGTCGTTGACTGGATAGGGCGAAACCTCAAGGCGCGCAATGATACGAGCGACACGTACTTCCCGGCCGGGACATTCAAGCGGTTTTGGTTCGCAGACGATCCGCGCAATCCGAGTTACATGGCAGAAGACAACACGATCGCCTATTTCAGGCTGAATCAGGAGGGGGCGTTCAGCGCCATCGCATGCATCCTGTACGAGGGTAAGTTGGTGGAGCCCAAGGCTCGGAACATGTTCAGGGGGAACTTGTACGACATCATGCCTGCGGACGCGATCCCGGACGGGGCGAAGCTCCAGTTCGCGTTCGGCACCGTCGACAGCAACATGCACATCATGAACGAGACGTGGGTCCTCGACCGCCGATCCGGATACGTTGCCGAGTACGGCTCGTGGGGGACGGCGGCGGAAGAGGAGTGCCATTTGAACGCTCGCAAGCCACTTCCCTGACAGAGAGGGATTACCGCAGCCGGGCAGCCTTCTCACGGCTGGCGATGATCGCAACGCGATAGCGATGGACCGCTCCCACATCAGGCCTTCCGGCCACTTGCCATCGATGGCCTGCTGGTAAGCGGCGCGGAGCTGATTGAGATGCTCGACCTCCGCGGCGCGATGTTCTGGTCGATTTCGCGCTCCAACACCGAGGCCCTCAAGTGGCCTACAGGGCTCGAGCGGAGGCACGCTAAAGCAAGGGGCTTCCATGGAACTTTAGGCGTCGCCACGCTGCTGGGTATGGGTGTGGCATTGAACTTCACTTCCATCGATCCGATCAAGGCACTGTTTTGGAGCGCGGTGATCAATGGCATCGCCGCGGTGTCCGATCATGGTCGTAATGATGCTGATGACCGCCAATCCGAAAGTGACGGGTGTGCTCAGGCTCCCATTGCGGCAAAAGGTGGTCGGATGGATTTCCACTGCGGTCATGTTTCTGGTGGCAGCCGAAGCGATCGCCACCTGGGTCCATTAATCGAAATTCGCTCACGGCCAACACCATGGAATTCATTTCGACGCTTTTGCTTCGATTCTGGAATTACCCGATTTCGTTCTCGCTCACTCTCCTCACCGGGGTCCTGCTCTTGTGGCAATACCTCGGCGTCAAGGGCACCTTGGGGCACGTCATGCGCTGGGCTGCGGCGTTCTTTCTCAGCGTGTTCGTGGTCTATATGAACACCGTAACGGTTCTCAACCAACCGCGAGCGCCGATTACGAATCCCTGGCATATTCGCTTTATGGAGTTTCACCAAAACGTGGGACTCATCTACTTCGGCTTGATGGCGGTGATGCCGGTTCTGGGTGGATCGTTGATGGTGGCAATGAGGCTTGGATGGCGAAGGTCAGCCGTTCTGCGAGCTGCCCACAAATGGGCCGGCTACGCCACTGGAGTATTTTGGCTCGCGTCGAATATCGCGAGCGAGGTCGGCTCTCGGATACCGCGCATCTGATGACTATCCGTCGGACGAAGGTAAAACCGGCCCCACTCCAGGCCACTTGTTGCTTTCCTGGTCTAATCCACGACCCGGCGCATGAAGCCGCGGATCCCGATAAAGCCGATCAGCGCCAACGCGGCCGACAGGGCGGTCAGGATCGCCGCCACAGGCATGTGCTGGACCTGAGCGGTGAGCGCGGCGCGCAATCCTTCGCTCATATAAACGATCGGGTTGACCAGAACCAGGATCTGCAGCCAAGGCACGTGCGACAGCACCGCCCATGGATAATAGACGCATCCGAGAAAGGTCACCGGCACCACCACCACGCCAAAGATCAATCCGATCTGTTGCGGCTTTACGATCGTTCCGATGGTAAGTCCGACCGCACCCGACACCAGACCCGCCAGCAGCACCATAATTACCAGCAGCGGCCAGCTATAAATGTGTACCTGTACGGGATTAAGCGGGATTAGATCGACCAGCGGGAATATGACAATCGCCGCGAGCACGCTTTGCAGCGCACTGAACACAATCTTCTCAACCGCCACCAGGACGACCGGCAAGGGCGCCATCACGCGGTCATGGATTTCACGGGTCGCCCCAAGTTCCTGCGATAGCGGGAGCGCAACCGCCATAATGCCCTGGAAGAAGATGCCGACCGCGATCAAACCGGGAAGCAGAATAGTGCCGAAGCTGACACCCTGGACGCCTTTCACTCCTTGACCGATTTTCGGAAACAGATAAGTGAACACAAACACGAACAACAGCGGGTTCATCACGGTTCGGATTAGGAAGGCGATGAACTCGCGCCGCAGGACGCGAAAATCGCGCAGCATCAGGCCCGTGAAGGAGCGCAAATAAATCAAGGAAGCGGCCGGGGTATCGCTACTCACGCAACTCTCTTCCAGTGAGCGCGATGAACACGGTTTCGAGGCTCGGCTCGATCACCGAGATGTCGCGCAAATGGTGTCCGCTGGTGAGCTGGACGATTCGTGGCAGCAGACCGTCACGAGCTTCGGCGCTGACCCGAAATCCAGTAGCGGTCGGCTCGACCGCGCTCACCTCCGGCAACTCGCGCAGGAGTTGCGCGATTTCGGGCGGCGCGCCGTTGAGGTCGAGGTCAAAAATCGTCTGCGCGCCGAGTCTGTTCTTCAAATTCTCCGGAGTGTCGCACACCAGGATTTTGCCGTGATCGATGATCGCCACGCGCTCGCATAGCGCATCGGCTTCTTCCATGTTGTGGGTGGTGAGCACCACGGTAAGTCCGCTCGCGCGCAGTTCGCGAATGATGTCCCATATTGCCAACCGGGTTTGAGGATCCAGGCTGGCCGTCGGCTCGTCCAAAAACAGCACCTCGGGCCGATGTGAGATCGCCCGCGCAATTTCCAGCCGTTGCGCCAGGCCGCCGGAGAGTTCGCCCGGGAAAGCCTTGATTCTTTCGGCCAAGGCGGAACCGCTCCAACAGCTCCTGGGTGCGTTGCCGTGCGGCGGAATGTTTGAAGCCGTAATAGCGGCAATGAAAATAGAGGTTCTCCCAAACCGTACAGGCGCGATCGAGGGTCCGGTACTGCGGAACCACGCCCATGCAACGCCGCGCCCGGGCGGGCTCTTTGAGGACGTCGATATCGGCGATCAACACCTCGCCCGCGGTCGGTAGAGTACGCGTCGTGCAAATTCCAATGGTGGTACTCTTGCCCGCTCCATTGGGTCCCAAGAGTCCAAACAACTCGCCGCGCCTGACGCCCAGGCTGATCGAATCCAGCGCGACGACGCGCGCTTTTGCGTGGTAGACTTTCCGCACTCCGTCGAGTGTGACCATGCGATCCATAAAGCGGTGCTCGTGAATATGACCAGCCTGAAAATAAGCGCCAAGGGAATCGCTTGGTTTATTTCAGGGCTGGCTTCGGCTCTTCCGATCGGGTCGGTAACGGGGATTGCGCCCCGTCACCCGACCCGATCGAAACCATCGCGCGGCGTGGCGACGGCATCAGCGCCATTCGCCCGCATCGAGTGCAGTTTCGCGAAAAAACTGCCGCGAATTATTTTCGCCATGCGCCCTGAATCGAAGCGCTGAGTGGCGATTACTCTTTATCGAGCGAGATCGCGACCGCCTGCCGCACCGTGACCACCAAATCATCGCCGACCTTGACATGCCTGAGGTACCTGGAATTCCCGACCTTTACGGTTTCCTCAGTGCCATCGGGAGCTTTAACCGTTACCGTCCGGTCCTTGGAATCAACCGCAGTGACGCTCAGCACGACCTTGCTCTTGGTGTGGACGACACCGCCCGGGGTTTGGCCCGGTTGCGCGGCACTGATTCCTTCCTTGATAGATACCGCGGGCAGCACTTCACCGGGCCGCTTGCGCCGGATGTGCACGCTTTCAAAAAAGTGGGCGACGAATGGATCTCCCGCCTTCACTGACGTGAGGCTGACGGATTTTGCGACCTTAAAAGTAACCTTGTTGCCCTCCGGTCCCACCAGGGTCACCAGTCGTTTGGCCCGGTTCACCGACTCGATCTTGCCGTGGACGGTTAGAATCGAGGCTGCACCGATTCCGTGGCCATGCGGGACTGGTGACGCGGCTGCCTCCGGCGGCGGTGATGATGCCCCGGCGGGAGGTTGTGCGGCAGCCGCTGAAGGCGCCGGCTGCGCCGCGGCCGGCGCGGGCGCCGCCGCCGCTGGAGAGGGTGCGGGTTGCGCTGAACTCGAAGCTTGCTGTGCAAACGAGGGCTGGTTGAGTATCAACCCCAACGTCAGCAGCGCAAAAAGGATACCAGCCAGTGATTTGGACATCGTGAGCCTCCGTATCTTTCCCGGTTCAGGTCGAAGCCGATCCGGTGGTTATTTCCGGTCCCACCCCTCGCACGCCAAGGACGGGATCGCGTTCATCAATCGGTCATTTCCGGTTAAAGACCTGCCGACGATAACTCAATCATGTCGTGCGCGGGTTTGGTTACCACAAACGGCACAAATTGGCCATCAATCGCTCCAACGCGACCAATTCCATCGCCGCGCTCGAGCACTTCGCGTTGGGCCTTGCAGTCTTCAACCGCCTCAAGCAAGCTCGCAGTGAAGTTGGTCTTTCGTACATTATCGTTGCCTCCACTGGTTGATGAAAATAGTCTATTTAAATGATTGATTTACTTGGCAAAATGGCGCACAAGCGATTGCCCGGACGCTTTTGAGCTTGCGACCCTAGCCACTATGGCTAACCAGAGGAGATTCACCACGATGAGCACCACCGAATCAAACCCATCAGCGGCAGTTGATTTTGTAGAAGCCAAACTCAATTATCTGTCCGGGAACTCGGAGAAACCGGTGTCCTATCGGTATGAACCTCCGCCGGGAGTTCCATGGCGGACCGGCACCTACTCGTCGCATACTGTGGCAATCCGTAGCGCTCGCCCGATTGCGGATCGATTGTCGCTGGACAAAGAGGGATTCAAACTTATCCGTTTCACATCTCAACCAGCCAATTTCTACGATGAGAAAGAAGTTCAGACGATTGTTTATCCCGAGGTCGAGCGGCTCCTGCGTAAAGTCACCGGCGCGCCGCGCGTGTTTGTCTTTGATCACATTGTGAGATACGCCCCGAAGGCACATCGAAACGAGGACGGTGCAAAGCAACCCGCGAAAAGCGTGCACAACGACTACACGGAATACTCCGGCTTCAAGCGTGTGCGCGATCTCTTTCCTGAAGAAGCCGATGAGTTGCTCAAGAACCGCGTTGCCATTATCAACTTGTGGAAGCCGATTAGTGGTCCAGTCCGGGAGGCGCCGCTTTCGGTCTGCGACGCGGGCAGCATTGCTGAATCGGACCTCGTCGTATCGGAACTAAGATACGTTCACAGAATCGGCGAGACCTACGCCCTTACCTATGCTCCTGGACACCGTTGGTACTACTTCCCGCAGATGCAGAGCGAGGAGGCGTTGTTGATCAAGTGCTTCGATTCGGAAAAAGACGGACGGGCGCGCTTTACCGCTCATACGGCATTCGACGATCCAACCAGTCCGCCGAGCGCGCCGCCGCGTGAAAGCATCGAACTCCGAGCGCTAGTGTTCTTCGGACCGCGGCCAAGCGCCGGTCGCGCCAACGCGGCTGAGCCGGATGGTGTCCGCTAAGTCGCACACGGTAGGCAATGAAAGAAAAGACCTTCTCGGTGCGTAAATTGACGCCGTTGATCGGAGCCGAACTCGACGGCTTTGATCTTTCGCGTCCCTTGGATGATGATCAGCTTCGCTACATCCACGACGCGCTGTTGGAAAATCTCGTAATCTTCTTCCGGGATCAGCATCTGACTCCGGCTCAGCACAAGGCCTTCGGCCTTCGCTTCGGCGAGCTCCACATTCATCCCGCACCACTGGGTATTCTCGACGGCGACCCTGAGATCATCATCGTCAAGACGGACCGCGACTCCACTCGTATTGCCGGTGAACAATGGCACTCCGATGTGTCGTGCGATGAGCAGACGCCGATGGGTTCAGTGCTCCATCTAAGCGAAGTGCCGCCGCTGGGAGGCGATACGCTCTTCGCCAACATGTACGCAGCATACGATGCGCTTTCGGAGCGGATGCGGCATTTTCTATGTACGTTAAGCGCGATACATGACGGCACACGCAATTACTCCGGACGAACCGCAGCCAAAGAGCGCGCCGACGTATTTCCCCGGGCGGAGCATCCGGTGGTGCGAACCCATCCGGAGACTGGGCGCAGAACCTTGTTCGTCAATCGTATGTTCACGACGCGAATTGTCCAGTTCAACGAGGGCGAGAGCGATGCCATGCTTCAAATGCTCTTCGGCCACATTGAGCGTCCCGAATTTCAATGTCGATTCCGTTGGCAGCCGAACTCGGTGGCCTTCTGGGACAACCGCTGCACTCAGCACCTCGCGTTGTGGGACTACCACCCTCATCGGCGTTATGGTCATCGCGTTACGATAGCTGGTGACAGGCCTTTCTATCGCCCCTGAAATCTGCGGCGGTGCGAGCCGCTTGGGAAATCGCCAACCGCGCGATCTGTCTGCTTGGGCTAATAGATCAAATGCTCGCGAGTGAAGAAAAATTTGCTGCCCGCCGAGATGGCCTTTTCGCCCACCGGTTTCGCCTCCGGCGAAGCAAAGGCCTTGGCCATGGATTCCAGGTTGTCCCAGTATACGTGCGATACACCATCCCATCGCGGTTCGGCCCAGGTGTAAGCCGAGTCAACCGTGGGACACACGACATAACCGCGCATGCCGGGGACCTTCAACACCTGCGGCGAGTGGACCTCGAACCAATATTTGTGAAATTCGGCAATGGTCAGGCCCGGATGGCGCCGAATCAGGAACACGCCCTTGATCAGATCTTTCCCCTGGGGCTTGAGGATCTCGTGTTCGGCGGTGGCCAGAAACTCACGCCGGCCAGGATCGACGAAATTGGCTTCATCGGCGATGAACTTATTTCCGCTCATACGCAAGCTGTCCTGGGCCGCCGCCTCGTTCTCCCACCAGACTTCGGCGACACCGTCAAAAAAATCGTCGCCCTGGACTTCCGATATTCGATGGCTTTGAACGTAGCGCCTGGTCAACGGGTTCCGTTCGCCGGCATACGCGTGGCGCTCGCGCCAGTAGCGGAAGAATTCGTCGAGCGAGAGTGACCGTTTGCGGCCAAGAAAATAATGACAGCGAAGCATCCCTGACCTCCCTTGAGACCGTTCATCCAAGCCTTGCCGGAAATATGATCGCCGCGACTCGGGCGGAGGCCGCGAGATCCATGCTTCCTCCAGGCGCAATCGCTGGCTGACCTCTACGCCCTTGTCGTATAAGTAACGCCAAACTGCAAGTAAAGGGTACAACGATGGAGCCGGATAGCTCTCGTGCGCCTCAAACCAATTCCACCTCAGCAGCCGATTTCAACTCCGATCTGCGCCTTAAGTACGACCCCTCTGATCCGGCGATGCGCGATGATCCTTTTCCCTACTACAGGGCATTACTGGCAGCGCCACCCCTGATAGTCGAGCGGCGTGGTGTCCCATGGGCGGTGATCTCCCGCTATCGCGACGCGGTCGAAGTGTTGCGCGATCACCGGCGTTTTTCCAGTATGAATCCGCAGCTTCCCGGCACCGAAGATTTCGATGTGTTCAACGGAATCCCGGCGATGGCGTTTTCCGATCCGCCCTTGCACTCGCGCCTGCGCCGGGTCGTTGCTCCCACCCTCGCCGTCCGCCGCATGAATGAGCTGGAACCACAATTCAGAAAGATCTGCGACACGATCTTGCGCACATGGGAGGAATCGCGCGAGGTGGATGTCAAGCTGCATTTGGCCACCGAGTTTCCGGTCCGAGTCCTCGGATATTTGCTCGACATTCCGCAATCCGACTACGGCGTGATTCGCAGCCTGGCCGCGGGCACGGAAACCGGTGATTTTGTCTCCGAACGGTTTGCCGGGTCGCGCGACGCGTACATCCGCGAACTTATCGAGCGCCGCCGGCGCCAGAGCGGAGGTGAGGATCTGATCAGCATGGCACTCGCGGCCCATGAAGCCGGCGATAAAATCGACGCGCTCGAATTATTCGGCACGGTGTCGATGCTGGTGGTAGCCGGAATCGGCACCACTGCGGATTTGATCAGCGGCTGCGTCTATCAATTGATCAGCCGGCCGGAATTGCTCGGCCGCGTGCGTCAGGCTCCGGCGCTGGTTCCCGCGGCCCTTGAGGAAACGCTGCGCTACGATGGGCCAGTTCACTGTGTCCTTCGCGTCACGACCGAGGATGTTGATGTGGCTGGCACCCTGATCAAGGCGCGTACCCCGGTTCACGTGGTGCTGGGCGCGGCCAATCGCGATCCGGCTGCATTCAAGGATCCGGATCGCTTCGATATCATGCGCGAGTTAAACGAACACCTGGGTCTGGGAGAAGGTATTCACTTTTGCGTTGGTGCCGCGCCGGCGCGCGTCCAGGCCAAGGTCGCAGTCCAAACGCTGCTCGAACGGTTTCCCCACCTGCGTTTGCTTGATGGTTGGATGCCGCGCTACTCGGGCGGAGCTTTCGGTAGGGGCTTGGCCGAGCTGCCGTTGCGGCTGGATTGACCGCACGCGGCCTCACGCGCAACCGCCATACACTTCAGGCAAGGAAGCCCTCGTTGGGGTGTCGGCCTCAAAACAAAGCTCGGCTGGGGGATCTTTTGGTTTCAAGCAAATCCCCTGGCTTCAAGCAAATCCCCGCCCAAGTCAGAGCCGGACGGCGACTGCGATGATGCGAGCCCCAGTGCGGATTATGCCTTCCGGAGTCAGGCGACATTCGAGCTCACGCCTGATCTCTTCACGCGCGGCCATCCGCAAATCGTGGGGTAGATGGCCCAGGAAATTACCGAACGAACTTGCCTCGGAGAACATGATTGCGGCATCCGGCGTTTGATCGGTGCGCACAAACGGCCGCAACTCGATTTTCTTTACCCCGAAACCGGTTTGGCTGAATAGATGCTCGAGTTCATCGACGCTGACCCGCCGCGCCACCTCGACTGAATCCTCACGGTAGCGGCGATACAGTTCGCGCGCGAGAATCTTCTGCTTAATCGCCTGAAGCTGATGTGGATGATTCTTGGACCCGGTGGAGATTCCAAGCCGGCCTCCGCTTTTGAGCACGCGGCGAATCTGGCGCAGAGGTTCGAGCTTCTCAGGCAGCCAATGGAACACCGCGTTCAGATATACAACGTCAAAACTCTCCGCGGAGAATCCGCTCAAGTCATATGCGTTGCCAAGCTTAAATCTAAGGTTAGGCCGGGATTTGCGCTCCGCGAGTGCGATTCTCAAAGGCAGGGGATCGATTCCGACTACGGAACCGTTCGGCCCCACGAGATCGGCCACATATTCCGCCACCAGGCCGGTTCCGCTGCCGATATCCAGGACCGCTTCCCCGGAGGTAACATTGAGTTCTTCAATCAATCGCTACCCGGCCCTGAACTGGCGCTCGGCGCTCACGCGCTCATAGGTTTCAGCAAGAGCTGGGGTATCTAAAGCCAAACTTACGTTCGCCACCAAATCACTCCTCTCGACTATAAAGACGGGGGTTTCTGCTTCCAGGTTGACATCATCGCGTCACGATAGCTGGCGACGGGCTCTTCTATCGCCCCTGAAATCTGCGGCGTCGATCGCGCGACCGTTTAAACCCGAAAAACCGCGAATTGTCGTAGAGCTCGTCAACAAGGAGGGTGTCTAGAACTTTCTGCGTGCTCCCTGCCCTCCTCCACCTCTCGACCACCTCCGCAGGTAAAGCACATTATGTGCTATAAAGCACGAAAGAGGAGGGTACGAGGCGTACTATGGCGTCGAATAACTGTCAGGGAGATGACTCGTACGCAAGCACCTCGGAAAATTAGCCGCGGCGCGTGGGGAGACATACGCGCACGGTGAATGGCGCCTCCTTGCCGCGCAATGCAAGGGTGCGTTGCTTCAGGTTGGGAAATCGCACGGCCACGGCGCCGTAAACCGATTCACTGAGCAAAGCCTCGCCAGCTCCTGCGCTCGAGGCGAGGCGCGCAGCCGTGTTGACCGTGTCGCCTAGCGCAGTGAAGTCGACTACTCCATGACCGCCTACATTGCCGACGTAAGTGCGGCCAGAATTCACCGCCGCCCCAATGGGGATCCAAGGCCCCTCTGGATCTTCATATCCTACCGCTCGCAGAAGCGCGACGGCGGCCTCGGCGGCATGGCGGTAATATTCGGGGCCGCAGATTCCCGGAATAAAGAGTGCCATCACCTCATCGCCGATCAGCTTGTCCACGATTGCGTCATGCTGGATGAGCGTTTCGGTCGCCGCGTGGTAGAACCGGTTGAGCGTCGCGGCAAACGCCCGAGGCCCCAGCCTCTCGCCCAACTCCGTCGAACCCCGTATGTCCGCGAAAAGCACAGCGATATCGACCTCCGCGCCACCTGGGGGAAGGGCGTCACAACAGCGGGCGCAAAGATTGGGATTCTTGCGCGACGGGCTGAAACCGAACAATCCCACGAGCTTCCCCCCAATTCCTCCAAAGGGGTTATGACAAAGCTTGCAGCGCGGCGGACCAGGCATATAGCGGAAGAACCGATGCGCGAGGAGGATCGGCTTGTGCCCTTCAACCAGGAGCTTGTGCCATGCGCGGTCGGCGGCGGTTGCCGTCACAGATTCGTTAGGCATGACTTTATCCGGGCTTTCCATAACGCGTTTGGACGAGCTCACCCTTAGGACGAAATCAGTTATCCCGCAAGGTTTGGGCTATGAGGGTGTTGGCCGTTGGGCTCGACGCAGACTTTGGCGCCGCCCTCCCCTCGATTTTCGGGCCCATTGTATAATAGTAAACAGGTATTTCCAATTTCGATTCTGATTCACCATCGCACCGACACCAGTGGTTTGCAAACGCGAAGTTCGAGCCCGAGTTTGTGCCCGAAGGTCCCTTCCATTACGCCTCAACGGAGCAGCTCTGCCTCGCATTGGCCTAAAGCACCTGAACCGGCGTTTTTCCGACCGAGTTATCAGATACTTATCCCTTTGCTCCCTATCCGTCACCGAAATTTTGCTGTGCTCTGCAAACCGCCTATCCTGCTGGCGACGGCAGCATCGCAATTCTCCGCAGCATGCTCCCGAAAAGCCGCCGCGTCAGATGGCTCTCCGCCAGCAACAGCCAGTAGTAACGTGCATGCTTTATTAAGGCGCCCGCCGGTTTCACCAGCCGCTGCTGCAAGCTGGTTAGCGACCACTTCCCGATCGGCGCGGGCAGCGCCAGCCGCCGCCACAGGTTCCCGAGGTTATAGGCGATCAGACTCAGCTCAAGCCCAGGTCCATCGACCACCTTCATGCCGCCGGCATCCCGCTCGCCGCTTTGACCGCTTGGCAAGCGCTTTTCGACGCTGGCGGTCTCAGCGCGGGTCAGACAGTGTTGATCCACGCCGCCGCGGGCGGTGTCGGAACTTTCGCGATTCAATTCGCGAAATGGAAGGGTGCTCACATCATCGGCACGGCCTCGGGCCGTAACCAAGGCTTTCTGCGCGAACTGGGCATCGATGACCCTATCGACTATGAAAAGACGCGTTTCGAAGATGTGATCAGGGACGCCGACGTCGTATTGGACGCGATCGGCGAAGATACTCAGAAGCGCTCGTGGCGGACCCTCAAGAAGGGCGGAATCCTGATCTCGATCGTCAATGTGCCATCGGCGCAGGAGGCCACCGCGCATGGGGTGCGCGCGGTACGCGTCGGAGTCCAGGCAAACCCGCAACAGCTATCTGAAACGGCGCGACTGGTTGATTCCGGGAAAACTGAGGAGCATCGTCAATACGATTGTCCCCTTGGCCGAGGCTCGGCGGGCGCACGAGCTAAGCCAGACCGGCCACGTTCGCGGCAAGATTGTCCTGCGGATCGCACAGCCTTGCCCCGCCATTATTTCCAGACCTTGCTTCTTAAGATCTGTTTCAGGAATCAATTTTTAAGACAAATCAGGCAAACAAGGGGAAATGCTACTTTGTCGATATCTGGATGTGAGGCGATCGCCGCGTCGGCGGTTTCTCCGTATCCGGTGATAATGTTAACGACGCCGTCCGGATACCCGCCTCCAATGTCAGCTCGCCAATTCTGAGTGCGGTAAGTGGAGTTTATTCCGCGGGCTTCAGAATCGATACGTTTCCGCAACCCAGGGCCGGCGCGATTTTCCATGCCAGCATCATGCTTGGCCCGTTCCAGGATCTGGCCGCAGACTCCGACCGGCTCGCATAGCGTATAGTTGAACATGGAGGGCTCAGAGGGATTGGTTTCACCGCAGATCTTGGTAGCCCATCCCGCATAATATCTAAACGTATCGATAGCGCTCGGAAGCAGACCACGGGCCGTCGAGATCGCCATACCGTTGTTGAGTGTTTCGAGAATCGCCAACTCGTCCGCATGCTTCTCAATTAGATCGGCAATGGCCAGAAGGTAGCGCGCACGCTGATGGGGGCTGATTTTGGGCCACTTTGCTGTCCTCAAAAGCTTTGCGCGCCGCTTTAACAGCCTCATCCACGTCGGCTTTATCGCCTTCTGCAGGGCAATGGCACCGTTTACGGACTCGCGGCGGGAATCTGGGCGCGGGACATCAGCCGCGCGATCACGATGGCGCGCGAACTCCTCACCCTGAATCGGGATTACTTCCGCCTTGACCGGGGGGTTGGAGCGGCGCCTTTATGAGCTTGACCGGAAGCATTGTGGTAATCAGGAGGGATGGACCATCAGCATGGAGCTGCTGCACAAGAAAAGCGGCTCAACGGCCTCCCTCAAGGAGTTTCGCCGCAAGGTCAAGATGATCGTGGAAAGCGACGTGCTGCCGGATTACAGGCTGCGCTACCAGCCCGAGGCCGACCAGGTGTTATTCTACACCAAGGACCGGAAAAGGCTCGTGGAAAGCTTCGGTCCATCACCCACTATATCGGTCCATCGGACTACCTAACTTTGGTCCATCAAACATCGATTAGCGGTCTATCGGACACCAAAGTATCGGACCATCAGACACCGATGCTTCGCTCGATCAGACACCGGGGGCCAAAAATTCGGCTGGTATTTCCTCGGCTTTCCCGACTATCCTCACCCCGTAACACGCGCGCGCGATTTTAACAATCTATCTAACGTCTTAAACCCAAGCCCCGAATGAAGCCTATTTCAAAAAGCCTTGGTTCTGCTGCGCTGCTGCTGGTGGTGGCCGTGATGGTGGCGGCGGGCTGCCAGCGCGCCACTGCCCCCCCACCGCCCCCGCCGCCGGCGGTCACTGTCAGCCAGCCGCTCGAGCGCGAAGTCATTCGTTGGAACGACTACAGCTCCTACCTTGCCTCGCCCGAAACCGTCAATGTCAAAGCACGGGTCAGCGGCTTGATCGAAGAGGCCCCCTTCCGCGAAGGCGCGCTGATCCACAAGGGCGACCTGTTGTTCAAGATTGACCCGCGTCCCTTCCAGGCCGATCTCGACAACAAAAAGGCCGCGGTGGCGCAAGCCAAAGCCACGGTCGATCAAACCCGGGTGCACTACCAGCGCTACATCACGCTCAGCCGGTTGCACGTGATATCGACCGAAGAACACGACAACGCCAAGGCGGCTTACGAGGAGGCGGTCGCCTCGCTGAACGCGGCCGAGGCCGCGCTGGAAACTTCCCGCCTGAACCTGGAATGGACCGACGTGCGGGCACCCATCAGCGGCCGTATCAGCCGGATCGATGTGACGGTTGGCAACCTGGTCAACGGGGGCTCGGGGCAAGGCACCACCATCCTCACCACGATCGTATCGATCGATCCGCTCTACACCTACATCAATGTGCCTCAGGACATCGCCCTGCGTTACCAGCAGCTGGCGCTGGGCAACAAGGAGGGCACTGTTGCCGGAGCCAAAGTCCCGTGTTTCCTCAAACTGGAAGACGAGACCCAATACGATCACCAGGGCGTGATTGATTTCATCGACAATCAAGTCGACGTCAACACCGGGACTGTGCAAATGCGCTGCGTGGTGCCCAATCCCACCGCGCTTTTGATCCCTGGGCTGTTCGCCGTCACCCGCATTCCGGCCAGCGGACGCTACCGTGCCCTGCTGGTGCCGGATTCGGCGCTCAGCGCCGATCAGAACGAACGCTACCTGCTGATAGTCGGGCCCAACGACATCGTCGAGCGGCGGCCGGTCACACGCGGGGTGCTGTTTGGCGACTTGCGGGCAATCGACCAGGGGCTCAAACCGGGGAAAAAGTGATCGTCAGCGGCCTGCAGATGGCCTTCCCCGGCAGCCGGGTCAGGCCCCAGGAGGTGCCAATTTCCGGCCCCTCTCAACTGGTCCTGGACGGCATGGGCGAACATCAGATAATGGCCGCGCAACTGCCGCAGATAGAACCGGTGGCCAACCCGGCAACCCATCCGACCACGGAGGCCCGGCCGTGAAGATTGCGCATTTCTTTATCGATCGTCCGGTCTTCGCGATGGTCATTTCGATCGTCACGATTATCGCGGGCTCGATCGCCGCCATGACGCTGCCGGTGTCGCAGTACCCGGAAATCGTGCCGCCCACCGTGACCGTCAGTGCGACCTATCCCGGGGCCAATGCCGAAACCGTGGCCAAGACGGTCGCTACGCCGATCGAAGAACAGGTCAACGGCGTGGAAAACATGCTCTACATGTCGAGCCAGTCGACCAACACCGGCAATCTCACTCTGACCGTTACCTTCAAGGTCGGCACCAATCTTGACGTCGCCCAGGTACAGGTTCAGAACCGGGTGGCGATTGCCCTTCCGCAGCTCCCCGATCGAGGTGCAGCAGCAGGGAGTAATCGTCAAGAAGGCTTCGCCCGACATAACCTTGGCGATCGCGTTCTACTCGCCCGACAGCTCGCACGACGCCCTGTTCGTCAGCAACTACGTTACGCTCCAGATCAAAGACCAGATCGCGCGTCTGCCGGGAGTGGGCGACATCAACATCTTCGGCGTCCGCGACTACTCGATGCGGTTGTGGCTCAACCCCGACCAGTTGTCGGTCCGCAATATGACCGTGGGCGATGTGATCAACGCGATCCAGGAACAGAACGTCCAGGTTGCCGCCGGGATCGTCGGCGGCCCGCCGCTCCCCGCTCAGAAGTTCCGCCTTTCAGTACACCCTGAATGCCCAGGGCCAGCTTACCGATCCCGCGCAGTTCGAAGATATCGTGGTCAAGGTCGGTAGCGGTGGGCGCATCACCCGGCTCAAGGACGTCGCCCGGGTCGAACTGGGGGCGGCCGACTACAGTACTACTCTGAGCTACAACGGCCATCCGGCGGTGGGCCTGGCGGTGTTCCAGCTGCCGGGCACCAACGCCATCAATACCGCCAATGCAATCTACGCCAAGTTGCGGGAACTCAAGCGCCGATTTCCGCCCGGGTTGGACTATGCCATCGCTCACGATACCACCCCGTTCGTGCGCGAGAGCATCCGCGACCTCATCCGCACCCTGCTGATCGCGGTCGGGCTGGTGGCGCTGGTGGTGCTGGTCTTCCTGCAAAACTGGCGCGCCGCGCTGGTGCCGATCCTGGCCATTCCGGTGTCCCTGATCGGGACCTTCGCGGTGATGTGGCTGATGCATTTCTCCCTCAATATGCTGTCGCTGTTCGGCCTGGTGCTGGCGATCGGCATCGTGGTGGATGACGCGATCGTGGTGGTCGAAAACGTCCAGCGCTGGCTGGAACAGGGACTGACTCCGCGCGAGGCCGCCCGGCGCGCGATGGATGAGGTTACCCCGGCCGTCATTGCCATCGCCTTCGGCCTGTCGGCGGTATTCATTCCCGTCGCCTTCATTCCCGGCATCACCGGTCGCTTCTACCAGCAGTTCGCCTTGACCATCGCGTTTTCGACCCTGCTGTCGGCGTTCAATTCGCTCACCCTCAGCCCCTCGCTGTCGGCCCTGCTGCTCAAGCCGCCCGGGGCCAAGCAGGACTGGTTGGGCCGCATTCTTGACCTCTTGTTTGGATGGTTCTTCCGGCTGTTCAACTGGGGTTTCGAGGCCACTAACCGCGGCTACCTGCGGGCCTTGCGCCGCGTCGTGCGCTACACGGGCCTGGTGCTGCTGGTTTACGTCGGGTTGGGTTATCTCGCTTACCACCTCTTCAAGATTGTGCCCACCGGTTATATTCCAACCCAGGACCAGGGCTTTCTGGTGGTCAATGTGCAGATGCCCGACGCATCGTCGATCTCGCGCACCAGCGCGGTGGTATCGCAAATGGCCCAGGCCGCGTTGCAGACCAAGGGGGTCGATGGGACCTTCGCGGTGGCGGGCTTTTCGGTTCTGTCGCGCTCCAACTCCTCCGCCGCAGGGTTCCTGTTCCTGCGCCTGTTGCCCTTCAGCGAACGCGCCGGCAAGCCCGGGATGGACGCCGCCGCACTCGTGGCGCAGATCAATCGCAAGTATGCCCGCATCCAGGGCGGCTTCGGGCTGGTATTGATGCCCCCGCCGGTCAGAGGACTGGGCAATGCCGGCGGCTTCACCATGGAGGTAGAGGATCGCTCCGGCGCCGCCACCCCGCAGCAGCTGGAGGCGGTGACCGAACACCTGATCGCGGCGGCGCGCAAGCGACCGGAGATTGGCCGGGCGTTCACCACCTTCCGCGCCAATGTTCCCCAGCTTTACATCAACGTCGATCGGGTCAAGGCCAAGGACGAGAACGTGCCGGTCACCGATATCTTCCAGGCGCTACAGGTCTATCTGGGCAGCTACTACATCAACAACTTCAACTATCTCGGCCGCACCTGGCATGTGGTCGCCCAGGCCGACGCCCCCTTCCGCGCGACCGTCGCCCAGATTGGCCGACTGGAGACCCGCAGCACCACCGGCCAGATGATTCCACTGAGCGCGGTATCCGAAATCAAGGATATCGTCGGTCCCGACCGCATCCAACGCTACGATCTGTACACAGCGGCCGACCTCGATGGCACCACCGCGCCCGGCTACAGCAGCGGCCAGAGCCTGGCGGCGATGGAGGACCTGGCCCGGACCCAATTGCCGCGGCAGTTCGGCTTTGACTGGACCGATCTGGCCTACCAGGAAAAGGCTGCCAGCGGCCTGGCGGTTCTGGTCTTTCCGCTCTGTATTCTGTTTGTCTGGCTGACCCACTCCGCGGAATACGAAAGCTTCGCGCTCTCCACCGCAATCATTCTGATCGTCCCGATGTGTCTGCTGTGCGGGATCGCCGGGGTCTGGGCCTACCAAATGGATAACAACATCTTCACGCAGATCGGGTTTGTCGTGCTGGCCGGGATGAGCGTCAAGAACGCGGTGCTGATCGTCGAATTCGCCAAACAGCAGGAGGAGCAGCACCACGGGATAAAACCGGTCGACGCGGTGGTCGAAGCGGCCAACCTCCGCTTGCGGCCAATCGTCATGACCAGCCTGGCCTTTATCTTCGGCGTTATTCCGCTAATTACCGCGGGCGGCGCCGGCGCCGAGATGCGTCAGGCACTGGGCACCGTGGTTTTCTTCGGCATGATTGGCGTGACGTTCTTCGGAGTCTTCATGACTCCCGTGTTCTACAACGTGATTCGCTGGTTTACCGGCTCCCATGAAGTTCCGGCCGAGCGGCCGGCTCGCCCGGTCAGTGTGGTAAGCGATGAAACCCGGGCTGCAGCCAGCGGCGCCCACCGCTGAGCGGCGGTTACCGGCGGCCAATCACAGCGGTTCCAGGGGCTCCCGATAATCTATCTGGCCAAACTCAAAATCGTCGAGCTCCCCCAAAGTTTTTCGATGCTATCGTAGAGATACCTCAGAACACACGCGGCTTCATGAACTAAACCCGCGATAGCGGCGTGGAGCTTTGGTTGAGGCGTGCCTAACCGTAGTCGCCACCGAATTTACCTTGCCCGCTCGCGCCCTCTTAACGCAGGAATCAGGCAAGCCAGTAAAAAGGCTGATCGGCTCGCCTACCGTTTTCAACTGACACTCGCTATCGCGCCGGGGAGTCGCCCTCTTCGACGCAATGGCAAAGGACGGCCTTGTGTTACGTACCATGGCAGGAAACTTGTCAAAACCAAAAAAGCCGAGCGAGACGCAATCTCATACGCGCCTTGTGTGATCCGCAGATGGGGCGTTCGGTATGCAGGACAACGTTTATGTCGAAGCCTGGCGACAGTGGGACGCGCTGCGCATCTACCGCCACTGGTTCAAGACGGTGGACAGCGGGGCGGTTGGCCGGCTCAGCCAGATGATTCTGGGCAATGTGGGCACAGCGGCGGAAACCGAGAAAAAGTGGGCATTAAGTGGGCACTCAAAGCGTAGCGCCAGGCTCGGGAATGCGATAATTGCTTGAGCACAAGACTTGGAGGGGTGGCCGAGCGGTTGAAGGCACCGGTCTTGAAAACCGGCGTGGCGTGAGATCACCGTGGGTTCGAATCCCACCCCCTCCGCCATCCTACGCTACAGCACCCCGTGGCCTTCCGCGG
This sequence comes from uncultured Pseudomonadota bacterium, assembly GCA_963824565.1. Classification (GTDB taxonomy): domain Bacteria; phylum Desulfobacterota; class Binatia; order Binatales; family Binataceae; genus JAJPJA01. The sequence goes on along the minus strand of CAWGQB010000027.1, from coordinate 98,115 downwards.
CGGCCGGCTTTGCGATCAGCCCTGCTGCTGTGCTCGAGGAGCCATGCTCGCTTGGTTCGCAGGCGCCGAGTGGCCAAGCCTTGCAAATCGATGCCGACCTCCTTACTCTTACATGTAAGAGTAAGGAGGCTCCGTGCGCATCACATCCAAAGGTCAGGTGACCATTCCGGCTGAAATCCGCGAGCGGGCGGGTCTGCTGCCACAGACAGAAGTGGAATTCGAGTTCGATGGCAAGGTCGTGCGCATCGTTCGCGCCAAAGCCCGTAAGAGCGATGGTCGCGGCGCCCGTCTTGTCGCCCATTTGCGGGGCCGCGGCGATGTTGCGATGAGCACGGACGCAATCATGGCGCTGACCCGCGATGACTGAATGACGGCGATACTGGTTGACGCCAACGTTCTTCTCGACGTCATGACGGAAGACGCGCGTTGGCTCGCGTGGTCCGCGGAAGCCCTCGAGCATGCCGCCGACCGCTATCGCCTTGTCATCAATCCGGTCATTTATGCCGAGGTCTCGATTCGGTATTCGCGGATCGAGGAGCTCGACGCCGCGCTTCCGAAATCCATGTTCGACCGTGAGGCAATCCCGTACGAAGCCGCCTTTCTCGCAGGAAAGTCATTCTTTACCTATCGGCGGCGAGGCGGAACAAAGCCTCCCCGCTTCCGGATTTTTTCATTGGCGCCCATGCGGCCGTTGCCGGATATCCGCTGATGACACGGGATGCGGCGCGCTACCGTACTTATTTTCCCAAGCTGTCTCTGATTGCCCCGACTGAACTTCCACTTCAAGGTAGGGCTATGGCGTAAACATAGTGCTCATCATCGTCGATTATGGCCCGCCGGAAGACTCTTTGTTTGTGCGGAGTTCAAACATCTGGCCGGAGCGCGCTTCATGGTGCGGCCATCAGACCAGATCACCGCAGCATAGCGTCGTGGTGGTCAAGCGGGATTGGCGGGCCGAATCGCCGGGTAAAGGTGTACGCCTTAAGGACCAAAAGGTCAGGAAGGGCTGGAGCGCCCGAAGTGACGGCCTCGGCGGCGGAGCTCACACGCGATGTGGCTATAGTTGTTGGCCTCCAGTATGATCGTGCGACTCCGCATGGTTTCCAATCGACGGACTCAGGCCCATCGGGCCGATCGTGTACAGAAATCCAACGGCCCAGACTGAACAGCCGCAGTCGTTGCCGAAGGGAGAAAACGGCCACAATAATGGGAGACCTGAGATGTTACGCCGCAACCTGATCCTTGTGGGCGCTGTCATGTTGAGTGGCTGCACGCCGGTTTTGGCTAGCCATAATGCCGAACTGCGCGTCCAATGCCAAAGCGGTAGCCAGGCTGCATGCGTTAGCTATGAGGCCGCGGTGAGAGACTGCGTGAGCCACCTGTCGCCGTGGGCGGCCAGCTGGACCAAGGAAAACTGCGAGGGCTGAGAATTCTAAAAAAAGGTTTCTAACAGCGATGGGTAGCTTCCGCTTTTATCGCCGCGTTCACATCTCCCCGGGCCTGACGGTTAACGTCTCGAAGTCCGGACCCAGCTTGAGCGTCGGTGTGCGGGGCGCGCATGTAACTATTGGCCGGCGCGGTATCCGCCGCACGTCGGTATCCCTGGCACGGGAATTTACTATACATCGTCGACCGGGTATCACACCGGAGTCCATTCCGCGCACCGCGAGGCCGGCGTTAACCACGCCACGGTTGGATGGGTTGTGGCGGCGATAGCGGTCGGCGCCGTGGCGATGTGGTTACTAGTGCATTGACGCCCGATCAGTGCGCTTCATCGATCTCCAGAGCAAACTTAAAGCGGCTCACCCTCCTTTAGAGAGATGAACTGTTGGCCTTTGAAGAACGCACGCGCGGCGATTTGAAGTGCTGCCATCATTGACCAAAACCATAAAGGACAGCGGCATTGCCGGAGACCAGTTTGCGCACCTCATCGGGTGGCACATCGGCGAAATCGCGCGCGATCTGCTCGCGCGAGTGCGGAAAGGTGCCCTCCGTGTGCGGATAGTCCGACCCCCACATCAGATGATCGAGGTTGAGCAGATGGCGGGTGAGGATTCCGGCGCGGTCGTCTTCGAAGGTAACCCAGAAGTTGCGCTTGAAGAAGAAGCTTGGCTTCTCGTCGGTGCGCGGTTCCATCCAGTGGCGGTTGTCGGTCCACCAGTGATCCAAAAAGTGCAGCACCCCGGCAATCCAGCCGATGCCACTCTCGACCATCACGAAGCGCAGCCTCGGAAAACGCTGAGTAACGGCGCCGAAGGTGAGCTGAGCGAGCAGGCGCATCGCGTTGCCCATCCGGTTGTCCACCAGGTGCACGCCGTAAACGCCGCCGAACCGTTCAATCCGATCCTTGAGTTGTTCGCGGGTGCTGGTGCCCATGTGGATGGCGATCGGCAGATTCAAGTCCGTAATCGCGGTCCAGAAGGGCTCGTACTCGGGTGATGTATAGGTACGTCCGACGGGGTTATTTACCAGCATGACGGATGTCAGGCCGGGTTTTTTGGCGATACGCCGAGCCTCTTTGATCATCACCTCGATCGGACAGTTGCCCGGAAGAACCGCCGCGCCCGCCGCGCGTCCGTCCAGCTCGACGCAGAAATCGCTAAGCCAATCATTGTAGCATTGGAAACAGGCGAGTTGGTATTCGGGGTCTGGTGCCCCGAAGATTACGAGCCCGTAGCCCGGGTACAGGACTTCGGCGCGGATGTGATCCAGTTCCTGGTCGGCCAGGCGGGCATCAGCCTGCCAGGCCCCGGCGCGGACGTCTTCGGCCCGCTTGCCCGCGCGCGTGCTGATCTCCTTGCCGGCGATCTTGTCCTGGATCATCGCGCCGAGGGGGCTGATGGAAAAAGGCTCGATTCCTTCGATAGCAAAGTAGTCGCCGTCGGGACGGCTTTCGATATGCGGTGCGCGGTCGCGGAAGCGCTGGTCCATCCGCGTAAGCCATAATTCCTTCGGCTCGACCACGTGGCTGTCGGCGGAGATGTAAAGGTTCGGAATATCAGCCATGGCACATCTTACATCCTTGCAGAACTGGCGCTGCGGCAGATGCGTTGAATCAACGTCTCCTTATAGACTTTTCTGAAGACCAGATGCAATTTGGTTTTGATTTTCTGACTCTCACCGTCCGCGGCAGATTCGGAGCAGGCATTCTCCTTCCAGACGGCCAACCATGGAGGCTGCGCTCTGATCCCCTCTGATCATGGTCCGGTTTGATCTGTGTTCTTTCCCGGCTTTGAGGACGCAGCGGTGTCGCCATTTTGATGACGCCTGCCGATCGAATTAAAACGTTCGTTCGGAACGAAAGTTCGAAACATTTGTTCAGTAACGATCAGCAAAATGCCCACTGGCACTAGCCTCTTTCGTGATACAAGGCTAACTTATGATCGTGGACGCTTGAGATGCTGAAGCTGCTTGATGTTTGGTTATGCCGAGTCGCGCTCTCCGAATGACAGCAGGAAGCCAGGAATATTGCACGCGCTCTGAGCGGTTGGTGCGACTCCGTGCCAAAGGCTGTCAGAAGTTCCACCAAGATACAATTTTTAGAGAGGTTAGAATGAAAGGAAGGAGCACCATTTTTCTGATTGCAGCAGCACTGATTTGGTCGTGTTGCGCAAGCATCGCCGCAGCGCAGGTCCCTTGGAGTGAGGAGAGTTACGACGCCCTGGTGTCCGGCGATTCCTCGGCGACCATTCCCCCGGGTACCAAGATCACCCCCCAAAATTGGCAACAGTACAAGAACTTTATGCCGGCTGGATTGCAACAACTATTCGCCGGCAAGCTGTCCTGGAGTTTACCGCCGGAAACGGTAGTTGAAGTGGAACCGACCGCTCCGACTCCGCTGCCCAGGAAGTATCAGGAGGATACGGAGAAGTTAGCCAGCCAGGTGTCGCTGGTGCAAAACTCGGATGGCGGTTATTCCATCAAAGGCTACGTTGCCGGTGTACCATTTCCGAAACCGAGCGGAGCCGCCGCCGGAGTTGAGGTTCTCTACAACGAGTATTACGCGTATATCCCGTATCTTATTACGACTTATAGCCATCTGGGATTTTCGATGGACCGGTATGCCAACAAGTACCAGACTGAGGTCCGCGAGGTGAATTTCAAGCTCAAGCACCTGAGCGACCTGGGCAAACCCACGAACATTCCGGATACCGGGGACCTATTCCTGACTCAGAACAACGTTATCTGGGAACCCGAGCAGTCCAAATACGTCAACGCGCTGCAGATCTTCCACGACAACCCAGGCGACCTTCCGGAATCTTACGTTTTCGTGCCGTCGCTGCGCCGCTCGATCCGTCTGACCACTGCGGCGCGATGCTCGCCGTTGGTCGGTAGTGACTATACTCAGGATGACGAGCGTTCGATGAATCTTCAGCCGCCAATCTTTCAGTCCAAGTTTCTGGGATACAAGAAGATCCTCGTCGGTTATCCCGAGGCCGGTTATGTCAAGACCGCCAACTATTACAAGCCGCTGTACTTTCCCACTCCGGATGCGGTCAAGTGGCAGGTCAGGACGGTCGCCCTGCTCGACCTGCGGCGGTTGCCGTCGAAGGAGGCCGGTTACTGCTATGGCAGCCGCATGGCGTTCATCGATAAAGAGACCTGGCAGCCGATCTGGATGGATCTTTATGACGTCGGGCTGAAATTGTGGAAGATCGGGCCTTCGGTCTACCGGCCAATGCCCCTTCCGGGTACCAACGGCGACGTTTCGACCGGCGCGGGTGGTCCCGGCGACGGCATCTACACCTTTTGGGATGTGCAGAACAACCATCTGACGCTCGATATACAGGACGGAGGGCTGATCAATTCGGACGCGCCCAAGAGCTTTGACGACTTCACCCGCTGGGGCACGCCGGCCGGCATGCAGCAGGTAATGCAATAGGCCCGGCGGACCGATTCGGCCGCACTTTCGGTCCAAGTTAGTGCCGAAGCCAGCATCCATCCTTTTGCGTAGGCGATAGATCAGGGGTAGCGGATCATCCGCTACCCCTTTCCACGTCCTCGGGACGTGCGGACTGCATGGGGCGCTGCCCACTGGCGGACGCCTAGACCGTACCATCGCCAATCCTTCTATCTCGCCCGCAGTTGCGCTAGGTCTGGCGGGGAGACGTATCTCATCACGAGCGCGCTCCCGGGGTTGCGTGAAGCAGGCGCCGCAGGAGGAGGGCAATGGAACAGACTCATACCGAGCGTGAGCAACGCTTTATTGATCTGGCGGCGGAACTGGCTGACGACTTTGCGGCACGCGCGGCCCAGCACGACGAGGAAGCTTCGTTCCCGTACGAAAACTACGCCAAGCTCAAAGAGAGCGGCTACAGCGTCCTGACTATCCCCGAGGAATTGGGCGGCCTGGGCGCGAGCCTGCTCGAGCGCATCAAGGCCCAGGAACGTCTGGCCCAAGGATGCGGCGCCACCGCCTTGGCGATCAACATGCACTTCAACACCATGGGCCTGCTGATCGATCTGTACCGCAAGTTCAAACCGCGCAACGTCGAAGACAAGCTACGAAACATCGCTAAAGAAAGGCTGATCTGCGGCGGGTCGGGTTCGGAGCCCGATAACGCCGTCTACAGTCTGCGACCGCGGACTACCGCGCGCCGGGTGGACGGCGGGTTTATCGTCAACGGACGCAAAATCTTCGGCACTCAAAGCGTCGTGATGGACTACTTCTTCGCCCAGGCGCTGTGGCAGGACGCGCCGGAGCGGCCCGCCATCCTTACCTTCTTCATCCGCCCGCACGAAACTCCCGGACTGGCTTTCAAGGATGACTGGCACGTGATGGGGATGCGCGCGACCGCTTCGCGCAGTTCGGAGTTGAAAGACGCCTTCGTGCCCGACGATGCGGTGGTAGCGCAATATCCGGCGGGCAGGACAGTTCGCGTCACCAAAATGTTTGCCAAGGCGCCCTTTTCGATCGGCGCGCCGTATATCGGAATCGCAGTCGCGGCGCGCGATTTCGTAGTCGACTTCATGCGCGATCGCCCGCGCTTCCCGCACAAACATCCGATGAGCCATCTGCCCAGCGTGTACAACAAAGTCGGCGAGATGGACATGCTGATCGAGGGCGCCCGCGCCGTGATGTGGAAGGCGGCAGCGGAAGTCGATCACGACGAAACCCACAACTGGTCGCGCAAGGCGGTCGCCGCCCGCATGATCGCAATCGAGAATTCCGTGCGGGTGGTGGACCTGGCGCTGCGCGCGGTCGGCGGCTCTTCCTATTTCAAGCGCTTCCCGCTCGAGCGCCTGTTCCGGGACGTGCGGGCCGGCATCTATCATCCATTCGACAGCGACGAAACCCTCGAATTGCTGGGCAAGACCGCGTTCGGCCTGCCGTGGATGGTATGGCCTGAGCCCGACTGAACGCTTTCCTCACCGGTTGGCGACCGGGTGCAGCATCCAGGATGCAGTCCCGCCGCTGCATCGAGCGCGGTTCGCCTTGTGAAAGCTCGTAAAATTGGCTGATTTCCGGGCTTGTCGGCAGGCCGACGATATGGCATCCGGCTTGCTCCCCTTTCGTTTCGAGCCGGGTTAAGCTGCTGGAAGGGCATTACCGGCCGATGCGCTCGAAACGGGGCGGCAACGAAAATGTTTGGTATTTTAATTCTTGTATTGATCATCTTCGCGGTGAAGCAGCGGCGGAAGTATCGGCGCCTTTACCAACAACGACATTGGGAGCGGTGGTCGCGAAAATGGGACCACGTCCAGGCTTCGTGTTTCGGCCCGAAACCAGGTAGCGAGAAATGGGATCAGTGGAACCGCGAATGGCAGGAATGGGAGCGCTGGGCCCACGACGCCCGCGGCAAGGCCGCCGATATCGAAGATAAAATCGCCGCCAAGCTGGAGCGGGCCGAGGCCAAGATCAGACGCGAGGCGGAGAAACTTCGCCGCCGGGGCTTTGCTGCCAGCCAGGCTGAGCGTCCACCCGGTCCGCCGCCTTCATCATCGCAAGCCTCACGCGCCAGCGAGCCAGGCCCGGACAGCCACGAGCGTTCGATCAGTGAAGCCGAGCGTAAGGCTTACTTGCGCGCCCACAAGCGCGCCTCCCAGGAAGCCGGCTTTTACGTCCATCTGATGTGGTACGGAATCGTGATCGGTTCCTGCTTGCTGGTCAACCTCATCACCAGCCCGGGCTTCGAATGGTGGATCTTTCCCGGCTGTTGGATGGGGAATCGGATTGGTCAGCCATTTCGGCGCGGTCTATGGATGGCGCTGGATTCACGAGCGGGTGTTCGAACCCGCGATCGCGCGCGAAGTCCAGCGCGAAGTCACGATCGAAAAGGAAGTCTTGCGCACCGAGAAACAGGCGTCGCTCGACGAATTGACCGCCAGCTTCGCCCATGAGATCCGCAATCCCATTGCCGCCGCCAAGAGCCTGGTCCAGCAGATGGGCGAGGACCCGACTTCAACTGAAAATGTCGAGTATGCCAAGGTCGCGCTTGACGAACTCGCGCGTGTGGAGCGCAGTGTTTCCCATCTGCTCAAGTTCGCCAAGGAAGAGGATTACAGCTTCGACAACGTCAACCTGGCAGCGGTCCTGGATACCGCGATCACGCAGATGCGCGCCAAGCTCGAGGCCAACCATGTCTCCGTGTCGCGCAACTATATCGGCGGACCGACGATTCGCGCCGACGCCGACAAGCTCCGCCAGGTTTTCACCAACGTGATCGACAACGCGATCGATGCGATGGGTGCCAACAGCGGCGAGCGGCACCTGGAAATCGCCATCCGAGCGCTGGAGCCGGGCGCGGTGACCGTGGTGATTCGCGACAACGGATGCGGAATTCCCGAAGACCAGATAACCAAGATTTTCAATCCTTTCTATACCTCCAAGAGCAACGGCACCGGGCTTGGGCATGGGTATCGCGAAGAAAGTTATGGACGCTCATAACGGACGGATCGAAGTCCACAGCCAGGTCGGATCGGGCACCGAGTTCATGCTCTCGATCCCGATCGCGGATGCGTTGCGCGCCGGCGGCAAAGCCGAACCTAAGCCGGAGGCATCCGCGGACTCAGACGAAAGCGAACGGCCGGCGCCGAGCGTGCGACAACGACGCGGTGGTTCCCTCGAGCGCCACCGGGGCCAATGGTCACGACTTGTCCGAATCGCGCTTGGGAGCGGGAACCCGTCAATGAAGGGCCGCCTATTAATTGCCGATGACGAGCGCGGAATCCTGGTCGCGCTCAAAGGTCTGTTCCGCAAGGAAGGCTACGAGGTCGAGACCGCGGAGTCGGGCGAGCAGGCGCTCGCCTTGGTCAAAGGCGGACTGTTCCACGTGATCATCACCGATCTCAGCATGAAAGGGATGAGCGGGCTGGACCTGTTGCGTGCGGTCCGCCAAATCGATCCGGACTGCGCCGTGCTGATGATTACCGCGTACGGCACGCAGCGTATTGCGGTGGAAGCGATGAAGGCCGGCGCCGAGGATTATCTGCCCAAGCCCTTCGACAACGACGAGTTGCGGATGAAAGTCCGCAACGTGATGGAGAAGCAACTGCTGCGCCGGGCCTACAACCAGTTGGTCGAGCAGGTGAATCTCGACTCCGGCCGCTTCGCCGGAATGATCGGCGGTTCGCGCGCGATGATGCGTGTGTTCGAGACTATCGACAAGGTCGCATCGACCGATGTTACGGTGCTGATTCGAGGTGAGTCGGGCACCGGCAAGGAGTTGGTGGCGCGCGCGCTTCACGCACGCAGCCCGCGTGCCGGCGGCGCCTTCGTCGCGGTCAATTGCGCGTCGTTCTCGCGCGAGCTGGTCGAAAGCGAGCTGTTTGGCCACGAGAAGGGCGCGTTCACCGGCGCGGTGGCGCGGCGCGAAGGCAAGTTCGAGGCGGCCGATGGGGGCACGCTGTTTCTCGACGAGATCGGCGACATGAGCCTGGAGACCCAGGCCAAGCTGTTGCGCGCCATCCAGGAGAAACGTTTCGAGCGCGTCGGCGGCAATCAGCCACTGGCGGTCGACGTGCGCATCATCGCGGCGACCAACCAGGATCTCGAAGCGATGGTCGAAGACGGCCGTTTCCGCGAGGACCTCTACTACCGCATCAAAGTGGTGGAACTGCGCGTTCCGCCGCTGCGCGAACGCCGCGAAGACATCCCGCGGCTAGCGATCCATTTCCTCGAGGAAGCGTGCAAGAACTTTGGCGTCACGCGTAAGTCGCTTACTCCCGAGGCGATGCGCGAATGCGTGGAGAATCCCTGGCGTGGCAATGTGCGTTCGCTGAAAGCGGCAATCGAACAGGCGGTCATTCTGTCTTCCGAAGCCGAGATCACGGCCGCGGAGCTGCTCGGCGGGGAGTCCGAGCAAAGTCAAGCAGGCCTCATACCACGGAGGTGCGCGGCGACGCTCTGTCGGCGGCGTCCCCGCTAACCAACCATGTCAGCGCCGATCTTAAATTCCGCGAGGCGAAGGAAAAATTCCTCGCGCAGTGGGAGCGGGACTTTTTCGTGGGCGCGCTCAAAGCGACCGGCGGCAACATCTCGCGCGCCGCCGAACGAGTGGGGATGTACCGCCAGAGTTTTCAGCAGAAGATGCGCGAGCTGGGAATCAGTGTAGGCGAAATCGGACCGAAGGCCGAGGACGAATAGCGCCCCCGTAGGGAGCATCGCTATGAGTGAAACCACCCATCCGTTCGAAGATCACGCTCAAGGCATCAAGATCCATCCTCCGGTGCTTGCCGGTGTCCTGCTGGTCGCGGGGTTGCTGCTGCATTTGCTCGGCGGCCATCATCATCGAATCGTCCACTTCCATCAGTTCGCCGGGTTGCTGATGGTGGCTGCGGGAGTTGGATTATCATCTTATGCCGCCGCGATCTTCGCCGCGCGCAATACCACCAAAGATCCCTATGGCGAACCGGCCGCGCTGGTGACCGTGTGCGCCATACACGTTTACGCGCAATCCGATGTACCTGGGACTGACGATTATCCTGCTCGGCTTTGCCATCTTCTTCTGGTCCGCGGCGATAGTGTTGGCGCCGGTCGCTTTTTACTTCGTCATCGATCGATTAGTCATTCCCAGGGAAGAGCAAGCGCTGGAGCGCATTTTCGGAATCACTTACCAGGAATATCAAAGGCGCGTCCGGCGGTGGATTTAAGTTTCCGCCGAATCGACCGCACCAAGGGCCGTGGGCCAACAACAGGAGAGCTAATCATGTTTTTCAAAAGATTGACGAGTTTGTTTGGCGGTAAGTTTACCCGTTGGCTAAAGGCGCGCGAGTCGCGCGACCCCGAAGCGGTTTACGAAGCCGCGATCGCCGACCGGGTGAAGCGCTATCAGCAGCTCAAGACAGCCGCCGCCGGCGTCATCTACATGAGAACCAAGCTGGAGCGCGAGCTGCGGGATAAAACCGCCGAGCTCGCCGAGGTCGTGGAACAGGCCGGCCAGGCGGTGGACATCAACGAGGACCAGTGCGCGCTGATTCTCATCCGCCGCAAGCACGAGCTGGAACCCGAAGTGGCGCGGCTCAAGGATGAACTCTCGCAGCTCACCGCCGAGGCCGAGGGGGCGAAGCGAAACCTGATGGCGTTCAAGGGCGAAATCGACAAGCTCAAGAGCCGAAAAGGTTACGATGCTGGCGCGGCTGCGCAACGCGCAGGCGCGGGTGCGAATTCAGCGCGCGCTGGAGGAGCTGTCTTACGATGATGAGCTGCGCGCGCTGGCGGAAGTGCGCGAGTCGATCCAGCAGACCCTGGCCGAGTCCGGCGTGCATCGCGAGATCCACGAGTCCGAAGTCGATCAGAAGCTCGAAGAGATCCGGCGCAAAAATGCCGAGAGCAAAGCCCAGGTCGAACTCGAAGATCTCAAGCGGCGCCGCCGTCCTCCGCTCGCGCCGCTCGACCTGTTCATCAACGGCAGTGCCCGCGTCCCCGCCGCGCCATCTGCGGCTGGTCCGCGATAGTATATTCTCATTTTCCGAAGGAGCGGCAATTTCGTCCGCCCCAGCGGACGGCGCGAGAGAGAATTTCAGGTCCGCGGACCGACTCCCGCCAGTTGCGGTTGGACGCTATGAGCTAAAGAGTTGACATCGCAGGAAACGAAATCACGCTCACGCTCTATGACTTTGCTCAGGAGTAGAACGACTTTCCGGCTGACTGAAACCTGATTAGAAAAATCGCGCGGTTCTGTGCAATAAAGAGGTCAGCCAACAAACGGGGAGGTCGGCCATGCAATACAGTTTCGTCTCTGGCGATGATCACATGGATCTGAGCTATATTCCGGCGCGATTGTGGACGGATCGCGTGTCGGCCAAATTCCGCGAAGCCGCGCCGCGGGTAGAAGAGATTGAAGGCAAACGGCGATGGTTGTGCGAAGGCAAGCCCTGGGACATGGGCGGCTACGGCACGATGGATAACGCGCTGCTGGCCGGCGCCATTCCGCGCGCCGGAGTAAAGGAAGAGCCCGAACCCTGGGCGTTCCGTCCTTCGACGCCCAAGTATCGCCTGGAAGACATGGACCGCGACGGTATCGATGCGCAGGTTATCTACGGTCCGCCCCTGCCGATGCAGTTCAAGGATCAGGAGCTGAAGTCCGCTTGCCTGCAGGCTTACAATTCATGGATGGCGGAATTCTGCGGCGAGGCCCCACAGCGGCTGGTGGGCATCGCAATACTGCCGATGCAAGACCCGCAGGCCGCAGTCGCCGAACTGGAGCGGGTTGCCAAATTAGGGCTGAAGGGCGCGCTGTTCGGCGTCTTCGACGCCGCCAAGCCGGTCTTCCATGAAGACTGGGAACCGCTGTGGGCGACAGCCGCCGAGGCCGGCGTAGTCCTGAGCTTCCATCTAAGCGGCGGGGTGCGCAACGCCCGCTTCGATGCCAGCCGCGGCCAGATTGCGGCCCTGGTGTCGGCGTTGCCGATGCAACTGGACGAACCCCTGTGCGAAATCATCTTCTGCGGCGCGTTGGAGAGGTATCCCAAGCTGCGCTTCATCCTGGCCGAGTCCGGACTCGGCTGGGTTCCCTATCTGCTCGGCCGCATGGACCACGAACATGAAAAGCTATTCAAGAACACGGTCAAACTATCGGCCAAGCCCAGTGAACTTTTCCGCCGCCACATCTGGGTGAGCTTCGAAGAAGACGACGTTGGTCTCAAGCTGATTCCGGACATCGGCGAGGACAACGTGATCTGGGCGTCGGACTATCCGCATCCCGACAGCACCTGGCCGAACTCGCGCAAATACGTCGAGGAGCACATGAAGGGGCTGTCGCCGGCCGTGATCAAGAAGATCACCTGCGACAACACCGTGCGGCTGTATAACCTGGGCTGAGCAATTCTGCGGAATGCAAGACAGTTTGCCGGGGAGCGCCAAAAAGCGGCGCTCTCCGGCTTCATTTTGGTTGAGTTGGACTGAACCGTTCGGAAGTGACGCCGTCAGGCACTATTCCATCGCAGAGTTCGGCGCTAAATTCGGATTGTGCGTTCAGTTCGGAAAAAAATTGTGACGGACGAAAACTCCCGGCCGCTCGCCGTGCAGATTGATTGGGCCGACTGGCTAGAGATCGAAAAGTCCCTGTTCCCACCGGGAACGACGACAGGCGCGGCGTCACTTTCACGCTACGCCGGTTCGCTCTCGCTTACTGAAGATCCGCTCGCGTTTCAGGAGCGTATTCGTGGCGAATGGTCTTGAAACAGGTATTGGATACCAATGCTGTCCTTTATTTTCTTGGAGGCCGCCTCGCCGACGATCTACCCGATGGCGATTGCTTTGTTTCCGTAATCACCGAGATAGAGTTACTCTTTCCTATCGCCTCGCTCGACGATGCTGCCGAAGCACAGATTCGGGCGTTTTTGCAGGAGGTTAGCATTGTCTCTTTGTCGCGTGCGGTATAGATCTTACTATCCAATTGCGGAAGGAGCACGCATTGAAGCTGCCTGACGCTATTATAGCTGCAACGCTGCCGGCTTGGACGCCGAGCTTTTGACCAACGATGATAGATTGTTCCGCCTTCCGGAATTGAACTGCCGCCGGCTCAGCCTAAAGACCTAAGCCACGTTTGCCGTTCAATGATTTCCGCCGCGTTTTAGTCGAATTTGAACACCTTCAACACGTTGTCGCGCAGGTAGCCGCGGCGGGCGGCGTCGGTCAGCGGGACTTCCCAGCCCTCGCGCGCGCAACGTTCCAATGACAGCAGCGGATGGTCGCTGGCCCACATCAGGCGGTCGGGGCCCCGCTTGTTGGCGAGGTTCCACAGTTCCGCTGGCACGTATTTTGGCGCCCATGCCGAAGTGATTAGATAGAAGTTGCGATGCTTTTGCAGTAGCGCGACGACTTCGTTCTGCCACGGATGTCCCAGATGGCATCCGACCACCGTCAGTTCGGGAAACGCCAGCAGCACCTCGTCCAGCGCCATCGGCTGCTGCATTAGCGCGGGCCGCAGCGGTCCCGGCACTCCGATGTTGATTTTGATCGGGATGCCGAGCTCAACGCATTTGGCATAGATCGGGTAATAGCAGGCATGATTGGGCGGCAGACCCACCAGCGACGGCATAATCCAGGCTGAACGAAAACCAAATTCCTTCACCGCCCGCTCCAGCCATCGCACGGCGCGCATCATGCCCGTGGGATCGAGCCCGAAGCAGGCATGGAAGCGCCCAGGATACTGCTGCAGCATCGCGGCGACCTTGGTGCAGATCTTCTCATAGGTCTCATCGGCGATGTTCTGACCGACCGTATAGGGGCTCGGCGGCAGGCGCATCACGCCCGCGGTCATGACTCCCTGTTCGACCTCGGCCGCGTCCATATCGCGCACCAGGTCGTCGATCGTGAATCCATGCCTGACCTGGTCCCCGGGTTTGAACCACTTGGCGATATTGGGATCGATCTTGCGGTCCAGCGGTTTGGAAGACAGCGGCGGCACCTGGAGAAAAGCATCGACGAGTTTGTATGGCGCAGTCATGGTATCACCTTTCCGTGGTTTTGTGCGGATGTCCCTGGGCGTCAGCGCGGCAGTTTCAATACGCGCTCGCCAATGATGTTGCGTTGGATTTCGTTGCTGCCGCCGGCGATCGTACCGCCGCGCGCCGTAATCGCACGTTCCAGCCATTTGCCGTTATCGACGGCGAATTCAGTACCGTGGTCAAGCTGCGCATAGGGTCCGAGCAGTTCGACCGCGAACATCTGGATCTTGAGATTAAGCTCGGTGCCGGAGACCTTGACGGTGGAGCTTTCCGGGCCCGGCGATTGTCCCTTAAGACGGCGTGTGATACCGCGGAACGCGGTGTACTTCAGCGCCTCCGCCTCGCAGGCGAAAGCGGCGATCTTCTGCCGCACCGCCGTGTTTTCCCACGCCGGGCGCCCATTAATCTCGACCTTTTGGGCCAGCCGCGCCAGGTCCTTGACCAGGTGGGGATACTGCCGGCCGCCGAAATTGCGCTCAAAGCCCAAGGTCGTGGTGGCGACGCGCCAGCCCTCGTTGATCCTGCCGACCACGTTTTCCTTGGGAACCCGCGCGTTGTCGAAGAACACCTGGTTGAAGCTGACCTTGCCGTTTATCTCTACCATCGGACGGGTGATGATACCGGGTGTTTTCATATCGACCAGGATATAGGATAAGCCGCGGCTGCCGGGCTGCTTGGGGTCGGTGCGGCAGAGCAGAAACATCCAATCGACGCGATGGGCCTGGGAGGTCCAGATCTTGGAGCCGTTGACGACGAAATAGTCGCCGTCCAGATCGGCCCGGGTTTGCGCCGAGGTCAGGTCGGAGCCGGCGTTGGGTTCGGAGTAGCCCTGGCACCAGGTGTCTTCGCCGGAAAGAATTCTGGGGATGAAGCGCTTTTTCTGCGCCTCGTTACCCCATTGAATGAGCGTCGGGCCGACCAGCGCGACGCCGGCGCCGATATAGGGTAAATTGGCGTGGACCCGCGCAAGCTCTTCATGAAACACCACCGCCTGCATCACGTCCGCGTCGCGCCCGCCGTAGTCGCGCGGCCAACTGATCCCGATCCATCCGCCTGAATGCAGCTTGCGGTACCAGACCTTGCGCTGCTCCCATTCCTCGTCGTTTTCGACCGTGATGGTGTCGTAGGGCGGATGCTCGCCTTTCGGGGCATTGGCCTCGAGCCAGGCGCGTATCTCCTGGCGAAACTTTTCCGCCTCCGGCGGGTACTTGAAATCCACGCGTTCTCTCCTCGTGGGAATCGTTGAGCCGCGCGAACGGCCCTGAAACCTGCTCCGCACGTCTCATTCGTTCCGCTGAGGGCATGTTAGTGCTTGTGTTGCGACGCGCAAGAGGCGCGAGGGGTCTAGCCGGTCGACTCAATAGCTGAATCGCGCACCGGCAATGTCCGCCGGTTGCACACTGCCTCTGAAAGGAGAAAATGGCAGGACGCAATGATCGGGGCCGCAAGGAGATTGACGATGCGCTTTGAAGGAAAGGTCGCATTCATTACCGGGGGTGGACGTGGGATCGGCGAGACTTATGCGCGTGCGCTGGTGGCCGAAGGCGCGGCCGTGGTGCTGGCCGAAATCGACGTTCCGGCCGCGCAAGGCGTCGTCGCGAGCATCGCCGGCGCGGGCGGACGCGCGTTGGCGGTCGCCTGCGACGTCGCCGATCAGGACTCGGTTGACGCGGCGGTGGCGCGCGCGGTCGAGCATTTCGGCGGCGTCGACATTCTCATCAACAACGCCGCCAAGCATCTCACGGAGTATGCCGGCAAGCCGACCGAGTTGCCGCGCGCAAAATGGCGCCTGATGCTCGACGTCAACGTGATCGGGATCGTTAATTGCTCGGCGGCATGCCGGGCCTCGATGCGGGCGCGGGGCGGCGGCGTGATCATCAATCAATCCTCGATTGCCGGGTTCGATCCGACGACTCCATATGGTATCTCGAAACTGGCAGTGCGCGGACTGGTAGTGGCGCTGGCAAAAGAACTCGGACCCGATGGGATCCGGGTATTCGGCATCGCGCCGGGTCCGGTGGATTCACCCAGTGCGATGGCGGACCTGCCGCAATCGCTGCTCGACGTATTCATCAACCGCCATCAGTTAATCAAGCGGCAGGGCCGCATGGCCGATTTGGTCGGCGCGGTACTGTTTTTCTGCTCGCCGGAATCAAGTTTCATCACCGGCGAAACACTGGTGATCGGCGGCGGCTATCCGCTACGTATTTAACTGCACGCAACACTCGAAGGAGGCAATATGAGCGGATACAGAATGATCTCGGCAGACGATCACGTCCAGGAACCCAAGGATATGTGGCAACAACGGGTTCCCGCGGCATTGCGCGAACGGGCTCCCAAGGTCGTGAAGGTTGACGGCGGCGACGTCTGGATGCTCGAGGGGCAGGTCGTCATGAAGATGGGAATGAATGTTGCCGCGGGGAAGAAGTTTGAAGAATACAAGCTCGAAGGCGAGACCTATCAGACTATTCGCGCCGGCTCCTACGACCCCGACGAACGCCTGAAAGACATGGACGCCGACGGCGTTGAAGCCCAGGTACTGTTCCCCAACGCATTCTGGGCCTTCATGGTCGAGGACTTCGAGCTCCAGCTTGCCTGCATGCGCGCCTACAACGATTTCCTAGCCGACTTCTGCCAAACCAATCCGCGCCGGCTTATCGGGATCGGCCTGGTCCCAACCGACAACGTCGAGGCGGGAGTTCGTGAGGCCCAGCGCGTGGCCAAGCTCGGGATGCGCGGGCTGCTGGTCGCAACCTTTCCCAAGTTAGGACTGCTCAGCAGCGAGGTTTACGATCCGATCTGGGCGGCCGCTCAGGACCTCGGTCTGCCGATACATCTGCACCTGGCGGTCGGCGACTCTCGCGGGCAAGTGTCTTTCACGAGCAGCGAAACGTGCGCGGCCTGATGCCCGGTCAGATATTGATCAATTCGATGGGCAACATGGAAGCCCTGGCCCGGCTGTTGTTTGGCGGTATCGGTGAATTGTTTCCCAAACTCAAGATTGTATCGGTCGAGGGGAATATCGGCTGGATCCCGTATTTTCTTGAGCGCGCGGACCGCATTTATCAGCGCCATCGCTACTGGTCGCGGCTGGAGTTGCCGATGCCGCCGAGCGAGTATTTCCACCGCCAGGTCTATGCGACCTTTATCCAGGATCAGGCCGGGATCCGCTTGCGCGACCTGATCGGCGTCGACAACCTGATGTGGTCATCCGATTACCCCCACACCGATACCACCTGGCCCAACTCGGTGAAGTGTCTCGACGAGACGCTCGCCGGAGTTCCGGAAGACGAAAGGCGAAAGATCGCCGGCGCCAACGCCGCGCGTCTGTATGGGTTAGGCTGATTCCCCGGGGGCCGGAGGTGGCCGCGTGGCCGCGTTAATCAGGCGTGTGGCCCGAGCAGTTGATTGAAGTTGCTCGTGTAGAATTGCTCGCGCTGGTCCTCTGAGATAGCGAAATCATTCAGCGCCTTGGCGAAGCGTTTGAGCGGATCGCGTCCGCCTTCGGGATGGGGGAAATCGGTTGAGAACAGGAACAACTCCGCGCCGGCCTGCTCGATCATCCAGCCCACCGGTTCGGGCGGGAAAGGGGCGAACTTGAGCTGACGGCGTGCGTAGTCCGACGCCCTCATCGGCAGGTTGAGATAGGGCTCGAAGCGCTTGAAGGCGTCCTGGGCGATGTCGAGTTTTCGGAGCCACGGAACCGCCCACAACGCGCCCTGCTCGATAGCACCGCCACGCAATCGGGGGAATTTTTCCAGCACCCCATCCAGCACCATTGCGGAGAAAAACGCTTCGGTTCCGTAGTGAACCACGGTGTAGTCCTTGGCCCGGATCTCGTCGACGCCGCCGCCCAATGGGCCGGCTTCTATATGCTTGCCGTTGTTGAGAAAACCTTCGCGCAGGAAAATCTGGCCGCCACCCAGATGAGTAATGAACGGGATGTCCAATTCCTGGAATTTGGCCCACACCACGTCCAGGTCTGGATGGGTTGGCGACATCGTAGGCGGCGGAGTCGAAGGAACCCATATCGCCGCGCATCCGTCGCGCACCGCTGCTTCCAGTTCGCGCACCGCCAGTTCCGGTACGTCCAGGGGCAGGAAGCCGACCGCGCGCAGACGCCGGTCGTGGGAACAGAAATCCGAAATCGCCCGGTTGTGAGCACGTGCGCCACCGTAGAGAACCTCAGGGTCGAAATATCGCTGCACCCCCAGCACGCCCCAAAACTGGCTGCTAGCCATGCCGGTAAAGACCAACTGCCGGTTGTAACCCAATAGATCCAGCGCGCGTCTGCGTTCGTCGGGGTCGTATCCTCCCAGTGCGTGCCAACTCTTGCGCTCCAGGATTTTGTCCTCGGCCCGGGCCATCGCGGCAGGATCTTTTTTGCGCCGCTCGATTATTCCGGGCAGCGCGGTTACCAGGTCTTCGGTGGCCTGGCCGCCACACACTGAAAAATCGATCGGGGCGAGCTTGGACCGAACCTTCGGATCAGCGTACTGGAACAACCAATCCTTGGTTTCCATGAAGTGGCTGTCGGCGTCGTTGAAGATTCTGCCTTCGGCATAGGGCATGGCGTTACCTCTTGGTCCTCGCGCTGCGTCCGGCAGCGTCGCGGCCGTCGCTATCGGATCACACACTATACAATTTTACCAATACCCGCGTAAGGTTCGGGCGTTCGGGAATGACCGCGCAGTTGCGGAAACCGAGGAACGTTGGCCCGGCTACAGCACGCTAACCGTCTCCCTGGTCAGGGGTTCAGAGAGACGGTATCAAGCAAACGGCGCCGGAATGTATGACCTCAGGCCGCGCAAGCCTGGAGTCCGCATCGACATGTTTCGGGCATCCACCGGCCAAAGTTGGGCGAAATCGTCTTTTGGTATCGCAGAGAAAAATGAACCGTTCTTGTCGCCGAAAACCTCAGAAATTCACAAAAGAAGAATGCTGATTGCGACGATCTGAGCAGCAGACACGACGAAAAAGCGAAATCGTTTCTAAGCGAAAACCGGATCCCGGGCTTGACCTTAGATGGCTATCGGGATACAGAGCTTTAGTCAACTAAAGCCTAGTATGGATAAATAGTGCTGATTTTATTTCTCCAGATTTCGTTTCTGAAAAAGGTCAGGCATCGGAAGCTTTAAGTAACGGACGATGCGGACGCCAGGAACAAATAACGGTTCACGATTTCATATCAGTGTTTGTGCGGCGCCGGTAGAATTGGCGTCTGATGGGCTCACGGGTTGGGCATGACCCGCCGGGCCGAAAGGGTGAGAGGAATTTGACTTTGGCGCGCTCGCTGCTCCCGGGTTTTGGTTTCGCCTTGGTGTTAGTTACCGCGACGATCCCGTTGGCGAAGCGCCTCGCACGGCGCCTGCGATGGGTTGCCCAGCCCGCTAAGGATCGATGGCATAAGACCCCGGTTCCGCTTTTGGGCGGTGTCGCCGTGATTGGTGTGTTCAGCCTTGTCGGATGGTTCGCGGGTGCTCCAACTTGGCTGGTGCTGGGAGCGTTGGGCCTGTGCATGTTGGGGCTGTTCGACGATGTCGCGGCCTTGGCGCCGCGGACCAAGCTGCTGTGTGAAATCCCCTTTGCGCTGATGGCAGCGGCGTTGGTCAACATTCCGCACGTGATGCCGTTGGGGCTGCAGGGCTTGGCGGTAGCATTCTGGATTTTGACCGCGATCAACGCTTTCAATCTTATCGATGGCCTCGACGGGCTGGCCGCTGGATTGGGGATTATCGCCACGCTTGCGGTGGCGGCGATCGCCGTGTTCCATCACGATCGCGTGCTGGCGTTTACGGCGCTGTCGTGTGGCGGAGCATTGAGCGGCTTTTTGATTTACAACTCCGCCCGGCTTCGATCTATCTGGGCGATGCCGGGTCATTGGCCGGCGGCTTCATCCTTGGGGTGTTGTGCCTGGATGCTGTTCGCTATGCGGGACAGTCGAAGCTGGCAATTCTGGCGACGCCGGTGCTGCTCATGGCCGTCCCGATCATCGACACTTCGATCGTTGCGGTTACGCGCCTGGCCACCGGACGGGCGATCTCGAACCGCGGGCTGGATCACTGCCACCATCGGCTGCACAACCTTGGATTGTCGCAAAAGCGGGTGGCATTTGCGCTGTGGACGCTGGGAGCGATAGGCGCATTGTGGGCGATTTTCATCAGTTGGGCCAGCCGGGCCACGATTATCACCGTGCTGCCGCTATGCGCGCTGATGTTCGCGACGGTGGGATTGTTTCTGGCCAACCTCTCCTTCGAGCATGAGCCGCCGAGCCGTCTTTATGGAGTTGTGCCGCGGCTGGGCCGTGTGATTCTAAGCCTCGCATATCGGCGGCGCGCGGTAGAGTTCGCCCTTGATTTCCTGGTGATTTCGTCGGCCTATTACGGAGCCATCCTGATTCATCACAACTTCAAGCCGACGTGGGCGCATGTCGCGGCCGACTCGCGTGTCTTCCGACTGATTTGCCTGGCGGCCTATGTCGCGTTCCTGATTACCAGGACTTATCGGCAGATGTGGCGCTATGCGGGGGTTGAGGCGGCGTTGCGGTTTCAGGTCGCCGCGGTGCTGGCGGGACTCCTGATCGCAACGGCCTCCAGCGTTGCGGGCCTGGGGATTCCTCCATCGCGGTTGGTGCTGTTCGTGATCCTGCTGGCCAATTTGCTGGTCGGCACACGCATGTCGTTCAGGATTCTAAGCGCGGTACTGAAGCATTTTGCCGCACCGATCCGGAAAGTGCTGGTGATTGGAGCCGGATCGGCGGGCGAGAGCGCGGCGCGAAATCTGCTGCGTGATAGAGTGAATCAATTCAGCCTGGTTGGCTTTCTGGATGACGACGTGTTCAAACATCGGATGTTGGTGCGAGGTTATCGGGTGCTCGGCGGAATCACCGATCTGGACCGGGTGTTTCGCGAAACCGGTTTCAACGAGATTTTAATTGCGCAGGATGAGACTGCGGCGGAGGATCTGATGACGCTCCAGGCTTTCGCCAGCAGCCATAACGTCGCGATCCTTCGTTATCTGGCCCGCATCGATACCCTGGCTCAAAGCCGCAACGGCAAAGCCAGTAAATATCGTGCCGTCGCCGCTTGCCTGAAGTGCGGCCTGCCCTGCCTGACCCGGAACGGCACTTTACATGATTTCTCTTCCTTGACAGTCTGTTTGTAGCACTTCGGATTTGGGCGGTGGCAAAGCTCGCCGCCAGCATAGGTATTCGGTTTCAACGCCACGCCGCTTGATAAAGATACGGCCGGTTAAGGAGGAAATGAGGCGATGGGTGGCCTGTGGGAACGGGCAATTGGGAGGTTTAACGACCGTACCGCTCGAATCGGCGTGCTCGGTTTGGGCTACGCGGGCTTGCCATTGACCTGCGGTTTCGCGGAGGCGGGATTTGAGACCTACGGTTTCGACGTCGATGGGGCGAAAATCGAGCACCTGCAGGCGGGGCGTAGTTATATTGGCCACATCCCCGCCGACCGAATCGCCGGCCTGGTCAAAAAGGGCCGGTTAAGGCCGACTAAGGAATTTTCGCTGCTGAGCGAATGCGACGCCGCCATCGTTTGCGTGCCGACCCCGCTTGGAGAAGGGCGAACACCCGACTTGACCTACGTGGTCAACACCGCCTCCGCGGTTGCCGAGTACCTCCATCGCGGTGAGTTGGTGGTGCTGGAGAGTACCACCTACCCCGGCACCACGGACGAGATATTGCTGCCGCTGTTTGAACGCCACGGACTCAAGGTTGGGGAGGATTTTTTTCTGGCCTTTTCGCCCGAGCGCGAAGACCCCGCAAACGACAGTTACTCGACCCGCAGCATCCCCAAGGTCGTGGGCGGGGTGACTCCCCGATGCGGCGAAGTCGCGGTCGCCGCCTATAGCGCGCTGGTGGAGCGGGTAGTGCCGGTATCCTCGGCCCGTGCCGCCGAGTCGGCGAAACTGCTTGAAAACATCTATCGATGCGTCAATATCGCGATGATCAACGAGCTCAAGCTCTTATTTGAGCGGATGGGCATCGACGTTTGGGAGGTCATCCAGGCCTCCGCCACCAAACCCTTCGGGTTTACGCCGTTTTATCCGGGACCCGGCCTGGGCGGGCATTGCATTCCGGTGGATCCCTTTTATCTGACCTGGAAAGCCAAACAGTATGATTTCAATACCCGATTTATCGAACTGGCGGGCGAGATCAATTCCGCGATGCCCCACCACGTGGTCGATCGGCTCACCGAAGGACTGAACCTGATGGGCCGGGCGCTTAACGGCGCCAGGATTCTGCTAATCGGAGCCGCCTATAAGCGCAACGTCGAGGATGTGCGTGAATCGCCGGCCATCCGCATCATCCAACTGCTGCAGGAGCGGCTGGCCCAGGTCAGTTACTACGATCCGTACGTGCCGCGCCTGGAAACCCGGCATCTGGCGCAAGCGCTGATATCGACGCGACTTTCCCCGGAAACGATCGCATCGAGCGATGCGGTGGTGATCGTCACCGATCATGGCAATATCGACTACAAGATGATCCTGGAACACGCGCGGCTGGTGGTCGACACGCGCAACGCGACCGCGCCCTACCGCACCCCTTCGCATAAGGTGATAATGGCGTAGATAGTTCCCGACCTCAAAGTCCTGCAAAGGATTGAATGGGAGGGGTTGCTAGAAGTGCATCAGACCCACACCCAACCCTCTCCCTGACCAGGGAGAGGGTTGGGGTGTGGGTCAATGCTCTTCGAGCAATGCATGGCGACGCCAATTTGCAAACGACGGTCTCACGCAAGTGCGACAGACGTATAGAATAAGCCGCGTGGGTCAGTGGTAATGGTCCATGACCTCCTTGGCGAAGGTGCGTAGTTCTTCGATACATTCGTTCTGCGGACGCAGGCCCTGATCGGTATTGATGATGTAGTATTCAGGATTTACCTGCTCGACCAGTTCGTCCATGCTCCGGCGCACCTCGGCAGCGGTGCCGGCGTACAGATAGCCACAGCGGTCCATGCGCTCGATCGTCCATTCACTGGGAGGGAGCGTCGTCTTGCCGCTGGGGTATTTTTCTTCGTCCTCCGGCATCCGTAAGGCCTCGCAGAAACCGAACTGGCTGGAGAAGTCATAGAAGAAAACTCCCGGCGAGCCTAACTTCGCGCGTTGATACGCTTCCTGCTTGTCGCGGCCGATGTAAACGTAGTTCGAAACCCCCATTCTTTCGCCCAATCGCAAGTTGTAGCCGGCCTTGGCCGCTTCGCTGCGGTAAACCTCCGCGAGCCGCTTCATGTTCGGGAGCCAGGGCACCAGGGTCATCGGGGCGATACCGTTGCGCGCGCACGAGATGATGGTCGATTCGCTGACCGAGAAGGCCTGGAACAGGGGAGAATGCGGTTTCTGATAAGGCTTCGGCACCACCATGATCTTTTTGATCATTCCGTCTTCGATCTCGCCGGGCGCACCGTATTCCTCGGTCCATTTGCGCGGCCTCCACGGCGTCCCGGTTTCGTATGGATACGGATATTCGTAATACTTGCCCTTAAATGCGAAAGGCTCGTCGCCCCAGGCCAGTTTGAGAATCTTGAGCACTTCGTCGAACGCTTCGCGGTTGGCGCGATCGATATCGGATTGATCGCTCATGGTGGCCGAGATGTTGAGCTGCTGCGCCATCGCATTGAGCCATCGGGTCTGGTAACCGCGCGCCAGCCCGATGAAGGTGCGGCCCTGGGTGATTTGATCGAGCCATCCCACTTCACACGCCAGCCGCAGCGGATTCCATCCGGGTAAGACGAATCCCATCGGACCGACCTTGATGCTTTTGGTCCTGGCCGCGATGTGCGCATGCAGCGACGGGGTGCCGCCCATTTCGAGCCCCTCGGTTTGAAGGAAATGCTCCGGAAACGAGATCATGTCGAACCCGAGGTCATCGGCAACCTGCGACAACTCCGTTACCTGTCGCAGCATCTGCTGGAAACGCTCGCTGTTGGCGGCAATCGGGCGCAGGCGGCGGCGCTCCTCCGGAGTCGCCGGGACCGCGGGCAGCATGAACAGCATGAATTTCATCGTCACTATACTCCTCGCCAGAAATCGGCCCGACCATGTGATACCATATGGCCCTACGCGTTATCTTACATTTGCATAGAAAGGACAAAATCATAATGATCGAGTCTGGAAAACCGTTTCCGAATTTTTCTCTTTCCAACCAGGATGGCAAGGTCGTGAAACTCGAGCGATTTGAGCCGGCAAATGGGCGATAGTTTACTTCTACCCCAAGGACGATACGCCCGGCTGCACGATCCAGGGCAAGTCCTTCACCGCGTCGAAGTCCGATTTCGACGCGGCCGGAATCCGGGTCTTCGGTGTCAGCCAGGACGGAGTCGATTCGCACAAAAGTTTCTGCAACAAGTTCGGCTTCAACTACGATCTGCTGGCGGATACCAACGCGGAACTGCTGAACGCCTGCGGAGTGGGCCAGAGCGAGTACAAGGGCAACAAGTTCTGGGAGCGCACCAGCTTTGTGATCGACCCCAACGGCGTGGTGCGCAAGGTCTATGAAAAGGTGAATCCACAGGGCCACGAACAGATTCTGCTGCGCGACGTGAAGCAAATGCAGGGCGAGTAATCTCCGCGGGTCCGGGCCGATTTTTCCCCTGACCTTTCGCTCACGTCCTGGATCCGCCTGCGATCGCGCACGTCGTGAGCGAGCAGTCAACAATCGTGCACGCTTGCCAAGATAAGGTATCGCGGAAAAGGCTCAAGAATGAACGCCAAAACGGCCAACTTGCGTGATGGTCACTAATTGCGATCGGATGCCAAAGTAGTCGATGGACGGGTAGCGGCATGAAGGGTGGGGTGCGTCCGGACCGGCAGGACCGGTTGCAGCGGCGCAGGATGAAGTCGGCGACGATTTCCCCCAGGCACCTATAACCTTCGTCGGACATATGGAATTGATCGCGCGAAAGCATCTGCCGCATCGACAATTCTCCTGAAGCGAGCCAGTAAGACATGATGCGATGGCGATGGAGCACCGGGATATCGTAGCGGTCGCCGACGCGATCGATCGCTTGCAGGTAGGTGTTCAATTCGGGGCGCCGTTCTCCGCGCGGGAAATACTGCAGGTCCATCAGGACCACATCGATGCCGCGTTGGCGAATCCGCTGGATTCCCGCCGCCAGGATTTCTGCAAAGCGCGCGGCTCCCTCCGACCTCAGCAAATCGTTGGTGCCGGTCTGCCATACGACCAGCGTCGGGTTCAGTGGTATCACGTCGGTTTCGATCCGTGCGGCGGTACGGTCGATAGTTTCACCCCCGACTCCGCGATTGATTACCCTGACTCCGGAGTTAAGCCAAAGCTTCAGCTCTCGCGCCAGAACCGCCGGATAGGCCGCCTGTTTGCTGCTTGCGCCTACCCCCGCGGTGCTCGAGGAGCCCAGCGCCACGATCGGTCAAGGGTCGGCCGGATCCGATTGCCGCGGCGGTTGCCGGCAATGGCGAATCGTCCGAGACCAAAGTAGGCGGAACGCGGCAGCTCCGATCTTCAAATTGAGGCGACGCGGCGCGCGCCATATTCAGACCCCCCAGCAAAACAATCAGGGCGAGAATTCGGACCTGCGCTGCGCGCGGCGTCAAACCGGCGCTCTCTGAGTCCTGCCAGCACAGGGGATTTGGCGGGCGCGAGCCGGCCGCGCATCACGCGATTGCGTTCCAGAAGCGTGGCGAGCGCCAGCAGTATCATGATGCCGAACAGATTGACGGCCGCATGCACGAGAGGAGCACCGTTGCTTTCCGTGACCGCCACGTATCCCGCGCAGCTAAGCACCACCCCCAGTCCATAGACTGGCAGCGAATGGCGCCCCGCCCACAGCAGTGGGGCGGCGAGCCGAACGCGCAGCATCGGCGCTTGCGGCCTGACGAAGAATGCGAAGACGTAAAACAACGCCAGCACATTTATCAGCCGCAGCGGTGCAAGAAAAGTCTTGTCGGCGGGCCACAAGGAAAATGGAGGATAGTAGGAGACCAATCCGGTAAGGTTCCACGGCGCGGCTGAAACCAGCCCGAAGGCCAGGAAGGCGAGCGCCACCCCCAGCCATCGCCGATTCCAGGGCACTGTCGCTGGTGCGGTTCTGCCCAGATGGCATGCGATCATCCCGATGGCGTAAAGGAACTGCCAGGCTAAGGGATTGAAGTACCATCCCTGGTGGTCCTTACCCTCGATGAAATTCACGCCGCTGAACCATGCTACCAGATAAATCGTTCCGGAAACGGCCAGCGCTATGCCGCCAGTCGCGCTTGACCAAGGCCAACAGAAACGGCGCCGCCGCCAATAGCACCAGGTAAAGCGGCAGGATGTCGAGATATTTCGGCAGATAGCTCAAAGTCAGGGCGGAAATCAGCGCGTGACGAGGATTGTCCCAAAACCATTTTAGCCTGAGGAATTCAACGTAATCGGCCGCCACGAAATGGCGCGAAGCCAGGATTGTGGCCGCCAGCAACCCTGCCAGAAGCAGCAGATGGGCGGCGTAGATCCTGATCCATCGGCGGCCCATGGTTTTGACGCATTCGGCCAAGCCAACCGCTCCAGCTTGGAGGCGTAAGCAAGATACGTGGAGAAACCGGAAATAAGCACGAAGACTTCGGCCGCGTCGCAAAATCCAAAGTTACGCAACGTAAAGTTGCCGACCGGGTTTCCGGGAATGTGATCGATAAAGATAACAATCAAGGCCAGGCCGCGGCAGAAATCGACCCTGAAATCGCGTTCGGGTTTCACTTTCCATAAACATCCATAAAAGCGGAAGTCGTTAACCTAAATCGGGCGACCTGCCTCAATTCGAAGGTGTTAGTGAATCCACCGCATCTCGAAAGGACGGCTCGTGGTCCGCATGGTTGACGTAAAATCCAATCAGGCCGGGTGCTTTTTTCTTGCGGTAGAAGATTCGCAGTTTGCTGAAGCATATCGCGAATCCAAATGGAGCAAGCCGCGTACCAAATTATCCTGGCTGGCTTTGTTGGCCTCGGCTGATCCAAACTTCGCTTGACCGGCCTGGTATTAAGAGGGCGGGAGCGTAAGGAGATATCGCATGGCTATCGACGCAAAGACCGAAGCCGCCCTGAGGCTGATGTTGGACAAGCAGGAAATCCACGAGGTGATGATGCGTTACTGCCGCGCGATTGATCGCATGGATGAGGAATTGTTGCGCAGCGTTTATCATCCCGACGCCATCGACAATCATGGGCTGTTCAATGGCGCCGGCGGCGGACTTCATTCCCTGGTGCATGAACCAACTGCGCGAGGCCTATCTCGCGACGCAGCATGTGGTCTCCAACGAACTGATTGAAGTTCGAGGCGACACGGCTTTTTGCGAATTTTATTTCGTCGCCCACCATCGCTACGAGCGCAAGGGCGAGCCCCGCCATATGGAAGCGGGCGGGCGCTACGTCGATCGGTTCGAGCGGCGCCAGGGAGAATGGCGGATTGCGGAGCGTACGGTGGTGGTCGATTGGCAGCGTATGGACCGGGTGCATGAACCCGACGGGAGCATGCTCACCTGGGGCCGGCGCTCGCGCGAAGACCTCGCCTACCGGCGCTGAGAGGCAAGTTTAGTCGTCCGGCTTGCGAGCATAACCGCGGGCACGAGCAAAGTCCGCCAGCACCTTCTTGAGCATCGCGCGGCCTCGTGAAACGCGCGAACGCACGGTGCCCACCGGGATCTCGAGTACGTTGGCGGCTTCTTCGTAACGCAATTCCTGGAGGTCGACCATCAGCAGTACGGTGCGGAAGTCTTCCGGCAGGCTGTCAAGAGCGGCCTGCACTTCTCCCTCCATGATCCGCTCGAGGACCAGGGTCTCGGGATTGTTGGTGGGAGTGTCGGAGCGCAAGCTCAGGTTCTCGACCTCGTCCTGAATTCCTCCTCGGTCGCGGCTACGTGCTCGAAGGCGGATTGCCGGTAGCGGTTGCGAAAGACGTTGTAAAGGATCGTCAACAGCCATGCACGGCAATTGGTTCCGGGAGTGAATTGGTCGAAAAAGCGCAAGCCCCGCAGCATCGTTTCCTGCACCAGGTCGGACGCGTCGTCGCGATTGCGTGCAAGGTGAATCGCCACGGTATAGAGGCGGTCGAGATGGGGCAGCGCCTCCTGGTCAAAACGTTCACGGCGCGTCGGTCCGCTGGCCCCGCTGGTGGCATCGTCGGGCTAACATAGCATGGGCGTGCGGCTTAAGCCGCCTTGTATTACCAGCTTCGGCGCAATCTCTTAATCAGTAGCCGCCTTAAACTCCGGAACGCTAGTTTCAGGTTCACTTGCGGGCCAAATGTTGGCGCGCTGGCCCGCGGAGAACGCCAGACAGAGCCCGTCGCGGGCCGTTGTATTCCAACTGGAAACGTAAATGCGTCAAAGTGTTTGCGCGTGTCCAGCGCCTGGCCGTCGATCAGACGCGTCGAATTGATGGCCAAATTTGCGCGGGCCACTATGTGCGCCGTTACAATATTAACAATCACCTATTGCGGCGGAACGCTTTCCGCCAGGCGCAAATCCATAATGGAAAATACATTTGTCGAACTACTCAGTAGAGCCCTGCACTCGGTCAATCCGCTGATGGGGGATGGCTCGCGGCTGGTCACGGATCAATATTGCGAGCTGTGCCGGTCGAGTGGGCTGCACGATGGGTCAACAACCCGATGCGATTGCTGGTGCCATGCGGCGCGCGCCGCCCTGGGTGCGGCGCGCGCCGCGGCGCGGAGGAGCAGGCTGCCGCCACGGGCTGTGCGCCGGCGTCAGCCGGCACGCAGCCCCGCGCAAGGACGTGGCGCGCGGCCCCGCGCCTAGCTCCGCGCGTGCGCGGAGCAAGGCGCGGAAGCGGGGGGCGGTGGCGTCTGCGCCAGTGGGGCGGGCGTCCCTGCCCGCCATGGAAGCGGAGCGGCGGGCGGGGACGCCCGCCCCACTAAAACCGCCGGCCGCCTCCTCCGCACCGTGCCCGGTCTGCATCAGCCCGATGCGCCGGCGTATCGAACTGCGCCTGTTCCAGGGCGCCGCAGCGGCCCAGGCCCTGCGGGGCCTGGGCCCCTGCGGCTTGTCCGCCGCCGCCGTCCGCGCCCACTTCGAGTCGCGGCCACTTCCAGCCCGATCCCGCCTTGTTAATCGCGACCCTGGTTGATTTGCTCAGTACGGCGCGCGCGGACGGACGCCGCGGCGCTGAAGGCAAGGACGCTTCACTGGCGGCGGTCAACCAGAGCCATAAGCTGCGACTGGAGATAATCAAGCTGATTGCGGATATTGCGGAGAACTTCGCAGGGCGGCGCGTCGCCGCAATTCGTCAGTCAGACGATCAACATGTTGCTGAGCGACCAACAGGCCACTGAGATGCGCAAGCTGGCGACCTCGCGAGCCGGTGGCAAGGCGACGTAGCGAAGCCGTCGGAGGATTGGTTTTGCCTGAGGTTGGCACGCGCCCATAGGGCTGCGCTACGATTACTTTATGGCGAAGCTTCCGCAGACTGCGAAACGACAAGATGCAGCAGGAGCGAAGCGCGCGAGGGGCATCAAGATGCCGACATCGGCCGGCTATGAATTGGATTTTTATGCTTGGTTAAACCGGCAGGCGCAAGCGCTACGTTCTCGCGGCTCGGAGTTCCTGGATTGGGATCATCTGGCGGAGGAGATCGAAGCGATGGGGGCCAGCCAGAAGCGTGAGCTCACCAGTCATCTTAAGACGCTGCTGACCCATCTGCTCAAATGAAACTGGGACTGGACCGGGCAAACGAAGCCCCAGTTGGAAGAATTCTGTCGAAAATGCGAGAGACGAGCTGAGCGATCTGTTTGAGGAGTCACCAAGCCTGAGAAGTAAGGTTGGCGAAGTACTGCCAAAGGCCTACAAACGTGCCATGCGCGAAGCTGCCAACGAGATGGGTTATGACGAGTTCCAGAGGAAGACGCTATTTCCGCCGCAGTCTCCGTGGAGCTTGACCAACTGATGGACGAACTTTCTGGCTCGATCCCGATGCGTGAGCCCGATCCAAGGTTCTAACCTTTCCGACCTTCAGCTTTCGATATTCTGCCGGGCCGCGTAGCGGGGGGTGCCAGGTCCATCTCCCGCAACTTGGCCGTTTCCTGCGACCATCACCGGATAGCTCTTGCTGACGAAGTCGAGGATCAACATCAGGTCGCGGTCGCTAAAAGTTGACCACAGCTTCATTGCCGCCTGCGCCATGCGACGCGAACATCGGTCCGATCTCGCGCTCGGCGTCCGGCAACGCTTCGATAATCACGCGCCGCCGGTCGTTCGGATCGCGCCGCCGCCGCACGAAGCCGGCTTTTTCCAGCCGATCGATTACCCCGGTGATCGCCCCCGTGGTCAAACCGGTGATGGTGGCGAGTTGTCCCGCGGTGGCCGCGCCGCTGAGATTGACGATATCCAGACATTCGAGATCCGAACTGTTGATCCCAAGCCGGCTGGAAACGGCGGTGCTGAACAGAACCGACTGCGCGCTTAACTTGCGAATCGCTTTCTGAAGGTCCAAAAAAATCGCGGCCCGGCTGCTTATTGATTGTCTTGACACCTGCGCTATTCTCTTAGTATAAAAGTCTCTTAATCACCAAGATACTTGTCACACAAGATATTAACATCGGCGGCGCGCGCGCGCCAAGCAGCCACGGGCCCCGGCGATTGCCGCCGATGTAGGCTTGGCGGTAAACCAAAGGCATGGGGATGTAAAAATCGTTCCGCGGGGAGAGGCAACGACCATGGGTGAAGAAACAGCGATCGAGCTCGACAATGTGACACGGATCTACCGCCGCGATGAGTTCGAAGTACGCGCGCTGGACGGGGTTACGATGCGCGTTCCGGCCGGGCTTTTCGTGGCCATCATGGGACCGTCAGGCTCGGGGAAAACGACGATGCTCAATCTGATCGCGGGCATCGACCACGCCACTTCCGGACGCGTGGCGGTGGGCGGCGAAGAGGTCACCCGGATGAGCGAGCGCGAGTTGGCGGGATGGCGCTCGCGTCATATTGGGTTGGTGTTCCAATTCTACAACCTGATTCCAGTGCTCACGGCGTTCGAAAACGTCGAACTGCCGCTGCTGCTCACTCCGCTCAAGAAAGCGGAGCGCTACGAGCACGTGGAAACCGCGCTCAGCGTTGTCGGATTGGCCGACCGGATGCATCATTACCCGCGCCAGCTTTCGGGCGGCCAGGAACAGCGCGTGGCGATCGCGCGCGCGATCGTCACCGACCCCACGATTATTGTCGCCGACGAGCCGACCGGAGACCTTGACGCCCGCTCGGCGGAAGAAATCCTGAACCTGCTGCGCGACCTGAATCATCAATTTCACAAGACCATCGTGATGGTGACCCACGACCAGCGGGCCGAGCGTTTCGTGGAAAGAGTCTATCGCATCGACAAGGGCGTACTGGCCGGAGTCGAGCCGGGACGCAGCCGCTGCGGCCGAAGCGCCAGGCGCGGCGCATGGGAGCCTGAACCACGATGAAGTACGCGATGCTGGTGCTGAAGAATCTGATGCGCAGCAAGCGGCGCACGGTGCTCACGATCGTCTCGATCGCGGTGTCCCTGTTCATTTTCTCGGCGCTGGTCAGCCTGCCCACCGTGGCCAACGAGCTGCTGGCGGACACCGCCTCTTCGGTGCGAATCGCGGTCCACAACAAGGCGGGGCTGACCTACGCGCTGCCCGAAGCTTACAAGACGCGCATCATGACGACGCCGCATGTGGTGGCGGTTGTGCCGGAAAGCTGGTTCGGAGGGATCTATCACGAGGTCTCCGACGCCTTCCCCAATCTGGCGGACGATCCCGAGCAGGTCGAAGCGATGTGGCCGGACCGGGGTATTTCCAAGGAGTCCTTCAAGGAATTCCGCGAACTCCGGACCGCGGCGCTGGTGGGTTCCGGCACCATGCAACGGTTTAACCTTCACGTCGGGCAGCAAATCATGCTGCGCGGCACGGTTTATCCGGTCAACGTCACGCTTAAAATTGTCGGCGTGATGGGCGGCAAGTCGCCGCCCAACTTCCTGATTTTTCGCCGCGACTACCTCGAAGAGGCGATCAAGCGGCCGGGTATCGTGTCGATATACTGGGTGCGGGTGGACGATAGCGCGGCTGTGCCCAGGGTAATCGCCAACATCGACGAGCAGTTCGCCAACTCCACCGCCGAGACCCAAAGCGAATCGGAGGGGGCGTTCATGAGCAGTTTCATGGATAACTATCGGGCCTTCTTCACGCTGGCCGAGGTGCTGGGCGCGATCGTGGTGATCACAATCGCGCTGGTGGCCGCCAATACCGCCGCGATGTCGATTCGCGAGCGCCGCTCCGAGATTGCCGTGATGCGATCACTGGGCTTCACTTCGCGTATGATCCTGGCCCTGCTGCTTGCCGAATCGTTGATCATCGGAGTGGCCGGAGGAGTGCTCGGATGCGGCAGCGCGTTCGTGGTGCTCAAGGTCTTCTCGGCCGGATCTGCCGCCGCCGGACCGATGGGAATGATCCGGATGCCTCCGGTGGTGCTGGCGGAGACTCTGGCCGCCGCGGCGCTGATCGGTTTGCTCAGCGCGTTGGTGCCGGCGCGTGCCGCGGCGCGGAGCAACATCGTCGACGCGCTGCGAATGGTGGCGTGAGATGGCGATCCCATTCAAGTACAACGTTCGCAGCCTGCTGGTGCGCCGCGTTTCAACGGTGATGACCGGTGGCGGAATCGCGCTGGTGGTGGCGGTGTTCGTGGTGGTGATGGCGATGGTGGCGGGATTCGCCGGAGCAATTCAGGATAGCGGCTCGCCCGATAATATGATCGTGCTGCGCAAGGGTTCCACCACCGAAACCGGCTCGGCGTTCAGCCTCGGCCAGTTCGATGCGCTCAAGTTCCTGCCGCAGATCAAGCGCGACCGCAGCGGTCAGCCGCTGGCATCGCCGGAGTTACCGGTGCAGGTGCTGATGAGCAAAATCGGCGGCGGACGCGAAAACATCGTCCTGCGCGGAGTGATGCCGGTTGCTTTGCAGGTCCACGACAAGGTCCACATTACGCAGGGACGGATGTTCAACCCGGCTTTGAACGAGGTAATCGTCGGCAAGGCGCTGCTCAAACGCTATACCGACTGCGCCATCGGTTCGACGCTGCGGCTGGGGCGGGGGACCTGGAAGGTGGTGGGGATTTTTGAAGCCGGCGGCAGTTCGTTCGAATCCGAAGTCTGGGCGGGATTACACAACGTGCAGGACGACACTCAACGCGGCGCCTATTACGCCAGCGTGGTGTTGAAGATGACGCCGGGGCGGATGCGCCGGCGCTTATCCGGCGCCTGGCCGATGATCCGCGGATCGATCTGCAGGGTGAAACCGAGCCCGATTACTATCGCGACCAGTCGGTGGTCGCCGCCCAATTGCGCAAGCTCGGGATGCTGGTGGCGGCGATTATGGCGATCGGGGCGATTTTCGCCGCGATGAACACCATGTATGCGGCGGTCTCCGCGCGCACGCAGGAAATTGGCACGCTGCGCGCGCTGGGCTTCAGTCCGGCCGCCGTGATGGGATCATTTCTGCTCGAATCGCTGTTGCTGGCGGTGGGCGCGGGTGTGATTGGCGTGCTGTTGGCGCTGCCGGTCAACGGAATCTCCACCGCGTTTGGTAATTACGTGACTTTCTCCACGCTCTCCTTCCAGTTCCGCGTCACCCTTGCAATCATGATCCAGGCTTTGGCGTTCGCTGCCGTGATGGGCGTGGCTGGCGGCTTTTTACCGGCGCGCCAGGCGATGAGGCTGAGCGTGGTTGACGCCTTGCGAAGGAGTTAGCGCCGTGTCCACGAAATCACCCGGGAACCCGCCACCGGGTGCGCCCAAGGTTCGCGACCTCGAAGCGCTACGCATCAAGCGCGAGGCCGAGCCCGAGCGCCGTTCGCGGCTTTTGCCGGTCGCGCTTATGCTGCTGATTTTCGCCGCGCTCGCCGCCGGCGGCTATCAGGTCTATGGACACACTCTGGGCCGTCCCACCGAAGTACAGACCGCCTACGTCACGATGCAACGGGCCGGGCAGCCCGGCGTGATCCTGACCGGGTCGGGTTACGTGGTGACCCGCCACAAATACATCACGATCGGCACCAAGATTCTGGGCCAGATAATGGAGGAGCCGATCGAGGAAGGCCAGCACGTTAAAAAAGGCGAGCTGCTGGCGCGTATCGACGACCGCGATTATCGCGCCCAACTCCGCCAGTCGATCGCGGACCGCGACCTGGCCGCAAGCCAATGTCAAACTCAAGGAGGCCCAGGCCGACCGCACTGCGCACCCTGTATCGAAACGGCGTCGAGTCGCGCGATCAGCTCGATATGGCGGAAAACGCGCTGGAGGTAGCGCGCGCGGATCTGGCCCATGCCGACGCGGCGATCGATTTCGCCAAGTTCAACGTCAGCCAGTGCTATATCACCTCGCCGATCAACGGAATCGTGCTGCAGAAGTACCGTGAGCTTGGCGACACTATCAACTACGGCGGCGACATCCAGGCCGGCGGCGGCGCCACCGATATCGTGCAGCTCGCCGATACCGAAGACATGCGCGCCGAAGTTGACATCAACGAGATCGATATCGGCAAGGTAGCGCTTGGCTCTCCGGCCGAGGTCATCCCCGACGCCTATCCCGACCAGCGCTTCGCCGCCAGGCTGGTGAAAGTCTATCCCGAGGCCGATCGCCAAAAGGGCACGGTCAAGGTCGAGGTGAGCATCCTTAAGCCCCTGCCGATTATCAAGCCCGAAATGAGCGTGCGGGTCAGCTTCTCTGCCGCCGATGCCGACGGGGCCAGAACAACCGCTGCTGCTGGTGCCGAAGAAGTCGCTGATCACTGACGGCAACGCGGTTTCAGTCTGGACCGTGCGCAACGGCGCCGCCGAGCGCGTCCAAATTCAGCGCGGCCGCGAATTCGAGGCGGGGGTCGAGATCAAACAGGGGCTCAATGACGGCGACCTGGTAATCATCGACCCGCCAGCCTGACCTGAAAGACGGGCAGAAGGTAATCGCCAAGGCGGGATGAGTATTTTGCCGCGCCGCCTTGCGCTTACTCAGCGATTTAAGGAGCCCACGGCCCGATTCCTGCGAAGCGTGCCGGCGCAATTCGGGTGATGTAACCTGGAATATTGCGCATCGCAGCCGGTGGAAAGTCAGCTTTAGGCCCGAGATACAGTGGTGCCAGACGCTGCAACAGAGCCACGGCGCCGCCTTCGGTCACCCGCGCGTTGCCGTAAACCACCAGGTATTCACGCAACCCTTGTGCGTTCGTCTTGTCGCTAAGCAGGGACAGCGCGACTCTCGCATCGCGTCGAATGTTCATGACTTTCTGGTGCTCGGCTAAATGGCCGATCACGAACTCTCCGTTCTCAATTCCGACCCAAACTACGGTGACCTGCGGGCCGCCCTTCGAATTGAGCGTGGTCAAATGAGCCAGTGGTGCCGTTGCGATTAGTTCGCTGTACGGATTGTGGAATCTCCATGTCGTGCCTTTCCTTCAGAGTAACCTGATATAAATCGGTGCCCATAAGCTTACAGCGGTCGCATCGGCTGGCGAAACGCGCATGCGGCTCTGCCGTGCCTACGAACACCCAGATGCCGGCCTGCGTAGAATTAAAGTGTTTCAAATTTCGCGGACCAACGAAGCAACGGAAACAGGTACTGAAGAGTCTGGAGCATCGAACCAATCAAGAGCAGAATAGCCCCAAAGCCTCCCAACCAGCGGTCGGGAAGGCTATCAACCCACGATTCCACCGTGGGGGCAACCGCAACCAGAACGCCGCTCGATATTCCTGTGACCAATCCCACTTTGACACCATACGAGAGTGCGCCATGTTCTTTGTGTATGCGCGCCACTGATGACCGCGGCCAAACCGATCGAGACACCACGAAAAGCGCCGCGGACCAGCACAGTCTTGTCGATGCGCGGCCGGCCCGGATGGGTATCGGCGGGTGGACCAATCGTCCGGTATGCAGCGACCAGTGCTACGGCACTTAATATTCCGAAATTGATTCCAAACCAGGCATCTTTCGCGAGCCAGCCAGCGGCTCCGAAGCCGACTGCGCGCAGCAACCCGAACGCCAGGGGTTCAAGAATTGGATGAGCTTTGCGGACGTTGCGGCGACCAATTTCGATGCTCAAAGCTGGACCTGAGATCGCCAAACCGACCAGTCCGAACCAGATCCCAAGCGCCAGCTCCGTACCCGGTTCCAAACATTACTCCATAGCTGACGCTTTTGGTGAAAGTTCGCAGCGGGCCATTTTTGCCGCCGAGCAGGTCGTAAGCAAGATACAACCCGCCAAGCGTGTCGAGTATCACGCCCGTCAGACTCAGAATCAGAATACCGTCTGCTGCCATGCGCCGGCCATGCCCAAGCCGCCCTCCAGCCTTCAGGTCCGGCACCGCCCTTTTGCACACTCCAACGACGGCCATACGTCTGCGCGAGACGGGTCGTCGGCGAGCAACCATCCCGCCGCATTCCCAGGATGGTTGCCGACCTCTTAGGTGATTAACGGACCGTAGCTAAGCCCGACCTGAAAAGTAATCCCGTCAAAATCTTCATTAGTACCACTTTCTACGCCGACGCTCTGGACCCCGCTGTATCGTGACGATGTCCCTACCAATACTACCGGCGGTCGGCGGCGCCCGCTCGAATCAATGCGCCTTCAGGTACACTTAACCAAGCGATTTGCGCGTGCTCTCAAGATAAGGAAGCGGACAGTAGACTTCTATCACGGCGCCGTCGAACAGCGCCGGGCGGGCGCGATTCAGATCGGATGCGAGGGCGTCGAAGAATTGTGCCGCCAGGCGGCGTTCCTCGGCGCGGACTTCAGCGTCGTGGGCCGGGAGTGATTGCGCCGGCCAACCGCACCAGCAGCGCGAGCGCCGGAGCGTCACGGAACTCGGCGCTGAAAGTTTCATGCAGAAGTGTGCCGCCGCGCGGATCGGGCCGGGCCGAAAACGACGTCGCGATACCGCGGCCCGCGTTGCCGCGGGCCAGCGTCTGCATGAACTGTCCCGCGATCAGCATCGTCAAGCCGTGCACGATCGGCGGCGCAATCAGACGGGGAACAGCGGTCATCCGGCTGTGAAATTCCACGTCTCCGTCGCGATTGGTGTACGTGGTCTCATATTGAATCCCGTTCAGGCCGATCTTCATTCCGAAGCGCTGCGCGGAGAAGTCAGAGTCCGCATAAAAGTGTCCGTCGGTAACCTGTTCAAGCGGGCAGGGCGGACCCGCCGGCCGTAGCGCGTGGTCCATCGGCGTGAGCATCCCACGGCGCAAAATGAACGTGACGGTGATCCGGCCCTGATTTAATCCCACGCGCACCCATTGGTGACCCGCGTTGTCGCGTGATCACCGATTCGGCTTCCACCCGGCTTATGAAATCGCGGTAGAAGGCGTGCAGATAAGGAAACGGCGCCAGCGCGTCGTCACGGATCTCGAAGTCGAGGTTGAACAGTACCCACGGACCGGAGGGTCCGGAGAATTCATCCAAAACGTTATGAATCTGAAGGTAATGGCCAACCAGACCGGAAAGTGCGGGCATGTCGCGGGCGAAGTGGGCCAGCGCCGCCCGGTCATGTTGATTGAATTGACCGGGAGCGGTGTCCCATGGAGGCGTCAGCGAGCCATAGAGCTCGCGCAGCATATCGGTCCAGGCGGCGATTCCCTGGCTGGGTAAGGAGGCGCCCGGAGGATGAAGTGAACCTTGAACTTCGGCGATGACGGTTTCCGGGATGCCCTGGTTTTCGGGGCTTGTGGGACGTATCGAGATCGTTGCCGGCGGACTGACCGGGCTCCTGCGGCGGGTCTGCGGTGTGGGACAAACCATAGACGTAATCGGCGCCATCCGGCCGGCCGGTCACGGTCAGGTAATGCATGTCAGGCGGACGCGTTTGCCAAGGGATGGCGGCGTCGGCGTAGAATGCCGGGACCTCGATCATGATTGTTTCAGGCGGCGGCAGCTTGTCGATCAAGCGCTTGCAACTCGGGGGAGACGGCCGGATGCAGGACCAGCTTGCGCTCGAAGTTCATTATCGTTTCGAAGGTGTCGAGGGCGGCTTGCGGATGCCCGGGCGGACCCAAGCGGAGCAGCGGATGGAAGAGATTTTGCCGGGGCGGGGCGAAGCCCTGGAAGTCGGGGTTATCGGCCGCGTCACCCCGGCATGGACGGGCGTTAGCCAGCCAAGCGCGGTGGCCATCAGAATAGCCCCAATGCGCCGCCGCAGCTTGGTTGAACCGGGGCCAGGACACTGGTATGTTGCAAGATTACGTTTCACTCTTAAGTTAGGACTATGAAAACTGGAATACATCCTCAGTATCGGCGTTGTCTGGTGACCTGCGCTTGCGGCAACACCTTTGAGACGCGTTCCACTGTTCCCGCAATGCATGTCGAAGTCTGCGCCAAGTGCCATCCCTTTTATACCGGGCAGCAGCGCCTGGTTGATACCGCCGGCCGGGTGGAGCGCTTCAAGCGCAAGTACGGGTTGCAGTAACCCGTGGTGGCCGGATTTCCGTCTGCCAAATCGACGCTAACGGTAACGCGGCGGCTGTGATGGCCGCCGCTTCCACTTCTGACACACACAGTCCGCGCGGCCGCGCCAATGCTGGATAAGGTAAAAGGGATCGAGGAACGCTACTCTGAGCTGGAGCGCCAGCTCAGCGATCCGGCCACGATGGCGAACAGCCGCGAATTCGCGCGCCTGGCCAAGGAACGATCGCAGCTTCAGGAAATCGTCGAGTCTATCCGCGAGTACCGGCGCGTCGAAAACGAACTCGCCGATTACAAGAGCGCGTTGGAGTCCAATGACGCCGACCTGCGCGAGCTCGCCAAGGAAGAACTTCCTGGACTGCGCGAAAAGCTGGCCGAGGTCGAGTCCAGGCTCAAAGTCCTGATGACGCCGCGCGATCCCAACGACGAACGGGACGTTATCCTGGAAATTCGCGCCGGCACCGGCGGCGAGGAAGCTTCTCTTTTCGCGGCCGATCTGTTCCGCATGTACACCCGCTATGCCGAGGTGCATGGATGGAAGGTTGAGGTTCTCAGCATGAGCACTACGGGGCTGGGCGGTATCAAGGAGGTAGTCGCCTCGATCGCCGGCCACGCCGCCTATAGCCGCCTGAAGTTCGAAGGCGGGAGTGCATCGGGTGCAGCGGGTTCCAGCGACCGAAGCGTCCGGACGGATCCATACCTCGGCAGTGACGGTGGCGGTGCTGCCCGAGGCCGACGAAGTCGAGATCGACATCAACGAGGAAAAAGACCTGCGGATCGACGTGATGCGCGCTTCCGGTCCGGGCGGACAGAGCGTTAACACGACGGATTCCGCGGTCCGCATCACCCACCTGCCGAGCGGGATGGTGATTATCTGCCGCGACGAGAAATCGCAGCACAAGAACAAAGCGCGGGCGCTCAAGATCCTGCGCGCCCGGCTGCTGGAGAAGGCGCACGAGGAGCAGGACGCCAAAATCGCCGAGAGCCGGCGCTCGATGGTGGGGACCGGTGACCGTTCGGAGCGGATCAGGACCTACAATTTCCCGCAGTCGCGCGTCACCGACCATCGGATCAATCTTACCTTGCATCAACTCGAACGCGTGTTGGACGGTGGGCTCGACCCGCTGATTGACGCGCTCTCCACCCAGGAGCAGGCCCAAGCGCTCGGCGCCTGAGCGCGATGGAATCCCGCTGCGACGACAGCCGCGATAGCGCGCGCGCCCTTGCTTGCGGATGCGGCGGCGACGTTGGCCAAGGCCGGCGTTGAAAGCCCGGCGCTGGACGCCGGAGTGCTGCTGGCTTCGGTCCTCGGGGTCGATCGCAGCAAGCTGTACACCGCGATCTTTTTAATCGACGATCATGCGCTTATCCGCTACCGTCAATATATCGCGCGTCGCGCGGCTCGGGAGCCGCTGGCTTATATCATCGGCCGCAAGGAGTTTTACGGACTCGAATTCGAAGTCAACCGCGACGTGCTGATACCGCGCCCCGAAACCGAATTGGTGGTCGAAACCGCGCTCGCAGCATCGCGCATCCAAGCCGTCGGCCACGATATTGGATCTCGCCACCGGTTCGGGCGCAATCGCGATTGCAATCGCCGTCAACGCCGCCGATGTCAGCGTCACAGCGACCGATATTTCGACCGCGGCGCTGGAGGTCGCGCGGCGCAACGCGCAGCGCCATCGGTGCGAGCGGCGCGTCGAGTTCGCCGCCGGCGACTGCTTCGCCGCACTTCCCTGTTCGCATCCGAAGTTCGATTTGATAGTGTCCAACCCACCCTATATTGCCGCAGGGAGAGTTAGCGCATCTGGAGCCTGAGGTTGCGCGCTACGAACCTGAGGCAGCGTTGCTGGGAGGTCAAGACGGCTTGGATTTTTACCGGCGGATTGGACGGGAAGTAGGTGCGCATCTCGCGATTGGCGGCGAGGTGATCGTCGAGGTCGGAGCGGGGCAGGCTGGAGCAGTTACCCGCCTTCTGGAAGAGGGCGGTTGTTGCCCGGTTGAGGTGGTGCGGGATCTTTCCGGGCATGAGCGTGTCGTGCACGCCCGCCTTGCGGCCTGATCTGCGCGAGCGCTAAAGTGGACAAAATCGTTATCCATGGTGGCGTGCCGCTGTGCGGCGAGGTCGCGGTCAGCGGCAGCAAGAACGCCGCGCTGCCGATCATGACGGCGGCGTTGCTGACGGCGGAACCGGTCATAATCCGCAATGTGCCGCGGCTGCGCGATATCAACACCGCGCTGGCGCTGCTCAATCAATTGGGCGTTGAAGGGCGCTGGCTCGACGATCATACGCTGGAGTTGTGCGCCGCCAACATCACCTCTCACGAAGCTCCTTACGACCTGGTCAAGACGATGCGCGCTTCATTCTTCGTGCTGGGGCCGCTGCTGGCGCGGTCGGGACGCGCGCGGGTTTCCACTCCCGGCGGATGCGCGATCGGCGCCAGGCCGGTGAACCTGCACATCCATGGTATTCGCGCGCTAGGCGCCCGCGTGCAACTGCGTCACGGCTACGTCGAGGCTCATGCGGAGCGGCTGATCGGCGCGCGGCTGTGGCTCGATAACCCTTCCGTCGGAGCCACCGAGAATATCATCATGGCGGCAACCCTGGCGCGCGGCCGTACCACGCTGGAGAATGCCGCCCGCGAGCCTGAGGTCCAGGATCTGGCCCGTATGCTCAACGCGATGGGTGCCGGAATCAGCGGCGCCGGTTCGCACGTGATCGAGATCGAAGGCGTCGAGCGCCTGCATGGTGCCGAGCATACCGTCGTTAACGATCGCATCGAGGCCGGGACCCTGATGGTTGCGGCGGCGATTACCGGTGGCGACGTGCTGATCCACGGGGCCTGCGCCAGGGACCTCGATGCCGCAATTGCCAAGCTTCAGGAAAGCGGCGCGGAAGTGACGCCCGAGGCTGACGGTTTGCGGGTCGCGCGGCGCGGCGCAATTCGCCCGGTGGAGCTGCGCACCCTGCCATATCCCGGATTTCCCACCGATTTGCAGGCCCAAATGATGGCAATGCTGGCCAACGCCGAGGGCACCTCCGTAATTACGGAGACAATCTTCGAGAACCGCTTCATGCATGCCTTGGAATTGCTGCGGATGGGGGCGGATATCGCGATGAAAGGACCCACGGCGGTGGTTCGCGGGGTTCAGCGGCTGAGCGGCGCGCCGGTAATGGCGACCGATCTGCGCGCCAGCAGCAGCCTGGTTTTGGCCGGGCTAGCAGCCGAAAACACCACCGAAGTGCAGCGCGTTTACCATCTTGACCGGGGCTACGAAGCGCTTGAGAGTAAACTCAGAGCGCTGGGTGCCAGAATCGAACGAGTGCCGGAACGGGGCGCGTCATGAGTCTGCCAGTCTTTTCCTCCAACACGCCCGCCTTCAAGGAATGGTTGAAGATTTTATTGGCGCAGCGCAGCGTCCTGGGCGACGGCGTTGAGGGCGCGGTGGCTTCGATTGTCGAGGCGGTTCGCGAACGGGGCGACCAGGCGCTGATAGAACTTACCGAGCGCTATGACCATGCCACGCTCACCAAAAACCAACTGCGAGTCGGCCCCAAGGAAATCGCCCGGGCGTTGGCGGACCTGCCGGCCCCTCAACGCCGGGCCTTGGAGACGGCGGCCAAGCGGATTCGCGAATTTCATCGCCATACGGTCGCAAAATCATTTACTTACCGTGACCAGTTCGGGATGCAGCTTGGGCAAATGGTGCTCCCGCTCGACCGCGTGGGCATTTACGTGCCGGGCGGCTCGGCAGCCTATCCTTCAACGGTTCTAATGAATGCCATTCCCGCCCGGGTCGCCGGGGTCAGGGAAATCGTGATGGCGTGTCCCGCGACCACCGACGTCCATCCCGAGGTGGTGCTGGCGGCGGCCGCGATTGCCGAAGTCGACGAGGTCTATCGCATCGGCGGAGCACAGGCGATTGCCGCACTCGCCTACGGAACGGAAACGATTCGCGCGGTGGACAAGATCGTCGGGCCGGGCAATGCCTATGTGCAGGCAGCCAAACGTATGGTTTACGGTACCGTCGATATCGACAAGACCGCCGGACCCAGCGAGGTCTTGATTATTGCCGATGATAGCGCGAACGCCGCCTGGGTTGCTGCAGACTTAATCGCCCAAGCCGAACACGGCTCGGGCGGTGAGTCAGCGATTGTGCTGACGACCTCGCGCGCCATCGCTATGAATGTTGCGGAGGCCTTGGAGACGGCGTTGCTCGACCTGCCGCGGGCCGGAACCGTCAGGGCGGTGTTGGAACGACGCGGTGCCGTGGTGCTGGTACGTAGCCTCGCCGAAGCCTGCGAAATCGCCAATCGGATCGCTCCCGAGCATCTTGAGATCGACGTCAAAAACGCCGGCCGGTTACTCAAATCAGTGCGCGCCGCGGGCGCGGTGCTTATCGGCGGCTTGAGTGCCGCGCCGTTGGGAGATTACCTGGCTGGACCCTAATCACGTCCTGCCCACGGGAGGTACTGCGCGTTTTGCCTCGCCATTGGGGGCGTACGACTTTGTCAAACGAACCAGTATAATTCAGGCCACGCCGGCGGCGATCAACACCTTGGGCCCGATCGTCGCGCAATTGGCTCGGATGGAAGGTTTCGAGGGCCATGCCCGTGCAATCGAGCAGCGCCTGAAGCCGGCGAAGAAGCGGAGGACTCGGCACAATGGACGGTAAGCCGATGGCAAGAAATGGATCGCGCAAGAAAGATTTGCGCGCGATAGATACAGCGGT
This sequence comes from uncultured Pseudomonadota bacterium, assembly GCA_963824565.1. Classification (GTDB taxonomy): domain Bacteria; phylum Desulfobacterota; class Binatia; order Binatales; family Binataceae; genus JAJPJA01. The sequence goes on along the minus strand of CAWGQB010000027.1, from coordinate 55,039 downwards.
CGCGCGCGCCGCGATCATGGACCGCTGCGCGGCCTTGGAGCGCAAGACCCGCGAAACCGAGATTCAGGTCGAACTGGCGCTCGACGGCGGCGGCCATGCCGAGATTTCCACCGGCGTGCCGTTTCTCAATCACATGCTCGACAGCTTCGCGCGACACGGCTTCTTCGATCTGAAAGTCCATGCGTTCGGCGACATCGAAATCGACGACCATCACACGGTCGAAGACGTTGGTATCGTGCTCGGCCGCGCCTTTAAGCAGGCGCTGGGCGATCGTTCCGGGATCAAGCGGTTCGGCAGCGCGACCGTGCCGCTGGACGAGGCGCTGTGTACGACGGTGGTCGATATCAGCGGCCGCTCATACCTCGCCTACAACGTGAAGATCAAGCAGGAACGGGTCGGACGGTTCCAGACCGAACTGGTGCACGACTTCCTGAAGGCGCTCAGCGACGAGACTCAGATGAACCTTCATGTGACGATGCACAGCGGACGCAACCCCCATCACATTATCGAAACCATCTTCAAGTCGCTGGCCAAGGCGATGGACCAGGCGACCGCGATCGAACCCAGAGTGCAAGGTGTGCTCTCGACCAAGGGGACACTTTCCTGAGTCCGGCACGCTCCATTACGCCGGATCGGGGCAGCTCGCGATTCGAATCCTTTTGATTCATTCGCGCTGATTCCCGCGATCGATTTGAAGCAGGGCAGGGTGGTGCGTCTGTACCAGGGCGACATGAACCGCGCGACCGTCTATGGCGACGATCCCGCCGCGGTTGCGCGCAGTTTCGAGGATGGCGGCGCGCGAATGATCCACGTCGTCGATCTCGACGGCGCGGTCGCCGGTATGCCGCGCAATCTTAAGTGTGTCCGGCGAATCCGCGCGGCCACTGGCTGCGCGATCGACGTGAGTGGCGGCTTGCGCACGATCGCGGCAATCGCGGAAGTTCTCGCCGCGGGCGCCGACCGCGTTGCTTTGGGTTCCGCAGCGTTTCTGGATCAGCCCGTGCTGTTCGAGGCGTGCCAGCGTTTTCCCGGACGGATCTTCGGCTCGCTGGATGTCCGCGATGGCCGGTTGGCGATCAAAGGCTGGGTCGAGACCAGTCCGCTGGGAATCGACGAGGCCGCCGTGCTGTTCCGGCGTGCCGGCGTTGCCGCAATCATCTATACCGATATCGCGCGCGATGGCACTACGGTGGGCGTCGATTCCGACAAGCATGCCCGCCTGGCGCGCGCGGTGGAGATTCCGGTGATCGCTTCAGGCGGCGTCGCGACGCTTGACGATATCAGGAATCTGCGCGCGCGATTTGACGATGGCGTTGTCGGGGCAATCACCGGGCGCGCCTTGTATGAGGGCCGGTTCACGCTGGCCGAAGGCCTTGCCGCCGCCCGATAATCCGGTACCGCGAGCGGTATCGGATCCAGCATCATTAAAAAACAGGAACCCTCGTGGACGCCAACGCTTTGGCGCCGAGGGAGTTTACCTTGCGCGGGCTGGGTCTGGGCCTGTTTCTGGCGGTGTTGCTGGGAGCGGCGAACGCTTATCTGGGCCTGTACGCCGGGATGACGGTATCGGCCAGTATTCCCGCGGCGGTGATTTCGATGGCGGTGCTGCGGGCGCTGGGCGGCGCCACGATCCTGGAAAACAACGTCGTTCAGACGATAGCTTCCGCCGGTGAAGCGGTCGCGGCGGGCGCGATTTTCACTTTTCCCGCCCTGGTCGTGCTCGGCCGCGCCAGCGACCTTACCTATTGGGAGATAACTTTACTGTGCGCGGCAGGCGGGACGATGGGCAGCCTGTTGGTCATCCTGTTACGGCGCGCCTACATCGTGGAGGAGCGCTTGCCGTTTCCCGAGGGCGTCGCCTGCGCGCAGGTCTTGCGCAGCGGCGACGCGGGCAAGGCGCCGCGGCAAGCCCGCTGGTCGCCGGCGGCGTGATCGCCGCGGCGCTAAAGGCCGCACAGCAGATCGGCGGACTGCTGCCCGACAGTCTTGGCGCTGCGCGCCGGTTCGGACCGTTCGTGATGGCCGGCTCGGTTGACCTATCGGCGGCGCTGCTCGGAATCGGTTACATCATCGGTCTTCCGATCGCGTCGATGGTGCTGGCGGGCGGGGCGATTGGATGGCTGTCGCGGTCCCGATCCTGAGTCTGGTCTATCCCGAGCTGCATCAATCTTCCCGCGGCGCAAGCGGCGTCGGCGTTGTGGAAAACGCAAGTCCGGTTTCTAGGCGTTGGCGCGATGTTGACCGGCGGTCTGACTACTTTGTGGCGGATGCGCGGGCCGATCGTCAGGGCGATCATGGACGTTGCGGCGCACCCGGCTGGCCTCCGCTTCCGCCGCGCGGCCGCGCGAGGAAACCGACGTGCCGATGACACAGGTAATGTCGCGCGTCGGATTGTGTATCGCGGTCATGGTGGTGCTCTACAGCGGCGTCGCCGGCAGTTGGACGATGGGCGTGATACTCGCGATCGCGCTGGCCGTGATTGGCTTTTTCGCCACCGCCGTAGCCGGTTATCTGACCGGGTTGGTCGGCGCGTCCAACAATCCGGTCTCGGGCGTTACGCTGATCGTCCTGCTCGGCGTCGCGCTGCTGCTGAAATTGGCCGGTGTCGGCACCGAAACCGGTCCGAAAATCGCGATCCTGGCCGGCGCGGTGGTCTGCGTGGCCGCCGCGATGGCGGGCGATTCGTTGCACGATTTGGCAACCGGATTTCATCTCGGAGCCACGCCCCGTGCGCTGGAGTATGGAGTGCTGGCGGGAGCGTTAGTGTCGGCGTTGGTGGTCGCGCCGATCCTCAAAGTGCTGATCGCGAGCTACGGAATTGCCGGGATGCCTAACGCGCCGGCGGGCGCGCTGGCCGCGCCGCAGGCCTTCCTGATGGCGCAAGTCGTGCACGGCGTGTTTGCCGGCGGACTGCCATGGGCAATGATCGCAACCGGCGCGGTCCTCGCCTTTTTGTTTTATCTCATCGATCGTCACGATTGGAGCGGCGCCGCAACGGCTGGCGAACTCCGCCGATGCCGCTGGCGCTCGGACTCTACCTGCCGCTGGGACTGAGCGTCGCGATTGCAATCGGCGCGTTGTTTCGAGCCGCGATCGGAAGCACACGAACAGAGCGAAGCCGATTCCGGAGTGCTGTTTTCCGCTGGCCTGGTCGCGGGTGAGGCGCTGATGGGAATCCTCACCGCGGCGCTGATGACGGCCGGAATCAAGCTGCCGCTTTAATTAAAGCAAGTCTTCAGTGGGGCGGGCGTCTCCGCTCGCCATAGATGCGAGCGAGGGAGGCAGTGGGGCGGGCGGGGACGCCCTCAGTTAAATTAGACCTGAGATACTTAAGGGGGCCGGCGTTTATCGACAGTCTCCGGTCAGGGAGAGGGCATCACTGAGCATTTCGCACGACATTATTCTCGCTTTGGGGTTAATACTTTCGCAGGCTGAACGGCTCGAGCCCAAGCAGGTTTCTGCGCGCGATGCCCCAGAGTGCGCTCACGGTATTGGTGAGAGCGTCGGCGGAGGACGTCAGCAAGCGTACCACGCAGCCGCCGGCGGCGATTTCGCTGACCCCGCCCATTAATCCGGGAAGGTTTGCCATCGCATGATCGAGTTCCCCGCTGACCGCGGACCAATTGCCGACGCTATCGTCCAGGATAATCATGGTGGCCAGGTAGTTGAATCCTTCCATCCATCCGAGTTGGTCGAGCGGCTGCGTTTGCGGCGTAATTCGCGCGCGGTTTAGGTAGATCGGGCGTGCCCCGCGCATGATTACTGTCTCCGATTTCATTTCGTTGAAAAGCCAGCGCTCGCCGCGTCCTACGCGCCCAGCCGCGAGCGCGTCATAGATGATCGCCCGGCTGCCAGGAGCCATCGTAACGCGCAGCGATTGATGAAGGATCGAACCGGGATGGGGGATGGTATGGTCTGGAAGGTATTCCAGGGTCGCGCCCGGATGCAGCGTCACCACGCATTCCTGACGCGCAGGCGGTCCGTTCGTGCGGTACACTTTGGAGGCGGATGCGGTGATCAAGGTGGCCGCGGCGCCGCTACCAATCTCAATCGTAGTGCGGAGCAGATCGCCGCCGGCCAGGCCTCCGCTCGGATTGAGCATCATCAGGCACAACGAATCGTCGGGGCCGCGAAACGGCGCCAGCGCCTGGAGCGGATGGGTGCACCGGCAGCGGGCAAGAATGGTGTGCGCGCCGCGGCGCGCGAAGGCCAAATCGAGCAAGCCCTCGCGGCCGACGCGGTCAAGCCGCAAAGAGCAGTTCGCGCTTGATCCAATCGATGACCTGCTTGGCGCCGGTTCCCTTTCTAAGATTGGTAAAGACAAACGGACGGTCTCCGCGTACCCGGCGCGCGTCGTGTTCCATCACGGCGAGATCGGCGCCGACATAAGGGGCCAGATCGATCTTGTTGATTACCAGCAAGCCGGACTTCATGATTCCCGGTCCGCCCTTGCGTGGAATCTTGTCGCCCTCGGCCACGTCAATCACGTAAATCGTGGCGTCCACCAGTTCGGGGCTGAAGGTCGCCGCCAGGTTATCGCCGCCGCTTTCGATGATCAGAAGGTCGAGCTCGCGAAAGCGGGTGGTCAGTGTCCGCACCGCTTCAAGGTTGACCGAAGCGTCTTCCCGAATTGCGGTGTGGGGGCATCCGCCGGTCTCGACTCCGACGATTCTATCGGCCGACAACGCACCACGGCGGGTGAGAAATTCGGCATCCTCGCGCGTGTAGATATCGTTGGTGATCACGGCGAGTTGCCACGGCCCATGCATCAGCCGACAGAGCCATTCGACAAGCGCCGTCTTGCCCGAGCCGACCGGTCCGCCGACTCCGATCTTGAGCGGTTTGGGGATCATGATCTGAACAATCGCGCCTCCAGTCGCGCGTGGCGCATCGCCGCAATTTCGAGCGCGGGCGCGAAGCTTGACATGTCACAAATCTCCGCGGTGATCGCGTCATCGGCCAGCGTGGCAATCAATGGCGCCAGCTTGCGGATAATCAACTGGCCCTGGAGCTGTCCGATCGGTATCAGCCGAAGCGCCGCTCCGACGATACCGGCCGCGGATGAGTACAGATACGCCAACGCGGCGTCGCGCAGCGTCCATTGCATCGACGCGCCGGCAATTCCAAATACCACGGCATGATGGCACGGGCGTGGTGTTGACGTCGGCCCGCCGCGCGAACTCGCCAATCAAGGACTCGTCGCGCAAAGTGGAAAGGATGCGCAGGGTCTGGCGTCCCATCTGACGGCTGGCCTCGCGCAACTCGGCCACCGGCTTCATTGCGTCCAGGATTAAGTCCAGTTCCAGGCAATGGTCCAGGTCTTCGATGCGGGCGGCGCGCAACGCGTTGACCAACGCGGTGGCGTCGGCATAGCCCATGGCGCCCTGCAGATAGGCGCGAACGAAGCGCTCCGCGCCGGCGATATCGTCGATAATCTGTCGCTGCACGTAGGTTTCAAGGCCATAAGAATGCGCATAGGCGCCTGTGGGAAACAGACCGTCGCCGAACTGCAACAGTGCCAGCAGTGAATCAGCGTTCATGGACGTGACCCTTGCCGATCGGATTGAAAATCGCCTGGCGCGGTTCCCATCTCTGCCCCAGCCGGTTGAGCAAATGACGCATCGCCGGGTCGTCGGGAACCAGGAGCGTGTCGCCGTCGAGCGCCAGCGGGAAATGATGGTTGCCGACCTCGAAGGCGATTCGGATGGCGCCCGCGTGAGCGCGCGGACTAACTGCCAGCACCGCCTCGTACGCGGCCTCCACTTCGAGATACCAATCCGACTCGACGGCGAGGATCGTGCCGGGCTCCAGCGTGGTGCCGGTTGGCAGCGCCAGTGCCACCTCGCGTCCCGCCGTGGTCCGCGCGCGCCGCCGCCCCCAGCGGCGCTCCTCAGAGTTAAGCGAGAGAGTATCGCGCTGTTTGAGGGACAGCGCCGCGGGTTCCAGCGGGTCTGCAATCCGTTCAATCACCAGCATGTCTAAAACAAAAAGTAGCGTTGGGCCATGGCCAGCTCGCGGGCCGGCTCGCAGGTTATCAAATTGCCGTCCGCGCGCACCTCATAGGTATCGGGGTCGACTTCGATTTTTGGCAGCAGGCTGTTGTTAACCATGTCGCGTTTGGTGAGCCCGCGGCAGTGGCCGACAGCCACCGTGCGGCGCGCGAGCCCCAATTGCTCATGGATGCCCGCGTCGAGCGCGGCACGCGAGACGAAAGTCAACGAGCACTCGCCCAGCGCGCGTCCGAAGGCCCCAAACATCGGCCGATAGATGACCGGTTCGGGAGTCGGGATCGACGCGCCGGGATCGCCCATCGCGGCCCACGCGATCAAGCCGCCCTTGAGCACCAGTTCGGGCTTGACGCCGAAAAACGCCGGCTTCCAGAGCACCAGGTCGGCGAGGCGCCCGACCGCGACCGAGCCGACCTCACCCGCGACCCCGTGCGAGATTGCCGGATTGATTCCGTACTTGGCAACATAGCGGCGCACGCGCGTATTGTCGTTGCGGCCATCCCCGGGCAACGGCCCGCGCTGGCGTTTCATCTTGTCAGCCGTCTGCCAGGTGCGGGTCACCACTTCGCCCACCCGCCCCATCGCCTGGGAATCGGAAGACATCATGCTGATCGCGCCGAGGTCGTGGAGCACATCTTCCGCGGCGATCGTTTCCGCGCGGATTCGCGACTCGGCGAAGGCCACGTCTTCTGGAATGTTGGGATCGAGGTGATGACACACCATCAGCATGTCCAGGTGCTCGTCCAGGGTGTTAACCGTAAAGGGCATGGTGGGATTGGTGGAAGAGGGCAGGCAGTTGGCCTCGCCGCATACCTTGATGATGTCGGGTGCGTGGCCGCCGCCGGCGCCCTCTGTATGGTAGGTGTGGATCGTGCGCCCTTTAAATGCCGCGATCGAGTCCTGGACAAATCCGGCTTCGTTGAGCGTGTCGGTGTGGATTGCGACCTGCACGTCGTATAGCTCGGCGGTCGCCAGCGCGCAATCGATGGTGGCCGGCGTGGTGCCCCAGTCCTCATGCAGCTTGAGTCCGATTGCGCCCGCCTCGATCTGCTCGCGCAACGGGGTGGGCGCCGACGCGTTGCCCTTGCCGAGAAAGCCGAGGTTGACCGGCAGGCCCTCCGCCGCCTGGAGCATCCGATGAAGGTTCCAGGGGCCGGGAGTACAGGTCGTAGCATTGGTGCCGGTGGCGGGACCGGTACCACCGCCGATCATGGTGGTAATGCCCGCGGACAAAGCCGCCCAGACCAGTTGCGGACAGATGAAATGGACATGCGCGTCGATCGCCCCGGCGGTCACGATCCGGCCTTCGGCGGCGATGGCTTCAGTGCCGGGTCCGACCACCATTGCGGGGTGCACGCCATCCATGATGTCCGGGTTGCCGGCCTTGCCGATGCCGATGATCCGGCCGCCGCGAATGCCGATGTCCGCTTTGACGATGCCCCAGTGGTCGACGATTACGGCGTTGGTGATCACGAGGTCCAGCGCGGCCTCGGCCGACGAGGCGAAGGCGGACTGGCCCATCCCGTCGCGCAGCACTTTGCCGCCGCCGAACTTGGCTTCGTCGCCAGGTACTGTCAGATCGCGCTCGATCTCGATCAGCAATTCGGTATCGGCCAGCCGAATGCGGTCGCCGGTGGTGGGGCCAAAAATCTCCGCATACTGGGCGCGGGGAATTCTTAAGCTCATGGCTGCTTCTCCATAAAGCCGCTTTCGTAGGCTCGCCGTAGCGCCGCGGGCATTTCGGCCGCGGTGGTGCCGCCCTCGGTCAGACGGTTAAGGCCGTGCACCACCGCGCCTCCACCCAGCCGTACCAGAGTCACCGTTTTATCGTCGCCGGGTTCAAACCGTACCGCGGTGCCAGCCGGAATGTTTAAATGCATGCCGAAAGCCTTTTCCCGATCAAAGCGTAGCGCGCGGTTGACTTCGAAGAAATGAAAGTGCGAGCCGACCTGAATGGGGCGATCCCCGGTATTGACAACGCGAACTTCGGCGGTGGCGCGCCCGACGTTTGGCGACTATATCATCGGCCGCCAGAATATATTCGCCAGGAATCATGCCAAGACAATCTCCGTACTCCACTCATTGCGGAGGCTCTAGCGAATCGGCCGATGGACAGTAACCAGTTTGGTGCCGTCCGGGAACGTGCCTTCGACTTGTATTTCATCAAGCATTTCGGGGACCCCCTCCATAACGTCGTCGCGCGTGAGTATCGTCATCCCGAACTCCATAAGCTTCGAAACCGAATTGCCGTCCCGGATGCCCTCCAGAATCTCGGCCGTGATCAAGGCGGTGGCTTCGGGATAATTGAGTTTTAGGCCGCGGGCTCGCCGCCGCCGCGCCAATTCAGCGGCGGTGAAAATCAGCAGCTTGTCGATTTCCCCGGGAGTTAGCCGCATTGTGTATTTGCCGCGCCTTTAAACGCTGAGCAGATGCGTGACGCTGTCGGGACTTTCATCGCGCGTGCTGCCTTGGCGCACCAGCTTGCCGCGCTGCATTACATAGTAGCGGTCGGCGATCGACCATGCGAAATGCAGGTACTGTTCGACCAGTATGACCGTAATACCAAGTTCCCGCCGGATGCGATTGATAGCGCTTTCGATTTCCTTGACGATTGATGGCTGAATTCCCTCGGTGGGCTCGTCGAGCAGCAGCAGTGACGGCTGCATGATGAGCGCGCGGGCAATCGCAAGCTGTTGTTGCTCGCCGCCGGAGAGCACGCCGCCCTGGCGATGCCGGTAGCGGTCCAGAACCGGGAACATTTCCATCACATAGGCGATGTCGATGCGGCTGCCGTTGGCGGCGCGACCGGTCAGGGCAGCTTCACCCAGTTTCAGATTTTCCTCAACCGTTAGCAGCGGGAAGATGCCGCGGCCCTGCGGCACCAGGGAAATCCCGCGGCGGGCGCGCTCATGCGCGGTCAGACGGGTCACGTCCTGATCCTTGAAAAACAGGGTGCCGCCCTTGATCTGATGCAGACCGGCGATCGTGCGCAGGAGGGTGGTTTTGCCCGCGCCATTGCGCCCCAACAGTGCAATCGCCTCTCCCGCGAGGACCTCCATTTCGATCTCGCGCAGAACCGGACTCATGCCATAGAAGGCTCCGATGCGGTCGAGTTTCAGCATTTTCATGCCTCCGCGGCCCGGCCCAGATATACCGCGGCTACTTGCGGATCGTTACGCACTTCGTCAAAAGTCCCAAACCGCAGCATCCGGCCCTGATGCAGCACGTTGACCGGGGCTTGCAATTGCTCGACGAAATCCATGTCGTGATCGATCACGATGCAGGCGTGGGTCTGGGCCAGCTCCTTGACCAGGCGGGCGGTTTGTACCCGTTCGGGCTGGGTCATGCCGGCGGCAGGCTCATCGAGCAGCAACAACTCGGCATCGGACGCCACCACCATCCCGATCTCGAGCCATTGCTTGGCGCCGTGCGCGAGATGGGAGGCCAGGTTGCGGCGCCGCTCACGCAATCCGATCAGATCGAGGATCCGGTCGACGCGGCCGGCCTCCTCCCGGCTGATCGACGTCCGAAATGAACTCATCCAGCCGCGCCGGCGTTTCGCGGCGATGGACAGATTGTCTTCGATCGAGAGTGATTCGAGGATACCGGGCGCCTGGAATTTGCGGCAGATGCCGCGACGCACGATTTCATACTCGGGCAGACGCGTGATGTCAGCGCCCTTGAACAACACGCGCCCCGCGACTGGCCGTACCCGCCCGATGATGGTGTCCATCAGGGTGGACTTGCCGGCGCCGTTGGGGCCAATAACCACTCGCACCGAGTTGGCCTCCATCGAGAGGTTCACGCTATCGAGAGCTTTGAAACCCTCGAAAGAAACGGTGACGTTCTCCACTTCAAGCAGGGCTTGCGTCATTTGTGAGTTACCTTCAGCGGCTTCGCCGATGGCTCCAACTCCGCGACGTTGAGGGTCGACACTATCACGGTCTTGCGCTCGTCGCTCTGAAAGCGGGCCAGCAACTCAATCAGTCCCGCCAAGCCCCTGGGCAATACAGTTACCACTAAAATGAACAATCCACCCATCACGTAAAGCCATAGCTCGGGAAATGCGCTGCTGATTCGGTCCTTGCCGAAATTCACCAGTAACGTGCCGAGTACGGCCCCGGCCAGACTTTCGCGACCACCCACTGCGACCCAGATTACCATCTCGATTGAAGGCACCACGCCGAACATCGCGGGCGAAATAACGCCGAGGTGGAGCGTGAACAGGCCGCCGGCGATCCCGGCCAGCAGGCCACCGACCGCGAAGGCCACAACCTTATACGGAGCGGGGTTGTAGCCCAGAAAGCGCACGCGATTCTCACCATCGCGGATCGCGCGCAGCAGTTTGCCGAATTGCGTTCCCAGCAGCCATCTAACCGCCATGAACGTCAGCGCCAGTACCGCGAGCGTCACCCAGTATAAACCAAGCTGCGTACTCGGATCGCCCAGCGTGAAGCCAAACGCGTTGGGAAAATCGGTGAGACCGTTGAAGCCGCCGGTGTAGGGTTGCTGACTGATAATAAAAGTCGTGCCCGCGAGCACCAGCGCCTGGGTGATGATCGCGAAGTAAACGCCGCCGACGCGCCGATGGAAAACCAGCCAGGCCAGCGCGGCCGCAATCGCGGCCGGCACGATCAGCATCGCGGCCAGGGCAAAGCCCGCGCTTTTAAATGGCAGCCACAACCAGGGCAGTGAATCGAGACCGCTCCATTGCATGAAATCGGGAATTTCTCCGGGACCCAGCGCAGTCAGCTTCAGATGCATCGCGACGGCGTAACCGCCCAGGCCGAAGAACAAACCCTGGCCAAGCGACAGCACGCCGGCATTGCCCCATATCAGAGCGATGCCGATCGCCAGCACGCTCATCGCCAAAAAGCGCCCGAGCAGTGACAGATTGTAGCCACCGACAAAATACGGCGCCACGATCAGAGTCGCCAGTACGGCCAGGTAGACCATGGTTTCGGCGCGGCGCGACATTCAGACTTCCTCCAGTGCGCGCGAGCGAATCGCAACGATTCCGCGCGGCCGGAACTGGATAAACGCGATCACGAACAGCAGTAACAAGACGTCCGAGGTGCTGACGCTGGCGAAAACCTGCGCGGCCGCCGAAAACACCCCAACCAGCACCGCCGCCAACGTGGTTCCGAGCAGACTGCCCAGCCCGCCCAGGATTACCACCAGGAACGCGGATACGATGTAGCTCTGACCGACCGTCGGCGTGACCGGCGCGATCAACGCAAGCGCGGCCCCGGCCATGCCCGCTACGCCGCTACCCAGCGCGAAGACGAGCAGGTCCACGGTCCGGGTGTTTACGCCCAGCGCCTCGGCCATATCACGGTCCTGATGCACGGCCCGAACCAACAGGCCGATGCGGGTCCGGTTGATTAACATCACGACACAACCCAAAACCGCCGCCGCCAACACCATTATGAAGATGCGCACGAGCGGAAGGCTGAAGCCGGGCAGCATGCTGCCGCCCACCGCGATGGAACCCTGGAGGTACGACGGCGCCGTGACTTCGTCGCCGATCGGTCCGAAGATACTGCGTGCGGCTTGCTGTAGAATCAGACTGACACCCCAGGTTGCGAGCAAGGTATCGAGTGGACGTCCGTAGAGGCGGCGGATCAGCAATAACTCGAGCAAGGCGCCGAAAGCGCCGGCCCCGAGGAACGCGACGATGATTCCGACCGGATAGCCAACGCCATGAGGCAGGAACTGCAGTGTGACGTAGGTCAGATACCCGCCCATCATCAACAGTTCACCATGCGCCATGTTGATGACCCGCATCAGGCCGAAGCTCAGAGCCAGTCCCAGAGCGGCCAGCAGCAGGATCGAAGCGAGACTGATACCGTTGAAAACCTGGCCCACCAGCAGGCTATATTCGTTCATCAATCAAGCCTCGTGCCCGGAGGCGACGGAACGGCAAACCCGTCCGTCGCCTCCATTATGGCGGCTCGCGCTTCCCATGCATGAACCGACACTCGATTTACCAGTGCTCCACGAAGTTACCTACTTGATTACGCACTTCTTGCCCGGAAAGGTTAGCGGATCGTAGGGCTGTGGGAAAATCGGCCCCTTCGACTGCCACAGGATCTTGAACTGGGCATCGGGCTGCAGCTCGCCGACGTACGCGGTCTGGTACAGGCTCTGGTTCGTGGCGAACTTGGTCTTGCCCATCACGTAGTCGTGCCAATCGAGGCTCACCGCGGCCTTACGGACCTTGTCGGGATCGAAGCTCTTGGCCTTTTCCGCCGCCGCTGCCCAGGTATATACGTCCAGATAGCCGTGCGCCATGGGGTCGTCGACGACCGAGTCGGCGCCGTACTTCGCCTGATAGGCGGCGACGAACTTCTTGCTCGCCGGATCGTCGAGGGTCTGGAAGTAATTCCACGCCGCGAAGCTGCCTTGGACCAGGGAAGCGCCCATCGCCTTGGCCTCAGGCTCCGCGATGCTGAAGGACATTACCGGCAGTTTGGAAGACGGCAGACCCGCGGCTTCCATCTGCTTGAAAAACGACACGTTGCTGTCGCCATTGAGCGTGTTGAAGATAACGTCGGGCTTGGCGGCCTGGATCTTGTTCACAATCGCGCTGAAATCGGTGCCGCCCAGCGGAACATACTCCTCGCCCGCAACCACGAGGCCTTCATGGATGATATGTTTCTTGAGGATCAGGTTGGCCGTGCGGGGAAACACATAGTCGGACCCGAGCAAGAAGTAGCTCTTGTAACCTTTCTCCTTGGCCCAATCCAGCGCCGGCAAAATCTGCTGATTGGGCTGCGCGCCGGAGTACATGATGTCCGGCGAGCATTCGTTGCCTTCGAACTGGACCGGATACCAGAGTAGAGCGTGGAAGCGCTCAAACACCGGCAGCATCGCCTTGCGGCTGGCGGAGGTCCATCCCCCAAATACGGTGACGACCTTGTCGTCCTGAATAAGCTTTTGTGCCTTTTGGGCGAAGGTCCCAGGTTCCGACGCGCCGTCCTCTATCACCGGCTCGATTTTCTTTCCCAGCACTCCGCCCTTGGCATTGATTTCGTCAACAGCCAGCAAGGTGGCGTTTTTGACCGTGACTTCGCTGATCGCCATGGTGCCAGTCAGGGAATGGAGTACCCCCACGCGCACGGTCTCCTGGGCGAAGACCCCGCCGGCGGCGAACAGCCCGTATCCGATAACCGTTACAATCATCAATCTACGCAGCATTTCATTTTATCCTTTATGGTTTTTGCCGTTGCGTCTGATCGCGAATGAATCGTCTCCGCCTGCATCCGTTGTCGAACCAGGCGCCAGCGTCTAAAACATAATCTGGGTCTGGAGCCATACGCGGCTGGCCCCGAAACCGGCGTCCTTGAATGATTGGCCGGCCAGATACGAATACGCGGCCTGGATCTTGGCGTTATGTCCGTATAGGTAATAGTTTAAACCGGCCGAGTACTCGGTGATGCTGTGGTAGGAGAAATCGCCCGGTCCGCTGAACCAGGTGGTTTCGCTGCCGCCGGTGGACGGAATCTCGCCCGCTCCCCACCAGACCCCGCTGACCCGTTCGGCGAGTTCCCAGGTGCCGGGTACGATGTAATAGCCGGCCTGCTCGCCGAATCCCCATGAGTCATAGCCGGGTAGACCCTCATGCTGAATCGTCCTGCGGTAGTATCCGGTTCCCTGAAAGCTCAGATAACCATAGCGGAACAGTACCGACGCAGTGGAGCCGAAGGTCTTGTCCCCGGGCAACTCGTTTTCGAAGGTCGAAGCATATTCGATAGGGTTGTACATACCAGAAGCCCACAGCGTAAGTTCCGGTTTCGTCGCACCTTCGATGCTGGGATCGGTCTCCACCCAGCCATATGGCTCTAAGATGTCGTAATGAAGGTTGCCGATATAGGCCATTTGGCCGTGCAGGTTTTCCTGCCCGCCGGCATCCAGCGCGGGAACGCTGTTGGCCACTTCGCCCCCGTAACCGAGCTTGCCGACCTGGCCGGAAAGCTGGACGCCAATCGCCCGCTGCAACAGGAATGCATACTCGGCCGTAGACAGGTCAGCGAATAAGTAATTCCCCGGGTTGTCGTAGTATTCGTAAGTATAAAACGTCCATGATCGCCCGGCCTGAATAGTCAAATATGGGTTAAAGGTCTTGGAGGTGAACCAGTCGAGCAAGGAGATGGTGTTGGAGTTGCCGGCCGTGCTGCCCTGGATTTGAAAGAAATATTTCAGGTCCGGCTCGAAGACATTGCCCGAGAACGCGAGCCGCCCGAGAAACAAGTCGAAGTTGCTGACCGCGGGATTGTCGGCTCCGAACTGGCCGATACTGTTGGGCTTGAAGAAGGTATAGCGGGTCTGCGCCAGGCCGTTAATGAAAAGCGAAAACTTTTCGTGTTTGCTCTTCAGAAAGAAGCCTTTGTTGTAAATGTCGGCTTCAACTGGCATGTTTGGCGCCGTGCCAGGGGTGACCTCCCGGGCGCGACCGATAGTCGCATGGATGCCGCTGAGAACATTGCCTTGCTTTTGCTGTTGCCGCTGGATTTCGTCGAGCCGCTGTTCCAATATGGCGGTTCGCTCCCGTTCAGCCTCGATTTCGCCGCGAAGCTGCTCGATCGTGGCGCCATCGGGCGATGAGCCCGACGCCTGCGCCAACTCTATGTGCTTGCCGCCAGCCGATGATGACGGTGTGGGCGGCACCGCCGTATCCGCGCGGCCCGCGCTTCCCCAGCACAGCGCGCCGAACGAGAATATGATCGCCAGGACCGATGCCTGGGCAGGATGGATGGGTCCTCTTGGTTTCACTGCGGCCTCCGAACCGTCAAACGGAACGCGTCAAAATTTGCGTCGTAAAGCCCTGAATTCTCACAACCCAACGCGGCGCGCTGTTGAGCAAGCGATATGCCAGGGTGCCAAAAATGGAGATGGCGCTGGCGCCAGTGAGCGGTTCGTGGGTAGTTCCGCAGCCGGGCGGAGGCGGCTGTAGAGCGCCGCTCACTCAGCAATAGGTCGCTTACGGGCGCGATTAGATCGGCGCGGCCCGGCACTGCGCGATCGTCACCAGCTATAAGCGTGCGAGCGTCAAACGGATCTCTGGATAACCAGCAATCATTGAGGAAAAGGCCGGCGGAAGTTTTCGGGTGCTGGAGAGGCGCCGGTAGCCGAGGCCGGAACGCGAGAGACGGCGGGCATAAAGAGAGCATTCAGCCGTGGGTATCCGGAAGCGGGATGCGTCACGCCCAGTCCCGGTTGACGATTCGGCGCCAGTTTTGAAATGCACCGCCGGCGAGCGGTTGATTAAAGATTACGCAGTCTCCAGCGCAAAGAATAGGCAATGATTATGTGCTAAATCTTGCATTAGACGATAACTCGGACGCGAGTGGAAACTCAATGACTATTTAATGAACGATAATTCGACGTATATTTGACGCATCTTTGACGTTTGACTTGTGTTCGAGACGCAAAAGTGTGGTCCTGCGAGAGACGGTGGCGCGGGAATTGGCTAGGAATGGGCGATGGAGCAGAGAAACAAGTCCCATTCGCGCGAGGAACGGGTGTCCGGATAGGGTTCGGGCCGGATCGGCTTCTCCGAACTGTACATGATCTCGAACTGAGCATCATCGGTTACACGGCCGACGCGGATGGTCTTCCAAGTGTGCTGGTTGCTCGGGTCGATCCGCACCAGCCCCTCGGGACCGTTGTAGGACTGATGGCGCAGGGCTTCGCGTACCGCGGGGGCCTCATGGGTGCCGGCTTCGGTGACCGCTTGCGCCCACATGTTTACGCCCAGATAGGCAGCCTCCATTGGATCGGAAGTTACGCGCTGGGGCCCGTAACGGTTGCGGAAGGATTGGACAAAGCGGCGGTTTTCGGCGCGCTCGATACTCTGGAAGTAGTTCCAGGCCGCGTAGTCGCCGGTGATATCCAGGTTGCGGAGCTCATTTTCTCCGATGCTGAAGGACAGAGTTGGAATCCACTCGGGCTTGATACCAGCGGTACGCAGTGAGCGAAAAAAGGCGATGTTGCTGTCGCCGTTGATCGTATTGATGATTAACTCGGGTTTGGCCGCGGCAATCTCGGCGATCAGTTCCTTGACTTCGACGCTGCCCGAAGGAATGTAGATCTCACCCGCGACCTCGCCGCCGACGCGGGTTATCTGGTCGCGGATGATTTCATTGGCCACGCGCGGAAAGATGTAGTCGGAGCCCACCAGGAAGAGGCGCCGGCAATTGAGGAAACCGAAGGCCCAGCGCACCGCGGGAATAATCTGCTGATTGGGGGCAGAGCCGAAATAAAAGACGTTGGGTGAACTTTCGAGCCCCTCATATTGAACCGGATAAAGCAGCAGGTTGTCATGTTGTTCAACAATCGGCACAACCCGCTTGCGGTGTGCTGACATCCAACAACCGAAGATCGCGCTGACCCCGCGTTCACCGAGCAGCCATTGCGCGCTACTGGCAAAGGCGGCGGCGTCGGATTTTCCGTCGACCACCAGCGCTTCCACGCAACGGCCCAACAGGCCGCCCCGGCGGTTGATTTCATCAAGCGCGAGCAATGTGGCATCGACCACCGGGCTTTCGCTGTAGGCCATGGTCCCGGTCAGCGAGTGCAGGACGCCCACGGTCAGCGTCCCAGTGGCCGGTTTCAGGGCCGAGACCACACGCGTGTGGCGGGTCGGTCCAGATCCATCGATCTGACCATATGCGCCGTCAGAGATGGCGCGCAGGTCGGCTTCCCAGTGGTGAGGCGCAAATTCAATTTGGGAATGGACGTTAGTGGCGTCGCGCAACGACGCATGGCGCGTGTGCGACGACGGTGCATAGCCATCATTGGCTGAGGATACCGAGGAAAAGTCAGTCCTTACGGGTTCGAGAAATCGATAACCGCGCCGATTGACGGTCTCCAGATAGCGCGGTGCGGTGGCGGTATCACCCAGCCGTTGGCGCAGTTCCCAGATGTACGAGCGCAGCAAGCTGGAGGAGCCAGGCGCATTAGGCCAGACACGGCTGAGCAGTTCTTCGCGAGTAATCAGGCGCTGGGGATTCAAGACGAGGTACAAAAGTACCTGAAAGGCCTTCGGACGCACCTCCACCAGTTGGCCGTTGCGCCAGACCTGTTGATTCGCAACATCGATTCGAAAGTGCGCAAACCAAAGAATGCCGGCCTCTTTCATGGCGCGTAATACCGCTGTGGTAGGTCATAAGTCAGCCCAGGCAAATCGCCGGTCCAAAGAGTTCCGCTGACCATCTCAAAACCACACTCCGAACTGCCACTAAACCCACAAGAAGGCCATTTGTTATTCCAGACGTGGACATTACATGGACGGAGAGCTAAGCAATTCCCATGCCGACGGCCTGGTTTGATTGCGCTGCGGGCGGCGTCCGTGATTGGCCGATCCTCTGGATTACCGCGGAGCAACGCAACTCTTGACACCCGTATTGTTGGTGAACGTTAGTTTTCGCACGCGGCACTAATTTGCCTCGTGTTCAAACACGAACCGGCGGCGTTTGGGTTCACCTGGCGTACCGCTCGATTGGATTGGCGGAGAGCGGACTGCTCGCGGGCTGGGCAACTGCATTCCCGCCCGGCAAAACAGCCGCAACGCTGTGAATCTCCGCCCGGAGGCGCCTTCAAGTATAGGGGTTTGCGGAAGGACCGATCGTCGCTTCGCAAAATCCAGCGGCCGATCTCAGTGGTGTTAGGTTGGGGGGCACTCGGACCCGCCGGCGCCGTACGCGTTCTGATGGCGCAGGTCTCGCCTTCCATGTTTGGCTGCGGCTTGCCATGGGGAATGGTCGCAACGGGCGCGGCCCTCGCCCATTGTTTATCTGACGGCCTTAGACTGGAGCACCGCCGCAGCGGCGAACTCCGCCGATGGCGCTGGCGCTACCTACCGTCGGATCAACGTCGCGATTGCAATCAGCGCTTCGTTTCGCGCTGCGATCGGGCGGGAACAGAACGAAGCCGTCCGGGTCCTATTTTTCGCTGCGATGGTCGCGGGCGAGTCCGCCGATGGAAATCCTGATCGCGGCGCTGGTAACGGCGTGGATCAAGCTTCTTCTGCGCTAAGCTCGATTTTCCCTACCAGTAAGCGAAATCGGCGTTTGCTATTCGGCCGCTTTGGTTGGAATGAAACCCAGTCTGCCATCAGGCAATTTCACTTGGAGCCAATTGCCCTCCAATCCGGTTACTTCTACATGCTTTTTTTTGTGAACATGACCAATTACCGCGCTCGAAGTATCTGCCTGCGCGTAAACCGCGGAGGAATGTGAAAGCAAGTAACGCTCATTCATCGGCTTGATTCGCGCGCTCCCTGTATCGCTCGCTGACGATACCGGTGCGGAAGGAGCTGAGGTT
This sequence comes from uncultured Pseudomonadota bacterium, assembly GCA_963824565.1. Taxonomy (GTDB): domain Bacteria; phylum Desulfobacterota; class Binatia; order Binatales; family Binataceae; genus JAJPJA01. Next base: position 36,704 of record CAWGQB010000027.1, on the reverse strand, counting down.
TGAGCGGCCAGTCCACTTGTCGTAGCCACGGATAGAGAAAAAGCGATACCAATAGTTGCGACGAGCTTTATTAAGTCCATTCTAATATTCCATCGGGTTTGTCTCAACATGCGCAAGTGATTTGTATGGTATTGGTCAATATACAAATGAAGCGGATTCGCAACGGTGCCACGGCGTAGATGCGGTCTTGCGAAATCAAATATCAGCCGATTGAAGGTCAGCATGATAATCTAATAGGAGTCGTTCCGGTACAAGTTGCGCACCCCCCGGACTGACAACCATGATGGCGGCGAAAGCGAAGGATAACTTTGCCAACAGCGCCAGAGCCGATTTGGCTCGGCGATTGGGCATCGAGCTGGAGTACGTTAATGCCGCCGGCAAACGGATCGCAACCGCTCCCGAGGTCATCAGCGCCGTGCTCGCGGCGATGGGTTATCCGGTGGAAAACGAGCAGGCCGCGCGAGATTTTGTAACCGCTCTGAATGACGCCGAGAACTCGCGCAGGTTGCCACCGGTTTTGATCGTCACCCAAGACCATCAGCCGGCACACATTGCGGTTAACGTCCGCAAGGGCGAAGGCCGGCTGACGTGGAAGTTGGTCCTCGAAGATAGCGGTGTCGCGCAGGAGGGTACAGTCAACGCGGATGATCTGTTTGATGGAGAAAGCATTGATGCCGTGGCGCAAAAAACCGAAGTTGAACTGAGCATCGAACTCCCTTGCGGATATCATCGGTTCGAAATCGGCAATGCTCGGATGCCATTGATAATAACTCCGCCTCGATGCTGGCGGGTACCAATCGAAGGGGGTGAAAGAGTTTGGGGAGTAGCCGCACAGCTATATCAGTTACGATCTGGCCGCAACTGGGGTATCGGCGATTTCACCGACCTGCGTGATTTAATCGATATTGCGGTGGGTTGGGGCGCCTCGATGGTCGGTCTTAATCCCCTTCACGCCTTGTTTCTCGATGAGGCTGAACAAGCCAGCCCATATGCGCCCGCAAGTCGGCTGTTCCTCAATGTGTTGAATATCGATGTGGCTGCGATACCCGAATTCGAGACCTGCGAACCAGCTCAAGCCCTGGTTGGGAGCCAGGCTTTCAAGTCCGCCCTGGCGGCGGTTCGCGCCGCGGACCTGGTCGACTACGGGGCGGTGGCTGAGCTTAAGCTGCGAGTGCTTCGGCTGATTTATCCTCACTTTAAAGCCGGCGCTGCCATTGCGCGCCAGCGCTCTTTTGAAGCCTTCGTTCATAGCGCCGGCGAAGCTCTGAAGCGGTTTTGCACTTTTCAGGCTATCCGCATGGAGATCCGGCGCCAAACTTCACGCCAGGATGATTGGTTGTGGCCTGATGGACTTCGAGAACCCGGCTCGCAAGGGACGGCTCGATTCGCCGCAAGCCATCGCCAGGAGATCGAATTTCTCATGTGGGCGCAGTGGGTGGCCGATACGCAACTGCGCGATGCCGCATACCACGCGCAAGCTCGCGGGATGACGATCGGTCTGTACCGCGACCTCGCTGTCGGATGCAACGCCGCAGGCGCGGAACCATGGTCCGAGCCTGACGTGGTGGTGGCGAAAGCGCATGCCGGTGTGCCTCCAGACATTCTCAACCCGGCCGGACAGGATTGGGGACTGCCACCCTTAGATCCTCGAATGCTGCGCGAGACAGGTTACACCACTTTTATTGACCTCGTACGCGCCAATATGCGTTATAGCGGCGGACTCAGGATCGACCATGTTGTGGGCCTGCAGCACCTCTACTGGGTGCCGGAAGGCAATAGCCCCGCGCAGGGAGCTTACGTCCGATATCCGTTCGACGATCTGACCGGGATTTTGGCGTTGGAGAGGTGGCGCAATCACTGCCTGGTAGTTGGTGAAGATCTTGGAACCGTGCCCGCAGGCTTTCGTGAAAGGCTCATCGAGCGCGGTATATTGTCGTATCGGCTTGTGTACTTCGAGCAGGATAGCGATTCGGGAGAATTTATTGCACCCGACGAATACCCGGCGTTTGCTTTGGCCACTATCGGCAGCCATGACCTTGCGACGCTAAAAGGCTGGTGGCTGGCCAACGATGTCGATATCCGCGAGCGGCATGATTTGTACCCTGACCCTATGGAGGGCCGCCGGCAGCGTAATAAGCGAAAAAAAGAAAAGGCGCGCCTGTTAGCCGCTTTGCGTCAACAAAAGCTGGATCCGGAAAATGGCGACGACTTTCAGTGCCTTTCGGAATCGGTGCACGCGTTTCTGGCGCGCTCGGGTGCGGCTATCGCGATAGTCCAACTGGAGAATCTCACCGGCGAAGTCTCGCAGGTCAACCTTCCCGCGACGACCAATGAACATCCCAACTGGCGCCGCCGCTTATCGATGACGCTCGAAGAGATAAAAGCGAGTCCCGACGCCGCCGCGGTTATCGAGGTGGTCCGTCGCGAGCGCCCATCATCCTGAGAACTAATGGGCCAAGGACCAACGGGCCAAGGATTAGCGGGAAAGGACTAACGGGCTTTATTTTATTTCACTTGGTGCAATTCGAGAAGCTTCGCGATGAGGGTCTTCATGTCCATCGCATGCTCCTCTTCGACCGCAAGGATATCCAGCATCAATTTGCGCGTGGTCGGATCATCGGAACCCAGCCATCGAGCAACTTCGGAGTAAGACTCGACGGCAATTCGCTCTGCGATAAGGTCGTCACGAATCATCGCGATAAGGTCGGAGTTGTGAGGAAACTCCGAGCGGCTGCGCTCGGCTAATCCTTCAGGGTTGAAGTTTGGAGCGCCATTAAGCTCGACGATTCTCTTGGCAAGCAGGTCAGCATGCTGCTGCGCCTCCTGCGCGTGCTGGAGAAATTCAGGTTTGACCGCACCTGAGTGAATCCCGGAAACATTGTAGTAATGACTCTTGTAGCGCAACATGCACACAATTTCGGTCGCAAGCAGTTCATTCAAAACTGCCAGGACTTGGGTTCGATCCGCTGTGTACTCGTCGGTGACGGCGCCTTCTTCGAGATGTTTTCGAGCGCGGTCCCGAATTTCGGCGACACTTGCGAGAGCTTTCGGCTGCTCCATTGGAAATCTCCATAGGTCCGGATGGATGTGGTTTTGGGCCTGGTTACCACCCCACGCTCAAGCATACTCCAAATTTGCTCAGGTGGCCGATTATTTGTGCGTACGGCGGTCGATTGGCGACCGGGCTTAAACGCGCCAAAATCTGACGTTCTTAATGACTGGGCGGGCATTCGACTTGCGGGTTGTAGTTTTGGATAAGCCTGTCCGCGACCTCCCCGATTCGTCTTGAATTGTTTACGTATTGCGCCAGAATGTCATTGCGTTCGTCGGGTTCCGTTTTGCCAATCGCGGGCAAACGCTGCGCCAGATAATCGTCGGGAAAATCGCTGAGTGAAACCAGGCTTACCGGCCAGGAATTGAGTTGTTGGGGACCGGTCAGCCCCAGAGTGAGGATGGTCTTGTATTCGAGCGCTTGAATGGTGGGGCCTTGATTCATACGTCCGACGAAGGACCACTTCTGGCTAAAGTCCGGCACCAGAAACGGCGGGTCAGCGGTGTGAAACATGCATTGCTCCTGTATCAGGGACGCTTCGACCCTGCTGCTACCGGCCAAAAGAGCGGACGGGCTGACGAACACGAATTTGGTCGAGCGGCCGACAAAATTGAAAAGCGAAGGGCCGGGCGCGGTTACCGTCGCCGCCGTGTCGGTTGCACCGGGACTGGTGGAGCCTCCCCCGAGTGAAGCTAACGCGGCACAACCGGAAAATATTACCCCCATAAGTAAAAGTTCGACCATCCCGATCTTACGCATTTTGAATCACCACAAGACTTTTAACGTCCGGTATCGAAAAACACGGCCGATTGTCTTCAGTTGGAGCAAGATGTGTACCCCGATCGATCCGTTACCCCAAAGCACCTCGGCACCGGGATTTCGGCTCTGTCGGGTATCAGCGGCTTTGTCACCCAAATCGGCGATCTGCTATATCGGCTCGCATGGATACAGCTACTGCCGATCAGGTGATCGATGCGGCGCGCGCCCAAAACCGCAGCGCCCTTTCCGAAATTGAGTCCAAGCAGCTTCTGGAGTCGGTTGGCATCCCGACCACGATGGCGCGCCGCGCTTCGTCGGGCACTCAAGCCGCGGCGATAGCCAAGGAGGTCGGCTTTCCGGTGGCGCTCAAGGTGCTCTCGCCCGACGTGACCCATAAGAGCGATGTGGGTGGAGTCGTGCTGGGGCTGACCTCGGGGGCGCAGGTGGAGGCCGCTTTCAAGAAAATCAAAAGCAGCCTCGCGAGCAATGCGCCCTCCGCGCGCTTTGAAGGCGTGGCGGTGCAGGCGATGGCGGCGCCGGGCGTCGAGATGCTGGCCGGGATAATCTCCGACCCGGCCTTCGGCCCGATGCTCGTCGTGGGGCTGGGAGGCGTCCTGGTCGAGGTGCTCAAGGACGTGGTGATGCGGCCCGCGCCAATCGATGCGAAGACCGGCCGCGAGATGCTCGCTGAACTCAAGGGCGCGGCCCTGTTGCGCGGTGTGCGCGGGACGCGGCCCGTTGATGTGGATGCGTTTGTCGACCTGCTGGTGAAGCTCGGGCAACTCGCTGATGCGCGGCCCGATATCAAAGAGATGGACCTTAATCCGGTGATGCTCTATCCCGACGGTCTGCTGGCGGTCGACGCGCGGGTCGCGCTCAACGAGCCGTTGGCAGCGAAGGCCGCGCCCGTCAACGGCGATCGCGCGGCGGCGCGCCGCAAGAACCTGGAGCAGGCGATTGCACCCCGCACCATCGTCGTCATTGGCGACAAGCAGGCCGGCGGCTACATCTGGCTGCGCGCGCAATCCAACTTTAACGGCAAGCTTTACTCGGTTCAGATCGATCCGAAGGAGATCCCTAATATCGAAAAGATGGGGATCACGAACTACCTCAATCTCGCCGACGTGCCCGGACCGATCGATCTCGCGATTACCGCCGTGCCTCGCCAGGTCGCGCCGATGATCCTCAAGAATTGCCTTGATACCGGAGTGCGCGGCGTACAGTTTTTCACCTCGGGCTTTTCCGAAACCGGTGAGGAAAACGCCATCAACCTTGAAAAGCAGCTGCGCGCGATCGCGGCGGAGTCGGATATCGCGCTAGTCGGCCCCAACTGCATGGGCCTTTACAATCCGGGCGTCGGGCTGTGCAATTTCCCCGGCCAGCCTACCGGCCAGGGTGGCGACGTGTGCTTCATTTCCCAGAGCGGGACGCACATGGTGAATATGGCGTTTCAGGCGCCGACGCGGGGGATGAAGATCAACAAGGGGGCTTCGATCGGCAATGCGATCGTGCTCCAGCCCGCCGATTACCTCGAGCTGATGGGCGACGATCCGGCAACCCGCGTGATTGGGATGTACGTGGAGGGAATCCGCGACGGCCGCCGCTTCCTGGAGGTGCTCAGGCGCACTACCGCGCACCGTCCGGTGGTCATCTGGAAGGGCGGCGTCACCGAAGCCGGCGCCCGCGCAACCTTCTCGCACACGGCATCGCTGGCCACAACCGGCGAGGTATGGAAGGCGATTGTGCGCGCCGGCGGAGCGGTAGAGGTCCGCACCTGGGACGCGCTGCTGGATGCGCTTGCGATGTTCTCGATCAGCCCGCCAATCAAGGGACGCGGCGTCGGTCTGGTGGCGATGACCGGTGGACAATCCGTGTTCATCACCGACATCTTCGCCAGCGCGGGGATGGACGTGCCGGCGTTGTCACAGTCCTCATACGACGAGCTCAAGACGTTCTTCAATACGATCGGCGGCAGCTATCGCAACCCGATGGACGCGGCGGGAACGATTATGGGCCCTGGAGAGGGTAATTTGATCCGCATCCTCGATATCCTGGATCGGGATCCCGCGATCGACTTGATCGTGCTCGAAGTCGGCACCGGCACCGCCGCGGCGCGCTGGGCCAATCACGAAAATGATGTGATCTCGATGCTCGACAAGCTGAGCGAGTTCAACAAGCGCACCACCAAGCCCTTTTCGCTGATCATGCACCATGCGCATATGGAAGACGTGGTGGCGCATGCCCGGAAGCTGGCGGTCGAGCGCGGACTGCTGGCATTCGAGAACTTCGAGCGTGCCGCCCAGACGCTCAGACTCGGCGCAGACTACTGGGCCATGCATAACCAGTGATGGGAAATTACTCTGTACCCTCCCGTAGTCTCTCTGAGGGGAGGGTTCAGAATCAGAGTTAACAGCCCTCACTGAGGGACAGCGATGATCGCCAGCGTCGGACGATCGGGAATGCCCGCGAGGACAGCAAGTCTGGTGCCGTCGGGCGACCAACTCGACAGCATCCGCCGGCCGACCCGGCCGGTGGCGAGGACGCCGCCGGTTTTCGAAGCGGCCGAGACCCACAACAGCACGGTGAATGCCCCTTTTCGGCCTGGCGTTTGGAAGCTTGTTGCGAGCAACTGCTTTTGCGCCGAATAGCGCAGCGTCGCGCCCAGCAGTTCCGCCGCGGTGGTGGAGAATCCGGTCTGGACGACGTTCAATTGCGAGCGCAGCGGATCGATCCATGCAATTCCCGCCGGGACCAGCAAATTCGGGTTGTGGGTCATGACCGCGGCGGTGAGACGGTTACTACCAAGTATCGCGACCTCGCCGCCGGATGACATACACGGCGCTTACGGCTGGTGACCCCAGCAGCCGCGCATTTTGCGATGCAATGGTGTACTCCATAACTCGCGATATGCGCGGAGTCGGGCGCACGCGCCGGGGCCGCGGTAAATAGAAAGCGGCGATCGCCCTTTTCCCATTCGATAAATCCGGCCGGCACCAGCCCCGCGAGTTTAAGCGGTTCGCATCGGGCTTCGGAGCGGTCGATCACGAACCATTTTCGCCCCTCGATGCTTTGCGCCAATGCGTAATCGCCGTCAGGACTCCATCCCAACGTCGTGGGATCGATCTGATCCAGGCAGTCGAGTTCCAGACTCGCCGCCGCCTGTCTTTGCGCCGATTTGCACGAGATGCAGGCTATGCACGGGCTTCACCGGCACTTCGGACACCTCGGTTTGCCCGGGAGTTGCGGACGGTTGCGGAGAGGGCGGGCCGCCGCGCTCGGCGCGCATTCGGCCCCGACGGCTACGGTTTCGGGACCGAGCCAGGCAACCCCGGCCTTGTCGCAAGCTTCATCCATGGTCGCGGCCACCGAGGCCGGCGAGTCCTCCTGGGTATCGCGCGTCCAGATTTGTAATTTGTTATTGGATGCCACCGCAATCGCCAGACGCATGCCGTCGTGGCTGACCGCCATATCAAGGATTTTGCCGCCGTTAACCGTTGAGGTGTCGGCCAGGACCCGCGATTTGGCAAAGTGCTCGCCGTAGAACGCTATCAGCGTGACCCGATCATGGTGGGTTGCCAACAAGCCGATCTCTTTCGGCCCCAGCCATAACGGTGGCCAAGGGCCGGTGACCTTGTAGTCCTTGTTCACGTTGACTAATGGCCGCAAGCTTTACGCCGTGAATCGGAGCAAAGGGAACCTCTGGGAGTTCCGCGGGCGGCGGCGCTGCTCCGCATGATCGAAGGTGGCGTCGCCTCCCAGTAGTTGGCCATCTGCGCCGAGGCTGAGAACGCAGCAAGACAAACAATCAGGGTTGCGGCGAAAACAGACCTCATCATGTAAAAAAGCGTAGTCTAAACTGAGGATGCGGAAAACGTGCAGCGGCATTCCGAAGTAACCCCTGGAGTCTCCAACGACGGTATGTGGTTGCGGATGCGCGGCACGCAAACATATTTCCTGGCGCTGGCCGCCAGTTGGCTTTAGGAGGATTCATGTGACTCGTGAGGCCCGGGTGATTGTACTTGTCCTCGCCATCCTGATGGTGAGTGTGATCACGTTCTTAATCGGTTGGCATGTTACGGCTGGCGTCCTGGCTCTCGCCGCACTCGCAATCGCCGCCGCGTACTTCTTCCTGATCTTCCGACCGGCGAGGATTCCCGCGGACTCCCTGCTGCGATTGCGGCTTTCCGGCGCCATCCACGAACATTCAGCCGGGTCGCTGCTGGACCGCATCAGGGGACGCGACCTCGTCACCATGCATCAACTGCGTGACGCGTTGGAGCATGCCGCGCGGGATTCCGCGCTCACCACCGTGATGGTGGAAATCGCCGGGGTCTCGTGCGGAATCGCTTCCGCCCAGGAACTGCATGATCTGCTCGCCGCAGTCGGCCGCGCCGGCAAGCGGACCATTGCCGTGCTCGACTCCGAGTCCGCGGACCCGCGCGAATACCTGATCGCCGCGGGCGCCGGGGAAATCGTCGCCAATCCCGACACCGCGCTTAATATGCTGGGAGTTGGCGCCGGCAGTTTCTTCCTCAAGCGAGCATTGTCCTATCTGCACGTCGGAGCCCAGACCCTGCAATGGAAGGAGTACAAGGGAGCCGGAGAAATGACCAGCCGCGACCATATGTCGCCGGAGGTCCGCGAGAGCGTGGAAGCGGTGGTCGCGGACTTCGAGAAGATGCTCGTCGAGTACCTGGCGCGGTCGCGGCGGCTTGCACCGGATCGCGCCAAGGAACTGCTTAACGGCGGCTTCTATAGCGCCCAGTCGGCCCGCGATTGCGGGTTAATCGATCGAATCGGGTATGCCCAGGATATTGCCACTGACTTCGAAGGCGATAACGAACCCGACGCCGCAACTGCCCCTAATCGAGCGGCTCCTGCGCGGACTGTGGCGCCGGCAGCGAGATAAACCCGCCGGTCACAGAATCGTCAAGCTGGACCGCTATTTGAGGCGTACCAATTACCTGGAAGACCGCGGCAGACGCCCGCGAATCGCGCTGGTTTATGGCCTGGGCCCGGTGGTTGCCGGCGAGTCGCCGCGCGCGGGAGAGTTTATCAGCGGGCAACAGACCGCCACCGAGTTGCTGCTGGCCGCCGACGATCCGCGCGTGCGCGCGGTGATCTTCCGCGTCAATTCGCCCGGCGGTTCCGCGGTCGGATCGGACCTGGTCTGGCGCGCCGTTACCGAGGTGCAACGGCGCGGCAAGCCGGTGGTGGTCTCGATGGGCGATGTGGCCGGTTCGGGCGGCTACTACGTCGCGGCGCCAGCCGACGCGATCGTCGCGCAACCGTCCACCATCACCGGTTCAATCGGGGTGGTTTTTACCAAGTTCAATCTGGGCGAGGCGCTGGAGCGAGTCGGCATTAGTATCGATTATGTCAAGACCGCGGCCATCGGCGACGCGCTCTCGATCACCCGGCCACTGACTGCGGATGAACTCGATCAACTCAACCGGGTGATGGGCGAGCTCTACGCGAATTTCACCGCCAAAGTTGCCCAGGGCCGCAAACTTGACGCGGCGCAGACCGAAATGGTCGCGCGCGGCCGCATCTGGAGCGGCTCCGCGGCCGCAGCCAATGGGCTGGTCGACGCGCTAGGCGGGATGGCGCGGGCGATCGAATTGGCGCGTGAGAAGGCGCAGTTCGCGCCGGGCGAAGATCATCGGATTGCGCTATACACCGCGTCGCACGGCCTGATGGGCCTGCGGCGGATGCTCGCGCCAACGGCGGAATCCTATTTTTTGACAGGTCCGTTGGCACGGCTCACAGGTATCCCCGAGCAATGGCTACCAGCGATGGCACAGTTGCTCCTACGATCCGGCACGCTGCTGTTCTGCCCGTGGTTCTAGCTTAGCTAGTGGGGCGGGCGTCCCTGCCCGCCGCTCCTTATCCGCCTGGTTACGCTCGCCCGGCTCGCGTTTACGGCGGGCAGGGACGCCCAAAGGGACGCCCACCCGCCCCACTGATCTATGGTGGACTCGCTGGCTACGCCTTCAGCTCGTACAGTGCGGCGAACGGATGGTCCAGTGGCAGGCGCCGGAAATACCTGAAGCCCGCGCCTTGCGCGAGTTCCCGCGCCTTGGCTTCGCCCATCGCCGCGCCCAGTCCGGCGCCGCCCTCGGCCAGCGACGTGGTCATGCAATAAAGTGTGCTTGCCGAGTACATCATCCGCCCCATTGGATTGATATTGTTCTCGACCCGGGACGAGGCGTTGACCTCGGCCATCATGTAAGTGCCGCCGGGCCGCAGTGCGTTGCGGATCGAGCCGACCAGCGCCAGCGGATCCACCGCGTCATGCACCACTTCAAAGGTGGTGATGAAGTCGAAGGCGGAATGCGGAAGCTGGTTGCAGTCGGCGACGTCGAACCTGATGCGGCTTTCGCCCAAACCGGCCGCCCGCGCGTTGGCTCGCGCCCGCTCTACCGATCCGGCGTGGCGATCGAAGCCAAACACGCGGGCTTCGGGGAAAGCCTGGGCGATTTTGATCGCGGCCAGCCCGCTGCCGCAGCCCACGTCCAGGGCCGCTCCGCCGCTGCTTAGCCTTGCGACCACCTCCGGCAGGGCGGGGAGCCATTGCTGAGTCAGGTAGTGCTTGTACATCGGCGCGGTCATGCGTTCCATCGCCGCGAACAGTTCCTGCGGATACTCGCTTTGCGCCACCCCGCCGCCGGTGCGGAACGCCTCCGCCACTTTGGGCGCGACTACCAGATGCGGGAGCAGCGCTGCAAACATGCTGGCCAGAAACACCGGTGAATCCTCATCGGCCAGCGGCGCGACATGCTCAGGCGGCAGGTGGTAGCGGCCGGTGGCGGGATCGTACTCGATGTACTGGGCGGCGACCATCGAACCGAGCCATTCGCGCAGGTAGCGCTCCTGCAGCCCGGTGCGATGCGACAGCTCGCCGACGGTGACCGGGCCGGCAGCGGCGATGGCCTTGAAAATCCCCAGCCGGTCGCCGATATAGCTCATCGCGGAATGAAACGAGGCCGCGACGTCCTTCATTACCTGTTGAAGAAATCTTTGGGCCTTGTCCTTATCGAGTCCGGCGCGCTCCGGCATGTTGGCTCTCTCCTCGGCGGAGCTGACAACGCTCCCCCTGATCCACGGTGACTGTAGCGCGGCAGGAACGCAACTGAAAATGTTTGCCGATTTGCTTCTGTCCGAATCCTGGCGCGGGAATGCCAATCATCATTGTGACAGCTCCTCGCGAATCGAATAGATTTTTTGGCGCGCCTCCGAGATGTAACCGTCGAGATTGCGCCGATGGTTGGCGAAGATGCCGTCGGGCGCGCCGTCGAGCACGATCAGGGGCTTGAGCGTCGCGGCCTTGCCTAGCGGGTCGATAGCTTCGTCGAACAGTTTCGCCAGCACCGGCTTGGTGCGCAATGCGAGGTAATATTCGCGCCTGAGCGCCTGCATCATGTAGTACATCACGTGCGCATAGCCCTGCGCCTGGTAAAAGTAATTGTCCACCGTCCACGGCCGCACCGGAGTTCCGGCGTCGGTCTCGGTCCGGTAGAGATTGGCGTGAGCGTCGCCCAGCAGGTCGGTCCACGCCTGCAGCAGGCGGACCAATTCGACGTTGCGCTGATTCAGTTCCCGCGAAGTCTCCGGGTTGGCATGCAAACCCGCGACGTATGCGCGCAGATGTCTGACTCCGCTGCGGTACTTGCTTTCCGCCGACGGCAGCATCCAACGGTAAGGGTCGTTGCGGAAGTCGGAGTCGGCGAGTAGCAGGTTTGGGTCGTACTCATTGGAGGAGACCTTGGTCAAGATGGTCCTTGAACACGCGGCAGGTCTCGCGCAGCGCAATCAGGATTCCAATCTGGCGGTTGGCGTTGTTGTCCGCCATCAGCGTCGGCCCCCACAGAAAGATATCGTTGGGACGCCATCCGAAGGCGCCGTTGAGTTCGTGGTCCATGATTTCCGCCATCGTGGTGGCGTAAATCTCCCCCGGCACGAATGGCTTGCCGGGCGGAAAAGCCGCGTCGATGCTGTAGTCCAGCCGGTCATGGCGCTTCTGGCCAAAATGCAGCGCCAGGTTGATCACCCCCAGCAAAACCAGGGCGCCCAGAACTGCGATTCCGATCCGCTGACCCAGACCGATGCTATGTTTGATCGGCGGCCCGGATGCTGGGGGTGGCGTAGCCGCTTCGGCCGAACTTGGTGATGGCATACGGCTAACTATATCAGCGGCCGTTCGCGCCATCAAAAAGGGGCACCCGCCGTCCAGCGTGTCCGTGCCGCTTTTGTCTGGTGGTCTAATCCGTAGCTCGGCCAGGCCGGCTCTCGAATGAGCGCTATTCGCCGAAAGTCTGCCGGATCGCCTGCGCGATCGGCGCGAAGGGATCGTCGGGCCCATTGAACATCCGGTTATGGCAAATCGCTCCGGCCAGCCGCAGGTCGGGGTTGGCCCATCCAATCGAGCCGCCGGCTCCCGGATGGCACAGGGTACGCGGGTTGGCGCCCACCACCGCTGCCGCGCCGGCTCCGCCGAGCCAATAGCCGGCCGTGCCGACGCGGACCGGAAATCCCAGCACCATATCGGGCTCGTCGGTATTCGGACGCGGATTGCTGAAGCGCGCGCACCCGCTGCGGCGAGAGCAATCGCACTCCGTCCAGCTCGCCGCCGTTGGCGAGCATCGCGAACAGGCGCGCCGCGCTGCGGGCGTTGAAGATTCCTCCCGCGCCCGGAACGCATGAACGGCGCACCTCGGGGCGTCCGAAAACCTCCTGCGTGGTGCCGACCTGGGCGGGATACACTTGAAGAAAAGCGCGTCAGGCGGCATCCCCGTTGGTGGCGCGTCGATCAAGCGGGCAATGCGCGGCTCGACTTCGCCCGGAATTCCAATCCACAAATCCTTGATTCCCAGCGGCGCGCAAATCTCCTCCTGGACAAATCTGCCGAACGGCCTGAGCTTGGGGTCGGTGCGGCACACCAGCTCCGCGATCACCCAGCCGAAGGTGTAACACATGTAGGCGTTGCGGGTGCCGGGCTCGAAATCCGGCGCCATCGCGGCGAGCTGATATACCATCCAGTAGTAATCGGCCATCCGCGCCGGCGTCACGCCCTCGGGCATCTGATGGAGTCCCAGGCGATGGCTCAGCGCGTCGGTGACGGTGGCCTTGCCCTTGCCGTTCTTGGCGAATTCCGGCCAGTAATGAGCGATCGGCTTGTCATACTCGATAAGCCCCCGCTCGGCCTGGATATGGAGCGCGGTCGCGGTGACCGCCTTGACCACGGAAAAGACCGGAAAGAGTGTGTCGCCGTCAACTTTGCGCCCGGTGGTCAGGGTCGGCGACTCCGCCCCACACATCCACCGCCAACTCGCCGTCCTTGTAGATCGCCACCTGAAGGCCGACTTCGCCGTGACGGTGAATCGCGCTATCGACCGCCTTTAAGAAAACGTCATTGAGTTCCGCTGTGGATATCGCCGCCGCTGCCATGTCGAGTTCCTCCTATTCGTCGGATTGACCGCCAAGCAGTTCCGTTCAATCGCGATTCGTAGCACAGAAGGCGTCAAGATGAAATTTGTCGAACGTCCGCATCGCCGCAATGTTCTCCACCTGATAGGGGGAGAAGGAGCGCCGCTGCGGCGCTCAAGAGGGGTCCTTAACGCCCGGCAATATCGTCCGTGCCAGGTGTAAGAATTTCGATGCCTGGCGCCAAAAAGAGTCGCCAGGCGTTGCGGACCCTCACCCGGCGCTACGCGCCGGCCTCTCCCCTCGGGGCGAGATAATTAAAACACCGAAGTGCGGCCCCAAAGATGCACTTTTCAGTTGGAAGAAAACCGATATGACGGTGCGCGCCCAATCCACCCTGTGCAATTATCATCTCTGATAACCTTTAATTGCGGCGGCATTGCCGCTACGATACCTGTCGCCGCGGCTTCGCTGGCCGCGAGCAATCAGGGGGGATAACGATACGGCCGCCTCCGACGCCACCAATGCGCTTTCGCTGTCGCTCTACCGCGTCACCTTCGTCGCGCGCGAGCGCCTCGACCTCCCCGCCTACCTGGGCTCCACTTTGCGCGGAGCCTTCGGCCACGTCTTCCGCGCCCTGGCCTGTCCGGGCCGTTTCAACCAACCCTGCCCGATTCCCAACAACTGCCCCTATCATCTGATATTCGAAACCTCGCCGCCGCCGGATTCGCGGCGCTGCGCACCCACGACGAAATCCCGCGCCCGTTCGTAATCGCCCCGATTACCAACGGCGCGACCGGATGGCTGGAGCACGGCCGCCGCCTGATCGAGCCGGGCAGCGAGCTATCCTTCGACCTGACCCTAATCGGCCGCGCCCAGGAATACTTTCCCTACTTCGTGGTAGCCCTCCGCGAAATCGACCGCCTCGGCCGGCGCGAGCCCAATACCCTCAGGCAATTGTCCGCGGAGAGGGCAGGGAGAGAGTGCCTCCTGGCGCGTCTCAACCCCCTAATCCGAAGGTACGGAAAGTAGCCCACTCTTCGAGGACCCAGCTGCGGCCGACACCCAGCAACCCGAGCCAACGGCGAACGACAATTCTCGCCGTCGCGCGTCAACGACCGGTCGAGCTGCGCCGCATCGACCTCCTCGACCCCCTCTCCGACGCCGCCTGGCCCGTATACGACGCCGCCGACAACCTGGTCCGCCCGCTGCGCAAACCGCTGACGCTATCCGAATGCGCCGCGATACCGCCGCCCACCTCGGAGCCGCCTGACCCTCGACTTCCTGACCCAGACCCGCCTAAAACACGAAGGCGGATGGGCCCGCATCCCGGAGTTCCAAATAGTATTCCGCCGCCTACTTGGCCGCCTGTCGTCAATGTCCCGCTTCCACTGCGGCGCGCCGTTGGAAGTCGACTTCCGCGACCTAATCGAACCGCGCCGGCGAGGTCCGCTTAATCGAAAATCAAACGCGCTGGGTGTCGTGGACGAGGTACTCGTCGCGTCAAGGACAGCGGATGGATTGGGAGGGCCTGATCGGTCGCGCGACGTATGAGGGGGACTTCGCGCCGTTTTGGCCGTACCTGTTTTTGGGCAATGGTCGCATGTTGGCAAGGGCACCACGTTCGGGCTCGGATCATTTAGGTACGATGGAAAAGATGACATGACGGTCTTAAAGGAAGAATGAAAACGCAGGTGCCGCCGCGCGGTGGGCGAAGACGGCCCGATTGGATATCGGGATGCTATCAGTCCGCGCGACAGCCGAACAGATGCCTCTCTTCGCTCTGCGTCGTGGAGCCTTCAAGTACGGTCTAACGCGCCACCGTTCGAAAGGCAAGCCTCACAATCTGGCAAGACATGGTTGACATTGGTTCGAAGGCTTAATATTGTCGTGCTATCCCCGATGAGGAGGGGACTGCAACTGTCTCGCCAGCTTGTGGTGACTGGACATTATGCGATTTCCCCGATGAGGAGGGGATAAGGCTAATACGCCGCTAAACGATGCTTCGCTACACCGGACATCCGATCGCCGACGTAGGGGTCGCGACTGTCTGTGCTTTTTGCGAGAAGACAGATCCCGGCGACTATCACTACTGAGGACCTGACTCGCGTCGCAGAGTTTCTCGACCGCGAGTATTTCTCCGGCAAACTGCTCTCCTATCTCGCCTGCGTGTTTCCCAATTCAATGTACGTCCAGCCGGCGGCACAGGCTGGGGCAAAGCTCAAAGCCAAGCCAGAAACGATGAGCGATTCAAGACGCAGGTGCTCTATGGCTTCCTGGAGCCGCCCGATCCGAAGGTCGCGGGCTTGCGCTGTGTATTTTCCGGTGAACCAGCGGCCCGTCTCGTCTATCGACAGCACGTCCCGATGATCACGGGAGAAGCGTCCTGAACTTCTTTCCGGCCGGCGCTGGCGGCATGCCCATCAGCGCGGATTTCCTTCTGGCAATCCAGGCGTTCCCGCTGGGGGCGCGCCGATGTCGTGGGTCGCGCGCTTGCAGTTCATTGCCCCGACGATTCAGATCTGACCTACGAATTCGCTAGTCGATTTCTTAACGACAACCGCAGTCTGCTGCTTCTGGCAGAAAAGACTGGAGAGAAATATGTTGATGCGAAAGCGCCACGGACGCTGGTTATCGACGTCTTAGTCGATATTTGCGCGACGAAGCACGGCCGACCTTGGCGGTGGGTGGCACCATTTTTCCATCGGTCACCGTCTATCACTTGACAATTCAGGGCAAGGTCCGGACATCGCCATGTTCCAACTTCCATCTGAGGTTGTTGCCTTTGTCGCAGCCGCCTGTCGCGCAGGCATCGCCGACACCTGGAACAGAATTGTAGCGCGCGCGTGGGAAAAATCAGCGGACTTCCGACTCAAAACCGAAGCGCGGAGACGACAAACGACCGAAGCAATGGCGCCAAGAGCCGGCACAGACCGGAACTTTCTGTACGAAGACCTCTTCGGGCTACCGGAAATTCCGCACGCTTTATCAGAACGTATTTTCTTCGCCGGCCTTGGCGATTCCACGTCAGCTAAAAACGACCCGCGCTCCGAGTATGTCCTTCCCCAAGAATTGGACTTGGTCTCATGGCCGCTGACCTATTTGTTTCTTAAGGAGATCCTTGGCATGGAGAGATACGCGTATAGAGACGATTCGCTCTGTCGCCGACCGCTTAGCCGAACATATCAGAATCTCTAACGACCTGCGCCTTTTTCAGAGGCTTTATATGGCTAAACTATCGTCTCGAACACGGCTGCTCGCAGTCCTCTCGTGAGCGCGTGGCCTGCTGGCAAGGATCCGCTGATTAGTTTTGACGAGTTCATTTTAATTTTTGAGAATAGCGAAGATGCACCCCGTATGGATTGGCAGTCTGGCGCGCGACCTGATCCTCATTCGTTTCACTGGAAGAATTGAAGGACTTTTTCAAAACGCAGCCTGCGGCGCTTGAAGGAGTCACTGAAGCCGACGAAGGTCGCGACCTTCCCGAACGACTCTACCGAGCGCAGGCTCCGTTTAGATTTTGCAAATTACGTTCTTTGACGGAATTTAACAGGAGGATACGCAATGGCGTTTGTTAGCCGGAATGATGCTTATCGACGCACCCGCGTCTGCCCTCAACAATGCCGGAGCTGAGGAAGGTGCGCGCACCGATAACACTATAGCGGTCAAGCGCATTCAGGGGACGCGCCGGAGGGGATTATCCATAGTGTCCGCGCAAGCGGTTCGATATTGGTTGCGGACGTATCTTGAGCGCTCGGTCCCGGAGTGGCAAACAGCACCGGTGTTTCGCGGAGACAAAGATCGCATATACCGATGCAAATCCATTGCGTTGGTGGGATGACGACCTATTTGGCTATATGCGTGCGCCTTCAAAACGTGCCGGCGCGCGCGAAAAAACGCCGGAAGAGAACCAGACCCCACTGACCGGCGAGATCACCCGAATTTCGCCCCTTAGGATGGGTACCTTGGTTGCCATCGCCCCCGTCAAAATTGTGGACGACTTCGGCACCATGTCGCGACACGATGGGAATCCTGTGCCACACGAACATCAGTTCTATCGCGCTACTCTCCAAGGCTTGTTCTCTCTCGATCTGTCCACGGCCGGCACGTTCTTCAATGGCGGCCGTGTTGGTTATCGCAATCTCGACGAAGTTCGCGTTAACTCGCCAAGGAACAAGAACTCAATGAACTAACCGTTCATGGGCAGCCGGCTTTCAGGCTTCCTCCGAGTGAGCGTGCACGTCGCGTTGCAGCTCTCGTCAGAGCAATTGGCGAACTCGAAGGGGGAGCCAAGCTCACGCTGCATTACACGGACGTGACTCCAGGATTGGTCGTGTGTGCCGTGGTGAAGTCCGGTAACAATCCATTCGCGAGGATAGTTCGTCCCAATTCTCAGAGCGAACCCGGAGATAGTGGCGGACGCTCTCAAAGAAGTTTTGCGGGTCTACAAGGATCAGATTTATTCCAGCGTGTTCGTCGGCTGGGCCCAGGGGGTACCTCGATGAGCAACGCTCCAAAGATTGAGAGCCTTAGCGTGGACGATTTGTCCGGCGTTTCTCTCAGTTGGGGCCATCCGCGCGAGGTGATGGCTCAGCTTGGCCGGGGAAATGTCAAAGGAAACCAACCATCCCTGGTACAACTGAAGTGCAAGTCTTGCGTGTCGAACTGGAAGCGCCTGTTTGCTCGTTCCGATACCCGCATTTCCTGGTTGGTCGGCAGCTCACCTTTGAGATGCCGCCGCCGGCAACTGTTTATGGTCATGTCGCCAGCGCTATCGGGTATCTGCCCAACCGGGAAGCTTTCAGGTTCGCTTATCGTTTTACTTCGGTCGGTAAAGGGGAAGACCTCGAAAATCAGCATATTATTTCCGCGGTGGCCGTCCTTTCGCCTTCGCAGGTGTTGGCTATTCCCGTCTTCAACTAATGCTACTGTCCAGCCGACCGTTCGGCAATTTCTTTTCGGTTGTCACCTTACGCTTTATGTTGATCGTATCGATTTTGAGGACGCTTTTCGGAATCCCCGTTTTGCAGTGGTTCTCGGCCGCTCACCAGGACCTCGCCCTTATTCGAAAGTCGAGACCATGGAGCTTCTCCCACGGCCGATCGTGGATATTACGAGGACACTATTCTGCCCGCCGAATTCCGCCGTCGTACTGGACGGGGCGTCACGGTGCTCATGCCTCGATTTGTCGGCCCGCCCTCCATTTCGCGAGCCGACGTTCGACCGTTACATTTGTTGCGCGATCGTGTTTACGACGGTCCGCATTTACGACGATCTCGGAAACCGCCAGTTGATTCGTGTAAGTGGCGATAGCACGACGAGTTCTTGTCGATCCCGATACTCCTGAATGGCGGGGCGCGCAGTCGCGCCTTGCTTTCCATTCTTTTAGCTGAGGCTGAGGAGCATGAGCTCCGCTAAGCACGCACCGAGGTATCTGGCGAAATTTGGGCAAAGAGTGCGCCCGCGCCAGACGCAGCTGGCGAGGGGCTCATAGCTCATACCGCCACCGTGCTATCCAGGCTGGAGAGACTTAACGAGATTTTGCCGGGTCTCGCGGCGCGTGTAGGCGATGAACGTCTGTGGCACCGGGCTGCGCTTGCCTGCATCCTCCATGACCTCGGAAAGGCCGCTGCAGGATTTCAACGCCAGCTCCAGCCAGCGGGAAAGCGATGGGGCCATCGTCACGAAGTGCTTTCACTGGCTTTCCTTGAATGGGCAGTTCCCGACGAAGCACATAATGATGCGACCTGGATTGCGGCCGGAGTAGTTTCGCATCATCGGGATTTTGACCTCATCGATAGACGTTATCCTCCTCCCATCAGCGCTCCTGAAGATGATCCGTCTGATCCGGTTGTCGCAATCGTCAACGATATTCCCGGATCGGTTGTTGCTGCCCTCGCTGAATTCGTTCGCGTTGATATTCCCGAATGGTTAGCGAAGACGCGATTGCCCGTCCTCGGACTTGCTCCAACGATTCCAAGTGAACCACGTGCGGACTTCCAGCGGAATGCGGTGGCGCGCATCTATCGCGCCCTCATGCGCTATCGCCGCCTATTTCAAGATCTTAATCGACAACCTGCCATGTCGCCGGCGAATCTAGCGGCCCTAGCGCTGAGGGGAATTGTACTTCTTGCCGATCACACCGCCTCAGCCCATGTTACACCTCCGCGAATGCCTGCACCCGGTGTGTCAGACATCCTTAAGCGCCTCGAACTGCAACCTGAGGACCTATACAAGCACCAAGAACTTGCGGCGGAAGCTGACGGAAATATTCTTCTCCAAGCACCGACGGGAAGTGGCAAGACCGAAGCCGCGCTTCTCTGGTCAACAAATCAGCGTTCCAACTCCCTCGATATCGGACGCTTGTTTTACGTTCTTCCATATCAGGCAAGCTTGAATGCCATGTACGCGCGGTTGACAGGGGTCTTTCCGCGCCTGGTCACTTTGCAACATTCCCGAGCTGCGCAGGCACTCTATCGCAGCCTTCTTGAGACTGACCGTTATGATCAGGCGACTGCCGCGAAAACGGCGCGTTCTCAACGATCTCTCGCGCGGCTCCACTTTCACCCAATTAGGGTGCTTACACCATATCAGCTACTGCGAAGTGCCTTTCAGGCTTCGCGGATATGAGTCCATTCTCGCCGATGCCACTAATGGTTTGTTCATATTCGATGAGATCCATGCCTACGAACCTGTCCGCCTTGGTATGATCCTTGCCCTTGTGGAATACTTTGCGCGGCAGCTCGGCGGCCGCTTTGCTGTGATGTCGGCTACGTTTCCAAGAGTAATGCGCGAGTTGCTAAATGATGCGTTGCTTGAGGTTCGTGGAGTATCCGCCGATGAGAAATTGTACCGGAAATTTGCGCGGCATCGGTTGCAACTTGTCGCTGGCGAAATGAGGATCTTCTCGATTCTTGAGAGGGTGGCTGCGCTCGCAGTTGAAGGGCAGTCAGTGTTGTTGGTCTGCAATACAGTCGCGCGCAGCAAACGCGTTCGCAAGTCTCTTGTGCATTTGCTTGCACCGCACGGTATACATCCTGAACTTCTCCACAGCCGCTTTAACTCGCGCGACCGCTTTTCCAAGGAACAGCGCTTGGCCAAGCAGATGGGAACGAAGACCCGCTCGTCGAATCCCCACCGGTGGTGATGGTGGCGACGCAGGTTGTAGAAGTCAGCCTCGACATTGATTTCGATACAGTTTTCACGGAGCCAGCCCCTCTTGAGGCGTTGATCCAGCGCTTTGGCCGGGTGAACCGGGCGCGAAAAAAATCAGAATGCCCCGTTTATGTTTCACTTCACCCTCTACCGGTCAGGGCGTCTATTCGGACCCATTAGTTGCTGCCGCACTGATAGCTCTTCAATCGAACGATGGATCAGTCCTTGATGAGTCAAAACTTGGTCAATTGTTGGATGATATTTATGCGGGAGACATCGGGCGCCAGTGGACGGCGGAGGTCAGCCGCGGGCGTGGTGAGTTTATCGCGTCTTGTCTCAACCGACTTCGCGCGTTTCAGTCAGAGCCTGAACTTGCTGAACAATTCGATGAGCTTTTCGACGGTACTGAAGTGCTGCCTGAAGGCTTACTAAAGGAATACGAACTACTGATGGACCAAGATTCACTCCGCGCTTCCGAACTTCTGGTGCCCATTCCCTTTCATGAACTTCGGCGGCTTAAGAAGGCGGGGCGAATTCGGAGGCATACTGACCACGAGCTTTCGGTTGCGAATGTTCCATACACCGATGAGGGGCTTGCTGCGGGTTAGGGGACTCGAACGCACACTAGAATCAGGAGTCAACGAGGCAACAAATGAACAGCGTAATCATCACCGACTATGGCGTGGCGCTGGGGAAGACTGGGGACCGGCTGGTGGTGCGTGGGCCGCGGCCGAAACTGGAGTTGATCGAGGGCGGACCGCAACTGTTCCTGCCGCTCGGGCTCAGCGCGCAAAAACCTAAGCTTACTATGCCTCTAGCGGTGAGAAGTCTCCGCCGCCGCCTTTGCGGCGGCCAAGGAGCACGGGCACGGAGTGGCTTCGCCACCGCGCCACTGGCACGGATGCAGGCGAATATCACACGGTTCCGGTCAGACCAGCATGCTACCGATCATGCCGTTGGATCCTCGGCTACTCCCTGCGCCCATGGTTTGTTACACAGGGCGGTGTCGAAGGTCGCCAGCCGCAGGCGATGACGTCGTGCGAGACTGACGAGGTGGGCGTCGGTGACATCCTTGCTGCTGGTGACCGCGGGCAACGCTCCCGCGCGAGTACCGTCGGATACGAACCGATGCCCGCGCATCCGCACGATCGCTTCGAGCGCCGCCATCGCGTCCTCGAAGCTCGCACCCAGGGCGGGACTGAGGCTGATTCTCAGAAAGCCCATCTCGCTGATCGCACTGGTCGCAAACTGGGCCCCGCTGAGCCATCGGCTTGCTCTGACATGGTTGGCGTGCGACTGCCATCCACAAGCGACCAGAAAGTTCACATCGAGCAGATGACTCACGCGAGCTCATCGAGAAGCGCGTTGACGGTCTCGGTCGTTATCGGCGGCACTCCCGGCGCGGAAACCAGGACCGGACGTCCGAACCTTCCGCGCGTCAGCCTCGCGCCGCGGGGAGCTTTGCGCTCCAGGACCAATCTCTGTCCTTCGAGCGTCATCTCGACCTTGTCCCCCGGCCGTAGATTCAGGGCTTTCCGCAATCGGGTCGGGATGACCAGTTGCCCCTTGGTCGAAAGCGTTGACGTGCTCATACGGATGTCTTACAGGTCTTACCGCAGGAACGGAAGGGGACTCCACGACGGCTCCGCCTCCTTAAAAAGAGGCCGCTTCTCTATGCGGGGGGAACAACCTTGAATTCCGTTATAATCACCGACTATGGCGTGGCGCTGGGGAAGAGTGGGGACCGGCTGGTGGTGCGTGGGCCGCGGCCGAAACTGGAGTTGATCGAGGGCGGGCCGCAATTGTTTTTGCCCCTCGGGCTCAGCGCGCAGAAACCCAAGCTTACGATCGTCTCCTCCGGCGGCGAAAAGTCTCCGCCGCCGCCGTTGCGCAGGGAAAAGCCCGACGCCGCCAAGCCGCCTAAGCTGCGCGGCGACCAGATCGAGATGCCATTATTCCGCGTCGCCGAAATTGTTATCGGATCGCCCGGGGTCTCGGTCTCCGCGGACCTCATCCAGGCTTGCTGCGAGCAAGGTATCCGCATCTCATTCCTGACCCGCGGCGGCGAGCCCTTCGCGATGCTCTCCTCGCCGATGCTCACTGCCACCGTCGCTATCCGCCGCGAACAGCTCGCCGCCTATAACGACCGGCGCGGCGTCGAGCTGGCCAAATCGATCGTGCGCGGCAAGCTCGGCAATCAAGCCGCCCTGCTCAAGTACTTCGGCAAATACCTCAAGACCGCCGGCCCCGACGCCTTCCGCGCGCTGGAGCAAATCGTCAAGTCGCTGGCCGCCGCCCGCTTCCAGACCGCCAAGGTGATCGCCGATACGATCGACGACGCGCGCGAGAGCCTGCTCGGGATCGAAGGCAACGCCGGACGCGCCTACTGGAGCGGCGTGCGGATACTGCTGGGCGGACGCGCCGACTTCGACACCCGGGAGCATCGCGGCGCCACCGACCCGGTCAACTCCGCGCTCAACTATGGCTATGGCATCCTCTACGCGCAGGTGTGGGGCGCGATTATGAACGCCGGACTGGAGCCGTTCGCCGGCTTCCTGCACGTCGACCGGCCCGGCAAGCCATCGCTCGTGCTGGACCTGGTCGAAGAGTTCCGCCAGCCGGTGGTCGATCGGACCGTAATCGCCGCCATCTCCAGGGGGATGGCGCTGGAGACCCGCGAGGGAATGCTGACCGATCCCGCACGCAAGGCGGTGGGTGCGGCGGTGCTTGAGCGGATGGAGGGGGAGGTGACGTTCCAGGGCAAGCGCCATCAGCTCAAATCGGTAATCCAGATCCAGGCCCGCGCGGTCGCTGGCTTCGTGCGCGGCGCCGCCCGCTACCGGACCTTTCCTTTCAAGTGGTGAGCGGCTAGCCGCGGCAGCCCCAGGATGAAGCGCGATGAGAGGACAGGAGCTGCTCACGTACGTGGTTTACGACATCGTCAGCGACCGCATCCGGCTCAAGATTGCCGGGGTGTGCAAGGACTATGGCCTCGATCATATCCAATACAGCGTGTTCAGCGGACCGCTGGACGCCACCCGCCGGCGCGAGATCTTCAGCCGGCTGGGCGATACCCTGGGCGACAACGAAGGGCGCATCCTGATGCTGCAGATGTGCGAGAAAGACGCCGCCGCCCGGCAGGAAATCGCGCGCGGGCCGCGTCCCGCGGACGGCGCGCAGTAGCCGGATGGCGAAGGCGTCATAGAATGAGCGAAACAGCGGCACCTCAAGCTCACGCCACGATCGACCTGGCGCTCACGGCGACCGACCTCAAGCAATGGGCCTACTGCAGGCGCATCCCGTATTATCGGCATGTGATGCCGGTGCGGTTCGCGCCCACCTATCCGATGCAGCGCGGGCGCAATGTCGAGGCGGCGGTCGCCGCGCTGGAGCGCCGGCGAGGATGGCGCCGGTACCAAGCGAAGCTTCTGGAGCGCGGCGAGCGGCAGTTCGGGGTGTGGCTGCGCTCGGAGCGCTTGGGGCTGTCGGGCAAGCTCGACCTGCTGATCGTGACCGAAAGCGCCTGCTTCCCGGTGGATTTCAAGGACACCGCCGGCGGCGTGCGCGCCAACCATCGAATGCAACTGGCGGCCTACGCGTTGCTGGCCGAGGAAGCCTATGGACGTCCGGCGCCGGCCGGATTTATTTACGCAATTCCGAGCCGGCAGCTTTTGGCGGTAGAGATCGGCAAGCGCGAGCGCGAAGCGGTGACGGACGCGCTCGGGGAGATTCGCGCGATGGTGGAGGCGAGCGCGTTTCCAGAACCGACCGCGGTCAGGGCGCGATGCGTGGCGTGCGAGTACCGGAATTTCTGTGCCGACATCTGGTGAAAGTTCGCAAATGGAGGGGGGTTGCGTGCAGAATCAGGATTTGCGAAAAAAAGTGGGCAAGAGACCCGGAAAAAGCCTCGATTTTACTGCACTTTGGCCGCGGTCGCAGAGACATCCCCGATGAGGAGGGGACTGAAAGCCGCACTAATGCTCGCGGCCGCTTTTTAGGGATTGGGAGTCGCAGAGACATCCCCGATGAGGAGGGGACTGAAAGAGATAGCACACTAGGTCGATAACGCCCTCTTCGGATCCGTGTGTCGCAGAGACATCCCCGATGAGGAGGGGACTGAAAGCTGTCCGCGAAGTGCTCGATCAGGATCACACCTCCGGCGCGTCGCAGAGACATCCCCGATGAGGAGGGGACTGAAAGGCACGTATCCGTGGCCAAAGTCTGCACGGTGGAGTTTGCAGTCGCAGAGACATCCCCGATGAGGAGGGGACTGAAAGAGATTCGTCACTGAGCCTAGATCAAGGCGTCCTGTCACGTCGCAGAGACATCCCCGATGAGGAGGGGACTGAAAGCTAT
The DNA here is from genome assembly GCA_963824565.1 of uncultured Pseudomonadota bacterium. GTDB lineage: Bacteria > Desulfobacterota > Binatia > Binatales > Binataceae > JAJPJA01. Next base: position 11,959 of record CAWGQB010000027.1, on the reverse strand, counting down.
CGAAATGTGGATGTCTCTCGGATACCATAACCCAAGTCGCAGAGACATCCCCGATGAGGAGGGGACTGAAAGCATTCAAGCGAAATCGCGCGCCGCAGCGATAGCCAGTGTCGCAGAGACATCCCCGATGAGGAGGGGACTGAAAGCTCACGACTGTAGCCCTTGCCCCGCAAAGCGTACGCAGTACGTCGCAGAGACATCCCCGATGAGGAGGGGACTGAAAGACTGCCGACTGCGTCTCCCGCCTAATGGGGTAATATTTTGTCGCAGAGACATCCCCGATGAGGAGGGGACTGAAAGATGGCGGTCGGGCCTCGACCACGTCGGCAGCAGTCGACTACGTCGCAGAGACATCCCCGATGAGGAGGGGACTGAAAGATTCATTGGTTCGTTCATCTGGCAGGAACCGCACCAATCGTCGCAGAGACATCCCCGATGAGGAGGGGACTGAAAGTGAAGAAACTGGCTGACGCCATCGGCCGCATGCAGTACGTCGCAGAGACATCCCCGATGAGGAGGGGACTGAAAGTGTGTACGATTATCGAGAGGACCAAGTTAATCTCGATAAGTCGCAGAGACATCCCCGATGAGGAGGGGACTGAAAGGACGTGGCCTACGGCCTGGTGGGTGCGGGTTTTGCGGTCGCAGAGACATCCCCGATGAAGAGGGGACTGAAAGGATTTACCTACCCGTGCCGATCATCACCGGCACAGTAGCGTCGCAGAGACATCCCCGATGAAGAGGGGACTGAAAGAATGTGTGGCAGGCGGACCAATGGTGTCGACTATCTTGAGTCGCAGAGACATCCCCGATGAAGAGGGGACTGAAAGGTCTCGGGTTCTTCCTCGACCGCCGAGTCGTGTCGCCTTGGTCGAAGAGACATCCCCGATGAAGAGGGGACTGAAAGGCGTTGGCAGTGCACGTCATCGAGCAGCGCGGCGGATTCGGTCGCAGAGACATCCCCGATGAAGAGGGGACTGAAAGCATTGTGAGTGCAGTTCATGGTTGGCACGGTCGTTGTCGAAGAGACTTCCCCGATGAAGAGGGGACTGAAAGGCATGGCTTATCGGCCTCCGGCTTGTGCTTTACTCGGCCGTCGCAGAGACATCCCCGATGAGGAGGGGACTGAAAGGTCAGTACACCGGATGGACATACCGACGGCGATATCGAGTTGAAGAGACATCCCCGATGAAGAGGGGACTGAAAGACGGGCGTCCTGCGCGGGCCGAGGAACTGGCGCTACGTCGAAGAGACATCCCCGATGAAGAGGGGACTGAAAGGCGGAACGCAACTTCGCCGGTGAGGAAGGCGACGTGGTTGAAGAGACTTCCCCGATGAAGAGGGGACTGAAAGACGGCGGCGTGATCCGCGCCGGCTGGGTCTCATTGCGTTGAAGAGACTTCCCCGATGAAGAGGGGACTGAAAGGGAAACCCAGGTCATTGCCGTGCCTGCGGTGTTCAGTTGAAGAGACTTCCCCGATGAAGAGGGGACTGAAAGCGCAGCACGACGCAGCCGTTGTGCGGCATCTCGTTTACGGTTGAAGAGACTTCCCCGATGAAGAGGGGACTGAAAGAACGACACCGGGTTCGCTTTCATCTGCTGGACCATGGTTGAAGAGACTTCCCCGATGAAGAGGGGACTGAAAGCGATTTTCAGTTTCTTCTGGCATCAGCTGCGCGGACTCTTTGTCGAAGAGACTTCCCCGATGAAGAGGGGACTGAAAGAAATTAAAGCTCGGCGACGGCACTTGCGGGTAATATGCATAGCGTTGAAGAGACTTCCCCGATGAAGAGGGGACTGAAAGGTCGCTGAAACGGTTGCCGTATTGCGTGGGCGCGGACCCGGTGTCGAAGAGACTTCCCCGATGAAGAGGGGACTGAAAGGCGTCTACAGCCAGATCCAGCCCGACCCTGAGGGTGTTGAAGTCGCAGAGACTTCCCCGATGAAGAGGGGACTGAAAGCAACTTGAACGGCAACTGGCGGTTTGCTGGCGAGAGTCGCAGAGACATCCCCGATGAAGAGGGGACTGAAAGCAGAACTCTAGCCGCACGACTGTCGGAGTCTTTGCGTCGCAGAGACATCCCCGATGAGGAGGGGACTGAAAGCGGCATGAGACGTCTGAAACCGGCACGATGCCGGTGTCGCAGAGACATCCCCGATGAGGAGGGGACTGAAAGCGCCCGGAGCCAGCGCCATGCGCAATGCGGCGTTGTCGCAGAGACATCCCCGATGAGGAGGGGACTGAAAGCAAGGATTCGAGCAACCGCACGCGCCGACTGCAATGTCGCAGAGACATCCCCGATGAGGAGGGGACTGAAAGGCAGCCACGGTATCGGCGCGTCGCTGATATTGCCAGGTCGCAGAGACATCCCCGATGAGGAGGGGACTGAAAGACATCGCCTACTTCCTTGGGGTCCGGCGCAGCGTCGCAGAGACATCCCCGATGAGGAGGGGACTGAAAGCGTTCAGGCCAAGTTCCCGTGTCGTGGGGCATTTACCGTCGCAGAGACATCCCCGATGAAGAGGGGACTGAAAGGCGCCGCTCACCATCCGGCGGGCCCGACGAAGCGTCGCAGAGACATCCCCGATGAGGAGGGGACTGAAAGGACAGATTCGCGAACACCCACCGGGTGCCGTCGATTGAGTCGCAGAGACATCCCCGATGAGGAGGGGACTGAAAGTGCAGGAACCGCACGAGGGCCACGATGTGCCGGATTGAGTCGCAGAGACATCCCCGATGAGGAGGGGACTGAAAGCTGGAGGTTGTGCTCGAAGGTCTCGTACTGGTTGAGCGTCGCAGAGACATCCCCGATGAGGAGGGACTGAAAGGCGCGCTATTAGATCATCATTAGCGCGGGCGCGGGCCCGCTCGCGGCTTCAGAACCGCCAAGCGCTAGTGGATGGGTCGGTTCTGGAATACGTTTTCTCTCATGCTTGTTTGCGCGGCCGCATTTATAATAGGACTGTTTGCAGGCGCGATGCTCTTTATCGGAGTCGCGCTGGTGCCCTTCTGGCAGCGACTGCCACCCGCGCAATTCCGTGCCTGGTTCGCATTGCATTCGGGGCGCATCGGTGCACTGATGATCCCTTCTTGGAATCGCTGCCGTAATCACAGCTCTCGCCGCGTTGATTCACCATCGAAGCGGCCCGAATCGATTGGCGCAGTTCATCGCATTCGGCGGCGCGCTGGCCGTGGCGATCGTTACTGTGGCAATCAATGAACCGGCAAACATTCGCTTCGCAGCTCCCGCGAGACTCTCTGACGCCGATACGATTGCGCTGCTCGCGCGCTGGAAGCTATGGGACTGGATCCGGGTGACGTTTGGCGTAATCGCATTTGCCGCGTCGCTGATAGCGTTGCGCTGACGGACCAAATTCACGCCGCTCAGCAGCGGGCGGCTGTTTCAGAGATCTCTGGTATCAACCGTTCCTGCAAACTACCGTGTCGCAGTGGATTGCCGACATGAGGTTGATATCGACAAGGATGGACATCGCGAAGGAATTTCCCGAAGCGTGCGAGCGAACGGCAAACGGATAAATTGCGTGATGTGGCTGTGCGCCGGTTCTCCATAGCGTCCGCTTTTCGATGAGCGATTACCGGATCAAGCCGATCGCGGGACGCGTCGCCGTCCTCGCCAGCGGCGGTCTGGACAGTTCCGTGATGCTGGCACGCATCGGGCAAAGGCGCGCGGAAGTCTTTCCGGTCTATGTTCGCACAGGCCTGGTCTGGGAGCGGGACGAACTCGCGGTCCTGCGCCGCTTCATCAAGGCGATCAACCTCAAGTCCATCGCACCGCTTAGCGTGCTGAAAGTTCCGATGGACGACGTCGCCGCCGACCATTGGAGTATCACCGGCAAAAAGATCCCCGGATACGAAGCCGCCCTTTCGTCCAACTATATACCCGGGCGCAACCTGACACTGTTGTCCAAGGCGGCCATCTTCTGCGCGCGCAACCGGATTGGCGAGGTGGCGATGGCGCTGCTGGAGGCCAATCCATTTCCCGATGCGCGTCGGGTGTTCTTCGACGCGGTATCCAGGGCGGTGGACCTTGGCCTGGGACTGCGGCTTAAGATATCGACCCCGTGGGTGGGCAAGTCCAAGCCCGAGGTGATCAGGTTGGGCCGCGATTTGCCGTTGCAACTGTCGGTCTCATGTATCAAGCCGCGTGGCAACATTCATTGCGGTCAATGCACCAAGTGCGCCGAGCGCGTCGAAGGCTTCCGGCTGGCAGGGATTCCGGATCCGACGCGCTACGCTAAGGCGCCCGCCGGTTGTGATAGAGGCAATGGATAGGGATGGAGCAGTTGCGCCGGGTCAGTATCGTGTTCGCGCTTGTTGCTTTCACCTTGCCCTGATTACGGGCGGGATTCTGTTTTTTGTGGTCGAGCCGCCGTTCCTGGTGCGGATTTTCGTCGCCTTCAGCGCGATCGCGATCGGATGCTTCGCGCTGGCCGGCATCGCCGCCTACTTCGAGGAGTGACAGCTGACTCATCGGTTCTTGCGCGCTTCGAGTTCGTCCAGCGTGCGCGGCCAGTCCTCGTGCATCAGGCGCGACAGGGCGCGATCGGCAAGCATGCGGCCGCCGGTCTGGCAGATTGCGCAGTAGTTGGTTTCGTTGCTGGCGTAGCGGATGCGTTGGACCTTGGCGCCGCATCGCGGGCAGGGCTGGCCGTAGCGTCCATGGACCGCCATTGCGGGGCGGAATGCGGTCACTTTTTCCGGAAATGTGCCGGCCGCTTCGGTGCGCAAGCGCTCGGTCCACTCCAGCAGCGTTGCGCGGGTGGCGCCGTATAGGCGCTCGATTTCCTCGGGCGTTAACTTGAGCGTCATGGCGATCGGCGAGAGCTGGGCGCGATGCAGAATCTCGTCGGAATAGGCGTTGCCGATGCCGCTTAGGATATGCGGGTCGGTGAGCGCGCGCTTGAGGGTGTGGTTGGACGCACGCAGCGCGGCGCTGAAGGCGGCGAGGTCCGCGTCGAGCGGTTCAATACCGCCCGCGCTCAGCGATTGCAAACCGTCCTCGCCCGCGACCAGGTACAGACCCGCGCGATGCTGCGTGCCGGCCTCCGTCAGCCACAACCATCCGTTATCGAACTCGAACGCCGCCAGTACCTTCCTGACCACCCATCTTTGGGGTGGTAGTGTTCCAATGCAGCCGTCCGGCGATTTTTAGATGCAGCACCAGCCACAGCGCGCCGTCGACGCCGACGGCTATCTGCTTGCCCAGCCGCCGCACGTCGTTGACCGTCCGGCCTTGCGTCGCGCTCAGCGGCGGATCGGCCGTGCGCAGCAGGAACGGCGATCGCACGAGCGCACGGATCAATTGGTGACCGAGGATGCGCTCGCGCAGCGCCTCAACGTAGACGGTGACGTCGGGTAGTTCCGGCATTGGAATTCTCGCGGCGGTTTGCGTCGGCGCCGCCTGTGTTAGATTACCCCAAATATCGCCGAAGAGGACGAGTTCATGAACTACTTTCTGGCCAAGACCGACCCGGAGACTTACTCAATCGACGATCTGGAGCGCGATCAGCGCACGGCCTGGGACGGCGTCGCTAATGCCCAGGCGGTACGCGTCATTCGCGAGATGCGGCCCGGAGACCGCGTGTTCATTTATCACAGCGGCGGGGTTTCGGCGATCGTCGGGATGGCGCTGGTGCGGTCGGAGCCGCGCGACGATCCGAAAAATCCGAAGTCGGCAGTGGTCGATGTGGAATTCGCCGGGCGCCTGGATCCGCCAACAACGCTGGCGGAGGTTAAGCAATCGAAACTGTTCGAGGATTGGGCCTTGGTGCGTCAGGGGCGTCTGTCGACTATGGCGGCGCCGGAGAAGTTCGTGGCCTGGATGCGGCAGCGCTATCCAAAGCTGAAGAATATCTAGTGGCTGTTGAAAGATTTTACAGCCTGCTCCCTCTCGTTTCCTGGGGAGATCGAGGAGAGTAGCCATTTGCAGATTGATACGTGAGTTCCCATCAATATCTTCTTTCTAACCCCTGCGCGGCGCCGCTGCCGGCGCATACTTCGTGGTGCACGGTGGGCCGGGGGCGAAGTAGTGCTCGATGCGGCCCGACGCGGTGATAAAGATCAGGCTCGACTCCCGGGTGCCGTAATCTCCCAGGTGCAGGCATAGCGAGTTCGGCCGGCCGGTGCGCGGATCAAGTTGGGTTGAATGGTTGGCCAGCAATTCGACCAGCCGCTGGCGCATCCGCGAGGGATCGGCAGCCAGCTCAGGCTGGGCGGCGAGATCGCTGAAGCGGGTGAAGGAGCGGCTGATGCGCGGACATTCGAAATCGTCCACATCCAGGTTGGTAAGCAGATGGGTGCCCGCTGCCAGAATGGTCGTGTCGATCCTGCCGATGCGGTTGTGGGCGACGGCGGCCTGTTCGCGAGAGGCCAGCAACAGGTTGAAGGGGTTATAGTTTTCCGGGTCCTGCGCGGCGACGAAGCGCAACGCCTCCTCGACGCTTCGATGCTTCAGCGCGTCGAGGCACAGCAGGCCGCGGGAGCGGCGGTTGGGGTCGGCGGGCAGGTCGGAGCGCCGGTTGAGCAATCCCGCAATCATCCCGAATTCATTGACGGCGAGCCAGGTGCCGCCGGCCCTCAGGTCCTTGCCGCCGATTATCAGCGGCTTCTCCCATAGAGTCGTGGGTGCGACCGCGGGTCGCGCCAGGTATTCGTCGCGATTGGCCGCGACTATCACGGGAAACTCCGGAAAAACGCGCAGATAAATTGCCAGTGTGCACATCGCAGCTCGCCCCGGGCGGTGGTCCAGAAATCGACGCCGCCGCGTATTTTCAACTTGGCAGCAGTCTGGCGCGCGGGCAAGTGGTTGCGCAAACAAGACTGCCGCTGCCGGCTCCATCTGGTAAGATCGCGTTGTGGATTATGGACAAACCCAACGCTATGACGTGGCGATTATCGGGGCCGGCATTGTCGGCAGTTCGCTGGCGATGGCGCTGGGAGAGCGCGGGCTCAAGGTGGTAGTGGTCGACCTCGACCTGTCGGGCCGGCTCAGCTCGAGTGAGCGCAACGCCGGAGGAGTTCGGGCCACCTGGTGGCAGCCAGTCAATATCGTGCTGTGCCGCGCGTCGATCGAGTATTACGAAAAAATCGCCGCCGAGGTAGGGTTCCGGCAAAAGGGCTATCTGTGGTTGTATGACGACCAGACTTGGAGCAGGGCCGTGACCCATCTGCAACTGCAACGCCAGTTGGGCCATCAGATTGAGCAACTTACTGCGCCGGATGTAGGCCCGCCGGGTGCCGGAAATCGATAAGCTCGAGGGTATTGCGGGCGCCACCTTCTCTCCACGTGACGGCCTGATCAATCCCAACCTTCTAAAGCAGCATTATCGGACGCGCTCGCAAGAGCTTGACGCGCGCTACATCGATCGGGTCTTCATCCATGCAATCAATCCCGAATCCGACGAGGTCCGGATCGCATGCTGGCAGGCCGACGAGAATCTCTCCGAAGAGGAGCTGATGCGCCTGATGGCGCAAGACGCGCGCGAGGCCGAACCTGAGACCGGACATCTGTTCGAGTTGCGCGCCGACGCGCTGACGATTTGCGCCGGCGCCTGGTCGCCCAATCTGATCAAGCTATTGGGTATCGATACCCCCGCCGAAGCGGTGCGCCGGCAGATTTGCCTGGTCGACAATCGCGAGACCAATCTTGACGCTTACGGCATGATCGTGGATTCCTCGGGGGTGTATTTCATCACGATGGACCGCACATCCTGGCCGGATACTCGCCGCCCGGAGACCCGCCCGGATATTCCTTCAAATACGACGGCGAGGATTTCTTTTTAAAGGAAATTTGGCCGCGGCTGTACGCTCGGATGAGCCGCTTCGAGCGCCTGCGCCATGTCACCGGATGGGCGGGGCTGTACGAGGTGAGTACCGACCGCAGCGCAATCATTGGGCGACTGGGGGCGCGGCTGTTCGAGGCCCATTCGTTCAGCGGGCGAGGAGTGATGCAATCGTATGGCGCCGGACAGGCACTGGCCGATTTGATCGCCAAGGGCGGGTATGAAAGTCTTGACGCCAGCGCGTTGAGCCGGGAGCGCTTTCAGACCGGCAGGCTTATGCCGGAGGAATTGCACATCTGAGGCCGGAGCATTGGTTCAGGATTCGGTGGGGAGCCTCGGATGCGGCGGGTCCCGTTTTGCTGGCTTCAATTCGTCATACAGGGTATTGAAACAAGGGGAAAAAGTATTCAGGGTGGCCCGGTTGCCCGACCCCAAGTAGCCTGTAAGGCAGGCGGGAATAGCCAGGAGGGTAGATGTTCTCAAAGATCGAGGACGTAATCGAGCAGTTCGCCAAGTTCAACTATATCGCCAGCCGCCGTATCGCCACCGTGATTTATCTCGCGAGTGAGCTCAAGAAGCCGGTACTGGTGGAAGGTCCCGCCGGAGTGGGAAAAACCGACCTCGGCAAAGTGCTCGCTCAGGCGGTAGGTCAGGATCTTATCCGGCTACAGTGCTACGAGGGGCTCGACGAGAGCAAGGCGCTGTACGAATGGGAATACGCCAAGCAACTGCTCTATACGCAGATACTCAAGGACAAGATTGGCGAGGTGCTGCAGGGCGCCCGCGGCCTGGCCCAGGCGGTGGATCGGATTGCCAGTGAAGACGAAGTCTTCTTCTCCGACAAATTCATTCTGCCGCGACCATTGCTGCGCGCAATTCGCAGCGAGAAGCCCAGCGTCTTACTAATCGACGAGATCGACAAGGCCGACGCCGAGTTCGAGGCGTTTCTGCTCGAGCTGCTGTCCGACTTCCAGATTACGGTGCCGGAGCTCGGCACCCTCAAGGCCAAGCACATTCCACTGGTGATCCTGACCTCGAACAACGCGCGCGAAATGTCCGACGCGCTCAAGCGCCGCTGTCTGCACCTGTACATCGATTTTCCGGACAAGGCCCAGGAGCTTGGCGATCATCAAGACCAAGATTCCCGAGGTCAGTGACAAGCTGGCCGAGCAGGTGGTCAACGTGGTGCAGTCGCTGCGCAAGCTCGACCTCAAGAAGACCCCGGGTATCAGCGAAAGCCTGGACTGGGTCAAAGCGCTGACTCTGCTCAACGTCAAGACCTTGGACGAAGCGCTGGTTAATGAGACTCTCGACACGATCGTCAAGTACGAAGGCGACGTGCGCAAGGCCCAGGAAGAGCTCAAGGACTACGTGGAGAAGAGCAAAGCGCGGCGCGGCGGAGTCACTCCTCCAGGGCAGCAGCGACAAGGATTTCCTGAACTAGACCCGGCGCGGATAAGTCCGCCCCGGCGGGAGCCATCGTCAATGGAAGAAAAACTGGTCGAGTTTGCCAACCTGTTGCGTCAGAACGGCCTGCGCGTTTCGGTCGCTGAACTGCTGGACGCTTTTAACGCCAGTGACCTGACTGGCCTGGGTGAGCGCGACACGTTCCGCACGGCGCTGCGGGCCACGATGATCAAGCGGGCCAGCGAGGTGCCGATTTTCGACGAGCTGTTCGATCTGTACTTCTCGGGCCTGGGCGAGATCATCAAGCAGGCGGGGCAGGGCGTCCAGGACGCGATGTCGATGTCCGACCAGGAGTTTCAGAAATTCCTCGAGCAGATGGAGGAAATGCTGAAGAAGCAGGGCAAAGAGCTATCCGAACTGGCCAAGGCTCTGCTCAGCAATAACAACGGGCAGTTGGAGAAGATGTTGCAGGAGGCGGCGCGCAACGCGCGGCTGGGCAATATCGAGCGCACCATCGAAGAGAGCTATTTCGCACGCGCACTGGCGCGGGAGTTGGGATTGGATCGGCTCGAGCGCGAGCTCGAGGAATTCCGCGAGCAGCTCGACAAAAATGAACAGGGCGGCGCGCGGGCGCGGATGGAGGAATTCCTCCAGCGGCGGCTGCAGGCGCTGCAGGATATCATCCGGCGCTATGTGCGGGTGGAGCGCGAGAAGCGCGATCTGAAGACCCGCGAAAGCGACCGGATGCAGCAGCTCAGCGAGAAGAGCTTCCTTTATCTGACGCCGCAGGAGATCGAGAAGATGAACGAGGCGATCACGCGCCTGGCGCAGCGGCTGAAGAACATCATCTCGGTCCGCCGCCGCCTGGCCAAAAAAGGCCGCTTCGACATCAAGAAAACGCTGCGCACCAACCTGGTTTATGGCGGGGTACCGTTCAAGCTGCGCTTTGACCGGCGTAAGAAGGAAAAGCCCCAGGTCGTGGTGTTGTGCGACGTGTCGGATTCGGTGCGCAACGTGTCGCGCTTCATGTTGCAGTTCGTGTACTCACTGCAAGACCTGTACTCCAAGGTGCGCAGCTATATCTTCGTCGCGGAAATCGGCGAGATCACCGATCACTTCCGTGACAATGACATCAAGGACGCGCTGGATATCGCGCTGCGCGGCGATCTAATCAATGTCTACGCGCACTCCAATTTCGGCTACGCGTTTCGCAATTTCGTCCAGGACCATATCGGCGTCATCAACAAGAAAACCACCGTGATCGTGCTGGGCGATGGGCGCAACAATTACAATCTGCCGCACGACTGGTGCCTGCGCGAGATCCGCAGCCGCGCCAAGCAGCTAATCTGGCTCAATCCGGAAAGCCGCAATACCTGGGGTTTTGGCGACAGCGAGATGGAACGCTACGGCCCGCATTGCGATCTGGTGGAGGAGTGCCGCAATTTGAATCAGCTCTATCACGTTATCGATCGCCTGGTGGTGCGCTGACGCGCGGAGTTTTACCGGCTTCTTTGGTTGACCATCGGCTCGTGTTTGGTCCACAATGAGCCTTAGACAGTTCCACTTCTGGTATGATATTGAGGGATCACGACGTAGGGAGTTAATCTGCGCGGAAAGCCCATGGCCGGTCATAGAGAAGAATTTATACTGATGACGGTTGGCGCACTGACGCTCGACCCGAACACCAAGACGCCGATCGTGGTGCTCAAGGATCCCGACAACAAAATCAACCTGCCAATCTGGATCGGTTTGCTCGAAGCCGCGTCGATGGCGACCGAACTTGAGGGAATCAAGCCTCAGCGCCCGATGACCCACGATCTGCTGCGCAACTTGCTGGGCGAACTTGGCGGTACGGTTGAAGCGGTCGAAGTCACTGAATTGCGCGACAACACTTACTTTGCCCATATCCAGGTCAAGACGCGTGAAGGCAGGCTGCTCCAGATTGATTCCAGGCCGAGCGACGCGATCTCATTGGCGTTGCGGACCAAATCGCCGATCTACGTCGCCAAGAAGGTCCTGGAAGTTTCCAGCGAACTCCAGCAATCGGCCGAAGCCGATTCAAAGGAGCAGAATCTCGCCGGGGTTGCGCGCGACAAATGGTCTGAAATCCTCGAGAAGATGTCTCCCGAAGATTTCAAATACAAGATGTAAGGGACCGGCTTGAACCCGCTTCAATCACCGGCTGCCTGCCGCTGACGCAGGGCAGCCGATTTTTTTATGGCAACCACCCGCCAACGTCCGAAAATCCGCCGCAAGGATCTCAAACAGCCCGACGAATTCATGACCGTTGCCTACTCGGTCGAAGAATTTGTCGAGCATCATCTCGTCAAGGCGATCGCCGCTATCGTTACGGTGTTGATCGTTGGCGCCGCCCTCTTCGCCATCTACCAGCATCGGGTCAGCGTCAAAGCACAGGCGGCGGAGCAGTTTTACGAGGGTTTTTCCGCGCTCAGCTCCAAGGACTACAAAGGTGCGGAACAAAAGTTCGATGCGCTCATTGCGGACCATCCCACCAGCGAGGCCGCGCATCTGGCACGCTTCTATCGAGCACTGGCCTATCTCGGTGCCGGTGACCTGGCTCAGGCGCGTCAGGGACTCGCGGACTATGTGCACGGTGCGGTAGCGCCGTCGCTGCACGAGATGGCGCTGATGGATCTGGGCGTGGTTTACGAGCAGACGGGCGATTACGCCAAGGCGGTGCAAGCGTATCGTGAGGCGGGAAATCTCAATGGTCCTGAAAGCGCCAAT
>CAWGQB010000026.1:0-790239 GCA_963824565.1 uncultured Pseudomonadota bacterium | reverse complement strand
ATGGGAGTTGTTGGCGCACGCGGTCGGGGCGAACGCGGAGGAAAGAGAATCCCGTTTTGATTCACAATTCTGGACCGCGAACGTGAATCCTTCCGACCGCTACGTGCTTTCGCTACCTGGCACGCAGAAGTATCGCATCTCTCCGCTGGACAATACCTACGACAATATGACAATTGCTGGTGACTGGACGGCGTGTGGATTGGATACCGGATGCGTGGAGTCGGCGATAATCTCGGGCAGGCTGGCTGCCCACGCCATTTCGGGGTCCCCCGCGCTCGTAGAGATCGTTGGTTACGACCACCCTTGAGGTGCGAGCAACGGCATGGACGATAAGAAAAGGCTCCGTCGCGACGATCCCGTTAGAACCGAACCGATCCGTGATTTCTCGGGGCTTTATCATTGGTCCAGTTCGGACGCTCCCAGCTCCAATTCTTCCAGGCCGTTTTCCACCAATGGATCTGCCGCCGTCGGACGCGAGCACCCTAGCGATGAGATCCGCCTGGCCTACGGCGTGATCGATAAACATATCGATGAGGGCAGGAAGAATGCCGGACAGTTCAGTAGTCAGCCCTACAACGCGCGGGCGGTAACCGACGGTTTTCAAGAACTCCTGGAACGAACGCTGCGCTACGGGAGTGAATTGCTCCCGATGTGGCTTGAGATATTGGGCTCTGCCGTGAGGATGGAGCCGTCAAGAATGCCCTACGGAGCGGGAACCGCGGCGCAGCACGCAGGCGGTGCCTCTCAGAGTAAGGGATCGAGTGGGGTATCTATCGAGATGGTCTCAACCAAGCCGGTGGAGGTTTCATTCGATCTGCGGGAGAATTCTGAAACGCTGTCCTTGGTAACCCTAGGCCTGCGCCGTCGATCCGGACAAGCCGGCGTTGAGCGATATCAGCTTCGTTCGGGAACAGGCGGGGGGTTCCATCAGGCTCAAGATCGCGATTCCCGATGGGCATCCCGCCGGTACCTATTCGGGGGTGATCGTAAATCGTCATACGGGGGAAGCTCGCGGAACATTGAGCGTGCGCATCGCGGAATAATCACGGTCCGCCCGCACCGGGCACAATATGACGACCAGCACCACTTCCAGTCTGGTCTCCACCATGTTGCACGAATACGGCGACATGATTCGCGCTGCGTTGCGCAAGTATCTCCCGCAGCGTGAACCGCGCCGCTATCTCTACGATCTCCTGACTGATTATCCAATGCGTGGCGGCAAGATGATGCGGCCAAGCCTGTGCATTGCGACGGCCCACCTATTTGGTGCGCGCATTGAAGACGCCCTGCATACTGCGGTCGCCATTGAGCTGCTGCATAACGCGCTGCTGATTCACGACGATATCGAAGACGGCAGTGAGACGCGACGCGGACGGCCCACTCTCCATCTCCTCCACGGCGTACCACTAGCGCTCAATGCGGGAGATACCCTGACCCTGATGGCGCTGCGCCCGCTGCTCGACAATCGCGCCGCGGTCGGCGAGCGGCTCGCGCTCAGGATTATCGAAGAGACGGAGCGGATGGCGCGCGAATGCGCCGAGGGGCAAGCGATGGAACTCGGCTGGCGCCGCTATAACGCCACCGACATCGGCGACTCCGAGTACCTCGAGATGGTGCTGAAAAAAACCTGCTGGCTGGCAACCATATATCCCATCCGGGTTGGAGCCCTGATCGGCAGCCGCGGAGTTGCCGACCCCGAGGCGTTTTTGCGCTTCGGCTTCTTTTTGGGCGCCGCGTTTCAAATTCAGGATGACCTGCTCAACCTCGTCGCCGACGAGCGCTACGGAAAAGAGCGCGACGGTGACCTGTGGGAGGGCAAGCGAACGCTGATGCTGATTCAGGCGTTGCGCGAATCGACCCAGCAGGAGCACGAGCGGCTGTGCGCGGTGTTGCGAGGTCCCAGAGAAGAACGGACGCTGGAAGAAGTGCAATGGATGCGCTGGCTTATCGAAAAGTATGACGGCGCCCGATACGCGCGCCGAATCGCCCAACAGCTGTCAGGCGCGGCCATGCACGAGTTTTCGCTCCTCTCCGCCGGCCTGCCCGATTCGCGCGACAAGATTTTTCTTGAACAGATGGCAAGGTGGGTGATCGAAAGAAATTAGGCTGGCATCCACCAAAACAATGCACGTGATCCACCAGGAACGTGCCGGGGGCATGGCAATGAACAAATACAACTGTGCGTTGGGAGACTTTCTGAAACTGCCGGCACGTCTCGACCAGGATTACCACAACGTCGTCAGCCAAATTTATCCCTTGCGTGCTGACATCGAAAAGCTTCAGGAGTTTTGCAACCAGTACGTCAACCTGGAAGGTGCGCCTGTGCGATTCAAGCCGGTGGCTCCGTGGGTTCTGATCACGGACGTCTTCCCCGGTGATGCAGATACGCAGGAACGGCAACCAGTGAAGAACCTGCCACTGATTAGGGTTTATTCCATGCCACAGAAACCGCCCGGCGGGCACCCTGTACCAGCGCTCCCGACCGGGATCACCGCCGTACCTGCGCAAGCGACGGCTCCGCCCAGTGTCACGTCTGCCGTTTCTGTCCACGCGGCACTTCCCGCGACTAGTGCGCCCGCCACATCTGGTCAACCGGACATGCCTAATCAACTGGAATTGTATGGGCTGACGCCCTATCTGACGAAGCTCACCAAAGCGCGATCCGCGGTCGGAAGCGAGCTGGATTTGGGAAGGCGCTCCGAGGCCGAAGGCGGGATCGTAACCCAGCTGGGTGCTTGGCTGCCCGACATTAGCAGCGACGGATTCTACGCCATCGCACTTAAACAAGTCCGGGACGCCAAACTAACGGACAAGGCAGTCTATCAGTCTTTGGTCGGGGTTCGCCGATGGTTCGCAAACTACGCAGAAACGAGGCTGCCGGAAATAGAAGTTGTCATCTACAGGTATTGGAGCATGCCGATCGTAGAAAAAATGAATCTGATAACAGAAAAAGCCGACCACGAAAAGTACGTTCTAAGACCGCTAGTGAGCTTCGGTATCAGCGGGATCATGCACGAGAAGATAGGAAGAAATCTCTGCTGGCGCATCGGTGAAGATACAAAGTGGACGTCACCGCTGCCCCCCTTCGACCCCTTCAAAAAAGCGAGTTTGATGGAGCCCTATTGAGTTACGGTGCACGCTGCGATGCGTTTGAACGGTTTCAACAGTAGCCAATCCGACGATACCACTGGATTGCGTCACGTATGGTCTCGGAGAGCGGCCGCGGAGCGATACTCAGATCCTCTAGTACTTTGCCCGGAATTAGCGAGTCGATTGCCGTCGCCATCATCATCCCAGCGGAGATTATCGGCGTTTGCTGACCCATCACGCTGAACATGACTTCCGTGCAGTATGAGCCAAGCATCGCGAGGCTGGCTGAGGTTAGGAATCGCGGCGGCTGCACGCCTCCCATCTCGCAGATCAGGGCATAGAAGTCGCGAGTCGCGATATTGTACGCGGTCAGCAATAGTGGCTCGCCATATCGTTCTGCTTCGATCGCAGCCATCAGGGCCGCGGCCAGATCCCGCACGTCGATTACGTTCAGCATCTGGGTGATGCAACCTGGTATTTCGCCGCAGAGCAGGAGTGGGATAGTGCAGACGCGGCGATCGTGCAGGTCCCAGGGGCCGAGGCAATAGGTTGGGTTCACTAGCACCGCCCGGATTCCGCGGCGTCCGGCGTCTAGGATCTGAGCTTCGATCAGTTCCTTGACCTCGAAGTACGGCAGCACGAGGCGGATCATCCGCGCACGGATTCGCTGCGCCTGCGTTTGGGGGCTGACCAATGTGACGAACGAACCGACGTAGGCGAGCAGCGCATTGTGCTTTGAGACGGCATCCAGCAGCCGGCGGGTCCGGGTTTCGGCGGCAGCGAAGGAAGCCCGCCCAGGATCGCATCCGGGAAAAAGGACGGAGATTGGATAGGGCGCAGCGCCGTCTACGACCAGATCATGTCCCGTGATCCACTTGTCCAATTGCCCGGGGGCGTAGGCGTCGCCACTCAGGTAGTTAACCTGCAGACCGGCAAGGTTGAGCGGCGGCGCGGGTCGGCGTCCGCAGGCCGTCACCTCCCATTTGCGGTCCAACAGGGCGCGAGTAATAGCGTTGCCGACATGTCCGCTGGCCCCGATGACTAATGCTCTCATTGGCACCACCGTGCTCTTGTGGACTATGGACTGCGCGCGCTTAAATGCCATATATCTTGTGTTTGGCTGAATTGCAATCTGCTCCGGAGGAGTCTCATGTCCACCGAGGATCATTTTCGATCATCATTCGCATTCAATCCAGAAACAGACCTTCCCGCCGCGATTTATATAAGTCAACTCTGGTGGTACTCGCTGGCGGTTCTCTACCCGGCCCAGATGCTGAAGCGGATGGCCATCTTTGCGAAGACCTCGGTCGGCAAATACCCGCCCGCCGCGCCTACTCACGGTGAGGGGCGACTATACTGCCGCGAATATCGGGAGCCGGTTTATCTCGATCGCGACTCCGCTTACCGCGATTCGGTTTCCGAATTCGATCGCGGCGCGAAGCTCTATGAAACCGTAGTGATGCCTTTCACCCGGCCCGTGCATGAGGAGGCCTTCAAAATTATGCGTCGGCTCCTACCGCCAGCGGCGAGAATTCTCGATTTGAGTTGCGGACCTGGGGCAGAATTGTTCCATCTGGCGCAAGGGGTTCCCGACGGCGAAGTTGTAGGAGTCGACCTCTCGTCCGCAATGGTGACCGCCGCGTTCGCCGGGGCTCAGCAACGCGGGTTGCGTAATACGGCGTTTTTCCAAGCCGATGTGACAGATCTGCCGCATCATTTTGCCGAGCGTTTCGACGCGGTGCATTGCTCCTTTGCGTTCCATCACTACCACGATCCGAACGCAGCCCTGCGCGAGATGCATCGCGCGCTCAACTCGAGCGGTAAAGCCTTCGTAATTGACGGCGGGACGCGCTGGCTCAATCTGATCAGCGCGCCGTTTGCCAAATGGGGCGATCCCGGGTGGGTGGCGTATCATACCGGAGACGAGTTCCAAGCGCTGTTTCTGGGAGCTGGATTCTCCGAGTTTTACTGGGAAGAACTGCTGCCCGGCATTGGAATATGCGTGGGCAGTAAATAATCGTGTGGCGATTTCCGCCCTTTACGCCTTCAGCCCGGTGGCGGCGGACCACGCTTCACGCCCTTTCGCTCCGAAGCCGCGCTGAGTTCTTCCAGGATGGCACTGGCAGCCCGTAGATCCGGAGCGTCGAATCCCTCAGTGAAGGACTTATAGGTCTCTCTGAGGATTCGCTCCGCCTCACCACTCCTGCCCTTCTTAATCAGCAAGCGGCTGAGACTTGTGGCGGCCCGCAGTTCGAACAACTTTGCGCCCTGGCGCCGGGCCATCTCCTTCGCCTCCCTGAAGGTTTGCTCGGCCGCCGCGTGAGCGGATTGCATCTCAACGACCGTACACTCGCGCCCCTCGACCTGACTTAACATCAATAAACCCCGGATACGGTGAATCTCCGACTCGACGTAACGCTCGTTGTTTCGTTGCATCATGTTGAAAGCCTCGGTCAGCAAGGGCAGTGCTGTATTGACTCTGCCCAGGTTAGCCAGCGCTTCAGCCAGCGTGGAGCGAGCCCAGGTATGAGCCAGTTGATAGCCGACTTGGGAGAATTTCTTGGAGCGGCGAAAGGCGGCTTTCAATTCCTCGGGTTTTCCTTCAGCGGCCAGTCCTATTATGTGATAGGCGGTGATACCTTCTTCGTAGAATGCAAATTCGTGCTCATGGGCCAACACGGCAGTCTCCCGTACTATATCCGGTAATCGCCCGAAGTCCCGGCGCATACAGTAGTATTTGGCGGCCATGGTGAGACAGTAAGCCAGCGTGAAAGGGTATCCGAGTTCGCGTGCCAGCGAGAGCGACTCTATCAATCGCTTCTCGGCCTGATCCGCCAAGCCGAGGACCAACAGGGTCATCGCGTCATAGATCACGCAGCTCACGTACAAGTCCTGGCCGACCAGGAACGCAAGACCTTTGTGCTTGTGCTTGTCGTAAAAGCGCATCCCCTGCTGAAAACTGGCGTGGGCGGCGCTGAATTCGCCTTTAAAGAACCGGATGGCGCCTGTCGACCAGCCGGTCAGAACCATCTGATCGTCATGCGAAACCGATGTAAGCGAGATCATCTCGTCCACATAGGTGCGAGACAGCCGCAGTTCAGCTCGACAAAGATGGAAGCTGGCCAGGCCAAACAACACCAATAGGAGCCGCTGAGTATCGCCTAATTGCTTGCAGAGTTCTCGGGCCCGCTTATATACGTCGCCCATTTCGGGAACGTACCATCCCTTGAGAACAAGCAGAGTCACGCCGTAATCGACCAGAAAATCGAGTTCAATCCTGTCGCGCTCCCCGGGGTCCGGCAATCTCGGAACCAGGTCGAGCGCATTGCGCAAATGATGAATGGCATTTTCGTAGGCGCTTTGCGAGATCTCGCGCTTCGCCGCCACCGCTAGGTAGCGAAGAGTTTTGCCCACGTCGGCCGCATTGCCCGCCTGCCATAAGTGATGAGCCAAGTCGTTGGAATGGTCATCGAACGCGCCGGCGTAAAAATGCTCGATGGCGTCGGCGATTTGGAGGTGGAGCCGCTGACGCCGTGCGGCGGAAATTTCACCGAGAACGGCTTGGCGGATCAATTCATGAGAAAACTGAAATTGCGCCTCCCGATACTGCAGGGTCGAGGACAGCAAACCCGCCTTTTCCGCTTCTTCGATGCAGTCGAGCAGCGAGTCCGCATCCATGCGGGTCGAAGCTTCGAGCAGTTCCAACGGAAAGGAGCGTCCCAACACCGCCGCGGTGCCCAGGATCTTCCGGGTTTGGTCGCCCAGGCGCGCCAGGCGCCGACCGATTACCAGCCGCACACTATGCGGAATATCAGCCTCGACGAGCTTGAGTTCGCGGCGGAACTCATGGTGATCGATGTCCATGATTTGGCCGCGCTCGACCAGATGCAGGAACAACTCCTCGACGAAGAAGGGGTTGCCGTCGGTGCCGGAATAGATGAAATCCACCACGGTTTTCGGCGGTTCGCGGTCACTGAGCTCGCGAATCATTTCGGCGACACCGGACTGCGGCAGCCCTTCAAGCGCTATGGACTGCAAAAGATGCAGCCGCGTGAGCTCATCGAGGGTTGCGGCCAGTGAACCACCGGGTTTGAGCTCGTGGTCGCGATAGGTTGCGACGATCATCACCGGAATCTTCGGCGTCAGGCGCGCCAGATTCGTCAGCAGGGACAAGGTTCCTTCGTCGGCCCAATGCAGATCTTCGAGCAGTAAAAGCACCGGACGATTGCGGGCGGTGCGCATCAGAACCTCTGCGACGGCTTTGAACAGCAGCCGCCGCGATTGCTCGGGCGGAATTTCCAGCGGCGGCGGAAGATCGGGGAATAGCCGCCGGAGCTGGGGCATCAGCCGCGCTATCTCCGGGGCATCATCGCCCAGTGCCTCGCGAAAGGCCTTCGGACTGGTTGCCTGCGCCAGTGCCGTTTCCAGGATCTCGACAAACGGAATGAAAGGAGCGGAATCGTCGCGATCATAGCAACTGCCGGCCAGCGCCAGAAATCCGTTTTGCGAGGCTTCCGAGCCGAATTCATCGGCAAGCCGGCTCTTGCCGACGCCTGGCGCTCCGGAAATGATCACTACGCTTCCTTTCCCAGCCTGCGCCCGCTCCATGCAGCGGCGTAGTATGCCACGTTCCGGCTGCCTGCCGACGAACCCCGTTCGATGCGCGAGCGCTCTTGGGAAGCCCGCCCCGATTCGACTTAAGAGTGGCGGCTCAGCCTGCTCGACGGCGATTGCCGCGGAACTTTCCGTTGAGAATTGCCAGTCAACCGGAACCCGCGGATCAGCGACGTAAGTGCAAAAGGAGCCAGTCTTGATTGACCGGTTGAGCAGCTCTCCGAGCGGGACATTAAACTCCGAAATCTTTTGCAACGCCGCTTTGATGGCCCGGGTGACGTTCAGCCGCGCCCGCTCCGCCGCCGATCCGGCTCGCCGGTCGCGGCCACCGAGTCCGACCGCACGCGCGATCTCGCGCGCGAGGAAATCAATTTCCGATTCGACTTCGATCGCGCGAGCGTGATCGCCGCCTTCTTTCAGCTCTTCCAACTGCTCACGGAGATCGGCGAGCCTGAGCTTGTAGGCCTGTTTCGCTTGCGCGTCGAGCATCTCCCCCGCATCGCCAAGTCCGGCGATACTAACCGGCGCCCCGCTTAGCGCTTCCGTCTTACCAGTGCTCGCGTCGTCCACAGCCGCGGCTCCCATGGTCAACAAATCGAGCGCATGAAACTCTTGTCCGGGATGTTGCATCAGCCGCTCAATGTAGCTGAGGCCCTTGATGTCCTTCAGCGAGAACCTCGCGGCGCCGTAGCCGACGCTCCAGTATTCCCCGTTGCGGGCGAATATTCCCGCTTGTGGGGCAGAACCGGCGATTGACTCGGCCTGACTTGTCCCCGAACGGCTCTCGTGCGGTTCCATCGAAGCCTCAATGTCTCATGACAGCCTGAAGGCGCATCGTGTTTGAAAATCCCGGATGGAGGTCCGGGATTTTCAGTTAAATGGCGAACCGGAGCCCAACTCTGAGCTAAGATAATGCAGACCGTTCAGTTTTTCTACAGGGTCATTCGACCGTTAAGAACCGGTTAGCGCCTTAGCGACAATTGGCTGAGGCGAATTGAGATGATCGCTGTACCAGGATCAGGGCATCGCTCGATTAGCGGAAACTCTCGTTCAACAAAGCGGCCAGCCGGTACCCCGCTTTGGCCAGTTGCTTGCCCGCCACGTAGCCTTCGCGCTCCATGTATGCCGGGTTCATTACCACCGGTCCTCCGGGCGCCGCCTGGCACGCCGATGGGGCGCAAGGTTTTTCCGGGATTTTGAGTGCCCCGTAGACCTCGCTCTTGCCTAGCTCGTGTGTCTCCCAAGCCATTTGTTGGGATCTTAGCGGCCGGGACGCAACCACGGATTTCGGATAGAGGCGTTCGAGTGCGCTCGCCGTTGCCCTGGGGCCTTGCGTGCTCAGTTCCTGCTCCAACTCAACCACGACCGCGTCGTCCCAGGCCAGGTGCAGGTTGGGCTCCGGTGGTGTTACCTCGACCGGCTGGCAGGTCCCGCCGCGATCGCCGTTGCCGCCGGCGTGCAAGGGTTGATGGACGTCACCGACAAAATGAATCAGAAAGGCCAGATCGCCGGCGGCTCCCCAGGTATCATAATCGCCCGTCTTCAACCGGTGGGCATATTCGTCAATCTTCGCTGTCACACAGGCGCCGCCTGGACAGCGTAGCGCCATATCAGCGGGGGTGTCTTGCAGACACAAGGCGATGTAATGCCAAGGCTTTGTTTTTGGGTCGGCCCGGAATTCGGTGTCGGGACGGATGGAGGCCGCTGCCATCGCATCGGCGATGGCTTGCGGCTTGTTGGCTACCCCAAGGATGCCGGCCACGCGCGTCCTCGCCTCGGGTGTGAGATTGTCGGCAGCCACGAAGGCGACAATCTCATGACCCTCGGACATCCAGGCCCAGCCCGCGCGGCTGAACAGTAGAGTCGCAACGATCACTGCAAAGGCGGGTCCCGCCACGCGAAGTAAATCCTTTCTCATCACCTCAGATCAGAGCAGGCGCTTGGAGGTCGACGCAAACGCCCGATGAAACTGACGCCACCCGAGTCGCGGGCTTTTATGCCGGATCCTGAGTTCAGCCAGGAGTATTCGACGGCGCAGACGCGAATAGTTTGGCCAATGTGGCTCCCAGAGAGTCTTGCGTAACGGGCTTGCTGATATAGGCGTCCATCCCGGCCTCCAGGCATTTCTCCCGGTCTCCTTGCAAGGCGTTCGCGGTCATCGCCACGATGGTAGTGTGTCGAGCCGCGCCCTCGCGCCGCCGGATCTCGCGGGTCGCCTCATAGCCGTCCATCTCCGGCATCTGACAATCCATCAAGACGACGTCATAAGACCGCCGCGAGAGTGCCTCCACGGCTTCGCGCCCGTTGGCTACCGCGTCCACGTCAAGGCCAAGCTTCCCGAGTTGCAATCTGGCCACCTTCTGGTTGATGGGGTTGTCCTCCGCGAGCAGCACACAAAGCTTGCGCTCCCCCGGCAAGTTGTACTTTTTCCCTTTGGGACTGGCGCCCTTTTTCGCTTTGGCTTTATCGCAGAGGAATCCGGGTGACGCTAGCGCCTTGACCAGAGCATTATAGAGGAAAGACTCGGGTACCGGTTTCATCAGCCATCCGCCGATATCCATTCCCACCAAACGCACGCTGAAGTCGCTGCGCGACCCCACCGACGAGATGAAAATCACTACGGTCTTGGCCAGCGCCGGATCGGCTTTGATTCGGCGCGCCAACTCGATGCCGTCGATCTCGGGCATCATCACGTCGACCAGCGCAACCTGGTAAGGCTCCGCCGCAGCCGCGCCGCGTACCATCGCGAACCCCTCCTCGGCGGATGCGGCGGTGCTGGACTTCAGGCCCCAGGCGGATACCTGCCGATCGAGAATCTGGCGGCTGTCGGCATTATCATCGACGATCAGAACCCTGGTTCCGGTGAGCGAGGCGAAGCGCTCCGAGGCGGGCTTGCTGACGTCGGTCTGTTTGGCCAGCTTGGCCGTGAACCAAAAGGTCGAGCCGGTGCCGGGCGTGCTCGATAGCGCAATCGTGCCCTGCATCGCCTCGACCAGTTCGCGCACGATCGACAGCCCCAAGCCGGTACCGCCGTAATGCCTGGTGGTGGAGGCATCGACCTGGGAGAATGGCTGGAACAACAGGTGCTGCTTGTCCGTGGGAATGCCGATTCCGGTATCGCGCACCTCAAAGCGCAGCACCGTCTCCTGCGGTTTTTCGCCGAGCTTGCTTACCCCCACAGCAACCTCGCCGCGTTCGGTAAACTTGACCGCGTTGCCAATCAGGTTCAGCAAGAATCTGCCGCAGGCGCCCGGGGTCGCCGCGCAACAGCCGCGGCACGTCCGGGTCCACTGAAACAATCAATTCCAGGCTCTTGCGCCGGGCCTGATCCACCACCAGTTCCACCGCGCCCACGATCACGTCGTTAAGGTCGAAATCGACCTCCTCGAAAACCAGTTTGCCGGCCGAGATCTTGGAGAAGTCGAGAATATCGCTGATGAGTTTGAGCAAAGCCTGACCGGCTTCGCGCGCGTCATTAGCGAACTCGCGCTGTTCGGCATCCAGTTCGGTGTCGAGCAGCAGGCCGGTCATGCCAATAACCGAGTTAAGCGGGGTGCGAATCTCGTGGCTCATATTAGCCAGGAATTCCGACTTCAAGCGCGCCACTTCCAACGCCGCGTCACGCGTCTGCGCCAGTTCCGCCTCCATGCGCCGGCGTTCACCGATATCGTGTGTGGTTACCGACACACCGGTCACGGGCCCAGTCGCGTCCAGGATCGGCGATTGTGTGATTGCCACGTCGATAACGCTCCCGTCCTTGCGCAGCCGTCTGGTCTCAAAGCTTTCAGGCTTGCCGGAAATTTGTACGTTTTGGGCATGCTGGATGCTCTCGGCCCGGCGGTCGAGCGGCGCCAGCAGCGCCGCACTACGCCCGATTACTTCAGCACCGCTGTAGCCAAAGAGCTTCTCGGCCGCCGGGTTCCAACTGGTAATGATCAGCGCGGTGGTCTCGCTGTAGATTGCATCGCCCGAGGACTCGACAATCGAGGCGAGCAGCGAACGCTCCTTTTCGGCGCGCTTGCGCTCGCTGATGTCGCGCACGGCGGCCACAATCCGGCGCCCCGGACCCTCACTGTCGGTGAAGGCCGAGGTGTTGAGCGAGACCGGAATCTGCATGGCGGTCCTGGTGAGCAATTGCATCTCGACCTCATGCACGCGGTCCTGACCCGAAGTCTGCTCCAGCAGTTGGTCGGCCAAAGCGGGTTGGGTAAACAGCGAAGACACCTTGATGCCGATCAGTTCCTCCCGCGGGTAGCCGGTCAACGTGACCGCCTCCTCGTTGAGGTCGGTCAAGAGCAGGTTGGCATCGCAAACCAGCAAGCCGTCGGGCGATGACTGCGCCAGGCTGCGGCTGTACTCGCGCTCCTGGCGCAGCGTGCGCTCGGTAGCGCGTTGTTGGGTCACATCTCTGGCCACGCCGAATATGCCAAAAACCTGGCCAGCCCGGTAAAATAGCGAAGCGTTAAAGGAAACTGGAATCTCCTTGCCATCGGCGGCCTTCACCACCAGGTCGACATTGGTGACCATGCCGTCGGCGAAGACTTTTTTGACTGCCTCGTGGGCGGCCGCGGGCTCGGTGAAATAGCTTTCGAAGGGCGAGCCGAGCAAGACTTTTCTGGGAAGCTCCAGAAGCCGGGCCAATTGCTCGTTGCCATCCATGATTCGCATCCCGCCGTCGACCATCACCATGGCGTCGACCGAGGACTCAATCAGGCCGCGGGTGTACTCGTGCGCTTCGCGCACTTCCTTTTCGATTTGCTTGAGTTTCGTGATGTCGCGGCCGATGCCGGAAATTCCCACGATCCCCCCGATCGCGTCGCGGGTGACAAAGATGTTGACCGATGAGACGACCGACGAGCCATCCGCTCTTTGGAGATGCTGCTCCCAACTCGCCGGCTGCCCGGTCTCCAGGACGCGGCGGCACACTTCAATAGTTTGAACCAGCTCGGCCGGCGGGACGAACAGCTCCAATCCCTCGCCAATCGCCTCTTGCGCCGTGTAGCCATAAACCTTTTCCGCCGCCGCATTCCAGCTCGTGATCTTGAGGTCGGTTGAAACGCTGATGATGGCGTCCCCGGATGTATTAACGATCGACGCCAGCGTCGCCAGTTCACCCTCGGCGCGCTTGAGCCCGGTTATGTCGCGAAAAATCTGTGACATTCCGACGACACTTCCATCGCGATCGAAGATGCCTGAGACCACCAGCGACACCGCCGCGCTTGTACCGTCTTTTCTGGGCACCGACGTCTCAAGCCGGCGGACGAAATTGCCCCGCTCCCGCAGTGCGGCCATATCCTGCGCCATATTATGCCGAACCTGTTCCCGCTTATCGGGGACCAGTAACATCTCCAACGACTGCCCAATGGCCTCCTGCGCGGTCACACCGAACAGCTTCTCTGCGCTGCGGTTCCAGCTGGTTATCCGAAAATCCGTCGAGATGCTGCTGATCGCGTCGTCGGAGGACTCGACGATTGCGGCCGAGCGGGCCGAATCGCGCTCTCTGCGCTTTTGTTCCGAGATATCCCGAACGATCAAGGACACACCGCTAAGCTGCGCGTGAGTATCGTAGATGCCGGAGCATATGAACGAGGCATCAATGAAGAGACCGTCTTTGCGTTGCAGGGTCTCCTCAAAATTCCTGGCCGTCGAACCCCCGCGGTGAAAGGTCTCGATGTCTTTCAAGAACTCGGCAACTGCGTGCTGAGTGTCACTCCCCCTCGGGAACACTTCCGCGGGGCGCCGGCCAATCACCTCTTCAGCGGCGAACCCGAAAAGCTTCTCCGCCGCCCTGTTCCAGGTCAGGATGCGAAAGTCCAGCGCGAGACTGATTATTGCGTCGTCGGAAGACTCGACGATTGCTGCCAGCAACGCTTGTTCGCGCTCGACCTTTTTACGCTCGCTGATATCGCGCAGAATCCCGGAAACACCCAGCAGCTTCCCGCTCTTATCAAGCACACCGAACACCGCCATCGAAACTTCGACCCGATGCCCGTCTTTGGCCTGCACGGGACCCTCGAAGCGGATAACCCGCTCCGGGTTGGCCCTGGCGTCCTCTATCATCGCCTTCGCATGCGGATGCCGTTCGGGAAGAACCATTATTGTGATGGGTTGTCCGATTGCCTCGGCCGACGTAAATCCGAGCATTTTTTCCGCGCCCTGGTTCCAGCTCGTAATCGTCTGGTCGAGCGAAACACTTAGTATTGCATCACCGGAGGAATTAACGATGGCCGCTAGAAAATCGCGAGCGCGTTGAGCACGCCGCTCTTCTGTCACGTCGTGGACGAATCCCAATACGCGCCCGCCTTCCCGGGTGGGTCCGGCTAGCGGAACGCGTGAAATCTCAAGTATACGGGGTGTTCCTTTGAGCGTTGTCGCTTCAGCTTCGAAGCGCAGATTTCCATCAAAGCCAAAGCTTTGGTCTGCGGCTGGTTCCTGGGCTAGAAACGAAAATAGATTTTGTCCTATGAGTTGATCGGCACGTTCTGCTTCGAAAAGGGCCAACATGGATTGATTAGCGTTCAGGATGATTCCGGGGCGGTCAGATAACAGTGCCGGGAACGGCAACAGTGAAAGGGCTATTCCACCGGCCTCCGGGACGATCGCCGTGGCAATATCAGTCGGCATATGGTTAGTAGATGAGTTCCCCATCTTATCAACACCAATCTATCTTAGGCCACCACTAGCTACTTCATCATCCGAAGTAATGTGGTCTGAGTCTTCTGACGGCGACACAACAGAAAGCTTACGAGCAAAGATTGTTCCAATGCTCAATTCTTCAGAGAGAGCGTCACCGTAGATAAGGGCGATATGAAACCGTGCGATCGCGTGGCGCGCGACGCCGGATAATCATGACGCACAATGGACCAGACTAGACAGGAACGGAAGACGAATGAGTAATGAAGACTAATCTGAAAACTGCCCGTGCAGTTTTCTATCCATAATAAAGGTCATGCCTGGAATTCATGCGCTCGGCTGCTCGGGATTGGTTTGCATGTTCGGTCCTGGCGAGTAATCTATGCACGCTTTAAAAGGCGAATCGACTGCAGCTCCCGAGCAACCGGCGCGGCTGTCGGTCCGGATCCAGGCAGGTAAATCCTAAAGGGAGGCAATCAGGAAATCGAATTCCTCAATCGTTCCTCATAGTACCCGGCCAATGTTTCGAGTGCCTGGGCGCCGTCGCCGACGAAGGAGGCCCCGTGCATGATCGCCAGCGTCCGCGGCTGAAGCGCGGCAAGCCGCCTGACCGTCGGTCCCGCGGTGGGAGTGAGACTGGTGAACGGCAGCATCTTCTCGACCATGATCGCCGGGCCTACAACGTCGGCGCTGGTGACTGCCGGCTGTTGTCCCGGCTGTGTGAAGAGATCGCTGCAGAACAGCGTACTGGTGGACTCCTCGTAAAGGAGGCCAGCATCCCAGCAATGCGGAAGATGGGGCGTGTCGATGCGCCGAACCGTCTTGCCTCCGAGGTCCAGGCGTTCACCATCGGCGAGTTCGCGCGGCGGGCGCGTCGCGGCATCGTTGAGCCAGATGTTACAGCCAACGCGACCGTGCGCAGCCACCGCATGCGGCGCGGCTGCAAGCCAATCATTCATCGAACCGCACTCGTCGGCTTCAACGTGGCTGAAGGTGATCCAGCGCAGGCGGTTGATATCCATGATGCGCGCCGCCGCCGCTAAGACTGCGGAAAACAGCGCGCGCGGACCACAGTGAAAGAGCAAAGGCTGGCCGGCGTCGATCAGGAATTGATTGAAGCCCAGGCCGACACCTGCGATTCCCGGCACAAAAGTGGAGAGCTGGTAAATGTGGTCGGCAATTTCGTCGATTTTGGTTTCCATCGCGTCCATTGTAGTTACCTCTTTGGAATTCTAAGTTGAAGGTTCGGCATATTACGCGCGTCATTCAGCCCAAAGCGCCGAAGCCGGAAGCAATAAGCCTGTCGCACCGGCGCGCCTCCTCACGCCTGGCGACCGCACGACACCCGGCCGTGGAGCGAAAGCGCGCGGACGCCGGGTCCGCGACCGGCTTAAAGGTTTGCGGCCCGGCGGGGTTGGTATGAATTCACGGCTCGAGTGGAATTGCGATGGGTCCATTGTCAAGCTCCAGGCGGCCATGTTAAAACATACATGCTGTATGTATCTAAGGTCGGCGCACACGGATGTCAAGAGCCGCCAAGGTGAGCGCGGAAAACTTCGAAGCGGCGAGCAGCCACGAGCGGGATGTATGAATCGACTCGGTCAACACGCAATCGTTATCGGCGGCAGCATCGCGGGTCTGATGACCGCGCGCGTTCTCGCCGATTTCTTCGACTCGGTCACGGTGCTTGACCGCGATCAAATCAGCGCTGAACCTGCGATTCACAAGTCTATACCGCAGGGCAACCATCTTCACCTGCTGCTGCTCGGTGGGCAACAGGTCATGTCGCAGCTCTACCCGAACTTCACCGACAGCCTGCAGCAACTGGGCGCGGTGCGGTTGCGTGCGGGCAAAGATATGGCCTGCTTTTTCCACAATCGCAAAGCCTATTCGTTGACCGGTTCAATCAGACAACCGCACGACCTCGGCTTCGACTTTTATTGCCAAAGCCGCGGCCTGCTTGAATACTGCGTGCGGGAGGCCACGCTCGCCCACAGCAACGTGAAAATCCGCACCGAATGCCCGGTTGCGGGGCTCATTTGGGAAGGCGGCCGCGTCCAGGGCGTGCGGGTCACTCAGGACGGCGAGCCCAGTTCGCTGGAAGCCGGCCTGGTCGTTGACGCGGGCGGACGCGGGTCGCGCGCTCCGCGCTGGCTTAAGGAGATGGGGTTTCAGGTTCCGGCGGAAACCGCTATCGGGATCGATTTTGCTTACTCCAGCGCTCAGCTCCGGATCCCTGATTATGCCGGCGAGCCGGAGCGTATGCTGCTGTTCCTGGGACCGGCCCCGCACTATTGGACGGGCGCCGCCTTCGAGGCGATCGAAAACGACTGCTGGCATCTGAGCTTGTTTGGCCGCTTCGGCGACTATCCGCCGGCCGATCGCGAGGGCTTTCTTGCGTTCGCCAAAGAGGCCGTGCCCTCACGGAAGCTATATCAGATCATCAAGGACGCCGAGTTCGTGACCGACATCGTCCCTCATCGGTTCCCGACCAGCGTGCAACGCCATTATGAGCGCCTCGCGGCCTTCCCCGAGCGCTTCGTGGTCCTCGGTGACGCCGTCAGCAGCTTCAATCCAGTCTATGGGCAGGGGATGAGTTCGGCGGCCCTGCAGGTGGAGGCGCTGCGGGAATTGTTGACTCAGCGGGCGGATGGCGCAGATGGCCTGAACGGGTTGGCCCCGGCTTTTTTCACCAAAGCGGCGGAGGTAATTTTCACCCCATGGACGCTGGCCGCCGGTTCCGACTTCGCCTATCCGCAGACTACCGGAGAACGGCCCGCGAATGCCGCCGAAGGCGCGCGCTATTTCGCGGCGCTCGACGCGCTCGCGATCGAGGATTTGGAAGTGAGCCGAACCATCGTCAAGGTGCTTCAGCTCGCGCAGCCGCTGTCAGCCCTCTTCAACGAGCCATTGCTGAGCCGGGTGCTGGCGCAAATGATGAAGTCGGGTTGAGCAGTATCGCGCCGAAGACGCGGCATCGTTGTGAGCGGCAGCGAAATCCCCCGGAATACGTTGCGGAATCAAATGTTTGATGTGGGTGGCGTCGAAAAGTCTAGCGTCGCATCCTTCAACAGCTTTATGACGCGAGCTTCCGGGCTCCTTCTCTGAACGATCATTTCTCCTGCCAGTTAATTGGTACCTTACGAATC
The DNA here is from genome assembly GCA_963824565.1 of uncultured Pseudomonadota bacterium. Lineage (GTDB taxonomy): Bacteria > Desulfobacterota > Binatia > Binatales > Binataceae > JAJPJA01. The sequence continues at coordinate 772,753 of CAWGQB010000026.1, read as the reverse complement.
TCCCGATCATTCCAGGCCGTAACTAGCGCAGAAACTTCCGTTCCGCGTCCGTCAGCCGATGACCAATGTATGGAATTCAGGTGATACTTATATCCGGGGCCGAGTTGGGCAGCCGCAGTTTCTATCGCGCGGCTCGCTCTTTGGCCGCGCGAAGTGAATCCCGTTACCAATGCCAGCATGGCAACGAGGCCGACGCCAGCAACAACCGCACTCCGCAACGAGTGAGCCGTGAAGCCCCACATACGTACAGGCAGAACCGGGCCCAAAAGAAGTTGCCGAGCGACCCAGTACAGGAATCCCAGCACTGCGGCTTCAAGAGCCAGGGAGCCAGCAAACCATAGCGGGTACAAGCGAAGTTCGGCGAGCGCGAGCCCCGGCGGCAGAAACGCGGGCCAAAGGACCACAAGACAGCCAAACCCCGTCAGTATAAGGGTTGCCAACCAGAGGACGATCCCAGCGGCTCGCAGGCTGCCGCGAATAAGGAAAATACCAGCGAGCACTGCAATAATGTTGAAGCTGGAGTGATATGAAAGGCCCTCGACAATGCAGTAGATCATCAAGCCAATGTCGAGCAACCCGAAGACCACCAGCGCCCTTCCGACACGTTTCATAACCGACAAATAGTCACGGTCATCCATGCCGAATTCTTTTCCTCGTTTCGCTCGCCAATATGGCTGCATAAAAGAGAGCAGGGTGAGAGTGCCCGTCTCTTTTCTTAGTCTTGTCTAACATTTATCAGGGCACAGACTTATTCTGCCTTTGCCACTAACCTTGTGTCACAGGCTGCGCGTCGAGCAGCACGAAGGCGATCAGCGCGGGTTCCGTGCCGCGGTTTTCCCAGGTGTGATTGGTGCCGCGCTGTACCACGGTATCAAGCGCCTTTAGCGTCACTTCGCTCTGGTCGAGAATCAGGGTGACCTCGCCCGACAGCACGACGGCGTAATCGAGCGTCCTGGTGGCGTGCATATCGGGACGTCCGCCGGTCGGTCTGATCGCGGCGGCGGCGCCGAAGCGCTCCAAAGCTTTGGCCGCGTTGCGCTGAGAATCTGCGGATGCGGCGCCGCCGGGCGCTACCTTGCACAACCAGAACAGGCTGCCTGACAGCGGCAGTGCCAAATTGACCTTGCGCAGCGCGGCGTCGCCTTCGATTTGGTTGTCCACCGGCGACGAATCCGTCGCCCAGATTTGCGCAATACCGGCGCCGTTGCGTTCATTGGCGTTGCTGGGCGGGCCGTCGAACACCACCACCGATTGGCCCGCGTCATTGTGGCCGGTAACGATTCGCCGCAACTCTTTCCATTCCATGACCGCCTCCAAACCTTTACACGTGATTCTCGCCGACGCTTAGTGATCCTCGGGCGGTCGCGTCCGCCGCCGCTCAAAAATTACCGGTCCAGTAGCATGACGGCGGCGGCCTTGAAAAGCTCGTAACGTTGTCTTGGGAAGACGGCTTCCACTTAGACCTGGGCCGCTGAAATGCGATCCAGCAATTGGGCCGCGATTTTCAGAAATTCCTGTTCGGTAGGAGTCAAGGTCTGCGCGATTGCCTTGGCCAGCCAGGCATCCTGAAGCCGCGCATTGCGGCGCAGAACTTCGATTCCGAGCCGCGTAACAGTGATTATCGAGCGCCGCAGATCCGCCTGATCCGCGGCGCGGGCGATGAGTTTCTGATCTTCGAGCGCGGCCAGGATCCGGGTCAACGATTGCGGTTGCAGCCGCTCGTGCGTGGCCAGTTGTCCGGCCGACATCGGCCCGTTCTGATAGACGCACGCCACTGCGCTGTAGGCCGACAAACCGAAGTTCATCGTGCTTCGTTCGGACCGCAGGCGGCGCTGCAGACGGGCCACCGCGGTGCGCAAAAGCCGCGCCTGTTCAGCCTCGCGCTCGCGCAGACGCGCCTTCATTTATTACGCTCATGCGTAATAATATTCTTAATCGCTTTCCGCAGCGCAAGAGCCATACACTCAGTGTTGTTGACCAATATGGTGGAATCGAACCTGACATTTGTCTCTTGTTATTAGTTCGTATAGCGTAATAATTTATCTGACCTATGAATAGAGTCGCCTGGAGCAGCCGTCTGGCGGTGATGCGCGACGCCATCCGGCGCGATCCCGCCGTCTGGTCGCTGGTGTTGGTTATGGCGGTGATTTACCTTGCGCTGGCTGGACGCTATGACACATTCCGCAACGAGCTCTACTTTATCGTCTGCGGGCGCCATCCGGCCTTTGGCTACGTCGACCTGCCGCCGTTGGTGCCCTTGATCGCCGCAGCCACCCAACTGGCGGGCAACAGCACGTGGCTGTTGCGCATGCCCGCGATTGTCGCAGCACTCGCGCTGATACCACTTACTGCAGCTTTTTGCCGCATACTCGGCGGCAGCCGGACAGCGGCGTGGATCGCGGCCCTCGCGGTGGCGATCGCGCCGATGTTGATAGGCATACAGGCGACACTCTCCACCTCGGCTTTTGAACCGCTCGCGTGGACACTGTGCGCCTATCTAATCGCGCGCGCGGTGATCCGGGGCGACCGCAAGGCGGCGTTATGGGCCGGTGTGACGGCCGGCGTGTCGCTCGAAGCCAAGTACGGTATCGCGATCTGGCTGATTGGGCTCGGCTTCGGCCTGCTCGTGAGCACCGCCCGGCGCATCCTTTACTGGCGCGAGTTCTGGTACGGTGCGGTGATCGGAGGACTAATCGCGGTTCCGAGTCTTATCTGGCAGGCGCACAATGGATGGCCATTTCTGCAAGTCATTCATTTCGCGGCTACGCGCACCGGAATCTAACCGGGTCGCCGCTGCGCTTCGAGAATGGCCAGATTTTGGCCATGAATCCATTGCTGGCGCCGCTGTGGCTCACCGGTGTGATGGCGCCCTTTATCGATGCGCGATTGCGTGATGCGCGGTTTCTCGCGATCGCATTTGCCACCTCGACCGCCATTATACTTTTTGCTCATGGCAAAGATTACTATCTCGCCCCTGCCTATCCCGCAATGTTCGCGGCCGGGGCGGTGGTATGTGCCGGGTTGAGGCGTGGCTCAGAACGTTATGGTTAACGGGCGCCCTGGCGTTGTCGCTGGCGGCGGCCCCGGTCGTGTTGCCGGTACTGTCTCCCCCGGCACTCGATCACTATTTGCGAGTGACTAATCTGCGGCCGCGCCCAAGTGAAGTCGAGTCCGTCGGCGCCCCTCTGACGCAGATCTTTTCTGACGAATTGGGCTGGCGGAAATTGGAACAGCAGGTCGCCGCGGTCTATTGGTCCCTGCCTCCCGGCGACCGGGCGCACGCCGCGATTCTAACGGCGGATTATGGCGAAGCCGCGGCGATCGATGTTTACGGGCGGCGCCGACCGCCTACCACCTGCCCTCAGCGGCCAGCTCCAGTATTACTTGTGGGGAACGCACGGCTATGATGGCAGCGTCATCATTCGGGTCAATGGCAATCCGGATCGCTGGCGATGGCTATGCCGTGACAGCGAAATCGCGGGCCGGTTCGGCGCGCCGTATGTGATGCCCTATGAGAACGGTCCGATCATCGTGTGCCATGGTCTGCTGCCGGCCGCTGCCCGAAGTCTGGCAGATGTTCAAACGCTACCGCTGATGAATAGATTCTCGCAGTCCGCCCATCGCCTTTTTGTTTCCTGTTCGACTCCCGGCCGCACCCGGGTTTCCTTCCTCTATACAGCAACGCTTAACTTGAACAGAAGACCTAAAGATCGATCCCTACGCACGCATATGGGTCGGTGTTCATAAGGGGATCATTTCCAGCGCCGGTGGATGCGCGGTTTTGCACGTCATGACAGTGAGCGACGCGCGCCTGATAATCCGCGCAGGCCTTCTGATTGCCTGCGTCGCAGTCCTTGCGCTCTTGTGAGGACCGCCGCTTAATAGTAGGCGCCTGCGGGCATCTGGCCACCGGCAAGACCGCAGCCTGCGAGGGGAATTGTTAGCAGCAAAAACGCACATCGCGTGCCCACGTTCTTAAGTGCTCTCTGTGAAAGACTTCCGCTTGTCTCTGTTCACGACAGATTCAGCCTTTTTATTCTCAATTGGCCGCTTCGAGAATCGCAGTACCGATGAATAACCAGGCAGCGATCCAACCTTCTTGGCATTGAAAGACGAATCTGTGCGGTTCACGTTGACATCGATCGAGGGGGGCCGGCGGAAAACGGTCCGCCTCGGACGCTGGTGCTGTTAAGTGAGCAAGCTCGCTTGCAGCCGCCACCCATCGTCAGGCATAGATATCCGCGACGGCGAACGCCGGGTCGTAATGCAGCACGGGCAAAATCCTGTCCGCGAACAGGCGCATGCTGCGTTCGACTTCCGCCCGCGGCATCCCGCCATAGCTGAAACCAATGCCCAAATGCTCCATGCCCATCTTCTTCTGAATCATCTCCAACTGCTCCAGGCATTCGCGCGGCGTTCCCACCACATGTAGTTTCATGAAATAGTCCAGCGCTTTGGCCTCGGCCGCTGAATCGGCGGTCAGTTTGCCGAAGGTCTTTTCGAAGCGGGCATGATACTCAAAGTCCTTAAGGCCCTGGAGGCGACCCTGGGTGAAGCCGTAATGCTGATTGATCGACTTGAACATGCTGCCGAAATAGATATGCCCTTTATCCCAAACTTCGGCATGATCCTCACCGACCAGCACGTTACAGGTACAGATTGGAGGGCGTGGTTTAAGTCCCACGCTGCGCGCGGTCTCACTGTAACGGTCGAGGTCGGCGCGCGCGCTGTCCCAGTCCTTTTGCGCGATGATGAAAACCCCGAAGCCCAGCTTGGCCATGATTTCGGCTGACTCCGGACTGATGGAAGCGGCGTAGAACCGGCGTTCGGGATGCGATACCGGGCGCGGGCGGATGCTGATCTCCGGGATTTTGAAATGCGTGCCGTGGTAGGAAAAGCGCTCCTGGGTGATACCCTTGATCACGATCTCGGCGGCCTCCTTGAAACGCTGGCGTGATTCCGCCATCGGCACCCCGAAGCCGTCGTATTCGACCGGCGCCGCGCCACGGCCGAAGCCGAAGATCGTCCGGCCGCCGGACAGCACGTCGAGGGTCGCGATTTCCTCGGCGACGCGGATCGGATCGTGCCATGGCAGCACGATCACATCGGTGACGAGCTGGATTCGTTTGGTGCGCCCGGCCACGTATGCCAGCAATTGGGTATTGTTGGGAATCATCGCAAAGCCGGTAAAGTGGTGCTCGACGCACATCAGCGAGTCGAAGCCGAGCGGCTCGACCAAATCGATCAGCGCGAGCTCGTCGTGATAGACCTCGTCGTCAGGGCGGCCGCTGGGGTTAATCATGGTGACATTTGCGCCAACCTTCATCGGGACTCCTCCTCTATATCCGTTCATTCCTACTCCTGGTTTTCCTGCGGCAGGATCGCGGCGCGGGTTACTTCGCGCCGCTCGCTCCGATCCAGCGCCTGCGCCGCTTGCGAGAGCGGAAACGCGGCGTCGCACAGTTCCAGGTATGGAAAGCGGTCGATGTTACCGCTCAGAAAATCGAGCGACTTCTTTAGGTAATGCGGCGGATAGCCCATCGCGGTGGTAATCTGGAGCGATTTCATGGTCATGAAACCCGGCGCGATCTGGGTAGTGGGCGAGACCAGGACGTTGCCGACTTCCAGCACCCTGCCTCCCTGGCGGGCAAAGGAAAGCGCGTCGGCGAACGCCTCGGGAACGCCCGCAACTTCCAGCACCACGTCGGGGCCGTAACCGGTCAACTCCCGGACGCGTTTGCGGCGCGAGCGCGCATCGGGATAGTCACGCAGGTCGATGATTTGGTCGGCCCCGAACTGGCGAGCCTGATCCAGACGGCGTCCGACGCCGTCCATCATCAGCACTCGCGCTCCGCGGGCTTTGGCCAGCACGGTTGCATGCAAGCCTAATCCGCCGGCGCCCATTACCAGAAGAGTCTCGCCATAGGCGAGAGCACCTTTATCAAGCGCCCAGTACACGATTGACATGGCGCAATTCGCCGAGGAGGCAATCGAATCCGGAACGTTCTCGGGAATCCGATAGAAATGCTGCCCGGTCTGTACGCAGTAATGCGTGGCGAAGGTCGCGGTGAAGTGAGGCGGCTGGTCCGGATGCGTATGCCGCACGACGTTATTGAGGCAGGCGGCGGAATTTCCGGCCACGCAATTCACGCAGCGATTGCACACGATGTAGGAAACCGGCGCGATGCGATCCCCGATCGCGACCGGCACTCCGGCCCAATCGGTCGTGACCCGATCACCGAGCGCCAGGATGCGTCCGCTCATCTCGTGGCCCGGCATCACGCCGCCGTCACCGCCGATCTCCCCCTTCCACATATGGACTTCGGAGCCGCACACGTTGGTTTGAGTAACTTCGGCGATCAGCCCTTCGGGTTCGGGATCGGGCACCTCGTATTGATAGAGCTCGATGGTGCGCGGACGCGGTATAAAGGCGATTTTGCCGTTCATTAAGTTCGTCCGAAAAGGGGAACCGGCTATTTACTAACCAATCACCGCCCAATACCACGCTGGCGGATAAAAGTGCAATCCGCGATTCGCGTCCGGAGCAATTTCCCGCGCCGCACGATAGCGATGCCGCCACGGTGGGTTGCGACCGTTGTTTGACATTTGGGTCCTGGCCAACAAGGATCGGTGCGCGTATCGGCCAAGCCGCCAGGGAGCCACTTTATGGATACAACGGGCGATAAGCTCACCGATCCCGCTTTCTTCGCGAGCCACGACCCGCATCCCTTATGGAAGCGAATGCGCGCCGAGGATCCAGTGCATTGGGCCACCGGTAATCTGAGCCAGGGCTTCTGGTCGATTACCAAATATGAAGACGCGCTCAGAGTGCTGCGCGACCCGATAACCTTTAGCTCCGAGGCGTTGGGCATGTCGATGCCAACCCGGGAACTGGAAGGTTTCGACCGCAGCGAGATGGGCTGCGGCGCGATGATCATCGCCATGGACCCTCCGCGTCACAACCCCATGCGCCGGGCATTGAGCAAGAACTTTCTGCGCAGCCACATGGGCCAATGGGAAGAGCACTGCCATCGCGTGGTCAAGGAATTGATCGACCGGGTGGCGCCGTTGGGTCGATGCGATTTCGTTACCGACGTGGCGCAGCAATTGCCGATGCTGATGATTCTCGAAATGATGGAGATAGCGCAGGAGGATCGTCCGACGCTGTTGCGCTGGGCGGCCATGACCGTGGGCAACGACGACCCCGAGTTCCAGGTCGGATCATCACTGGAAAGCCGGCGTCAAGGCAATTTCGCCATCTACGACTACAGCCGGCGATCGGCGCTGGAGCGACGCGGCGGCGATGGCAGCGATCTGCTGACGATGATGGGCAACGCGGTGGTGATGGGCGAGCAACTATCCGAGCGCGAACTTGGCTTCACCGGCGACATGTTCGTGCTGGCTGGAATCGAGACTACCCGCACCGCGCTCGCCGATGGGATGCTGGAATTGCTGCGCAACGGCGCCGCGCGACGCAAGCTTCAGGAGTATCCTCAACTGCTGCCCAGCGCGATCGAGGAAATTTTACGCTGGACCAGTCCGGTCGGCCACATTTTGCGCGTCGCCACCGCCGACGCGGAACTCCGCGGGCGCACGATTCATGCCGGCGACAAGGTCGTGGTCTGGATGCCGTCGGCCAACCGCGACGAAGAGGTATTCGCCGACGCCGACCGTTTCGACCTCGATCGCGCGTCCAAACGAGCATATCGCCTTCGGTTACGGCGAGCATTTCTGTCTCGGGGCGCATCTCGCGCGCCTGGAGCTGCGGGTGATGGTGGAGGAACTATTGCGGCGATTGCCCGACATGGAGCTTGACGGCCCGGTGGAGCGCCTGCATTCAATCCAGTTGTTCGGGCCCAAACACATACCGGTCAAATTCACCCCGGCCCACATCTGAGGTATATTTGGAGGAGCATCGACGCAAACAATATCTAGTCGCGAACTTCAGCGAATGCGTGAAGTGTACTCCGCCGGTCATTAGAGAGGAGTTTACCAATGAATATTCAGAGCATATACCATATCAATATCAACTGTACCGCGTTCGATCGTTCATTTGAGTTCTACAAGCGGCTGGGTTCCGTCCAATCGTGGGGCCGGGCCAAGGCGGCAGTGGAGTTATCAGCGAGCAGGTGCTGCGGCTGCCACGCAAGGCCCGCTCCTGGGGCGTGATTATGCAATTGGGTGACGATCCCCATTGCAGTCATTTCGACATGATTGAATGGCAGGACCCGCGGACCGAGGGCCGGCCCTACGATCGCCTGGATCACGTCGGCATCGCGCGCGCCTGCTTCTATAGCAAGAACATCTGGCAGGATTATGCAACGCTGCGGGCCGAAGGCGTGAACTTCTACTCGGAGCCCCAGATTGCGACGTACAAGACGGGTCAGTCGGCCGTGGTCTGCTTCGAGGATCCCGACGGCACCGTGCTCGAAATGGTGCAGTTTCAAAAGACCGCGGCGCCGCTCCCGCGCGACATTCAGCCGCATCCTGAGGGTCTGCTCCATCTGGTCAGCGTCTATCATATCAATATCAACTGCACGGATTTCGAACGATCGCTGGAATTTTACAAGATGCTCGGGTTCCGCGAAGTGGTGGATATGAGCGGCGGCACGCCGGCCTGCCGGCGGCGAGAACGTGATCGGTTCGAAGGTGCTGCGGGTTCCCGACGCGCGCGGCGGGCGATCGGTGATCCTGGGCGTCGGCAACGACCCCCATTGCAGCCATATCGACTTGATCCAGTGGGATACGCCGAGATCGGGCGGGCGTCCGTACGAGCACCTCAACCATTGTGGCATCGCGCGCGCCTGCTTTTATAGCAAGAACATCTGGAAAGATTACGAAGAATTGAAGTCGCTAGGGGTAAATGTATATTCGGAACCTGAGTTTCTGAAGTACCCCGATGGCGCGGGCTCCGCCGTGTTTTGCTTTGAAGATCCCGATGGCTCGGTGCTGGAGTTGGTTCAGTACCAGAAGCAAACCGTCAAACCGCCCAAGCCATGGTAGTTTTTTGGACGGGATCAAAATGAGCAAATAGCCTGAAGCGAAAAATAATCCGGTTGGGCGAAACTCAGAAAACCTCACCCTGCCATCTCCCTTATACGTAAAGGGGGATGGCACAAAACGGGAGGACTCAACGATGGGCGCAAGCGAAAACAAACAGTTGATGACGGAGTTGTTCGGCCATCTTTCGGCTGGCCGCCGCCAACAGGGGCTGGCGATGCTGGCTGATGATGCGACCTGGTGGGCGCCGGGAATAGGCACGATGCCCAAGAGCCAGTTCGCGGAAATGGTAGTTCAGATGGACGCCATTCTAAAAGGCCCGATCAAGCTTACGATAAAGCGGATGACCGCCGAAGATGACCGCGTCGCGGTTGAAGCGGAAAGCGATGGCGATCTGGTCAACGGTAAACACTACCATAATGTCTATCATTTCCTCATAGCAATTCGCGGCGGCAAGATCCGCGAAGTCAAGGAATATAACGATACCAAGTATGCGGCGGATACGTTCGGCGACCTGCTCCCGACGGCGCCGAATTAGCTCCGAGAATAAATTGTCATGAAACTCAGAGTTTCGTGCATCAATCTATTGTTGCTTCAGGGTTAGGCAGTTGATCCACGAGGAGTGAAAGATCATGCTACAACGGCTCTTCCACGTAAACATCTGCGTTCGGGACATGGACCGCTCGGTCCGCTTCTACGAAGACGTCGGCTTCACCAAGGTCAACGACTTCATCCTCGACGACCCTAACCTCGGCCCCGGCCTGGGCGTGGAGATGACGAAGCTCCGCGGCGTCTTCATGCGCGTTGGTGACAACCCTAACGCTCCCGCGCTCGACCTGGTGCAATTCCTCGAGCCCTCAACCCAAGGCCAGCCCTATGCGTCGCTCAACAACGTGGGAATCTGCCGGGTCTGCTTTTGGGTGGACAACATCGATCAGATGTATGAGCGGCTAAAGACCAAAAACATCGAGTTTGTCGGGCCGCTCAGCGTCCTGCGCGGTCCGAATAACTTCCGAGTCAAATTCGTATGCTTCAAAGACCCGGATGGTACCGTTCTTGAGCTCATGGGTTCGGTCTGAGTACACCTTCAGTACAGGTCGAGCAGCGGGAGGGCGCTGTGTGCGTGTGGCGTCACTACCGGCTTTGCCGGGCAAACATAGGATTTGTCGAGCGCGGCGAAGCTGGTGACTCCCAGGAGCCCCAGGCAGATTCGAATTTCCTCCTCCAGGATCTCCAGCACGCGGACGATCCCGGCGCTGCCCGCGGCCGCCAGGCCGTAAACGTAGAGGCGGCCGATCGCGACGGCGTCAGCGCCCAACGCTATCGCTTTGACGACATCGGTGCCGCGGCTGATGCTGCCATCCACGATGATCCGGGCGCGCCCACCAACGGCCGCAACGATTTCCGGCAGGAACTCCATCGCACCGCGGCCGTGGTCGAGTTGGCGGCCGCCATGGTTGGATACGTAGATACATTCCACCCCATGCTCCAGCGCCAGCATCGCGTCTTCGGGGGTCGCGATTCCCTTGAGGATAAAAGGCAGGGGAAACTTGGCCTTGAACCGATCAACGTCGCGCCAGCTCAGCGTGGTTTGAAAATCGTAACCCGGACCAGCCCGCCTTACCAGGCCGAACCGCTTGGCGATGTCGCGTTCGCGCCGGCTCAGATAGGGAGTATCGACCGTGAGGCAGAGCGCGTTAAAGCCGGCATCGATCGCGCGGCGGAAATGGTCATCGCAATAGGCGTCGTCGCCGCGGGTGTAGAGCTGAAAAATCTTCAAGGCCTCAGCGGTCTTCTGCGCGGTGGTCTCGAGTTTTGGCAAGGTCCCTGAGCTGACCATCATGCCGTTGCCGAAGATGTGCGCCGCCTCGCCGACCGCGCCGGCCCCCCCTGGTTCGAACATCTGCAGCGCACCAACCGGCGCCATCAGAACGGGCATGCGCAGCGGCTTGCCGAACAAATTGGCGCTGCTGTCGATTTTCGACACGTCGCGCAACACCCGCGGCCGAAAGCCGAGCGAGTCCAGTGCCAGCCGGTTGCGCGCCAATGTGGTCTCGGTTTCCGCACCGCCGACCAGGTAGTCCCAAGCGTCACGGTTGAGTTTGACGCGCGCGGCTTTGACAATCTCGTGCAGAGTTTGAAACCGATCCTGGATAGATTCGCTCATGGACTGTTCTCCCACCACTGGACGGGGGCGACCATACCATGGATCTGAATCCGGAATGTAATCGTTTCGGAATGATCAACTGCTGAGCGAGCGCGACATCACCGCGTCAGCAGCAGGCAGCCGCAGAAGTTGCCGCCGCCGGCGGCGACGACGGCGACTTCGCAATCCGGCACTTGACGCGATCCACACTCGCGGCGCACCTGGCGCATCGATTCGGCAAGGTGGCCAAAGCCGTGCAGGCGGCCGCCCGAGAGCTGTCCGCCCCAGGTGTTGATCGGCAGCTCGCCGCCGAGCTCGATGCGTCCGTTCTCCACGAATGGTCCGGCCTCGCCTTTTTTGCAGAAGCCCATCGCCTCCAGCCAGACCAAAGTCAAAAAGCTGAAGCCGTCGTAGAGGTTGGCGGTATCGACGTCGGCCGGCTTAAGGTCGGTGCGCGACCACATCTGCGCCGCCGCGTCGCGCTGCGGCCCGGTGGTCAGGTCCTCCCACTGATCCCAACTCGGACGCGAGCGCATCGCCGTTCCGATCGCGTTGACCCGCACCGGCGGCTTGCGCAAATCGCGCGCGGTCTCCGCGCTGGAGATAATGACTGCGGTGGAACCGTCGCAGGGCACGTCGCAATCGAACAGCCCCAACGGCCAGCTCACCATCCGCGCGTTGAGATAGTCATCCATCGAGATCGGATCCCGGTAGATGGGGTTGGGATTGAGCGCGGCATGGCGGCGGCACGCCAGCGCGATCGCACCCATGTGCTCGCGCCGGGTGCCATATTCGTGCATGTGACGGACCGCATGCACCGCGATCCAGTTGCCGGCCGACATCGCGCCAAAGGGGATCAGGAACGCGAACGGACCGGAAACCCGAGCGGAGCCGGCTTGAATCCCCTGACGCCCCATCCCAGCCTGCGCGCTCCCTTCACTCACCGTACGGAAGACCAAGGCGTGACGGCACAATCCCGCCGCCACCGCGAGACAGGCGGCGAAAACCGGCGCCAACTGTCCCGGACCCTCGCCGGCGGCGACATGCCAGGTAACCGAGAGCCCCAGCGCGTCGGCCATCTCTGAAACCCCGGGACCCGAAAATCCCGGCCCGCCCACGCCGGGACCAGGAAAGCAGGCGATGCCGTCGATATCATTGGCACTGAGCCCGGCATCCTCGATTGCGGCGAGTGCCGCTTCGGCGGTCAGGTCGACATCGCCGCGAAACAGGCGGCGTCCAACGGCGGATTGGCCGACCCCTGATATTATCGCCCGGCGCTCCAGGCGTTCCGTCTCCGCGATGCGCCGTAGCGGATGCGCCAGCACGTAACTGGTCTCGGTTATCTTGGGCGGCGCGGATTCGGATGGCGTCGGCGTGGGCCGGATCTCGGCCTGCGCGTCGGGCTCAAACAGCGGTAGCGCGACTTCATCGCTGAGGTTGCGAAACGTAACCTTGACCGGCATCCCGATGCTGACCGCGTCGATAGGACAATTGATGAGATTCGTCGTGAGCCGAAGGTCCTTCTGCTCGGCCAGCTCCACCAGCGCGATGATGAAGGGCACCTTCATGTTCGGCATCCACGGCTGATAGTTGATGGTGTAGCTTGCCACCACGCCCTTGCCGCTCAGGTCCTGCGGTTGGATGTCGCGGCTGCGGCATCGCGAACATACCGGTCGAGGCGGATGGATGTACCAGCCGCAGCTGTGACAGCGATTGATCGCCAGACGGCCCGCGCGGCAGGCACGCCAGTAGGACTCGGTTTCCGGCAGCAGGGCCGGAACCGGCATGGATGGCTCACTCATGGGCGCACTTCACATTGCCGCAACAATAGAACTGTTACAGCCAGGATTGAAAGACTATGTGCGGGAGCGGGCGCCTGTTATCAAGGATGCCGGTGGATAGGGTCCGTCCACAGCACGGTCTCGGGCTTTTCCACCGATTCGATGTCCAGGTTGACGACTACCGCCTCATTGTCACTGCGCACCACCACGCACTCCAGAGGTTCCTGCGCTGAAGCGTTGATTTCCTGATGCGGCACGTAAGGCGGGACATATATGAAGTCCCCCGGGCCACCCTCAGCGACGTATTCCAGGTGCGCGCCCCAGCGCATGCGCGCGCGTCCGCGCACGATATAAATGACGCTCTCGAGCGATCCGTGATGGTGGGGCCCGGTTTTGGCGTCCGGTTCTATCCTAACGGTCCCGGCCCAGATTCTCTGCGCTCCCACGCGGGCATAGTCGATCGCGGCGGCCCGGCTCATGCCGGGCGTCTGCGCGGTGTTAGTGTCCAACGATTGGGCCGGGATGACCCTGACGCCTTGTGTCTTCCAATCGATCTCTTCAGCTTCCGGCATCGTTGCTCCTCCAGGGTCTTTGAGGATGGAATCAACTTTAGCGCATCGCGTGCTCGCGTAAAGGATGCCGCGTCAAACAGGCAGTCGAAACGATTCTCATACCCAGGTTAATCCACTGCGCCTCCGCTTTTCTGGCCGATAGATCCTGCTGTGATAGTGGACGCTAATTTTTTGAGCAGATGCGATTCCATAGACCCGCTCGATTCGCTACGGCACAGGAAATCATTACCGAATAGGCGGCACGGTGTTTGCTTACGACCGTTTCTTCCAAAGCGACCCCAGAGTTCCGAGGACGCTCAACTGCTCCGACTTGCCGCATCGGCAGGATGGCGAACATGATCAAGCGCATAGCGGGGATGCTGGGGCTGCAAAATAGCCGGCGCGATACGGAGATGCCCCGCCGGGCATTGCCCACAAGCACCGGTCCTTCCCCCCTCAAAGCAGCGCAGAATGACAACCTTGTGGATCCTGCCGCGTTATCCTCCGCAGAATCGGATGGGCCTGCGCCGAGCGTCATCAACGTGGCCGAGGGTACCGTCGAGGTCAAGAATAGACTGGGCCTCCACATGAGGCCCACAACGATGGTGGCCAAGACCGCGATCAAGTACCTTTCCACAATCACCATCGCTCGCGGTAACAAGCAGGCCAGCGCGCGCAGTGCCAGCAGCCTGGAAAGGCTCAAAGCGAAAGCCGGGACGCATCTCAATATCAGGGCCGAAGGCCCGGACGCCAAGGACGCACTCAAGGCCGTCCAGGCGCTGTTCGATAGGAAGTTCGGCGAAGACTAACCATCGCTTCGCCCCTGTCCCCGAAGGTCACCACTCTTACGCTCAGGACATCGCATCCAGCTCTTTCGGCGGGATCTCTAGCCGCTCATAATCGCATGGTCTTTGTTGCAAATCGCAAAAGGCCACGGGTGCAGGCGCCGAAAAACCCTTTAAAGTACGGTTTTTTTCGGTGGCACGCGCGCTGCTCTCTGACTGTCGAAGCCGCATGCGCACGCGTCGGCTTGGAGCAAAAGATGAAATTGATCGAGGCGTATATTCCGCCTGAAGACGTGTACGAAATTCAGGAGTTACTGGCCGCGCAGGGAATCGAAGATATAGTTGCCTCGGAAGTGACCGTTGAAGCCGCCGCCGACCATCAGGACTGGGAGTCGGATGTCACGGACTTCGTTCCCCAAGTCAAACTGGAGATGGCGGTTGCGGACGACCAGGCCCACGCTACGGCTGAGCAGATCTTCAAGGCGGTTGCCAAAAGGCGGGGAAAGCGACGTATTCAGGTCCTCATTGGCCGGCTTGAGCAAGTGGTAAGGATCGACACCGGTAAGCGTAGCTTCGCAGGCCTATCAGGTGCACACGGTTTACGGTGAAAGTATCATGAAAAAAATTGAAGCAGTGATTAGCTCTAACGCAGCCGAGGATGTGGTCGAGCTGCTTGACCGGCGGGCCATCTCGAACTTTAGCCTTTATAACATCATGGCCAAGGATTCCCTCGGCGCGCACATTCAGACCTACCGCGGACATGCATACGCCGTCGACCTGAGTCCTGAAGTAAAGGTTGAGGCGGTGGTGCCGGACAGTCAGGTGACGGCGACGGCGTATGCAATTCTAGATACCGCGCGAGGACCGGGGCGGTCATTCGAACCCCGCATCATTATCACACCGGTAACCGAAGTCATCCTGGAACTAGGCGACCCGAGTTCCAACGGTGCCCCTGACCCGGAACCGCCGCGTGACAGCATCAAAGAAAAAGCGCGTCACGATGCCCCGGCCGCACTCGCGCTTACTGCCGTCACCGCCCAGGCATCGGCTGGGACAAATCCATTGCACCTCGCCAAACGGATAACGGCCATCGTGGCAAGTTACCTCAGGCGCGCCAGAGCGAGCGTGGGTGCGCGGCGGGCCCGCACACAGGCCTCCATCACAAGTCCGCGACATACCAGGAATTCAGCTCCGCGCATCACCCTGGCCAACAACAGTTCCTTACTGTAGTCCCTTACCGTAAGATGCGGCCATTGTGGGGGCCAGCGCGTCGGCTCTGCGTCCCCAAGGTGCTGGACCGCGTCTATCCGACCCGACTGTTTGTAAAGCCTACCTCCCCGGCGCTTGCGGAACTCGGTCCGCAGGCGCCGGACCGGGAGAGGTCGGCGCGCGATTGCATACGGCAAGTCGCGTGACAAGTGAGGTTACAGGCGGACCTTCATTAGTGCCACGCATATAAATTCTCTTTCTACGTCATTGCGTCCTTCTTGCTTGAAGTGCATCAATCACCTCACCCTAACTAGCTCTCTCACTCGACCGCTTGTGGGAGAGGACACCGGACTCTCCCTTGCGCAGATAAAGGCCGCTAACCGCTTCCGCTTCGCAATAATCTCTGGCTCGCGCTACTGACCGTATTGTGAGCACCAGCTTAATCGTTGGGCATCATAGCCATTTAATTCCGTGAATAGCTTCGATTTCATATTTAAATCCATGCGCGATACCATGTTGCAAGCTGCATTTACGCTAGTCGGAAACCACTTTTCCCAATGTGGCCGCGTGGACTATGCATTTTGCAACTTATGTTCGGACGAATCCAATTCAATATCGGGCATATGTTTTGCGGACAGCGTGGATACCTTGATTGTCGATTAGGCAGCAACCTCCTCCCTAAAGTGAGGTGTGTCACATGTTAACGGAGGCTGAACGATAATGTGGTTTCTACCGATTTCGATGCTCGTCACCACCACCATTCTTGCTATTCCATTGGGCCGGTATCTGGCCTGGATAATGGACGGCAAGTATCACGCGCCGCGTGTGTTCCGCTGGTTCGAAAAACGGCTCGATACCGGGCCGCAGAACTGGAAGCAGTACACCGCGTCAATTCTGATCTTCAACACCGTGCTTTTCGTGTTTGGCTACATTGTGCTTTCGCTGCAGCCGTGGATGCCGCTTAATCCACAGGGCAAGGGGATGCTGGCTCCGACGACCATCTTGCACTCGGTAATATCGTTTATGACCAATACCGATCTGCAGCACTACTCCGGCGATCAAAACTTTTCGAATTTCAGCCAGATCTTCTTCTGTATTACCAACTTCTTCCTGTCTGCTTCGATCGGCTTTTGCAGTCTCGCGGCGATAATCCGCGCGTTTCGCAGCGACAAGTCGGTGGGAAATTTCTTCATCGATATGTGGCGCGTCGTAGCCTACATGTTCGTGCCGATTTCCTTCGTGCTGGCGCTGTTCTTCCTGCAACAGGGCACGCCGATGACTTACCAAAGCAGCTACCAGGTCTCGACCCTAGAACCGACGGCGATGGGTACCGCCGATAATGGGCAAGCCAAACAACAAACGATCGTAGTCGGTCCCTTGGCCGCGTTCATCCCGATGAAGCAATTGGGGACCAATGGCGGTGGTTTCTATGGCATGAACTCGGCCCACCCGTTTGAAAATCCCACTGCTTTCACCAACTTCCTGTCATGCGTGGGCATGATGCTGTTCCCGTTTGGCCTGGTGCTGATGTATGGCCGGATGCTGGGCCGGCCGCGCCACGCGTGGGTCATTTTCTCCGTCATGATGGTGCTGATGGTCGGCACAATCGCCTGGACAATAGCCTATGATACCTATCAGCCAAATCCCGGGCTGACCGCCCATTCCAAGGTACGTGAGTTTACCATCCCAAGCGCTACCGCGCCTGGTGGGAAGCAACCGGTAACGCTTCCCGCAGTTGCCGGCCTGCCGGTCGATCAGCATCTGGGCAACCTCGAAGGCAAAGAAATGCGCTTTGGCACCTCCGCCGGAGCCACATTTGCGGCCATGACGGTGAACGTGACTGACGGCGCGGTAAACTGCGAACACGACAGCCTTAACCCGCTCGCGGCGCTCGCACCTTTCGCCGGAATGTGGGTCAACTGCATCTACGGCGGTAAGGGTGTGGGCATGATCAATCTGCTGCTGTTCCTGATGCTCGGCATTTTCGTTGCCGGCCAGATGGTGGGCAGAACGCCGGAGTATTTGGGCAAGAAGATCGGCGGACGCGAAATGAAACTCGCGATGATCGCCTTGCTGATTCACCCGATCATGATTCTCGGTCCGACAGGTCTGTTTGCCGCGACCTCCTGGGGCATGAAGGCGGAGAGTAATCCGGCGGCGCATGGGTTTTCTCAGATCGTCTACCAGTTCTCCTCGGCGTCGGCCAACAATGGATCGGCCTTCGACGGTCTCGGCGTTTCCTATGGCTTCAACGCCAACCCCAACCCGCCCCCGACCGCGCGCCAGTTCGACATCGCGGCGGCGATTGTCATTATTGCCAGCCGTTTTATTCCGATCATCGCGCCAATCGCGATGGCCGCGAGCTTGGGGGCCAAGAAATCGGTGCCATTCGGCTTGGGGACTTTGAGAGACGATAGCTTTACCTTCGGCTGTCTCCTGTTCGGTTCGATTGTGATCATTGGTGCGCTGCTCTTTCTGCCGGTGGCCGCCCTTGGGCCGATAGCCGAGCATCTTGGGCCGATCCCATTTGGCGGCTGACAGGCGAACTATACTACCTCGCACGAGGACTGGAGGACTTATTCAAATGGATCTTATAACGTGGCTGCCCGGAATGTTCATACTGGGAATGGTCGGAATGGGCTTATGTTACCTGTTCCTCATTGGCTGCGAAAAAATTTGAGGTGAATTTCTATGATTTACGTAACCGCCGCCGTTTCAGCGTTCTTGTTCATATACTTGTTCACTGCGCTTATACGCCCTGAATGGTTCTAGGTGGTCGAGGATAAGTAATATGAAAACTGCAACTGTTTTGGATAGTGGGCGCGAGATGTCTCCAGGTACGGCGCCGACGCCGCCTGCGCGGCGTGTCCGGCAGACGGCCCTGTTCGCGCCCGAGATGGTGAAGCCCGCGCTCAAGCAGGCGTTCGTGATGCTGCGGCCGGACATCCAGTGGGAGAACCCGGTGATGTTCGTGGTCGAGGTGGGCGCCGTCCTGACGCTCCTGTTCGTGATCCAGGCAGCGATTGGCCATTCCTCCAGCCAAGTGCCAATCACCTACTTCATAGCGTTGGACGTGTGGCTCTTCCTGACCGTGCTGTTCGCAAACTTTGCCACCGGCCTGGCCGAAGCCCGCGGCCGGGCGCAGGCCGAGTCGTTGCGCAAGACGCGGCGGGATACTCCAGCTTATCGCCTGATCGGGAAAGATTCGATTGAAGAAGTGCTCTCCACGGATCTCAAACCGGGCGATCGGGTGGTGGTGACGGTGGGCCAGATAATCCCGAGCGATGGCGAGATCATCGAAGGAATCGCGTCGGTTGACGAATCCGCTATTACCGGTGAATCGGCGCCCGTCATCCGCGAAGCCGGCGGCGACCGCTCCGGCGTGACCGGCGGCACCCGGGTGCTTTCCGACCGCATCGTGGTGCGAATTACCGCCGCGGCTGGAGAATCGTTCCTCGACCGCATGATCGCCCTGGTTGAAGGGGCCGTGCGCCAGCGCACTCCCAATGAGATTGCTCTCACCCTGGTGCTGTCGGCCTTCACCTTGATCTTCCTGATCGTGGTGGTGCCGTTATGGCCGATGGCTTACAACGCCGAAGTATACATGATGAGCTACCTGGGTCTTAGCCAGCCGCTGCACAGCCTGGGAACCGACGTACCGACACTTGTAGCACTGCTGGTCTGTCTGATTCCCACGACGATTGGCGCCTTGCTGGCCGCGATCGGTATCGCCGGAATGGACCGCGCCCTGCAGGCCAATATCATCGCCAAGAGCGGAAGGGCGGTTGAAACCGCTGGCGATATCGACGTGGTGTTGCTAGACAAAACCGGCACTATCACGGTCGGCAACCGCCACGCTACCGAGTTCATCCCGGTGGGCCGATACAATGCCAACGATCTCGGGCGGCTGGCAGCCCTGGCCTCGGCGGTCGACGAGACCCCCGAGGGCAAGAGCATCGTCAAGCTGTTCGAAACGCAATCGCAGACCGTGACCTTGCATAGTATACCGCGTGATGCCCAGTTCGTACCGTTTACCGCGCAAACCCGCATGAGCGGCGTCGACTTGCCGTCGGGCCTGGCTATCCGCAAGGGCGCTCCTGACGCGGTAATAAAGTTCGTCCACAAGCAAAAAGGGTCCATCCCGTCCGAGCTCAAAGGCCTGGTGGATATCGTGGCCACCAAGGGCGCGACTCCGCTGGCGGTTGCCGAGGGTCCTCAGATCGCCGGGGTGGTGGTGCTTGAAGATATCGTGAAAAGCGGTACCAAAGAGCGGCTCGAACGGCTGCGTAAGGCGGGCGTGCGCACGGTCATGATCACCGGCGACAACCCGCTCACTGCGGCCACGATTGCCAAGGAGGCGGGGGTCGACGATTTCGTCGCGGAATGCACGCCCGAGTCCAAGCTGGCCTACATCCGCAAGGAGCAGGAGGAAGGCAAACTGGTCGCGATGGTGGGTGACGGCACCAACGACGCGCCGGCGCTGGCGCAGGCCGACGTGGGCCTGGCGATGAACTCCGGGACCCAGGCGGCCAAGGAAGCCGGCAACATGGTGGACCTCGACAGCAATCCCACCAAGCTCATCGAGGTGGTCGAAATCGGCAAGCAGTTCTTGATGACGCGCGGAGCGCTAACCACGTTCTCGGTTACCAACGACGTGGCGAAGTACTTTGCAATCGTCCCCGCGCTGTTTGCGGGTACGCTGCCATGGCTCAAGGGCATGGACATAATGAACCTGCATTCGCCGACGTCGGCGATCCTGTCGGCGGTCATCTTCAACGCGCTGATCATTCCGCTGCTGGTCCCGGTCGCACTCAAGGGGGTCAAGTATCAACCGCTTGGTGCCGACGTGTTACTGCGCAAGAACCTCCTGGTGTGGGGACTCGGGGGAGTTTTGGCGCCGTTTATCGGGATCAAGCTGATCGACATGATCATGGCTGGTCTGCATCTGGTTGCCTGAGGGCGAATCACGGAGTTACCAACGTGAAACAGATTATTTCCAAGAGTTTGTGGCTATTGTTCTTCAGTGTGGTGATTTGCTGCCTGGTCTATCCCGCAGTGCTGTGGGCGATTGGACAGACCTTCTTTCCATTCCAGGCCAACGGCAGCATGCTGCAAGGTCCGGACGGCAAGGCGGTGGGCTCGCTGCTAATTGCCCAACCGTTTACCAAGGACGAATACTTTCAGCCGCGGCCGTCGGCGGCTTCCTACGACGCGTCGGCGTCGGCATCCTCGACCCTGTCGGCGTCTAACTACATGCTGCGCAATCGGGTCGCTACTACGCTGGGCCCGATCGTCAAGTACAAGAGCGGCCCCAAGGCCGGTCAATTGGTAGCTCCGGATATCGAAGCGTGGTTCCAGCAGGACAAGTTCGGTGGCCAGCCGCATATAGTTGCGCAATGGGCCGACGCTGCATAACGCAGTCGCGACGGCGTGGGTCACCGGCGATCCGACGCATACGGCCTATGTCGATTGCTGGGCCAAGAGCCACGCCGAGGTGGTGAGCAATTGGGTCAAGAGCAATCCAGGGACCCCGCAGCCCAAGCCGGCGGATATCGCGGTGCTGTTTTTCGAGAATTTCTCCAAGGACAATCCGGGCCGTTTTCCCTCGCGCCGTGACCGAGACCAAAAACGCCAAGAGCGTGACCTCGATTCAGCCGGTCAAGGAAGGCAGCGACATCCAATCCAACTTCTTCGACATGTGGCGGCAGGAGCATGCGGATGCGGATTTGCAGGACGTGCCGGGTGACATGGTGACGACGTCGGGCTCCGGACTCGACCCGCATATCACGATGGAGAATGCGGAGTACCAGTTGGACCGCGTGGCCTCGAAGTGGGCGCAGGACACCAAGCAGGACCCGGCCAAGGTGCGTCAGCAAATCGACGCAATCCTCCAGGAGAAGTCATTCGCTCCGCTGGGTGGTCTGGCGGGCGAGAAAATGATCAACGTGCTCGAAGTCAATCTCGAACTGCGCAAACGCTTCGGCGCACCGGCGTAATTCTGGATCGCTTGAACCCGCCGCGGAAGACCTAACCCCTCCCAAAAGGGAAGGTGGCGGGGTTAGGTCTCCCGCTCTGTTTGCGCTTCCCCCTTCCGCGCGCCGGCCCAGCCTCCGCCGGCAATTGTTCACATCGCGAATCGTTGCGTCAATTTGAAATGCGCTGGGTGATCGGGGCGTTCATGGTGCTGTCAAATGGCCGGTAAGTTAGGGGTCCAGGTGGCATCGTTCGTGCTCCCGAACTGTAAGATGAGGCAAACCAACCACCTTTTTGGTAATGTCAAAGTGCTGGCCCCTACGAACGGGATGCCTAAAAAGGATGACCCCCATGCTCAAGGGATGTTTGACCGCATTTATCACTCCGTTTCGCGACGGTAGCATCGATCAGAAGGCTTTCCAGTCCTTCGTTGACTGGCAGATCAAAGAGGGGATCGATGGCGTGGTGGTTTGCGGGACGACCGGCGAGTCCCCGACCTTGAGCCACAAGGAGCACATGCGCCTGACCGAGCTGTGTATCGAGGCGGCCAGCCGCCGGGTCCCGGTTCTCGCCGGCACCGGCTCCAACTCGACCGAAGAAACGATTGAGTTCGCCAAGCATGCCGAGAGAGCCGGCGCGGACGCTCAGCTCGTAGTCATTCCATATTATAATAAGCCGACGCAGGAGGGTCTTTATCTTCATTTCAAAGCGGTTCACGATTCCTGCGGCCTGCCAATCGTTATTTACAACATTCCCTCGCGGTCGGTGGTCGATATGACCGTCGAAACTATGACGGAACTGGCCAAGCTGCCACGCATCATCGGTGTCAAGGATGCCACCGGCGATCTGACCCGCCCGCTGCGAACCAAGCTCGCGATCGGCCCCGGTTTTACGCTGCTTGGGGGAGATGACGGGACCTCGCTGGCATTCCTGGCACAAGGCGGTCACGGGGTTATATCCGTGACTTCAAACGTGGCTCCGAGACTGTGCGTCGCGATGCAGGATGCCTGGCGGCGCGGCGACGTACTAAAGGCACAGCAGCTCAACGAGATGCTGACGCCACTGCATCAGGCATTGTTCCTGGAAACCAGCCCTTCGCCAGTCAAATATGCAGCGAGCCTGCTTGGCCTCTCTACTCCCGATGTGCGCTTGCCCCTGTGCGGGATCAAGGACACCACCAAGGCCAGGGTGCGCAAGGCGATGGTTCAGGCCGGTTTGAGCAAGGGGCATGAACTGAGCGCCGCATAGGTCTGAACTGGAAAGACTAGACGGCGATTTCGTCTCAAGGAATTGGCGTCCACCCGCGCTAAATCAGAAGCGCCTTGCAAAATGAGTTATCGGCTTGCAGACCTATACGTTCAGAAAGTCCCCAAAATTTGAAAAATCTTAATTTTTCTTCGGTTTTTCCGGGCACAGTTCATGCTGTCTTAGAGAGTGAGAAGACCGTGATTCTAGACAAGCGCATACGCACATGAAGAGAATAGAAGCAGTTATCGTGCGCTCGGCCTTGGACGACTTCAGCCGATGCGCCAAACAGCTTGGAATCTTCGGATTTGACTTATCTGAGGAGCATACCAAGCTCCATGACGCCCAACGATTGGCGATAGCCAGCGAGTTCCCTCCAGACACGACATCGAGGCTGAAAGTGGATTTCGCGGTCCTCGATGAAGAGACCAAGCCCACCCTTCACGCGGTGCTCGAGTCAGTCCATCCGGACAGCATCGCAATCTTCAAGTTTGACCAGGATAACGAC
This sequence comes from uncultured Pseudomonadota bacterium, assembly GCA_963824565.1. GTDB lineage: Bacteria > Desulfobacterota > Binatia > Binatales > Binataceae > JAJPJA01. Next base: position 749,555 of record CAWGQB010000026.1, on the reverse strand, counting down.
CGGAAAACGGCAACGCGGCGCCCCGCAATTCACCCCTGAAATTTAGCTGTTACCTGAAACGGCGGCAGAACTGGCTGCCCGAACGACGACTGAATAAGTAGTGCTACCGGGAGAGTTTGCGCATACTGGCGCATTAAGGGAGCAGACTGTATACCGATCGCGATGGAAAGTCGGCCGCCGAATTTCAGATACGCGACGGCCGACGATGTTGCCCCGCAAAATACCTGAAGTGAACTGGCGATGATCGGGTTGCGCGAAATCGTTATCGTCTCGCTTTTGGGACTCCTGACGACGTCCTCGTCGATAGTCGGCGCTGCGCTCGGTTTGTATGTTCCACTCTCCAAGCGCGACTTGGCTTGCGTTCTGGCTTTTGCCGCCGGCGCTCTCATCAGTGGTCTGGCCATCGAATTGGCCTTCGAAGGGGCCAAGGAACTGCATCGGCAGGGTTTCGACGCCAATGCGGCATGGGCATTCATCAGCACCGGCTTCGCTCTCGGTGCCATCATCTATTATTTCACCTCTCTGTTTCTCGACCAGATGGGGCCGCGATACGCTACCCGACGCGGTTTCGCGAATATGTCTTGGGACGCAAGCAAGAGGATGCGAAGCAAACCATCCAACTGCTGTCGAAATGCGATTCCTGCGTCATTTCCCGCCCAGGAAGTCGAAGGAATCCTGCCGTGCGTACGCACCCGCCATCTGAACGATGGCGAGATTCTCTTCCATGCCGGCGATGCGGGAGACGCGCTCTACATCGTGGCGGAGGGCAAGGTCGATGTTTGTCGGCCGTGGCGGGCGAGCCGCGCAATGGACACGCGACCGGAGAAAAGCTCGCGCAACTGGGTGAAGGGCAAGCATTCGGCGAGATGGCCCTCTGGCAAAATCTTCATCGGTTCCGGCTCTCACGTGGCGGTGTTCTTTCGAGCCGTAGCGGGGGCGCGGTGCTCGCCCTGATTGCCCACGCAATGATTCCGGAATCGATCCACGAGGGTGGATCCCTCATCGTTCTGCCAGCCGTCGCCGGCTTCTTCTTCGCGTTATGGCTCGTTCTGGCGCAGACGTTCGTCTGAACTCTATTGTCTGAGTCGGCCAGAGCAACCTAAACAATCGGCTGCTGCTGGGAATCTCAAAACCAACTGAGTGACACGTGAAGTTAAATTGCCGAAATTTTCTTTGTCCCATAGATTTTGACCGTATTTCAATTCATACGATCGAAATGGCGCGCGAGTTGGCCAAGGAAAACATTCTACCATCTACCTGTTGTGCGTAGTTCCCAAGGAAAAAGCCGAGGTCAGAGCTCACCTTGATAAGTTTGCACATGACAGTCTACTTGGGGTGGCCCGAATATGGCTTGAAAGGCATGTCCCACACAAGATTGTAGTGCGGACGGGGAAACCCGCCGCGACCATCCTTAAGGCAGTCGTCGAACTTCCGATGGACCTGGTGATTATGGCGACGCACGGCCGGACTGGAAAGAATCGCGCCCGGCACGGGAGCATCACCGAAGAGGTGGTGCGGCGGTCGACACGGCCAGTGCTGACGATTAGGCCAACGTAGGATTCGTCGGGGGGTCGGCGATGCGCTGCGGCGCGGCAGCGTTCACTGGGCCCTGCTTGTTGGAATGCTTCCCCGGAATACGATCGCTTTCGTCGGCACTTCGCTTAATGCCGCTAATGACGAGCAGTCCTATGCTGAAACCATTCAACCAAGTTACCCTGATGCCGATAGATGCAGCCCCGATTACTTCCGATTGAATAGCTACGCCTCTTCTTTTTGAACGATTGCCAGCTGCCTCTGAAAAGTCCAAGGCTGGAAACTCACCCGCCCGGGTCTCATTCCGAACATCTTTCACCTGACAGTGGCAGCCGAGCCGGCGCCGCGCCTTTTACCCTCCTTTTGCAACAAGTCCGCGTGCCCGGCAGCAATCTAAGGCTGCGGGCTCTTTCACTCAATCGCGTGTTCAACTTGCAACGTGTTATTGCGAGCCGCAACGCATGATGCATTTCCCGAAAATAAACGTCGAAGGTTGTGGAAGGTATAGGACTCGCACAATTGGTGCCCAGCATCCTAAACATTTGCAGGAACGTATCCTCGGCCGATTCGCTGGGCATCGATTTTCGACTTGCAACGGCATTATCGCGTAACGCAACGATTGAACCTTTCTTACCAGTAAAAGTGACGATACAGAAAGGTATTAAACTGGCACAGTTAATGCGGACTAGTCAGGCGTTTGGAGGAACGCACCGGCGTTTGATTGCCCGATGACGATCGAGAATTAGGAAAGCTGTGAACGCAATGTTGCTCTGGATTAACCTTAAGACCGGGATCCTGCCACACAACGTCGCGATTGCGCCGTTTCGCGATAGCAATCCGACGGAGGGGGAGAATGTCTCTCGCGCCGACCGGGGGGCTGCAACCGGCTCGGCCAAGGTCCAGGCTTTGCCGATATTGGCCAAGAAGGGATCGCGTAGCCGGGCTGAAAACACACCGAGTTATCTGGTCAGCGCATTTTCCGTCTATTTCCACGCCTTCGGCTGGTTTGGTCGCGCCAGGAATGATCCATCTGACTGACCCGAACAGCGCATTAAAAAAATGAGAGGGACTATATGTTGGACACAATATTTATAGTAGCAACCTTGGCATTCTTTGCCTTGGCAATTGCTTACGTATGGGGGTGCGAAAAGTTATGACACCGTGGGAAGTTGTAATGGGATTGATCATGGCCGTCGGCCTGACCGTCTATCTAGTTTACGCGATGCTCCGCCCAGAGAAATTCTAGGCAAGTGAGGGATCATTGTGTTTAGTAACGCGTTTATCCAAATTGGTTTCTATTCAATAGTTGTCACGGCGATCAGTGTACCATTAGGGCTCTACATGGCACGCGTGTTCGCGGGTGAGGGCACGTTTATGGACCCCGTGCTTTTGCCCATTGAGCGCTTGATCTACCGGCTGTGCGGCGTTCATCCGGCAACCGAGCAGACTTGGGTGGAATACACCGTTTCGGTGCTGCTCTTCAGCGTGGTCGGGATGATAGTGCTCTATGCGCTTGAACGTCTGCAGTTTTATCTGCCGCTCAATCCGCAGGGTTTTGCCGGCGTCGAGCCAGGCCTGGCTTTTAACACCGCCGCAAGCTTTACGACGAACACCAATTGGCAGGCTTACTCGGGCGAGTCGACCATGAGTTACCTGACCCAGATGGCGGGACTGGCCTTTCACAACTTCGTGTCGGCCGCCGCGGGCCTGGCGATCGCGATCGCGGTCATTCGGGGTTTCGTTCGACGCAGCGGTCGAACGCTGGGAAACTTCTGGTACGATCTGGTCCGCAGTACGCTGTGGGTGCTGCTTCCGATCTGCGTGATTTTCACCCTGGTTCTGGTGTGGCAGGGGATACCCCAGAACTTCAGCCCCTACACTCAGGTCAAGACCATAGAAAAGGGGACCCAGACCATCGCACAGGGGCCGGTGGCGTCGCAGATTGCGATCAAGCAGATGGGTACCAACGGCGGTGGTTTCTTCAACGCCAACTCGGCCCATCCATACGAGAATCCGACACCGCTTACGAACTTTCTCGAGCTACTCGCAATTTTTGCCATTGGCGCCGGTCTGCCGCATACCTTCGGAAAAATGGCCGGCGACAAGCGCCAGGGATGGGCCCTCTATTCTGCGATGGGGGTGCTGTTTCTCGGTGCCGTGGTCGTTTGTACGTGGGCCGAGCAGCAAGGCAATCCGCAGTTTGCCACGATGGGAATCAATCAGACCGCGAGTGTCCAGCAAAGCGGCGGCAACATGGAAGGCAAGGAGGTGCGGTTCGGCATCGTCAATTCGGCGATCTGGGCTACCGCGACCACCGATGCTTCCAACGGGTCCGTTAACTCGATGCATGACAGCTTCACCCCGCTGGGCGGTCTGGTGCCGCTATTTAATCTGCACTTGGGAGAGGTGGTCTTTGGGGGCGTTGGCACGGGATTGGCCGGGATGATTGTGATGGCGGTGCTGACGGTGTTCATCGCCGGACTCATGGTGGGACGCACGCCGGAATATCTGGGCAAGAAGATCCAGGCCCGCGAGATGAAACTGGCGATGCTCTACATCCTGATCTTTGCGGCGGTAATTCTTCTTCCGACCGCCGTGGCCGTACTGAACAAAGGCGCGCTTTCCTCAATCGCGAATGCAGGACCGCATGGATTTTCCGAGATTCTTTATGCGTACTCATCGAGTGCTGCGAACAATGGATCCGCGTTCGCCGGGCTGAACGCCAATACCATGTTCTATAATTCCTGGCTCGGAGCAGTGATGTTGTTCGGGCGGTTTGGAACGATGATTCCGGTCTTGGCTATCGCCGGTTCCCTGGTGGAAAAGAAGGCGGTCCCAACGAGCGCGGGAACCTTCCCCACCAATGGAGTAATCTTTGTAATCTTGCTTGCAGCGGTTGTGCTTATCGTAGGCGCGCTGACTTTCTTTGCCGCGTGGGCGCTGGGTCCGATCGTGGAGCACCTGGCGATGATGAACGGCAAGCTGTTTTGACGGAGTAATTCAAATGGCAACAAATAAAGCGACCTCGCTCTGGGACGCTAATATCGTAAAGGGCGCGGTGGTGGATTCCCTCAAAAAGTTCAACCCGCGGAACCAGGCCCGCAACCCGGTCATGTTCGTGGTCGAAGTCACCGCATTGGCGGTAACGATAATTCTCTTCCGCGATCTGTTCACCGGGCGAGGCAGTCAGCTCGGGTTCGAGTTGCAGATCGCGCTGTGGCTGTGGTTCACGGTGGGATTCGCGAACTTTGCTGAAGCTATGGCCGAGGGACGCGGCAAGGCGCAGGCCGAGAACCTGCGCAAGACCCGCACCGAGACTCAAGCCGCGGTGATACGTGGCGGCAAGGAGGAGACCGTTCCCGCGACGTCCTTGCGCCGGGACGATGTTGTTATCGTCCGCGCCGGTCACCTGATCCCTGGTGATGGCGAAGTGGTTGAGGGAGTGGCGGCGGTCAACGAGGCCGCCATCACCGGCGAATCTGCGCCAGTGATTCGGGAGAGTGGTGGGGATCGCAGTGGTGTAACCGGTGGCACCACGGTGATTTCGGACTGGATTAAGGTACGAATTACAGCCAATCCCGGCGAAACCTTCCTTGATCGGATGATCGCATTGGTCGAGGGTGCCGAACGCCAGAAGACTCCCAACGAGATTGCCCTTAGCATCCTGCTGGCTGGTTTGACCCTGGTCTTCATGCTGGTCTGCGTGAGTCTGTATCCGTTCGGACTCTATGGTCATGCGCTACTCACGCTGCCGGTGCTGGTGGCCCTCCTGGTCTGCCTGATCCCGACAACCATCGGCGGGCTGCTCTCCGCCATCGGCATTGCCGGGATGGATCGGCTGGTGCAGCATAACGTGTTGGCCATGTCAGGCCGCGCGGTGGAAGCGGCGGGCGACGTGGATACGTTGCTCCTTGATAAAACCGGCACCATCACCCTCGGCAACCGGATGGCGAGCGATTTCATTCCTGTCCTCGACGTGCCGGTCGAAGTATTGGCCGACGCCGCGCAAATGGCCTCTTTAGCTGACGAAACACCGGAAGGCCGCTCGATCGTGATTTTGGCCAAGCGCGAATTCAGTATTCGCGGCCGGGAACTGGCAGAGAAGGAGGCCGAATTTATCCCCTTTTCGGCGCAAACGCGGATGAGCGGGGTGAACATCAACGGGCGCAAGGTACGTAAGGGGGCGGCCCATCAAGTAGTCAAGTTCGTGCGCGATAACGGCGGGCACGTGCCCGAGGAGCTCGAAGGTATCGTCGAAAGAATCGCGAAGAGCGGTGGCACCCCGTTGGTGGTGGCGGACACCAATCGGATTCTCGGCGTCATCCATCTCAAAGACATAATCAAGGAAGGCATTAAGGAGCGTTTCGCACGCCTGCGCGCGATGGGACTGCGGACGGTGATGATTACCGGCGATAACCCGCTGACAGCGGCAGCCATCGCTTACGAAGCCGGAGTCGATGATTTCCGGGCCGAGGCGACTCCTGAAACCAAGCTGCGGTTGATTCGCGATGAGCAGGCCGAGGGCAAGCTGGTGGCGATGATTGGCGACGGCACCAATGACGCGCCGGCCCTGGCACAAGCCGACGTCGGCATCGCCATGAACGCCGGAACCCAAGCCGCGCGCGAGGCCGGCAATATGATCGACCTCGATTCGAATCCGACCAAGATCATGGAGGTAGTGGAGATTGGCAAACAGTTGCTGATCACGCGCGGCGCACTTACTACCTTTTCGATCGCCAACGACGTCGCGAAGTACTTTGCGATCATTCCGGCGATGTTTTTACTGGCATATCCGGAACTGCAATCGCTCAACATCATGCATCTCGCAACTCCGGAAAGCGCGATACTATCCGCGGTAATCTTCAACGCGCTTATTATTATCGCCCTGATTCCGCTCGCTCTTCGCGGCGTGCAGTATCGTCCGGTCGGAGCGGTCGGCATACTCACCCGCAACCTGTTGATTTATGGGGTGGGCGGTATCATCGCGCCGTTTATCGGGATCAAAGTGATTGACTTGTTAATCACTTCGTTTCACCTGGCTTAAGGGAGATAAGACCATGCGTTTGTGGGTTGCAATCAAAATGACAATCGTCCTGACCGTCCTGACCGGGATAGTGTATCCGGTGGCGATGGTGGGTATTGCCCGCGTCATCTTTCCGGCACAGGCCGAAGGCAGCCTGATTTACCGCAATAGCCAAGTAGTGGGTTCATCTTTGATCGGACAGAACTTCAAGGCGCCGGGCTATTTTCACAGCCGGCCCTCGGCCGCCGGCAATAACGGCTATGACGCCACCAGTTCCAGCGGCTCCAACCTCGGTCCGACAAACAAGAGTCTCATCGATACGGTCAAGCAACGTCTGAAAGCAGTAATGGAAGAGAACCCGGGCGTCCAGCCATCTCAGGTTCCAGTTGACCTGGTTACCGCCTCCGGTAGCGGGCTCGATCCCCAGATTAGTCCTGCGGCGGCGGAGCTTCAGGTGCAGCGCGTAGCCAAAGCTCGCGGCCTCAGCGAGCAAGAAATGCGCGATTTGATCAATGCGCACACCCAATCTCGCTGGGCCGGAATTCTTGGCGAGCCGGGCGTCAACGTAGTCGAGCTTAATCTGGCATTGGACGCGCTACATGCGGGCGGACCGACCGCGCTCAAGTAGGTAAACGGGACTTTCAGGCTTTATGGGGTTGGAGTGATCGAGAGTGAGATGTGTTGTGGAGACTAAAGAGCACGCGTAAAAGGACGAAGTGAGTGGCCGAGCTAGGCCTGCCGACTATGATAGCATTTTCCGTTGCTTGTGGAGCAGGAGGCACCCGGGCGGAGGCCGCGGATTCGACCGTCATGGCAAAGCGGACGCGCCGTCACCATAGGATGACGTCAATATCGACAGCGGCGACAGCCGAACCGTGACCTTGCTGGGCGAGAAAGTGATCCCGGTTTACAACAATGTCAATTTCAACGAGTCGCGCGGGTTTCTGCTTACTTTGGGCGAGCCGCTGACCCACACCGGGGTCCGGGCGCAGTACTCGTTCACTGACAGGATCGGTTTGACCATGGGCATCAACAACGGTTGGAACGATCCCTCCGACAGCAACGACGGCAAGTCGGTGGAAGGGCAGTTGTCGCTGACGCCGACCGATTCGCTGTCGATTTTGGTCAACGGCACCTACGGTCCCGAGCAGGCCAACCATGGCAACTCGAAGCTCGCAGCAATCGACCCGACGTGACCTACAAGACTCCGCTCAAGGGCCTGCAGCTCATCGGTGAATACCTTTATGCCAGTGAGACGGCGCCGATCGCGGTTACAGCGTTTCCTAATTCGTACGGCAACCAGCTGACCGGCGTGAGCGAGTTGTTGAAGTCGGCGGATTGGCAGGGGTTCGCAGGTTACGCGGTTTACGACCTCAACGACAACGTCGAGTTCGCGACCCGCTTCGAAAGGTTCCGCGATGGCCAAGGGGTCAGGAGCGGACTGCGCCAGACGCTGTTCGAGGTCACCGAGACGCTCAACTACAAGGTCCCGCTGGTCAACGGAGTGCTGGCGCGGCTGGAATATCGGCACGACGCTTCCAACCAACATCCGTTCTACAGCAACGATCGGCTGATTGCGCAGGCGGGCGGCGGGTTCCTGCCCTCGCACGCCAACACCGGCCAGGACACCTTGCAGGCGGCGGCGGTCTATCAGTTCTGATCAGCTTCAGTTGGGCACGGCCGCGGTTGCAGCGGCCGTGCCCAACTCCTTCACAGGTGGCATTAATATGAAGAAGGTACGTCTTACTTGCCCCGTCTGTCACAAGGAGCTTGACCTGGGTGCGGATGAATACGAGTGCGTCCAGGTGAGCGAACGGTCCTGTCGCGTAGTCGACGTAAAGTCCTTACGTGGGGATACCGGAGGAATTGTCTGTTTTGTCCATCAGGATCATTTCGGCGAGTTGGTGAAAATGGTCCGGGCCGGGGCGTATCCGCGCCACGAGCAAAGCGTGTGAAGTTCGACGAAGGCCTCCGGGTTCGCGCACTGTAATGCTGCCGGGATATTTCAAATCGCAAAGCTTCAAAGCAATTTGAAATGCTCGACCCGCCAAAGGAGAAAAGCCTCCTTGAAGTTGCACACTTTTAGCAGGCACGCTTTCTGCTTTTACATTGATAGCGAACGACTCCTCTTCAATCTGACAGATGAGAGGCAAGGTTTAGCACGGATTCGGAGAGCGCCATGACAATCACGGGCATAGTCAACGCATCGGGGATGCTGGCAGGACTGGGGCAAGCGGGCAATTCGATTTCCGGTCAACCAGTGCCCGTTCATCAACTGATTCTGGCGGTGATCGCAATCGCGGTGTGGGCGATTGCAATCGCCTGCGCCGTGGCCTGGCTGCGGGAGCGGGAAAGAGCCAGCGCGCGCGAACACATCCGCTGGATACGGATTGACCGCCGTCGCGCCAGAAACCTGAGCGCGCCGCGCCCGTACCGGCCAGCGGCTAGCCGTAAGCCGAGCCATTCCTGGGTGAAGTCCATAGAGCAGATGTAAGCGGCAGCAATGTAGCTCCCAAAATAGCCGATAGGTCTTCGCAGATATTTTCTGATCCGCAATACCAGATCGAAGAAATTGAAGGTCCATTTTGAGATCGTGAGCGTGCCGGCCGAAAGGTCATGAAGCCACCTTCTTTACGCAACAGCATACGCAACGGCAGCCTGGTTATGCTGGGCGTCGCGCTCGTATTGGGTGGCTCGGCGCTACCTGGCATCCACCGGCTCGGCGGCGCGATTCGCGAAACCCTGCATCGCAACTACGTCAGTATCGAGGCGGCGCAGCATATGCAGCAGGCGCTCTGGTCGCTGCAAATCGCCGGACGCGAGGGCACCCTCGACAAGGTCTTGAAGCCGGACTGGGAAAGCTTCGCGTACTGGATAAATGTCGAGCAGCACGACATCACAGAGGCCGGCGAGGACCAGCTCGCCAACGGCATCGAGCAACGGGGACGTAAACTCTTCGCAGAGCTAACGGATGCCGGTCAACGCGGGTCACACGACCAGGAGTTCGCCGCGCTTCATTCCCGCCTCGACGATCTGGTTAAGCTCAACAGCAATGCGATGTTCCGGGCCGATGGCCGCGCGTCGCGGATGGGTACCCGTCTCACTTACGAATTTGCCACCGGTCTTGGTTTGCTGCTGCTGATCGGCGTGGCGCTGTCGTGGATGCTGGCCTGGCGCATCACCAGGCCGCTGGCAGACCTCGCCGGCCGGCTGCGCAGCTTTAGTCTGCGGGGACCGTCGCTGCGGCTGCAACAACAATCGTTGGCAGAACTCCAGACCGTGGCCTTGGAATTCAACAAGATGGCGCAGCGGTTGGAAGAGTACGAGAAACTCAACATAGACCGGCTGGTCTACGAAAAAAGTAAAACCGAAGCCATCATCGAGAGTATCGAAGACGGAATCGTGCTGATCGATCCGAAGGGGATCGTCACCCATATCAACGAAATCGCAGCCATTATCCTGGGAGTGGAGCGCGACGATGCGCTGGGCAGTCCGTTTGATGATCTCAACAGCAATCATCCGCACTATCTCCGCATCCGCTCCGCATTGCACAAGGCCGCCAAGGGGCCCGAAGACAGTAATCGCGTCGAAGTCGAATTGTACGTTCGCGGCCGCGATCATTCCTACCTGCTGAAACTCGTGCCGCTTCGCCAGGACCAGAGCCAACCATTTGGAACGATCCTGACTTTGCAGGATATCACCTATCTGCGCGACCAGGATCGGGCACGCGCCAATCTGGTGGCAACTCTGTCACACGAATTGAAGACCCCGCTGACCTCGATTGCGCTTTCCACCGGGCTGCTCGAACGCCGGCAATCCACCATGGGAACCGAAGAGCGCAAGCTGGTAAACGCGGTCGGCGAAGACGTCGACCGCATACGCCATCTGGCCAACGACCTGCTGAACCTGGCAAAAGGCGAAAACGGGAGTATTGCTATACGCAGCGTCGACTTTGACCTGTCGCGGTTGGTGGAATCGGTATCGAAAACCTTTATGCTACAAGCCGAAAACAAGCACGTCGTCTTGACCCTGGAGCGTCCCGACTGCGCGGCAACCATGCGCGGTGACCCGGTCAAGCTTTCGTGGGCGGTCTCCAATCTGATTGCCAACGCCTTGCGTTATACCCGGGAGGGCGGCTCGATCCGCTTGACATTGGAAGACTTCCCGGATGCTCTGTGTCTTAAAGTTCGCGATAGCGGACCGGGAATACCCTGTGAGATCAAGGACCGGCTGTTCGAGCGGTTCGCGCAATGGAATGTCAATGGCTCCGAGCGCGGTTCGGCAGGTCTGGGTCTGGCGATTGTCAAGGAAATTATTGAAGCCCACGGCGGCAGAATCTTTGTCGAAACCGCGATGGGCGCGGGCACCTGTTTCACGATCAAATTGCGCATCCGTCAGGAGGCGTCATGGCTAAGCTGCTAATCGTCGACGACGAGAAGAACATCCGGACTCACCTCTCCACGTTTTTTGAGACCTGCGGCCATCAGGTGCGCGCGGCCGAAAGCGCCGCACAGGCGCTGGCGTTAATTGCCGACGAAGGCAACTTCGACTTGGTGCTCAGCGACTATCGGATGGCGGAAATGAACGGGCTTGAACTGTTGCAGCGGATCAAACGCGACCATCCCCAGCTCCCGGCCATATTAATGACCGCCTACGCCACGGTTGAAAGTGCAGTGACCGCGATGAAAAGCGGCGCCTATGATTATGTGACCAAACCGTTCTCGCTCGATCAGATACAGCATGTCGTGGCTCGCGCCCTGGAGGTTCAGAGTTTGCGCGCCGAGGTTCATTTGCTGCGCGGCGCGATCGACGAACAACCGCTGCTGGAATCGCGCAGCCCGGCCATGCGCCATCTGCTCGAGGTCGCCCGTCAGGCCGCCGCCAGCGAGGCCACGATCCTGCTGATGGGAGAGAGCGGCACCGGCAAGAACGTATTGGCCCGCCAAATCCATCAATGGAGCCAGCGCTCCAAGGGCCCGTTCGTGGTGGTGAACTGCACCACTCTTTCGGAGAGCCTGCTCGAAAGCGAGCTGTTCGGACATATGCGCGGCTCGTTCACCGGTGCGTTCAAAGACAAACCCGGACGTTTGGAAGCGGCCAACAACGGCACCGTGTTTCTCGACGAGGTTGCCGACCTGGCCGCGCCCTTGCAAACCAAGTTCCTGCGCTTCGTGCAGGAGCAATGCTTCGAGCGTGTTGGCGGCGACCAGACGATCCAGGTCGACACCCGGATTATCGCCGCCTCTAACCGCGATCTGCTCGGAGAGGTCAGAGGGCATCATTTTCGCGAGGATCTCTTTTATCGTCTCAACGTCATCGCGCTTCATGTGCCCGCCCTGCGCAAACGCCGCGAAGACGTGTTGCTGTTGGCCGAACGCCTGCTCTCCACCGCCGCAATTCGCAACCATCGCCCGGGCTTGCACTTCTCGACGGAAGCGGCCGCGGCGATCAAGCATTACTGGTGGCCAGGCAACATCCGTGAATTGCGCAACGCCGTGGAACGCGCCTCGATTCTGGCACAGGGCGAAGAGATCAAACCCGATTGCCTGCCCGACGCGTTGTTTCGGGAGCAACCCGAGCCGGCGCCGGCGTTTGCATCGCCCATCAGCCTGGAGGAAGTCGAGCGGCTACACATCGAGCGGGTCCTGGGCGAGAGCCCCACGCTGGAAGAAGCGGCCGCAATTCTGGGAATCAATACCTCCACCCTATGGCGCAAGCGCAAGCGCTACCATCTCGACGAGCGGGCTCCCTGATTGCGCGGTGAGATACATTGGGGGACGCTGCAACCTCTCCCGGATTGCGTCTGCGAACCAGGTCCGCAGACGCGGTCGAAGTAGGGTTTAAAAAGCGATCCCTACTCCAACTGCACGTCCCACAGTGGCGGGTCCTCCGACTTGGCCAGTTCATTGTCGAACAGGATGCCGCAGCGCGGGCATAGATACTGCCGGTAGGTGATCTTGTCATCTAGTTCGGTGGCGGGATCGGGAAACAGCGCAGGATCGATCTCGTGCAAGGAACCGTCGATCCGGGCCGCGCTCAGCTTGTAGTTTGAAGCGCCATCGCACAGCAGATGACCGCAATCCGCGCAGGCAATAAAGCTCCTCTCGCCGATCGATACCAGCTTGAGTTCCTCGCCGACCTTAAAGCGCTCAACCGCGGGACTTCCATTGTGCACGGGCGCCGATTCGCCGCCGCGGGTGGGCATCGCGGCGCGCGCCAGCCGCTGCTTGCGCATCGTGCTGCGTATCTGGCGCGTCGCGCCTTCATCGATCTCGCCGTCTTTCAGCACTACGCCGTAGATCCTTGCGGCCGTCTCCGGCGCGACCTTGCCCTCCGCGACGTCCGCGCGCACCAATTCGGGGTCGCGCTTGACCGGGTCGCCGTAGCCGCCTCCCGACGCCATCGCCATCACCCAGATATCGTCACCGAGCAGGCGCACGCCGACGCTCTTGGGCGGCACCACCTCCAGGCGGTAGCGCTCATCCAGTTCGGCCGTCGAGCCAGGCAGATAACCGCGCTTGAAGTCGGCCCTGATGGCGGTGTCGTGACGTGAGTAGAACAGTCCGCTCTGTCCCCAATGGCCGCCCCAGATTCCCGTCTGGGTCGGGATACTGGAGGGGCCGGAGACGGCGTTGACGGTCTGCTCCACAGTTTTGTGCCCGACCCAGCCCAGCACGATACCACTGCCACCACGATATTTGCCGTGGCCGAAGCCATGGAACTGGCGCCGGTAAAGATAGATGACCGGACAGGTCTGCTCGATAACCTCGCAATCGGCCGCCTCGATCCGGGGACTGACGAAATCGCTACACTGGTCGTTGCCGTCACGAAAAGAGAAGCCCGCGGTACCCATCGCGACCTCGTCCAGGGTGACGCTGGCGTATGGCTGTCCGAACTGGTCGAGCCCCGACATCGTGGTCCAGGTGGTGGCCGAGCCCGGACCCATCACGTTCTTTTTCAATTCGGGGTCGCACGACACCATCCGCGAGACAACCTTGGCCGCCTGGTAGACGGTGCTGATAATCGCCTGCGTGCCCGACACCGCGCCGCTGCGATCGATACAGTTGATGGTGCCCGGAATCGCGTTGAATTCGAGATGCTTGAGCACACCGCCCAGGCAGTAGCGCTGATCCCAGGCGAGCATCGCGCTGACCGAACATCCGACCGCGGCACGCCACGCTCCCCACGAGATGTTGCCGCAGCCGAACTGCGGGTCCGTGCCTTCGTTGGAGAAGAACAGTTTGTCCCCGGACTTGCGCATCGTCAGCGCGAGACGGTGGGCATGGCGGTCGCCCGCCGTAGCCGCGCCGAGGTAAGTGACGTCGCGCCAGACACCGTCGGGCAATTGCCGCAGCCGTTTGGATACGGTCGCGCTGGTGTCGTCGATCAGTTTGCGCATTACCGCCTTGACCGTCGGGGCGCCGTAAGCGCGAACCATTTCGAGCACGCGTGTGCGCGCGGCGTGGATACCGGCCAACTGCGAGCGGAGGTCAAGCCCGAGCAGATCGGGGATACGTGAATGGCGGCGGATCATCTCGTCGACGTCGCGGCGCAAATTGCCCCGTTCGACCAGTTTGATCGGCGGTATCGGAGTGGGTTCGCCGTATACGTCGCGCGCTTCCACGCAAAAGCTGCCCGGTGAGGTGCCGCCGATGTCGCGGACGTGGACCGAGTTAAACACCCAGCAGAAGATCCTGCCGTCGACGAAGACCGGGGCGAAGGTCTGGACGTCCATCTGATGGCTGACGCCGATCAGCGGATCGTTTTGAAAGAAAATATCGCCGTCGAAGATGCCGGGATTGTCGCCGCGATTTTCCAGCGTCCAACGGATCACGAGGTCCGAAACTCCGGCGAAATACTGGATGTAGGGAGCGAACAGGATTGGTTCACCGGTCTCGGTCTGAATCGCCGTGTTGAGGTCGTAGGAATAGACCGTTACCGGAGAGGCGGCGACCTTGCGGATGGTGTCGGCCTGTTCCTCATTGACGATCCACAGCGCGTTGCGGATGACCTCGAAAGTGATCGGATCGACTTGCGCGGCCGCGTCGGTGTGAAGCTTGATCGCTCGGCTTAAGCGCAGCGGTCCGTCTGGTATGTAGCCGAGGTTGCGGCCGTCCCAGCGATAGGGTGGCGCGGCAACTGGACGAGACGCCGCGCCGTTAACCTCGTGCGCGTGCGCGCCTTCGGCCTGATCGTCCGCACTGTAAATCTGCTGCGCCATAAACCTGCTCCACCAAGGTTGCCGTGCCAGCCGTACCGAGGGAGAAAGCTCCGGCTGCCGGCCTCATTCTTCACATAACATAACATGGCCAAAGACATTGGGGTTAGCCCGCATCTCTCACCAACTCGAAAAAAGGCAGAGGCGGAAAGGGTTATCGGGCGGTGGGGTTGGGCATTGGGGTAGCGAGGCAGATTTCGCTTCTTGATATCAAACCGGGCTGACGACCTGTCCGGGAAGGGCTCCGGTGTACTGGGCATTCTCGTAAACCAACTCGCCGTTGACGATGGTATGGTGGATACCAGTCGCGGGCATTACCAGCCGGCGACGCCCGCCGGGGAGGTCGTGTCGCATCACGCCCTTGAGGCCCGAGCCGACAGTTTGCGGATCGAAAATCGCGACGTCGGCGCTGGCACCCACGGTGAGGCGGCCGCGGTCACGCAGGCCGAACAGGTTGGCGGGTTCGGAGGTGATACGCTTGACGGCATATTCCAGCGACAAGGCCTGTTTTTCCCTGACCCAATGGCCCAAAAGGTAGGTCGCATAACCGGAATCACAGAGCTGATCGACATGCGCACCGCCGTCGGACAAAGCAATAAGGGTACGTGGGTCGGCCACCAGGCGTGCCATGCGTGCCTCGTCGGTATTGAGAATTGGCAGCATAAAGCTCGCGTTGAGGTCATCCTCAAGGGCAAGATCGAGTAGCAGATCGAAGCTTGGCGCAATCCCGCGCATCGCCGCGACCTGCGCGACGGTCTTGCCCTCGAAGTGCTTGAGCTTGGGATTGACGATCTGGCTGACTTCCTGCCGGTCGTAGCGCACGAAGGCATTGGCGGTCCCGCCCTTGAGCACCTCGCTCTCCAATTGGCGGCGATACTCATAGTCGCCGTACAGTTTTTTCTGCACTTCGAGCGGCTGATTCAGGACGCGCCGAGCAGACGGAAGCATCGCCAGGAGAAAGGGCTGGCGTAACTGCAGTTCGAACAGCAACGGACGGCATGAGATCTGGGGAACCGATCCGCGGGCGAACAGCGGCCCATTCTTGTCGAGAGCCTTGAACGTGGCGTCGGGATCATCGGTACCCTCACGAATGAAGAGTCCCAGCCACGTGACCGGGCGTTGGCTCTCGGTCAGTAAGAAGTCGAGCAGCGAATATTCATTGTCGGTAAGGTGATCGGGCTGCGAAATGACATGTATCATCATCAGTCCGCGGCCGTGATTACGCAGCACTCGCGCGTAACGTCGCAACTCGTCCATGCTGGCCAGGCGTGCGGCGAGTGGACGCCCCTTGTAGCCGACGTCGATCTTGCTGACGGTGGTCGAGATACCAACGGCGCCCGCCGCGATCGCATCCGAGAGCATACGTTCGATCCGCGCAGTCTCCTTCTCGTTCGCGGCGCGCTCGGTGGACTCCTCGCCCATCACGAAATGCCGAAAGGGCGTGAGTGGAGCCTGAAAGCCAAGGTTGATAGCGCATCCACGGCGCTGCGCCGCCTTCATGAAGCTCGGGAAGTCGTCCCAATCCCAGGTCAGACCGTCGTTGAGGACGTCGAAAGGAATCGATTCCAGATTGACCAGGTCCCAGGTGGCAGCCTCGCGAGTCTCGAGGCTTGCAGGCGCAACTCCAACACCACAGCTGCCCATTATCACGGTGGTGACGCCATGCCAGGAGGACGGGGTTACCTGCTTGTCCCAGCAAATCTGGGCATCGTAATGGGTGTGTGGATCTATAAAGCCAGGGGCGACGGCAAGGCCCTCGGCGTTGATTACGCGGCCAGCAGCGGAGTTGATTCTGCCGATTTCCGTAATCTTGCCGGCTTCGATGGCTACATCAGCAGTGAAGCGCGGCTTCCCGCTTCCGTCAATTACACTGCCGCCCTTAATAAGAATGTCGTAAGACATATCAAGTCTCCCGATGCAGACGATTAGGCAATATCTGCCTTCCGGACACACTCCGGGCGGGCGTAAACCGATTGCTATTCATGAAGCGATGCTGCATCGCCACTTTCGGCGTGCGACGTTGCCGCATCGTATCTAATGTCGTACAAACGCGCGCAGTTGTCCCACAACAACTTGCGCCGGTTTTCGTCGCTGAGCGGAAGGGTCATGAATTTTTCCAGCGCGTGTGGAAACTTACTGTCCGGATGCGGATAGTCAGTGGAAAAAACGATATTGTTGTCGCCCATCCATTGCACCACCAGGCCGGTGGGCTTTTCGTCGGCCTCCACCGAGATGTAGCCGTTGCTCTTGAAGTATTCGGACGGCAAGCGATCGAGCTTCTGCTCGAAACGGCCGACATAATCCTCGTACTGATCGTCCATCCGGCTGAGCAACCATGGCGCCCATGAACAGTTGCCCTCGAGGAAGCCCGCGCGCAGCTTCGGAAAACGCTGGAAAACTCCTCCTTGGCAGAAGCTAACCGCCGCCGCCATCGGACCGAGGCTGTGTGAGAAAGTATGCCACATCATCAGCTTATCGTAGAGTCCCTGTCCGAACTGGGTCAGGCTATCGGGTCCGCCGCCATGGAAAACCACTGGAATACCCAGCTCCTCACATTCCCGCCACAAGGGATAATAATGAGGATCGTGCCAGGGCCGTTTGTTGATCTGACCGGGCAGCAGAAAGATCGATTTAAAGCCAAACTTTTCAACGCAGCGCCTGGTCTCGGCAACCGCAGCATTAACGTCATGAGCGGCGACCATTCCGGCACCATAAAGGCGTTTGCGGTCGGGTGCGGTGAAATCGTGAAGCCAATCGTTGTACGCGCGCGCGATCGCATTCGCGACTTCGGGAGCGAGCCCTTTGGAGCCAGCGGTCTCGCTGCTTTCCACGCCGAGCACAAACAGGCCGCGCGAGGGGAATAGAACCGCCACATCGATACCTTCCTTGTCCATCGCATAGAGCTGCGAGACCCCATCCCATCCCCGTTCAAGCGCAACCGCGTACTCGGGATCGGCCTCCTTCATGTGCGCGATCAGAGCGGACGACCAATCGAACCTCGCGTCCGGATGCATGATTGGTACTTTACCGCTGGTAACGACACCGAACAGGCGAGGATGCACTCGCGGATCCTGATTCCACGCGGTGTTGTTGACGCCCACCGGGGCGAACTCCTTATATTTGTCGTCCATGTAGGTTTGCCACAGATCGCACGGTTCAATCAGATGCATGTCGGAGTCGATTACCTTGAATCCCTTGTGGGCCATCGTCAATGCCTCCTTCTAGAGACGCTCTTCTCCGGACGTGCTCGTATCGCCCAAACATCCGGGCGCCGTTGCGTTTGACCGAGCCTAGTCCGGTGCGACGACGTTGAACAAATTCCTTTTGGGTATAAAGGTATGCAATAAAGGTATGGCAGAAGACCTCAAGGTACTGAGGCTTCCGCTCCGGCAGCTATCCTTACTAAGGCTGCGATTTTTTGAGTTTAGGCAAGGAGTATCAGCCCGCGATGGAACTGCATCATATACGCGCCTTTATTGCGCTGGCGGATGAACTGAATATCACCCGGGCAGCGGTCAGGTTGCATCTGTCGCAACCCAACTTGAGCCGCAAGCTCAAAAACCTCGAGGCGGAAATCGAGGTCGCGCTGTTCCAACGCACGAGTCGCGGTCTCATCCTGACTCAAGCAGGACGTGCCTTTCGCGATGAGGCACGAATGGTACTCTCCGCGAGCGAGAATGCAGTAGAGATGGCACGCCGATGTGCTCGAGCGGAGACGGAGCGGCTAAGGGTCGGCTACCTGATGGGATTGCCGAAGGTTACGGCGGTGATGGCAGGGTTTCAGAGGAGGCACCCGGAAGTCGCGCTCAGGCTTTTCGAGATGACACCGGCCGAGCAACTGCGCAAATTGGAAGCGGGTGAAATCGACCTGGGTTTCATCGGTCTGCCCTATGCGCTGCGGGACACGGCCCTGTCAGGCCATTGTGTTGCGCACTATGAGACCGTCCTCGCTATACCAGAGGCCAGCGCATTAGCGCGCAAGAAACGGTTGCGGCTCAGCGACCTCCAAGACGAGGTCGTACTCGGCATCAATGTCGCGGAGTACCCACACTGGGACCAATGGAGCAAAGACTTGGCAAAAAAGGGCTTTAAATATGACCAGGCGAAGGATGGGCCCACACAACTGAGCGCCCTGCTCGACCAGGTAGCTGCGAACCTGGGTGTAAGCCTGTTTCCGGAACACTCTCTCGCCCATGAGGGTGTCGTGTTCCGTCACGTCTCACCGCCGTTGACGACCGAGCTTTACGTTGCCTGGAACCCTGCGAACAGCGCCCCCGCGCTCCGCGAATTTATCAAGATGATTGGCGCCCGCCTGCTAAGTCATAGGCAGTCTGACTAGTGTAAGCCGGTGTGGAAGATATGCGAATCCTGCATAGAATGCCGAGATCGAAATATTCGAAATCGCCTTGGATCGCCTCAGGCTTTTCGGAAGGGATTTATTAGGCCTGAGTTGCTCTGTAGCCGAGCAGCAAACCTTTGAAACCGCCTTTAGCTGTAAAGGTAGCGACGAAGATGTAGGCGAGCGAGAAGGCTCCGCCGAACATGACCGCGGCCAAGCCAAACAGAAGACCGAGCGGCAGGCTTTTTTGACGGTAGGCGATCCAAGCGGCCATCAGGAGGAGATGGGCCGAGAAGTCGGCGCGAACTGGGCTCGCCAGGGATGATTGAAGTCGCCGAAGAACGTCGGCCCGGCCTGATTGAATCCCAATGTCGCCACCGCATGAATGCTGATCCACATCACCAGAAGCCACGCTATCAACACCGCGACGCGGAAGATTTGCATGCCTAACGCGCTCCTATCAAGCGAGTTTATATATCAGACCTCCTTTAACAGGACAATGGCACGCGAAATCCGCCTGCTGGAAAAGGGCGCATGTCAGCTGTGCTGGCGATATTTCAAGTGACGCGCCGGGCGACTTGGCACGGCGCAGCATGGAAGAGGAAGGTCCGGGACATACTGCGCAGCGCGGTAAGAGACGAAGGGCGTACTGCCGTGGATGGACTGGACAGTGAAATTGCGCCGTGTTCGACGGCATCGGGCTCGATACCGATGTTGCGGAGTTGCGCGGCTCGATCATACCCGCGACTTTCGATTGATGATCATCCTCGATACGAATGTGCTGTCGAATCACATTTCAATTGTTGCCGGGGTCGAGGCGGTCTCGTAGGTGGTCGCCCAGGAAGTTGAAGGACATTACGGCCAGGAATATGAAGAGGCCCGGAATCAGAATCCACGGATAGCGGGCGAGGTTTTGCGGGTCTTCCGCCTGGGTCAGCAGGTTGCCCCAGCTTGCGGTTGGCTCCTGGATTCCCAGTCCGAGCAGCGACAGCGCGCTCTCGCCGAGGATGAAGCCCGGAATCGACAACGTTGCCGCGACCACCGCGTAGCCGATAACGGACGGGATAATATGGCGGGTGATGATTCGCCAGCGCGACGCGCCCATCGCGCGTGCCGCCTCGACGTACGGACGCGATCTCACCGACGAGGCCATGCCGCGGATGACGCGCGCCAGTCCAGCCCAGCTGATGAAGCTCATGATCGCGACGATTAAGAAGAAACGTGTAGCGGCGCTGATGCCGGCCGGGATCACCGCCGCGAGCGCCAGCAGGAAATAAAACGACGGCAGCGACATCTCAATTTCCGACCATCGCATGATCAGATTGTCGGTAAGACCGCCCACGTATCCGGACAGCGCGCCGACCGTGATTCCGAGCGAGAAGCTGATCAGCACGCCGATGAGCCCGACGCACATGCTTACGCGCGCGCCGTAAACGATGCGCGAGAACAGGTCGCGCCCCAAACCGTCGCTGCCCAGCATGTAATAGGGCGCATTTTCGGAATCGGTAGTGAAAAGATGGCCGCCGGAAAAGAGATGGATGTAGATCCGTCGGGTAAGGTCGGGCGCGTAAGTTCGCTCCTCCGGATCGACCATGCGCATCGGATGCGTCCAGAAAAATCCGCTCGGCCATTGCGCGGGTGCGCTCAGATGCAGGCGCATCGGAGGACAGTCGGGCATCGCGCGGTTTTGATAAACGGGATCGTAGGGCGCGAAAACCGGCGAAGCGGCCGCGAACAGATAAAAGATCATCAGGCAGATAGTGGAGACCCGCACGGTGCGCGATGCCAGCCGCCATTCGCGCGCCAGACCGCCGCGCACCGGGCTCGCTGCCGCGGCGGTCTGCAACTGCGCAAGCGTGGTTGCTGGTGCGCTCATTCAGACGCCATCGAAGAGAAGTCGACGCGCGGGTCAACGGCGACCAGCGCGACATCGGCGAGCAGATTGCCCACCAGTAGCAGGACCGTGCCGATCAGCACCGATCCCATAACCAGGTAGATGTCGAGCGAGCGCACCGCGTCGAGCAGCAGCAGTCCGAGACCCTGCAGGTTCATCACCGCTTCGACCAGCGCGGCGCCGCCGAGCAAATCGCCGAGCGAATACCCCGCCATCGTGATGAACGGATTAAGCGCATTGCGCAGCACGTGCTTATACATCACGACGCGCTCCGAAAGTCCCTTGGCGCGCGCCGTACGGACAAATTCGGCATTCTTGATCTCGAGAATCTGCGAGCGCATCAGGCGCATCAGCGAGGCCATCCCGGCGACGCCGAGCACGAACACCGGCAGGATCAGGTGGTTGATGCGGTCGGCCATGCGATTGACGAAATCCAGCGAGTTGTAATCGACCGAAAACGTCCCTCCCGGGGGCAGCCAGTCCTTACCCATCCACATCGCGAAATAGACCATCAGAAAGGCCAGAAAGAAATTCGGTATGGACATGCCGAGGAACGCCAGGAATGACAGCAACCGATCCCAGATCGAATTCTGTTTCACCGCGACCACGATCCCGATCGGAATCGCGAGCGTCCACGCCAGCGCCATACTGGCCGCCGCGAGGATGACCGTGTTCCACGCGCGCGCCGCGATCAGGCTGGTGACGCTGACGCGGTACTTGAGCGAATAGCCGAAGTCCAGATGGAGCACGCCCCACAGCCATTTCACGTAACGGACCAGTAGCGGCTGATCGAGCCCGAACTGGGCCTGGAGCTGGCGAATGACCTCGGGCGAGATTTTCGGGTTCATCTTCAGGTTGGAAAGATAGTCGCCCGGCACCAGCGACATCGCGAGGAAGGAAATGAAGGTGATCCCGATTATCAGTGGGATCATGTTCAGCAGCCGTCGTAGGAGGAAGCGTGCCATATGTTCCTATGAAATAGTCTTGACTAAGTAGTGGAAAAGCTACCGTCGAGTGTTGTATGAACTTTACCCCGTTTAAGTTGTACAAAGGCACTGGCGCAGAAGAGCAGGCACCCTGTCCCGACCCCTCTCCCGTGACTTAACGGGAGAGGGGGTCGGAGCGCTAGTATTAATCAGTTGGCTTTGAACTGGATCCATTCCGGTTTGTATAGACCCCAGACCTTGGGCTGATAGTTCTCCAGCGAATCCGTCCAGGTGTAGTATTCCTTGCGGCGGACGGTCTGGATTATCGCGAGTTGATCATGCAGGATTTCCTGAATCTTCCAGTAGTAGGGTACGCGTTTGGGTGGATCCATCTCCGCGGCGCCCTCGTCCATCAAGTTGTCAATCTCCGCTTCCCATGGTGTCGCGGGCGTTTTTTGGTTTGGATCCCACATATGAAGATTGCCTGACGAACGGTAGAAGTTAGAGCCGTCGTTAGGGTCGATCGTGCCGGTCAGGCCCATCATTACGCAGTCCCAGTCGAAAGTGGCATCAACCTTCTCAACCAGGGTCGTGAATTCCAACGGCTGGTAGTTGACCTTGATGCCGAGGTTCTCGAGGTCCTGCTTGAAGATGACGCAGATCTGGTCCGCCTCGGGCGAACCGGTTCCGGTCATCAGACTGAATTCGATGGGGTTGCCTTTGGGGTCCACGCGCCTGCCATCGACCATATGATAGCCGGCAGTTTCCAGAATCTGCGCGGCGAGCTTCGGATCATAATCATAGTCCTTGAGATTAGGATTGTAGAAAAGCTTGTTCTCGGGCGATACGTCGGAGACCGCAGGAACCGCGAGGCCATGGTAGACCAGGTTGATGATTCCCTGCTTGTCGATCAGATGCGCGACCGCGCGCAGGAAATTCGGATCGGTAAACCAGGTCAGCTTCGGATTGGTGAGGCCATTTTTCACGTAATGGCGCGGGTTGCGGTTGAAGCAGAAGAACCTTTCGCCGGTATCGATACCGATTTCCTGCAACCTTGAATGCAATCGGCCACTTTTGATCTTTTGCCTGACATCCAGCACCTCCTCGGCGCGCGGTGAATAGACATCGATTTGTCCATAGAGATAACGCAGGTAGGTGGCATTGGCGTCGGTGATTATCTGGATCGTCTTGCCATGCAGCCGTGGTAATCGCGCGCCCGCCCCATCCTTCATCCAATAATCGTCGTTGCGATCAAACCGCGCGAATTGGTTCTGGACGTAGCGCGTCAGCTTGAATCCGCCGTCGCCGATTATTTGGCCGGGCGGCGTATTGATGCCCCACCAGTGATTGAAATTGCCCGCCTTCCACACCGGCTCCAGAATGTGCGCCGGAATGACCGGGATTCCGATCGAATACAGCAGTGGCGCGAAAGGCTTGGGCAGATGCATCACCACCGTGTAATCGTCCGGAGCTTCAGCCGCCAGCGGTTTGCCATCGATCAGCATTCCCGGACGTATACTGTTGGGGACCTTTGGATCGTAAATGACCTTCAACGTGAAGAGCACGTCGCGTGCCGTGAGCGGTTGGCCGTCAAACCATCGCACATCATGACGTAGATGAAACGTGATCGATTTCTGATCCGGCGTGATTTCCCATTTTTCTGCCAATCCCGGCTCCGGCAGCGTAGTAACGGGATTGACCCGTATCAGGCTTTCAAAGACATCGCCAAGGAGTTCGCCCGAGACCGCGTCGGTGACCAGGATCGGATTGAAGGTCTGCGGATCACTGCCGGTCGCGCTGTTCAGAATCTGCTGTTGGGCATGATTGTTTGATGGCCGCCGGACTTGGCAGCCGGTGATGGCCAGGTTCAATACGGCCAGCAGACAGCAACCGAGCCAGACGCCCTTAGCCATTGCCGCCCATCAAAGCGGGCAGGTCGAGGTCGATCACCTTGGCCTTGTCCTGCGGGACCAAAACGAATTCCGAATCGTCGAGCGTGGGATTTACGATTACTCCGCTATATCTGACGTTGAGGTGAGTGCTGGTGTTCAAAAAGCTGGCCTCCAGTTTATGCGCGAACTGCAGGCCTCCGATATCGCGGTAGTCGTCGTAATGGACTTCGTATGCGGGCCGCCCGGATTTTCCACCCACCTGCACCATCCGGAGTTGGCCGCCAGCAAACCCTAACTCGTCGACGGTTCCTCCAGGCAGTTGGTAGGTAGCGATGATCAGGTCCCCTTCCGTCCGCACCGAGTTGGGCGTGTTGAAGTCCGCATGCGTCGCCGGGCAGCAGGCCCATCAGAACCTTGATCGCCTCCGTTGGAGGCAGCGGGATGCGGGCGAAGCGACTGAGCGTATCCGCCGTTGAGGCGCCGCGGTAGAAGGTATTCTCCGAGGGTTCATAGATCGCCAGCCGTGGGCCGTTGGCCACCACCACGGCGCCGACTCCGAACGGCGTGAGCGCCTCGACCCGCATACTGGCGGGGCGCTTGATGGCGATCTCTTCGCGAATCTTAAGGCGCTGGCCGCCGCCGTCATATCCCATCACCCCTTCGGCCTGCATTGAGTCAAATCGCCGAGCGCGCTCGACCAGCGTCTGGGTCGCTGCCTGGACTTCAGAAAGGTCCGGCGGCGGGGTCTCGAGCCCGGGGGTCCCGACTCCCGCGCTAGTCAGCGAGCATCCGGCCAGCAACGCGCCCGCCATCAACATCAGCGCCACGCGGGAGACAATCATCAGGCGCAGACTTGAGGACTTGGCCTTTACCAGGCCCGCAAGGAAAACAAGTGCTGGCGGGGACAGAAAAAGCCTCTTGCCAATGTCACCCAAGCGCGCGTTACGGCCGGGCTTGACCGTCATCGCGATGAGCCTGGAGCTTATCCTTCAGCCGCGCGACCTGGTCGGTCTCTTTGGCCTTGCTCAAAGCGTCCTTGTAAAGATGGTTGGCTTCCTTGAACTTGCCGATCTTCGCGTACGCGTCGGCCAGATGCTCGGTGATGGTCGGATCGTCGCCGGCGAGATCGACCGCCCGCTCCAGTTCCTTGACCGCCTCCATATAATGGCCCTGCTGGTAATAGACCCATCCGAGGCTGTCGATGTAGAAGCCATCCTCGGGCTCGATGTCGATGGCGCGCTGGATTAACTTCTCGGCTTCCTCCAGGTTGGTGCCCTTCTCAGCGTAGGTGTAACCCAGGTAATTGAGCGCCTGCGCATTGCCGGGATTGAGCTTGATGGCTTCCTTCATCTGCTCGATGCAGAGCTGCTTTTCCTTGGCCTCGTCGTAAAGCGCGCCCAAGGTAAAGTGAAACTTGTCGTTCTTGGGCTCCAGGATGATCATCTTCTTGACGATCTCGATTGCCGCGGGAAGATCATTCTTCTCCCGGTACACCCCGGCCATGAAGTTCATCAGCTCGGTATCGTTAGGCTTCTTGTCCAGCGCCTGTTTCAGCGCTTCCAGTGCCTGGTCGTATTGCTTGTCCTTATCGTAGAGGTAAGCCAGGTGGATGCGCGATTCGATGTAGTGATCCGAATCCGGCGAAATCTGGTTAAACTGCTGCTCGGCCTTTTCGGATTCGTCCATCTCGCCATAAACCGTGCCCAGATAATAGTGCACGCGCTGATTATCGGGCTGGGCGCCAAGGACCAGGTTAAATTCAGTGGCGGCACGCTCGAAGTCGCCGCGCTCGAAATATAAGCAGCCCAATCTTGACCCTGGTGTCGTCAGGATTGGTTTCCAACCTTTCCAGCTGTTGCAGCTCGGTCAGCGCCTGATCAAATTTCTTCTGACCGACGTAGAGTTCCGCCAGCCGTTTGCGCGCGGTGTCGTTGCCGGGGTCGGCCGCCAGGACCTTGCGATAGAGGTCGATCGCGTCCTGGGGCTTGTCTTCGAGTTCCCGCAGCAGCGCCAGATCCATGATCACCAGCTCGGAGTCAGGATTGAGCGTCAACGCCTGATGGAAGTAGGTCTCCGACAATTGGTAGTTTTGCGAAGCCGCCGCCACGCGTCCGGCGTAGTAATAGCCCAGGAAGGAGTGTCGGATCGGCGGCGATCATGCGCCGAAAGATCGCCAGTGAGGAGTCGTATTTCCCCTGTTTGGCGTACAGCGTACCGAGATAAAGGTAGGCCTCCTGGTTCTTAGGGTCGGCCTTGAGGACCTCCTCGTACTGGGCTTCGGCGCTCGCATCATCACCGGTGGCGGACTCCAAGCCGGCCAGCAGCAGACGCGCATCGACCATCGAGGGATCGAGCGCCAGCGCCTCTTTGACTTCGGCCAGTGCTTCCTTCAGTCGCCATCGCGGACGTACATCGAGGCGAGCTTCAATCTGAGCTGGGCATCGTGCGGGTCGGCCTGGCTCGCGGCCTCGTAAAAGAGCAGGGCATTTTTGCGATCGCCCTCGTTGCTTGCAACTTCCGCCTTGAGAAACTCGGACATGACGCGAGCGTCGGAGGGAAGCGTCACAAACGGTATCCCGCCGAATGAGGAATCTTCTCGCCGAAGCGTCGGTCCTCAGATTGTTAGCGCGCTGCGGGATGACTGCTCTGAACGGACGCACAAGCGGAGCACAGCGCGCAGGCTGCAATCAGCGCGGCCAGCTTTGCTTTACCGCTCCATCTCATTAAAAAAGGGACTCGTGATTGGCGATTCACTACTGTTAACACAGCCTTTTCGGACGGTCAACGCGTCTGGTTGCGGCGTTCCTTACGGTAAAAGGGCATCGGAATGAACTTATGATTCTCACCGCAGGCGCGATACCTTAGAGGGTACGACCGTGGATTCGAGCGCGCAAATCACCCCTTCCACCCAGACTGACCCGGCGCAGATGCGATACGGCTCTCTGGGCAGCCGGCAGATCGGTTTGTTGCCGCTCATAGCAGTAATGTACCTCACGATCAGCGGTGGTGCATATGGGATCGAAGACGCCGTCGCCACCGGAGGGGCCCGCCTGACCCTGCTGCTGTGTCTGACTGGTACCGGCTGTGGTCAGCCTGCCAACCGCGCTGATGGCGGCGGAATTGACCGCATCTGTTTCCGGTCGAGGGCGGGTTCTACTTTTGGGTCAAGGAGGCGTTCGGGTCATTTGCCGGCTTCGCCGAAGCCTATCTGACCATCCTTTATACCGGCGTAGATATGGCGATCTATCCGGTTCTGTTTGCCTCTTACCTTATCATTTCTGATCCCAGGGGGCTCGACCGCGGCCATTTTGATGGCGATCGCGATGGTCTGGGGCTGCGGCATTCTCAATCTCCTCGGGGTGCGTCCAGTCGGCCATGCTTCGATTCTGTTGACGGTCCTGCTGCTCGCGCCTTTCGCCGGCCTGGTTGGAGCCGGATTTGCCTTCTTGCACCATTGGCAGCTTCCCAACGGTCCGCCTACCCAAGGGTTCCGGCGCACTGGGCGCCCTGGGCGCGGCCCTGGCGGTCGTAATCTGGAACTTCTGCGGATGGGAAAACCTGAGCGTCGTCGCGGGCGAGATTCGCGGCGCTCAACGCAATTATGCACGCGCCGTCGCGATCGTACTGCCCTTGGTGGTCGTTGGTTATCTGCTGCCCCTGATGGTCGGCACCGCCGTGACCAGCAATCCGGCCAACTGGAGCACCGGCTCCTTCGCCAGTATCGGACAGCGCCTGGGTGGTATCTACCTGGGCACAGCCCTGGCGATCGGCGGGATGATCAGCGCATTGGCGGTTTTTCAGGCCGCGATGCTGTGGGTATCGCGGATGCCATTTGTGCTGGCGCGCGAACGGTTTCTCCCGCAAACCCTGACCGCGCTGTGGGAGCGCAACGCCACACCGTGGAAGGCGATTGTCGTAAGCTGCGTCGTTTGCACCGCGCTCCTGCCGCTAGGCTTCAGTGCGCTGGTTACCCTGGACGTCACCTTCTACATGGCTGCGCTGGTGCTGGAGATGGCGGCGCTGGTCCGGCTGCGACGGCTTTATCCGGGGCGTGGGGGACTATTCGTGATCGGCGGCGGACATCTGGGGCTTTATCTGACGGTCGCCGCTCCTCTGCTGACTTGGGTGGCTACATTTGCGGTTGTAGCCGAGGGCCCGGGGGGCAAAATCCAACTCTGGTGGCGGCCGCACTAGCCCTCGCGGTCTGGCCGGTCCACCGCCTCTGCCAGCGCTCCTTCGGCGGTCCCCACCAGTCGCTGAGTGAGCCCGCGCCGTGAGTAGTGAAAGATCGACATAAGAACCTGCACGTAGTCGGCGTTGCGGGACTGGGCGGAGCACTGATCTCAAGAATATTCCGCGAGATGATGCGCTTCTCAGTGCGCGCCGGGATAGGTATCGCTGCGGTGAATCGCGCCACAGCAAGGCGTGTTTGACCGGCGCGAGCGCTGGATCTGCAAGCTTAAGGCGCAGCCGCGGCGCTGACCACCACTTTGCGGCGGCGCGGGCCGTCGAACTCCGCGAACATCACCCCTTGCCAGCGGCCCAGTCTGAGCTGGCCGCCGGCCACCGGAACATTCAGCGATGGCCCCAGCATCACGGACAGAATGTGAGCCTGCGCATTGCCCTCGCCGTGGCGATAGCCGCCCTGGCGCGGGACGAGCTTTGTCAGTTGATGCAACGTGTCATGGATTACGTCGGGATCCGCGTTTTCACAGATGATCACTGCCGCAGTCGTATGCGGAACGAAAACATTGCACAGGCCATTGCGAACGCCGATCTGTTTGAGCGCCTCGTTGACCTGCGGAGTAATATCGATCAGTTGCGCTTGTGATTCAGTCGCGAGTTCAAATTCAACCATGTCCGCTTCCCCGAGCCCGCAATCAGACTGCTTTGTTGTCCTTCTGACCTTCTGCAACTTATCCGTCAAAGGTCAGTGGGACGGGCGTCACTGCCCGCCATGTACGCAAGGCAGAGCGGCGGGCAGGGACGCCCGCCCTACTGGTTCGGACTTTAAGTTCGAGAATTAGGAAACTCTACCACACCACATTTCCTAGGGAGTCGCGCTCGCGGTCGGGGAGCCTGATTCCAAATTCCGCTCCAGCCAGTAGCGGGTCAGTTCGCGGCGCTTGCGGTCGTATATGGTTTTGACTTCGGGCGGGATGTAGTTGAGCAACTCGTCAGTATAAGTCAGCACCTGTGGTGTAAGCCGGGACTGCTTGAGCAGCGGAGCATCTTCGGGGAGCATCGCGGTCAGCACCATCAACGCCATCCCGGCTATCGCGATGGCGATCGCACCGCCGGCGACGCCGCCCAGCAATCTGTCCGCCCATCCCAGGTTCACCGTCCGGACCAGGCGGACCAGGATGTTACCGGCCATTCCGACCACGATGAAGACCGCCAGAAACACGACCACGTAGCCGATTACGGCCGCAACCGCAGGCTTGATCGCCAGGTATCTGAGGGCGAGATCGCGGCACGCTTGGATAATAGGTCGCGGCGAAGTAAATGGCGGCCACCAGCGCCACAATCGAAGTGGCCATGCGCAGCACGCCACGCCCAGGCCCCACAGAACGCCGAGCCCCGCTACCACCAGTATCGCCACATCCAGGCCGTTCATGCGTGTGGCAGCCTACACCATCGGAGTCGCTCCGATCGACCATTGCCGCGGCACTGAAAGATAAAGAAAAGAGAGATCAGTGCCGGCCTGCTTGATTCATCCGGGCTATTCGGCGAGCGTCAGGTCTTGTGCTTAAATGATGCTTATGGACTGGACCTTTATCGACCAACTAAGCCGCCACGTGGGCCAGGAGGTGACGCTGAAGGGTTGGCTGTACAACCGCCGCTCCAGTGGCAAAATTCATTTCTTGCTGCTCCGTGACGGCACTGGCATTTGTCAATGCGTCGCCTCGCGGGCCGACCTCGGCGCGGAAAGCTTCGAAGCCGCCGACCATCTGGGCCAGGAGAGCGCCGTGGAGGTCATCGGTTCGGTGCGCGAGGATAAGCGGGCGCCGGGCGGCTATGAATTATCCGTCCGCAGCCTGCGGATCATCTCCGCCTCCACCGACTATCCGATTACGCCCAAGGAACATGGCGTTGCGTTTCTGCTCGACAAGCGCCATCTGTGGCTGCGCTCATCGCGCCAGCACGCGATCTTGAGGATTCGCAGCGAAATCGAGGCCGCGTGCCGCGATTTCCTTAACCAGCGCGGCTTCATGCTGTTCGATTCGCCGATGCTCACGCCGTCGGCGTGCGAAGGCACCACCAATCTTTTCGAGGTCGATTATTTTGGCGAGCGCAAGGCCTATCTGACCCAGAGCGGTCAGCTTTATGCCGAAGCCGGCGCGCTCGCATTCGGCAAGGTTTACTGCTTCGGACCGACCTTCAGGGCCGAGAAGTCCAAAACCCGGCGCCATCTGACGGAATTCTGGATGGTGGAACCGGAGGCGGCCTTTTTCGAACTCAATGACGATATGGACCTGGCCGAGGACTTCGTCGCCTACATCGTGGCCAGGGTGCTGGAGCGCCGGCGCCCCGAATTGCAGGCGCTCGAGCGCGATATCAGCAAGCTCGAACGGGTGGTGAAACCGTTCCCGCGAATCACCTACGACGACGCTATCGC
Source organism: uncultured Pseudomonadota bacterium (assembly GCA_963824565.1). Classification (GTDB taxonomy): domain Bacteria; phylum Desulfobacterota; class Binatia; order Binatales; family Binataceae; genus JAJPJA01. The sequence continues at coordinate 719,111 of CAWGQB010000026.1, read as the reverse complement.
GAAGCTCAAAGCCAAGGGCATTGAGATCAATTGGGGCGACGATCTGGGCGGCGACGAGGAGACCGCGGTTTCGGAGGAATTCGACCGTCCGGTGATGATCCATCGCTATCCGTCCCAGTGCAAAGCTTTCTACATGAAGCAGGATCCGGCGCGTCCGGAAGTCGCGTTATGCGTCGATATGCTCGCTCCCGAAGGCTACGGTGAGATCATCGGCGGTGGCCAGCGTGAAGATGACTACGAAACCCTAAAGCATAAAATCGAAAGCCATGAACTTCCGCTCGAGGCGTTCGAATGGTATCTCGACCTGCGCCGTTATGGATCGGTTCCGCACGCGGGCTTTGGCATGGGTATCGAACGGGTGGTGTGCTGGCTGTGCGGACTCCATCATGTTCGCGAGGCGATTCCCTTTCCCCCGGATGATGGAACGGCTGGAGCCGTGACCGTTTTTTTCGCCTCAGCTATCACCAACAGTCAGGTTTGGCTAAACTCTCGGCGAGTTGAAAAATGAGAATATCCAGTATCTTTGTTTTGATTGCACTCGCGGCGCTGACGTGATCGGCGGGCTGCACGGCGAGTTCCAGCGGCCAGCCCAAAGCCCGCGAATTCGACCGTCACTTCGGCCGGGCAGGATCAGGCCTCGCCATTTAGCCAGCCGTTGATGGCCACTGGCGGCGACTTGGTCATGCTCCGCATCGTGTTGCGGGCCATTGCAGGCTGAGAGTCCGGCTGTTAGCCATTATAGGCGGCCGAAGGCCAATCAGGAGAGAAAATTCAGAACCGCGGCATCCGCTCCGGCACTGGCCGTGTTGGGTGCGGCTCGTGCGCGGAGCGGGAAGCAGGGTGCTGTAATAGGTGAGGGCCGGTTCGGATATTACAGGATCGGGCCATAACGAGATCGGGCCATAAATGGATAAAATCTTAAAGTTACTGGCGACTTGGCAGCTCCATCCGGTAGCGGATCACTTCTCCATCGCTCTGTTGGTGGCGGCGGTCGTGGTGGATATCGTCGCGCTGATCTTCTCCGAGCGCCTATGGCTGCGCTACATGGGGTTGACCCTCATGATAGTAGGTGCGGCTGCGGCTGCGGCCTCTTATGCGACCGGCGATATGGAGGGCGATCGGATTTGGGACCTGGTCAACGGCCCCGCCAAAGACGTTCTCAGCTCGGCACGCGAAACTCGGCTATTATCTGATGTTCACGTTCGCCATTCTGGCGCTGTGGCGGATTCTGGTTGAAGCCCTGCGTTTCATGAATTCCACCCGCCAGATCTATCTGGCGCTGGCGCTGGTGGCGGTTGGCGTCCTGCTCTATCAGGGCAGCCTCGGCGGCGAGTTGGTTTACACCTACGGAGTCGGTACCGGTGCGATGGCGGCGGGTGCGGTAAAGGCGATGGCTGACGGAACCTGTTCCATCGATTGGGGCGGCTCCATCCTCTGCCGCGGAGGTGCCGACCGCGAGTTCCGACGGTTTATAACCCGACGGCGGAAGCGACCCCTGCTCCAACCGAGGCTCCGACGGCAGCCGCCGAACCGACCGCGTCGCCGCAGATACCCAATTCCGAGAAGAGTCCCGAGCCGGCGGCGAGTCCTTCGGTCTAGCGCCGGACTGGAACTCGACCCGAGTCAGGGTTTCAGAGATAGGGCCGACCGACTCGGCCAGCGGATCTGACGATGCCGAAGCAAATGAGTCTCGCGATCGCGCTGTGGATTCTGGCCCCGGCTATGGGCCTCAGCGGATGCGCCGCCGCGGCGCCGTCGCGCTTCAGCACCCAGCTCGACACCACCGGCGGGATCGGACCGGAGACCCGGTGATTCATGCCAATGCGACGATTGGCAGCGTGACCGGAGTGGCTCCGCTCTCCGGCGGCGATTCCGAAATCGACTTTGAAGTGGACCATTCCCATGCCTCGGAGATTCGTCAGGACACGATCATGGTCCTGACCACGCAGGGCGGAGCTCCGGCTCTGGAAGCCTTCAGCACCGATATAATGAGTCCGGCCGCACCCTCGGGATTTCCCGCTTGACGGCGCTTCAAGCTCCGACGAGGTCCAACTTTTCCTGGCCGCTCGCGGTGGCGGCAGCGTCGGACAGGAATTGGCGGCGTTTCTGAAACCGCTGAACACCACCCTGCCTCCCGGCAGCGCTCCGCCTTCCGTGTCGGCCGCGCAGATGCAGAGTCTCTTAACGCAGCTTTCGCAGCAGACCATCGCGGCCGCGGCGGCGAGTTCGCCCATGCGCACGCGCAACTCGATCAGATGCGGCGCGAGGCCGAAGGCGTCGAGCGCCAGTTACGCCGCAACGGCAACACCGCCGAGGCAGATCGGCTGCAGCAACAAGTTGGCGTCACCCTGAGCGGCGTCGGCGCGCCACCGAATACGTTGACGATCCCGCGCGCCAACCCGTCGATCCCGTGAATCAGAGTGAAATAGCAAGATGAAATACGTCAGGCTGGGACAAACCGGAATGAAAGTCTCGCGCATCTGCTTCGGATGCATGAGCTATGGCACCAAGACCTGGATGCCGTGGATAATCGAGGCGGAAGAGGCGCGCGCGCACTATGCGCGGGCGATCGAAGCGGGAATCAACTTCTTCGATACCTCGAACAACTATTCGCTCGGCGAGAGCGAACGGATCACGGGCCGCTACCTCAAGGAGATGGGGCGGCGGGACGAGATGGTCCTCGCCACCAAGGTGTTCGGCACCATGGGTCCGGGGCCCAATCAGAGCGGGCTCAGCCGCAAACATATAATCGCATCATGCGAGGATTCGCTGCGCCGGCTGGGGATGGATTACATCGACGTGTACCAGATCCATCGATGGGACTTTGACGTGCCGATCGAGGAGACGCTTGGCGCGCTCGACGAATTGGTGCGCGCCGGCAAGGTCCGCTATCTCGGCGCCAGCAGCATGGCGGCCTGGCAATTCTCCAAAGCGATTCATCTGGCTCGCGCCGCGGGCTGGCATCGCTTCGTATCGATGCAGAATTACTACAACCTGATCTACCGCGAGGAAGAGCGCGAAATGATTCCGCTGTGCATTGACGAAGGCGTCGGGCTCATTCCCTGGAGCCCGCTGGCCGGCGGCATGCTGGCGCGCACCGGCGCCCAGGCAACCGTCCGCAGCGGCACACAGCCGGCTCGCTCGAGCCCGGCCGATCCGCAGGTGATCGACGCGGTGGCGAAGATCGCCGCGGCACGCGGCGTTACTCCGGCCGAGATCGCGTTGTCCTGGGTAATAACCGCGCCTGGTATCACCGCACCGATTGTCGGTGCGACCAAGCTGAGCCACATCGAAGACGCGATCAAGGCAGTCGATCTGGTGCTGACCAATGAAGAAAAGAGCACGTTGGAGGCACCCTATCAGCCGCGCCGAATCGCGGGCCATCCCCAACCCAACGCAGCGCGAATGCTTAGGTCGTCGTGATGATGAGCAGCTACTTCCCCCTTACTCAGTATCGCCTTTAGGACCCGCGGCGGTGACATCGGTATTTCCGTCATCCTGATGCCTGCCACGCGGTAGAGCGCGTTGGCGACTGCCGCGGGCGGCGGCACGATCGAAACTTCGCCGACGCCGCGGATTCCCAGCGGATGGGCGGGATTGGGAACCTCGACCACGCAGGTCTCGATCAGCGGCAAGTCGAGGCAGGTCGGCATGCGATAATCCAGAAAGCCGGCATTACGCATCACGCCCTGGTCGTCGTAGACATATTCCTCATTGAGCGCCCAGCCGATTCCCTGGGCCGTCCCACCTTGCATCTGACCTTCGACGTAGCTCGGATGAATCGCTTTGCCGGCGTCCTGGGCCACCGTGCAACGCAGGACCTCGATCTTTCCGGTGTCAGGGTCAACCTCGATATCTACCAGCAGTCCGGCAAAGGTGGGTCCAACCGCGCTCACGTTGACGTTGGCCCTGCCGCTTACCGGACCGCCGGTGCGTACGAATTTCGCCGCCAGCTCCTTCAACGTCATCGGCGCCACGCCGTTATTGCGCGAGACCGCCTTGCCGTCGATATAGTCCACGTCCGCGGGATTGATTTTCCACAGCTTGGCGGCGCGTTCTTTCATCTGGCTGATGGCATTATTAGCCGCCTCATAAACCGCGAGTCCGGTCGCCATCGTAACCCGGCTGCCGCCGGTCAGGTCACAATGGCCGATCGAATCGGTATCGGCCACCGAAGGACGCACGTCTTCGACACCGAGCCCGAGCACCTCGGCGGCAATCATCGCCATCGCAGCGCGCGATCCGCCGATATCCGGGTTGCCGGTCACGACGCTGGCGGTGCCGTCAACGTGGATGTTGACCAGCGCGGATGATTGCATTCCGCCATTGAACCAAAAGCCAAAAGCGACGCCCCGTCCGCGATTGTTGCCAGTCAGTTCGGATTTGTAATGCGGGCTGTCCCGCAGCGCCTGGCAGACTTCGATGAAGCCGATGCGTTTGAACGGCGGCCCGGCAATCTGGGCAGTTCCCTCGCTGGCGGCGTTCCTGATCCGGAACTCGATCGGATCCATCCCGCATTTCTCTGCCAACTCATCGATCACGGTCTCCGACGCAAACGCCGCGTTGCTGGCGCCCGGTGCCCGGTAGCCCCCGGTCTTGGGCCGGTTGACCACCACGTCGTAGCCGTCGATGACGAAATTATCGATACGGTAGGGCGCAATCACGGTCATCGCGCCGGCCCCAACCGGCGAGCCTGGAAATGCTCCCGCCTCGTACGCCATTGAAATCTCGGCCGCGGTAATCGTGCCTTCCCTGGTGGCGCCCATCCGGACCTTGATCAACGAGCCCGAAGTAGGGCCGCTGGCGCGCAAAACCTCGGTCCGGCTCATCACCATCTTGACCGGCGCTCCGGTTTTTTTGGAGAGCAAAACTGCCAGCGGTTCGAGATACGGCACACACTTGCCGCCGAAGCCGCCCCCAATCTCTGTTGGCACGACCTTCATGTCGCCGACCGCAATCCCGAGTACCATGGCGGTCATCGCGCGGAGTTCGAACGGCGCCTGGGTCGAGCAATAGACCGTCACGCGGCCGTCCGAATTGTAAATGCCCACCGCGTTGTGCGGCTCGATATACCCCTGATGCACCATCGCGGTTTTAAATTCGCGCTCGACTATATAGTCCGCCGCTTTGAAGCCGGCATCGAGATCGCCGCGTTTGAATTGAACGTGCGAGGCGACGTTGGTGGGCTCATCGCCGGATTCCGGGGTGCGCATTTGCGGATGCAGAATCGGCGCCTCAGGCGCCATCGCTTCCTCTACCCCGGTTACCGACGGCAAAGGCTCGTATTCGACCGCGATCAGCGCCAACGCCTCCTCGGCGACATGCGGTGATGTAGCGGCGACCGCCGCGACCGCGTGGCCGTTGTACAACGCGCGGTCGCGCGCCATGACGTTGTAGGAGCAATCGTGCGGATTAAAGGGGATTTCCCCAACCGCTTCCATCCGATTGGGAAGTTCGGGAAGTTCATTGCCGAGGACAATCGCCTTGACGCCGGGAAGCGCCAGCGCCCGGTCGATATTGATCGATTTGATCCTGGCGTGGGCGTACGGGCTGCGCAGAACCTTGCCATGAAGCATGCCGGGAAAGCTGTAATCAGCGCCGTACTTGGCGCGTCCGGTCACTTTGTCGACGCCGTCATGGCGGATCGGACGTGTTCCGATGACTTTGAAGTCTTGCGATGTGGCTGCAGCCATGGCCGATCTCCCGCGCGTAATCCTTGTGGCTTGGGTCACCAGGAAGAAACGTAGCTTAGTTGGCGTTGAAGCGAAATTGATTTCAAGCGGATTTCTCGCGAAATACCAGTGGCCGTGGGCGAGACGTAAGCCGACCGGAATGGGAAAACAACCGCGCCCCGCCGGGAAATCCGGCGGGGCGCGGTTTACTTCGAGCGCTCCAATTGGAGCGCGCCTACTTCTTCTTGATCTTATCTTTGTTCATTATCGCCTTCAGCACGCGTGGCGGCGACATCGGGGTCTCTGTGACCCGGACTCCGATGGCCCGATATAGCGCGTTGGCCACCGCGGCCGGCGGCGGCACTATCGAGACCTCACCAACGCCGCGAATTCCCAGCGGATGGCTCGGATTGGGAACTTCCACGACACAGGTCTCGATTAGCGGCAGATCGAGGCAGGTCGGCATCCGGTAATCCAGAAAACCGGAGTTCCGCAGAGTGCCTTTGTCGTCGTAGATGTACTCTTCGTTGAGCGCCCAGCCCAGTCCCTGAGAGGTTCCGCCCTGCATCTGGCCTTCAACGTAACTGGGATGGATCGCCTTGCCTGCATCCTGGGCCACGGTCGCCCGCAGAACTTGAATCTTGCCGGTTTCGGGGTCGACTTCGATATCCACCAGCAATCCCGCGAATGCGGGACCGACGGCCGCGACATTGACCGAAGCGCGGCCACTGATTGGACCGCCGGTGCGCACAAATTTCGCCGCCAATTCCTTTAGCGTCAATGGCGGGACACCGTTGTTCCTGGAGATGACTTTGCCGTCGATATAGTCAATATCTTCGGCGTTCTTCTTCCACAGCTTGGCGGCCCGCTCCTTCATTTGGCGGATGGCGTCATTAGCTGCCTCATAAACCGCAAGCCCGGTCGCCATCGTCACGCGACTGCCGCCGGTCAGGTCGCATTGACCAATCGAATCGGTGTCGGCCACGGACGGACGCACGTCTGTGACGTGGAGCCCAAGGATTTCGGCCGCGATCATCGCCATCGAGGCGCGCGACCCGCCGATGTCCGGATTGCCGGTCACGACGCTGGCGGTACCGTCAGCATGGATATTGACCAAGGCAGACGATTGCAGTCCGGCATTGAACCAGAAGCCGAAGCCGACGCCGCGTCCGCGGTTCTTGCCTTCCAGTTTTGACTTATAATGTGGGCTGTTCTTGAGCGCCTCGCAGACCTCGACAAATCCGATACGCTTGTAAGGCGCTCCCATCATCGAGGGCGTGCCCTCTTTGGAGGCGTTTTGAATCCGCAAATCGATCGGATCCATTCCGATCTTTTCGGCCAACTCGTCGAGCGCGGTTTCCACCCCGAAGGCGGCGTTGGTCGCTCCGGGAGCACGATACGCCGCGGTCTTGGGCCGATTGCATACCACGTCATAGCCGTCGACCAGGAAGTTCTCGATATTGTAAGAGGCGAGCACGGTCATCGCGCCGGCGGCAACGGGCGAACCAGGAAATGCTCCCGCCTCGTACGCCAGCCAAACCTCGGCCGCGTTGATCTTGCCGTCCTTCGAAGCGCCGAGCTTGACTCTGATGGTCGATCCCGAGGTTGGCCCGCTGGCGCGCAAAACCTCGGCGCGGCTCATCACCATTTTGACCGGACAGCCGGTCATGCGGGAAAACAGCAAGGCGAGCGGTTCAAGATAGACAGTCGTCTTACCGCCGAAACCACCGCCGATTTCCGCCGGGACCACCTTCACGTCGCCGGCCGGAATCCCGGCAACCGCGGCGGTCATGCCGCGAACCTCAAAGGGTGCCTGGGTTGAGGTGTATATAGTGAAGTGGCCCTCCGAGCCGCCAACTGCGACCGCGTTATGCGGCTCGATGTATCCCTGATGGACCATCTCGGTCCGGTATTCGTGTTCGATGATTATTTCAGAGGTTTCGAAAGCCGATGCCACGTTGCCGCGCTGGAACTGGATGTGGGACGCGATATTGGTCTGCTTATCGCCGCTTTCCTTATTGCGCAGGTCGGAATGCAGAATCGGGGCGTCAGGCTCCATCGCGGCATCGACGGTAAGCACCGCGGGCAGCGGTTCGTACTCGACCTCGATTAGCGCGAGCGCCTCTTCCGCGATATGCGGCGAGGTGGCTGCCACTGCGGCAACCGCATGACCGTTGTATAGCACCTTGTCGCGCGCCATGACGTTGTGCGTGCAATGGTACGGATTGAACGGAATTTCGCCCAGCGCTTCCATCCGGTTGGGAAGCTCGGGCAGGTCCTTGCCGGTGATCACCGCCTTGACTCCAGGCAGGGCCAGCGCCTTTTCGACGTTGATCGATTTGATCCTGGCGTGGGCGTACGGACTGCGCAGGACCTTGCCGTGAAGCATGTTGGGGAAGCTATAATCCGCACCGTATTTGGCGCGTCCGGTAACTTTGTCGACACCATCGTGACGAATTGGACGTGTGCCGATGACCTTGAAGTCTTGCGTTGTTGCTGCACCCATGAGTCCGCTTCTCCTGCGTTATTCCTGGCGGCGATGCCGCTCAGGAGGAATCGGCCGAAAGCAATTGCGCGTCAGGGAGACCTGACGCAGCTCCGAACACCGCCCATGTTAGGAAACTGCGGCCATCGCTACAAGGGCAACCGGGCAAAGGTTTGTGACGGCCCCCCGGGAAAGATGAAAGTTCGAACCAGGCCTTGTGCTTGGAGAAAGGCGGTCGGCACGGCGACCATCGCCTATCAGGTCAGCTTTCCGCTGCGGGCCAATGCTCCCCGCACCGCCAAAGTTAGTGCTTCAAGATCGGGGCTCTTGGTCAGACAGGCGTCAAAACCCGCACTCATTGCCTGCGCGAAGAGCCGGTCAGACGGCATCACCGTGAAGAGGATTGCCCGGCACTCCGGCCATCGCTCGCGCACTTTACGCATGACCTCGAAACCATCAGCCCATCCCAGCGAATAGTCGGCCACTAGCAAGTCGTACTCGGTCTTTTCAAGGGTTTTCTGGAATTCAGTTCGACTGGCGCCGATTACGCACAGGCTGGCGTCCGGAAAGGCGGTCGCCAACCCCTTTTTGATGATCAGACGGTCGAGCGGAGAATCGTCTACGACCATGAATCTCATTTTGTTTCATCCCCGCTTAGCGGATACGCGCGTGATGCTGACCGCATTAGCTCCTTCGGGTATGTGACGACTTCGAAACAACTCCAAGCACTCAACAATGACGACCCGAAGCGGAAATGGTTTACCACCAATCGCCCTAATATTCTGCAAATAATGGCAAAGCCTCAACCATCTGAGGATTGTCAACCGAAGCCGAAGGTCATGAAGCCGATTATTCCCCCCGATTTGCGGGAGGCAAGCTCATCTCTCGACGCTCAGACCATCTCAGACAGAGTCTCACTATCAGTACGTCACGAATACCTGCTCGAATGTCAACGACATAGCTGATGTCATCGCAATTTAATGTCCGGGAAGCGCGATCCCACTGAGCAGCGCACTGCAAAATATCCAGTGGAGCGCCTTGTTCGAGCGCCTGATATTTCAGCCAGAACGAGACGTCTACCAAACTGCTTATCGAGGAAGCATCGGAGCGATTCCATCGATTGCAGGAGGCCGGACCGCCGTTGTACGCGGAGTACGCCGAACGCGCCAGATCGTCGGAAGTGGCGCCGATCCCGTGCCCGGCGGCGTCGCGAGCGCAATCACGCAGCCGGCTCAGCAGGATTTGGGCCCCTGCTCCGGCGTTGTATGCAACGTCCCATTCCAGACGGGGGACGCTATAGAAGCCCCGCCAAACGTACCGGTTCACCTGCATCATCCCGATATCGCCCGTCGGGGACTCCAGGTAAGCGATGCGCCTACCCTTGACGACGAACTGCCGCCAGCAGCTCTCCTGCCAGGCGGTGCTCCGTACCAGTCTGCGCGTAACGGCACCGTACTGCGCTTCGAGATAGTCGTCATCGACTTCGCGCGACGCGCTGAGGTCGAGTAACCGAGCGACCGCTTCGCGATACCAGTCCAGGTTTGACCGTTCGGGCACCCTGCGGCGCAATTTCTGCGCTACGGCGCGGATTTCACCGTCGATAATCACGACCTGCATTGCAGCCATCGCCGGCGGTGCAATCCAGTCGGCCAAGCGGGCCAGGAAATCCATTGATGCCGTGGCCCCTGATGGGCTGCCGGCAGGTGACGGAGCTGCGGCGGGGGGCGGCGCGCCGGACGGGGTAAAATCGCTATCAGGTACGTCTGACAAAGCGTTGGGCAGGTTGATCGGCGGGCGGATACCGAACAGCTTTTGCAGTTCGGGGTCCTCATCGAAGCTGAAGATGAGGGGGTCGGTTTTCAGCTGCGGAGCCATGATATGGGCTAACTCGCGCAAATCCGCGGCCGAAATTCGCATCCCGAGGGCGGGCGCCGCCTGGTCGAACGCGATTAACGCGTCGCCCGCGGAAATGAAGCTCATGAATTCCAGCGTGCGATTGCCGAACAGCCTTTGCCGCGCGGCCCGCTGGACGGTCCGGTCGAAGCGGCTCCAGGTATCGATAAACCAAAGCCGGACGGGGTCGGGACCGCCGCTGCGTTGAGGCTGCTGCAGCGCCAAGAGCAGTCGATGGCGGCTATCGAGCAGCAGATCCAGCAAGTCTTCGCGAAACTCGGGATTTTGGGTTGAACCGGCGAGCTGTTTGACGGCGAAGACCATGAACGCGTCCCAATTGTCCAGCGCCTTTTCCCAGGCGGCGATGTCGGCCGGGGTCAGAGCTTCGGCGCGCGGAGCGATCATCGTAGCCTTGAGACCTTGCGGTAAGGTCATGCGCAAGGTCACACGCAAACCGCTGTCGGACACGATCGCCGGCGGTAGGCTCGTAAGCGAGGCCAGCGCCCGGCTGACCTCCGCGCGGTCTTCGTCCGGAGTTCCGTCCTCAATCATTTGTGTGAGCTGGGTTATCGGCGTTTTCAGATCGAACGTAAACTGTTCCAGGCGCGGCACGAAGTAGCCTTTGATCAAATCGAACCCGCGGCTGGCCAGGACCGTCTTCTCATGCCGGCGGTCGTACAAGTTCAAGTCAGTGACCTGAAGTCTGAGTTTCCAATCCGGGGTTACATACGGCACGGCCAGCGCTTCGATGATTCCCTGCCACGAAATTGCGTTGACACAGTCGGCGCCGACCAGGGTTCCAAGGTTAAGATTGGCGTCGGTTTCCAGCCGCAGCAGATTGCCCTGACGCGAGAACCGTGGGCTTTCGGCGTTGAGGTATTCGCAATCCGAGGCCTGCCAGAGATCGGCTCGGTTGGCGGCGCCGTTATAGAGTTCGGCTTTGAGCGCTTCGCCCAGCGTGAGGTAGGGAATAGTCAGTGGGACACGGACTTCAGCCGCCCAGGCATTACCACCCCACAGCAAACCGAGAACCGCCACCAACCACAACCCTGGCGCTAACAGGCGGGTACGTCCACTCATCTGCAATAAGCGTAGCGTTCAGCGCCGCCCAATGTCGATGATATGGGTCAAGGACTGAAACGCCTGCATGGGCACTACGACCGCGCTTCGTGAAACCGAAGCCGAGTGATAGTCTCGCGCGTCCTTGATGCGGTCCGCCGGATTGCGAATAATAGTCGTGCGCGGCTTCCGGCAATGCGATCAGGGCACAGGGAGTAAGTGATGGACGCACCCAATTCCATTCATCGTGAAATGACGATAGATGCTGATACCGCGACGGTTTTCGCCTTCTTTACCGACCCGGAGCGTCTCATTCGCTGGATGGGGGTCTCCGCTAATCTAGACCCAAAACCCGGTGGTTTATTGCTGATTCAGGTTGTCAACGGCTTCACGGCGCGCGGAGAATTTACGGAAGTTGTGCCGGTCTCGCGCCTGGCCTACACGTTTGGTTGGGAGGGCAGCAGACACAATGTCCCGCCCGGCTCTTCCCTGGTCGAGATCGATCTTTTGCCTAAGAACGGCAGCACGCTCGTTCGGTTCAAGCATAGTGGCCTGCCACCTGAGGCGATACCTGGCCATACGGACGGTTGGGACCACTATCTGGCACGACTGGCGCTGGCGGCGAGCGGAATCGATCCGGGACCTGATCCCGCGGGCGGAGAACTCGCCATAGACCGACTGAATGAATGAATCAGTGAGGTTTCTGCCGAATGGGCTGTCCGGCGCTCACTTATGTAATAGCATCGGTCTCGATGCGGGACGGCGATGGCTCAAGGCGCGTCGAATTATAGTGGCGCTCTGCGTATGATGTCCGCAACGCCCACAATAGACTGGCTTTTGCGCGAGGGCGCCTCCGTCTCCTCGACCGGGGCTCTGCTCGGCGAGCTGTGCAATAAGCTGGTGCTGGAGGGATTGCGAATCTCAAACGCTCGGTTGACCATCGCAAGCCTCGATCCGCTGGTGTCACGAACCCGGCTACGCTGGCAGCGTGAAGACGGTCGCGTATTAGAAGAAGTGTTGCTCCACGGAATGGCGTTCGAGGCGTCCTCCGCGGACGGTGATTGGCTGCGATTCGCTTTCCCCGGAACCAATCACGAGATCCAGTGGTCTGCCGAGCCGACTGCGGATTTCAGCCCAAAAGAGCGGGATTATCTCGAGGCCGTCTGCGTTGCGATGGCTGCTCCACTCCAAGTCGTGGTCGGGCGCGGCGTCACGCGTGGTCTGCTGCAGACTTATCTTGGCCGGCGCAGCGGCGATAAGGTTCTGAGCGGCGCGGTACGCCGCGGAACCGGCGAGGTGATCGAGGCGGTCATCTGGATTTCCGACATGCGCGATTTCACTCTCCTTTCACAAGCGATTCCACCCGATCAGCTCATCCGCGCTTTGAATGATTGCTGCGCGCGTTTGGTAGGTGCGATTCAGCCTTTCGGTGGCGAGGTGCTGAAGTTCATCGGTGATGGCTTGCTGGCGATTTTCCCATCGGCCGCGCGCGGCGAGAGGGCGGCCTGTGACGCCGCGATCGCCGCAGTCCGCGCGGCGCGGGAGGGATGGCTCAGCTCGACGCCGAGCGCCACACGCGTCGGATTGCCCCCGTTGCCTTTCGGCGTCGGACTCCATCTTGGCGCGGTCGTATATGGCAATATCGGAGCGCCGGATCGCCTCGATTTCACCGCTATAGGTACTGCGGTCAATGTGGCCAGCCGCATTGAAGGATTGTGCCGGCCGCTGGCCTGCCCGGTGCTGATTTCCGAGGACGTCGCTAACCGATGCACCGCGCATCTCGCGCCAGTCGGCCGCCATTCGCTGAGGAGTACCCCACGAGCCGTCGAGTTGTTTACGCTGCCTGAACTGGCGCCGGAGCGAACGGCGCGCGATTACTGATATCGGCGCTCCGGGGAAGGATCGGCCGGCGCATCGGTGGCAACCGGCAAATCGGCGTGCGACGCGCCGTCGGAATACTGGCGTCAACAACTCATTCGTTCAGCGAACCACTGATTGGTGGGGGGAAGCCGTCCCGGGTAACCTTCAGTCCCCGGAGGGCTCTTGCGCTTCAGCCATGACACCGAGAAATAGGCGCCAATCCATGATCCGGTTGCGGCGAACAGGGCGTAGATCGGATTGCCGGTATAGCTGATCACCGCAAAAGCCGAAAGCAGATACCACAGACTGCTCCAACTCGCCGCGCGCGCCGGGCGCCGCGCCATCACCGCCGCGTTGAACAGGACATAGACCGCGTCGGTGGTAGCGGTCGATGCGATGACCCCGATCGCGATCAACGGGTTGAGTTCGACCTTCATCATCACCTCCGTAATCGGGACTTGCAGGTTCGTTGTTTTCGCGCGTGACCGGCGATATGCCGGATCATCAAACGCCCAGGCTGCGTATGGATACATCCAAACCGATTAGGGAAGTTATTTCCGGACCGGAAGTCCAGAGCCTGTTATGGACTCGCGCATCGTGCTATTTTTGGACTGGAGAGTCCAAAAATGGAAATGGAAGAACGGCCTGTGGAAGCGGGTGGACCAGCGGATCGGTCACCAACATCGGGAATGCGCCCCGCATTTTTCAAGCTTTTTCTCGAAAGCGCCCCTTAATCGGTGGAGCGCTCCCGCCAAAGACCAGTCACTGAGTCGACGTATCTGCTCCGAAGCCGGACAGCGATACCGCCGTTTGCACCCGTGCGCTGACCCGTCGCTTCGGCAGCCTCGTAGCCGTTGACAGCGTGTCGCTAAGCATCTTGCCGGGCGAAATCTTCGGCCTGATCGGCCCCAACGGTGCCGGCAAAAGTACCCTGATCAAGATGTTGACGACGCTGTCTGCCGCCCTCGTCGGGAGCCGCATGGGTAGCGGGCTTCGACATCATCGCACAGGCGACCGAGGTGCGCCGAAGCATTGGTTATGTGCCGCAGATGCTATCCGCGGACGGCGCCCTGACGGGCTATGAGAATATGCTGGTTTCGGCTCGCCTCTATGCGATCCCGCGCCGGGAGCGCGCACAAGCGCATTGCCGATGCGCTCGCCACGATGAATCTGACCCGCGACGCGGACCGCCCGCGCAGCAATATTCCGGCGGAATGATCCGGCGCCTCGAAATCGCCCAGAGCATGCTGCATCGTCCCAAGATCCTGGTGATGGACGAGCCCACGGTGGGGCTTGATCCCGTCGCCCGGCGGGCGGTGTGGGACGATATCCTCACGCTGCGGCAAACCCGAGGCATGACGATCCTGATAACGACTCACGACATGGAAGAGGCGGACGGGCTTTGCGACCGCATCGCACTAATGCATCACGGGCGAATCGAAATCATCGATGCCCCCGCGGAACTCAAGCGGCAAGTTGGGCCGGAGGCCACGCTCGATGATGTCTTCGCCCACTACACCGGGTTGGACCTCGAGGCCGACGGGGGATATCGGCAGGCGCGCCAGGCGCGCCGGAGCGCACGTCAACATGGCTAACTATCGCGTTAACACGGCTAACTATCCTGACTTCTTCCCGGTCACCGACTACGCTACCCAGGTGCTGGCGATTGTGGACGCCGAGCTGCGCAAGCTCCGCCACGACCCGATGGAACTCCTGTCGCGGGCGGTCCAGCCGGCCCTTTGGCTGATTCTGTTTGGACAGGTAATGGCGCGGGTCCGCGGACTGAGTACGGGGACGAGTTATCTCGATTTTCTGGCGCCCGGCATCCTGGCTCAAAGCGTGCTCTTCGTCGCCATCTTCTATGGCATTACGGCCGTCTGGGAACGTGACCTTGGCGTCGTCCACCGCTATCTCGTCAGTCCCGCGCCGCGGACCGCGCTGGTCCTGGGCAAGGCGCTCTCATCGGGAGCGCGTGGTCTGTCGCAGGCGATGGTGGTTTATGGGCTCTCCTTTGTTCTCGGCATCCAGCTCAGCGGACAGCCGCTGCATGTGCTCGCCGTGATCGCCTTGATCGCACTTGGCTCGGCGCTCTTCTGCAGCTTCTCGCTCATCGTCGCCTGCCTGGTGAGGACGCGCGAGCGCTTCATGGGTATCGGCCAGTTGCTGACGATGCCGATCTTCTTCGCCAGCAACGCCATCTATCCGATCCGGTTGATGCCGTTCTGGCTCCGGGCCATCTCCCGGCTCAATCCGTTGACCTACGAGGTTGACGGACTGCGCGCCTTCATGCTCCGCAACGGCGTCAGTACGATTGGGATCCGGCTCGATTTTCTGGTTCTGATCGTAACCTTTACCGTGCCTGGTCGCGATCGCGGCGCGGCTTTATCCGAGGATGGGCGAGTAAACTCCTGCGCGAGGGCTTGATAGCTCGCCAAATAAACCCGATACAGACTATAGTGCCGGCCAGTTGACCATTCCGGTCAGGGGGCACGGCCGCTGTGGCAATGGCCCCTTGAACGGCGACCAAGGATGTGATCGATGGATGACGCGCGACCGCCACTGACCGGAATCAAGGTAATCGACCTCACCCATTACCTCGCGGGACCGTTTGCCACCCAGATTCTCGGCGACTACGGCGCTGAAGTGATCAAGATTGAGGCCCCCGGCGATTCGCGCGCGCAATTGGGCTCGGGCGGCGGAGCCGACAATTACTTCTTTCTGTGCACCAACCGCTCAAAAAAGAGCGTGGTCCTGAACATCAGGAGCGAGGAAGGGCGCCGCGTGCTCAGCCGCCTGGTCGACTCGGCCGATGTGCTGATCGACAACTTCCGTCCCGGAGTGGTCGAGGCGGATGGGATTCGGCTATGACGCCGGTCTCCATGCCGCAATCCGCGGATCATCTGCTGCAGTATCTCCGGCTTTGGATCCACCGGCCCGATTGCGCGACAATCCCGGCTTCGATCAGATCGCGCAGGGGATGTCCGGATTGATGAGCGTGACCGGCACCCCGGAGAGCGGTCCGACCCGGATGGGGATCGCGATCTGCGATCTCCTAGGCGGTATCTTCGCGGTCCAGGGAATTCTGCTGGCGCTCGAAACCCGCCATCGCACCGGCCGCGGGCAAAAGGTCGAGACCTCGCTGCTCGAATCGATCGTCAGCGTGCTCAGTTGGTCGGCCGGGATCTATTTCGAAACCGGCAAGAATCCGGTGCCGAGCGGCAATCACCATCCGCTGGTTTCACCTCACGGGACATTCCAGGCCGCCGACCGCCCGTTTAACATCTCGGTCGGCAACCCGGCGATGTGGAAGAAATTCGTCGCCCTGATCGGACGGCCCGAGCTGGAGACCGACGACCGCTTCCAGGGCGTCCGGCGCCGGGTGAAAAATCGCGCCGCGCTGACCGCGGAGGTCAACGCCGCGCTGGCGGCCCATCCTGCCGCCTATTGGATTGACGAATTGAACCGCGCGGGCATCCCGGCGGGACCGATTCTCACCATGGAAGAACTCTTTGCCCATCCGCAGATTGCCGCGCGCGAGATGCTGCTGCGGATCCCCCATCCGACGTTGGGCACCTATCTGACCACCGGATTGGCGGCCAAACTCGCGGCCAGCCCCGGCCATATAACCCGCCCGCCGCTATTCGGTGAGCATACCGACGAAGTGCTCGCCGCACACGGTATTGGCCCGGATGAGCGAGAGCGCCTGCGCGGCGCCGGAGTTATCGCCTAACTCCATAACGGATCGAAGCGCCGCGGTCACCTCACGTGGCTGTTCGACCGCTTGCGATGCGCTCTGGAATGGCGCGGCGGTCGTCGCAACCCCTGTCATCGTGGCGACTTTGTGCTAAGAGCCTTGACCATGACCGCGATCTTTGAGCGCGGTCTGCGATACCTGGCCAGTTACCCGGCGAGCTTTGGTGCTTTAGGAGGATTGGATGAAAGCAGCAGTGTTTTACGGAGTGGGAAAGCCACTACAAATTGAAGAGATCGATATCGACGCTCCTCACGGGCGCGAGGTGCTGGTGCGCCTGGTGGCCAGCGGCGTATGCCATAGCGATCTGCATGTCGTCGAAGGGAAGATGCCGTTTCCGCCCCCGATAATTCTCGGGCATGAGCCGGCCGGGATCGTTGAAGCGGTGGGCGAGGACGTGACCGATTTCGCTCCCGGCGACCACATCATCGCGCGCGTTACGGTTTTCTGCGGGAATTGCACGATGTGCCTTTCGGGCGCCCCCAACCAATGCATCAATCGCGTTTCGACCCAGCGCAAACCCGACCAGCGTCCGCGCATGCTGCTCAATGGCAAGAAAATCAGCGGTCTGGCCGATGGCGCCGGCTTCGCCGAGAAGATGCTGGTCCATGAGAATGCGCTGGTGAAGATCGACAAGGACATTCCCATGGACACGGCATCGCTCATCGGATGCGGCGTGATGACCGGCGCGGGGGCGGTATTCAACACCGCCAAGGTGGAGCCGGGAACCACGGTCGCGGTGTTCGGCGCTGGCGGGATCGGGCTTTCCGCGATCCAGGCGGCGCGGATTGCCGGGCGCTCGACGTATCATCGCGGTAGACGTCGCGGAGAACAAATTGGCGATGGCGCGCAAGCTTGGGGCCACCCATACGGTGGACGCGTCGAGCAGCGATCCGGTCGAGGGAGTCCGCGGCCTGAGCGACGGCGGCGTGAACTACTCCTTCGAAGCGGTGGGCACCAAGAACACCGCCGAAGCCGCGATACAGTGCCTCGCGGTGCGCGGCACCGCCACCCTGATCGGTTTGCTTCCGGCCGGCCAGAGCGTTGAATTCAACCCGCAGTTTGTCATCAGCGGCGAGCGCCGGGTGCAGGGATGCCTTTCCGGGTCCAATCGCTGGCGCATCGACGCTCCGCGCCTGGTGGACCTCTATCGCCAGGGCCGGCTAAACCTCGACGACATGGTCAGCCGGCACGGCCGCCTGGAGGATCTCAACGAGGCGTTTCGAGCCATGAAAGCGGGTGAAGTGGTGCGCACGATCCTGATGTTTCCGCAATGATCGCCTCCTCGAAATAAGGTGAGCCGGTATGTTCAACTACGAAGATCGCGAAAAGGTGCGCGAGCTGTTTGCCCGCTTCTGCCACAGCATCGATGAGGGCCGCTACGAGGAGTGGGTCGGCACTTTCACGCCCGATGGCGTGTTCGACAGTCCGGTGGTCGGCCGCCACGCCGGACGCGAGGGCCTCCTGAAATTCACTCGGGACCTCGCGGCGAGCAGCATGGGCGAAGTCAAACAGCGTCATCTGGTCACCAACCTCATCATGAATCTCGAAGCCAACCGCGGCACCACGCTGTGCAATCTAACCGTTTACGTGACCCGCGACGGCGTGACCCAGTTACTGCTGATCGGCGGTTATCGCACCGAGGTGCGCAAAATCGACGGCGAATGGTACTTCGTCAACGTGACCCCGTTCGTGGATACCAAAACCCCGGACCCGCTGACGCGTCCGCGCTAGGAATAACGGGGAACTGGTTGTCGCGACGTGGGCCTATGGGATCCATGGCAGCTGTTGCGACCACTTCGGCGCCACTTCTGAGGACGGACCAATGACCGAAAAGATTCCCGGGACGCTACTGCTTGACCCGAAAGTAATCGAGGATCCGTATCCGTTCTACCGCCAGCTCCACAGGCATGCTCCGGTGTGGCAGGTCCCCGGTACCGAGGTGTTCGTCGTGAGCTCGTTCGCCCTGTTGGCGGAGGCTGTCGGCCGAGTCCAGGACTTCTCGTCGAACCTGCCTTGTTTGCTCTACCGCGACGAGAACGGGCTCCCATCTCGTCTGCCTTTCGGTGACTCGGGTATTCCGGCGCTAGCGACCGCCGATCCGCCCATCCACACACTGCACCGGACCACGGTCTTTCCCAATTTCGTTGCAAAGCGCATGGCTCTCCTCGAGCCAGACATCGTAGACCTTGCCACCGGGTGCGTGGCGCGAGCGCTGGACAAGCGAAACGTCGATTTCATGGCCGAGGTCGGAAACGTCGTTCCGATCACGGTCATTAGTCGCCTCATCGGCTTTCGGAACAGTGACTTGGACCGCCTCCTACGCGCCGCGTTCGATTCAACGGAATTAGTGGGGGCGACGCTGTCCCGCGAACGACTGATTGAAGTCATCACGCGCAGCAACGACCTTGGGGCCTGGATCGTCGATCAACTTGCGATTGCGGCGAACGAGCCCGGAGAGGACATCCTGAGCTCCATCGGACGGGGCGTGGAGACCGGGGCGCTCAGTGCTCCTGCTGGCATCGTCATCCTGCAGACCTTGTTGGCCGCAGGAGGTGAGTCCACGACGAGCCTGCTCGGCAGTGCCGTGCGCCAAATGGCGGACCACCCGGATCTTCAACAGCATCTCCGCCAACAACCCGAGCTCATCCCGAACTTCGTGGAAGAAGCGCTCCGCTTGGAGTCCCCATTCCGCCACCACATGCGTTCAGTTCCCAAGGACACAACGCTTGGTGGTGTGGATATTCCGGCCGGCGCCACCCTCCTGCTGTTCTGGGGCGCCGCCAACCGAGATCCCGCGGTGTTCGAACATCCCGATGAGATCGTCCTCGGTCGGCCGCGCCGCCACGTGGCGTTCGGGCGTGACATCCACTACTGCGTCGGCGCTCCCCTCGCCCGCCTCGAGGCGCGGGTCGTGCTCACGCTGCTGCTCGAGCACACCAGCAGCATCACCCTCGACCCCGACCAACTACCCCGATGGGTCAACAGCCTAATGGTCCGACGTCACGAGCCCCTCCCGGTGCAACTCGTTCCACGGTGAGCTTCGCATAGGTCCCCCTCCAAAGGCGCCCACTACCACGCGGGATGGCATCCTTGACTCACTGGCTGAACGTGTTATAAAGGGCGAACACGTTATGATATTAGAACGCGCCGAGGGTTTACGCGACCGGCAGATGAGGGAGCGGCGAGCCCGCATCCTGGAAGCGGCCCAGCAACTGATCCGCGATACTGGTGGCACCGGGCTGTCGATGCGCGCGCTGGCCAGCAAGGCCGAGGTCAGCCTGGCCACGCCATATAACCTGTTCGGCTCCAAGGGCGGGGTGCTGGTGGCGCTCCAATTCGGAGCGCTGGAGAAAATCGAACGCGCGATGGAGGAGCTGAGTGCCCGCGACCCGATCGAGCAGGTGCTCGAACTGGCGGCGTTCGGGGTTAATGTGTACGTCGGCGATTCGGCCTTCTATCGGCCGCTGATGCAGGGACATTTTCTGGCTAAATGCGGCATCAACGAATCCCCGCTCCATCCGCGAATCGTCACGCTGTGGCAGCGGTCGCTCGAAGCGGGAGTCAAGACCGGGCGTTTGATCGCTGAAGCGAATCCTGAGTTTGTCGCCCGCCATCTGGTGATCTGCTTCTGCGGCGGACTGGTCCTGTGGCTCCAGGAGACCCTCGACGGCGACGGGTTTCGTGTTCATGTACTTTATGGCTTTGTGCTCGCGCTGCTGGGCGTGGCAACCCCTTTGGCGCGACCCAGGCTGATGAAGCGCCTGCACGAACTGCAGCGGGAGCTGACCAAACAAACCAAACGGCCTGGCGTTGACGCCTGGGCTGAGATGACTAAAGGCGCCTGAATCGCCAGTGGAATTGAGTCCGTGCGGCGCCGCGTGGGAATCGTGGGTGCGCTCCCTCGAATGAACGCCGCTAACCAGTCTGCATAACAAAGCGTAGTGTCCTTGGCCGGTCTCGATGATGCGGCCAAAAATTTGAAGGAGGTCTGCAATGAAAAGCTATAACGTAATTTCCTCTGACGACCATGTTGAGGAGCCCAAGGATACGTGGCAGAGCCGGGTTCCGGCTAAGCTGCGGGAGCGGGCGCCCAAGGTCGTGCGAATGCCCGACGGTGACGCCTGGGAAATCAACGGCGTCAGGGGAAAGACTATCGGACTGGAGGCCCAGGCCGGCAAGAAGTTCGAGGAGTACAAGGCCTCGGGCGAGTCCTACGACACCATCCGTAAGGGTTCCTATGATCCAGTCGAGCGGTTGAAGGACATGGATGTCGACGGGGTCGACGCGCAAACCCTCTTCCCCAACGTCGGGCTCGGAATATTCGGTATGGAGGACACCGAGCTACAATTCGCGTGCATCCGCGCATACAACGATTTCCTGTCCGAGTTCTGCTCAGTCGACGCGGCGCGCCTGATTGGTATCGGCCTGATTCCCACCGACGACGTCGAGGTCGGAGTCAAGGAAATCCAGCACGTGGCCAAGTTGCCCGGGTTGCGCGGCGTCATGCTGCCGACCTATCCGCGCGGGGAACCGCTCAACAGTTCGATTTATGATCCGATTTGGGCCGCAGCCCAGGATCTGAATCTGCCGGTTCACATCCATCTGCGCACCGGCGACCGCCGCACCGCGGCGCTGTTCAAGGCCAACAATCTGCGCGGCGCGGTGCCGGCGTTGCTGAACATCGCTTCGCTGGCCAACTACGAAGCGCTGTCCCAGATTATCTTCGGCGGGGTATTGGAACTGTTTCCGAAACTGAAGTTCGTCTCCGTGGAAGGCAACATCGGATGGCTCGGCTACTTCCTGGAGAAATCGGATCGGACCTATCGGCGCCATCGGCATTGGACCAAGCTGGAGCTGCCGGCGCTGCCCAGCGAGTACTTCCATCGCCAGGTGTATGCCACCTTCATCGAGGACAAGATTGGAGTCAAAATCAGCAAGGACATCGGGGTGGACAACCTGATGTGGTCGTCCGACTATCCGCACACGGATACGACCTGGCCGAAATCGCGCGAGTACATCAAGGATACCTTCGAGGGAGTGTCGGAAGAAGACAAGTACAAGATGGTCGCTGGCAACGCCAAAAAGCTTTACAATCTCGCCTGATTCGATTTTGCCGCCCTACTAGGCGGGGCGGGATTGCGAGCCAGTGGCCGCGGAGGCGTTAGGGCTATGAGCCTGAACGCGCGGCTTCCCTTGAGCCGGCTCGTGATTCCGCCCCCAGCCTTTTTGCAGTCCGCTGAATAATTCCGACGAGGATCGCCGCAGTCCTGCCGCGTGGCCTGTTTGGGGCCGATTGAATCAGTCATGCCACTGCGGAAAGGTAGAAGGATCTGTTCTTGATAGGCGCGCCCGCCTGCCAGCGGGAAGGAGAGGCATGGATCGCAGGAAATTGCTCATCGGGGAAAAATTCGGTCCGCTCCAGGGAACACGAATCATTTCATCAGGGGTTTTTATCGCCGGACCGTTCGCGGCGGAAATCGCGGCCGAATGGGGCGCCGAAGTTATCCACGTGGAGCGCGCCGGTGAAGGCGGCGATCCGTATCGCCTGGCCGGAATCAAACTTCCCAACCGCGACCCCAAAAAGCCGCCGGTCACAACCAACTGGATCCAGGAGCGGCGCAACATGCTGGCGGTCACTTGCGATCCCTCCAAGGCGCAGGGACGCGACCTCTTCCTGCGCCTGCTGGGCGAAGCCGACGCCTGGATCGAATCTTCCAAGCCGGGAACTTATGCGCGCTGGGGACTGGACGATGCGACAGTTCTCAAGGCCAATCCGGGGCTCGTCATCACTCACATTTCCGGCTACGGCCACAGCGGCGATCCGGACTTCGTCAAGCGCGCTTGCGTCGATTCCACCGCACAAGCCTTCGGCGGCATGATGTACCAGGCGGGTTTTCCGGATCCCGAACCGCCGGTGAGGGCGCAGCCCTGGACCGCCGATTACATCAGCGGGTTCTGCGCGCTGTCCGCGACCCTGGCCTGCATCATGAACGCCCGGGCGACCGGTCAGGGACAGGCGATCGACGTGGCCATGTTTGAGGTGATCCATAAGATTATCGGGCCCACGATGCTCGAGTATTTCGAGACCGGACTGATTCGCGAGCGCGTCGGCAATCGGGCCACGGCGATTCAGCCGCTCGACACCTTCCGCGCCAAGGACGGATGGTTGATGATAGCGTGCGCCCTGATCTCCCACGGGGACAAGATTTGCACGCTGCTCGGGCTCGACCCGCACCATGAGAAGTGGAAAGGAATCACTTACAAGGTCGATACACCCGAAGGATGGGAGCTGGACGCACTGTTCCGCGCCTGGGTGGCCGATCACACCTGTGAGCAGGTCCTGGCCGTAATGGCCGACCGCAGCATTCCTTGCGCCAAAGTAATGAACAGCAAGGACATGGCCGAGCATCCGCACTATCGCGCGCGTCAGGCTCATGTCGAATGGGAAGATGAAGAAGCGGGCCGCGTGCACGGTACCGGCATCGTACCTAAGATGTCGGCTACGCCGGGCAAGATCTGGCGCGGTTCTCCGGCGCTGGGACAGGACAACCGGTTGGTATATGGCGAACTGCTCGGCCTACGCGCGGGCGAAATCGAAAATCTGCAACGCGACGGAATCATCTAATGGCGGCACACACCGCACGTCGCAACGCATTGGCGGCCGCGGTGATCGTCGTGATGGCCGGCGCGTGGCCGCAGGAGGGCCAAGTCGCAACGCCAGCGTCGTCGACTACTTCAAGCTGTATTACGGGACCGAGCCAAGTGCTCCGGAATTCCTGCGTGACGCCGCCGCCAATCACGAAAACGCGAACGAGGTGCTAAAGCCCGGCGCGTCGCACAAGCGGGATTAAACTTTCGGTTGAGGCGGCCATCAAAAGGCCGAAAACAACACCATCGAAGGAGACGGCAATGCAAACACCCGGAATGCTGGTCATGAGCAGCAATGGCAAGAAAGCGCTGGCCACGATGGCGGATTATGCCCGCGTTGCGGAACAGATCGGTTTGCGCAGCTTTCTGGTGACGGAAGGTCCCGCGACCGATTCGTTGGCCGTCACCCAGCATATCGCCTCGGTCACCTCGCGCATCGGGGTTGGTACCGGCATCGCAAACATCTATACGCGCCATCCTTCGGTAATGGCCGCAGATGCGTTGACCATCGACGCGCTTGCTCCAGGACGGCTGCTGCTGGGACTGGGGACCAGCCACAAGCCGGTCAACGCAGCCTACGGCATCAACATGGACAAGCCGCTCGCGGCGCTGCGGGATTGCGTCGCGACCTTGCGCAAAGTCTTTCGCGGAGAGCCGCTGATTAATCGGCCCGGATTCGTAGCCGTCAAACCCGAAGGAAAAATCTCCGTGTACATCGCCGGCATCTCACCAAAGAGCATCGAGCTGACCGGCGAGATCGCCGACGGGGGCCTGCCGCTGAACTACGGTCCGCGTGGTTTGAAGGAGGTCGTGGACGGCGTCAATCGTGGAGCCCAGCGCGTCGGCCGCGACCCCAGGGAAGTTAGCATCGCGCTGATTATGCATTGCTGCGTATGCCCGGATCGGGCGGCGGCAATGCGGTCGGTCAAGAGCACCCTGGCGCGTTATGGAACGCTCCCGTTTTACAACCGTTTGTTCGTCAGACAGGGATTTGTCAAGGAAGCGGAGAACATAATGGCCGCCGCCGCCAAGGGTGACATGGCGGGCGCGGCCGCCGCGGTTTCCGACGAGATGGCGCAAGAGGTCGCGGCGATGGGAACGGCGCAGGATTTCCACAACAAGATCGACGCATTCGAAAAAGCCGGCGCGTCGTACGTGCTGCTGTACCCGGTTCCGATCGAGAACGACTACGATCGTGGCGTACGCGCGGTGCTGCAGGCGTTTGGCTCGTAAGCAACCCACAATTTCGAGACGGTTGATCAGACAGATTGGCCAGCCGAGAGATCCGCGGCTATTGACAACGTCGCCGAAACAACGATATTGAGAATTAGTTTCAGTTTCAGCGAGGCCCTGTCAAAACATGCTCTATAAGCTCTTCATCTTTACCTTCGCGATACTTGCGGTCGCCGCTCTTGCTACCAGCTCACGCGCCGACGATACCGTTGCCGAACTCCGTTTCGACCAGCATCAGTTCAAGCCCCTCAAACTCGAAGTGCCCGCGGGCCGTCCCTTGATTATCAAGGTGGTTAACGCGAGCAAGGAGACCATCGAGTTCGAAAGCTTCAAGCTGAATCGGGAGAAAGCGGTGACTCCAGGCGAAACTATCAGCGTTCATCTTCCCGCGCTGTCCCCCGGAACCTACGACTTTTACGACGATTTTCATCAGGACGTGCCCGAGGGCAGCATCGTCGCCAAGTAGCCGGGAGCCGCCGGGAAAAAGATGCATGAACGCAACGAAGGTTTCGTGGATCGCGCTGGGATTTTGCGCTGCGAGTCTGCTCGCGGCGCAGATAGTTCAGGTGCCTCCGCTCCCTACGCAAGCGGCAGACGAGTTAACAGCTCCCGCACCGGTGAAATCGGTACTCGAGAGAAGCTGCTACGACTGCCATTCGGGCCAAACCAAATGGCCCTGGTACAGTCACGTGGCGCCGATGTCATGGTTGATTTATCGCGACATGGAGCAGGGCCGCAAGCAAATCAATTTCTCGGACTGGACCGATTATTATCCAGTCACCAGAAAGCACAAGTTGCAATGGATGGGCCGCGCCTTGGGCGAGGAGACCATGCCGCCGCTGCCCTATCTTCTGTTGCATCCGCGCTCCCGGCTCAGCGCGGAGGATCGCGCGCTGCTGGAGCAATGGATCGACGCAGAGCTGGCGCATTCCTAAGTACCAGGGCGGCGCGCCTTGGATTGATTACGGTCGGTTTGTTGCTACTGGCGCCGGTATTCGCCGGCCGGGCCGCGGCTCAAGTGGATCCCTGGGAGTTCGAGGTCTATCCCTACCTGACTGAAACGCGTGGCACCGTCGAGATTGAGACCGACAACTCGGTTGTAGCCAAAGGCCACGATACGCCCGGCACTGGCACCTCCGCCGGCACGTTTCCGAGCCAATCAACCTGGTACAACCAGTATGAATTAACGTACGGCCTCACCGACCGGATAGAAGCCGCGGTTTATCTCAATCTGGCGATGCCCAATGCCGCCGGGCTATGGTACGCCGCTTCCAAGTACCGCCTCAGAGGCCGGCTGTTCGACGAAGACGTTTTGCCGGTCAATCTGGGTTGGTACATCGAACTGGAATGGCATAAGACGCCTCAGTTCGACGATGACGAAATGGAACTGGAACTCCGCCCGATTGCCGAAAAAGACCTCGGGCCGTGGTCGATCATGGCCAATCCGATCTTTGAGAAGCCGGTATTTGTCGGACCGAACAAGAACGAGGGCTTCGAGTTCGGTTACGCCAGCGGTATCTACTATCGTTGGAAGCGTTACCTGTCACCAGGAATCGAGTTCTATGGCGCGCCCGGGAATATCGACGACAATGATCCGCTCAAGGAGCAGCAGCATTATATTTTTCCGGTCATCTGGGGGGAGCTGCCATATGGTATCGAATACAATGTCGGCCCCGGTTTCGGACTTACGCGCGGATCCGATCAGATAATCATGAAGTTCAATCTGGAGCTGGAGAAATACCTCGGGGCAATCTTCGGACCGTCATCGGAGTCGAGCTGGTTTTTGTAGCCCGTCAGAGCTGCGAGAGCGGCAGGCGACTAGTCTATTTGTCGTGTCACGACATGGCCAAAACAACGCAGGCGCAGATAGTACGTTGAAGGCCTCCGGTACAGCGAGGGAAACTACTTCCGCTTCGGGAACTTTAGCCCGCTGGCTATAGCTGGTTGTTGTCCCGATATTTTATCCTATGGCAACGGAATTACCTCAGCGGTCGGCGTCCAGAAAGTCTTGCCATCGATGCCGCCGGTTGGACTGGCGCCGAAGACCGGTTTGGAAAGGTCCACCCGCACCAGAAACAGGGGCAGCGTGGAGCCCGGCGTCCAGAGATGGTAGAAGAGCCAGTCATCCGCCAACATATAGGCAAAATTTCGGCTCGGGTCAATTGTCAACGTGCTTGGATTATCAATTGCGCCCAACGGACTCTTGATGCCGCCGACCAACGTCTGTGGAATCACCGACGCCGCGATAGTATAAACCGAGGCCGCGTCGGGCGCAGTCCCCGAGCCCGGCTGGCCGTTGTTATCCAACGCGCCTGGAATCGGTTGGCTGGGCATCTGAACCAGCTTGAAATTGGGTCCGAACTCATCGGCGATTACCGCTTGATGAGTTACACAGTTGACTACGTTTTGACCGCCGGGACCGGATTCAAGGCCATATGTGGACTGAAATCCCAGTCCCTGAACTCCGATCGGGTCCGCGGTGGCCGGGTTCTGGGTAATATCCAGCGTGCCGAAGTTGAACGCATACAGCTTATCGGCCCCGTCAAATTCAGTATGTATTACGATATTGGTAATGGAATCGAACGCGACGCCATCGCTGACACCCTTGTTCGGCACTCGTTGAAATGGGATCTCGCTTAGCGGACTTTTGGTGGTGTCGATCAGGTCGTCGCTGCCAAGATTGGAGATAAACAAAAGGCCCATGTTAGCATTGAGCGTAATCGATTCCGCGTCGAGATCCAAATCGACGACTGAATGCGAATCCCAAACCGGTGGGCTTTTCGAAGTGTCAAGGATTCCCAGTGCGTTCGTACCGGCGACAATCGCCCGGTTGTTCTTGAGGTCTTCGATTATGCCGCCGCTGGTGGGTTGGCGGACGATCGGGCCCCATGAGCCATTGTCCGACGGCTGTGACCGTAGCAGGAGAGAGAGCTCCGCCCTGCGCATTTTCGCCCACTGCCGGGTCTGCAATGCGCGCGCCAGAGCCGACCATCGGGCATTCGAGAAATCAGCTTCGCCCGTGGATCCGGCGGCTGGTCGCTGTGAAACCGCTGAGCCCGTCTGTTGCACCAGACCGGTGGCAACCACCGTGCTCACCACCGAGTGGGTGATGGTGTTTATTTCGTATATGAAGATTTGGTTATCAGCAGTGCGCGATTGCGCGAGCATCGTTCGATTGAACGGGTTGTAAGTTACGGATATTGGCTGCACGGAGCCGGCAAGAGAAATGGTTTTCAAAACCGGAGACCCAGCTCCCACGGTCAAGTCGACCACCGCCAGTTGCGCATTACCGGCCTTATCCAACGAGTACACTGGGACGTAGGCGATGTTATTAATGGGGTCGATTCCGATCATCGTTTGCGATGAACACGCCTGCGAAAACAGCGGACTGATCGGTGTAGCGGTCGGCGACGGTGTAGGCAGAATCGCTGTGGGGGTCGGCGAGGGCGCCGCTGCCGATGGGGTCGGGGTCGGCGTAGCAGCCGCGCATTCCGCTGCGGTAAAGGCCCCGCCCGCGGCGTCGCCGGAGCTGGTAAATGATATGAATGGGGGATTCAGTACTTGCACATAAGACGGCCCCGGAACGAAGCCCGTCCCTGCTAGGCTAAAGCTGAATTGGGCCGAACTGGTAATGCTGAGTGGGATCCTTGGTGCGCCACTGGAACTGAGTCCACCCAAATTGATCGAAGCGCCGCGCTGTTGGTTGAAAAGGTTGATAACGGTCAGGTTGGGAAGGAGACCCGACCCGTTGATCGCGAAGCCGGTCCCACTCACCGTTACTGTGCAGCCGGTTTGTTCTACGCTGCTAACCGTGACCGGGGATCCGATCGGTACCGATACCGCGTTGCTCTTGATCGCGTAATCGCCTGCCGCTCCGCGATTGGAAATCACGAACGACCCGGGCCCGGCCGCGGGACCCCCGGCGCCGGTTGCGGGCAGAGCAATAGTCAGGGCTGTCGTTGTCAGACCGGAATTGCCCGGGTTCAGACGAATTGTCGGGATTTTGCCGCCGGAACAGTCGCAGAACAGGTCGACCGCGACGCCGTTGACGGAGTCGAACCCGTTGCCGTTGAGCGTGATCGTAGTGCCCGGCAAAAGGTGAATTTCAACATTATCTGTCGCTATGCCTGGATCGGCGCTGCTGCCGGACAACCGAATGCCGTTGATCCCGGTCAGGTTGGGAAAGCCGTCCGCGTTGTCACCAAAGAGTTGGGTAGTCAAGGTGTTGGACGCGGCAAAGCCCTGATCGGTGTTGACCACCTGCACCGCAATTACTCCCTCTCCCAGAGAGACAGGTTTTGCGCCCGAAACGCTCGTCGGCACGGGGACACTGAGCTCGGTAGGACTGATCGGCGTCGCCGGGTTTAGAGGGCCGAAGTTGACCGCCCCGGCCGCCGTGGCGACGAAGAAGTTGATCACGGAGCCGTTGGTGAATCCGCTTCCTTTGATAGTGAAGGAGCCGCCGACCACAACCGGCGAGGAGATGGAGCTGATGGACGGCGCCGCGGCGGCCAAGTTGGGTAGGGTCAGGATGAAAAGTGCGACCGCAAGCAGCACGCTGCGACTTGTCTGCGCGTGGAGTCCCATAGTCCAAAACCTGGTCATACGCTCCGCTACTTACGCAAAGCGATCGCAGGCGAGTTACCCGCGATAGCCGGCGCGGAGCCTGTGGCCGCGGCGGTTGAGCTTGCGACCACGTCATAGGGCCGCATCATTTCGTTGTCCTCGTGCTCCAGGATATGGCAATGCCAGACGTAGCGCCCGGTGTAGCCCTCGAACTTTGCGATAATAGTGCTTACAAATCCCGGGTCGGCACGCACCGTATCCTTCCATCCCGCTTCCCCGGGGGGCGGAGGTACCGGCGGTCCCGTATAAACCAGCGTGCCGGCCTCAAATTTCGCCTGATCGAACGGCCGGCGATCGATAATCTGAAACTTGATCAGGTGGATGTGGATCGGGTGCGCGTCGCCGGTCGCATTAATCAGGTTCCAAATCTCGACGGTGTCGATGACCGGCATCTCGGTGACTGGCTGGTTCCAGTACTGATAATTGAGCAGGACCACAATTGGGTATCCGAGGGAGTCATCCAACTCGATCAGCCTGAGCGTCCGGGTATTGACCGCGAGCGCCGGGTCGATCTTTGCGAATGGCGCCAGCGTGGCGGGTAAAACACTGGTATCCTTGCCGGTGGTCGACGTGGCGACCCGGAATTGCATCACCTGGTTTGGAACGATCATACCGCCGGCTGGATAGGGAGCGGCCGCGTCATTGTTCATTACAATCTGCTTGCCCGCAAACGCGGTAAAATCAACTACCACGTCGGCGCGCTCCGACGGTCCTATCAGCAAGTTGCTCACCGCGACCGGCGCCGGCAGCAGTCCTTGATCGCTGCCGATCTGGTAGAACGGCTCTCCGGAAGAAAGAGAGAGACCGTAAAACCGGGCATTCGACGCGTTGAGGATCCGGAATCGATACCTGCGCGGTTCGACCGCCAAATACGGAAACGCGCCGCCATTAACCATTATGGTATTGCCAAAAAGCTCGGGTATCCATGGATTGCCCGGCCGCCCCGAAGTTGGATAGTTGAGCTGGCCGGCCGCGTCGAAGCTCCGATCCTGAATGACTAATGGGATTTCGTAAATTCCAGATGGCAGTCCGAGTCTTTGCTCGATCGGGTCATGAATAATGTAAACGCCGGCCAGACCGGCGTAGTTGTTGAGCCGCACGATGCCCAGTGCATGATCGTGGTACCACAGCGTCGTCGCCTGCTGCTGGTTGGGATAGAAATACAGCGCCGATTTGCCCGGCGTGAACCAGGCCTCCGGATAGCCGTCACTGTCCGATTGCACCTTGGCGCCATGCAGATGGACCACGTTGCGCACCGCTGGATTGGTACTTTCCGCGCCGTGAATCGTGGGGTCGACCGAAAATATGTGCGTGGTTGGCAGCGCGTTGATCCACTCCACCAATATCGCGCTGCCGCTTTGGACTTGAAATGTCGGTCCCGGCACCGACCCGTTGAAGCCCCAGACCCGGGTCGGCGGCAGCGCGCTATGGACCTGATGATAGAACTCAGTCATCTGCATCTTGTAGAGGGGCGACAAATTGCCGTCGGGGTCGACCTGGGTGCCGGTGGGCGCCGCGGCTGGAATGATTGGCAACGCGTCGACGAATCGGGGCAACCGGTTCGAATCGAGCAGCGGACGACTGTAAACCTGCGGCACCAGGCGATGCATCCGCGGATTGGAAAGAAAGGCCGCGGTTACCAAGGAACCGCGCCGGCAATACTGGCCGATTCCGAAGGACAGTGACGCGCTCGCCAACATTCCTTGACGCAGAAATTCGCGCCGGCCGATAAGCCGCAGCCTTTTCATATAGTGAAACTCAACATCATAACCGTTTGTAAAGTCAAGGCCTGAAAGAAGAAACATAGTTTAGCAGAAATAAGGTGAATCAATCCAATACAACTGTAAGTGTCCTTCTTTTGTCCCTAACCAAGACAAGTAAAGGGGATTATGACAAGGTCTAATTTAACGATCGCCGCGGTTGCCGAGTTTTCGGCGCTCGGGAGGATTGACTCTTCATCCGAAATCTTCGGCCTGCCGCTCTAGCCGTAGTAGATCGCTATCATCAGCAGGTTGGTTATGACGAACAGCACCGGCAAAGCGATCCTGCTGAAATGCCGAATTGTGCTTCCCATCTTATAGCGTTTGCTCCGGCCGGCGAGGTGCACCAAGGTGAGTTCGATCGCTGTGATGAAGACAAATACGTAGCACGTCAGGAAGAAAACATCGATAAAGGTCAGGTAGGGAACCTTGGGCAGGTTACTCGAAATGGCAAACGCAAAGGCGATCACGGTGAGAATAGTCGTGACCGATATCGTGACCTGACTGCTCAACTCCGAGTTATCGATCCAGAACACCGTCCATGAAAGTACCACCATGAGCAGCAATGGCAAAAATACTTTCCATATGTAGAACTTGGACCTTCGTTTGACCTCGATCGCGAAGTGCATCTGGTTCGTGGTTTCCGTGTTGAATAGCCGGATTTGTTCAGCGCTCGCCCGGATCCCCAGAACCGCCCACTGCGCCAGGGACGAATAGACGCGTACCTCGACGCTAATCGACGCGTCCCCGGCGGTGCCGACTAAATTCACCGTCGCGGCTTCGCTGATCGGGGGATGAATAAAGATCTCCAATCGCTGCCGATCGAAGGGGAAGCTGCGCAGATGAAAACCATTGGAAAGCTCGGCGCTGGAGCGTTCGTAATACTTCATCGTGCCGTCGGGAAAGGCGCGCAGGGTAACATCAAAAGCGGAATGTGGCACGACCCCGTTGGCGAAATCAAACTGCGGCGTCCAGACGTCGTCGACACGATAAACGCGGAATTTGTCCCATGCGGCCTTTGGAGTGAACGCAAGCCGCGGATCCTTCCATGTTGCCAGCAGGTAGGCTACGAGCCTGAAACGCTGCGCGACTTCATCGATGTCAGATATATTGATAACCCGCAATGCAATTTGAACCGGGATTTTCTGGCCGTTCTCACTGGGTGGAGTCAGCAGTGGATCGACCTCGGGCATTGTAATGCCAGCCTGTACCGCTGCCTCCGCCGCATCGGCACTTTCCGAATGGATGATCGCCACAGCCACGCACGCCGCAAGCGCGGCGAGCAGATACATAAGCGGCTTGACATAGAAGTTCCGAAATCCAGTGGCTTGTAGCGTGCGTTTGATAGAAATGTCTTGAGCAGCGATTCCCATTTTCAACTCGATGTATACTCCAGCCGGCCGGCCTTTGCACGGGTTTCCGGCCTGCTTTTAGTCTCTCTCTGCCGTTGGCATAAAAACACTGAAGCCGGCGATTTTCCCGACCGTTCTTCGAACGACGCAACATGATATCATATACGATATGAGGTTTGTCGTTGACACAAGCGTCGTCGTTGCGGCATTACGCAGCCCTTCCGGGGCGTCCGCTGCAATCGTGCGCTCGGCGCGGCAGAGGAAGATAACCTTACTGATGAGTGTGGCCCTTGCTATGGAATACGATGCGGTATGCCGCCTGCCGGAACACCGGTTGGCGGCCGGGCTGTCGGAGCGAGAGGTCGACATCTTCCTGACGGCATTCATCGCCTTGGCTGAACCGGTCGAAACGCATTTTGTTTGGCGGCCCCAACTTCGGGATCCCGGCGATGAAATGGTGCTGGAAGCTGCCGTCAACGGCCGTGCTGATGCTCTGGTTACATTCAACTTGAGGGATTTCAGAGATACGCCCTCACGGTTTGGGATAGAACTTCTGCTCCCGCGCGAAGCTATATTGAGGATCAAACAATGAAGAAAACCAAAACGTATCCGCTGCGGCTGCCACGGTGGCTGAAAGAGGCGGTTGAGCGGCTGAGCAAGGAGGAGGGAACGAGCATCAACCAGTTCGTCGCGATGGCAGTCGTCGAAAAGGTATCGGTTTTGCAAACGGCGCGCTTTTTCGAGGACCGCAAGGCACGAGCGAATTATAAGGCGTTCGACAAGATCATGAAGCGCCGAGGCGGTCAGCCGCCGCGCGAAGGCGATGAAATACCGAAATAGCGTTGCGCGCCTTGTTGTAACGGGCGCGGGAAACTTTCAGGAAATCGGTGACGAGCCTCAGTGCTCGGTGCCGGGCGAGAGCTTGGCCGTGCTGGCGGCGCGCCGCGCATCGCGATCTTCGCCGCACGCGGGGCAACTTCCACGCCGCGCGGGGCCGCGGGTTCCTGTCGCGGTGAAAAGAGTCCGAGCAGCCGCTTGCGCATATGTGCGCTCCAATCGCTGAGGCCGTCCATATAAAGGTAAATCACTGGCGTGGTGTATAGCGTCAGCGCCTGACTGACGATCAATCCGCCGACGATTGCTATTCCCAGCGGACGGCGCAATTCCGAGCCCACTCCGCCGCCAACCGCCAGGGGCAATCCGCCGAGCAGCGCCGCCATCGTCGTCATCATGATCGGACGAAAGCGCAGCAGGCACGCCTCGTAAATCGCCTCGGTCGCGGATTTGCCTTCGTTGCGCTCGGCGTCCAGCGCGAAATCGATCATCAGGATGGCGTTTTTCTTTACGATGCCGATCAGCAGAATAATACCGATCAGCGCGATGATGCTGAGGTCGGTCCGGCATAGCATCAGCGCCGCCAGCGCGCCCACGCCCGCCGACGGCAGCGTGGAGAGAATCGTGATCGGATGAATGTAGCTCTCGTACAGGATGCCGAGCACGATATACACCGCGACCAGCGCCGACAGTATCAGCATCGGTTCGCTGGATAACGAACTTTGAAACGCCTGTGCGGTGCCGGAGAAGCTGCCGTGGATACTCGCCGGCATCCCCATTTGCCGCTCCAAATCCGCGATCGCCTCGACCGCCTGCCCCAACGCGACTCCCGGCGCCAGGTTAAACGCGATAGTAACGGAAGGAAATTGGCCCTGGTGGTTCACCGCGAGCGGCGCGTTGGAAGCTTCGAAATGGGTAAAGGAGCTGAGCGGTACTTCGGCGCCAGTGTTGGTCCGCATGTAGATATCGTGGAGTGTAATCGGGTTTTGCCAGAATTGCGGCGCCGCCTCCATCACGACGTGGTACTGGTTCAACTCGGTATACATCGTCGATACCTGGCGCTGGCCGAAAGCGTCGTACAGAGTATCGTCGATCAATTGCTGGTTGAGCCCGAGCCGCGACGCGGTGGGCCGATCTACCACCAGCGATTCATCCAGCCCGTTGTTCTGCTGGTCAGTGTTGACGTCGGTGATGAGCTTGAGCTTTTGGAGTTTCGCCAGCAGCAGCGGCCCCCAATGGTTAAGCGCGTCGAGGTCCTGACTCTGCAAAGTATATTGGAAATACGCGTTCGCCATGCGGCCGCCGATACGCAAGTCCTGGACCGGCTGAAGGAACAGTGTGCCGCCCGGGATGCCGGCGAGGCGCTTGCGCAGCCGGCCCATAACCAGGGTGGCGCTCATCTTTCTTTGCGCCAGCGGTTTGAGCCCGATGAACATCCGGGCCGAGTTGACTGAGCCCGACGACTGCCCGCCACCGAAAGCGGTTACGCTTTCGACCGCGGGGTCCTTTTTGATTTTAATTACGAACTCCTTGAGCAGTTCCTGCAATGACTGGAAGGAAGTATCCTGATCGGCGATCAGCGCACCCATCAGTCGGCCGGTGTCCTGCTCGGGAAAAAAGCCCTTGGGTATTATGACGAACAGGTAGATATTCAGCGCGAGTGTCGCCAGCGCGACCGCGAGCGTCAGGCGCGAATGCTTGAGCACCCACGCCAAGGTGACGTCATAACGGCGATGCAGCCACAGAAACGCGTTCTCGGACGCGCGATGGAACCCATGGCCGGTGCCCGCACGCCGGGCGCGCAGGATCTTCGAACACATCATCGGGGTCGTAGTCAGCGAGACCACCATCGAGACCAAGACCGCTGCCGACAATGTAACGGCAAATTCGCGAAAC
This sequence comes from uncultured Pseudomonadota bacterium, assembly GCA_963824565.1. Taxonomy (GTDB): domain Bacteria; phylum Desulfobacterota; class Binatia; order Binatales; family Binataceae; genus JAJPJA01. The sequence continues at coordinate 684,039 of CAWGQB010000026.1, read as the reverse complement.
AGGCGGCCCACGATCCCGCCCATCATCAGGAGCGGGATGAATACCGCAATCAGCGAAATACTGATTGAGACAACGGTAAACCCGATCTCACCGGCGCCCTTAATCGCCGCTTCGAAGGGTGACATTCCATGTTCCACGTATCGGATGATGTTTTCGAGCACCACGATCGCGTCGTCCACCACAAACCCGGTAGAGATCGTCAGTGCCATCAGCGAGAGGTTGTTCAGGCTAAAGCCGAACAGATACATCAATCCGAAGGTTCCGATAAGTGAAATGGGAACCGCGACTCCCGGGATTAGCGTGACCCATACGTCGCGCAGGAACAGGTAGACCACCAGGATGACCAGTGCAACGGAAATCAGCAGCGTGATTTCGACTTCCCGAACGGATGCCCGAATCGTGATGGTACGGTCGAGCGTAACCGTTAGCTTGATAGCGGGCGGAATAGCAGCTTGCAACTGGGGCAGCGCTGCCAGTACCCGGTCCACGGTTTCGATAATGTTGGCGCCGGGCTGGCGGAAAACAATGATGAGAACGGCCGGCTGTGCGTTGACCATCCCGGCATTGCGCAGGTCCTCGACCGAATCGACCACATCCCCGATGTCGGACAAGCGCACCGCGGCGCCGTTGCGATAGGTCACGATCAACGGCCGATATTGTTCCGCCTTCAGCAGTTGATCGTTATCCCCAAGCGTCCAGCTCAGCGTGTTGGCGGAAAGTTGACCTTTGGGCGAATTGGCGTTGGCATGGCTAAGCGCGTTGCGGACATCCTCCAGGCCCAGGCCGTAATTGGTGAGCTGGGTCGGATTGAGCTCGACCCGGACCCCGGGCAGCGCGCTGCCGCCCACCACCACCTGGCCAACGCCCTGCACCTGGGAGAGCTTTTGCGCAAGGATCGAATCGGCGGCGTCGTACATTTGCCCCGGGTCCTTGGTCGGCGAGGTCAGTCCAATGATTAGAATCGGGGCGTCGGCCGGATTGACTTTGCGGTAAGTGGGATTCTGCGGCAGGTTGGCGGGGAGTTGGCTGTGCGCCGCGTTGATCGCGGCCTGGACATCGCGCGAAGCGGCGTCGATGTTGCGGTTGAGGTCGAACTGCAACACGATGCTGGTAGCGCCCAGCGAGCTGGTCGAAGTAAGCTCCGTCAATCCCGCGATTCGTCCGAACTGGCGCTCCAACGGCGTTGCCACCGACGACGCCATCGTCTGCGGACTCGCACCAGGCAACAACGCCTGCACCTGGATGGTGGGAAATTCCACTTCCGGCAGCGGCGACACCGGCAACAACCTGAACGCGATGACGCCTGCCAGGGCCACCGCGATCGTCAGCAGCGTGGTGCCCACTGAGTTGCGGATAAAAGTCTCAGATATGCTCATGGGCTCCCACCGGAAGCGGTTGCGCAGCGCTGTCGCGGCCGCGATACCTGGCCCACGCCGTTGACAGCCGGTCGAAGTACAGAAATACGACCGGGGTGGTGTACAACGTCAGCAACTGGCTGACCAACAAGCCGCCGACGATCGAGATACCCAGCGGACGGCGGAGTTCCGAGCCGGTGCCGGTGCTCAACGCCAACGGCAGACCGCCCAGCAGCGCCGCCATCGTGGTCATCATGATCGGCCGGAAACGCAGCAGGCAGGCTTCATAGATCGCTTCGCGCGGCGGCTTACCGTTTTCACGCTGTGCCTCGAGCGCGAAATCGATCATCATGATCGCATTTTTCTTCACGATTCCGATCAGCAAGATGATGCCGATCAGCGCGATTACGCTCAGATCGGTACGGCAGATTTGGAGCGCCAGAATTGCGCCAACGCCCGCCGAGGGCAGGGTGGAAAGAATCGTCAAAGGATGGACATAGCTTTCATACAGCACGCCCAGCACAATGTACACCGTGATCACCGCGGCCAGGATCAGCAGTGGCTCATTGGCCAGCGAGGCGCGGAACGCCTGCGCCGTACCCTGAAATGAGGCCTGAATACTGGCTGGCATCCCCATTTGCCGCTGCGCCGCCTCGATGGCGGTTACCGCGTCGCCCAGCGCGTACCCGGGCGCGAGGTTGAACGAGATCGTGGCGGAGGGAAACTGACCCTCGTGATTCACCACCAGCGGCGCGGTGGTCTGCTTGATGGTGGTGAACGCGCTCAACGGCACTTGGCCGCCGCTGGCGGAACGGACATAGATGTTACCCAAGTCACTCGGGGTTTTCTGAAATGATGGCGACACTTCCAGTACCGCGTGATACTGATTTAGCTGGGTGAAAATCGTCGAGATTTGCCGCTGTCCAAAAGCGTCATACAGCGTATCGTCGATCATCTGCGGCGTGATACCCAGGCGCGACGCGGTATCGCGGTCGATTACCAACTCGGCTTGCAGTCCGCTTTCCTGCTGGTCGCTGGCGACGTCGCGCAGTGCGGGTAAAGTCTGCAGCTTGGTGACCAGCCGCCGAGACCATTTGTTTAATTCCTGACCATTCGGATCCTCCAGGCTCAACTGGTATTGAGTCCGGCTGATGCGGTCTTCCACCGTCAGATCCTGGACCGGCTGCATATATAACGTGATCCCGGTCACGTCGGCGGTGGCGAGCTGGAGCCGCCGGATTATCTCGGTGACGCCCACCTTGCGTTGCTCCAGAGGCTTGAGATTGATCAGCATGCGCCCGCTATTGCCGGTGACGTTGGTGCCGTCGATACCCACGAACGAAGACAAGCTCTCGACCGCGGGATCCTTCAGGATGATGTGGGTCAGTTCCTGCTGGCGCTCGATCATGGCCTGGAACGAGGTGTTGTCGGGGGCCTGACTCACGCCCTGAATGACGCCGGTATCCTGCACTGGAAAGAACCCTTTGGGCACGATGATATAAAGTATAATGGTTAGCACCAGCGTGCCGATCGCGACCGCCAGGGTGGCCGGCTGATGGCGCAATACCCACGTCAGCGTCTTGCCATAATACGCAATCGTGGCTTCGAACATCCGCTCCGTGACGCGGTAAAAGCGCCGCTGGTCGGCGGCCGGTTTATGGCGCAGCAGCTTGGCGCACATCATCGGAGTCAGCGTCAGCGACACCACCGCCGAAACCAGGATGGTCACGGCGAGCGTAATCGCAAACTCACGGAAGAGGCGGCCCACAATGTCGCCCATGAACAGCAGCGGGATCAGCACCGCGATCAGCGAAATGGTCAGCGACAGAATGGTAAAGCCGATTTGTTCCGAGCCCTTAAGCGCGGCTTCGAGCGGCGGATCACCGAGTTCGATAAAACGCGCGATATTTTCGATCATGACGATGGCGTCATCGACCACGAATCCGGTCGAGATTGTCAGTGCCATCAGGGTCAGATTGTTGAGGCTGTAGCCGAGCATGTACATCGCGCCGAAAGTTCCCACCAGCGACAGTGGTACGGCGATGCTCGGGATAACTGTCGCGGCGAGGTTGCGCAGGAACAGGAAAATGACCATGACCACCAGCGCCACGGTCAGCATCAACTCGAATTGAACGTCGGCGACCGAAGCCCGGATGGTCGTGGTGCGGTCAGTCAGCACCGATAAATTGACCGAATCCGGCAGCGCTGCCTGAAGCCGGGACAACAGCGCCTTGATCCGGTCCACGACGCTGATGATGTTGGCTCCGGGTTGGCGCTGGATGTTGACGATAACCGCCGGCGTCGTGTTCATCCAGGCCATTTCCTTAACGTTTTCCGCACCGTCGATTACCGTCGCCACATCCGACAGCACCACCGGCGCACCATTGCGATAGGCCACGATCAACGGCTGATATTCCTTGGCCGTTAGCAACTGATCGTTGGCGTCGATAGTGTAGCCTTGGCGTGAGCCGTCGAAATTGCCCTTGGCCTCGTTGACGTTGGCCAGCGAGACGACGGATCGCACATCCTCCAGGGTCAATCCGTAGGAGGCCAGCTCGGTCGGATTGGCCTGGATGCGAACCGCGGGCTTCTGCCCACCGCCGATACTGACCAGGCCCACTCCGGGCAATTGCGAAATCCGCTGCGCCAGCCGGGTATCGGCGAGGTCCTCAACTTGAGCCAGCGAAATCTTGGAGGAAGTCAACGCCAACGTCAGGATTGGCGCGTCGGCCGGATTGGTCTTGCTGTAGATCGGTGGGCTGGGCAGATTGGCGGGCAGATAGGTGCTGGCGGCATTGATCGCCGCCTGGACCTCCTGCTCGGCCACGTCGATGTTGAGGTTGAGCACGAACTGCAGCGTGATTACCGAGCTGCCGAACGAGCTGTTCGACGTCATCTGATTCAGCCCGGGCACCTGCCCGAACTGGCGCTCCAATGGCGCAGTCACCGACGACGCCATGACGTCGGGACTGGCGCCGGGATAAAAGGTCAGCACCTCGATCGTGGGATAATCGACTTCGGGCAGCGCCGAGACCGGCAATTGCTCATATGCGACCGCACCAGCCAGCATGATCGCCACCATCAGCAGCGAGGTGGCAACCGGGCGGATGATGAATGGGCGCGAGAGATTCACGGGGCACCGCTCTGGCTGCTGGTATTCGGTATCGCGCTGTTGTCAGTGCCGCCGCTCGACGCCATCCTAACTCTTACCTTGCTCCCCTGCTGAAGCCGGTCGGCGCCTTCGACCACCACGCGTTCACCGGCCTTGACGCCGTCTTGAATCGACGAAGTCTCGCCTTCGGTCGCGCCCACCGTGACTTTGCGAACCTCAACCGTGTTGTCCGCCTTGATAACATAGACGAAGTTGCCGACCGCACTGCGCTGAATCGCCGCGGTCGGAACCAAAACGACACCGCGATTGGTGTCAACCAGCAGTTTGATATTCACGAACTGATTGGGGAAAAGAGAGTAATCCTCGTTGGGAAAGGACGCCTTCAGCCGCACGGTGCCAGTAGTGGTATCGATCTGGTTGTCGAAGGTCAGCAGAGTACCGACCGCGAGTTTGGTCTTTTGCGTGCGGTCGTAGGCCTCGACCGGCAACTGTTGGCCGGCGTGGATGTCTTTGCGCACCTTGGGCAAGTCATCCTCCGGGATGCTGAACAACACCGCGATCGGCCGCAATTGCGTGATCACCGCCAAGCCCCCGGTATCGGTGGCGTGGACAATATTGCCCTGATCCACCAGGCGGAGACCGATGCGGCCGGAGACCGGGGCGGTGATCCGGCTGTAGGTCAGTTGCAGCTTGGCGTTGTCGATCGCCGCCTGATCGCCCAGGATCGTTCCTTCGTATTGCCCGACGACGGCCACCTGATTGTCGTAATCCTGCTGGGCAATAACCTTGTCGCCCAATAGGGCTTTGTCACGATCCAGGGTGGTCTTCGCGTTGGCCAGGTTGGCTTTGTCGCGCGCTAAAGCACCTTGGGCCTGCTCGAGTTGGACCTGATATGGCCGCGGGTCGATTTGGAGCAACAGATCCCCTTCGTGGACTATCTGTCCCTCGCGAAAGTTGACTTTGACCAATTCCCCGTCCACGCGGCTTTTAATCGTTACCGTGTAAAACGGCGTCACCGTGCCGAGCGCCGCCAGGTAGCGGTTCAGATCGCCGAGCGTAGCCTCAGTCGCCGCCACCGGGATACCGGGCTGCGGGATGACCGGCGAGGCTTCGGCGCTGGGCACACGCGCTTTTCCCATTCGGGAAAACCCCAAGTATGCACCCGCGGCCAACCCCACAATGAGCAACAGCCATAGCCCCAGGCGATGGCGCGCTCCGCGGCCGTCCAAACTGGACGTTTGCGGCGGCGGCGCCGGATTCAGTTCGTCAATCCGTGGAATATTCTTCATTGCCTCCAGATCAGTTCACTCTCGTAGTCCGCCGTTCCTAACCGTCCAGGATTCTCGAGGCCCCGCGCTTCACGCCTAGCTCTTCATCGCCGGGAGCACGTTGAGGAAAGGAGCCATCGTATTACGAGCCGGCCAAATTCTGCCATAATCGGCCGTGCCATCGGTTCTTCGTTTCCACATCCTGCCAGAGGTAGCTTGACCTCTGGTCCGGAACGCATTATTCCAATTATGGACGTTGGAGTCCATAATTCTCTTCAAAAGAGATATCAGATTGCGCCGATTTGCCGAACGCCCGCTCCTGGGTGGTGCGCGTGAGATGCGCTGTGCGATGTCCGTTTTGCGAACAACATCCCGTGATCGACCACAATAAAGGAAAACTACCTCGTTTGGGACCCACGCGCACCGGGTTGGCGGGTGAACCGCGGCTTGGCCGGCGCCCGATTCCGATGCTTCGCGCGAGAATTCTAAAGAGCGCGATGGAATTATTTGGCGAGCGGAGCTTCGATGATGTTCCGATCGACGAGGTGGCAGCACACGCCGGCGTCGGCAAGGGGAGCGTGTACCGCCAATTCGGTTCCAAGGAACAGCTTTACGCGGAGTCGGTGATCGAAGGTTTTGTCCAACTCCGCAATCAGATTGAAGCCGGATTGACCGGTGCCGCGTCGCTCTCTGAGCGCATCGCCACCATCGTCCGGCACACCCTCGTCTACTTCTGGACCCGGCGTCAGTTTTTCGTGCTGCTGCGTGATCCGACCAAGCTGCCGCGTACGCAGGAAGTTCGCTACCGCAGCGAGCGCGGACACCTGGCCTCGCTAGTCAGCGAGGTCCTGCGCGAGGGTGCGAGCAGCGGCCTGATTCGCAACGATCTTGATTTTGACCTGTTGTCCGAGTCGCTGCTGGGAATGATCCGGGGAGTCCAGCGCTACAAGGGCCCAAACATCCAACCGGAGCAGGCTGCACACACGGTCGTAGCCACGTTCCTCCATGGGAGCATGATCGAGCCGAAGTCCCGCTAAACCGGTTCCGGCGGCGAACTGATAGAATCACGTGCATGGGCGGCGATGAGTAGCCAGTCATAGACGACCATAAACCGCCGAAGTCCCTCTCAGATCGAGCCGGCGCCTCTTCCGAATAAACTTTGTGTCGGATAGCTGCAATGATTTGACTTCTTAGCGGCTAGCCCGCAACACAACAATCTAACCCAAAAGAACGACAATAATCTGGAGCGGGAAGGACGAGGTTTTTCGAGCCTTCGGTTATGAAATTATTCTCGCCTTGGGGTTAGTTAAAGCGGCTGGCATCCTTAGTGCTTGGACAAATCTCCATGCACAAGCGCGTCGTCACAACTATAATTCCGAAAGATCCGGCATGGTACTCACCGGCTCGTGACGATGCCGACTCACCGGAGCCGATCGATGCCGCCGTTTTGGCCCGGCTTCGCCGCGAATGCGACTCGCCCGGAGTAACGCTGAGCGACGAATTGCTCGAACTGTATATGCGTGAACTGGAGCCGCGTATCATTGCCATTCGCGAAGCGATGAACCGCGGCGATACGATCGCGCTGACGCATGCCGCCCATGCGTTGAAAGGCAGCAGCTCTTTGATCGGGGCGCATCCGGTGGCCGAATTGTGCTTGCAACTGGAGCTAGCCGGCAGAAACCACACAATAGCCGCTGCGCCATCACTGCTCACCCGCCTCGATCGGGAAGCGATACGGCTCCGCCAGGCCCTACGTTCTGTGCTTTAGGAGACAAATAATAACGAAGCCGAGCATCATCACTAACCTTTTTTACAAGCTGCGGCGAGGTGCATTTTTAACCTAGTGTATATAGTGTACGTCACTCTACGATTGTCCATTTCGGTCAATGCCGTAACTAAACAATATCGACCGCGGCTTTGACTGAGCGCTGACCAACAATAGGCCCACCGGGTTTCAACCGAAATAGTCAATATTGTGCATCGTTCGAGCGTTGTAAAGATGGTACCGTCGGTAATACCGAATTGTCATTGCGCGAATAGCAAGAAATAGGGAAGGCATAAGAGGGTGGAAAGCCGGGTCGAAGAGAATCTGAGGCTCATTGCTACCGAGAAAGAGCATAATGCGCGCGTGAGCGAATTTCTCGCCCGCGGAGCATACGCGATTCGCTCTCCGATTAATATTATCCTTGGTTACAGCGAACTCATCGCACAGCGCCTGACCGCCTTGGGTGACGATAGTCAGCGGCCCTACCTGGAGAGCATCCGGCGTTCGGGCAAGCAGGTTCTGGAAGCGATCCGCCGGATTCTCGACTACTCCAGTATTGAAGAGGGGACGCTCAGGTTAGATCCGGAGCGAATCGATCTTTGCGGCCTGGTGGAGAAGCTGGCGCAGGACTACAAGGTGCTGGCGGCCGCAAAGGGGTTGAGGCTCATTTGCGAGATGAGCGTGCCCAGCGCGCGCGTGCGATGCGATTCATACTGCCTGACCAACGCGCTGTCCAATCTGCTCGACAACGCTATCAAGTTCACCCACAAGGGGGGAGCGGTCGTCAAGCTCTGCCGGGATGTACAGGAGCGGTTGTGTATCGAGGTGAGGGATACGGGGACAGGATTCGATCCGCAGGAGATGGTCCGTGCGCTGGAGGACTCGCGCGAGGGCGGCGATCAACCCCCACAATCGGGACTCGGACTGATTCTCACGCGCAAATATCTTGACCTGATCGGCGCGCTTTTGGTGATGTCGAGCAGCCCCGGCAAAGGCTCAGTTTTCACCGTCATTTTTCCCGCTTCGATGGAAGTTCTTTGGGAGCCGGCGGACGCCGAAAGCAAGGCGCCGGCAACTCCGATGCCGATTCCACTCAAAGCGTCGCGCCACGAGGACGCGCCGCGCGCGGCGCGGCAAACCATAGTCGTGGTCGAGGACCAGCCCGATCAGGCGCTTTTCATACGCGCACTATTGCAGGGCAAGTACGCATTGGTATTCGCGGCCAACGCGGTCGAGGCAGTCGCCCGGCTGGAGGAGTTGGGCGAACGGGTGGGTTTGGTCCTGATGGATGTATTGTTGGCCGGCGGTGAAGACGGCCTGTCTCTTACCCGACGGTTGCGTGCCGACCGGCGCTGGAAGGATTTGCCGATCGTAGTCACCACTGCGCATGCCTTCGAGGAAGACCATGAACGTGCGCTGGCCGCGGGCTGCACAGCTTATCTGGCCAAACCGATTGACGCGGCCGAGCTGATGACCACGATTGGCCGCCTGATCGCCTGAAGGAAAGCGGAGACAATGGGAATTTCCGCAAAAGAACTGACGATGCTCGGACTTGCGGGTTACTTGGCGACGTTGATCGGATGCGCGCCGGTCACCACGAGCGAGGGTGCGGAGCGGTGGAACCGGATTTCCACGATGGCTGATGCGAGCCCGCAAATCGCGGAGAACGCAGACCAATTGAAGGGCAAGTGCCACGGGACCAACGGTCCGCGCCAATTCAGCAACGCCACTGTAACGCAGGACCGAACAGTTTACCGTATCGAACGCGGCGACAAGCTTGGTTTGTCGTTTTACCGCAACGGGGAGTTTAATCGCGACGTTCAGGTCAGACCCGACGGTAAGTTCACAATCGAACCATTCGGTGACGTCAGTGCCGCCGGCCTCACGCCCGTGCAACTGGCCCAGAAGCTGGACGTGATCCTTTCCGAGGTCCTGTACGACCCGGGCGCCACCGTGCAGATCATCGACAGCCCCTTCCGCCAGGTGTTCGTCGGCGGCCAGGTAAATTACCCCGGAATAGTGCCGCTGAAACCCGGAATGACCGCCACTCAGGCAATTATTGCAACTGGATGGATGAGGGATGACGCGCGCGACGACCAGATCGTGCTGATTCGGCGCGACGCCTGCGGCGAGCCCTATGGCACCTTCATCCAGGTGGCCAAGGCGGTGTCTCAGGATTCCGACCATCACGTGCAGGATCTTGCCCTCCTGCCCAACGACATTATCGTGGTGCCGCGCAGCACCGTCGGCAAGATGGATCTGTTCATCAAGCAATACGTCAGGGACATGCTCCCGGTGCAGCCATATCTGAGTATCGGGCCGACATTCTGAGCGCGGCCGTCGGCGCCAGGGGGGAACGTGAGACATTACAGCTCGTCGGATTGGCTGGAAACCGTATGGCGGCGGCGCAAGACGGCGCTTTGGGCCGCGGTTGGCGTGTTCGCGCTGATTTTGTTGGGCACGGTACTCTATCCTCCGCTGTATGAATCCACCGCCCAAATCCTAGTTCATTCCAATCGGGCGCATTATGTGCTGTCACCCGCGCTGCAATCAGCCAGCGACCCCAATGCGCCGGTGGTCGATGACCGCGCCGTCACCGAGCAGGATCTTAATTCAGAGATTGAACTGCTAACCCAGCCCGCCCTGATCGAAAAGGCGCTGGCCACACTCGCCGGCAGCGAGCCTGCGGGCGGCCGATTCGCAACCGCGCTGGGAGGGCTGCTAAGGCTGCCGGAACGGATCAGCGGGTGGCTGCATGGGGCTCCGCGTCCCACCGCGCTGCAGTTTCGCGCCCTGGCCATTCAAAAGCGTCTGGGCGCCGTGGTGATTCGCAAATCCAATATGCTCGAAGTTTCCTACCAGTCGCGCGATGCGCTCTGGGCTCGCGAGTTCCTGGCCGCTTTGCTCAACCGCTATTTCGAGCTGCATGCGCAAATCGTCCACGACGCCCGCTCAGAGCAGTTCTTCGATACGCAGATTGGCCGTCTGCGGGAAAAACTGCAGGGAGCGGAGGAACATCTGCGCGTGGTGCGTGAGCGTACCGGAATCCTGAGCCTGCCTGACCAGAGCGAGGCGATCGTCTACCAGCTCTCCGGATTCCAGGCGGAGTACCGCAAGAACCAAAGCCGCCTCGACGGCGTCAGCCGTCAGGTCGTGGCGCTGGAGCAGGGGCTGAAGCAGTCGCCGATGCGCTTGCTCAAGGAGGTCAAGACCGCCCCCAATCCAGCCTACCAAACGCTGCGGCCCAAGGTCCTTGATATGGAGCTCAACCGCGCCGACGTGCTCGACCGCTATCGTCCTGCCAGCAAGATGGCGCGCCAGATGAACACCCAATTCAGCGACGCCAAAACCCTATTGGACCAGGAGAACCACAGCGAAGTCGTCGAACAATTGAGCGACCTTAATCCAGTATGGCTGGGACTGGTTTCCAACCTCGCGCAGGCGCGCATCACCGCCGCCGCGCTGGCCGGCAGCCAGCAGTCGCTGGCGCGCCAAATCGGCACCTATCAAGAGGAGATGCGCCACTTGACCGATCACGGCGTGGAGGTTGAGCGGGCGTTGCGCGAAGTCGAGGCGGATCAGGAAGTCTACCTCTCCTATCTGCGCAAGGGCGAGCAATCGCGCGCGGAAATGGAACTCAACGAAAGCCGGATTCTGAACGTGGTATTGGCGATGCCGCCCAGCCAGCCGCTGGAACCCAAAATTCCCAATTTTGTCCTCAACGTCTGCGCCGGCCTGCTACTCGCCGTGTTCGCCGGCCTGGCGACGGCGTGGTGGGAAGAGCGTCAGGATCAAACGATCTATTCGGTGGCTGCGATTGCGGAATCTTTCACCGAACCGGTGGTGGCGGTGCTGAACTCAAACGTTAGACGGGGCATGGCGCGGACCTGACCAGATGATCCCCCCTGTCCAGATAATCGATAAGGAGGAAGGCGTGTCGAACGGTGACCAGGCAATTAACCCGGACGTCGATGACCACGACGCCCATGGCCACGAATCGTCCTCCACTCCAATCGTCCGCACGGCCGTGGACATCGGCGTGCCCGCCTCGGCTGTAGCCATGATGGACCGGATCGGAATCAGGACGATCGCCGAACGCGTCGCAGCGGTTGCCCGGCTCAGCGGTCAGGCGCGGGTGTTGATCACTGGCTGCCGCAACGGCGACGGCGCCTCAACCGTGGCCGGGGCGCTGGCCCTGGACTTGAGCCTGAGGTTGAGCCTCGAGACCCTTCTGGTGGATGCCGATTCCGGCAGCAGCGCTGAAGCCGCCGAAATTGCTGAAGCCGTGGTAATTAAGGCAGGCGGCAACGGCAGGCGCCCGATTCGGGCTAATCCCACTTCAGTGACGCGATTGTGGACACTGCGCTGCGCAAGAATCAGCGATCAGGCGCATAGCGCCGCGGTCCCGCTCAGCAGTCAGCCGGACCCTCAGGCCGAGGCGGCCCAAGACCTCCGCCAGACCATGGCGTGCTATCGCGCCGTGGTGGTGGACGTTGGGGTAGTGCGCCTGGACGCACGGATGCTCGCAGTTGCCGGTCCTGACGACCCCGTCCTGGTGATAGTGCGCTACGGATGCACCAGGCGCGAGGAATTGGCTGCCACCCTGGCCATCCTCAATCTGGCCAAGTGCAAGATCGGCGGCGTGATCCTCAACGGCTATGAAAAGCCCGGCGACCGATTGGCTCCAGCGTATCGTGGGCTTCGGGAAAGAGCGCCGATGCGGGAAACATTACCAATGAAAGACCCCGCGGCCCATCGCAACGGGACCGAGGAAGGCGGGCGCGCGGCGACTTGCGAACGGCTCTCTGGGGTGGCCGTGGTAGGGCTCGGTTACTGGGGTCCCAACTGGGTGCGTAACCTGCAAAACAGCGGGCTTTGCGATCGCATCGTCGCCTGCGATTTCGATCCCATCCGCCGCCAACATGTTGAAAAACTCTATCCAGCAGTACGAACCAGCGCGGGGATTGAGCCGGTACTGGCGGAGGCCGCGATCAAGGCGGTCGGATCGCCACACCGGTACACACTCATTGGGAGCTGGCCCGGCGATGCCTGGAGGCGGGCAAGTCAGTGCTGGTGGAAAAGCCGCTGGCGTTGTCGGGCAAGCAGTGCGCGGAATTGATCGAAATGGCGGCGGCCCGCGATCTGGTGCTGATGGTCGGGCATACCTTCGAGTACAGCGCGTCGGTCGCCAAGCTGTGCGAAACCGTCAGCTCCGGCGAGCTCGGCGAGATTTTCTACATCAGCTCGGCTCGCACCAACCTGGGCCTGATCCGGCAGGACATCAACGTGGTCTGGGACCTCGCGCCACATGACATTTCGATCATCCTCACGGTCCTTGGGCGTGCTCCCGAGTCGGTCAATTGCCAGGGGCGCAGCCACTACAACCCCAACGTTGAAGACGTCGCCATGCTGACCATGAATTTCGCGGACAATGTCATCGCCTTCGTACACGTGAGCTGGCTCGATCCGAACAAGATTCGGCGCCTGACGGTGGTTGGTTCGCGCAAGATGCTGATCTACGACGATATCGCTTACCAGGAGCCGATTCGGATCTATGACAAGGGCGTCAGCGTGCAGCCCTACTACGACACCTTCGGCGAGTTCCATTTTTCCTACCGTTACGGAGACATTCTGACCCCACGGGTGGTCGAGAACGAACCGCTGAAAGTCGAGACCGAACACTTCATTGATTGCGTGTTGAACCATCGCCGGCCGCGCAGCGACGGGGTCAGTGGGTTGCGCGTGGTCAGCGTGATGGAAGCCGCCGACGCCTCGCTGCATCGCGACGGGGCGCTGATGCCAGTCAAGTATGCGGTGAAGCAATGAGTAATTCGAACCTGCCCGCAAACGTTGCGGTCGCCGCGGATGTCCGGCTGGGCATGGACGTGAGGCTGGCCGCTTTTGTCAACCTATACGGTTGTTCAATTGGCGACGAAACCATGATCGGGGGCGTTCGTCGAAGTCCAGCGCGGCGTCAGAATCGGCCGCCGCTGCAAGATCTCCAGCCACAGCTTCGTCTGCACCGGGGTAGAGGTCGAGGACGAAGTTTTCGTCGGCCACGGCGTGGTCTTCATCAACGATCGCCATCCGCGCGCGACTAATCAGGACCGCTCGTCGAAAACCGAGGGACAATGGGCGCTGGAGCGCACCACGGTGCGGCGCGGTGCTTCGATCGGCAGCGGCGCGATAATCATGTGCGGGGTCGAGATCGGCGAAGGCGCCATGGTCGGCGCCGGTGCGTTGGTCACCCACAACGTGCCCGCGGGCGCCGTGGTGGCCGGCTCACCCGCGCGGGTGCGCGCGCTGGTGGGCGGGGAAGAGTAGACGGCGATGGCGATCAAGTTCCTTGATCTGGGTGCGCAAGACCGCGAAATCGCCGATCGCGTCGCGCGTGAGTTCGCGGCGATCCACGCCACCACCAGCTACGTCGGCGGGCCCGCGGTGGCGGCATTCGAGCGGGAATTCGCAAGCTATCTGGGAGTTGCGAACGTGGTCGCCGTGAGCAGCGGCACCGACGCGCTGAGACTGGCCCTGCTGGCGCTGGGCATCGGCCCCGGCGACGGCGTTATCACGGTCCCGATGACTTTTATCGCGACCGCTGAAGCGATCGTGCAGACCGGGGCGTTGCCCGAGTTCGTCGACGTCGATCCGCTGACCTGCAACATGAGCCCTCAGGCGCTGTTGCGCTACCTGGAGGAGGGGCGGTTCAGGTCGCCCAATGGACCGCGCGCCATAATCCCCGTGGACCTTTACGGACTGCCCTGTGCGATCGATCAAATCATGGCAATCGCCCGCCGCTTTAAACTGGTTGTAGTTGAAGATGCTTGTCAGGCGCACGGCGCCGCGGTGCTCACCGATCGCGGATGGGCCAAAGCGGGCTCGCTCGCTGACGCCGCCTGTTTCAGCTTTTACCCGGGCAAGAACCTGGGCGCCTGGGGCGAGGGCGGAGCAGTGGCGCTCGGCGATGATCGCGCCGCGGCGGTGATTGCCCGCCTGCGCGATCACGGACGGCTATCTCATTACAGTCATGACATGTACGGTTACAACGCCCGGCTCGATACGTTGCAAGCCGGGGTACTACGCGCCAAACTGGAGCATCTCGACGCCTGGAATCGGCGCCGGCGCGACATCGCCGCGCACTATGCCGAACTGCTTGCATCCAGCGGCCTTCAGCTTCCCATCGAACCGGCTGGATTCATCTCCTGCTACCATTTGTTTACGATTCGAAGCTCCCGGCGCGAAGCGCTCGGGGCGGCGCTTGCCGCCGCCGATATTGGCAATGCCATTCACTATCCGTTGCCCCTTCATATGCAGCCCGCCTGCGCGGGACTCGGTTACAGGGTGGGCGATTTTCCGGTCAGCGAGCACATCGCGCAGACCACGCTGTCGCTGCCGATGCATCCACATCTGATCGCCAACGAGGTCGAAACAGTCGCCGCGGTTGTGAATGCGGCGTTGGGGGAGCACTAGGCGATGGAGGTCAGCGCAACGCGTTCCGATTTCCAGGGTTTCGACCTCACGAAAAAGCGCGTTTTCGATCTGATCCTGCTGGCCCCGATTCTCCTGATCGCCGCGCCGCTGATGCTGCTGGTGGCGCTGGCGATCTGGATCGTCGATCGCAGACCCATCCTGTACCGGCAGACGCGGATAGGTATTGGCGGCAAGCCGTTTGAGCTGCTCAAGTTCCGCACGATGCGCCACGCGAGCGACATGGCGCATCGCGAATACACCAGCCGATGGATTTCGCAGGGCCGCGTGGTTGGCGCCGTCCGCGCGCGGGACCAACTCTACAAAATGACCAACGATCCGCGGATCACCCGGCTGGGCGCTATCCTGCGCCGCTTCAGCCTCGATGAACTGCCGCAACTCATCAACGTGCTGCGCGGCGAGATGAGCCTGATCGGTCCGCGTCCGGCAATCCCTTATGAAGTCGCGCTGTACCAGGATTGGCATCGGCAGCGGTTATCCGCGCTGCCTGGACTCACCGGGCTGTGGCAGATAAGCGGCCGCAACCGCCTGTCGTTCGATGAGATGGTGCGACTGGACATCGACTACATCGAGCATTGGTCGCTCGCCCGCGACCTTGAAATTTTGGCGCGCACGCCGCGCGCGGTGCTGCAGGGCGACGGCCGATGACGCTGGGCGCCCCCGATACGCGCCCGAGCGCGCCAACGCCGCCGCTCAATCAGCGGTTATGGAGAGCGTTCGCGCGCAGCGTGCTGTTCAATTTGCAGGCCGAGTTGGTGGCCAACCTGATTCGGGTGGGAGGGGTGATCTTCCTGGCCCGCACACTGCAACCGCGCGATTTCGGCCTGTTGCGCATTCTGATCGTGGTGGCCGCGGTCGGCGCGCTAGTCAGCACCGCGGGATTTCCCGAAGCGGTAATCCAACGCAAGCAACTTTTGATCGAGCATCAAACCACCGCCTGGTGGCTGACCGTGGCCTGCGCGGGCGCCACCGCCGCAGTGCTGTATGCGGCGGCGCCATTCATCGAGCGGCTAATGGCGATGGTCCATCTGGGCGCGATGATTCGTCTGCTGTGTGTGCCGATTTTCATTGAGGGCACATCGGCGGTGCCTAACGCTCTGTTGCAGCGCCAGCTTCGTTACGGCGCTTTGGCCGCCGCCGATGTGATCGCGGAATTCGGCTTCGTCGCGTCCGCCATCGCGGTGCTGTACCTGGGCTTTCCGCGTTTGAGCCTGCCCTCGGGGCTGGCCGCGCGCGCCACGATGCGGGGCGTAACCACCTGGATAGTGGCGCGGTTTGTTCCGCGCGGCGCGCCGCGGATGCGTGCCGCGCGCGATCTATGGCCCTTCGCCAGCGCCGTCCTGGGCGGGCAGACGATGATGATCCTGTCGCAGAATGCCGATTATGTGATGGTCGGGCGCCTGCTCGGCAGCCGGATGCTGGGCTTCTACAGCATGGCGTGGGATCTGCTGCGTTTCATACCCGAGCGTCTTTACCGCGTGGTGGGGCGCGTAACGGTTCCGGCCTTCAGCGCGATCCAGGAGCAACAGGCGGAACTGGCCCATCATTACCGCGCCCTGATCGCGATGATCGCCCGTTTGCTTCTGCCCGCTATGGCGTTGCTGGCGGTGACGGCTCCCAGGTTGGTCGTCGCCATCTATGGCGCGAAATGGCTTCCGGTCGCCACCCCGATGCGGCTGCTTACCATTGGCCTGGCGCTGCTCGGACTGCGGCTCGCGATCGGTTCCATCTATTACGCCAAGGGCTGGCCGGCCCTCGACATCGTGCTTCACGGAGTTCGTCTGATCGCGATCATTTTGGTCATCAACTGGCTCGCGCCGTTGGGGTTGGCTGCGGTCTGCGCGGGGATGAGCGGGGTGGAAAGCGCGGTCAGTATCGCGGGGCAGTGGATGGTCTGCCGGTTGATTGGGATCGGCATGCCCAGCCTGGCTGCGGCAACATTGCCCGGTCTGCGCACCGCGGTGTGGTGCGCGATTGCCGCGCTGGCGGGAAAAACGGTGGGCGATTTGCTGGCGGGAGGCGGATTGTTGGTGCTGAGCCTGACGCTGACCGCTGGTATCGCAGTATTCTGCTGGCGCGAGCGGGCGACCGCGCTGTCGATGCTGCACGGCACCGATCTGGTTTCATCCACGGCCGAGGCATTTGGGGGATAAGCTGTGACGGTTCGTTACCTCGCAATAACTCCGGCACGTGACGAAGAAGAGCTGCTGCCGCGACTGATCGAAAGCATGCGCGCGCAAACCATCACGCCGGCGCGCTGGATCGTCGTTGACGACGGTTCCACCGACACCACCGGCGCGATCCTGGATCAGGCCGCGCGCCTGACGCCGTGGATCGAACCGCATCACCTCAAGCCGGATCGGCCCCGCCAGTCCGGCGGGGAATCGGTAATCATGCAGTTCCTTACCCGGGACGCATGGCGCGAGATGGATTTTATCTTCCGGCTCGACGCTGACTTGAGCTTCGGTCCCGACCTGGTCGAGTTGCTAATCGCGGAGTTCCACCGTAACCCCAAGCTCGGAATCGCCAGTCCGATTCTGGCCGAACCGCGCAACGGCGAATGGAAGGACGTGCCGGTCAGATCGATGCATACGCGGGGCGCGGCCAAGTTGTATTCGCGGGCGTGCTTTGAAGTCGTCGGAAACCTTGAAGCCGGATTGGGCTGGGATGTAGTCGATGGCGCCAAGGCGCTGAGGGCGGGTTTCACCACCCGCACCTTCCCCCACATCAGATGCTTTCACCATCGCCCTCAGGGTTCCGCCGGGGGCTTGCTGCGCGGGCGCTTCGCCATCGGCCGCTCGGCCTGGTACGTCGGGCTATTCACCCTTGTTTCTTTTGGCCACCGCCACGCGGCGCGCTTTCCAACGGCCCCTACTCCTGGGCTCGATCATGATACTTACTGGTTACCTCGAGGGATTCCTGCACAATCGCCCGCGGGTCAACGATCCAGATCTGATTAGGTTCATCCGCCGCCAGCAGATGCGCCGCCTGCTGCTGATGGATTCGCACTGGAGCTAAAGTCCCATGTCAGTTGCTTACCACGAAAGCGGCGCGCGAATCGGCGGGCAGTCCAGCCGGGCGATGGAGATTTCCGCCCCGCCCGCGGGCGCCGCCGCGGTAAAGCGCGCACTGATCATGGGCTACCTGACCTACCGCGGCGACGCCCGGGTCAAGCGCCAGGTTCGCACGCTGGGCGCCGCCGGCTACGAAGTCGACGTTATCTGCCTGGCCGAGGACATGGGCGAGGTTACCGGGCCGGTTAACCTGATCGGAATCAAGGTGGGGCGCTACCAGGGCGGCAACAAACTCCGCTACATCCTTTGCTACGCGACCTTTTTCATCAAGGCCGCGTGGACCGCGGCGCGGCTGGCCGCGCGTCATCATTACGATGTCGCAATCGTGTGCAACATGCCGGACTTCATCGTGCTGTGCGCGCTCGGACCAAAGCTCGGCGGTGCCCGGATTGTTCTGGACGTTCATGATACGGTGCCGGAACTTTATCGGGTCAAGTTCGGACGGCCCGCAGGATGCCTGGAGGACCGGTTGCTGATGCTGGAGGAGCGGGTCAGCGCGTGGTTCGTTGATCGCGTTCTGGCCACCCACGACCTGCATGCTCGCCGGCTGGCACGCGCGGGAATTCCGCTGCGCAAATTGCGCGTGGTGCTTAACGCCCCCAATCCCGAGCTTTTCCCTTATAGCGAAGTTCCGCTGAAGCGCCTCCAAGGCTTCCGGCTGGTCTATCACGGCACCATCTCCGCGCGCCTGGGAATCGACGTCGCAATCCGCGCGATGGTTCAGTTGCGCGGACGCGTTCCGGGAATCGAATTACACTTGATCGGCAAGGGAGACGCCCTCGAGGATTGCAAAAGGCTCTGCCGTGAATTGAACCTCGAGGACTTCGTCCGGTTCCAGGCGCCGGTTCCGGTCGAGCAAATTGCACCGCTCGTGCATGCCTGTTCGATCGGAATCGTGCCCAACCGCGACAACCCGGCGACCCGGATCATGCTTCCGGTCAAGCTGATGGAATACGCGATGCTCGGGGTGCCGGTGGTGGCGGCACGGCTGGACCCGATCACCCAGTACTTTGACGAGCGTGCCGTGGAGTTCTTCCAGCCGGAAAATCCCAAGGCGCTGGCCGCCGCAGTTTTCCGGCTCTACGAGGATCCCCAACGATGCATCATGCTGGCGCGCCAAGCCGCCCGCGTGGCCTGCGAACTCAGCGCGCGGTGGGCCGAAAACTACCTGGAGGCAATCAGCCCGGAAGCGATTGAGATAGATGCGCGCTCCCACGCTTGATTTCGAACCCTGCCCCTCCGGCCCTTTGCTGCCTGCGCCGGCGCAATCCGCGGTTGCTATTGGTCTGCTAGGTATCTGGGCGTTGGCGATCCTGATTTTTCCATGGGCGGCGATTGGTACCGCGGGACTGGTGGCGGCGGCCGCGATGGTCTTCGCCGCAATCCTGGCATATCGCCATCCGCAATGGCGCATCTTCGCATTGTTGCTAATCGTCGAGACTTTGCCTTCGGCGAATTTCCTTCCACTGACCGGGGCAGATCGCCCGGCGCTGCGCTATCCTCTATACCTGTTGTTTTGTGCCCCGCTGCTGCCGCGGATGTGGCGCTCGGGAATTCTGACTCGGGGCGGTTTCGGACTCTATTCAATCTATTTTGCCTGGGCCTTTGTCAGCGCCACCTATTCGCTGGTTCCGGTCTTTTCGCTCGGGCGCGCGATCGGCTCCAGCCTGCTGTTCGTGGCGATCTGCTCGATCGCGTTCGACGTTGACAATGACGACGAGCTCCAACGCGTGCTGCGCTACGTGCTTGGGGCCTGCGCAATCCTGACCGTACTCATCGCAGTGACCGCCGTCGTGCCGGCGTTTTCGTCCGCGTGGTTTTTCGATGCGGAGCTGGGACGCGATCGCTTCCAGGGCATATTTGATTCGCCCAACCAGGTCGGCGAGGTGAACATGATTACTATCGGCGCCTCGCTGGCCTGCTGGAGTTCGCTGCGCGGCCTGAGCTGGAAGATCGCGGCGGCGGCGCTGATCGTGGTGTCGGCGGTGTTGCTGGTCGTCGCGGATAGCCGCTCGGCAGCCGTCGCCATGGTGATCAGCATGGCGGTGCTCGCGTTCTGGCATTACCAATGGCGGGGCGTGTTTGCGGTGATCGTGGGGGGAGCGCTGGCGGTTTTCGTGGCCAGCCAGCTAAGTCCGCAGATGCTGCTCTATTTGACCCGGCACGACGTCACCACGCTGACCGGACGCACCGAGGTGATGCAGTTCAGCTTTCATCGGCTGATGGATAGTCCGCTGATCGGCTACGGCTTCGGGGTGGAAGGCCAGATCTTCCAGAACAAGTACTTCCCGTTCTGGGATGATCTCTGGACCACCGGACCACGAATCCCGATTCACAACGGCTATTTGTCGCGGGCGATCGGTCTGGGCGCGCCCGCCGCGTTCCTGTGGCTCTTCCTGTTTCTCCGGCCGTTTGCCGCGCTCTTTGCCGGCCGCGACGATCCGTACGGTCTTAAGAAACCGGTTGTGATCCTGCTGGTACTGCCGGTCCTGATTCTGTATCTGAGTGAGACTTTGGGCGGGGATTGCCGCTACCCGGCGGGAGTCGTCAGCACGCTGGTATGGGCGGTGGCCGAAAAGCAACGCCTGCGCCTGGGCAAGGCCGACAACGCGCCGGCCGATGAAAGCGAATGGCCGCACAGTCTCCGATGAAGCTAATTCCGGCAGCCCCTCCTCTGACTCCCTCTCCCGTTAAGTCTACGGGAAAGGGTTGGGAAGAGGGCGCTTGCCCTTCTGCCCCCAATGTCTTTGTGCAGCTCGAACCGGACAGAAATCCTCACCCCACTCCCCGTTATACACAGAGACCGTCGAAAAACTGCTTCCAGCTTGAAAGTCCGATGCATGGAATGCGCTGAAGAGGAGTTGATTGCTCTCTCTCTGACCACGGAGACAAGGGTTGGAGGTTTCTGGGACCCCAAGCTTACAAAAGTTAAACGATGCTCAGAAAAAAGGACAGACACCCTTTCCCTGCCCTCTCCCATAGACCAACGGGAGAGGGCACAGGACCGAAAGCGCGCCGCAACCTTGTAACTTCGCTGGTCGTTTCATGGTTGACGGTATCGATCGCTCTCGCGCTTTCAGGAGTAGCCGGCGCTTTCCGCTTGCACGTGCCATGCACCGGCAGTCACGATTGTCCACGCGGTGCGTTTTGCCGGCATCAGACCGACTTTCGCGGCCAGTGCATAGCCCTTCCCCAGGTGCCATTCGGGATTACCGGCCGGCGCCTGAATGAATTTCCTCCCGAGTCCGATCCTCCCGAGCACGTCTTTGGCTCGATGCCTATACTGCGATGTGCGAAACTCAACCCATGTCCACCCGGGTTTGTATGCGTCAAGTACGGTTCGTCGGACCTGGGGGAGGCATTGTGCGTGCCCTACTCGGAGCCCTGTTGGTCAACCGCTGACTGCTCGCCTGCCGACATCTGCGACAAGGAAGATGAAGAGTTCAGTCTGACCGGGGTGTGCCGCCCGCGCGAGGATAGCGCCGAGTGGTGACAACAAGTATGCAATCTCGATCCTGCTTCGTGAGGGTCCTCCAGGCGGATCACGCGGCATCAGCTTTTAGCCGTGGCGCGGTCCAGGAACGAGCGGACCGCGGCGTTGAAGGCGGCGGGTTGATCGATATTCGCCGCGTGTCCAGCGCCTTTGAGAATCACCTTTTCTGCCCCGGGCACCTTCGCCGCCATGTAATCGGTAGCCTGGAGAAATGGTTGGTCCTCGGCGCCCGACAGGACCAACGTGGGCACGCGGATCGACGGTAACGAATCGATCACACGAGAATCCTTCTGCGTGAGCATGCCACGCGCGGCATGAGCCAGCCCTTGGGCGTTACGATGCTGTGCAACTTGCGCCTCGGCGCTAATCGAAAGCGCGGCGAGTCCGTTGGTTTCGAAGGCCCGCGCCATCTCGATGGCGGTCCGGTTCCATTCGGCGCGTGGCGCGTCCTTTTTGTAGCCCGGCCCACAGTCGAACACCATCAAGGCGGCGACCCGCTCGGGCAAAGCCAGATTGAAGGCCAAGGTCATGAAACCTCCCAGCGACAAGCCGCCGATTACAGCCTTTTGCACTCCGCAAGCGTCCAGAATCGCCGCCATGTCGGCAACCGTCGCTTCATGCGAGTACAGGGCTGGATTGTCCGGGTAGTCGGAGCGATCGTGGCCGCGCATGTCCCAGGCGATGATACGGTAGCGATCGGAGAGTCCATCCATCTGCCCACGCCACATCCGCGCGCTGGCGCCGTAGCCATGGGTCAGGAGGACAGCCGGCCCCTCGCCGCGCTCCTCGAAATAAATCCGGACCCCATCGCGGTTCAAGAAAGCCATGGTTCCTCCTCGGCCTTGCGCCGCTTACCGCGGCTGCCCCTGGTCATTGCTAGCCGATTACAGGATGCGCGGCAACGAACCGATGCCGGTGGCAAAGCCCTCCAGGATTGACGTGGCGCGGATGGCGTGTCTAAGTCAGATCCAGCACCAGCATCAATCAATCGCGCAAGCCAAAGCCGATGGGCCGCAAAGGCGCCGCTTGCGCGATGGGGACCAAAGTCATGGCAATCGCAACCAGCGTCGTCGAAGATGATCCGATCGAGATGCTCTATGAGCGCGGCGTTACCGATGGGCTTCCGGTGGTGCCACCGACGCGGGCGCGAGTCGACCGGATGCTGGCCGGCGCGCCGTGGCGGCAGCCCGACGAGCTGATCGGTATCCTCGGGCCATGTAACGGCAATGCGACGGTGGAAAAGGCCGCGATCAATGCCGTGATGGCCGGCTGCAAGCCCGAATATTTCCCCGTGGTCCTGGCGGGGGTTGAAGGTCTGTGCGACGTGCGTCTGTGCGCGCATGGGCTGAGTATCACCCTGATGTCGGGCGCCCCGCTGGCGATCATCAATGGTCCGGTGCGCCAGAAGATCGGGCTCAACTGCGGCCACAACGCTCTTGGTCATGGGTTTCGCGCCAACGCCACCATCGGGCGCGCCTTGCGCCTGGTGACGATGAACATCGGCGGAGCCAAACCGCACGGAGTCACCAAGGCAACGATGGGCCATCCGGGTCAATACAGTTTCGTGGTGGCGGAGAACGAAGAAGCCTCGCCCTTGTTACCGTTGCACGTCGAGCGCGGCTTTAAGAAGGAAGATTCGGTTGTCACCCTGTTCGGTGGAACGGGCCTGCAGCAGTTGATCGACTTCGGCAGCAATAGCGCGGAAAAACTGGTCACTACCCTAGGTAGGACGATCGGTGGCGGAGTCGGCAGCTACAAGGATTATCCGCTGATGTCCGACACCGTGATCGTGCTGAGCCCGGAACACGCCAACACCATCGCTCATGACGGCTGGTCCAAAAAAGACGTGCGTCAGTACCTGTATGAGAACATCGTGCGGCGACCCGATGAGCCAAGTCCGCCCCGCGCCGGTAGCAAAGCGTCAAAATGGACGACCCCTGACGGCGCAATTCGCAAGTTCCGCTCGCCCGACGCGATCATGATTGTCGTGGCGGGAGGAACCGCCGGCCGTTTCTCCGCCGTCATCCCCGGATGGGTATCCGAGGAGTTGGAAGGCAGTTCTCCGGTCAGCCATCTGATCCGGCTTAGCGAATAATAGCTTGCTTAACGATCGCAAATGATGAAAGGAGGAGCCTGATGGCAGACGATATTCTCGATCCAACGGGATTCGGCAGCCAAGCACCGAAAGCGATGGCCCCGCGGCTGAGCAGCTTGCAAGGCAAAACCATCGGCCTGCTGGATATCGGATTCCCCAACGGCAACGTTTTTTTGGACCGCGTCGAGGAAGTGCTCAAGACCCGTTACGGGGTCGCGGAAGTAATCCGGAAAGCCAAGCCCAGTCCCGCCCGTCCGGCCAAGCCTGAGGTACGAAAGGCGCTGATCGACGATTGCGACGCAGTCGTCGAAGGGGTCAGCAGTTGAGGATCCTGCATGTCGTGCAGTTCGCACGACACCGCGTACTTTGAAGAGCAGGGGGTTCCGACCGCCAACGTGGCGACGACTGAGTTCACCGAGGCTGGGCGCATTCAATATACCAACCTGGGTTATCCTTTGTACGATATAGTCTTCGTTCCGCATCCGATTTTTCCGCAAACCAAGGACGAAATGTGGGAAAAGGCCGACACCGTGGTCGAAGCGATCGTGAAACGGCTGACCGAGCCGCAGCCAGGTTCGCGTTGACCGCGCTCGTTCGTGTTTGACCAAACCAAACCATAATCCTGAAGCGGCGGCTGGTCCGATTGTTACGGACCGGCCGCGATGCGCCGGTCTAACCCTTGACACGGATGCCTCCGGCAGATAGATAAGTTTCCCGATTGGATATGTTGTCCAACAAAACAAAATATGCCCTCAAGGCCCTTCAGGTGCTGGCCAAGGAATACGGTCAAGGTCCGGTTTTGATTTCGGAAATTGCACGGCGGGAAACCATTCCGCCCAAGTTTCTCGAACTCATTCTTTTGGAGCTGAAAAACCAGGGTATTTTGCAAAGCAAAAAGGGCAAGGGCGGCGGTTATTTCCTATCCCGGACGCCTCAATCCGTGAGCGTGGGTCAAATCGTTCGGATAATGGAGGGTCCATTGGCGCCACTGCCATGCGTCAGCAAGACATCCTATATGCGCTGCCGCGAATGCCGTGACGAACGCAGTTGCGGGATCCGGATCGTCATGAAAGATGTGCGCGATGCCACGGCGCAAATCCTGGACTCTACGACCTTGGCCGACGTGCTCAAACGCGTGGAATCGGTTGTTCAGGGAAAAGAAGGGCTCAGCTACGCGATCTGATTTTTTTTGGCTTAACAGTCTAGTAACTCAATAGGGCTTACTTACATAATAAGACTAAGTTTGTTAATAGGATAGCTGATATGAAGCCGGATGAAGGAAGGTCCAACGAGAACCCAGCCTCCAACGACGACGGACTCGAACTGGCGCTGGTCGAAATCTCACGCTCCATCAGAAACGTCCGCTTCGGCTCGGTCGAGATAACCATCCATGATTCGCGGGTGGTTCAGATCGAGCGTAAGGAAAAGTTGCGGTTCGCGGTTGCGCCGCGTGTCAGAGCCGGCTGACCCCATGGTCGTCGGGCGGCAATCTTAGCGTCAACCAGTCATCTGGAGACGAACGCCATCATGGGCATCTGACCGGAACACCGGAAGTCACCCAGTTACACCCAAGGGAGAACAGCAATGACTCGAAGGTACCGGTGGCCATGGTTCCACCCGGAGGCGCGTCACCGCGCTCGGCGGGGAGAGCGGAAATGACCGTGACGATGCGAAAACTCATGTGGCGGGGGCTCACTATCACTGCTCTCGTTATGATCCTGGGTGGCTGCAGTATTTCCACCACACGCCATGGATGGCCCGGCTCTTATGCTCCGGCTGGGATTCCGGACGCTCAGAACTGCGTGCCGTTCAGTTTCGGACAGCCCACCGAATTCGCCTGTTCCGGGGGCAAGGTCTATACAGCGCAGAAACTGAAGGAGCTGCGTGAGCAAAAGTCTGCAAGCAGCGCGGTGGCGTCAGCCGGTTACTAAGGACACATGTTCAACGCCAGGCGGGCGCGTCTGCAGGACCCCCGCGTAACGGCATACGAGGAGCTACAGAAATTCATGTTTAAGCGATGGAGGTTACCAATCGCCGCGATCGGCTTGCTCTGCGGCGTGGCTTTGCCAATGGCAGCCCGGACCGGATGGGCGCAATCCAGGGCGGTGGAACTGTGGGTTGATACCCGCACCGGCCAGGTCTTTATCCGGCCCGGACCGCATCGGGTGCGGCTGAACTTGCCCGGAACTATCACGGAGGATCAGTTAAACCGTGAAGTTGATGAAAGGGTTCAGGAGAAGACGCAGGCCCTTCAGACCCAGCTCAATCAGCAGGAGCTGATTAGCGCTTCGCTCGATCACCGCAATGCCGCGCTCACGCAACAGGTCACGGCGATGAAGCCGGACTGGAAGAGCTACGCGGAGGGTTTTGCCAAGAACATGAGTGTCGGCACGGTCACTTACGCTGATTATGGCTTTTACAGCCACACCGCCTTCGGACCTTCATGGATGGACAATATCAATCAGCCCGGACAAGGCAATAATAACTACAACACGTTCGATCTTACCCGCGCCTACATCAATTTCATGTTCCATCCGACCAACGATTTGATGCTGCGGTTCACGCCCGATGTCTACCGCACGATCGGTGCCGCCAACGACAAGTTCGGCCAATCGGGGGCTATCGGCACCAGTTTGGACGGCAATCTAGGAGTCAGACTGAAGTATGGCTACCTACAGTACAAGAACTTCTTCGATGGCAATGAGCATACCCAGGGCGCCTACCTCAACTTCGGTGCTATGCCCAATCCGTTTATTTCATGGGAAGAAAATCTCGGCGGCTATCGCTTCGTCTATGATGTGCCATGGAACTATGTCGGGCTATCGTCTGCGCAAACCGGGATCTCCATGAGCGTGCCCTACAAGATCGGTGAAAAGGAGTATATCGACGACGAGGTCGGCGTCTATACAAACGCCAACTATAAGCAGTTGGAGAACACTGACACCAAACAGGCTATGGCGCGTCTGAGTTACTATCCGTTCGGTGCACTGTGGCGTTTCGACGGTCTGGGCATCACCGGATTCTATGATTACGGCTATGGCAACACCACTCCCGACCTCTCCAGCATACCGACCGCGCTCAAAGGCCCGGATGCGCGCATCACGCGGGTGGCGGCGCTGCTCCATTACACCACCTACGACTGGCAGTTGGCAGGCGAATACGATTGGGGTCACAACGCCTTTTCCACCAGCAACCTATGGTCGGGCAGCGGTCCCGGAGACGCTTTTGGCTTCCCAACGTGCTTACCGGCACAGAGCTCCCCGAATAGCTGCACCGATCCGAAGACACCGCCGGGTCTAGGCACGCCGGGCTTTGCCGATATCACGACGTTAGCGCAGGCGCTGCTCAATAACGGCAGATCGGAGCAGGAGGGATTTGACTTCTTCGGCCGTTATCACATTCCTACTACTCCGCTGACGATATTCGGCATCTTCCAGTTGTTCCAGCCCAACACTAATGTTCAGAAGGACCCGTTTGATTTCCAACGCTGGGTAGTAGGCGTAAGCTACCAGTACAACGAGTACCTGCGTTTCGCGATCGATAGTGACAACCTGGACTTCTACGAAGGCCAGTGCAACTTCCCGGTCGCGGATGCCAAATCGTTCAACTCCGCGGCCGCGTTCACTCCGATTTCGCTTAAGCAGGGACTTCATCGCCGATGTGGTGCCGCGCGATATCCACGCGTTCTTCCTACACGTGGAGTTCGACTACTGATGCGGATAGTGCTTTCGAACAGGCAGCGCGGTCCAGGCGGACGGGTATCGCATCCGGACATGGGGATTATCTGGACCAGTCAGCTGTCACCGGGATCGAGAACGAACCAGAAGGAACTTGAGACACTATGAGGCTTAGACCAATCTATCATGCTGGCCTTGGCCGCACTGCGTTATCGCGGCAGCCGTGGCGCCTTCCAGCGCCAGCGCCCAGCAAACAATTCTGAATGTCTCCTACGACCCGACGCGGGAACTGTATCAAGGACTTACGACGCGGCCTTTGCCGCCTATTGGAAGGCCAAGACCGGCCAGATCGTTAATCATCAACCAGTCACATGGCGGCTCGGGCAAACAGGCGCGCGCGGTAATCGACGGACTGGAGGCCGACGTTGTGACGCTGGGGCTGGCCTACGATATCGACGCGCTTCACGACAAGGCCGATCTGCTGCCGGCCAACTGGCAGACCCGTCTGCCCTACGACAGCACGCCTTTCACTTCGGCGATCGTCTTTCTGGTGCGCAAGGGCAACCCCAAGGGCATCAAGGACTGGCCCGACGTGATCAAACCCGGCATCGCGGTGGTGGTTCCCAATCCCAAGACTTCCGGGGGCGCACGATGGGCCTACCTGTCGGCGTGGGCATACGGACTGAAAGCCGGCGGGGGCAGCGAAGCCAAGGCCAAGGACTTCATCAGGAAACTATACAAGAACGTTCCGGTGCTGGATTCGGGAGCGCGGGGCGCCACCACTACTTTCGTCGAGCGTGGAATCGGCGACGTGCTGCTCACCTGGGAGAACGAGGCCTACCTGGCCCTGAAGGAAAACGGCAACGGCAAGTTCGACATCGTGTATCCTTCGGTGAGCATGTTATGCGAGCCGCCGGTAGCTTTGGTGGATAAAGTGGTCGATCGCCGGGGCACACGCAAGGTGGCGCAGGCTTACCTCGAGTACCTGTTCTCGCCCGAGGGCCAGAAAATCGGCGCCAAAAACTACTATCGGCCGCAACTCAAATCGGTGCCGGCGCCGTTTGTGCCGGTGGACGCAAAGACCGACTTCGTAACTATCAAGTCGCTTGGGGGCTGGGAGAAAGTACAGCAGACGCATTTCGCCGACGGCGGAGTGTTCGATCAGATTTATCTACCCGGCAGCTAAAGGTGGCCGCGCAATCCCAAACAGTCGGCGATCCCCTCAAACCGGCCGCGGCCCGGCCAGCGGCACACGTGCGCAAGCGCAATATCCTGCCAGGCTTCGGCCTCTCCATGGGGATTACGCTTACCTATCTGTGCCTTATCGCACTGATTCCGCTTTCAATGGTTTTCCTGAAAACCGCGGGAATGGGATGGACCCGGTTTTGGACGGTGATCAGCTCGCCCCGGGTGCTCGCCGCCTATCGATTGAGTTTCACTGCCTCTTTTTTCGGGGCGGCGTTTGACGCGTTTGCGGGACTGCTGGTGGCGTGGGCTCTGGTCCGCTACGAGTTCCCCGGCCGCGACCTCGCTGACGCCCTGGTCGATCTCCCCTTCGCGCTGCCCACCGCGGTGGCGGGAATCACGTTGACCACGCTGTATTCCCAAAATGGCTGGCTTGGCAGGTACTTTGAGTGGTTCGGGATCAAGGTCGCCTTTACCCCGCTCGGCATCACCATTGCCCTGGCTTTTATCGGTCTGCCGTTTGTAGTGCGCGCGATCGAGCCGGTTCTGCACGATCTGGAACCCGAGCTTGAAGAAGCCGCCGCAACCTTGGGCGCCAATCGGTTCCAGACCTTCCGCCGCGTCATTGCTCCGGCCCTGCTGCCGCCGATGATCACCGGCTTTACGCTCGCGTACGCCCGCGCGTTGGGCGAGTATGGTTCGGTGGTTTTTATTTCCGGCAATATGCCGATGCGCACCGAGATCGTGCCGCTGCTGATTATGACCAAACTCGAACAGTTCGACTATCAGGGCGCGACCGCGATTGCGATGGTCATGTTGGTGGTGTCTTTCATAATTCTGCTGCTGATCAACCGGCTGCAGCGCTGGACCGGGCGCTTTTACGTGGCGTGACCGGAAGTAAAATTCGATGCCTGCCGAACTGATTTTGACCGCGCCCTTGGAACGCGCACCGATGCGCCGCGCCACCACCGAACCGGCATGGGTTCGCGCCGTGCTGATTGGCGGGGCGATTGCCGTACTGGTCCTGTTCATAGGAATACCGCTGACTTTGGTCTTCTACTACGCATTACGCAACGGGATCGCGGCCTATCTTTCTGCGGCCGCGCAATACGACGCGCGCTCGGCCATACTGTTGACGTTGTTCACGGCGGCGATTGCGGTGCCGCTCAATACCATGTTTGGCATCGCCGCGTCATGGGCGATTACCAAGTTTGATTTCCGCGGTAAAAACATCCTAATCACCCTGATCGACCTGCCCCTGGCGGTCTCGCCGGTGATCTCGGGCATGGTTTTGGTGCTGCTGTTTGGGGCGCAGGGAGTCCTGGGTTCGTGGCTCCAGAAGCACAACCTCCATATTATTTTCGCGGTTCCCGGCATCGTGCTGGCCACGGTGTTCGTGACTTTTCCATTCGTAGCGCGTGAACTCATTCCGGTCATGCAAGCTACCGGAACGGATGAGGAAGAGGCGGCGTTGGTACTGGGGGCGAACGGATGGCAGACCTTTCTTCGCGTAACGCTGCCTAATATCAGATGGGGACTATTGTACGCGGTCATCATCTGCAATGCGCGTGCGATGGGTGAGTTCGGCGCGGTTTCCGTGGTCTCGGGGAATATCCGCGGTCAAACGACGACGATGCCGCTGTATGTTGAGATGCTTTACAACGAGTACAACCTTTCCGCCGCGTTTACGATCGCGTCGTTGCTGGCGATGCTGGCGGTGGCGACGTTGATTGGCAAGCGCATCGTCGGACGAAAAACGGTCGTGGAGGCCGCCTCGCGTCGCAATGCGTGACCACCGGAGGATTCCAAATGAGCATTGAACTGCAAAACATCCGCAAAACTTTCGGCGATTTCGTGGCTTTGGACGACGTCAGCCTCGAGGTAAAGGACGGCGAACTGGTCGCGCTGCTGGGTATGTCCGGTTCGGGCAAGACCACGCTGTTGCGGATCGTCGCGGGGCTTGAGGTGCCGGATTCCGGTAGGGTGCTGTTCCAGGGCGAGGAGGCGACCGAGCGCAACGCGCGCGATCGCCATATCGGCTTCGTCTTCCAGCATTACGCGCTGTTCCGCCATATGACGGTGTTCGAGAACGTGGCTTTCGGTCTGCGCGTGCTCCCGCGCCGCCGGCGTCCTCCTGAAGAAGAGATCCGCACGCGCGTGCATGAACTGCTCAAGCTCATTCAATTGGACTGGACCGCGTCACGCTATCCGTCGCAATTGTCTGGCGGCCAACGCCAGCGCGTGGCACTGGCCCGGGCGCTCGCGGTGCGCCCCAGTGTGCTGCTGCTGGACGAACCCTTCGGCGCGCTCGACGCCAAGGTGCGCCAGGAATTGCGGCGCTGGCTGCGCGGACTGCACGACGAGTTGCATATCACCAGCGTCTTCGTCACCCACGACCAGGAGGAGGCGCTGGAGTTGGCCGATCAGGTGGTAGTGATGAATGCGGGAAGGATCGAACAAATCGGCACCAGCGAGAATGTATACCATCATCCGGCGAGCGCCTTCGTATATAACTTCCTGGGGAATGTGAATCTGTTTCACGGCCGCGTCGAAGGAAGCAAGGTGTATATCGGCGATACGGCATTGGAGGTGGATTCCCGCGTCGAGACCGAGCACGATACGCACGAACCACCGCCCGACTCGAGCCTGTCACCAGCCGCGGCGCACTTGGCGCAGAATGGTAATGCCAATAAGGCGATGCTCTATGTCCGTCCGCATCTGCTCGACATCGAGCTCAGGGCTAACGGCCGTGGCAATTATCTTCCCGCCACCGTGGTGCGCATCAATCCCGCCGGTCCTCAGGTCAAGGTGGAGTTGCGCGCCAAAACTGGCGACCTGGTCCAAGTCGATCTTGCGCACGAGCGATTCAGCTCGCTGGGGTTGGTCCCCGGAGCCGAGGTGTTCCTGCACCCCAAGGAAGCCAAGGTCTTCGTTTATCAGATCTGATCGCCGCCACGCGCATTCTGCACCCCGTCCCTTTATGTGTAGGGTTCAGAAACTTAACTTGAAAGGCTCAACAAAAGGCAATTTCGAAAGGTCAGTAGTGGCAACGTCACTTACCGATGTTTTGGTGGCCGGTATCGGATAGCAAATCGTGGATTTGCCGCTGGTGCCAACGACCAATTCCGAGTTGACCGTCACCGTGGCCGAGGTTTTGGGCTCGGCATAATACAGAGTGGTTCCGGCAACCCCGCCGTTCAAAAATTCAGTGACACCAGTAGGATTAGCGGTTTTAGGATAACTGATATAAAAGGAATTGGAGGCCGGGGTCACCAGATAGCGCGTTCCGGTGCAGGCAAGGGTCTTGAAGGAAAAGGTCACCCCGGTTGCAACAAATCCCTTGGTATTAACTTGCAGCGCAAAATCGCTGCTCCCGATTTTTTCAAGGACCGAATCGGTTCCACCGATATTTTCGTAGGGACCGACTTCTAAACCGTTCGTATCCACTACAATGACCGGGCTGGCAATCGCAGCCAGCGGTTGCCCCGATTGCGATAACTCAGGGGTGCTCTGCTCCTGGGTGAGGGCAGGAATGGCCGCCCGAAACAAAATCCCGACCGCGACTATCCCGCTCAGAACATAAAATTTTAGTCTGCTCATGATTCCTTCCTTGTCCAGTTCCAAATCCGCGCAAAAAACTTGAAGCTCGTCGTCAGAAAATACGTTGTTACAAAACTTGAACAGGCACCCACGTGGTGGCGTCTTACTGCTGAGGTACCAATTCCACCCGACGGTTTTGCGCGCGCCCCTCCGCCGTGCCGTTGCTGGCGACGAAGTTGGTCTTGCCATAGCCGTGCGGTGCCAGACGATCGCCGGCAATGCCTTTGCTTTCGAGATAGTTCACGACCGCGTCCGCGCGCCGCTGCGACAATTTCAGATTGTAGGGGACGCCCCCGATGGCATCGCAATAACCATTGACGTCGACATTGACGTTGGGATGCTGCTTGAGAATATCCGCTGCTTCGTCAAGTATCGGCGCTGCGTCGGGCCGGATTCTGGCCTTGTTAAAATCGAAGTGCACGCCGCGCAGCACGATCCGCTCCTGGGCTGCTGGAGGCGGAGCAGGCGGGAGTGGGGGCGGAGGAGGAGCTTGGGCAACCACCGGCGCCGGCGCTTGGATCAGCGGATCGCAATAGTAATGGCCGATCAGGGCGCCCAACACGGCCCCGCCCGCCGCGGCGCCGAGGCTGGCGCCGACCTTTACACCGTCGCTTGCGCCCTCACCCAGCGTAATTCCCGCCGCTGTACCACCGCCAATGAAGGCACCGAGAACGCCTCCCTTGATGGCGCAGTCGCCCCAATACCTGGGCTGGCTCAAGTTCGCACAACCGGCGATTGCCACCGCGAGCAGTGCCAATAGGCATTTTGATATTCTAAGCCTGTGGGTGAGTTTGCTCCTCATCATTCCTCCGCTGAACGTTACTCGGGTTCCACACGAGCCTGCCGGCAACAAAAAAGCCAGTGGTCAACTAGACTCACTGGCTTCCGGTTGTCCGGTCAGCTTTATTTGCGGGAACTAACAGCAGGTCTTTGATCCAGTCAAGGCCTTCTGAATGACCGTTTGACGAATCATCGCCGCCGAACTGCTATATCCCGCAGAACGTTAGATTTCGAATCGCTCGGGCGAAAACAGCCTAAGCCGATCAGATCCATCACGTAAATAGGGTATACTCATCTTCAAGTCAAGTGGGAGCAAACTGCTTCGAACGGTCAACTCGTTGCCGCAGCCAGGGGAAAGGTTTTTTTGATTGTCTGGAGTTTGGATCGACCGATGAAAAGGGCGTGGGCCGCCTCTCGTTCGAGGCCTCGATCGAATCGTGAGGCCCCTCCCTAAGCCGGGATCTTAACTGCTCTGGCTTTTGATCGGTCTGCTGGCACTTCACGCGCTTCGGCCGCCGTCCTGGCAGACGAAACCAACATTGGGGTGGTGATAACGCTTCATCCCTGCCTCGCGTCGGTGTGGGACGGTGCTTTGCGGCGCCATCCCACACCGTCGAACCTCATTGGTCGGCTTGGGGAGCCTGCTCAGCCTGCTTGATCGTCTGCCAATGGACGTCTTCGCCGATCTTCAGATCCTTAACGACGCCTTGCGCGAGGTTCTTGTGCTCCTCCAGCGTCGCCATCTCGCTGACCGGATAAGGTATGGCTTCGAAATTTCGTCTGTACTTCATTGCCTATGCCACGCGCGAACTGAGCCGGATCTCGGTGCTATATTATGATTGGAACCGCAGCACAGAAGGCGGGTGCGATGTCGTTTGTGCTCGACGGCATTGCGTCCGAGGACATGGGCCGAATCCTCGATCAGGACGGTATCGCGGTTGCGCCGGGCACCATTGCGCGCAGCCGACGATGGATCGTTTTGGGGTTATCGCCACGGTAAGGCCGTCACTCGCCTTGTATACAAGACCCATGGCGACATCGACGCTTTAGTGCGCGCCATACACGAGAGATTGAGGCATTAGAATGTGCGGTGATTAGGACGCGATGGTCGAAATCGTAGCCCACCGTAAGTGGCAAGCACTTCCGGCATGGTCGATCAACCCTGCGAGGCCGCCTGCGGGTTTACTCGGCCCCCGTTCGCGACAGGTTCCAGACCCCCTGCTCGACCTGCAAACCGCCCTGGTAGCACATGTAGACTCCATTGGCTTCAGTCGCAGAGGTGGTGGCGCCGTGGTAGTAGCAGTTGGAAACATCGGCCGGAATTATCACCGATAGATTAAACTGGTTGCCGGAGATCGACCCCGAGTCAATATCTCCCGAGTCGTCCGCGCCACCGTGGCGGCAGACCATGTTGCCGGGGGCGCAGGTGTATTTGCCGGTCAGTTGGGATCCGCTCTGGTCGAGCGTGAAGGTGATATTGTTAACCGCGTTGCATCTGCCCGCGGAAGCGAGCACGTCACAGGGGATAGCGCGCGTGGTTCCCGACCATGCTCCCGCAACCTCCGTCGGAGACGGGACGGCGCTAGGCGGTGCCGGGAAGATCGTGACCGGACCGGTACCACAGCCGGCGACGCCAGCCACGACGAGCACGAGGAAAATTCGGGTTAGCGATCCACTCACAGACGGTCCTTTCCGCATCGTTTCGACAATCCAATCCAGCGCCATCGAGCAGCCGGGGAAGACGGGGAGGTCGCACCGAAAAATCTCCAAAGTCAGGTCGCGTGACCATAACGTCCGCTATCTTTCGCGGCCTGCCTCAATCTACAATAAGGGGCCAAGGATATTGCCTTATCGTGATCTGAACTTGGGAACAATGGCTAGCAGAGGCGGCAAAGAGCCAAAAGAGCGCTTCGACCACGGAGAGTGGGTGCTTTTGGAGGGCGAAGAGCCATCGATCCGAAACGATGATGGCTCTCGGGAGACCCGGCAGCGCCCGGCCGGATTGCGTCTCTTGACCGTCCTGGTCGGGCTCGCCGCCATCTCGCTGGCAATCCTGGCGTTGGCCAGCGTAACGATACCGCTCCTGGCCGAGCGTCCATGGGTCGGAATGAACGGCCGCGAAGAGATCCTGGAGGGGCTGATCGCGGGACACGCAATGAAGGTTCGCGTGGAACTCCAGAACACCGGCAAAACCCCGGCGTTGGACCTGCGTTTCGCGGCCAGATTGGACGTCGGTCTGCCGCCGCCCATGCCGCCCCCACCGGTTTCCGAATGCGCGCAGACGGCCACGGGCGCGCCGCAAACCGTACTCTTCCCGAATGCGACCTTTTCCGAAACCCTGGTCACCCAGCAGCCAATCGACGACCAAACCGTCGCCGCGATATTGCGCAATGATAAGACCGTATATCTGGTCGGCTGTGCCACTTACAACGACGGCATCCCCTGGTGGCAGTGGAAGCCGCGCGATACAAACTTCTGCCGGATCTTCGTTCCTGAGAGCGCCGGAAACCTCGGCGTTCTGGGCAAATTCGAAGACTGTCCGACGGGAAACTCAGCCCACTGAGAGACTTGCCGCATCGAGCTCATCAAGCTGGACTATCGGGTTTCACCCAGCGGTCGCCCCAGTTAGCCGCCCGAGCCTGCCGGTAAGCTTCCTTGTCCCGCCGCGAGACGATTATCCGCTCGGCAGTTGACTCGGAGGTGCAAAGATCCAGTATCACGTGGCCGCTCCTCTTGAGCGGATGCCGTATGATGCGAGCCGCCGGAGATGCGGCTGGCAATGGCTGCCTGGCTGCGACAATGTAGGAAAATTTCTCGACCTCATATGGCAGCGTTCCCGATTTGGCCCATCGATGTTGCGGTGTCCGCTCTACCCGAGTGTCGAAGTGACACCAGTCCCCCGCCGTCATCGGACATCGACCGGCATGGGTGCAGGGCGCCACGATAGTAGCGCCAGCCGCAATCAATGCCTCACGCGCGGCCAGTATAGCGGCGAAACCCCGTGGCGTCCCGGGTTCAATTATGACCATGGCGCGGCGCGCCTGGGCCCACGCCCACCGTGTCAGGCCAGCCATGTGTGACGCGTCCAGCTCCCCAAGAGCGTATGAAATCACCACCAGATCGTGTGCGCCGACAGCGCAAGGCGCATACAAATCAAGTCCGGCAAAGCGCGATCGACAAACCGGCTGCGGGTCTGCGGTGCTGATTAGGCGGCGGCCAACCTCAAGCCACTGCGTATCACGGTCAGCTAATGTGACATCTCTCAGTTCGTCAAACGTTTGCATCGCGGCGAGGGTGGCTGTGCCGGGCCCACAACCCAGGTCCAGCACGCTTGCAATCGCAAGGCCGGGGGATAAGCGCCGCAGCTCGGAATCGACGATTTGGTTGACCTGAAAAATTGCCGGCATCCGGGTCACCAGGTAGGCGAGCCGTTGCACGTCAGAAACAATTTTTGGCGAAAGCTCGAAAGCCCGATCGCCGTAGGTGCGGCCGAGTTCCCGGGCCGCTCGGAGCAGCAGCTCAGGGGGCTGTGCGTTGGCTTGTTGTTCGATCGCTCGTCGCAGAGCCCTCGGCAGTCCTATGTGCTCAGGCAGTTTCAGAACTACTCTCCGATCCGTTTCTGCACACCCCCGCGAAGCTCCCTCTAAGAACTACCCGGCCGGCGCATACTCGGCCCGCCATGCGCGGGAATGTGCTTGGTTTCAGCAGAAAATCCGACCCCGGTCCAGGGTTTGACGCAGTCCGAAGGATTGGAATCATCGGGATCGTGGATGAATCAGCGATGCCGACCGGCACCGCCAGGAGAGCGGATTCGGCCAAAAGAACCTTGTGGGCTAAGACTATGCGCAAAAGCCTAGTCTATCACGGCGCTCTAGACTTCTTGTTCGATGATCTATCCTAGTATGAATTAACTACCCGACCTGTATTCCGACAAAGTTGTCAAAAATTCACTTCTCATTGTAGGTCTGAATATGGTACTCACCGGAAACCTTG
Organism: uncultured Pseudomonadota bacterium; assembly: GCA_963824565.1. Classification (GTDB taxonomy): domain Bacteria; phylum Desulfobacterota; class Binatia; order Binatales; family Binataceae; genus JAJPJA01. The sequence goes on along the minus strand of CAWGQB010000026.1, from coordinate 647,154 downwards.
GAGCTTGGACCCCACGGTTCATGGCATGGCGGACGCGTGTCTAAAAGTGCTCTGGTGTCCACTGTAATTAGATTTGCAAGTACATTGGACTTGGTCCAACACTTTCTAACACATTGTAATCATCAAAATTTTCAAATGTCTAGCAGCGGATATACCGACAAAGGCCTGGGACGATGGATGAACTTCGGTATCGGAGCGAGCTATACGTCAGATTCTTCGATTCCTGTCGTCTTTTTGTAAAGAAACAGAATGTGAAAAATGAACATGAACATCCTGTTCATTGTAACAATTATTACAGTTGTTGGTTTTCGATAGCTTTGGAAACGCTGAAATGGTTAATCCGCTGCTACAAATGCCTCTGGCGTACGTTGGCTTTCGGATGCGCATCGGTCATGGGCGAAGGCCAAAAATGTATTGTTTAGAAAATAGTAATAAAGAAGTGAGCCTCGTTGCTGATAGCTGCTTGCCTTGATCTCCGCTTCCTCAAGCAAAGGCAAAAAAGAGGGGGCAGGCTGCGGAAGTGTTTTTCCTACCGCCTGCTGATCGAGCAGCATCAAAGGGAAGTGCGATTTGGCTGTACTGACGGCGAGGGCAATATGAAAACCACTGCCTCGAGCCTTTCTTGGCGTACGACCTGGCGCGGTCTGGCTGGCTTGATATCCGCCTTACTGATTAGCAGCTTGTCCGGGTCCGCTTGGGGACAAACCGTTTCCGGCTCATCTCACGAGTGGCCGGGCGGGTCGGGCGCCATATGGCCATCGGCGCCAGGCGGTGGCGGCAGGCGCCCGCCTATAGCGCTCCGCGTATGGCTGCACGCCTACGGCGCACAGCGATCATCGCCGGCCTATGGCGCGGCAGGCGCAAGCGCGCCGTCAAGTTCGGGCGCGGTGTATCCTGGAGGGCCCGTGCCATTGACGGCACCTCCGGGTTCGATGGCTCCGCCGGGATCAGTACCTGGTTTTGTCGGTGCTCTCAGTAACCCGCAACCAGCTTCTGGCTATGTACCCGGGGCCGCTGGAGCGATACCACCAGGTTACTACCCTTGCGCTCCTGGGGTGCAGCCGGGGCCGGGCAACCCGTGCTACCCGGCAGGGGGCATGCCGTATTCCAGTGCTGCGTCCAATTACTTTGGTACCCCAGGTTATCCGGGTCAGTGGAGCTATGCAGGTCCGTCCGGTTATGGGAGTCAAACGAGTTACACTGGTGCGCCGGGCTATCCCGGTCAGGGTAGTTATCCTGGTGCGCCGAGTTACGGGAGCCAGCCAAGTTATACTGGTGTGCCTGGCTATGGGAGCCAGCCCGGTTACCCGGGTGCGCTAGGTTACGGAAGCCCGCCAGGTTACCCTAATGTGCCGAGTTATGGGAGCCAGCCAGGGTACCCGGGCGCGCCGGGTTATGGGAGCCAGCCCGGTTACCTTGGAGCGCCGGGCTATTCGGGCACCGGCGGGACGTATCCGCCCATGGCTGCCGGCTTGCCGTCGACTGGGAGCAATGCCGCGAGTATGCCCGGCGCACCGCCGGGTCCGCCGCCGACGAACACGATATCGGCGCCCAGCAGCACCTTCACCAGCGGCGGTGTTAACAGCGGCGGTCAACTCACCTCATCGGCGGCTAGTGCGGTGGCTCAAGCGTTGGGTAGCGGTGGAGGGTTAGCCGCACTCTCCGGGGGCTTGGGAGCGCTCTCGGGAGGGTCTGGAGGATTGGGAGTGCTCGCTGGAGGATCTGGAGGGTTGGGAGCGATCTCCGGAGGCCAATTACAAGCTCTAACCAGCCGTCTGGGAGCGATGAATCTCAACTCAAACGATCTTAGCTCGATGGGACACGCCCTGGGTTTGAATGAGCAGCAAATCTCGCAGATCCAACAGAATATCCAAGCCTCGCAGCAGCCGGCAGTGCCCGGAATGTTTGCTCAGCAACCGGCGCCTGGATCTGCCACCGCCGTATTCTCCCCAACGCGTCGCGTCCCATTGGCGCCTAGTGCTCCGCCTCGATGCCGCTGTCGACAATTGAAGCGAAGTATCAGCAACTGGACAATCCCTTCGTTACCGTCACCCCTCCCACTCCGAGCAACCTCACGCAATTTGGCTATAGCACTTTCATGTCGCCGGTATCGACCTTCGCCCCCACCCAGAACGTTCCCATAACCGATGATTACGTGCTCGGTCCGGGCGACCAGCTGGTGGTCTTCACCTGGGGCCGGGTCAACGCGCAGCTCCAGTTGCAGGTTCAGAACGACGGCAGCGTGTTGATCGACCAGGTGGGTCCATTACAAGTTGCCGGCCTCACCTTCGGCCAGGCCAGGAAGTTGATCGAGGGACGCCTCAAGCAGTCCACCGGGGTCGAAGTCAACACCACCATGGGGCAGCTCCGGTCGATCCAGGTCACCGTGGTGGGCGAAGTTAACGCAGCCCGGCACCTATACGGTCAGCGCGCTGTCGCACGTGTCCAACGGACTGCTGGCCGCGGGCGGTCCGTCCAAAACCGGCAGCTTGCGCCGCGATCGAACTGCACCGGGGCGGCCACAACTGGTCAGCACGCTCGACCTCTACGACGTCCTGCTCAAGGGCGACACTGGGAGCCGACGTCCAGCTCCAGCAGGGCGACGTTATCCGGGTGCCGATCATCGGCGGCGTGGTGGGGGTCGCGGGCGACGTCAAGCGGCCGGCGATTTTCGAATTGGGCAGCCGGCCCGAGCAGCTCACCCAGGTTATTGAACATCTCGCCGGCGGACTCAGCGCTTTTGGCTATGCCGGACACGTGCAGGTCGAGCGCGTGCGCAACCATCAGCAGGTGGTGGTGTTAGACCTTCCGGTCAGCAAGATGGGGCAGCGCAGCTTCGCAGGTCCAGGATGGTGACCTGATCAAGGTATTCACGGTGCTGCCCTATCATAACAATACGGTGATCCTGAGCGGGAACGTGTTTCGGCCCGGTGAGTATCAGTGGCACAAAGAGCTGAAGGTGGCCGATCTGGTCAGGGAGGGCCAGGGGGTTTTGCCTCACACCTATTTCAAATATGCCCTGATCAAACGGTTGGAAGGGCCGCAGCGCTATACCCATTTCGTCCAGATCGATCTGGCCGCCGCGCTTTCGGGCAATTCGGTAGCCAATTTATATCTGCAAAATCACGATGAACTGGACGTATACAGCCTCGACCAGTTGCGTGATCTCCCGGCGGTGACGGTCGAACGGAGAGGTCAGGATACCCGGAGCCGTACCTGCTGAGCGAGAGGATGAGGGTCAGCGACCTGGTCTATCTCGCGGGTGGGCTCAAAGAGGACGCGTACAAGCCGCGCGCCACGCTGATCAGGGTCTCGGTGGTTAACGGTCACGCGACGCATCGCTCCTACGATCTCAATCTTGCGGACATCATTTCCGGGCCGTCCAACGATGACCTGGTATTGCGGGCGAACGACAATCTCGTTATCTCCAGCGTGATCGATTACAATCTGCCCTCGCGCTCCGTCGTCGTCAACGGCGAGGTTCAAGCGCCGGGCCTGTATAATTTTAACCAGGGAATGCGCATTCGGGACCTGGTCGCGGCGGCCGGCGGATTCAAAGACGACGCCGACAAACAGAAGGTCGAGCTGGCCCGCACCGAGGTGATTTCGGCGGCGCGTACCCGCCGGGTTTTCTTCCAACTCGATCTGCGCCCCGGTTCCCACGATCTCAACTATCCACTCCATTTCAATGATGAAGTGTTCGTCACCGTCACCCCGAACTGGCATCTTCCGTGGGTGGTAACGGTGAGCGGCGAAATGTCCAAGCCCGGACAGTACCCGATTCATTCCGGCGAGCGCCTGAGCTCGCTGATCGTTCGCTGCGGCGGCTTCCTTTCCGACGCGTCTCCCAAGGCCCTGGTCTTTACCCGTGCGAGCGTTCAGCAGATGGAGCAAAAGGATCTCGACGCAGCACGCGCAGCGGATTGCCAACGAACTCGCACAGTTTTCGATTCAGTCATCGCGATGAACACCGTGAATTCCGCATCGTCGGCCGGTAGCGCGGCGGCGGGGACCATGGCCAGCCTGCAACAATTGCTGGCGACGACGCAGGGTCAGCAGGCCGACGGCAGAATTGTTGTGCACGTCGATGAAATGCTCGCGGGCGAGGAGAGCCAGGACATCGCGCTGCAGGACGGCGACTCGATCTCGGTGCCCCGGGCGCCAGCGTCGGTAAACGTACTGGGACAGGTCTACCATCCGACTTCGGTGGCGGTCCGGCATGGGATGACGGTCGCCGACTATCTCTACGCGGCAGGCGGCGCGACTACGCAAGGGGACGTCAATCGGCTCATGGTAATCAAGATCGATGGCTCGGTGGTAACCCAGGAGGGATTCGAAAACAGCAGGCAGGCGTCGCTGTTTCCGCTCCTTCCGCTGGTAACTCGGCGGTCTGATGTCGGAAACCCTCGAAGCCGGAGACACCGTGTACGTGCCCGAGAGTCTCATCAACATGCAAAGCGCAATCCGTATGAAGTACTGGACCGATATAACGACGATCATCTCGAACAGCGCCACCGCGCTGGCGGTGGTCGGACTGCTGGCGACGCAAGCTGTAGCAGAACGTTGAGATGGGAATATACAGACCTTGTGGCCGGAAAGGCTTTTAGCAGCCGGTAGAGAGACCAGCCGTGTCCTTTAGTGTCTTCGAGGAAGCGAAGAGCAGAGATGGGGTGCCGCCTTTCCCCCCGTAAATCCTTGGTAGTCAGTTTCAGCCGCAGAAGAGCTGTCACTGGTCTTTGACCCGTCGACTAAGAAAATATGCTTGCAGCTTTCAGTCTGCGCGGCGGCTCGATGAGCCGCGGACGAATTCGCAACCGCTTGGGGGATCAACTGATGGCGCGAATTCTTCAGGTATGCAATACGGAGTTTTACCTTACGGGATTTCTCGATCCGCTGATTCGGGCGCTTCGCTCAGATGGACACGCGGTCGAATGCGTATGTGAAGGCAAGAACGTGGCACAGATCGCGGACCGGTTGGGCGTCGCCGTCCATCCGTTTGGCTTTCCGAGAAGCGCCTCGCTGGCCGCATTTGCACATGCCATCAAGCGGATGCGCCGTTTGATTCGCGCCGGCGGGTATGATTGCGTCAACGGCCACAATCGTAACGCGAGCATCGTCGCCCGGGTCGCAGCCTGGATGGAAGGCGTGCCGATTAACCTTTACACTGCGCACGGCTTCTACTTTCACGATGCTCAGTCCCGCTACCAGCGCGAAGCCACAATTCTACTCGAAGGCGCATTGGCTCGAATTACCACCCATACGCTTAGTCAGACCGAGGAGGATGCCCGCCTGATGGTCACCCGTGGGTACATCGCGCCGCACCGCATCTCGGTAATCGGCAATGGGATCGACACGCGCCGTTTTCGCCATCAACCCGACCGCGTGGCTTGGGAGCGCCGACTGGGATTGCGAGAGCGGACGATTTCGAGTGGCAGCCGTCGGCAGACTGGTCAAGGACAAGGGCTTCATAGATTTGCTTGGGGCCTTTACTCGGTTGCACGAATCCGATCCGGACAGCGAATTGTTGCTCATCGGAGGTAACATCGACCAGGACATCTCGCCGGTGCACCAGGAGTTTCTCGCCCAGGCGCGCAAAGCCGGGGTCGCCGGCGGCCTGACCATAACTGGGATGGTGCGGGAAGTGGAGAAGTATTTATCCACCTGCGACGTCTTCGTGCTGCCGTCCCATCGGGAAGGAATGCCGCGGGCGCTGTTGGAGGCGATGAGCAGTGAGTTGCCGGTGATCGCCACCGCAATCCGCGGATGCCGCGAAATTATCGAGGACGGCATGACCGGTCTATTGTACCCTCCGAGCGACGTCGATCGGTTGACCGGGTTGCTCAAATTACTGCACGGCCATTCCGGTTTGCGCGTGATTCTGGGTCAAGCGGCGCGCGCCGCGGTCGTCCAGCGCTTCGACGAAAGGCAGTATGTGGCGCGCCAGGTTGATGCGATTGATCAATTGCTCGCGGCACCAGCGCCGATGACCACCTACAGCGCCGCTGACGCCCGGTAATTACGGCTATCTTTTGAATGGGCTGGTCCACCGGGCACCTGCCGGAGAGCGTAAGCGTCCACGGGTGACTTAGAATGATTCGTCCGCTGCTGCTGCTGGAATTGAACGAAATCCCCTGGCGAATGATCGACCGGTTCCACGGGCAGCCGGAGTACCCGGCGCTGACCCGTTTTTTTTCGACTGCTCGCAATCTGACCAACGTCGCGGTCGACTCCGGCGAGCTGTCGCCTTGGATTACCTGGCCGACGTTTCATCGTGGGATGCCCAAGGAAGCTCATGGCATCATGCATCTCGGGCAGGATCCAACGACCTTTCGCGGGACTCCCATCTGGCAGGAATACCGCGAGCGCGACTACTCAATTGGTATTTTCGGTTCCCTGCAAAGCTGGCCACCAACCGATCCTGGACGTTTGGGATTTTACATCCCCGATACCTTCGGCCACGACCCTTCGTGCGTGCCGGCCCGACTGACCCCGTTACAGAGCTTCAATCTGTCCCAGACCGCAGCCAACGGACGGGTAATCAACCGCCGCTCAATTTGGTCGCGGCAGACCTGGGAGCTGTTAAAGTCCCTTCCACGGTCGGCGTCAGTCCGCGTACGGTGCTAATGGCGATGGCGCAGTTGGCGGGCGAACAACTGGACCAGACTAAGACTTCACGCCGCCCGATCTTTCAGGCGCTGGTGATGTGGGACGCGTTCCGCAATCTATTCGACCCGATCCATCCGCCCGCCTTCACCACTTTCTTCACCAATCACGTAGCCAGCGCGATGCATCGCTATTGGAACAGTCTGTTTCCGGAGGATTTCGCCGACAACGACTGCGATCGTCATCTGGCTTATCTCGCGACCATGCGCTTTGCCATGAGGGTAGTGGATCGGATCCTGGCCGAAGCGATGGACTTCTGTAGCGTGAATCCGGATCTGATAGTGGTGTTCGCAACCAGCATGGGTCAGGCTGCGATCCGGCGCGATCATCATGAAGGAGTACAGGCATTACTTTCCGACGTAAGCAAGTTCGCCACCCGCGCTGGGCCTGGCGCCGGCCGCTTATCGCCGCTTGTTGGCGATGGCACCGCAGGTCGCAGTCGAGGTGCCGTCGGTATCGGCGCGTCTGGCCTTCATGACGTAATCTCGATGCCTGCCGCACGCTTTCCGGCGCGCGCCTGTTTCGCGTGGACGAGGCCGGCGACTCCTTGAGCATCACGTTAATCAATCCGCGGCGCCATGATATCGACGCCGGAGCTTTCAAGATCGGCGACCAGCTTTGTAGTTGGGACGCCGCGGGGATCACGGTGCATCGGACGCGGTACCGCCTACCATGTACCGGAAGGCGCGATGGCAGTCTGGGGCTCCGGTATCAGACAAGACAATGAACGGCGGCCGCTGCCCGATGACCATGCCAAGGAGTTTCTGAGGCAACTCGCGGGCCTCGTTTGAGACGCGCCCCGTCAATCCGGAGATTGCGCATTCCGCCCTCAGAGGCTCCGCGCAAAGGCTGATATAGGGATTCCGAATCCGACGTTATGGTGTTGCACCGGCACGTCGCGCCGGTCTGGACAAAGATGGAAAACTGGTCGCTTGATTACTGCTGGTCGGTCCTGGCCCCCTGGAAACGTCATCTGGTCGCCTGCGGGTTGATTGCGATGGTCCTCACCTACATATTGACCAGGTTCGTGATGACGCACTGGTACAGGGCGCAAGCCATTTTGAGGCCGGCCTCGCAGGAACCGCAGTCGTCGACCAATTTGGGGGCGATACTGGGAAATATGACCTCCATTGGCGGCGGCTCACCCTTGAGCGGTCTTTTTGGCACTACCGCCAGCGACGCCGAGGAGTTTATAGCCATCGTCAATTCAGTCGATTTCACCAATGAGTTGGTTAAGAAGGATCATCTGGATCCGCTGCTCAAGCGGCATAAGCCTTGGTTGGCGACGCTACTATGGTGGTATTATGGGGCCCCGCACTCTCTGACGCCCTGGCTGCGCTATAGCTTGATGTCTTACCGGTTCGATTACAAGTACGATGACAAGGAAGGTAACTTGACCCTCTGGTTCGAAGATCCGGACCGCACCGAGGCCAATCGGGTTTTGACGGGATATGTCGAGCTTTTGCAAGAACGCCTGCGGACGCGCTATGTGGAGACCGCGAACGTCGCGATTAAGGACCTCGAACGTCAGGTAGGCACAACCTCCGACATGCTGCTGGTGGGACAGCTTGATCAATTACTTGCGGAGCAACTCCAGCAGCTTGGCACCGCCGAGTTGCAGGCCGGGTTTGCCTTCGTGGTTATTGACCCGCCCGTAGTGCCCGACGCTCCCCATTCGCCCCAGCCGCTGATCGATGCTTTGATGGCGTTGATTTTGGCCCCCGGAATTGCGGGCGGATGGCTGTTGCTGCGCGACCGCCGGCGCCGGCGCATGATGCGTCAGGATCCGGCGCCGGCGCGACCTCCGGCTTGGGCGGCGCGCCATTTCCTGAGCGCGGGATACGAGGCAGCGGTGAACGCAATCGACCAATCTTCCAGCCTGACTTTCCGGGACTTCGTGCCCTTTGTACTGATTGCGGTAGCGGTCGCCTTGTTTACTCCAGGCTTGATGAAGTTCGTCGTCAAAATGGGACACCAGATCGAGCAGCCCGAAATGGGGCTGGACTATCTGATTGCCGTAGTATGGGCGGGAGTCCTGGGGACCGTGCTGATGGCTTTGCCGCTGCCGCGCAATGACCGTCCGGTTCTCTTGGGCCTGTGGGGAGCGAAAGTGCTGGTCGCACTTGGTGTCATGCTGGTCTACGAAGCTCATTACGGACTTGATGCATTCGTTTACTACAGGCTGGCACGTACTTCGTTTCAATGGTCAGGGTTGGTGCCGGGTCATGGCAGCGAGGCGATGACCGATGTCACCCGGTTGCATTACCAACTTGGCCTTATTCATATCACGCAATGAAGCTCGACGTGGCGATGGCCGGTCTCGCCGGAGTGTATATTTTCTATCGGGCGGCGGTCCTATTTTTGGGGCGCGAGGATATGCGGATACTGCTTGTCCTGGGCCTGACCCCGTCGATTCTGTTCTGGTCATCGATCCTGGGCAAGGATCCGATCGTGATGCTTGGAATGGCGGTTTACTCATACGGTGCGGTCGCGCTGTGGAAGCGGCGCCGCCTGTCATCTCTGATATTCGTCGCCTCGGTATGGTGATTGCCGCGATTATCCGCATCTGGATGGCGCCGATAATGGCGCTACCTTTGGCGGTGCTGCTCCTGAGCATGGTTGGCAGATGGACCGCGCGGCTGCTTGCGTTTGTGGCCGGCGCGCTGCTGATGGTTTTTCTGACTCAGCCGCTGATGGAGACTTTCAGGGCGGCAACGGCCATGGAACTGCTCGAGGCGGTTGCGCAGCGCGGGTCAGGTTTTGATCGCGGCGGGTCTGCCGCCGACGTCAAAGTGGTTATCGGCGGCTGGAGCGATCTGGTCAGATACGCGCCTCAAGGAGCCTTTAGTGCGTTGTTCCGCCCGCTCCCCGGAGAGGTCATGAACGCCTTCGGTCTGATGGCTGGCTTGGAAGATATGGTGCTGATCCTGCTGCTGATTCGCACGGTGATCAGGACCCGGTTGCGGGATTTGTATCAACCCGTGATCCTGAGCGCTATAACTCTGATTGTGCTGTGGTCGGTGCTCTATGGGTTTATCTCCCCGCACAACATGGGTGCCGCGGTACGCTATCGGCTTGCAGGTCTTGCCCGTTATGCTTCTGCTCATGCTGTACCTCGGAAGGCCGCGGACGCGTCCAGAGGCGGAGTGACGGCCTGCGACTCAGGCCTGGCTATTGTTCGCTATTGAGTTAACTGTAGCTCCTCTTTAGCGGGGTGTTGAAAAAGCAGCCTGGGGATAGTTGCACGCAGAGCTGTTGTCAAGATTGTAATCGCTAAACCTTCTAGAATTATTGCAGAACTGGGTTTGCAACGTCAGCAACCTATAGTTCGACAGGCCGCAAGCTGAACAAAGCGGCTTGATCGGCGAAACCATTAAAATTGTGGTGACGAGGCGCTCGGCGCCAGGACCCGCATAAGTATTGCCAACAAACAGTTTTGGGGGAGTTGGTGCGATGGCCAATCTGGACGCGCAGACCGTAGCTGGTTTTGGTGACGAATGGCGGCGTTTTCCTCAGACGGGAGTCTCCCAGAGTGAGAAGCAAGCAGCATTCCGGGAGTATTTTCACATCTTCCCATGGGAATTGCTGCCCGCCGACGGCGGCTCTGGGGTCGACGTTGGCTGCGGCAGCGGCAGATGGTCGCAATTTGTCGCGCCCAAGGTAAGAGAATTACATGTCCTTGACGCAAGCGCCGAAGCGCTTGAAGTTGCTCGCAGGAACCTCAAGTCTTTTGACAACGTGAAGTTCTACCACGCGAGCCTTGATGAAATGCCCTTCGCAGACGGCTCCCTGGATTTTGCATTTTCGCTCGGTGTCCTGATGTGCGTACCGGACACGGCGGGAGCAATCGCCGCGGTGGCGAAAAAGCTCAAGCGCGGAGCGCCGTTTCTGGTCTATATATATTATGCGTTCGACAATCGTCCAAGCTGGTACTGGTGGCTATGGAAGCCCACCGACCTCGTTCGACACGGGGTTTCGCGTCTACCCTATCCGCTTCGTTATGCTGCGAGCAGGTTGGCTGCTGCCACAGTGTATTTTCCAATTGCTCGCACCGCGACTGTTCTCGAACGCCTGGGCATAACTCCGCAGAATTGGCCTCTGTCCTTTTATAAGCACAGGTCGTTTTATATTATGAGCAATGATGCTCTGGATCGCTTTGGCACGCGTCTGGAGAAGCGCTTCACCCGCTCACAGATCGAGCAGATGCTTGAGGCCGCGGGATTCGAGCAGGTGCGGTTTTCCGACTCTCAGCCCTACTGGTGCGCAGTAGGAATAAAGCGCTAAGGCTCACCCGCTTATCAGGGCCATGGCCTGTGGCCATGAATATTCCAACTGAGGATCCGCTGGAGGGTCTCTCGGCATTGCGTCTGATATGGCTATAAGAGTCTTCCATATAATTAACGAGTTAGGCCAGGGCGGGACCGAAATGATGCTTTACCGGCTGATTGCATCGATGGACCGCGATGGCTTCGAGAATCAGGTTGTCGCTCTGGGAGAGACGCACCCGATTGGGCCTTTGATCGAGCGGACCGGCGTTCGGGTCCTCGGGCTGGGAATGCAAGGCCGGCTGCCAAATCCTCTCGCGTTGGTCAAGTTGGTACGTCTGTGCGCCCGTTTTCGTCCTCAGCTCGTGCAGACCTGGCTTTACCACTCTGACCTGATCGGAATCATCGTAGCCAAACTGATGCGGGTGCCGGTGATCTGTTGCAGTATTCACGCGGCCGGAATCGATCTTGACCAGTATTCAATGCGATCCAAGGCAATTCTACGTTTACTGACCAGGCTTTCCCGACTGCCAACTTCAATGATCGCCGTATCAAAGAGCACGATCATCTGGCATGAGGCACTGGGCTATCGCCCTAAACGTTGGGAATACATCCCTATTGGTTGCGACATGGACACGTTCCGTCCACGGTTCGATGCGCGGGCGAAGTTACGTAGCGAGTTGGGGCTGGAACCGGACGTTTTGGTGGTAGGTCTCGTGGGCCGGTACCATCCGTGGAAAGACCATGCAAACTTCCTGCGCGCAGTGCAAATAGCGTCGCAACGCCACCCTAATCTTCATGCGATTTTGGCCGGCCGCGGCTTAGACTCCGGTAACGTCGAGATAATGGAAATGATCGCACGGTTGGGTCTGCGTTCGAGAGTCCATTTGCTCGGCGAACGAAATGATGTGCCCGGCTTCATGCCGGGTTTGGATATCAATTGTCTTTCTTCCTACGTCGAGTGCAGTCCAACGGTCTTGAGCGAAGCGATGTCGTGCGAAGTGACTTGCTTAGCCACGGACGTGGGCGACTGCCGGCTGATCATTGGTGATACCGGAAAGCTAGTGCCGCCTAAAGATTCGGGAGCTTTGGCGCGAGCATTGATCGAGCTGATCGAACTGGGACCCGAGTCCAGGTCGAGGTTGGGACAGCGCGCACGCCAGCGCGTCAGCCAGGCGTTCTCCCTGACCAAGGTCGTGAGCCAGCACCAGGAGCTTTATCGAGAACTGGTCCGCGAGGCGGTCGAATAATCCGTGCAAGGGGACAAGGTTCTCCACCAATCTAACGCTGTTGCGCCACGATCCATGACCCGCGAACAATCTGAACAACTACTGGCCACCAACGCGGACGCCGCCACGATCGCCGGATTTGGCTTCGAATGGTCCCGGTTCGATCAAGGTCAACTCGACCCACGCGAACGGCAGCGGCACTTCGATAAATACTTCTCGATCTTTCCCTGGGACTTGCTGCCCACTCGGGGCGGCGTCGGCGCTGATATTGGTTGCGGCAGCGGCCGCTGGGCGGTACTGGTCGCGCCGCGGGTCGCCACGCTGCACCTGGTTGACGCCAGCGCCCAGGTGTTGGCGGTGGCGCGTAACAACCTGGCGGGTTGCGGTAATGTGGACTTTTATCTGGCCGCGGTCGATGCGTTACCGTTTGCCGACAACTCGCTCGACTTCGCGTTCTCGCTCGGCGTTCTGCATCATGTTCCGGATACCGCCGCTGCGATCCGCGCGGTGGCAAGTAAACTGAAACCCGGAGCGCCCTTCCTGCTCTACCTCTACTATGCCTTCGATAACCGTTCAGCGTGGTACCGGGGTTTGTGGCGCGCCACGGATTGGTGCCGGATAGTAATGTCGAGGCTGCCCAGCCGGGTCAAATACTGCGTCAGCCAGGCGATCGCGGCGGCCATCTATTGGCCGCTGGCCCGTACCGCACAAGGTCTCCACCGCCTCGGGATCATGCCCGCGCAATGGCCACTGAACCAGTACCGGGACGCCTCGTTCTATGTAATGCGGACTGATGCGTTGGACCGCTTCGGCACTAGACTGGAGAGGCGCTTCACACGGACCGAAATCCGCACCATGATGGAGCGGGCGGGCCTGGGCGAGATCCGCTTCTCCGAGTCGATGCCGTATTGGTGCGCGGTTGGGATAAAGCATCGGGCCGGATTCGAGAGCAGCTAGGAGCCGCCGCTTCATTTGCCTGCCTGTTTCGTTATTAAGGGTTTCGTTATCAATCGGGTCGAACACACCAAGCACCTCCTGATGAGGTTAATATAGTTTCATGTGCGGGATTTGCGGCGTGGTCAGCAGTGACCGTTCCGAGCGGATAGGAGCGCCCGCAGTTATCGCGATGCGCGAGACGCTGCACCATCGCGGACCCGATCAGGCCGGATTGTATATCGCACCAGGAGTGGGACTCGGGCACCGGCGCCTGTCGATCATTGATTTGCGCCCCGAGGGACGCCAACCAATGGCCAATGAAGACGGCAGCGTGCTGACTGTGTTCAATGGCGAGATCTACAACTTCCAGAGCCTCCGACGCGAATTGCTGGCGCGCGGTCACCGCTTCCGTTCCAACAGCGATACCGAGGTGATCGTGCATCTGTATGAGGAATACGGCGCGGATTTCGTCAGCTATCTGCGCGGGATGTTCGCGCTGGCGATTTGGGATGAACCCCGCCGCATCCTGATTTTGGCCCGGGATCGGCTGGGAAAAAAACCTCTCTTCTACCGTTTCGACGGCACGCGCCTGCTGTTCGGATCCGAGCCCAAGGCAATTCTCACCTACCCAGGGATGACCGCAGAGCCCGACCTGGAAGCGATCAACCATTATCTCGGCTTCGGGTATGTACCCAACCCGTTCAGCGCATTCAAGGGAATCAAAAAGCTACCTCCCGCGCATACTCTGCTGTTCAAGAACGGAGCGATTCGGATTCAAAGATATTGGCGGCTTGCGTACGGTCCCAAATTCAAGATCGACGAACAGGAAGCCTGCGATGAGATCATCCGGCGCCTTACCGAAGCAACGCGGCTGCGGATGATCAGCGACGTGCCGCTGGGTGCTTTCTTGAGCGGTGGAATCGACTCGAGTGCGATTGTCGCCGTGATGGCGGGCCTCAGCTCGAAACCAGTGAAAACCTTCTCGATCGGCTTTAAGGAACCTGACTATGACGAAACTGCCTATGCCCGAATGGTCGCGCAACGGTTCGGCACCGATCATCATGAGTTCGTGGTCGAACCGGCCCATGCCCTGGATACGCTGGAAAAGCTGGTGTGGCACTACAACGAGCCATATGCCGATTCGTCGGCCCTGCCCACCTATTATCTGAGCAAGCTCACCCGCGAGTACGTCACGGTCGCGCTTAATGGCGACGCCGGCGACGAGAACTTTGCGGGGTACGGGCGTTATCGGGTGAACCTGCTTGCCAGCCGCCTGCATCTAAGCCCGGCTCCGCTCCGTGCGCTATTGGGCAGCTTGCTCTCCAGCAGCTACGGTCTAATCGGGTACGACAACCGGATGGCCTCGCGGATGCGGGTGCTGGAGGACGTTTTGCGCGTTGACTGGCGCTTGGGTTATGCCTACATGCTGTCACAATTTCGTGAGGACCGTAAACGGCGCCTCTACAGCCCGGAATTCGCTGCCTCCATCAACGGCTCACGCTCGGAAGAGCTGGTGATGGAACTATACCGAGGCGCCGGAACCGACGATCCAGTGGATTCAACGCTATATGTTGACGCCAATCTCTATCTGCCGGACGACTTGTTGGTAAAAGTGGATATCGCCTCGATGGCGGTGGCTCTGGAGGCGCGCTCGCCGATGGTGGATCACGAATTTATGGAATTCGTCGCTCGGCTGCCCCGGCGGTTCAAACTCAGGGGCCGTTCGGGCAAGGCAATCCTTAAAAGAGCGTTTACAAAGATCCTGCCCGGGGAAATCCTCGATCGCCCTAAAAAGGGTTTCGGAGTGCCCCTCGAACATTGGTTTCGCGGCTCACTTGAGAGCCTGATCCGGGACACGGTTTTGAGCGACCGCGCAATTGGGCGAGGTTATTTCAATCGGCTCTATGTTGAGCGGCTGCTGAGCGAACACCTGGCGGGTCGCAGGAACTGGCAGTTTCAGCTCTGGACTCTGCTGATGTTGGAGTTGTGGCATCGGCAGTTTATCGATACGACGGCGCACAGATGCCACCCGAGCATCGCTGGGGTTCCCGGGCAGGCATCACTCAGTTTCGATGAACCTGCGTAACACCGTGTGGGACGTGCCGCCTGCCTCGGTATGGCCGGCGCTGAAGCGACGCGGTGCGGACATCTATCATCGCGTCTACAACAGCATCTGCGGGGTTCATCCGAACCTGAGACCGTGGCACTTCCAATGGCTCTGGACCGAAGTACTTTACCGCGATTTGAGGAGGCATCTACCCGGGATGTGCGGCCGGATCCTCGACGTTGGATGCGGAACCAAGCCGTATAAAGAGTGGTTTGGCAAGAATGTGGAACTTGTCGGTATCGATCTGATTGCTTCCTCCGAGTCGGATTACGTGATCAGTCCGGCCGAGCCGTGGCCCCTGGACTCGGTTTCCTTTGACGGTGTGCTGTGCACGCAGGCCTTCGAACATGCTCTCGATCTAGATCTCACTCTGCGCGAAATCAACCGCGTGCTAAAGCCCGGCGGCAAGCTCGTCGTCAGTGCCCCATTTTTTTACCAGGAGCACTACGGTGATTCCCAACACCGGCATGACTACCGCCGTTTCACGGTCGCAGGATTACGCCAAGTTTTGGGCGACCGTTATGACCTAATGGAGGCCAAAGGCGAGGGTGGAATCGGGACTATTCTTGGAGGTCTGTGGCTCAATTGGTTGGAGTTCGAGTTATCATCGTTGCGGGGACCCTTGCTGCCGTTTTGGCTGGGAATGTCGGGCGTAACTAATCTGCTGTGCTCGCTCCTCAATCGTTTCGATAGCTCGGGAGTGTTCTACAGCAATGTGTTCATCGTTGGAATCAGACGCGCTGAACCAGGCGCCGACCATCAGCGTGATGAGCGCATCGGCAAATGACTCCTACCACCAAGTCAGTTTCGTTGCCGGCAATCTCCGACGGCGGCGCACAGCCAGGGACGGCAAACGGAGCATCCGGCGCCGAAGCACAGGTGAATAAAGCCGGGCAATACAGCGAACGGTCGATAGCCTCCGACGCGAGTTGGGTTTTCAGCCTGCGGCTGTTCGAATACGCGGTCGGATTCCTCACGACCATTTTGATCTCCCGATGGCTCGGACCCCAACAGCGTGGTTTATTTTATCTACCGATTGTAGCCGCATCGGTTTTGGCCATGGTTTGTAACCTGTCATTGGTCCAGACCAATATTTTTCTGCTTGGCAGCGAACATCGGGGTATCGAGCAACTGGCGGCACAAAATGGCCTGCTCGCAATCACCGCAGGCGGCTTGGGAGTCGGCGCGATGGTTGGGGCGGCATTCTTCCTCACCCGCCTTTTTGGGGACCTCGGAACGCCTCTCGTGGCGCTTACGGCGATCACCATTCCGTTCACCCTCCACCGCCTGTTCAGTGGCAGTCTGCTGACCCTCAAAGGCGAAGTCAGATGGCAGTTCGTGGCCAATGTGGGCGGAGCCGTGATTCAGCTTGGCTCCCTCATTGTGTTATGGCAGATGGGTAGGCTAAGCGTGGCAACGGCCTTATGCCTCAATTTGGCATACGTCGTCTGTACTTGGGCGTTGACCGCCGCGGGGCTCGAGCGGCGACGTTTCATCCGGATGAAATTCGATCGCGAGTTGCTCAGAAGCACACTGCGCCAGTCGATCCCGCTTCACGCCAGCACCGTACTGCTGTTCCTTCATCTGCGCGCGGACATGTTTATGGTCAAATGGTTCGCTGGTAGCGCCGCGCTGGGACTCTACTCTTTGGCCGTGCCATTCGCCGAAAGCATCCTTATCATCACCGATTCGCTCGCACTCGCGCTTAATCCTAAGCAGGTACGGCGTGACATCACGGCCGGGGCGCGGCAGAGTCTTGCCGCGGTGCGAGTTGCGCTGCCCTTGTGTGCGAGTATGGGGTTGTTCTGGGTTGTCTGTGGCCCGATAATCATCCGTAACTCCGCGGGAGCGCAGTTCGCCTCCGCATACAAGCCATTGATCGCGCTGCTTCCAGGCTTGATGTTTCTAGGGGTCCAACGCCTGTGCGGAGTTCCAATTGTGATGTACGGCAGACCTTGGATACTGGCCGCCATCAACTCGCTATCCCTTAGCTGCAATATAGGGCTCAATTTGTGGTTGATTCCACGATTCGGGCCTGCCGGGGCTGGCCTCGCCTCCACAATCACTTATGCTCTTGGTGGAATCCTGATCCTCTCATGGACCGCGCGATTGGCTCGGGCTTCACTGCTCTTGTATATCGTGCCCCAGCGCTCCGATCTCGCGACTTTATGGCGGGCAGCGGTGCAAGCGAGGCACGCGCCTTTTAGCAGAGTAGCGTAAAGCTCGAACTGCAACATGGAGTTGATCAACTGTAACTTGTGCGGCTCCGATCGGTGGCGCAAAGTGTACACCAAGCCGGATGTCGGTTTCTTCCGCAGCCGCGAATGGAGACGCAATCCCAAAGAATGGTTTGATATTGTAGAGTGTAGCACTTGCGGCCTGGGATTCGTCAATCCTAGACCGACGCGATCGGAGATGTCGCGCTATTACCCGCGCGAATTTTTTCAATACTTTCACGACCAGGCGTCCTATCATCAACGGCGCTATGCTGCCGAAGCGAGCTTCTTGGCGGACGTCATTCATGATGGACGCAAACCGAAGTTACTTGACATCGGTTGCGCCAGTGGGGAGTTTCCCCGATTTATGAGGCGGTTGGGTTGGGACGTTGAGGGGGTCGAGGTTGCGGATGCTGCCGATCCAATTACTGATTTTCCGGTCCATGGGGAGGAGTTCCCCGATATCGCGCTGGATGAGCCGAGCTATGATGCAATCACGGCGTGGGCCGTACTGGAGCACGTTCATGATCCGGCTGCGCATTTCCGCAAGGCCGGTCGCTTACTAAAGCCAAGTGGCAAGTTCGTATTCCTGGTCACCAATTTCACCAGTACCTCGTCGCGACATCTCTTTCGGGAAGACGTTCCAAGGCACCTGTATTTTTTCAGCCAAGCGACGGTTAAGCGATACTTGGAGTTGAGCGGTTTAAAGCTTGACCGGGCAGTGTACGACGACAGTGTTTACGGGATGCAGCCAGCTAACTGGATGAGATACCTGCTCTATAAGCTGGTATTGCGTCGTGAAATGCAATGGACTGATCTTCCTCCGAACAGAATTGAGTTCCTCGAAGATATGAATCTGCCGGATAGCTTCGCAAACACGGCTCGCTATTGTTGCAAATATCCGGGCGCCGCTGTTGATCGGCTCTTGATGCCGGTTTATGAAGCATTCCAGAGTTGGACCAGCAGCTACGGGATAACTACTTATGTCTGCTCACGAGCTTAGTGTGTCGCGAGTGTCCCGGCGGTGCGGCTGTTGGCGGTGAACGGCCAGGCGACGCCGGACATAAGTCGGGTGTCAAGATGGTTACTGCGGTTCATTGAAATGCCCGGCGTGCCTTTCTATACCGCGGTTTGCACAGACGCGTGCTGGTTTTGCGAGGTCCAAAACACAAAGTTGACCAGTGATCCGCGTATGGCGAAAGCGGCGACCCCGGCTCCTAGCAGGTTGCGGACAAAGGGTTTTTAGAGCCCGCGGCGACAGCGCAATTGCGTGCCATGTTATGCATAATTAGGTTATTGCTACTGGGTAACCGGCCATTTTTGGGGTTTGTCCGCAACCTGCTAGGCGACCGCGTTCGCGTTCCTTATCGTGATTCGGCTCATACTACGCACGTTGGACCGTTCGGAATGGCGGGAATAATACGGTATTAAATGGATTCCGATTTTGACAAGATGGGTACGTCTTATTGGGATGGCCTATGGATGGGAAACTCGCAGGCGCTTCCCGCGCTGATAGATCCGGACCTCCCAGGCGTAGCCAATTATGTAAATCGAGCTAAACATCGGTTATTCATTGGAGTTATCAATCGCATGACGCCGCGGCCGGTCCGATTCCTGGAAATCGGCTGCGCCAATTCAGTGTGGATGCCTTATTTTGCGCGGCAGTTCGGTCTCGAAGTGTGGGGCCTGGACTACAGCGAAATAGGTTGCGCGCGGTCGCGCGAAATCCTCGCCCGAGCCCGCGTTGCGGGACAAGTAATTTGCTCCAATCTGTTTGAACCACCCCGAGAAATGATCGAGTTCTTCGATCTCGTCGCGTCGTTCGGAGTCGTTGAGCATTTCGAAGACACCTCCACTAGCGTCGCTGCTTGCTCTCGCTTTTTAAAGCCCGGGGGCACCATGATTACGATGGTCCCGAACATGCACGGAATGCTGGTTGGCTACAGAAGCGGATCGATCGTCGAATCTTCGACGGTCATGTGGCGCTGGACTCGGCGCAATTGACAACGGCGCATCTCGATGCCGGCTTGGTTGATTGTGACAGCTTTTACCTCCTTGTTGTAAATTTGGGCGTGCTGAATTTTCAGGGTTATCGTCTGCAGCCGATCCGGCGGCTCGCCACGGGCGTCTGCGGCGCTATTAGCCGGGCGTTCTGGTTTGTTGAGGAACATGGCCTTAAGCTCACTCCGAACCGGGTTACCTCGCCGCTAGTCGCTTGCGTTGCCAGGAAACCCCTGTCGGCGCCCATCCGGCAAGCTTCAACTGCCATGAACGAAAACCTCGGCGACGCCAGTTAAATCCGTCAGCGGTCGGAGTAGCGGCGAAATTCATGAGTCCTGAAATCGCTCAAACAGGTTTGTTTCGGGAAGCCAGAGGTGTCTTTTGGAGGCGAGGCCGCCGGCGAACGCAGATTCCGAAAATTCTTATTCTGTCGGCGTTTCTCGCGGTCGTTACTTTCCTTCCCCGAACAGCGGCAGGAACCATCTGTCCAAAG
Organism: uncultured Pseudomonadota bacterium; assembly: GCA_963824565.1. Taxonomy (GTDB): domain Bacteria; phylum Desulfobacterota; class Binatia; order Binatales; family Binataceae; genus JAJPJA01. The sequence continues at coordinate 627,244 of CAWGQB010000026.1, read as the reverse complement.
GTGTTGATGTTCGGTGGCGTTGATGTGACCAAACGCTTTGATCAGGAGGACGCCAGATATTGGGCGAATGTCGGCATCGATGGATTCTTCGTTCTCAGAGCCGTGACTGATTGGACCAAGTCAGTGGGCAACGACGAAAGCAGTGAAGTATATGGCCGGTTGCGACGATTCCAGCAGATTTATGCGAGCCAGGGAGTCGCATACAATTTTCTCGACATCTCAGCGCCCTTAAAGTCGAGCCAACCTTTCGGTTGGACACCGCCGGAAATAGATACGGTTGTGGGCCACTTTCGCGAAGCGGCCCATCTGGCCCGCTTCGCAGGTTTCGAGGGTATATCCCTGGACCTTGAGCCTTATCAGAGCGGCTTCTGGGCGGTCGACCCGGCCTTTCCAAATAAGAAGATAATCGTCTATCAGGCCGGCAGGAGGATCGGAGCGGCGATTAAGCAGGAGTTTCCAAACGCTGAGATCATAGTAATTCCCGAGGTTGCAAACATGGTTGCAGGCGGCATGCGAAACGTGTATATGCTCAGCCCGGTATTCCTCCAAGGCCTTGTGGAGGCTTCCTTCCGCGCTCTAATTCTGGGCAGTGAATACTCCTACCGTGCCGCGGCTCCGCAAATCGTGGTGCCCAGTATCATGAAGCATCACGTTCCACTACTTACGTCGGCAGGTGTCGCCCCGGGGACCACTTCGGTAGCGATAGGACTATGGCCGTTGGGGAAGACTTACAACGACAAGAGTGCAAGCGAAACCCCGCAGAGCTTTGCCAGGCGCCTCGGGCTGGCTTTCGCCGCGGGGCAACCGTATGTCTGGATCTATGGGCACGGCAGTTCCTGGCAGGAAGACGGTCCTTATGGTTCGGGGCATGTAGATCCGCGTTTCCAGGACTTTGTCGCGGCCTTGCGCCGAGTTAAGGCGCAGTGCCATGCGGGCTCTCCGTCGTCGACCGGAAATTGAAAGTTGACTAAGGCTGGGCCGAATCGAAATCTTGAATCAGGCGAGTTTCAGTGTCGGTTTTGTTCTGGCGAGGCCACGGACTTTGCAGTCTTTCTCAATCTGGAAAGATCGTAGTTGCCCCGCATCTACCTGAGGGAATTTATCCAGCATGCATGCCGAAGGGACCGAATCAGGGTTCGCACAGGAGATAAGTGCCGGCCGGCGGTTTGAGTTCGGCGAAAATTGGTCGCACTTTCTCAACCGTCTCAATGAAGATCGGATCACGCAAGCGCAGTACTCGCTGGTCAAATGGCTGGAAACGGACAATCTGCACGGCCAGAGCTTTCTTGATATCGGATGCGGCAGCGGTCTGTTTTCTCTGGCGGCGCGAAAGCTCGGAGCGCGGGTCCGTTCCTTCGATTATGACCCGAACTCAGTGGAATGCGCGCGTCGCCTGCGCGCGCGCTATTTTCCTAACGAGGAGAGCGAATGGACCTTGGAACAGGCTAGTGTGCTGGACCGGAGTTATATCGAGGGTCTTGGCCAGTACAACGTGGTCTATGCTTGGGGTGTCCTCCACCATACGGGTGATATGTGGCGCGCACTCGAGCATGCGGCCATCCCGGTTGCGCCTCATGGCGGCCGGCTGCACCTGGCGATATATAACGACCAGGGCTCGGCTTCCAAGCGTTGGCGGATGGTCAAGCGCTTCTACAACCGTGGAGCCGCAGCGAAAATAGCTGCCGCCGCTGTCATCATACCCTACTGGATCGCACGAGGTCTGGCCGGTGATCTCGTTCGTCTGACCAATCCAACAGCGCGCTACCGCAATTATGGCTCTGCACGAGGAATGGCGCGGACTACCGACTGGCTAGATTGGCTTGGCGGATATCCGTTCGAGGTGGCTAAGCCCGAAGAGGTCTTCGATTTCTACCGCGCCCGCGGATTCAGACTGCAACGCTTAAGGACCGCCAACGGTGGACTAGGAAATAATGAGTTCGTGTTGGTCCGTGAGTGACGCGGCAGGCGTACTCAAATCCGCGGGCGCCGGCCGGAAAGTGTCGGTGCTTTTCGTAATCCGCTCCCTGGATCGCGGCGGCGCCGAGCGTCAGATTCTGGAGCTCTTGAGCGGCATCGACAAAGGGCGCTTCGCTGTCGCCTTGGTCACACTTTATGACGGCGGTGCCCTTTTTGGCGAAGCTGAATCAATTGAAGGGCTCCAGCTTCATTCGTTTGGTAAACAGGCAAGATGGGACCTTGGCCCAGTAACGAAGTTATGCTCTCTGGTACGGCGGTTGAAACCGGATATAATTCACGGCTATCTGGAGATCCCCAACTGCCTCTGCCTCGCAGCGGGCAAGCTCGGACAGGCGAAGGTAGTATGGGGCGTGCGTGGATCGGATAACCGCGAGTTCAACCAGTACGACCGCCTAGGCAACTGCGCCTTTGTTCTGGCACGCCGATTTTCCAGATTCGCTGACCTCGCGATTTTTAATTCCCAGGCCGGCCGTGATTACTACCTGTCCAAAGGATTCGCGCCCAATCGGGCCGCAGTCATACCCAACGGCATTGATACCGATCGGTTTTCCTTTCGGGATATGGGAAGGGCGCGTTTGCGCGGGCAGTTGGGTATCGCTGACAGCCATTTCCTGATCGGCATGGCAGCCCGCCTGGATAAGAAAAAGGATCACCCAACGTTTCTACGCGCCGCGGCGTTACTGGCGCAGGAGCGCACCGATGTCACTTTCGCCTGCATCGGTTCTGGCCCCCCGGATTACACGGCAGACCTTCGCCATATGGCGCAGGAATTGGGACTTGAAGATCGGATCTGGTGGGCGGGTGCGTTCGATGACATGCCCGCAGCTTACAGCGCTTTCGACATTGCTACGCTCAGTTCAGCCTATGGTGAAGGGTTTCCTAACGTCATCGGCGAGGCCATGGCATGCCGCAGGGCATGCGTTGTGACGCCATCGGGTGATTCGGCGCAAGTGGTTGGCGATACAGGCATCGTGGTAGAGCCACGGAATCCCGAAGCATTGGCCGCCGGTTGGAGAGAAGTGTTGATGTCAAATTCAGAGCGGGCGCGGCTAGGGGAAAGGGCGCGGGTCCGAATTGTCGCCGAGTTCGGCAAACATTTGCTTGTCAGACGCACCGAACAGGCACTTGCTGCTTTAGTGTCCTGAACAGGTTCGCTGTCGATTGGATTGCGCCGAGGTGAATCGGGCTCAACAAGGTTCGAAACTTCGGCCCTGGCAGGTCCCGGACGGCACGGGCCATTGATAATTCGTAGCTTGAGTCGGCAGCCGCTCCCCAATTTTTTTCTCGTCGGCGCGCCGCGCACCGGCACTACTTCGATCTACGGCTACCTGGCCGCTCATCCACAGGTCTACATGAGTCCGATCAAGGAGCCGACCTATTTTGCCCGCAGCCTGCTCACCGCGCAGTTCTTCGCCCATCGGAGAAGACCTCGACTCAATTTTAATGCCTATCTGGACAGCCCCATTAGAGAAGCGGTTCATCTAGCGTACGTTACGCAATGGGAGGACTACGTCCGGCTGTTCGAGCGGGTGGATTCCCAGAGCGCGATTGGCGAGGCCAGCACCTTCTACCTTCAATGTCCGGATGCGCCGACCGAGATTCACGCCCGGATACCTGACGCGCGGATTATTATTGGGCTCAGAAATCCGGTTGAAAGAGCATACTCGGAATATCTGATGAACTACTCCATCGGATTCATCCGCGGCTCGTTCATCGAAACGGTCGAAGATGAATGCAGCCATGGTTTTCCGATGGGTGGAGTGATCGCCGGCAGTTCCTATCACGAACCGCTCCGGCGCTATCTCGAGGTTTTCGGGTCCGGCCGGGTTCTGGTCTTCCTGCAGGAGGACCTGCAAAATGAGGCGGCGCTTCAGCACCGTATCTGCGAATTCCTCGGGATCGAGCACCGAGATGCGGCCGGTCATATTGAGCGGCGCAATGTCGCGCTGGTCCCGCGAGCAGGTACTCTTAACCAGCTATTATATCGCAGCGGGTTAAAACAATTCCTTGCTCGCGTCCTTCCAGAGAAGCTCAAGGAGGCTGGCAAAAGGCGTTACTATACGAAGCATGTCGCCACTACGCTGAGCGATGAAGATCGACGGCGCGTATCGGCTATTTTCGCAGGCGATCTGGCAGAGCTCCAACCGTTGATCGGACGGGACCTTTCGAAATGGTGCCCGAAATGGTGCCAATGACAGTCGCGGTTTCTAATCTTCGGGGCATCTCGTTTTTCTTGCGATCCCTGGTCCCGGCTGAAAATCTCCGGTAGGTCTAGCGCGGGGAGCATAAGTGCTTGGTCTCGTGTAAAATCATGGAGGTTTGAGGTGGAAGGAACTTTGCCACACGAGGAAAGCGGGAAAACGGATGGGTGCTGAGACTCAAGAACCGCGACTGGTTCTGGTAACCGGAGGAGCCGGATTCATCGGCTCCAACCTGGTCAACGCGCTCGTCGGTCGCGGTCTGCGCGTGCGTATCGTGGACAACATCACCACCGGCTCGCGCGACCAGGTCGACCCGAGAGCGGAATTGTTCGAGGCCGATATCAGGGACCTCGAGTCGATTCGGCCCGCGTTTGCCGGCGTCGATTGTGTGTTCCATGTCGCGGCGCTGCCGCGGGTGCCGCTGTCGATCGAAAAGCCGGTCGAAACCCACATGGTCAACGTTATCGGAACCCTCAATGTGCTGCTCGCGGCGCGCGACGCGCGCGTGCGAAGGGTGGTCTACTCCGGCTCCTCATCGGCCTATGGAGACCAGCCGCGGCTGCCGCTGCGCGAAGACATGACGCCCAATCCGCTCAATCCATACGCGTTGCAGAAGCTTACCGGCGAGCAGTACACCCGGCTGTTCCATCGGCTGTTTTCAATGCAGACTCTGACTTTGCGCTACTTCAACGTATTCGGTCCCCGCATGGCCCATGAGGGCGCTTACGTCACGGTAATCAGTGTCTTTCTGCGCGCGCGGCGCGAGGGCAAACCGCTGACGATCCAGGGAGACGGAGAGCAGACCCGCGACTTTACCCATGTCTACGACGTCGTCCGGGCGAATCTGCTGGCGAATGGACTGCGCGATCGCCGACGGCCGCGCGATCAATATCGGCCACGGCCGCAATATCAGCATCAATCGGGTCGCGCAGTTGATCGGGGGTCCGACCGTCAATCTGCCGGCGCGGCCGGGCGACGCGCGCGATACCCTGGCCGATAACAGCGAGGCCCAACGGGTGCTGGGCTGGCGTCCCGAGGTAAGCTTCGAGGACGGCCTAGCCGAACTTATCCGACTGCACGGATTGTGATCTTCGTTGCGTGACCTGGGCCCGGGCTTTCCAACGCCCGGCGCAGCATCCCATCGTTTGACAGTGTGCTTTGGTGCGGGTTTATCCCGTTCCGGCAACACCTCCCGCCTCAAATCCCGCCTGTCATCAATTTGAGTTGATCAGACCGGTCGAGTTGATCTAACCGGTTAAGCGGATCCGCGAGCATCCAGCGAACCGGATTCGTCGCGCGGACGCCATGCGCACAGCGGACGCATTTTTGATGTTTGCGATCGTCATCATGCCCCGATAGCATCCGTCGGGTCAGTACCCTAGGCAGGGCCGCAGGAGGGCCACAAATGGACGGCTATAAAGACGCGCACACGCATATCCATCCGTCCGCGACCGCGACCAAGGCCTTCATGGACGCGCTGGAATTTCACGGCCCCTGGGACGGGACCATCGAGCAGGCGCTTCCGATCATGGACGAAGCGGGAATCGCCACGACCATGATCGTGCCCCTGATTGCGGACACCAAAATCCTGGCGGAGCGGATTGCGGAAGCGAAGGCGCGTCGCAAAAAAGCGGATCGCGACCAACTGATTCATCAGTTGGCGAGAGAGCAGTCCGCATACAATAGCTGGGCCGCCGGTGCTGGACGCCGGCATCCGGGACGGTTCGACGGACTGATCGGCGTCAATCCGGTGTTGTTTGGAGAAGATTGGACGCGCAGCGAGATCGAAGCGCGGCTGGCCGAGGGTGCGGTCGGCATCAAAATCCTGCCCATGTATATCGGCGTTTATCCCGAGCGATCCGAAGATGGCGGTGCTATGGGAAGAGGCGAATCGCCGGGGCCTTCCAGTCCTTACTTTGGCGACCGCGCATATCCCGCCCGAGGCCCTGAGCAAGATTGGCGTTAGCGAGAGTTACACCGATATTCACCATCCCAGCCGGTTTGAAGACGTAGTCAGAAGCTATCCGAGGATGAAGTTGGTTCTGGCCCATCTGGGACTGGGCGCCGAGCAGGACACTATCCGGCTCGCCGGCAAGTACGCCAACGTCTTTACCGATACCTCGCTGCGCCTGCATGAAGTAGGGCAGCCGGGCGGATGGAGCTTGAAGGAAACCGCGGAGATCTTCCGGCGGATTGGAATCGACCGCGTACTCTTCGGCACCAACTATCCGTTCGTAGGCCAGGGCGAGTATATCGACGTCATGGAGGAGATTCCGCTGACCGAAGATGAACGCCGCCGGATCGCCTATCAGAACTACGACCGCGTCTATGGCAGCCGGTGAATAACACTCCGCCCCCGGCGGAGTTCGACATTGGTAAAGGAGTCCGACGATGAGCGACAAGGGCGGCAGGCTCGACAATAAGGTAGCATTCATCACCGGCGCCGGCTCGGGTATCGCCCGCGCCGCCGCGCGCATCTTCGCGCGCGAGGGCGCCAAGGTCGTGATCGCCGAGGTCAACAGCGACTTGGGCAAGGCCAGCGAGGAAGCGGTCCGGGCCGCCGGCGGCGAGGCGACCTTTGTCCACACCGACGTGACCCGGGAGGACAGCGTCCGCGAGAGCATTGCCCGCGCGGTCGAGCGCTATGGCGGCCTTCACGTCCTCTATAATTGCGCCGGCGGCTCCATCGTCGAGGATACTCTTGTTACCGAAGTCGATATGAAAGTGTGGGGCCACACGATTTCCCTGGATCTGTTGGGAATGTTTCATTGCTCACGGCACGGCATTCCTCAGATCATCAAGAGTGGCGGCGGTTCGGTCGTGAATATGTCTTCGGTGGCCGCGCTGATGGGATTTACGCCGGCTCACGTTTACGGCGCCGCGAAGGGCGGATCATCTCACTGACAAGGCCATGGCGTGCGATTATGCGGAGCATCGCGTGCGGGTCAACGCGATCTGTCCGGGTGCGGTGATGACGGAGCGCGTCAAGAGCCGCACCGGCTCAACCAGCCGCGTCTCCACAGGGTTCATGGCTAAGATGAAACATCATCCGTTTGGGGTCGGCGAGCCCGAAGACATCGCTAATATCGCGCTGTTCCTGGCCTCCGACGAATCACGGATGATCACCGGCGCGGCGATACCAGCCGATGGCGGACTATCCGCATATTGAGATTGCAAATAACCATAGAATAACCCGGACAACGTCGACGATCCGCCTAGCCTTCAAACTTCCAGGTATTATCCGCGGTGCCGCTTATTTTCCATCGCGGCATTACCAGCTTGGGGTCGTTGGTTGGCTCAAATACCACTTCGGCGGGCAGGCCGATCGCGACTGCGTCTTCGTCGTCCATCATCGCGAATGGTATCCGGATTAGCGAGCCGTCGGGACTGCGGCAATCGTTGAGCTCAACCAGTCCAATCACAAATGGGACCGTGTTGGCGAACATCGCGAGCACCGGTTGTACAATCACACAATAACTATAGATGACGCCATTGCCCGCGCTCTGGCGCCATCCGAGGTCCATGGAATTGCACCTCGCGCACATCGGATAGGGTGGAAAGAACATATAGCCGCAAGACTTGCATTCACGAACCAGGAGCTTGCCCTCCCTGGTTCCCGCCCACCATTCCACGGTATCGAAGTTCGGATAGATAGTAATTTTGCTATAATCAATCGGTCCGGGCATCGGGCTTCTCCGAAACTGTACGCCGGCTAGCCTCTCAGGATTAACGCACTGCCGCGCGTGTCTCCGCCTTCGGAAATACAGGCTCCCAGTCTGGCTTTTTCGACCTGACGGCAACCGGCGGCGCGATCGTAGGTGTGCTTGCCCGCGGCCCATCCCGGACAGGCGTCGTCGGCACGATGGCGCAGTTGGCGGACGACGTCGTTAATCAGGCCGACTCCGTGGGCGTATCCTTCGGAGAGTTGACCGCCGCCTGTATTGCAGGGCAATGCTCCGTCCAGTCCCAGGCGGCCTTCCGCGATGAAGGCGGGCGCCTCACCGATATCGCAGAAGCCAAAGGCTTCGAGTTCTTCGATCACGCAATACGATACGGCATCGTATATCGAGGCCACCTCGATATCCTCGGGCCGCACGCCGGCGTTATCCCACAGCCGCTTGCGGGCATAGACCCCGGAATGGACATAAAAGTCAGGGCGCGAATAGTTCCATCCGCCGGCGGGGTCGGGCGAACATTGCCGCGCGATGCCACCGAGAATGTAGACCGGAGGCTGCTTCAAATCGTAGGCGCGCTCGCGCGAGGTGACGATAAAGGCCTGGGCGGTGTCATTTTCGAGGCAGAAATCCAACAAGCGGAAGGGCTTGGCGACCCAACGCGAACGCTGATGGTCCTCGACCGTAATCGGAGTGCGCATCAAGGCCCGCGGATTGAGGCTGGCGTGATGGCGGAAGGTTGCGGCGATCTCGCCAAAGGTCCGCGTGCTGGCGCCAAACTCGTGCAGATAGCGCATCGCCGAGAGTCCGAACAGCGCGCCGGCGGATGAGAGTCCGGCCGGAGCCGAGAATTGCTGATTGTAGTGTTGGGTATCGTCGATGACCACGGAGCCCGGGCCCCCAACTGTTTGGCCTCCCATCCGGCGGCCGGTGCGGCCATTCATCGAGCGATAGATCGCCACCGTATGGCAAAAGCCTCCGACGATCAGTCCCGCCGCATGCAGCGCGATCGCTTCCGGTGTGGAGCCGCCCGAATACAAGTCGCAGCCATAGTTCATCTGGATACCCAGAGCATGGGCGACATACTCATTGCGGACGGAGTCGTTGACCTGAAAGCCGGCCACGCCGTCGACGTCGCGCGGGCTGAGTCCGGCGTCGTCCATCGCGTTCTTGATGGCCTCGCACGACATCGACAAGGTCGTTCGGTTGGAGGCTTTCATGAACGCCGTGCCGCCAACTCCCACGATGCATACCTGATCGGACAATGCGCCCATTCACTACCTCCTATAATGCTGTTCCCTTCCCCTTGTTCGAGGGGAGGGCGAGGGAGAGGTTACCACGTGCCGCGCGTCAGTACATTCCGCTCAAACCGCCAGGTGGTAGGCCTGTTTCACGTTCTCGCCCATGAGTTTGCGGCTCGCTGACGGTGTTGAGCTTATCGGCCGTTTCCTCCAATTCTTCCAGATAATCCCCGATATGGTCGGGATGCGGAAAGTCCGACGCCCAGAAAAAGCGGTCCTCGCCGCACAACTCGATCATGGCCGGCAACGAATGCTCGTCGGGATCGGCCGAGATATAGATGTTGCGTTTGAAGTAATTGCTGGGCTTGTCCTTGATCTTGAGCGTGTGCCCGAAATGGCTTTTATAAACGTCGTCCCAGCGGTCGAGCAGATAGCTGACCCATCCGGCGCCGGATTCGAGCATCACGATCTTCAGGTTAGGGAACTTATCGAAGGTTCCATACTGGATAAAGCTGGTCATGGCTTGCCGGGCCGCGTCGGTGCCGATGACATTGTTGAAGAACAATTTGTCGCCCATGTACTCGCGGCTGTAAAGGCCCGAATGGGCCCACAGCGGCGAAACCGTGGGATGTACGCCGAGCGGGATATCGAGTTCCTGCGCCTTGGCGAACAGCGGGTCGTGGTCGGGATGCCCATGCGGCTTGCGGTCATGAGCGAACGAACCCACCCATGCGCCTTTGCATCCGTCCTTGACCGCGCGCTCCATCTCGACGGCCGAAGCCACGGGATCCAGCAACGACAGATGGGCAACCGGGATCAGCCGGCCGCCGCTGTCCGAGCACCAATCGACGATCCAGCGGTTGTAGGCGCGGGTCATGGCCTGGGCGACTTCGGCGTCCTCGCATTCGCATTCCCAACCCAGTCCGATCGTCGGATAAATAATCGCGGCGGCGAGATTTTCCGCGTCCAGGCGCTTGATGCGGTCCTTGGCGTTGACCGCGCCATAAGCGGCGACCTCACCCCATTTGCGACGAAAGTCCCATTGCCACTGCTCACGCGACAACATCCCCATCGCGCCCAGGATTCCGAGCACGCCATGATGGATGAACTTCGAGGGCTTGCCGTTGACTTCAAGGCGTTCGTAACCTTTGTCATCAAGCCCCAGCCGAACCGCGCGCGACCGATACTTTTCTTCGCAGTTCTTTTCCCACAGGTCCGCGGCCTCCAGGACGTGACCGTCGGCATCGATGACGCCCTGGTATTTGGTCTTGTAAAGTTTCTCTCCGTTCTCGGCCATGGTCGTTACCTCATCCCCCGTTTTAACGCTTGTTCAGCCGAGATCCTGCAACAGAATCCGGGCTGAAATCAACCGGAAAGCGAAGCGACGGCGGCGAAACGCAAGTTCGGGTGGCGCGCTGCTAATCAGCCACGGCCATCAATCGCCTTTTCAGGTCATTCCATCCTGTATCTGCGGCGCTTGCGCCACAGCGTGGCGACGTTGATCCCGAGCATCTCCGCCGCCTCCTCCAGGGTCATCGCCTGTTCGAGGACGAGCTCGATGTGCCGGCGCTCCAATTCTTCGAGCGTCAGATTGCGCGCCCCCACCGGGCTTTGCGGCACGGCAAGGATGCGGTCGGGCAGATCGTTAACCGTGATGGTGTCGCCGCGGCACAGAATCACCGCGCGCTCGATAACGTTGCGCAACTCACGCACGTTGCCCGGCCATGAGTAGGCCAGCAGCGCGGCGCTGGCTTCCGGGCTCATCTGAAGCACTTTCTTGCCGTGGGTGGCGGCGGCCAATTCGATAAACGACGCCGTCAGGATCGGAATTTCCGCGAGACGTTCGCGCAACGGCGGCAGCCGCAATTCGATCACGTTAAGCCGATAATAAAGGTCCTCGCGCAGGCGCTTGTCCTTGATCAACTGTTCGAGGTCCTGGTTGGTGGCGGCGATGATGCGGGCGTCGATCTGAAGCGTCTCGCTGCCTCCTACGCGCTCAAAGTTTTTCTCCTGTAAAAAGCGCAACAGCTTGGTTTGCAGCCCCAGCGACAGATCGCCGATCTCATCGAGAAAGACCGTGCCACCCTCGGCCGCTTCCAGCCGTCCGGGTTTGTCCTTGATGGCGCCGGTGAAGGCGCCCCGGACGTGACCAAACAGCTCGCTTTCCAGCAGATGCTCGCTGAGCGTGGTGCAGGCGACGCTGACGAAGGGGCCGTTCTTGCGCGGGCTCAACTGATGGATATGGCGGGCGAGCAGATTTTTTCCGGTGCCGCTTTCTCCGGTCAGCAGCACCGTGGCGTCGCTGGCCGCCGCCTGCGCCGCCACATCCATTAGCGCGATAGTCTGGGGCGAAGAGGCCAAAAACTGCTCCCTGGCGGAGAGGCGTTCCAGCCGGGATTTCAACGCGCGGTTTTCCTGTCTGAGCGACTGTATTTCCACCGCGCGCGCGACCGTTTGACGAATCTGCTGCGCGCTGAAAGGCTTGGGCACATAGTCGTATGCCCCCAGACGCATCGCCTCAACCGCCGCCGGAATCGAGCCGAAGGCGGTCATGATGATGACCGGCAACGCGGGCCGGAGCTGCTTGATTTGCTCGAGCAGCGCAATCCCGTCGGTCTTCTCCATCCGCACGTCGGTCAGCACCAGATCGACCGCGGGCGCGGCAGCCAGGCGCGCCAGGGCCTGCGCGGCTCCGGCCGCTTCCGCCACGTTATAACCCGCCGCCTCCAGCGCGGTCGCGAGCATCCGGCGGATGTTGCGGTCATCGTCAACGACCAGAATATTAGCCAAGCATCTGCTCCCTTAAGGGAATCTCGACCGTGAACGTGGTTCCCGAGCCCACTCCGCTTTTGACGAAGATCCGTCCGTTATGCGCCTCGACGATTTCCTTGGTGATATACAGTCCCAATCCGGCGGAGCCGGCCTGACGCGGATTCTCCGCGCCCTGCGCATAGGGCTCGAAAATACGCTCCAGCGCGCGGCCCTCGATCCCGCAGCCGGTGTCGCTGACGACCGCGCGCACCGCCGAACCCTGTTGCGACAGCTCGATAATGATCCGGCCTCCCGCTGGAGTATAGCGCAACGCGTTCCCCACCAGGTTGGTGATCACCCAGGGGAGCTTTATCGGGTCGCCCCAGATGGGCAGCGGATGTTCGGAGTATTTCAATTCCAAAGCGATACCTTTTTCCTGCGCCTGCATCGCCAGCGGACGCGAGATTTCACTGACCACTTCATCCAGCATGATCGGACGCCGCTCCACTCCGATGCGGGCCGCGCTGGTGCGCGAGGCGTCGAGCAGGTCGCCGGCGATAGTCTGCAGGCGGGATACGTCCTCATACAGCGTGGCGAGGATCTCGCGGGCGCGAGGAGGCAGTTGATCGCTAATCGTCTCCTCGAGCAGTTCGGCGGCGATGCGCAGCGACGTTAGTGGTGTCTTAAGCTCGTGGGACAGCGTGGCGATCAGATGGGAGTGGGCTTTTTCGCGGTCGCGCAGCAGCGTTACATCCTGTAACAGCACCACCGTGCCGAGCAGCGCGTCATGCTGTTCCGGGCGGCCAGCGGCGCCATTAATACCGTTGGCGGCGGTCCAGGGCAGCACGCGTATCAGGTAGCTGTGATCGCGCCCGCGCAGGAAAACCTTGAACTCGATCGGCTCCCCATTGCCGCTGCCGCTATCGTCCAGCGCAGTCACCAGGCGCGCCGCATGCGAGCCGCGCTGGGCGAGGCTTTCCAGCCGCGTGCCCAGAATTACCGCCTGGTGAACGTCCAAAATCGCACTCGCAACCTCGTTCATGTGCACGATCGCGCGCTTGGGGTCGAGCACGATCAGACCGTCTTCGATGCTCTCGATAATCGTGGCGGTCTTGGAGCGTTCCCGATCCAGCTCGGCCAGCCGCTTGTATGAATCGGTCTGCAGGCGCCAGATCATCTGGTTGAACTCGTCGGCCAATTCCGCCAGTTCCGAGGTTCGCGGACGCACCATCGCGCGCAGCGATTGCTCGCTGTCGATCATCCGCACGGTGCGAACCAAATCCGTCAGCGGCCGGCCGACCAGGGTGCGGGAAAGCGCATAGCTGGACGCCGCCAGCAGCAGCACTGCGACCAGCAGAAAGACCAGCGCCTCGACTCGGGAACTTCGCGCCACCGCCACGGTATGCCGGTCGGCGCTGAACATCGCGCGCTCGTTGATTGCGATTAGACCGGCAAGCGATCGCTGCAGCGCCGTTGGGACCTGCGCGGCGGGCCCGGCAAAGAAATCATCGGCCTGACGCGCGATCGTCTCGATAATCTCTTTTTCGCCCGGCTCGGTCACGTTATGACGCGCCGACGCTCAGCATCCGATAAAAATCGGTGCGTGCCTGGGCGGGACTCTGATCACCGTCGCGGAGGCTGCCCAACGCCTCCAGCATCCCGTTAGCGGCCTGGATGGAGCGGTAATTGCGCGATAGCACCCGGTTGACCGAGCGTTCCAGGATCGCGAGCCGCGCCGCGATGCTGACCCCGAGCGCTCCCATCAGCGCCACCAGCAGGACGCTGGTGAGCCAAATCCGGCCAGCGAGCGACCACCACAAGCGGCGCCATCGCCGGCCGGCAGCGGTGTGTGACATGGCTTGATTCTACAGCCTTTTCTCGATCCCGAATCAAGACGCTCATTGCACAATGCAATCCAGTAATCCAAGTCAAGCTTGCGTCTTGCATCACCCAGCCGCCTTCAGGTCCGGAAATCAAGAACTTTTCATCAGGGCACGGTCCTTGCGTTTTGCCAAGGGTTACAACTTCGATTCTCAAGGGTTTGTCAGCGCAGTCAATGAGCAGTCCGGCTACATCAGTGTCGTCCGCCCCAGCGGAATCATCATCTCCAAACGGTCCACAATCGCAAGCGCAATCCGGTAAACAGACCAAGGTCATCGTCATTTCGACCGCGATGCTGACCTTCATCTCGTTCTGGAGGGTCGCCGCGGTCGTGCTTTGCGACTTGGCCTCCAGCGCCTACTACATCGGCGGAATCGTCGAGCAGGCGGTCGGGCGTTCGGCGCCGTACTTCATCCTGGCCGTGATGCTCTTCTCCTACGCGGTGCGCTCGGTCTATGTCGAGTCGTGCTCGATGTTCACCCGGGGCGGCGTCTACCGGGTGGTCAAGGAAGCGATGGGCGGGACGCTGGCCAAGCTGTCGGTGTCGGCGCTGATGTTCGACTACATCCTGACCGGTCCGATCAGCGGAGTCTCCGCCGGCCAGTATCTGACGGGGCTGATCAACGAGATGCTCAAGCTGGGGCACGTCAATTACGCGCTCCAGCCCGACCTCGCTTCGGCGCTGTTCGCGATCATCGTCACGCTGTACTTCTGGCGCCAGAACATCCTTGGGATCGAGGAGTCCAGCGGCAAAGCGATGCGGATCATGCAGATCACGACCGTGATGGCGGTGGTGATGATTGTGTGGTGCGGGATCACAATGTTTGTGCGGGGCGCGCATCTGCCGCCCCTGGAATTGCGCTTCACCGACGATTCGCTGGGATGGCTCAAGAATTTGCCGCTGGCGCGCACCCTCGGCGTATTGGGCATAATGATCGCCTTCGGCCATTCGATCCTGGCGATGTCGGGCGAAGAGTCGCTGGCCCAGGTCAACCGCGAAATTGAGGCTCCCAAGCTAAAAAACCTGCTGCGCGCGGGGTTGGTAATCTTCATTTACAGCCTGCTCCTGACCTCGCTCGTCTCGTTCTTCGCCGTGATGATCATCCCCGACAGCGTGCGGATGAAGGAATACAGCGACAACCTGATTGGCGGCCTGGCAATGTACGTGCTCGGGCCGCTGTGGCTGCGATTGGCCTTCCGTGCCTTCGTGGTATTCGTTGGCTTCCTGATCCTGGCCGGCGCCGTTAACACCGCGATCGTGGGCTCCAACGGCGTGCTCTGCCGCGTCGCCGAGGACGGTGTCTTGCTGGACTGGTTCCGCCACCCGCACAAGCGCTTCGGCACCTCGCATCGGATCATCAACCTGGTCGCGATTCTGCAGATCGCCACTATCGTGCTCTCCCGCGGCGACGTCTACGTGCTCGGCGAAGCCTATGCCTTCGGTGTGATCTGGAGTTTCGTTTTCAAAACGCTGTCGATGCTGGTGCTGCGCTACCGCGACCGTTCACCGCGAATCTGGCGCGTGCCGCTTAACTTGAAGCGCTTCAAGCCCGGTGGGGTGGAGTTTCCGCTAGGCCTGGCGTTGATCTTTGCCGTTCTGTTCCTGACCGCCATTATCAATCTTTTCACCAAGGAAGTCGCAACGATTTCCGGAGTCGCTTTTACGCTGGGATTGTTCGTGTTATTTGAGCTGTCGGATCGTGCCAACAAGAGCCAAGGCCAACACCACGCCTATGGCGAGGAATTGGAAAAGTTCAATCTTGCCTGGCTCAGTAGCGAGACCCAGCTCAACCCGGCCATGTTCAAGGGCAACGGCGGGCCGATCAAGCTGATTGCGGTTCGCGACCCCCACAACCTGACCCATCTGCATCGCTATCTTGCCGAGCGCGGCAATGGCCGGCTGGTGGTGCTTACCGTGCGCACCGAGAAAGGACTGGCCTCCAGCGACGGGGTCGTGGTCTTCACGGCGGCCGAGGAACGGCTTTTCAGCAAGGTCGTCAAGGTGGCCGAGGATCACGGACGGCCGGTAACACCCCTGGTGGTGGTATCGAACGACCAGCTTTTTGCGATCGCGCGCGTCGCCAACCTGCTGAAGGTCGACGAAGTCGTGATGGGAGTGTCGGCCAAGTTCCGTCCCGATGTGCAACTGGAGCACTTCGCGATGCACTGGGGCTCGCTGGCCGAAGGCGAGCAACTGGTCAAGGTCCGAGTGCTGTCGGAAGACGAGGACATCACCGCCGAAGTCGTGTAGCAGCCGGCACGCCGGCTATCGCACTCGCGTGGCGGGGTGTTGAGAACGCAATATTGCTCTCTCAAGCACCCCGTCTGAGTTTTAATCAAACTCTAACCGCACGCCGCGCATCTGTGGCGTTACGGCTGCGTCGCGGTCAGGCTCCACTGGTAGAGTTCCAGGAAATTGCCGTCGGGATCTTTGAAAACGGTGAACCAGATGGTGCGGTCGGGCCGCCTGAGCCGCTGAGGCTCGGACATGAATTCGATCCCCTGCACCTTGAGCCGCGCGTACTCAGCCTGGATATCGTCGGTCTCGATCGCGATTCGGGCCACGCCGGCATGATACAGGTTCGGATAGGGGTCGCCATCCGTCGGCGGCGATATCCACTCAATCAAATCAAGCTGGGTAGCGGTTGGATCGTCGCTGAGCGCCAGCATCGCGGCGCGCGCGTTGTTGTTGGGAATGTGGAACCCGCGCTCGAAGACCTTGCCACCGCCCTCGCCAACGTCGCGCACCACCTTGAAGCCGAGCATCTTGTAAAAGGCGAGTGAGCGCTCGAAATTCTTGCAATTGAGGTTCAAGTGAAAAAAACGCTTGAGCATCGTCTACCTGCCCGATCTTTTAGACTCGTGAGGCCCGCAGTTTTTCGCTGCCCTTTTTTGGAGCGGCGTCATCGGCCGGGCTTCGAAAATATTCATCACCATATGGTCCGGACCCGTCGCCAAGTCAAACCGCGTCCGCCACTCGATTCAACGACAGGCTTCGCGCCAGATTGACGATCGAATCGACGATCCATTAGTGAAGGCATTGGCGGCACGGATTAGAATCTGTTTCGCATAGAGCCTCAAGGAGAACCCGAATGGCGTACGGCGATACCTCTGATGACGAGGCGTTGAAGCGGGCGTGGGAAGAGTTCTGCGACCGCATCAAAGGCGCGAGTTCGATAGTGTTTCGCGATACTGCGCCGCCGTTGGATCGCGCCACCGGCATCCAATATCTGTCGCGCTATATTTCCAAAGCGCTGGCCGAAAAATTCGAATTCGCCGACCCGCTCTACCCGCAGTTGTGGCAATTGCAGACGCCCACCAACAAGTCCTTCGGCGACAATCCCGACTGCACCTACCATATGGCGGCGATCGACCCGGAGCATGATTATCGGATAGTGGGCAATCGCGGGACCGTTTCGTGGGTCTCCTTTAACGTTCGAGGCCTGGCTCCGGCGTCGACCGTATCCGCAATCAACAATCGCGACCTCAAAACGCAATGGGACGGGAGCTTCGAAATCATCGTCAGCCAGCATAAGCCCGATGCGAAGAACTGGATGCGCAATGGTCCAGGAGCGTCGCGCCTTTTCATCCGCCAGTTTTTCGGCGAATGGGACACCGAGGAGCCGATGGCTATCCGGGTGGAGCGGATCGGACAGGAAGATGACGGTCCTCCTCCGCAACTGACTCCGCAGCGCCTGATCAGCGGCCTGAGAGAGGCCGCCGAGTGGATGATCGAAGACGCGACGCGCTGGGTGGACTGGGTCGATCACTACCGCGACATGCCCAACCGGTTCGTGCGCACGATGCCGGCGTGGGCTGGCGATGGCGCCCAGGCCGCGCTGAACCGCACCTTGCAATTCTGCCGTTGGCATATCCAGCCCGACGAGGCGTTGCTGATCGAAGTCACGCCGCCGCGATGCTCCTACTGGAACTTCGAGCTGGCGAACTACTGGTGGAATTCGGTGGATTACCGTTACCGGCTCTCTTCGCTCAACGGCAAACAGGCCGCGTTGGAGGACGACGGGTCGGTGCGTATCGTCGTATCGCACGTGGATCCGGGCATTCCCAACTGGCTGGATACCGGCGGCCACCACGTTGGGATGGTGAATCAGCGATGGGTCGAGTCGGAGGCATTCCCTACTCCCAGTGCAGCTCTGATTAAGGTCGCCGACCTGCCGCGGATGCTGCCTTCCAACGCCAGGCGCATCGGCGACGCGCAACGCAAGGATCAATTGCGGCGGCGCAAAATTGGCGTCGACCGCAGATTCCCGGTATGACATGTTTTCTGCTTCGCGCGGCCGGATTATTTTCGTTTCGAGGGTAATGGAGGCTCTATCGATGGATTACCAGGAAGAGAAGTTTCACAAGCTAAAGTATCCGGGCGCCCTCGAGGAAATGGCCGCCAAGCTGTCGCCGTCGGCAAGGCCCAAAGTGCTGGGAGAGAATGTATCGCGGCTTTACAAGTTAGTCGTCTAGAACCGGGTTTTTTGGTTTTCTCTCTTGACAAGTATTAGCGAGGACAAATTGATGATGAACGGTTTCTCAGCCGAATTGAGCCCCACTCCGTTGTTGGCGTCCATTGTTGTGGGCATTCTGGCGCTTGCTTCGCTGAACGGATGCGGTGGCTCGAGTAGCGGATCTTCCGGGCCCGTGTCATCCTCAGGCAGTTTCACTGTGTGTAGCAGCACCTACGCGTTGTGCACCGGATCCCCATGCGTGGCGCTTGCCGAGGCACCGGGATTTGACTCATGCAACTGCGATGTCAAGACGGGCTACTCGGCGGGACTGGCAGCGTGTCAGGACGTGCAAGACACCGGTGAGGCACAAGCTATCTTTTCGCGCTATTATCCAATAACGAGTTACACGCCATGTTCAAACGATCGACCGTGGGCGAATTGTCTAGATAGCCCATGCCTGATCAACAACAGCGACCCGTCCACGGCCACTTGTATCTGTACGGAGACGAAGGACCAGGGCGCTTATCTGTTCTATGATGCGAGCGCGCACTACACTCCAACCTCGTGCAGCACTGGTCTGTATTCGCTGGCGACTATAGACGCTGCGAACCAGATTACCAAATACTTAAAGACCCATGACACGCCGCTGAAAGCGCCACCAATCAAGGTCTACAGCGAACCATAGGAACTCGCTTCAACAGGACACCGATCCGCTCTAAGCTTAACCCTAACCCCTACCCTGAGAGGGAAGGGTTTAGGTCTTAGGTTTCAATGTGAACTCCGGCATCACCTTGGCCGCGAACACTTCGACGGCTTCCGGGCTTCCGATCGCCATGAAATGGTAGGTCATGTTGAATTCTTCGATGCGGGAGCGGAGTTCGCGTTTGATCTCTTCGGGAGTGCCGATCAGCGACATCGGCAGGCGGCGCACTTCATCGAGATCCGAGATCCCCGCCGCGTCACCCGCGGACTTTGCCATCGCGTCCGCCTCGCTCTTGCTCTCGGACATCAACACCAGGGGAAATCCCGACAGCTCGATCGAATCCGGATCGCGTCCGGCTGCGCGCGCCAACGTATGCAGCTCCTCGATCTTTTTGTGCAACTGCCGGTTGTCGAATCTGACTTGCTGGCTCACCTCGACACTACCCTGATAGACCGCGGCAATCAGGTTCATGATGTCGGTCTCGCGCGCGGCGACTTCGAGGATCTTCCTGCCCGAACCGCCCATCATGATCGGCGGATACGGTTTCTGAACCGGCTTGGGAAAGTTGTACGCCTTCTCAATCGTGTAATGGCGGCCGTGAAATGAGGGCTCTTCTTCAGTCCACATCGCTTTAAGGATTTTGATCCCTTCGGCCAGGCGCTCGATTCGTTCCGCGTTGGAAGGGTATCCGTAGCCGTAGGATTCGAACTCTTCGCGCTGCCAGCCGGCGCCCAGGCCCGCGATCACCCTTCCCCCGCTGATCTGGTCGATCGAGGAAAACATCTTGGCGAGCAGGGCCGGATTGCGAAACATCATCGGAGTAATGAACGGCACCAGCTTCACGCGCTTGGTGATCGCCGCGACCGCCGCCAGCATCGTGTAGCATTCCATCTGCGGCTGTTGCGGGGTCCGCTCGAAATTGAGAAAGTTGGTGCGGGTGAACATGTGGTCGGCGACCGACACCGAATAGAACCCCAGCGCGTCGGCGCGTTCGGCCCAGGCCTTGGCGCGCTTGTAATTGGCAATCGGCAGCACCAGGTTGAACTTAATCTCCCGCATCCTGAAAAACTCCATTCCCCGCGCTGCGGCTCACGCCGTCTGCGCGCTCATCTTCTATAGTAGATTGCGTGACGCCGGTTTGGCCGGAGGTGCTCACTCCGATTTGGGAAGCGACAAGCCGCGCTGTGCGATGATGTTTTTCTGTACCTCAATCGTGCCCGCCGCGATCGTGGCCGCGATCTCGTGGATCCATTGGCGTTCGATCCTGCCGTCCACCGGCGCCAGCGGATCGCCCTGCATTATCTGACCCGATGGGCCGATGATTTCGAGTCCCACCTGGCCGGCCGCCTGTTCCAACAGGGTGTTGTGAACCCGGGCGATCGAGCCCTCGATCGATGGTACCTGGCCCTTGGCCTGCATCGAGATCGCGCGGTAATTAAGCAGCCGCGCCGCCTGGTATCGGCAGTACAGATCCGCAATCTTCGCACGCACCTCGGGACGTTCGGCCAGCGGACGCCCGTCAACCACGGTGTTGCGCGCGTAGTCGATTAGCATCTCGATCACGCGCCCTGACTTGGCGTAGCGGGCAACACCGACCCGCTCGAAGGACAGTCCCGCCACCACCATCATCCAGCCCTCGTTCTTGTTGCCCAACAGGCAGTCGCGCGGGACGATGACTTCGTCGAAGAACACTTCGTTGAAGTCGCGCGGGCCGCCCATGCTGCGGATCGGCCTGACGGTGATACCGCGGGTGCGCATGTCGAGCGCGAAGACCGAAATACCTTTGTGCTTGGGCGCCTTCTGATCGGTGCGCGCCAGCAGCAGGCACCAATCCGCCGGAAAGTCGGCATAGCTGGTCCAGATCTTGGAGCCGTTGATGACGAAGTGGTCGCCGGCGTCCTCGGCGCGCGTGCGCAGCGAGGCCAGGTCGGAGCCGGCGCCGGGCTCGGAAAATCCCTGGCACCAAATTACCTTTCCCGCCGCCATCGGCGGCAGGAAGCGCGCCTTCTGCTCCGGCGTGCCGAACCTCATGACCATCGGACCGATATAATTAAGGTTCATATATTGGGGCCCGCGAGGCTCGTCGTTGGCCCACATCTCCTCGCGGATGACGGCCTGCTTCCATTCGTTCTCGGCGGCACCGCCATACTCGCGCGGCCACGACAGTGTCAGCCAGCCCCGCGCCGCGAGCTTTTCACAGATCTGGCGCGTCAAACCGGTGACGCGATCGTCGTCGGAAAACAGCCCGCGCCACCAATCAGGCAGTTCTTGTTTGAGGAATGCCCGAACTTCTTCACGAAACTGTTTTTCTTCCGGACGGAATTCGAAATCCATGACCGAACCTCCAAAAATCCGACGACACAAACCCGATTAACGCACGGTCCGTGAGAAACTCGGGATTTCCAAACTACCTACAAGTACGCAAATAATTACCTTCAACCACCGCGAAATAGAAAATCTACTTCTTCTTGGGCAGGAATTTGTTCACCAGATGCCCAATCAAGTGGTTGCGCGTGGCTGGAGTATCCAGCGTATCCAGATCCCAGTCCATCTCTGGGCGATGGATGACGCGGGTCATCTCTTCTTCCGGCCATAATCCGATCTGACGGCCGTTGGCTTCAAAGATCTGGCCGTTGACGTTGGATGTTGCCTCCGAACACAGCCACACCGCGAGCGTCGCCGGTTGCTCGGGCGTGATCTCCTCGTTGTCCGATGAGAGCCAGCTATTGCCCAGACCCGGAAAACCCAGCACCTCCTGTTGGATCCGCATCGTCTCCATCACTTCCGGAATTGCCATCCGGGTCCCCGCCCGCGGCCGGATCGCGTTGACCCTGACGTTGAATTGTCCGAGGTCGCGGGCCACGGTTCGGGTGAATCCCGCGATTCCCTCTTTGGCGGCCGAATAGTTGGCCATCCCATAATGGCCCAACCCCGATTCGGAAGCGGTGTTCACGATCACGCCGCTGCGCTGCTCGCGGAAAATTGGCGCCGCGTGGCGCGTGCAGGTGAACGTACCCTTAAGGTGAACGGCGATCACCAGATCCCAATCCTGCTCACTCATTTCCCAGATTGCCTTGGGGCTCAGGTTGCCGGCGTTGTTGATCAGGATGTCGAGCCGGCCGAAGTTTTTGATCGCGCTATCGATGATCGCCTTGCCGCCCTCCATTGTGGTCACGCTGTCTCCGTTGGCCACGGCCTCGCCGCCGGCGGCCTTGATTTCATCGACTACCATCTCGGCTACGCTCTTGTCGGCGCCCTCGCCGGTCGGCGCGCCACCCAGATCGTTGACCACAACCTTGGCGCCCTGCTGAGCCAGCAGCATAGCTTCGCAGCGTCCGATACCCCGACCGGCGCCGGTGACCACCGCGACCTTTCCGGCAAAGCGCTTCCTTGAACTTTCGGCCATGGTTGAATCCTCCGGCGATACGTTATTTTTCTGCCGCGCTTCAGCCCTTTAGAAAACTTCCCACCTTGTCTGCGACCGCTGCAGGACGCTCCAGCGGCGCCATGTGCGAGGCCTGGTCCACGATTTCAACTTTTGCCTGCGGGATGAGCCGCGCGAAGTCGTTGGCATAGACCGGCGGCGTTAACCCGTCCAGCTTGCCCCATATGATCAGCGTCGGCGCGGTTATCCGGTGGATGCGCTTGTTGAGTCCCTTGTCCGGGATGGGCCAGATGAATTTGCCCGTGCAAGCCAGCGCCCACGTGAGTCTGATTACCGAATCGGCGTCTTCGAAATTGGGAAAGACATGTTTGCGCGACGGATGCGTCCGGTCGTGGAACAGCAACGGTTCCACGTCGGGTTGCGCCATCACCATGTAATTTTTGATCGGAGTGTCGTCGCGCCACAGCCCGAGCGAATCGATCAAAACCAGCTTGCCTACCTGGGCGGGATTGTTGGCGGCAAGTTCTGCGGCTACCATCCCGCCGAACGAATGGCCCACCACCGCAGGCGATCGCAGTCCGAGCTTTTCGAACATCTCGTAGTAAAAGAGCGTCAGATCCCAGACGTCATCGAGCGGCTTGACCGCATCGGGCAGACCCGCGCTGGTTCCGGGATGTTCCGGCGCGTAAACGGTGAAGTCGCGCGCCAGCGAATCGAGAAATTCGTCCCACACCAGGCCGTAGCCGGAATGCAGATAAACCAGGGCCGGGCCGCTGCCGGCGACTTTGATCCGTGCTTCAACCTTGCCTTGCCAGACGCTGACCGTCCGCTCCGAGATGCCCGCCATCGTACCTGTGCCTCTTACAATTACGCGCCGCGGATGCGACGAGCTATTTTCCCGCGCGGGTTTCGACCGCTGCCTTTGCGCCGTTTCCGCGCAGCCGCTGCGGCCACCAATTGTTGGACCACCCTTCGTCGTCCCACACGCCGCGAAAGTGCGGAGCGACTTCGCGGGCAAACAACTCGATATTCTTGAGCGTCAGTTCGTGCGGCATCGAGCCGATATGCAGCAGCACCATCAGATTGCCCACGCGAAGTTTCTTGACCGCGGCCATGAGCTGATCGCGCACGGTGGCCGGACTGCCGGCAATCACGAACTGGTTTTCGACGAAGTCGCGATACTTCCAGTTCGGCACCTGCATCATCAACTCCGCCTGCTTCGGGTTGAGGTTCTTCACGCTATGGACCAGGCTCCGGTAATCCTGATGCCCCGGAATGGACAGCAACTCGGGCGCGATGTGGAGACATTTATCGTAGAAATAGCGGATGTGCGGGGCGTATTCCTCTTCGGCCTTGGCGTCGGTTTCCGAAACCGCCACCAGTTGCAGGAACCCGGCGCGGTACGGATTGGGCTCCAGGCCGGACTTGTCCACGAATTCCCAGAATCCGTCCATGATGCGCTTGCCGGTGTTGTTCCCGTAATAGCTTAGGAAGCAGTAGCAATGGCCGTGTTTGGCCGAAAAATCCCAGGTGCTGAGGCTGCCACTGCCGGGAACCCACACCGGAGGATATGGCGCCTGGATCGGCCGCGGCCACAGGTTGACCATCGGCAGCTTGAAGTATTTGCCGTTCCACGCGAACATCTCACGGCTCTGCCATGCCTTAAGGATCAGATCGTGTGCCTCGTAGTAGCGCTCGCGCTGCTCGATGGGGTTGATCCCATAGCACAGGTTGACGTCCATCGGGCTGCCCAGCGGCATCCCCGCGACCAGGCGCCCGCCGCTGATGCAGTCGAGCATCGCATACTCTTCCGCCACGCGAATCGGAGGGTTGGTGGTCGGCAGCGTCGCGCCCATCTGCACGATCGCGGTGTTCATCCCGTTGGTCGCGCGCGCCAGCACCGAGCCCATCACGTTGGGGCTGGGCATGAAGCCATAGGCGTTCTGATGGTGCTCGTTGACGCAGATGCCGTCCATGCCCATTTTGGCGGCGTGGATCAGTTCGTCCAGGGTCCAGTTGTAGCATTGGCCCACCTTCTCGGGATCGGCCAATTCCCAAAACGGCGGATCGACCCAAACCGAGTGATAGCGCTTTTCAAAGTCCGCGGGTAATTCGCGGTACGGCATCAGATGGAACATGGAAATTTTCATGCCGGCCTCCTGCGAGGTCTCGATTGGTTGCGTCAATTCTCATTCCGAACTAACACAATTGCCGCCTGATGCCCAATGGCCTGGAGCTGATGGCGGCAGCAAGAAGCGCTGGCATATGTCGAAACTGCTGGGATACCATCAGTGGGCACTTTGCCACGCACGCAAATGAAAAGGAGAGACCTTTAATGGCCCTAAGGCGCCTTCCGCCGCTCCCGCAAGTCGCAGCCCTCGCCGTCATTCTGGTGGGGCTTTCGAGTTGCGACATCAACAAAGTGCCGACGCTTGACGAGCAAGTGAAAGCCGCCTGGAGCGAAGTCCTCAACCAATACCAGCGCCGTACCGACCTTATTCCGAACCTGGTCGAGACGGTGAAAGGATACGCGCACCAGGAGCAGCAGGTGCTAACCCAGGTAGTCGAGGCGCGCGCGAAAGCGACCCAGATGCAACTGCCGGCGGATATCCTGTCCAATCCGCAGGCGTTTCAGCAATTCGAAAAAAATCAGGCCGCGGTCGGCGGTGCTCTCGGCCGGCTGTTGGCGGTGAGCGAGAATTATCCCGATCTCAAGTCGAATCAGAATTTCCTCGCACTGCAATCGCAACTTGAAGGTACCGAAAACCGCATCGCGGTGGCGCGGCGCGACTACATTCTGGCGGTGCAGAAATACAACACCGCGCTCAGGACGATACCCGATAAATGGGTCGCGGCGTGGCTATACCCTGACCTTAAGGTGCGCGAAACCTTCACTATTTCCCAGCAAGCCCAGCAAGTACCGCAGGTCAAGTTCTGATGCGTCTGCGCCGCGCAAACTCGAATTGGAGTGTCGCCTGCGGTATTGTGCGCGTTCCTGTTCCTGCTTCTGCTGCGCAGTCTCGGCCCTGCGCCTCCACGCCGACGTTTCCGCGGCTCACCGGCCGCGTCGTCGATGACGCCAACATTCTGAGCCCCGCGACGCGCGCCGATCTTACCGCGATGCTCCAGCACCATGAGCTGGCGACGGGAGAACAGGTAGTCGTGGTGACGCTGCCCTCACTCCAGGGCTACTCGATCGAGGACTTCGGTTATCAACTTGGCCGTGCCTGGGGAATCGGCCAGAAGGACAAGAACACCGGCGCGCTCCTGATCGTTGCGCCCAAGGAGCACAAGGTCCGAATCGAGGTCGGTTACGGCCTGGAAGGTAAACTTACCGACGCTCAATCCAGTGTGATCATCAATCGCGACATTTTGCCGGCGTTCCGGCGCGGCGATTTCAACGCCGGCGTGATGGCCGGAACCGCGACGATACTGAAGGTTCTCGGCGGCGACGCATCCGCTGCCGAACGCGGCCACCGAGTCGGGCGCGGCGACGAATAACTGGCAAAACTCGCCCTGGGTGGTGCCGGTATTTTTCCTATCTGTTTTTGGTTGTGTTCTTCTACCTGAGAAGGCGTTCCGCCCAAAATCCTAATGTTATCCGCCGGGTCGGCCGCTCAGGCGGCTTTTTCGGCGGCGGTGGTGATGGCTTTTCAGGCGGCGGCGGATTCTCGGGAGGCGGCGGATCTTTCGGTGGAGGGGGCGCTTCGGGAGGCTGGTGAATTCATCTCAACCTTTTACGCCCGACGAGCATCAGCGCATCCACGAGGCGATCGCGGCGATCGAGCAGAGCACGGCGGCCGACCTCGATATCGTGGTGGTGCGTGTCAGCGACCGCTATCGCTTTTTCCGCTCATTGGCGCGGCAATCGGCGCGCTGGTGCTGACCGGAATATTGGTCCTGTTGCACCCGGCTGTTAGCGCGCGCGTCGCATTCATGTTCCAGGTACTGGTCCTGGGCGTGCTAATCGTCGTCTTCGACTGGCTGCCGATCCGCTTGCAACTGGTGCCTGAACGGGTCAAGCGCGCGCATGCGCGGCAACTGGCGCATCGTGAATTCGCCGCCCAACACGCGCGCGGCGGAGTTCAGCGCAAGCGTATCCTGCTTGTTCGTGTCACTTGGGCGAGCGCTACGTGGAGATCATCGCTGACCACGAAACTCACGCCGCAGGCCGAAGGGCGCGTTTGGGACCAGATGGTCAACGATTTTCTTGCCGCGGTGAAAGCCGGGACGGATCGCCGACGGCGTCCTGGCCGCGATCGAGTCCTGCGGCGCCGTGCTGCGACGCGCGCCATCCGATTTCTAACGGCCGCTGAAGCGGGCGGTGCGGCGCTCGACGAAGGATTGCCGTCCTTCCTTGGCGTCTTCGCTCTTCTCCAATTCCTGGAATTGCGGCAGCAACTGCTTGAATGCCTCGGCCGGCCCTTCCATCATTGCCTTGCGCGCCGACAGCAGCGTCGCACGCACCGCCAACGGCGCCTGCGCGGCGATAGTCTCGGCGATCGCGATCGCCCGCTCCAGTTGCTGTCCCAGCGGAGTTACCTCCTGGACCAGACCGATACGAAACGCTTCGTGCGCGTCAAACTCGTCGCCGGTCAGCAGGTAGCGCATCGCGTTGCCCCATCCGACCAGCGGAGGCAATCGGATGGTGGCGCCGGCGGCGGGGAAAACTCCGCGCTTGACTTCGATTTGACCGAATCGCGCATTGTCGGCGGCGACGCAGATGTCGGAGGCCAACGCCAGTTCTATCGCGATAGTAAGACAGCGGCCGTGGAGCGCGGTGACCAGCGGCTTGGAGCGCATTTGCCCATAAATCCCCATCGGGTCGATCATCCCGGGCGGGGGAATGAAATGCTTCGGATGGACCTGGGTCAGATCGATGCCGGCACTGAAATGATCGCCGTGCGCATACAGCACCGCGCAGCGGTACTCGTCGTTCCTTTCGTATTCCGTGAATGCCGCGATCAGCGAGTTCAGCATCGGCCGGTCGAACGCATTCATCTTGCGCGTCCGATCGATACCCATCAGAAAGACGTGCCCGCGAGCCTCCGTGCTTATGCGTCCCTCGGTCGGATTTTCCATGCGTTTATCCTCAATTGGAAAAGCTTGCGGCCGTTGGTCGCTTGCTATATCCAGCCAGGCGATGGGCAATGCGATGTTCCTGCGCGGACGCTGACTACTCCTGCGCAGCCGATAATCTCCACGATAAATCCGTCGCGCAGTTTGCGCTTGCCGCCGATGAAATCGCCGTTCAGATCGCTGACCCACAGTTTATGGTCGATGAAGCGCAGGTGCATCGGATTGATGAATCCCGAGGCGACCAGCTTCGGTATACCGCTGGTAGATAAGCGCAGCACCTTGCCGTCGGGTTTGAGCGGCTGCGTCATCGGCACCGGGGTCTTGAAACTCGCCCAGGTCGGTGAAAAACAATTGGCCGCCGAAGCGGCCGAAATCCTTGGGCGCGAAGGCCATCCCACCCGGAGAGGACAGGCCCCATACCAGCGGCTTGCGCTTGATTTTACCGTCGGGCGAGACGTCCATGATCATCCCGCGACGGGCTCCCGGATCGGGTGCGCCGGCGGCATTGGTGGGTGTGACGGAGACCAGCATCGATTGGTGGTTCGGGGGTAAAGGTCAACTCAAGCGGCATTCCAATTTGATCGAAGTCGGCGAACGGCATGCATTGTTCCGTCCTTGCCGGCTTGATAAATCATATGGTTGAAGGTGGTAATCGCGAAAATCCTGCCGCCAAATGGGCTCTGCGGCGGCCCGAACCACAGCGCCGACCCGGCGCCGGCGATGCCATGATTGGTATTACCCGCCAGTGGAAGCGTGCAAAAAACCTCGAGCTCGGTGCGTATCGGGATTGATATGCGCAATGAGATGGTTGGCCCATAAGCCCTTTTTCCCGGCGGCAGGCTGAGTCAACAGGAAAACCTGCCCGCCGAAAGGGCCGAAGGCTTCCGTCGCCACGTCCATTCCGACGTCGGGGAGCATCTTTTTCGGACCGACCACCACCGTAACCGCTCCCATCGAGTCAACCGCAACCAGGCGTCCGCCGCCCTTGTCCTCTTTTCCTCCGTCATCGTTTACCAGTACCTGGTCCCCGCTCGGCACCATCTGCAGCGGGTCGTAGAGTTCGCCGGGAGGCACGACCAACCTGGCGCTGAATCCCGGGGCGGCCGTGATTCGCGGTCCGCGAGCCGATGCGGTAACCGGTGCAGCCTCGGTTCCATCGGGCCCGGATGCAATCGCTGCCGCGCCGGTAAGCATGATCAGCAGCGCGGCCAGGAGCTGGGGCACACTGTTTAATCCGCGGTTGGGTGTACGGGTGATCTCGACGGAATTGGTAGTTGGCGCATTGATAGAGGTTTCGCCTTTCCGGTTACGGAATCTGGCGCACAGTTTCACTTGATTTTGGGAAGTCACGCAAGTGCGATTGCTCACCGCAAATCAGCGCCTTGCCGAAATCATGTCACTATGGTTCAAAGTGCTCTGCACTGTTAGCAAAGCGGTGTGATTCAGATGCCGGAACCATTAAAAACCACCGAAATTAAGACCGACGCCGCCACTGCTTCCGGCCCTTTCTCCAGCATCAGGGTAATCGAATACGGCCAAGGCGTATCGGCCGCGGTGGCGGCCAAGTTCTTGGCCGACCTCGGTGCGGACGTGATCAAAATCGAGCCGCCAGGCGGTGACGTGACACGCCGGCGCGGCCCGTTTTTCGACCATGTTGCCGACCCCGAACACAGTGGAATATTCCTCTACCTCAACGCCAACAAACGCGGCGCCATGCTCGATCTCCGGCACACTGGCGATCGGGATATTTTCAGCTCGCTGCTGGAACGCGCCGACATTCTGATTCACAACGTGCTTCCGGTGGAGCGCGCCGCCTATGGCCTCTCGAGCGCGGCACTGTGTGCGCGCTTTCCGCATCTGATTGTCACCAGTATCTCGCCTTACGGCGAGAGCGGACTGCGCGCCCACTATCGGGCCTGCGATCTCAACGTCATGCACTCCAGCGGGTTCGCCGCGATCAATCCGGGATGCTCGCCGCATCCTGAATTGCCACCCACCAAGCTCTTGGGCCAGCAGTCGGAGTTTCAAGCGGGCGCCCACGCCGCGATGGTTACGCTTGCCGCCTACCTGTATCGGATGCGCACCGGAACCGGCCAGGCGATTGACGTGTCCGCGCAGGAATGCATCCTGGCGATGCTCGGTTCCAGTCTGCTTTTCCACACTTACGCCGGGACTCGAACGACGCGCCTGGGGGTCCGTCCGATCGCGCCCTGGATGGCGGTCGAATGCGCGGACGGCAAGCTCTACGTGGCATGCATCGAGGAGCATCAGTGGCGAGGTTTGCTAAAGCTGCTGGGCGATCCCGAATGGGGCCGCGATGAGATATTCAAGGATCGCCTGACCCGCGCCAAACACATCGATGCGCTACGTCCGCTGCTCGAAGAGCTGACCCGGCGATGGAAAGTGCGCGAACTGTATCACGAAGCGCAGAAACTCAGGCTCCCGGTCGCGCCGCTTAACTGGATGGCCGATGTTTATGCCGACGAGCAGTTGCGCTCGCGGAATTTTTTCACCTCGATACCCAACGATTACCCGGGCGGACGCGATTTGATCGGTCCCGGCATTCCGTATAGATTCAATACTATCCGTTTGCCGCTCGCGGCGGCGGGCGCCGCATCTGGGGGAGCACGACCAGGAGGTCCGGCGCCTGGCGGCGCAGCCGGACAATGCCGCTGCCATTTCGGCCTCCCTCCCGGCCGCGATCCGGCCGCCCGTCCTTTAACCGGACTCCATGTTCTCGATTTTTCCTGGATATGGGCTGGCCCGTTCTGTACGTTGCAGTTGGCCCAGCTTGGCGCCGACGTAATTCGGATCGAGTCGTCCAAACGTCCGTGTCTCTTTCCGCGACTTGCCACCGTATGCGGACAATATTCGCGGCCTGAACCGCGCCGGATTGTTCAACCACCTCAATCAGGGCAAGCGCAGTGTGGCGATGGACCTGACCAATCCCGAAGGCGATCGAGATCGCGCGCGCGATGGTCTCGTGGGCGGACGTCGTGGTGGAAAACTTCGTGCCCGGCGTGATCGAACGGATGGGTCTCGGCTACGAGGTCTTGCGCGCCATCAAGCCGGATCTGGTGATGTTGTCGATCTCCGGCTATGGGCAAACGGGACCGTATCGCAATTACGCAAGTTACGGCGGTATCACCGGCGCGCAGTCGGGCTTCTACGCCTACAATGGACCGTCCGGGCGATGAACCGCGCGACCTCGGCGGGACTTTCGCCGACCCTGCGGGTGGCCTGGCCGGCGCGGTCGCGATTCTTCAGGCACTGGTCCATCGGGCTTTGACCGGAGAGGGTCAGTACATCGATCTCTCGATGCTGGAGGTGATGGAAACCATTGCGGCCGAGGGTCTTCTCGAATTGACCATGAACGGACGCGAGCCCGCCCGCCTGGGAAATCGCGATATGTGCATGGCGCCGCACAACTGCTACAAGGCCGCGGGAGACGCGGAGATGTGGGTTTCAATCGCCGCCGGCAACGAGACCCAATGGCGCGCCTTGTGCACTGCGATCGGCCAGCCCGAATTGGCCCATGACTCGCGCTTTAGCAGTGCGGAACTGCGCAAGCGCAACGAGGACGAGCTGGATCGGATAATCACGCGCTGGACCCAGACGCGCGACCGCTGGGAGATCACCGACCTCCTCCGTCGCGCCGGCGTCGCCGCCTTTCCTACTCTGACCAACCAGGACCTGGCTGACGATCCCCACCTTATCGAGCGCGGATTTCTAATCGAGGTCGATCATCCCGAGGTCGGGCGCCGCAAGCACCCCGGAATCTGCTGGCGCATGTCGGCGACGCCCAACCGTTCGATGACTCGCGCGCCGCTACTCGGCGAGCATACCAGCGAGGTATTGCAATCGGTGTTTGGCTATACCAACGACGAGGTGGAGCGTCTGACCGCCGCGGGTGTGCTGTCTTAGCCCTCTCCAATTGCGGAAGTTGCGCTACGACTCCGGGCCTTCGAACCCGAGGTCATCGAGCAGCTTCATAACATCTTCGTGGGCGTCTCGATGGACCATCAGGCGCGCCGGAATCGCCGCCGTGGTGCCCAGCATCCGCGACGATTCTTCATCGAAGATGAAGGACTCGATACCGTTGCTCGCGAGCATATCGTGCGCCATCCGCACCTGCATCGGATCGATACTCGACAATACTTCAACCAGCTCCGCCGGATCATGCTCTTGATTACTCATCTCAGGTCCTCGATTGAAATCGCTCTAGTACCATCATATCACGCGCGGGCAGCGATCACGGTTCGTTATGTGAACTGGCCGCGGCGGTGGCCGGCGCCTGGTTGCGGCCGCGCAGCCGGGCGTAGAGAAAGACCGCAACCGCAACCAGAAGCAGCACCGCGACCACGTTGTCGAAGCGATGGAAATAGGGCGCCAGGTTGCGCCAGTGCTCACCCAGTTTCATTCCCGCGAAGGCCAATGCCAGGCACCAGGGATAGGAGCCCAGCAGAGTATAGATACTGAACCGCCACAGTCCCATGCGCGACACTCCGGCGGGGAATGCAATAAAGGTGCGTATCACCGGAAGCAGCCGAGCGACAAAGACCGTCGCCGAACCCCAGCGGGCGAAGAAATGGTCCGCAACTTCAAGCTCGTGTTGCGAGATTAGCACGAAGCGGCCGTAGCGCTCGAACGCCTGCCGTCCGCCCGTAGCACCCACGAAATATGCCACGTATGAGCCCAGCAGACACCCAATCGCGCCCGCGATTGCCACTGCCTGCAGGCTGAAGCGCCCGGTCGATACCAGGTATCCGGCAAATGGCATAATGACCTCGGAAGGCAGCGGGATACAGGCGCTTTCGAGTCCCATCAACAAAACCACGCCGCCATAGCCCAAGCCGCTGATTACGGAAATCACCGCGGCCGACAGCCCGGTCAGCAACTTTTCCAGCATTATGTGTCGTCCTGCACGAATCGGTGAGTGCGGCGCCACTCCTGGCGCGCTACGCTCAACAGCCTGCAAGGATAGCCGTCAGCGCGCAGCGCCGCTACCCGGCCGCCGTGGACGACAATGACAAAACAAGTGCCCGGAGTTTCCAGATTGACACCCGAAATTCGGATGCCCGCTCCCTGGTCCGGGAAGAGGGCATCCGAAAACAAAGGAGCGCAGTGTACGAACTTCAACGACAGGTGGCAAAGCCAGTCCCACGTCAGCGGGATGCTACCGTTACTGCGTGGAAGGCCGACTGAATTATCCGGCGCGCGGCTGTTACTTCATGATACGGTCCAGGCTGCCGGGACTGGTCATTGACTCGGCATCCTTGTATTCGCCCGGCACCTGATCGTCGATGGTGGGCAGGTCGTCACTGCCCGCGGTGATATGGCCGTTTTGCCAGTCCAATTGAGATGACGCGGCGATCGCATCGAGCGCGCTTACGGTTGCGTCGCCGTGAATATTGAGCGGCGCGTATTTCTCCCAAAGCATTTTCCAGAGCTTCTGGTTGTTATCCCAGTTTTCCGCGGTAAAAATGTTCATGGTGTCACGGTCAAAGTAGAACATCCGATGCGAAAAGCAGTAGCTGCCGAGCGTCGGCAACCATTCCAGATCAATAACATCGACGTTGTGCAGCTCCCAATGCCCGGTCCCAGCCTTGGGCCAATCCGGGAAATCGCCGGGGTTCGAGTCAGCGACGCCGACGTAGGAGCGCGGATCGTAGGCCTTGTCCGGATCCTGGATGTTTATCAGCAACTTCTTGGTGCCCATAAAGATCGTCTTGTAGTTGGGCGGGTTCCATACGTTATCGTCATTGACCGCGTCGGAGCCGTTAATCGGAGCGCAGCGTGCCGCGGAGGAAAGGCGCAGCGATCGGCGCAGTGACGGCAGAAACACGTAATTATTGGGAACCACCGCCGGATCGTCGGGCTGAATTTGCAGCGCGGTGGTGTATTTGGACTGCTCCGGGGTCAGCACCAAAAAGCGGGCGGCGTAGAAAAAGCCCTTGCCGTATGGCAAGTTCACGGGCATCCCGGGCTCGCTCAAGTGCGAAACCTCATAAAAGGTTTCATCGGCGTTGTCGCTGGTCTTGTTGCCGAAGCGGTCGATCAACCAGCCAGTGGAATTGTAATGGATCACGAAAGGCCGGTAGGGACACCATACGTCGTAGACATCCTCGATGCCCTGGTTGGGTCCGCTGGGATGCGGAAATGGCGCTCCAGCAACCCATCCCTTCATTATCCAGCCGCCATTGGCGTCCTTTTCCAGCCGGACCTGGCTGCCGTACTTTTCGCCATCCTCCCGCCATTGGCGCGGCAGCGGATAGTTTCGCGCGGCCTCGACATCAATCGTGTACTCGGGCCCCGACCCCACCTTGAAATGGAAATTCCCGGCGTACGCTGCCTGCATCCAATACTCCATAAACTGACGGTACTGTTTCCAATTCTGTAAAGTAATTTTGGTTCCCGGTGGGATGGTGGCAGACGAACTGGCATCGGCCATCTGCTTGTAGAAGTCGGCGCTCCATTTATCGTCAGGAGCTTGCGCTCGCGCGCTCCCCATCGCCCGACAGGACGAGCCACACGATGGCCACTGTCGATCCTGCAACCCACAACCACGACCGCTTGTTGAACCTCGCTGTCGCCATAGCACTATCCCCTATTTCCGCCTTGCGGCGGAGTGCTGTTAGTGCGCGATTTTCCAGGATGCGCACCGCTGGGCTGAGTTTCGAGGCGAATCGTACTCTTGGCTATTCGCGATTTTGCAACCGGAAAATTTATCACCGGCCAATGAAAATCCGGAGATACGATTTTTGGAAGGCCGTGCAGTCCGGTAGGTAACAGTTAAATCAACGTAGACATATAAGAATTGAAAGCAGCAACGAATCGCTAAAGCGGCAATCAGGCGCAATATCGATGAAGAGCAGATTGGCCTCAAGATAGGCGGCGTAGCACTACCAGTGAGCGGGCATAGACACAGACCGGTTTGGCGGCCTCATAAACCTTGTCATCCCCGGCTGGTATGGACTCGGAAGTATCCAGCACTTTGGCCCAGCGGTCGCCCCAGTCATGGTCCGGAAGAATGAAGTCGAGTTGCTCATAATGCGCGTTGAACAGCAGATAGAAGCTCCCATCGGCGACGCGTTCTCCCATTGCGTCCGGGCTTGGAATGGCATCGCCATTAAGGAACACTCCCATCGATTTGGCGAATCCGACCCTCCAATCCTCCTCCGACATCTCCTTGCCGTCGGGCTTGAACCAGCCGATATCCTGAACTTCCTCGCCATGAATCGGCCGGCCCTGAAACCATCGGCGCCGTCTGAAAACCGGATGCTGTTTGTAAAAGCCGATCAGCCAACGGGTGAATTCCAGCAGCTCCCGATCAGCGCCCGACCAGTCAATCCATGCAATCTCATTGTCCTGGCAATAGGCGTTGTTGTTGCCTGACTGGGTGTGCCCGATCTCGTCGCCGCTGAGTAACATCGGTACGCCTTGCGACAGAAACAGACTGGCAAGAAAGTTCCGTTTGCTGTCGCGCTCGCAGCAGGTTAACGATCGGGTCGCCGGTCGGTCCCTCGGCCCCGCAGTTCCATGAACGGTTGTTGCTCTCGCCGTCGCGATTACCTTCACCGTTGGCCAGGTTGTGCTTGTGCCCGTATGAGACGAGGTCGTGCAAGGTGAAGCCGTCGTGGCAGGTGACGAAATTGATGCTCGCGTGGGGTTGGCGGCCGCCGGCGCCGTAAAGGTCGGAGCTGCCGGTAAAGCGCGAGGCAAACTCGCCCAGCGCCTGATCGGCACCGCGCCAGTAATCGCGGACCGTGTCGCGATACTTGCCGTTCCACTCGCTCCACAGCACCGGGAAATTTCCGACCTGATAGCCGCCCTCGCCCAGGTCCCAAGGCTCCGCGATCAGCTTGACCTGAGACAGAACAGGGTCTTGCAGGATGATATCGAAAAAGGCCGACAGCCGATCGACTTCATGCAGCTCGCGGGCCAGCGCCGATGCCAGGTCGAAGCGGAACCCATCGACGTGCATCTCCGACAACCCAGTAGCGCAGACTGTCCATCACCAATTGCAAGGTGCGCGGATGGCGCATGTTGAAGGTGTTGCCGCATCCGGTGAAGTCCGCGTAAAAGCGCGGCGCCGCGGCGCTGACCCGATAGTAGCTCAGATTATCGATGGCGCGAAAACAAAGCGTCGGTCCCAGATGGTTGCCTTCGATGCTATGGTTGTAGACCACGTCGAGAATTACCTCGATTCCCGCCGCGTGCAGCGCTTTCACCATCGACTTGAACTCGCCGACCTGCTGACCGGGCTCGCTGCTCGATGAATAGCGCAGGTCGGGCGCGAAGAACCCGATTGAATTATAGCCCCAATAGTCATTGAGCCCTTGATCGTGCAGGGCGCGGCTGCTGACCGATTGATGTATCGGCATGAGTTCGACTGCCGTGATCCCGAGCGTGCGTAAGTGTTCGATCGCGGGTCGGACCCCAGGCCCGCATAGGTGCCCGCGCAGTTCCTCGGGAACTTCGGGATGGCGCCAGGTGAATCCTTTGAGTGAAGCTCATAGATGATGGTTTCGTTCCAGGGAATGCGAAGCGGACGGTCGGAACCCCAATCGAAGGCGGGATCAATCACTACGCTCTTGGGGATCAAGGCCACGTTATCCCGCTCATCTTTGCTGAGGTCCTGATCCTTATTCCCGACTTGATAGCCGAATAGTTCATCGCTCAATACCACCGGACGATCGATCGATTTGGCGTACGGGTCGATGACCAGTTTGAACGGGTTGAAGCGATGCCCCTTGGCGGGATCGTAGGGTCCATGCGACCCGGTAGCCGTAGCGTTGGCCCGGCTCTACTCCGGGAAGATAAATGTGCCAGACCTGGTCGGTCTGCTCGCTTACCGTGATTCGAGCCTTCTCGTCGTTGCCTTGTGGACCGTCGAACAGGCACAGCTCGACCGCGGTCGCATTCTCGGAGAACAGGGCAAAATTCACCCCGGCGCCATCCCAGGTCGCGCCCAGGGGATACGGGGCACCGGGCCGCGTCTTCAATTTGCCGTCAATAGATACGGAAGTTTTGGCCAGGGCCAACTTCGAGCTTGAAAAAGACTGTAGAGCCATGATGTGAACCGACGCTGCCAATCAAGTTATCCACTAACGCGCTTGTTAGTAGAGAGCTTTGCAGCGTCCATTTGATATCGTGCGAAGGCCGCGTTCAAGCTACGGACGCAGTTCGTACAACACCGCGAAGTCGTCCTGGATCGAAAGCCGCTTGAAGCGCGAAAAACCGGCCGCGGCCGCGAGCGAAGCGGCGCGGGGGGGGCGTAGCTTGAGGACTATGCCCAAGGCTCGCGGAATCATTCTGCTGGCTGAGATACAGATTTCAACCGTTTGGGTCGGCCACCAAAAGCCGCCCTCCGGTCCGTGGTAAATATCGGATCGCCGCGAAGCTGGCGTTTTTCGGAAGAACGGCATTCCGATCCCATCGAGGCGCGAGAAAATCCTTGCCGGCATGCCTAACCCGCCCGAGATTCAGCACGCCGCGACAAGGTTTTCTATTCAGCCACAACATACCACCATGCCGCCGCGCGGGCTGTAATCGACCTCCCTTCTCAAGCGCGGACAGCGCTTCTTCGCCTTCGCTGCTTTAGCTTCAATTTGCGGCGTTCAGGTGTCCGAGTATCTTCGTAAGCCGCTCGACCGGACTGGCGGATTCGATCAAAACTTGCTGTTCCGCGAGTTGAATGTTCAGGTGGCGAACCATCTTATCGGAAAGAACCGAAGGCTCATCGATCACCGCGATCGAACTCGCAATCTCGGGCGAGATCGTATTGCGATGCGCGTAAATATCAAAGGCGGAAACTACCGAATGCAATACCTTTCGAGCTCCGCAGAGCGCTTCGCCGGCTCCTCGATTTCTGCGGCTTCGGCCTTGAAGAACTCCTGATCAAACACGTAACGCGCGACTCTTACGCGCTTCTTGCCTTCGATCAAGGTCCTCACGGTACCGTCTGAAAGGCGCTGCCATTCAACCATGATGCCCAAAGTCCCAACTTCGTACATGTCGGCGGACGAAGGTATGGCGACTGTAGCGTCTCTTTGAGCCACCAGCACAATAGGAGTCTTCCGGCCTTGGGCCGCTTCGACCGCCCTTATCGACATGCCGCGACCGATAAAGATCGGATAGACCTCGTGTGGAAAGGCAATCAATCCGCGCAACGGTAAAAAAGGCATGAAGCGCGGCGTCAAGACCTGCATCAGATCAGCCCAGGTCTTGTGACCGTTATCGACGGCGAGCCTTGGTGAGAATAGTCCGAAAACAGACCAATTTGATTGAAGTATCTGTCCACATGCATTAAGAATTTGCTTTAAATCGAAGGGATAGCGTATTCAAGGTGCATAATGACGCTGCGAAAGCTGTTTATTTTCATTCTTTTAACAGCAATTCTCGCATTTTTCGGAGAGCCCAAATGCTGGGCCAAAGTGATAAACATTCCGGGGATGAGCCGACCATACAGTCCGGGATCGACGCGGCGTCCGACGGCGACACGGTGCAGGTCGCACCAGGCACATATTTCGCGAACATTAACTTCAAGGGCAAGTTGATAACCGTCATCAGCACCGGGGGTCCGAAAGTCACGATTATCGACGCCAATAATGCTGGCGCCGTAGTTACTTTTGTCTCAGGCGAAACCAGGAGTGCGGTGTTGTCGGGATTCACCATAACCAATGGCGGAACCGATGAAGGTGGCGGTATTTCCATAGGATCCAGTTCTCCTACCATCGTTCATAACGTGATTATCCGCAACCGGGCTTGCAGTGAAGGTGGCGGCATTGAGGTCGCATTTTCATCGCCGCAAATCCTCGGGAATACAATCAGTGACAATACTCAGGGGGTATGCAGTGGCGGGTGGGGAGGCGGCATCTCCATCCGCGGATCCGGCTTCGCTCAGATCATCTCAAATGTCATCAGCGGTAACTCCTGGCCCAGTGGCAACGGCGGTGGAATATCGCTGTCGGCCGCCGGTACTCCGCTTATCATGAATAACATTATTTCCGGCAATCAGGCCGGTGATCTCGCGGGCGGGGCGGTGGGGGGCGGCATCTGGACGTTGAATGATTCGGATCCCGTCATAGTTCAGAATCTGATTGTCAACAACGAAGCTGATCAGGGTGCCGGGGTCTATTTCTCTGTACCTGATGGATCTCCCGGTCCGATACTGGTGAATAATAGTATAGCAGGCAACAACGCTCGCCGGTTGCAAGGCTCGGCGGTCTATACGATCGGCTTCGTCGACAAGACACAATTCCTAAATAACCTTCTGATTGGCGATTCGGGGCAGAATGCGGTCTTCTGCGATTCGACGTTCGATGCAGCGCCACCCCTATTCAACAACAATGACGTCTTCAGCCAGGGTGGAACTGGATTCGAGGGTAACTGCGCCAGTCAGTCTGGGACGGCGGGGAACATCTCCGCAGAGCCTGCCTTTGTCGATCCGTCGCTCAATAATTTCCGCCTGTTGGCAGGCTCACCCGGAATCGATGTGGGTTCGAATTCCGCACCGGACCTACCGCCGACGGATCTGGACGGCTTGCCGCGAATCGCCGACGGGACCGGGATTAAAAAGTTCATCATCGACATGGGCGCCTATGAATTCCAGCCTGTGACGGCGACGCCCGCCAGCATCGACTTTGGCGCGCAACTGGTCGGCAGCTCCGTCAAGCGCAATGTCGTTCTGACTAATCATCAGTCGGGCAGCCTGACCATATCCGGCATCAGCGCGGGAGGCGATTTCTCGGCTGCCGGCTCATGCCTGGCGGCTTTGGCTCCGGGCGCGAGCTGTACGATTTCGGTCCTCTTTCGCGCCCAGCACAATCGGTCCCCGCGCAGCAACTTTTGTGGTGAACGACAGCGACACCAACGGCCCGCGAAAAGTGGCGCTTAGCGGCATCGGCGTAATCCCCGGCACTCCCGTAATATTGGACATGCCCGCTACTATTGCGGCCGGTTCCAGCTTCAGGATCGCGGGACTGAACTTCACCGCGGGCTCCAAGGTTAACTTCTTCGTTGCCACCGCCAGCGGCCCGGTGAACGTGGGACCATTCCCCCCGATCGCGCAAAGCACAACTCAGTTGACCGTAGAGGTCCCCGGCACCGTGCCTCTGGGTGAGGGGTTCGTGTCGGTTGAAGTGGTAAACACCGATACGGGATTTACGACGTCCAACCTCTCCTACGCGCTCCTGCAAGGCTCCCCTGCCGCCGGTCTCCCCACCATAACGGACATCGACGGCGTCGGTTTAGCCGCAACCAGCAGCAATCCCAGCTATGCGGCCAATA
Source organism: uncultured Pseudomonadota bacterium (assembly GCA_963824565.1). Classification (GTDB taxonomy): domain Bacteria; phylum Desulfobacterota; class Binatia; order Binatales; family Binataceae; genus JAJPJA01. The sequence goes on along the minus strand of CAWGQB010000026.1, from coordinate 587,604 downwards.
ATGTCGAGACCGTGGTCGCGCAAGGCACCACCGTGCATTTGGGTGGCAGCGGGTCTCGACGTCGCCGATGGAGTGGCGGTCGATTTGTTTTGCGTCTGTCTTGGGGGCAAAGTGGGGCCGTTTTTCCTCAATCCGGGCGATGCCGGACTCACCAGCTCGAAGCTAAGCTTTTTCCTTCCGGCCGCGGGAACACCCAACTCGCCGCTCACCGGACCTGGGTCTTTCGTTGTAAGCAACGCCGGGCCTTCCGGAACGTATAGCAAAAAGAGCAACGCGGTGTCGGTACCGATTGGACAGGCAATTTCGGTGATTTCGGTGACCCAGGCCGGATCGACCATTACGGTCAACGGCACAGGGTTCTCCTCGCTGACCGTGATCAACTTTTTCAACGCTCAAGCGGGCGGCGTGGTGAACCTGAGCGGTATCAAGCCTGGCGGCATACCGAAGATTCCGCTGACAATCGTGAACGACTCGCAGTTCACTTTCAGCGTGCCCGTGGGGGCAGTCGCCGGAGCTACTTATGTGCAGGCGGTAAATCCACCCTTTGTACCCTATACCAGCAGCGGCAACGATCCCGGTGGCGCCTTTACCCTCAATTGAGCTCGCTCCCCGATTATTTTCGCTTTCAAGCTAGGGACGCAGTTCGTACAACACCGCGAAGTCGTCCCGGATCGGAAGGCGCTTGAAGCGCGAAAAACCCGCCGCCGCAGCGAGTTCGCGCGTCTTGGGTTCGCCCATCGCGGCGCCGATCCCCGCTCCTCCATGTGCGAGCGAAGTCGTCATGCAGTAGAGCGTGCTGACCGAGTAGGCCATCTTGCCCAAGGGCTTGAGATTGTCATTCAGCTCGCCCGACAGGTTGATCTCCTGGACCAGGTAGGTGCCCGCGCCCGTGAGCGAGCGGCGGATCGCGTCCATCAGGCCGACCGGGTCGACCGCGTCATGTACGACGTCGAAGGTGCCGACGAAATCGAAGGCCCCCTCAGGCAGCTTGCTGCCGTTGGTGACCTCGAAGGTTACGCGGCCGGACACTCCCGCCGCTTCGGCATTGCGGCGCGCGCGCTCGATTGACGCGGCATGCATGTCGAAGCCGGTGACGCGCGCCTTCGGGAATGCCTGCGCGATCATTATCGCCGCGCGCCCGCCGCCACATCCGACATCCGCCGCGTTGCCGCCCGCCTGCAGTATTTCAACCACTTGCGGCATCGCAGGAATCCACTTGCGCAACAGCTTGTGTTTGTAACGCGTGTTAGAGTTGCGCTCAGCCGCCTCGAAGAACCCCGCCGGATATTGTGCCTGCGTGACGCCCTTGCCGGTCCTGAACGCCTGCGCGACTTCGGGCGCGACCGCGGCCGCCGCTTGCGCCATCTCGAAGTAACTGCCGATGAAAAACGGCGAATCTTCGTCGGCGAGCGCGGCGGCGTACTCGGGCGTGAGCAGGTAGGTTTGCGCGCCGGCGTCGTACTCGACATAGCCCGCCGCCGCCATCGCACCCAGCCATTCACGAATGTAGCGCGCGCTGAGTCCGGTCTTCGCGGCCAATTGATCGACCGTGAGCGGTCCCGCGTCCATCATCGCCTTGAAGAGCCCGACTCGGTCCCCGATATAGGAGAGCATGCCATGCATGACCGAGCCGACGTCATTCATCACGCTTTGCGCGACTTGTTTGGCCTTGGCGAAATCGAGATCGGGCTTTTTGCCTGCCATCGTTGTTTTCCTTTCCTGATTTCGAACCAGTTTATGCTCGCCGGCAAGGCGCATTTTCGCTTACGGATCTACTTCGATTTGTAGCCGCACAACACGCCGGCACTTTCCAATTGCGCAATCTTCTCGGGTGCATAGTCCAGATAACTCGTGAGAATCTCGGCGTTGTGCTGGCCCAGGGTCGGCATCTCCAGGTCAAGCTCGCCGGGAAAATCCGAGAAGCGAAACGGAAAACCCGGCACGTCAAACTCGCCCAGCACCGGATCGGAAACCGTGCGGACGGTGCCGCGCTGGCGCAGATGCGGATGGTCGATGGCCTCGCCCACCGACAACACCGGCGCCACCGGCACATGATGCTCTTCCATTGCCGCCAGCGCCGCGTCGTCGCTGGGCATCGAGGCGAGCCATTGCTGGATGGTGTCGATAATGAATTGCTTCTGCGCGACCCGCCCGGCTTCGGTCTTGAAGCGGGGGTCCGCGCCCAATTCGGGCTTGCCCATCGCGTCGCACAACGATTTCCATTGCGCCAGTGTGATGGCGATGATGAAGATGTAGCGCTCCTTGCCTTTGAACAGGCCGGTCGGACAGTGGGTTTCGTGATGCGAGCCGGAGCGGTGCGGATTTATCTGGCCATGGGTGGAGCTGTACGTGACGACGCTTTCCTCGTGGCAGTGGAAGTAGGAATCCAGCAGCGACATCTCCAGGTACTGGCCGCGGCCGGTGCGCTCGCGATGCAGCAGCGCGTAGCCGATCGCGCCAAACGCGTGCACCGCCGTCATCACGTCGCCCATCGCGGTGCGCAGCGGCTGCGGCGGTCCGTCGGGCTCGCCGACCATCGATATGATCCCCGCATAGCATGCTCCGACCGGGTCGAACCCCGGCTTATGCGACAGCGGACCCTTCTGACCGAAAGCCGAGATCGAACACATCACGACTCGCGGATTGATCTGGCGCACCGATTCGTAGTCCAGCCCCAGTTTGGCCATCACGCCCGGCGTGAAATTTTCGGCAAAGACGTCGACCTTGGTCAGCAGCTCGCGGATAATCTTGAATCCTTCGGGATCCTTCGCGTTGACGCAAAGACTTTTCTTGCCCCGGTTGTGCTGGGTGAAATAGGTACTATGGCCGTCCTTGTAAACCGAGGCGACGCGGGTCGGATCGCCGTAGGGCGTCTGCTCCACCTTGATTACTTCCGCGCCCATCTGTGCCAGCAGGCGGGTCAACGTCGGACCGGCGATAAACTGGGTCATGTCCAGAACTTTGTAGCCGTCGAGAATATGTCGGTTCGGCATCATGCCTCCTTTTTTGACCGCGTCCGCTGGAATTATTTCAAGACACCTACCGCTATTCGTGCGGCAATGCCACCGCTTGAAGTTCGCCCACGCCTTTGCTAGCGAACCCGGTTAACAACCGCTTGGAGGCGCGCCATGGCGAAGGTAATGATCGAATCCGCAATCAATGGTATCGCGACGAAGCAATCCAATCCCCACATCGGTTACTCGCCGGAGGAAATCGCCAACGATGCGATTGCGACCTGCAAGGCGGGCGCCGCGCTGATTCACTTCCACGTCCGCAAGCCCGACGGCGAATGGTGCCAGGACGTGCCGTATTATGCGGAAGTCTACAAGCGGGTGCGCTCGGCGATGGGCAAGGACGCGCCGTTGATGTGGCCGACGTTTCCGGGCGGCAAGGACGCCGCCGTGCGCTATTCGCATTTCGTCGAGCTCTCCCGCGATCCCGCGACCCGGCCTGACCTCGGCGCGGCCGACATGGGCTCGGTCAACCTGGCGGTTTGGGACGCCAAAACCAAAACGCTCAAAGGCGGCACCTATCAGAACTCGTTCGATACTTTGCGCGACACCCTCAAGCTGATGTATGAATGCGGCCTCAGGCGGCCGACGCTTCAGATCTTCGATCCCACCTTCCTGCGCACATCGGTGATCTTTTTGGAACAGGGCCTGCTGACTGAACCGCTGCTGATCAAGTTCTATTTCGGCGGTCCCGAACAGCCCTTTGGCCTGCCGCCGACGGTCGAAAGCCTGCAGGCATACCTGCAGTTGCTCAAGGGCGTGCGCGCCTACTGGTTCGCCTCGTGCTTCGGCGGCGACGCGCTGCAAATCGCCCCGGCCGCGGTCGCGATGGGCGGTCACATCCGGCTGGGCCTGGAGGACTATCAGTACAGCAATGAAGGCAAGCCCAGTAATCCGGAACTGGTCCAGCGCGCCGTCGCAATCGTCAAGGCGATGGGCCACGAAGTCGCGACCCCGCAAGACTCCCGCAAGATGCTGGAGTTGTAAGTGGCACGCGTCTGATGACTGAGGTGATCTGGGTCTGAACTGAAAGGTGCCCAGACCGGGGCCCGGATTTGCGCGGCGAGCCCGGAAAACTCCTGCCGCGGTTATTCGCGAAAGGAACGGGTCCGCTATACGCGCACCTCAACGTCGGTGCATTTGCTGATGGGCTCGGGAACCGTCTCGCCGCGCGCCTTCAGCTCCTGAATATAGATTTCGATACCCTCGCGAATTGCGGCGATCACATCACTTTCGGTTTCAGCCGTGGCGGCACACCCCGGCAAGTCGGGCACGTAAGCGCCATACCCGCCTCGCGTTTTCTCGATCACTATTGCGTACCGCATTCATTTTTCCTCCAAGGCCGCCTGTTTGAGGATGCTGCGCACGCGGATATGAGTCCAGCTAAGGAAAACCATGTCTGGATGAGCCGTCCGTCGCAATGCTAAACAATAGGGCTGGAGTAAATCTTCGTGGCAGGGAGGTCAAGCGTGCCGGAGACTTTCGTTTTAGTGCATGGAGGCAGCCTCGGCGCATGGAGCTGGGCCGCGGTAGTAGCGCACCTTCAAAGGATGGGCCATCGCGCGCTGGCGGTCGACTTGCCGGGGCGCGGAGAGAATCCCTACGACTTGGCCAAGATTACGCTCAAACTCCACATCGATGTGGTCGCGCAATACATCGAGGATCGCGACCTGACCGACGTCGTGATGGTTGGTCACAGCATGGCGGGATTGATCATTCCCAACGTCGCGGTAAGGATGCCGCAGCGCGTCAAACGCTTGATCTTCGTGTCGGCGCTGGTCATGCACGATGGCCAAGCCGCGACGCAAGTCTTCAAGCCAATTGGCGAAGCCGCCGCCAAAAGAGCGCAGAACGGCGAGCAGATATCCATGGCCGAGCGGTTTCGGCGCCATCAGATGCAGGACGCACCGCGCGACCTGCAGGATTTCGTCATCGCCGGAATCGTTCGCGATCAGATGGCGGTGCTCGCGGAACCCACCCCGATGAAGGATTTTTATGCGCTCGACCTGCCCACCAGCGTCGTGATTCTCGAAGACGACCTGGCAATCGACCCGCTGCGGTTCCATCCACTATTCACCGATCGCCTGCGCAACCCGACCACGCGATCGATCAAGAGCGGTCATGGAGTGATGTTCACCAAGCCGCTGGAACTGGCCCACGCGCTGGTGGAACTGGTTTAGGGCATAGCGCGCGGTTGTTGCCATAGAGTTGCGATTTTAGTCCAGTCGTAGGTTGCGCAAAGCGCTGGCGCAGAAGGGCAAACACCTCTCCCTAACCCTCTCCCGTTGACTTAACGGGAGAGGGGATCAGAGGGACGATGGGTATTTGGACAGGGAGGAGAGGGAAAGAAGGTCAACCCAGTGGTGGCAGCCAGCGCAGTTCCTAGCGCTTGAACCATTTGCGGAACATGTCTTCGGTGTGGATACAGTCGTGGATCCGGCTTGGCGGATCTTGATCGTACTCACCAGCGTTGCGCGCAGGCCGCTGCCTTCGGTGCTGCCGCCGTAGAAGAATCCACCGTCGTCCGCAGGCAATATGGTAACAGCAGGATTGGGCGTCGGTTGCTGGACGGCGATCAAAGCCGCGCGCGAGATCGGTTACGAGGCGATCTATCTCGATACGCTGCCGCCGATGACCGTCGCGATCGCCTTTACGCATCCTTGGGCTTTCGCGAACGTTCCCGTATTAGGATAGCCAATTCCCGAAACCCGATTCATGAGCTGGATCTTTCATATTGCGGCAGCCTTTAGTGGCAGCAAGCACAAATAATGTGCGCAGCTTCGCGGAAGACTTGCCTGATGATACAGTTGAAAATTGGCAGTAAAAACCCAATTAGTTCCCTGGAAGTCCCGCCTTTTCAGTGACTTCTTTCATCCGATATAGACGGAAGTAACTGAGTAACTCACCGAAACAAGCGACAATCACTACGCCGGCGACCACCGTTATCGCGTCGTTCCAGGTACTGAAACTGCCAAGCGCGACCAGCAAGGCCGTGGAACCGGCCGGCGGATGAGAGGCGCCCAGCGCCACGATCAGGCCCGAAGTTAGCGCGATGGCGAGCACCGACGTCCAGACACGCGCCGCGGTGAGTTGATGAGTCGCAAGAACTATGGGGGCGTGCCCAGGAATCCAACATTGCGACGGCCGCGAAGCCCATCGCGAGCCCTGCCAGATGCCCCGCGAGATTACATTGTATGCGCGTGAACTTTATTGTTCCGGGTACTCGGCAAGTTGAAAAGCCGTGGGACCAAGACTGGCGAATAGCCAGGGACGGTGAAAGGGCAATCCCAGGAGTCCGGTGATAGAGAATGAGAAAACCCGAAACGAGCAGGGAGAACACCGAATCGGGCACCACCACACGATATTTGCCATGTCGAAACATTTCTGAGCGTCAATCCTCAATGGAACCGTGTAATATACCCATTCCCGGGGTCGCCTTCCCGGTCGCGGTTGGGCCACGTTGCATCGAGCTCCGCCATCGGCGCGTGGTTAATCTGGCCATAACTGAGGGTCGTATTAGCGTCACAGGCGAAAAGGCCGCAAAGCCAAAAACCGTTGCTATATTTTCATGATCGGCGCTTCAGTGATTCGCGGCAATAATTTAGTGAATGTAGGAAAGTATTCAACCAGGAGGAGGTGCCGAGGCAACCCGGACGCGCTGAAGCGAAAATGGTTTGATCGGCGAAACTCAGAAACCCTCGCCCACCACACAAGTATTTGTTTAGTAATAGTGACCTCGCGGGAGGGCTCCAGCTAACGCTTAACCAGATACAGATTGTTCCGGTCAGGAGCAGCGCCGCGGGGGGATGTTCGCGCTGAACATGGATACAGTAAAAGGACACGCGATTGTGCGGGCGAATTATCGGCGCGAATCCATCCTGGAGTTGGAGCCGGAACTGGCGCGGATTGCCAGCGGAGAGTCATCCGCGCGCGAGATTGTCTGGTGATGTACCCACCAGCGTGGTGATTCTCGAAGACGACCTGGCAATCGACTCGCTGCGCTTCCATCCGCTGTTCATCGATCGCTTGCGCAACCCGACCACGCGATCGATCAAGAGCGGGCACGGCGTGATGTTCACCAAGCCACTGGAACTGGCCCACGCGCTGGTGGAACTGGTTTAGGGCATAGCGCGCGGCTGTTGCCATAGAGTTGCGGTTTTAGTCCAGTCGTAGGTTGCGCAAAGGCGCTGGCGCAGAATAGTAAACACCCTCTCCCCAGCTCGCTCCCGTATACTTAACGGGAGAGGGGATCAGAGGGCAACGATGAGCATTTGGACAAGGGGAGGGACGGAAATGTCAGCCCACCGGTGGCAGCCACCGCAGTTCCTGGTAGCGCTTGAACCATTTGCGGAACATGTCTTCGGTGTCGATGCAGTCGTGGAAGCCGGCTTGGCGGATCTTGATCGTGCTCACCAGCGTTGCGCGCAGGCCGCTGCCCTCGGTGCTGCCGCCGTAAAAGAACCCTCCGTCGGTCAGGGCGAAGGACTCGCCCACGAAGGCGTGCAGGTCTGACGGTGAAGTGAGATTGTACTTGCGCACGATTTCCGCCCATTGCGCCGCATGCTTGGGCATTTCCCGCTCGAGTGAGTACGGTTCGGGCTGCCCCGGATCCATCCCCAGGGACTCCGCGATCGCCGGCCACACGTCCTGCCAGATGCAGACGTCGCCGTTGGTGATATTGAAGATCTCGTTGCGAGCGGACGGCGCGGTCGCGGCCCATCGAAGGGCGCTGGCGATCAGGTCAACGTCAACCATCTCGGTGACCAGCCGCGGACCGCCCGGATATGACAACGGCAGCCCGGCCTCGCGCCGGATAGCGGCGTAGGCTCCGACCGCCGCGACCATGTTCAGGTTGCTGCCGATCGCCTCGCCGATAACCAGTTGCGGGCGGAACACGGTCCAGTGCCACCGTTGTCCCGCTTGTTTGCCGCGGACGTAATCCTCCTGCAGCCAATAGAAGTTGTCATGCTGATGGCGCGGGTAGCGCTCACGATAGGGCATCGGCAGGCGGGGGCCGCGCAGATGCACTCCGTACGCCTTGGTGCCCTGCAGAAACGAGACATGCTGGAGGTTCTTCGCCGCTGCCGAAAGCGGCTCGAACAGATTGCGCATCATCGCCAGGTTGGTCTGCATCTGTTCGCGGTCGCGCCATCCGCGTACCAGGTCGCCGGCTTTCTCGTTGACCGCGGCATAGGCGAGATGGGTGACGTCGGACATCTGTCCAAAGACTTCGTTGCACTGTTGCTGGTTCAGCAGATCGACCGGGATGAAGCAGGCGCGGTAACGCTCCAAACCGGCGGGGACGCGCCGCGACACCGCCACGACCTCCCAATCGTCGAGTTGCGAAAAATGGCGGATAGCGGCAAAGCCAACCAAGCCTGACGCGCCCGCGATAAGAATCTTCTGCCTGGGCATCGCGACACCTCAACCTCTGTTCAGGTCCATGCTGGACAAAATAGCGAAAGATACTTCGTATCAGAACCGCTGAAGGCTGTCATACGCTGTTGGCCCAGTGCCAGCGCAATGCCGATTGAGCTTTTCTGCCTTTTTCAGTATGGTTTTCACTTCTGCACCGGTTATTTCTCCCGCGAAAGAGCGGAGCCCGGTAGGGCGCGGGCAAAGAGGCGCTCCATGAAATACCTGGCCTTGATTTTCAAGAACCTTGGCCGCAGCAAGCGGCGCACCATCCTGACCATTCTATCGATCGGCGTGTCGCTGTTTGTTTTCGCGATGCTGATAAGCGTGCCGGCCATCGCCAATAAGGCCATCGCCGATACCGCCTCGTCCGTGCGGCTCATTTGTATCAATAAAGCCGGAATGACCTACTCATTGCCGGTGGCCTACAAGACAAAGATTGCCGCGCTGCCCCACGTGCAGGCGGTGATCACGCAGATGTGGTTTGGCGGGATCTATCACAACGTGTCCGATCAATTTCCGAATCTTGCTATCGATCCAGAGCAGGTCGGCGTGATGTGGCCGGATTGGAATCTCTCAGCCAAGACGCTGGACGATTTTGCGCGACTCCGGACCGCGGCGCTAGTTGGGCCGGGGACGATGCGGCGGTTTCATTTTCATGTTGGGCAGCAAATCATGCTGCGAAGCCCCCTTTACCACTTCAATCTGACCTTAAAAATCGTCGGGGTGACCGGTGGCAAGGCCCCGGCCAACTTTCTGGTGTTTAGACGCGACTACCTCGAAGAGGCCCTGGGCCGGCCCGGCTACGTCCTCGATATCGTGGTTAGAGTCGATAGCTCAACCGCCGAACCCCAGGTGATCGAGGAGATCGACCAGCTATTTGCCAACTCTTCGGCCGAAACCCAAACCCAGTCCGACGCGGTCTTCATGAACGGACTGCTGGAAGGCTACCGTGGGCTTTTCTGGGTTGCGGAAGCGCTCGGTTTTATCGTCGTTATTACCATCGGCCTGGTGGCCGCAAACACCGCTGCGATGGCAATCCGTGAGCGGCGCGCCGAGATTGCGGTCATGCGGGCGATTGGCTTCAGCTCCGGGCTGGTGATGGTCCTGGTTATCGCGGAAGCAGTGCTGATCGGGATTCTCGGCGGGTTGCTCGGATGCGCCGCTGCGATAGGCGCCCTCCACCTGTTGTCCGCATACGCCAATGCGATAGGCCTTGGCGAAATGGGCTCGATTCCGGTCACCATTGTCACCAAGACGATGGGCATTGCGATCCTGATGGGCTTTATAAGCGCGTACTTTCCAGCGCGGTCGGCCGCAAGACGCAACATCGTGGATACACTCAGGACGATTGCCTAGCGGGCTGCGGCGTTCTGACACTCGATTGGTTACTTCTCCCTCGCCCTCCCCTCGGACAAGTGGCGGGTACAGAATATGGCCAGGTGTCTAATCTCCAAATTTGAGGAGAAAACCTTTCGATGGAAAAAAAGCGTCCGAGTTCCACGGCCGAGGGTGCGGCGATCATGCGAGCGCTGCACCAGACATTAGATGATGAGCCAAAAGTGCTGGTCGACCCGATTGCTCCGCGGCTGGTCGACCCCGATCTGTACAAAACAACACGGGCGATTCTTGAGCAGATGCCGCTTTCGCTCGCGGCACGATTTGCTGCGATGTTCGTGCTACGAAGTCGTTATGCGGAAGACTGCCTGGCGGAATCGTTCAACATCGGTGTGCGCCAGTATGCGATCCTCGGCGCTGGACTCGACACTTTCGCCTACCGTCAGCAGCCTTGGGCCGAGAGACTAAAAGTCTTCGAAGTCGATTATCCACCCACCCAGGAATCGAAGCGCGAACGTCTCCAGGCTGCAGGAATATCGATTCCAGGTAATGTGAAGTTGGCCGCGGTCGATTTCGAGAAAGTTTCGCTGCGCGGCGGTTTGTCCGGTGTGGGATTCGATTTCACAACGCCGACGGTCTTTTCCTTGCTAGGCGTGAGCCAATACTTGAGTAAAGACACGCTCGACGCGACGCTCAAGTTCGTCCTTTCCATGCCGGCCACGAGCGAAATCATTTTCAGTTTTGTGCTTCCGCAAGACGATCTGCCGGCGGAAGAGGTTGCCCTCGCGGCGATGGGTGCTGCCGGAGCCGCTGCGAACGGCGAACCCTGGCTGACACGATTTCATCCAGGGCAACTCGAGGCCAAGCTCAAGGCGATGAGATTTTCAGAAGTTAGTCACCTGTCTCCCGAGGAGGCGAACCAACGTTACTTCCGTTCCCGCCGCGACGGACTTGAGACACTCGTGATGGAACAGCTGATCAGAGCGACAGTCTGACACCGCGCCAGCAACAGCAATACTCGTGAGCGCCACCTCGCACCGTCAGCCCGCCGTTCAGGAAAGGGCGAGTTTCGAGGTGTAATCAGAGGTCCGGTTGCATATGCGAGGTGATTAGCCTAAATGCGGCCGGGGGCTGTGCTCCATGGGTGTCAACTGGTCGGCAAACAGTTCTCCAAACGGATGGCAGGTGGCGAGCAGGCGTGTCACTGGCCCCTCGGCGATAACCGCACCGTCCACGAGCATCGCGACGTGCGCGAAACGGCTGATAGTGGCCAGCCGATGCGCCATGACGATGACGGTGCGGTGCTCGAGCCACTCCTTCAAATTCGCGAAGATGGTGCGTTCGGTATCGCTGTCGAGCGCGCTGGTGGCTTCGTCGAGCACCAGGATCGCCGGATTGCGCGCGATGGTTCGCGCCAATGCGATGCGTTGGCGCTGACCGCCGGACAGATTGCGTCCGGCCTCGGTCAGGATGGTCTCAAGTCCATGCGGCATCGACGCCACGTACGGCTCCAGACCCGCCAGCATCACCGCCTCCTCGATATGGCCGCGCGGAGCATCCCAGGCGCCATAGCGGATGTTGTCCAGCAGCGAGCCGCTGAAGATGAAGGGATCCTGCTCGGCGACGCAGACCGCGCGGCGCAGATTGGCGATCCGCAGTTGGGTCATATCGTGGCCATCGAGCGTGATCCGGCCCGCGTCCGGATCCAGGAACCTAAGCATCAGATTGGCGACGGTGCTTTTTCCCGCTCCGCTTGCCCCCACCAATGCGACCGTCTGGTGCTCCCCGATCGTGAGGCTGAAGTCCCTGAGCACAGGTTTTGATCCGAAGCTCAGATTGACCCGATCAAAACGCACCTCGCCACGTACTGGACTGGGCAGCTTCATGGTTCCGTCGCGCGCGGAAGGCGGCAGGTCGATGATCTCGTAAACCCGGGTGGCGCAAACGATCGCGCGCTGCGACATGCTGTGAACTTCGCTGAGCCGGCGCAGCGGCTCGACGGTCTGGACCGCGTACAGACAAAAGGCCAGCAGCCCTCCGGTGGTCGCGCGGCCCGACGCCACCAGGTTGCTTCCATACCAGACCACTCCCAACAAGCCGCCGGCGGCGATCAGCCACACCGAAGAAATCAGCGCGGCCGACCAGAATTCACTGTGCATCACCTGCTGGCGATGGGTCAGATTTTTGGCCGCGAAGCGCGCGCTCTCCTGAGGCTCGGCCTGAAAGCCCTTGATCGTCGACAAGCCGTGGAGTTGTTCGTTGACGGTGGCGCCCAATTCACCCACCGCCTGCTGGGCCGCCGCGCCCCATCGGCGGACCAGCTTGCCCAGCCGTGCCAGCGGCAGCGCGACTAGCGGAACCACGACCCCGGTGATCAGCGCCAGGTGCCAGTTGAGCCGAAAGAGCATCGCAATCGCGCCCACCACGACCAGGGTCTCGCCGACGCCCCTGCGCAGGATTTCCCGCGCGAACTCCGACAGCGCACCGGCGTCATTGAAGAGCCGCGACATCAGGTCGCCGGTCTGGAAGCGCCGCGCCATCGTCAGGTCGGTTTCCAACAGGCTTTGCTGCGCGCGGTCGCGCAGCGACTGCACCAGGCGCTGATCGACGCTGCGCAAGCTGTAGCGTGAAGCAAAAATGCCCAATACCATCGCCGCCGCAGTCAGCGTCGCGCGCACGAACAGCTTCGCCATCGCGGCGCGATCGCCGCTTAGCAATGGTCCCTCGGCCCACAGCTTGGCAATCCAGGTCAGGTAGAGTTGAGCGCCGCCGAGCACCGCCAGGCTGATGAAGACCATCACCAGATGGCCGCGCAGGCGCAGCGTATCGTGCAGCAGCCGGGAAAAGACCGGGCTCCGCTGGTCCCGGCTCTGGCCGACGATGTGCCGGCGTCGGACCAATCGGCGCCCCCGCGCCGCCGCCGACAGTCCGATGCGTTTCCAATGTCCCACCGTGTCCCAGTAGAGCCGATGCGCATCCTTGCGCCCGTCAGGATCGCGCGCCGCTCGGGTCAGCACCGTGGTTATCTGGCGGGACTTGCGCGTGAATTGCTGATACTGATCGGCGAGCAGACGGCTGATCGGCCACAACTCGACCGTTATCTGGCCAAGTCCGAACCCCTGGCAGGCGCGAAAGCGTTTGTGGCCGTCGGCGATCACGAAACGCCGCCCCACTTGAATCACGGAAATCGGCGGGAACAATTCACCATCCGCCATCGCCTGGCGATAGCTCTCGATGCGCTCGGCGGCGTGCGTCGTGGTGAAGAGGTCAAGGATTTGGCCGATCGGAACTATGCGCGTCTGGAACTCGGCGCGCGAAGCATCGAAGCATAGCGGCGCCGCACCGAATTCCTCGCTGTCTCCCGACGGTTTGCCTAAGCCTGCCACTGATTCCCACGACACTAGAATCAAGTCGGCGGCGAACGTGTCGCCAGAACCGCGCTCAAGTCTACCCGGAAATCAGCGTCAAGACACGCGCAAATCGGCTTGTTCGCCAGCTCAACCTAGGTCAGAGATGAGCCAGCCAGGGATTCGAGAATACGAAGCGGACTTCTGTGCGGCGCGATTAGCGCACCGACCGGCAGGAAGAAGGTCTGTTCGAGCGCGAACTGGCCGGACAACACCGCATGAGACACCGTGTCGGTGAAGGCAATCCATGATGAACCCGGGGCAAATTCGTGGCGTTGCTTGGGGCATTCGCGCTGAAAATTCCGGTTCAGTTTCAGGTAATCATGAAAGCGCAGCATGAATTGGTCGTAGGGCGCGCGGTCGGCGACTGGAATTCCGGCGCCGCGTACCACCGCGCGTCAAAGCCCCGCGCAGACCATCTGCGAGGCCGCCACCGTGTGCCGCGTATCGCATCAGACCGGCGTCGAGTGCCATGGTCGCGGCCAAATCCTCGAACGTCTGCGAGGTGTTCCACACCCGTGGTTTTGTTGGATGGGCATTGGTGAAAAAGCGCAGAATCCGCCTGCCGCGCGCCGGACGGGTGGGAAACGAATCGACATGGATCAAGTCGTTGCGCGAGCGTCCCCGCAGCGGCCGTCCATGTTCCTCCAGCGGCCGAAAGCTGGTGAAATCGATTTGGAGGGCGGCGGCGTATGGTGACAGCAGTTCCGCGATTACTGCATGCGTCAGCTCCGAATAGCCCGCGCAGTACGCGCTCGAGCATCGGCGCGTCGGTGGCGGAACGCGCGTAGCCGCGCAAGCGTCCGCTCGCGGGCTCATAAGAAATGTTCTTGATCAATGACGATCCGGCCTGTCGCACGACCGGTAAGGAAGTTCCGATCCTGCTCGCTGATGACCGGAAATTGCGGCAGCACGAGCATATCGCCATGCTCCAGACGCTCGCAGTACCATCGCGAGCGGGCAGCACGATGGCTGGATCTTTCCATCCCTGCGAAGTGAAGTCGGCTATTTCGATCAAGCCCATGGTTGGTGGTTGAAGTGCCTGTCTTTCTTCCTGGTATTGCTTAACTTTTGGAAGCTCAGGTTTCCAGAAACCCACACCCCAACCCTCTCCCTGGTCAGGGAGAGGGCATCAGTCATCTTCTCTTTAGTGCAATCCAATTATCGGACTTTCAACCTGGAAACAGTTTTTCGACCGTCCCTGGTTACGGAGAGGAGATAAGAAACAACTCCCACAGTTCAAGCCAGTGCGCCAAGCTTTTCTAGGGCTGCAATTACCTGATGCGGACCGATTTCGCGCAGGCAATTGTAATGGCCGTAGCGGCAGGTTCGCGCCAGGCAGGGACTGCAAGCGAGTCCTTGATAGAGGATTTGGGTCCGTGGTCCGAGCGGTCCGGTCCGCGCCGGCGAGGTCGAGCCGAAGATCGCAACTGTTGGCTACGCCCAGCGCCGACGCCAGATGCGCCGCGCCGGAATCATTGCCGACAAATCCGTCGCACAGCGACAACAGCGCCATCAACTCTCCTACGTCGGTGCGACCGGCTGCGATAATCGTGTCGGTTCCGCCGGCGGCCGCGATCGACTCACAGCGCTCGATCTCTGAGGCCTCCGCCCACCAACACGCATTGAACGCCGCGTTCGGCCAGCAATGTAAGCAGCGCAGCATAGTGATTTTGCGGCCATTCCTTGGCCGGTCCATAGGCCGCCGCAGGCGCGACAGCCACGAGCCTTGAATTCGGGACGGCGGCGGATCGTGAGCCATTCGCGCATCCGCAGCAGATGGCGCGGGGCAGCTTCGATCGCGACTGGACGCGGATCGCCATCGATGCCCAATGTCGCGGCCAGCATCTCAAGCCAGTAATGCACCTGGTGGCGTTTCTCAAGGGATGGGCCTGGCACTGCCCGCCGGGTCAGCATCCAACCGCGGCCGTCGCGGGCGAAACCGGCCCGGATTGGGATGCGGGCCAGCGCCGTGCGCAGCGCCGATTCGAAACTGTTAGGCAGAATTACCGCCATATCGAAGCGGCGCGCTCGAAGTTCGGCGATCAGGCGCGGCATTGCCAGCAGTGTCGAGCGCCTCGACGGGCGATGGATCGGAATTACTTCCTCGATCCATCCGGCTCCGTCAAAGAACGCCGCCAGGCGCCGGTCGACCATCACCGAAAGCCGCGCCGCGGGAAATGCGCGCCGCAGCGCGTGGAGGGCCGGCAGCGTCATCACCAGGTCGCCCAGCCAATTGACTTCGTGAACCAGGATTCGCGCCGGAGCCGCTTCGCGGCTTTGGGCTAGCGGGGCTTCCATCGACGATGAAACCAGAACCATTGCTCGGGATGGCGCATGATGATGCGCTCCAGGACCGCGTTGTAGCGCCGCGTGTTGGCGGCAATCGCCTCGTCGGCGGTGGCGCCGTCCACCGGCCACATCGCCTCCTCGAAGCGCAGCACGTGCGAACCGTCCGCTTCGCGCCACACCGCCGCAGGAACCACGGGCGCCTTGGTGCTCAGCGCGACCAGCGCCAGGCTGCGGAACGTCCAGGCCGGTGAGCCGAAGAACTCGGCTAGCACGCCGTCGCGCGCGCCCGCGTGCTGGTCCATGATAAACACCACCGCATCACCGGCCGCCGAGCCGGTCCAGGATGGTCTGCAGGGAGCCGCGTTTCGGTATCACCTCCAGGCCGCTTTTGCGCATGCGATGCGTCACCAGCCGATCGAGCAGACCCGGACGCAGCGGGCGGCGCAGGATGTGGAATTGTCCACGATATTGCGGAAAGCTCTCGATCGCCTGCGGCAGTGCGACTTCCCAATTACCGACGTGCCCCGACAGCACCAGCACTCCCTTACCCAGCGCGTGCGCCTTGAGTATCGCCTCGACATTTTCAACCCGCACCGTCGGGATGCCGCGAGCCGCGGCGTCAGGTTGACGCGGGCAAACTCCGATAATGACCGCAACAGGTGCGCATAAAAGCCTTGGGCCAGAGTGACTATCTGATGGTCGTCGAGCGATGCGCCGAAAGCGCGCCGCAGGTTGGACATCACCACGCGGCGGCGGATGGGAACGCAGTGGTACATGAACTTGCCGGCCGCGGGCGCATCCAGCCGCCGGGGCCGTGCGACCGCGACCGCGGTGGCATGGGAGCCGTCGTGGCTGAGCGAGAGCGCGATGTCTTCCAGCCAATGGCGGGCGAGCACGTCCGCCGCATTGGCGGTGCAGATAACCTGGGGCGCGCCATAGCCGTCCGATACGATTTCGAAATCGCCCGGCACGATCTCGCCCAGCGCGGTCTCGCGCGGAAAAAGTTTCAGACATGCTTCCTTGGCGGCGAAGCGCGCGGCGAGCCGCGCCGGCTCGAGCCCGGCGGCCGCGTCACCCAATTCGCGCTCGGAAAACACGCGCAGCAGATCCTCTCGGGGCAGTTCGTCGACCAAACGGCGCACGCGGGCAATCTCGACCAGATCGATTCCGTATCGGCTTGCCGTTTGCGGATCGGACGCGGTCACGACGCGTCACCGGCCGGCGCTTTGATCACGAGCGCGGCGCTCATCCCGCCAAATCCGCGGCCCAACACCAGCGCAATATCGCTGCGCGGACGGGTTCCGGCGGAAGAAACCGGCAGCGGCTGGCATCGAGGATCGATTTCCCGCAAGGTCGCGATACCGGGAGCATAGCGGGCCCGCAGGCAACTCAACGCGATAACCGTATCGATCGCGCCAGCCGCCGCCATGCTGTGGCCGAAGGCCCACTTGAACGCGGTCACCGGCGGCATGTCAGAGCCGAAGACGCGGCTGATCGCGGCGGCTTCGGACTGATCGGAGTTGACGGTGCCATTGCCGTGCGCCGCAATTAATCCGACGTCAACGGGACTGACGCCGGCGTCATCCAAGGCCAATTCAATCGCGCGCGCCTCACCGTCGCCGTCGGCGCGGATGCTCAAGACTCCGCCGGCTTCGGTCGTAACTCCGCCGCCCAAGACCATCCCGATCATTGGCGCGCCCCGGGCCTGCGCCGCAGCCGGCGTTTCGAGCGTCAGGGCGGCGGCCCCTTCGCCCAGCAGACATCCGCTGCGCGCGCTGTCGAAGGGGCGGATGAGGTCGGTGGTCACCAGGCCCAGCCGGTACAGGTTAAGAATGGTCTCGGGCTCGATTGGCGAGTCATGCCCCACGGCCACCGCGCGTTCGGCTTCGCCCGCCCGCAAGGCGTGGAAGGCCTCGATAATCGCCATCATCCCGCTGACGCTGTGGTTGGTGATGCACGAGTTGGGACCCTTGAACCCATAAGCGATGCCCAGATAACAGAGCACGTTATTGGGCAGGGCCTGAAGCAGCCAGGTGGGATTTACCGTCGCACCCAGCTGTTCGCCGAAGGCGTGAAGTTCGCCGCCGGAGGCAGCCAGCGCGGGCAGGAAGTCGTATTGATAATGATAGGCAACGCCGCCGCAACCGGTGTGAACGGCAGTCCGTTCGTTGAAGATCTGTTGCTCCGTTTCGTCGAGCGCAAGGCGGTATTCAACTATCCGCGCGGCTTGGACTGCGCGGCTGGCGGCGAGCAGTCCCAGCAAATCGGTGCGGCGCAGGCGCTGCAGCGCCTTGAGCAGTTTGCGATCTTCAAAAATCGACGCGGGATCGATCGATTCGATTCCGCCGGCCAACGGCGCCGGCCAGCTCGAAGAGTCCCATTGACCAAGCGGCGCAAAAGCCGTCTGTGGCCGGCGCAAAGCGTCCGATAAATCTGTTCAGGCGTGGCGCCCGCCGAACAGATAGCGCCGGTCCCGGTGATCGCGATCGCCTCGCTCATCCGGCAACGTCCTCCGGATTTCTGAACACCAGGCAGCTATTGGATCCGCCGAAGCCGAACGAGTTGGAGATGGCGACCCCGGCGCGCGAGGGCAGCGGATGTTCGCGGATGAAGTTGAGATCGCAATCCGGATCCGGTTCCGCGAGGTTGGCGTTGACCGGGAGCATCGCGTGGCGAATCGACAACGCGCACACGCCGGCTTCCACCGCGCCGGCGCCCGCGATCAGATGGCCCATCAGGCTCTTGGTTGAACTGACCGGAATCCGCCCGGTATGCGGAGCCAAACACCGCTTTTATCGCCGCGCATTCGCTGCGATCGTTCATCGCCGTGGAAGTGCCGTGGGCGTTGATGTATCCAACCTCGGAAGGAGTCGCTCCGGCGTCGGCCAGCGCCCAGCGCATCGCCTGGATCGGGCCGTCGCCCGAGGGATGGGAATCGGTGATGCGATAGCTGCTCAACGAGTTGCCGTCGCCCGCTAATTCGGCATAGATGCGCGCGCCGCGCCGGCGCGCCGCCTGCCATTCTTCGAGCACCAGGAATCCGGCGCCCTCGCCCAGCACAAAGCCGTTGCGGGTGCGGTCAAAGGGACGGCTGGCGCGATGCGGGATCTCATTGTCGATGGACAAAGCGCCAAGCATACAAAAGCCCGCCAGACCCACCGGATTTATCATCGAGTCGAAACCGCCGGCGAGGACGAAGTCCGCCGTCCCGCGCCGAATCAGTCGCATCGCCAGCCCGATCGCCTGGCCGCCGGAAGCGCACGCGGTGTGGACTGAACTGGCGTATCCGCGGATTCCGAAATCCTGAACCAGGAGTCCCAATCCGCTATTGGCCTGGCTGCGCGCGTAGGCGACCGGATCGGGCGGCGGCATCGAGGGATCGAACACGAGTTCCGAAGCCACGGCGCCGGCGGGCGCGAAATCGCGCTGGAATTGCGCCAGCTCCGCGAACGCGACGCCCATCATCCCGCTGCCCACCACGCATCCCCAGCGCGTTGAGGTCGCGGGTTCCGGATGAATCCCGGCGTCGGCCAAGGCCTCGTGCGCCGCCGCCAGCGCAAAGCGGGTGTGCCGCGCGGCATACTTGAGCAGCTTGCGATCGACGCCTTAATCGGCGGTTCGAAACCCCTGACCTCGGCGGCGATCCGGACCGGATAGCCGCCGGCGTCGAAGCCCTCGATCGTTCCAATACCGCTGCGGCACTGCGAGCAACGCATCCCAGGTTGCGGCGGTGGTGTTGCCCAGCGGTGTCACCAGGCCCACGCCGGTAATTGCCACGCGCCGGCGCGAGGCCATGATCAGGCCGCGCCGGCGCGCATCGCGCGCAGGACCATCTTGCACATGGTTTCGACCGTGAACAGGGTAGGTACGTCGCCGAGGTTCATCCGCGGCGCGAAAGTTTTCCGCCGGCACTTCGCTGAGATATTCGCGCAGGCGCTTGAGGCCGGCCTCGGTGAGGACGCCCTTATGTTCAAACTCCGCTTCGGACAGATCGCCGCGCGCGTCCTCGATAATCCGGCCGCGCGGGATTTGAACCTTGAATTCGCGCTCCAGCCTGAAAACGATGTCGAGCAGGTCGATCGATTCGGCCTCGAGATCGCCAAAC
Organism: uncultured Pseudomonadota bacterium; assembly: GCA_963824565.1. Lineage (GTDB taxonomy): Bacteria > Desulfobacterota > Binatia > Binatales > Binataceae > JAJPJA01. The sequence goes on along the minus strand of CAWGQB010000026.1, from coordinate 568,036 downwards.
AGGCGGCTCTCGAGCCGGACCTCGCCGGCGTCGCGCGCCAATGCTTCGGCAATCGCCTTCGCCACCCGCGGATAGATGTTATCGATCTCCTCCCTGCTGATCTCGCGTGCCATTATCACTCCATCTTGAAGCCGCCATCTACGTAAATGATCTGACCGGTAATGTAATCGGCGAAACGCGAGGCGAGAAACACGACGGCGTACGCAACCTCTTCCGGCGTGCCGAAGCGCCGCAGCGCAATCCTGGAGAGCGCCTCATCGCCGGCCCGCGCGCGAATCTGCTCCGACATCCCGGTTTCGATTATCCCCGGCGCCACCGCGTTGACGGTGATCTTGCGCGGCGCCAGCTCCACCGCCAAGGCCCGGGTAAAGGCGTTGACCGCGCCCTTGCTCGCGGCATAGTTGGTCTGTCCGCGCCCGGCCATTTCACCCGCCACCGAACTGATATTAATGATTTTGCCGGCCCGTTGCGTGATCATGTGGGGAACCACCGCGCGGGTTATATTGAATACTCCGTTGACGTTGGTTTCCAGTACCTCGCTGACATCGGCGGGTTCCAGCCAGGGCAGCAGATTGTCGCGGATAACGCCGCTGTTATTGACCAGCACGTCGATCCGGCCATTACGTTCGACAATCCCGGCGACCGCGGCAGCGCAAACGGCGGGATTGCGCACGTCGGCTTGTTCGCAGGAAACGTTGAACCCGCGAGTGCGGGCCTGTTCGACCGCCTCGTCGGCGGCGGCCCGATTGTCGCGAAACAAAAAGGTTACAGTGGCGCCCTCCGCCGCGAACAGGTCGACAATCGCGCGCCCGATTCCGCGGCTGCCTCCGGTTACAATCACGGCCTTGCCGGCCAGACCAGAATCGCCAAGCATGATGCGCCGCTCATCCACTGATCGAAAAGCCGCCGTCGACCACCAGGGTTTGTCCGGTGATCATCGCGGCCTCGGGCAGACATAGCAGAAAAACCGCGTCCGCCACATGCGCCGGCAACAGCGCCGGGCCCAACGGAGCGCGTTGGGCAAACTCCGCGAGCATCGCCTCGCGTTGCGGAAAGGCCCTCAAAGCATCGGTATCGACCACTGCGGCGCTGACCGCGTTGACCCGAATCCCGCGCGGCCCCAGTTCGACTGCCAGGCTGCGCACCAACGACTCCAGGGCCGCCTTGGAGGCGCCGATAAAAGCCATAATCGGGCAGGGCAAAGCGCGATCCGAGGCTGGTCATCGCGATAATCCGCCCGTCCGCCGGCATCAGCGCCGCCGCGCCCTGGGCGAGCAGGTTCAGCGCCAGGGCGTTGGTCTCCAGGCACCATCGCCAATGCTTGAGGGTCATTTCCAGCGCCGGTTTCAACACTCCGCTGGCGGCGTTGCTGACCGACGATATCGAGCCGGCTGAAGGTGTGCGAGAATTCGGCGAACAGTTCCTTGACGCTTTCGGGACTGCCAACGTTGGCCTGAATCGAGCGTGCCCGCCGGCCCATCGCGGTGATTTCGTCGCACAAGCGTCCGCGCCTGATCATGGGCGTTATGGTAGACCGCCGCCACGTCGCATCCGGCACGCGCCAGCTTGAGGGCAATCGCGCGGCCGATCCCTCGCGACGCCCCGCTGACCAGCGCGACTTTACCCACCAGTTCGAGTCGTGCCCCGGCGTTCAGGCACGCCGTTGATCTCCAAGCTCGGTCGTCATCATCGTTGCTCGCCTCCTGGATGATACCGCCCGCCGATCGTCGCGGGCAACGAGCATGTCGAAGGTGAAACCTGACAGGTATCCGCAACGGCCACGCGTGTTGGAAGCCTGCACAAAAAGGTGGTGTCACTTGTGCCAGCTGATCAAATGGGTCACCGTGATTATTTCGGCGTCACGCTATTGGGCGGCTGCCCGCTCCCGCCCGTCGGAGGCGCGTTGCCCTTGTCAGCGGCACCAGCCGAGGGCGGAGGTTGGACGTCGATTTTGGGGTGGAGTTCCATTGGCTTGGCCGCCCGCATTCGCTCCGGCGTCCAGTATTTTTCGACTTCCTTTTGATCGGCTGACTTATTCGAACTGGAGCCCGTGGGGACGGGGATGATTGGGTCTGGGCCCGGCATGCGATTGGTGTGACGGTCGATAAAAACGCGAGCAGCGCCGTGAATAGCGCGACCCGGCCGTGTCCCTGTGTTGAGCGCTCCATGATTTGTCGCCCTCCTTATAATCAACGAACGCGCGTAGCCGGCGTGCAGAAATTGGAACTGGCCGGCGGTTCGTTTACCCGCCGGCCAGCCCCTTCAAAGCGCAAGCTCAGACTGTTTCATCATCAGCAATTTCCGCTGGACGCGGCGCCGCATGCAGAATTCAGCAGGCTCTGGAAGCGCGAGTCCAGGTCTGACGCGCCCAGGTACTCAGGGCTGGTCGCGATCGGTCCGTAGGAGGTGACGCCCACCAGGATGTTGCCGCCGAAGGCCACCGGCGGTGCGCCGACCGGCTGTACGCCATAATCCTGGATCCAGGGGCCGCCGCTGGCTCCGCCGCGCATCGCCGAGCCGTAAATCGTGGTGTTATTGCCACCCGATTCGAAGGCTTGCGCGCGTGGTCTCCTGCATTTTCAGACAGCTGTCCAGATTGCAGGGATAGCCGAGCATCGTGACGTTGTCGTTGCTCAGTACATTTGATCTCCCAACCGAGCCATCCGGTGACATTGCCGATCTTTTGCGCGGCTGCGACCACCGCGCGGTGGTCGTTGATTATCAGCATACCCACATCCTGGGCGTTGGGCACGGAACCATCGGAGAAGTACCAGGTGTTGGTGACCCACTCGCCGTTGGGCGTCCAGGTCCCGAACGGCGCGGCGCCGTTATTGTAGGCGGGGATGAACAGCCAGTTGGTATAGAAAGTGCCGCTGCGAGGGGGTGGTGCTGGGATGGGCCACACAATGGCCGGCAGTGACCACGATTCGCGGCCGCAGCACGGAAGCCGAGCACACGAAATTCCCTACGCCCTGCTCGGTGAAAAAGAGCTTGCCGGCGGTGCGGGTCGGATAGGTTGTGGTGGTGGCGTCCGGAAAGACCCGGCTGGTTGTGAAGTAGGCGCCAAAACTACTGGTAGCCTCAGGCTGGCCTTCCAGGTCCAGGCTCTCGGCCGCCTGTGCCTGCGCCTGCGCCAGCATGCCGGCCGGAATCAGAACCTTGCTTTCGGATGCGGGCAAAGTGACCGAAGGCGGCGCCCCGCCCCCGCCCGAGGGTGGCGCGTGGTCCTGCGGAACTTCAGGGGCGATTGGAAGCCCGCTCTGGCTTACCTCGGGATGAAGGTCCATCGGCTGGGCGCTGAGCAACCGCTCCGGAGTCCAATATTGTTCGACGGCCGCGCTCTGGGCCTGCGCTTCGTCGTCAGAAGCAGCCGCGTAGCCGGAGAACGAGGAGCCCGGAAAGGACTGGGATTGGGCCCAAGCCGCCATCGGCGCGACCGCCGATGCGACCAAAAATAGGGCCGCGGCCGGTGCCACGCTCCAACGAGCGCCGCGTTCGAGTAATGAGATTTTCATTTTGCTCACCTTTTTCCTTTTGTGATTGCGGTTGAAATGCCGCTTACATGGGAAGAGGCGTAACAATCCGTCGCACAAAAGCGTGAGTTGTGATGGAACACCTAAAGCAGGGCCGCATGGATGATACGCGGGCCCATTTAGCTGCTTGACGCGCTAGCTGGGATCGGGCGAAAGGGCGGTTGCGGGTGAATTATGAGACCCCTTATAACCGGGCTTGGCCGCGACTACTTCCCAGTGAAAAATCCATACACCTACCGTGACGGCTTCTTTCACGCCTCCTTAGGCATGAGGGTTGCCACAATGAAATCGATACACGGTGGCCATACTGCGCTCTTGCGAACCACAACGATGTCTCGGGTCCCCTGCTACCAGGGCTTTGATGACCTGAAGGCGCGCGTGATGGACGTTGTAACGTTGATAGCGGTGATTGCCGCGATTGTCGTACTGAACGCGGCGATGTTCGTGGCGTTCTACCGTTGGAGCCGTTACGCGCCGATCTTTCCGCCAGACGGCGCGGGACCGGCGATAGTGGAACCCTGGGCGGAATGAACCCGGCAGTAGGCCCTTGTGAAGCGACTTTTCACCAATGGCCGACTATTCAGTGCCACGATGCTTCAGGCGCTGGCTGCCGATCCCACCTTTGTGGCATCAAACGTCGGGCCTAGGTTGATGCATCAGGAAGGCGGCGAACGGCTTGTGCCGGGTCTACCCAACCGTTTTGGTGGCTTTACGCCGGCCTATCGAGGCGCCCCGGCGCTCGGCGAGCACACCGACGAAGTGCTTGGCGGCCTGCTTGGGTATTCGAAAGCGGAAATCGATCGTTTCCGCAATCAGGGTGTGGTTGGATAGATTGCATAGAGGCAAAATCGAATCAGAGAGGGGCATCGCCATGACTGAACTAGTGAAGCGAACGTTGGGGCGAACGGACTGTCAGGTGACAACTCTGGGCTATGGGGCGATGGAGCTGCGGGGAGCGCCTTCGGGGCCCGGTATTTCCGACGACGCGGCCGAGAAGGTGCTCAACGCAGTTTTGGATGCCGGCATCAACTTCATCGACACCTCGATCGACTACGGACGCAGCGAAGAATTGATCGGGCGCTTCATTGCGCATCGCCGTGCCGAGTACTTCCTCGCCTCCAAATGCGGTTGCGTTCCGGATGCCCCAATGGGTGCTGATCATATCCACACCGCCGAGAACATTCGGGCAGGTGTGGAACAGAGCTTGCGGCGGATGAAGACGGATTATCTGGACCTGGTCCAATTCCACCGGAGTCTCACCCGAAGCGAGTTCGAGGAACACGGCGCGCTGGAAGCGGCCCTGGAGCTGAAGAAGTCGGGCAAGGTGCGCTTCATCGGCGTTTCCGGAACACTGCCAAATCTGGTCGAGCAGATTGAGATGGGCGTGTTCGACGCGTTCCAGATTCCGTATTCGGCACTCCAGCGGGAGCACGAGAACGTAATCTCGCGGGCGGCCGCGGCCGGAGCAGGGATAATCATTCGCGGCGGCGTCGCGCGCGGCGCGCCGACCGACTGGCAGCGCCGCTACTATATGCTGCCCGGAACAACGATGCGCGAGCTTTGGGAAAAGGCGCATTTGGACGATCTGCTCAATGGTATGAGCCGCCTCGAGTTCACCTTGCGGTTCACCCTGTCCAATCCGGATCTGGATACCACGATTGTGGGTACCAAGGACGCTGGTCACTTGCGCGACAATATCGCAGCCGCCCTAAAGGGTCCGCTGCCGGAAGACCTCTTGCGGGAGGCAAAGCAGCGCCTCGATAAATCGCATACGGCGAGCATAAAGTAGGCGCAGTCCTAACGCCAGTGTGCCACGCTCGCGTGAGAGGCAAGCCCTGCAGCCCAGCGATTCCCTGGGCGCTTATTTGGGGATTAGCGAAACGCCGGCATTACGTCGTGCGCGAACTGTTCGAGTTTATCGCCCAATTCCCGGGCAGTCCGCCATTGCATCGAGACCGACATATAATGCGCCCCGGCGCGCGCATACTGGCCGGCCACGTCGATCGCTTCCGCCATGTTTTCGGCCGCGGGCGGCATTTCCACCTTGGTGGCGTTCGCGCCCATCACGTCATGCGACCATTTGCGCGTCTCCATGTCGCCCCCGATGTCCAGGCCGCTTACGGCGACCCATAGCGATTGCGGGTCGCGGCCGAGCTTTTCCATCTGCGGCCTGATTTGAGCGAGCCCCCTGGTGACGTCCTTAGGTGAGAGGCTCATCGGGTACCATCCGTCGCCCAACGCGGCCACCCGCCGGAACGGTCCGTCACCGAAACCGCCGATGTAAATCGGAATGCCCCCCTTCTGGACCGGCTTGGGAAACGCGCTTACGTCTTCGAAGGACACATATTTGCCGGAGAAGCGCGGCACGTCGCTGATCCAGAGTTCCTTCATCGCGCGCAGGTACTCTTCGGTGATCGCGGCGCGCTCTTTGAAAGGAATTCCGAGCCGGCGAAACTCCGCTTTCATCCATCCGCTGCCGACGCCGTAAAGGACGCGCCCGTTTGACACTACGTCGAGCGTGGCCAGCGATTTGGCCATCTGAACCGGCGGATGGTACGGAACGACGCTGACGCTGGTCAGCAACTTGACCCTGTTGGTAACGGCGGCAACCGCCCCCCCGATTACCATGGTGTCGTACCAGAACTTGGTCGAAACTGGCGCCTGCGGCCAGTTCGGAGTCAGCAGATGCTCGGGCAGTGTTATCGCGTAATAACCCAGCGTATCGCCGAGCTTGGCCAGCTCGATCATCTCCTGGAACGACACGTAGCTGTATGGGAACACCCCGAACCCGAATACCATCTTCTCCGCTGCCATGGACATCTCCTTTTGCTGCACTCTCGCGCAGTCCTACACGCGCACGCCTTTGTCTGCAAGGAGCGGGGGCATAATGCAGATGGTGGAAATTTTCGTATCAGTGAGGAGAATTAGAAATGGCGGCTCGGATTTGCGCGAACTGTGGCACTCGCGGCGCGATTCGGTTCAAGAATGAAGCTTTCACCGTCAGCCATGCGGGTCTGACAACCGAAGTGAAAGGCTTTTGTACGGCTTGCGGAGAAATTGAATTCGAGGGCGAGAGCGCGCACCGATACGCGGCAGCGGATGACGCGCTGGTGTTATGAGCTTGAACCTAGCTCAGGGAATCCGGAACATCCCAATGCTGACATGCCGCCAACAACTCGCTCGCGCATCTGTCCGCCGCCAACTACAATAGAAGCGGCATCAGCGCCGAAGGAAATCGGCTCAGATTCGGGACGATTTCCGGCGATTACCTACTTAGGCCAACGGTGAAGCGGAACGCCCTTCTGCGGAGCGCTCGGAACGCCGCACCGGGCTGATTGGGGAAGGTAGCCGGCGAGTTATCGAACCCGGCTTACAGGTATAAGCGGCGCGTCAGCGAGCTGGAGAATATGGCAGTAACACCAGTAGTCAGAAGGACCGCGCAAGCGGACGGACCTGCGGCGGGTGACTTGGAGCGGTTTTTCGCGCTCCGTTATCCTGATCCCCATACCATTCTCGGGCCGCATCCGGGACCGCGGGGGACGACCATCCGCGCGTACCGGCCTGATGCGGAAGCGATCCGCGTGCAGACGGAAAGCAGCATATCGCTGCCGATGACGCGGCGTGAAGGCACCGATCTTTTCGAAGTATTGGTTGAGGGCGATCAGCGAGTCTTTCGCTACCGTTTTGAAATCCTGATGCGCGATGGATCGCGCATCAGGATACACGATCCATACAGCTTTCTCCCGACTCTGAGCGAGATGGATCTCTACCTGCTCGGCGAGCAGACGCTGGAGCGTCCGTACGAAAAGCTCGGCGCTAACGTGCGCGAGATCGACGGTATCCACGGGGTTGCATTTGCGGTCTGGGCGCCCAATGCCGAGGGGCTCAGCGTAGTGGGCGATTTCAACGGCTGGGACGGCCGGATTCATATGATGCGCTCGCTGGGAAGTTCAGGAATCTGGGAGTTGTTCATCCCGGAGCTCGATGCAGGGGCAAAGTACAAGTACGAAGTTCGCACGGCCGCCGGTGGGTTTCACTTGAAGGCCGATCCTTTTTCAAAAGCGATGCAACCACCGCCTGCCACCGCCTCGGTGGTCTACCAGTCGCGTTATGCGTTCAACGACGACCAATGGCTGACCGCACGCCGGTCGCAGGATACGCTGCGGCAGCCGCTATCGATTTACGAAGTCCATCTGGGCTCCTGGCGGCGAGTGCCCGAGGAACACAATCGCCCGCTGACATATCGGGAAATGGCGCCGCTGCTGGCCGATTATTTGACCGAGATGGGGTTCACACACGTCGAGCTGCTGCCCGTAATGGAGCATCCGTTCACCGGATCGTGGGGCTATCAGGTGACCGGATATTTCGCTCCCACCGCGCGCTTTGGCTCTCCCGATGACTTTCGCTTCCTGGTCGATCATCTGCATCAACGAGGGATCGGCGTCATCCTGGACTGGGTGCCGGCGCATTTCCCCAAAGACGAGTTCAGCCTCGGCCGCTTTGACGGGACCGGGCTTTACGAACACATTGACCCGCGCCAGGGCGAACAGGCCGAATGGGGGACGTATGTGTTCAACTATGGGCGCAACGAGGTGCGCAATTTTCTGATTAGCAGCGCATTGTTCTGGTTGTCCGAGTTTCACACCGACGGCCTGCGGGTCGACGCGGTCGCGGCGATGCTTTATCTGGACTATGCCAAGCGCGAGGGTCAATGGGTCCCCAATATTCACGGCGGAAGGGAAAACCTGGACGCGATAAATCTGCTGCAGACGCTCAACCGGAAGGCTTACGGACACGACCCGGGAATCATGACCATCGCCGAGGAATCCACCGATTGGCCCGCCGTCAGCCGCCCCACCTACGTGGGCGGACTCGGTTTCGGACTAAAATGGGACATGGGTTGGATGCATGACACGCTGGAATATTTTTCCAAAGACCCGGTTCACCGCCGCTACCATCATCGCGATCTGACCTTCGGGCTGCTCTACGCCTACACCGAGAACTTTGTCCTGCCGCTCTCGCACGACGAGGTGGTCTATGGCAAGGGCTCGATGCTCTCCAAAATGCCCGGTGACCGCTGGCAGAAGTTTGCCAATCTGCGCTCATTGTACGCTTACATGTGGGCGCGCCCCGGCAAGAAGCTGCTCTTTATGGGCAGTGAGTTCGGACAGGAGAGCGAATGGAACCACGACCACAGCCTGGACTGGCATCTGCTTGACCAGCCCGAGCATCGCAAGCTCCAACGCTTGATGGCTGATCTCAACCATATTTATCGCGATGAGCCGGCCTTATGGATCGCCGACGCGGACCCTTCCGGGTTTCGTTGGATCGACGCCGACAACGTCGATGACAACGTGATAGCATTCATCCGCATCGCGCCGGCCTCGGGCAGGAAGCTTGTCTGCCTGTGCAATTTCTCCCCGGTGGTGCGCCGCAACTACCGCTTGGGCCTTCCGGGCCCCGGCTTTTACCGCGAGGTCCTCAACACCGACAGCGAAGTCTACGGCGGCAGCAACGTTGGCAACGCCGGCGGAGTTTACGCCGAACCGATACCGTCTCACGGCTTCGGCCAGTCGGCGGCTTTTACTCTGCCCCCGCTTGGAGTGTTGTGGCTAGCTGCGGCCGACTGATTTATCGGGCGCAATATCCGTCTTGGTTTGCCTGTCAGCTTGAGTCAATATGCCATTAATGCCTGCTCGCCTGTGCGCGGGCGCTGCGGGGCTTGGGATGACGCCGCCGGAAAACCGTGAAACTCAGACGCTGATGCCGCTGGTCGATCTCAAGGCCCAGTTCGCGGCCATCAGGACTGAAGTGATGGCGGCAATTGAAGCCGTGATGGCGAGCCAGCAATTCATCCTTGGTCCTGAGGTGCGACTATTCGAGCAAGAGATCGCAGCCTACGTCGGCGTGAGGGACGCTGTGGGATGCGCGTCGGGCTCGGACGCGCTCTGGTTGGCTCTGATGGCACTGGGAATCGGGCCGGGCGACGAGGTCATTACCACGCCGTTTACCTTTGTGGCTACGGTCGGCGCAATCGCGCGGCTGGGCGCCAGACCGGTATTCGCCGACATCCAGCCGGACACCTTCAATATCGACCCCATGTCGGTCGCGACCGTGATACGAACCTCTACTCGGGCCATCATCGCGGTGCACCTGTTCGGCTTGTCCGCCGATCTGGCGCCAATTCTGGACCTCGCCAAACCGCACGACATCGCGGTGATAGAGGATGCCGCGCAAGCGATCGGAGCGCGCTATCAGGGAGCCCGGGTTGGCGGGCTTGGCGCGGCCGGATGCTTCAGCTTCTTTCCGTCCAAGAATCTGGGCGGTATCGGCGACGGCGGCCTGATTACGGCCGGCGACCCGGCTTTGGCGCAAAGAATCCGATTGCTGCGCGAGCACGGCGGCGCGAGCAAAAATCACTATGAAACACTAGGCTTCAACAGCAGGCTGGATGAGATTCAAGCGGCCGTACTGCGGGTGAAGTTGCGTCACCTCGACCACTGGACCGTCCAGCGCCGCGACAAGGCCATCCGTTACCGGCAATTGTTTGCGGAGCGCGGCCTTGAAGCCCGGGTTCGCGTGCCACTGGAACCGCCCGGATATGAGCACGTGTACAATCAGTTCGTCATCCGCTGCCCCAAGCGCGATGAGCTGCGGAGCTTTCTCGCTCGATGCGGAATTCCCACCGAGATCTACTACCCCGTGCCGCTCCATCTACAGCCCGCGTTTGCCTACCTCGGCTACCGCCGGGGCCAGTTCCCCAACGCCGAGGCCGCGAGCCGCGAAGTTCTTGCCTTACCACTCTATGCTGAGCTGCGCGACGAGCAGCAGGTTGCAGTGGCGAACGCGATTGCCGGTTACGCGGTTTAGCGCTGCCTGAGCGGGCGTTTGACAGCACCTATTTTCCAATGGTAGTGAAAACTAGCCTTTAGCCGTTTTAAAAAGTGTCTGCCTTGTATTAGGCGCGCTGTGGCCGCAAACCTGGCTGGCCTGTTAGCTTACCCCGGCCCCGTTTTGGCTAAGGCGCACTAAGCGGTAACCTAAAATTTATAGCGAAAGGGAGAGCCGTCCGAGGTTGCAGTATCCAAGCAAACACTGTTTTAAGTGATATGGGACGGCCAAGGCTGACCAAAATCGCTGGCGACAGGGTTTATTGTTTCATCGTCTTTATCGGACTGGTTGCCATTTTTGTATTGACTTGTATGGTGCACAAACTCTAGGCTCAGATTAGTTAGCTTTCGATGGAGACCGGCCCCTTCTTCCGGATTACACTTGGGTCCTTCTTCATGTTGAATGTTAAGCAGGCGGCGGAGAATTTTCTCTGCTGGCATAAAGGAGACCGCGGCGATGCAAAGCACAGAGGCTGTTGGCGAAGTAATGACAGTGAAGGATTTAAGCGAATACTTGCACTGTAATCAGTCCACGATCTACCGGCTATTGAAAAGAGGGGAGTTGCCTGCCTTCAAGGTCGGAAGCGACTGGCGCTTTATGACCGCGGAGATCCGCAGTTGGTGCAAAAAAAAGATGGTAAGCGCGAAAACTCGTTCAAACGGCCGTATGCGGAAAGCGGATTAGTCCCGATCGAACCTATCGCGCCGCCCCAAGCAAGGCCGCAGGTGTGGGTTTAGCAACGTCGGATTGCTCGGCCCACTACTGCTTGGATCATCTTTGCGATGGCTGAATTTCTTCCAAACCGTGCAAATGGAATTGGTGGGGTGCGCCAAATCGAAATCAACCCTTTCCCTTGTCCTACGTCTGCCGCGATTTCGCTTAATGCTATAATAATTCCGGACCAATTTTTTTGTGGCTTGCAGCTAGCTGGTGGTGAGACTTGTGCTTATAGATCGGCGTGTACAACCTTTTCCTTTCGCTGGATGAGGTTAAGAATCAGCGCAGCGGAGACCATGAGCTTCCGCACTCACTATCCTCGCTTCAACCCGTTAGCCACAAGCCGGAGGCTGCGCGGATTTCCTAATCCAACGGCCCCGGGCATCGATTTGGCCTCGCGTCCGCTCTCCGGCGATTAGCGGTTTTGCCAGGCGGTCAACGCCTCCAGCGATCCGATCGACTCGGGTACGCCTGACGCCGGCAGTGGCCGCGAGCCCGGCTCGACCTCGAAAGGCGATTGCAGGCCCAACTCCTTCCCCATCTCGCGCACCGCGGGAACTACCTCTTGGCCGAGCAGCCTGATGTTATTCTGCCGATCTTGCCTGGTTATCGGGCCGTCGTTCTGCCAGAAGATGAAGATACCCGGGCGCAAGACTTCAAGAACGGTGCGGATTTTAGGCAGCACGCTCTTGGGAGTGCCGCAGATTATTTGGAACTGCTTTTCCACGTCGGGGAACGAGTCGAAGATCTGCTGGCGGGTTGATTCGAGGTCTTCGTGGGTTTTCTCCCAAATCCCGGAGCGATGTTCGACTTGGGCGTCGGCGATATTCTGACGTGTCTCCTTTGCGGATTGGTGTGCCTGAGCAGGGCCAGCCCAAGGACTGCCTTCGGTGGCGTCGGGCCTGGTGAATTGCCGCGCCATGCGTTTGGTGGCGGTCTTCGAGTTGTACCCCGGCGGGAACATCCATTGCGGTTGACCGAACAGGCTGTAGCCGATCCCGGCGCCGCCAAACATATCGTATTTGGCGATCTCATGCGCCTTCTCTTCGGTTTCGGCCACGTAAACCTTCTGCAGATAACCGAAATTCTCGGTGCCGACCTGGTAGCCCTGCTTGGCGGCAGCGTCGCGATAAAAGTCCCACAAGTCGAGGGTGGGCGGCAGAAACGTGGCCAGCGCGATGTAGGGATAGCGATGTTCCGCGCACCATTCGACGGTTTCCGGGCTCAGGAGTCCGGGAATCCAGATCGGCGGATGTGGTTTTTGAACCGGCAGCACCCAGGGATCGATAAATCGGTAATGGAAGTGCTTGCCTTCGTAACGAAAGGGGCCGGGTTGGGTCCAGGCTTTGATAACGACCTCGTGAGCCTCATTAAAATACTCACGATTGAAAGCCGGATTCGCGTTGCTGGCAAACTGCTCGCTACCCCCTCCGCGTACCCATCCGCTGACCAGCCGCCCGCCCGAGATCATGTCGATCATCGCCAATTCCTCGGCCAGCCGTAGCGGGTTGCCGACCACCGGCAGGGGATTGCCCAGCAGGGCGATCTTGACCTTCTTGGTGATCCGCGCCAGGACCGAGGCCTCGACGTTCATTACCGAGCCCATGCAGAAGGAGGTGTCGTGGTGTTCATTGAGCATCACGCCGTCGAAGCCGACCTCTTCGGCGATCAGCTTCTCGTCAAAATACTCGTTAAGCAGTTGGCCGCCCTTGACCGGGTCGAAATAACGGTTGGGATTCCCAAAGAAACCATTCTTGATGACCAAATCGTTGGGAACATAACGGTAGGGGCGCTCGGTAAAGTACATTATGTGCATGGCGATCCTCTCCGGCGTCTGAATTCAGCTCCGGCGTGTTAATCCAGGAAGCTCTGCACTTCTTTGATGAATTCAGGCGACCTTTCGATTTCGGGCCGATGTCCGCATTGCTCGAAAACCAGCAGTTTCGAATCCTTGATCGACTTGTTGTAGATCTGGCCCGCATTGAGCGGCACTACCCGATCCTGTTTGCCCCACACCAGCAGCGTTGGCAGGGTGTCCACCGCTTCGAGCAGGTGATTGAGGCTGGGATCATGCATATAAGGTTGCCAGGCCAGGCGCGCAGTCTGGGCCCGCGCGTCCTCCCATAATTCGAACTGTTCGGGTCCGATACCGCCGAATAACGCGCCGAATTCGGGGGTCTTCTCGGAGTCCAGCACACTGGCGCGCAACTGGTCGGGTGCCATCATCTGGAAGATATCCTGGAGCTCGCCTTCGGCGGGTCGGATTCCGAACGGCGCTACCAGCACCATCCGTCGGAACTGATCGGGATTGCCCGCCGCCATCTCGGCCGCGATCCAGCCGCCAAGCGAAAAGCCGATCACGTCAACCGGCAACAGCTTTTGCTGGCGCAGCAGGATCGAATATAGCCCCGCCACGTCGCGAATGCTGCGGATCCATTCAGGAGCCTGGGTCCTGCCGAACCCCGGATGCAGCGGGATTATCAGTGTGCGATTGCGCGCCAGAGCCGCATGCCACTTAAGCCATCCAGGATGCCCGAGCTCTTCGTGCAGAACCAGCAGCGGCTTGCCGCTGCCGCCCTTTACGACCAGCAGGTCGGTCTGGTCCACGCGCAGCGTTTCTTCACGCCATTCCTGTGCGTTTTGCGCCATTGGTTTGTTCTCCCTCAAGTAGGCTGCGATCGCGCTGCTCCGGCCAGTATCTGCCGGCTCACCGAATCCTCCCATAGCATTTTACGCGCCTGCTTGGGAAACTCTCTCGCCAGGGCTTGCCTGGCGCCACAGGGTTTGTGGGAAAAACGCGACAGTTCCCGCAACCAAATACGTCTCTCTTACGGCGGGACGGAGCATCGCGTACAATCCTTGCGATAAGTGAGCGGGAGAAAGTGCTTCGTTTCGATGTAAAAGAGGGTTTAACTGTAGTCAAACTCGTCTTGAACGGATTCTGATTTTTGAGAGCCTTGGCGGGACGATCGGCGTAGACTTAGCAAGTCGATATCCACGGCGGCGACCATCCACGAAGACTGATAACCTCAAGTATCCATGACCGTAGTCAACACAGAGCTGAGCCATTTATCCGCATTGGAGCGGATCTACGCGGCGCTGTCTCCTGGTGTATTCGGCGCCTCGTTGCTGGCCTCGTATTTGGGTGGTGCTCACGACGACGAATTGCGCGCTCGAATGGGGCGAATGCCTCCGGCGGCAGGTGCCGTTGTCTGGTTGCATGGCGCGTCTGCTGGCGAGATGGCGGCGGCCGCTCGCCTCGTTACCGTCCTACGTCGGCACGGTTATAGTTTTCAGGCGGTTTTCACTGCCGCCAATCGCGCCGGTGTGGCCTACATCTCGCGCCAGGGCGAAATTGGTAACCTGGCAGCGCTGGCACCATGGGACGTCCCCGCGTGGGTGAGGCGGGCTTTCGATCGGTGGCGCCCGGCGGCGCTGTTTCTGATTCGAAACCGAACTGTGGCCGCGCCTGGTGTTCGAGGCCTATCGCCGCAATATTCCGGTCGTTTCCCTGAGCGCGCGCATTTACCCTAAGGACGTCGCCCGCTACCGGGCGATCCGCGGTTTCATCGCACCCACGCTGCGCCGCATCAGCCGCATCCTGGCGCAGAGCGATGTGGAGCGCGATCGTTTCATTGCACTGGGTGCGTCCGCCGGCCAGTGCGTTTCCATCGGGAACTTGAAGCATTTGGAAGAACGCGCCACCTGCGATAAGGAACGCCTGCGGCGCGAACTCGGACTTGAGGCGGACGACCGGGTGATTGTTTTTGGCAGCATTCACCACGGTGAGATCCCGACGGTGCTCGAGGCGGCACAAAGGCTTGCGCCGAGCGGCGCACGGATTGTCATTGCGCCGCGTCATCTCCGCGCGGCGGAAGCTATAGCTCGGCAAGCGGCCGCGCGAGGGTTTGAAGTGGCCCGGCGCAGCCGTGGCGAATCTGCAGGGGGCTGGCAAATCCTTGTTCTGGACTCAATGGGAGAGCTGAGACATTTTTATGCGATCGCGGCAGCGGGCGTCATCGGGGGGGGATTTGGCAAATTCGGCGGTCACAATCCTTTCGAAGCACTGGAAGCCGGCACGCCGGTGCTCATGGGTCCGCATTTCGACCATTTCGAGCACGAGGCGCGCGTGTTGGCAGAGGTTGCACCAGAGGCGAGAGTGTCAAACGCGGAGGAAATCGCGCTGCGATTACATAACTGGCTCGGCGATGAGAGTACCCGGCAGCGGATTTTTTCCTTGCAGCGCATAATTTTGCCTGACTCCGCCTTGATAACTCAGCGGTATCTCAATGAGCTCTCACCTTACCTGGCGGCTGCACATGCATGAGAGAAACGGTAAACCATTGACCATCTGCCTGGTGGCAGGTGACGTCTCCGGTGATCAAAACGCCGGCCGGCTGGCGCGCGCATTGCGCGAAATGGTGCCGGGGGTGCGCTTGGTAGGCGCCGGCGGATCCGCGATGGATCAGAGCGGAGTGGAGGTCGCGGTTGACAGTACCGGGGTCTCGACCATCGGACCGCCCGACAACGTCCAGGCATTGCGCTCCGTGGTGCGGGTATGGCGCGGCACGCGTTCCCTGATCAATCAGACTCGGCCCGACTTGGCGGTCCTGATCGACGCCGAAACATTGAATCTGATGCTGGCGCGATGGTTGCGGGCACGAGGCATCCCGGTGGTATTCTTTTTTCCGCCGCAGGTATGGCTGTGGGGTCGATGGCGCCTGCCGATGGTGGTGCCGCTTGCTACCCGGGTGCTGTCCGCCTTTCGTGAAGAAGCGGAGATTTACCAAAGGGCGGGTGCTGACAGTCTGTGGGTCGGCCATCCACTAAGTGATGCCGTGCGCGTCAATGAAGATACGGCTGCCGCCGATGCGCAAGGTTGGGCTCACACCGGCACGGCCTTTGGTGGCGCTAATGCCAGGCAGCCGGCGGCAGGAAATACGCGCCCTGTGCGAACCGATCCTCGGCGCCGCCAGGCTGCTGCAGCAGCGCGACGCTTCCCTTCAATTCGCAATTCCGTTGGCCAGCGATGATCTGCGCGAGGAGCTGGAGGCGCGGGTGCGCGCTAGTGGATTGCACAGCGCTGCCATATACAAACCGGAATCCTACGCGGTGCTCAGCCGCGCCGAGGTGGTTCTCCAGTGTTCCGGTACCGCCACGGTCGAAGTCGGACTGCTGGGGATACCCTGAGTGATCGTTTATCGATGCCGCCCCCTGTATTACGCGGTCGGACGCCGGCTGATGCGGGTCAAGTTTATTGGCATGGTGAACATCCTGCTGGACCAAGAGGTGCAGCCCGAGTTCTTTCAAAAAAACGTCGACGCCGCTCATCTCGCCGACGAAGCCTGGTTGCTGCTCACCAACCAGACCCGCCGCCGGCAAATCCAAGCGCGCCTGGCGCGTCTGCCCGAGGTGCTCGGTCCAACTGGGGTGATGGAGCGCGCGGCGCACGCCGTACTGGAATTGGTTGAGCAACCCGGCGAGCAGTCGCGTCCGCGCGCGGTTTCCGCCGGCGGCGCGCCTGACACTGACACGTGTAAGATTTTCGAAGAGCCAACACTGACGCGCGGACCTGAGGACTGGCGCCGGCAGCGGCGAGAAGTTCCAACCTGTCTCAGCAATTGGAGAACAACATGTCGGAAATGAACGATTTCAATCAACGCGTAATCAATGACTTCCGGGCGAATCAAGGGAAGCTTTCCGGTCAATTCGCCAACATGCCGTTGCTGCTGCTGACCACGACCGGCGCCAAAACGGGGCGGTCCCTGACCAAGCCTCTCGCGTACACCACGGACGGGGGGCGAATCGTGCTGATCGCGTCGTTTGCGGGCGCACCGAAGAATCCGGCCTGGTTCAACAACCTGGTGGCCAACCCTGTGGTGACGGTTGAACTGGGCGGCGAGCGCTTTCAGGCCCGGGCGACTGTTACCAGCGGTCAAGAGCGCGAACGCCTTTACAACAGCCAGGCACAGCAGATGGCGGTTTTTGCCGACTATCAGAAAAAGACCACACGCCAGATACCGGTCGTCGTGCTGGAAAGGATCGGCTGAGCCTTCGCTTCGGCCCGCTCACGCTCCGCCTACAACCGCCGGCGCCGTCAGGCGCCCGGAGCGTACGGGACTGTGCGGGTCTGAACGCACGTTATTAGACATTCTTAATTGATTTGGGCTAAGGATCGCCTGACTTGGCGCGTGTCCACAAATCGGCGCGCCGCGCGGACGATTTTCACGTCGGCGGTTGAATAGCGAATGCAACGGTGGAAGCACCAAAGGCCAAAATTTCCACCCGCCATCTGAGCGAATGTCTGACGTATAAGGAGGATTAACCACAATGGCGCTATCCTTTCGGCTTTCCTCGGGTGACTCTCATATCGTCGAACCACCTGATCTGTGGACCAAGCGTATAGATCGCAAATACCTCGATCGGGCGCCTCGAATCGTCAGCGAGGAGAAAACTGATTCCTTTTATCTGCCCCGGAGCGTTGTCCGAGAAAGGGGGAATCGGGCTGATTGCTACGATGCCCAAGTACACCAGGAAATCCGAGTCGCGGGAGTTCGGATTTGTCGGTCGGTGGGAGGACGTTCCCGCCGGCGGCTACGACCCCTTCGCCCGGGTCAAGGAGATGGACGCCGAAGGGATCGAAGCCGAACTGCTCTATACCAGTTTCGGTCTGACGATGTTCTCAATTCCCGATCTGGACTTCCAGTACGCCTGCTTCCAGGCCTTCAACGACTGGCTGGCTAACTATGCGATGTCGGCCCCTAAACGACTTTTTGGCGTGGCGATGCTGCCGATAGCGCCGCTCGAGCGGACCGTGTCCGAACTGGAGCGATGCGCCAAAATGGGCATGCGCGGCGCGATGATCAGTATCGACCAGGATCAAGGCCGTGGCTACGACCATCCAATGTACGACCCGATATGGTCAGCGGCCGCGGATCTGGGCATCCCGCTCAGTCTGCATGTGGCAGCCAGCAAGCGCCACTTCGGGCATACCAATAACATCTACGCCGACTTCTCCCTGGCGTTCACGCCCGCCATGTACACTATCGCGGCGATGATCTTTTCCGGCATTTTCGATCGCCATCCCAAGCTCAAAGTAATTTCGGTCGAGAATGACGCGGCCTGGGCGGCAGGAATGCTGGAGCGGATGGACGACCGCTACGAGCGCGACGCGGGATGGGCCGGCCGCATCTCCACCATGACCTCGGGACGCAAGCCCAGTCAGATTTTTCACGAACATGTTGGGCTGACCTTCATGCGTGACAAGACGGCGATCTTCAACCGCAACATTATCGGCCGCAAGAACCTAATGTGGGGCTCCGATTATCCCCATTTCGACGGCGCCTGGCCGAAGTCCAAGGACATTCTGGCTCCGCAGTTCGACGGGGTCTCGGAAAAGGACCAGCTCATGATCGGCCGCACCAACTTGATCGACTTTTACCAGCTGCCGATAGAGCATTAACCAGATCGCGCACCAACCCAAACGATCGGGGGGCTTATGAAACACCGGGTAATAGATGCCGCTTGGCATGCTTAATAGCGTCGCGCCGCGCGGCGCGTTCTCCTACAAAAGCCATCGGCCGTAATAGCCGCTTGAGCAAACCAGGCGGACCAGGGATGGAGGTGACCGCGACGATGCTCAAGATCCGCAACCTGATTCATCTCACGCACGTAATCGAAGACAACGACAAGCGGCGCGAGGCCGAGCGCTTCTACCTCGACGTGTTCGCCGCGCAAACCTTCTTCGACGCCCGCCCGATGCCCGGCCTGGAGCGCGACGAGACCCTGACTCTGATCGGCAAGACTCAGCTTATCCCGATGGCTCCTGTCGACGAGGTCTCGACCACCGGCAAGGATCTCAGACGCTATGCTCCCGGCTTTATGGGCATCGCGCTTAAGGTTGAGAACACGCGCGCAGTCCGCGCGCATCTGGAAGGCAAAGGACTGCATCCGATTGCCGCGCCGGGCTTCGAAGATGTCTTCGTGCTGACCCGGCGCCAGGAAAGCTGCAACGTGCCCTACGAGTTTTGCGCGGTGGAAATGCCCAACGACTTGCGGCTGCGGCCCGAATGGTCGCCAGACTGGTGGCGCGACGTCCATCCGCTAGGGATTGACGGACTGGTCAGCGTGGGCACGGCGGTCAGCGACCTGGATGCGGCCGCCAAATTCTATTCCGGCGTCTTTAATTTCGAACTGGCGGGGAAGGGCGAGATAGAAAGTGAGGGTGCCCGTGCGGTCGTTTTCCGCGCCGCCGATTTGGTGCTCGAAGTGATGCAGCCAATCAAGAGCGGCACGCCGCTGGCGGATTTTCTCGAGCGCAAGCGGCCCGGGTTCTACTCCATCAACTGGAAGGTCAGGTCGCTGCCCAAGGCCTTGGCGCACTTGAAGTCCAAGGGACTTCACCTGATTGACGGGCCGGAGCGCGTCACGCTGGATTCGCGCGATGCATTCGGCGCGCGCCATACATTTGCGGAAAAGAGCACTCTGGTCGGCTGAGGTATCGCGATGCTGTTTCTCCATGAAATACATAAAGTTGACGGCAGCAAGGCGGACGAGTTTGAGGAAGCGTTCCGCAAGGGCCTGATGCCGGCGCTGGCCGGGCTGGCCCTATTCGAGTCTCGACGACTACATCAAGATGTGGGACGAGATCTATTCGCGGCCGATGTCACAGGCGCCGCCCGAGATGCGCATCCTCCACATCCAGGCGTGTTTTCAGGTGGCGCACGGCAGCTATCAGCGGCGCGAGGCGATGCTGTGGCAGAAGATCGTCAGCCACGATGCGCTGATGCATCTGCTGACCAGCGACCTTCCGCCCGAGCATCGCAAGCCCGGCAGCTATATGGTCGACGCGCTCAAATACCGGGACCAATGGCAGAGCCAGCTGCTACGCACCACCGCCTGGTCTCCTCTTTCCTGAGATCGCGCGAAGCAACTGATTTGTATCGAAAGCTCGAGCGCGTCCGCGTTGCCGCTCCCGCGGCGTGCTGGAAGAAGGCGGTGCGCATTCTTCCTGACTAAATCTTTGCTATCAGAATTGAACATCCGTATATCTTATTGTCTTTGTGACGATGTGAGTTCGACGACGTTATCGATGTGCTGTCAAATCTCAGGAGGATGCTATGAAACGAATCGTGGCGATTGCGGTACTGGTCGGACTCGGGATGGGCGGCCTTGCCGCGCCGAGCGCCTGGGCTGACCCCCACTTTAATCCGTGCAAAAACCTGCCCAGCTGGAGCGAGCTCAAAAGCGCGCTCGCCGCGGCGGTAACAACCGAGACCAGCGGCCTCAATTTGCAGATGTGGGGTACCATCGTCGACCGCGACGGGATCGTATGCGCGGTCGCTTTCTCGGGCGTGAATCGCGGTGCGCAGTGGCCCGGCAGCCGGCTGATCTCCGCGCAGAAGGCCAACACTGGCAACTCGTTCAGTCTCGACTCCTCGTCGGCAATCGGCAACTCGTCGGGCGCTCCGGACGGTCTCGCGCTTTCCACCGCGAACCTCTATTCGGCGGTGCAACCCGGCGGTAGCCTTTTCGGTCTGCAGGAAAGTAATCCGGTCGACCCCGAAGTGGCCTATCAAGGGCTTCCGTCCGATTATGGCACGGCGAATGATCCCATGGTCGGCAACCGGATAGGAGGGGTCAATGTGTTCGGCGGCGGTTTCGCGCTTTACCAGGGAGACCAGCATGTCGTGGTGGGCGGCTTGGGCGTAAGCGGCGACACCTCCTGCGCGGACCATTTCATCGGGTGGAGGGTGCGTCACCTCCTCAACCTTGACCACCTCAAGGGCGTGACCGGTGTGAGCGGCGATCCGGCTCGCCCCGACAACATCATCTTCGACATCAAGCCCAATCCGAATGGCGGAACCGGCATCAGCGCCGGCGGGTTTGGGCATCCCACCTGCATCAACACGGGTGATCCGACTACGCTCCCGGCGGTTCGGTAGCCGCCGATCACCGAGAAGCTCGCGCTCCACAAGGAACGCTTCCGCTCTTTATTGAGCGCGCTTTTCGGCGGTTTTAAGCATCTCTGGGAGTGAGGGATTCCATCTGGCACAGGTTCAACTCCGGGGCTGTTTGAACGTGTGTCCGGACCTCGCTCGGCAGCGTTCGAAGCAATGTCCTGCGACGTGTTTGAGCGGCGCGGAGCAGAATATTCCGCTGGCTCGAATCAGCCGCCCGGAGGAAATCTACGAAATGGCATTCACCTATCAGCAACGCTGGTCGCGAATTCCGGCAGATCCGCCATCGCCGCCGCCGTCAACACGCTATGGCCGCCGTCAGCCGGCAGTGCGATTCCAGTTATCCATGACGATTCCTCGCTGGCGAGAAACAGCGCGATTGAGGCGATATCCTCCGGCGTCCCGGCTCGGGGGATTGGCTGCAGCCGAGCCAGGATTTCGGCGCCTTGCTCCTCACCACCCGGCAATTTGCCATAAATTGCCGGCGTGTTGGTCCATCCCGGGCATATGCAGTTTACCCTGATCCGATCCTTTCCCACCGCAGCGGCGACCGATTGGGTCAAATTGATAATGGCGGCCTTGGCGGCGCAATAGGCATGGATAGCGCGCTGCCCTTTGCGGTCCAGCCCACCGCCCGAGGAAGTGCTGATGATCGATCCGCCTCCCGCTTTGCGCAACTGTGGAATCGCGTGCTTCATACCCAAAAATGTGCCGCGAGCGCACACGGCAAACACCTCGTCCCATTCCTGAACGCTGAGATCTTCAATCTCGGCGTAGTCAGCTTTGAAGGCGTTGTTGAACATTATGTCAAGCCGGCCAAACTCCCTGACTGCACACATGACCATCGCCTTAACGTCATCTTCATGGGCCACGTCGGCACGCTGAAAGATAGCATTGCCGCCGAGCTGTTGACATTCAGCCGCAACCGCCGCTCCACCCTTCTCGTTGATATCAGCAATCAAAACGGACGCGCCTTCCTGCACAAAGCGCAAGGCGCTCGCACGCCCCATCCCCGAAGCCGCCCCGGTTATCACTGCTACCTTATCCTGCAGTCGTTTCCTCACTTTGCACCTCGCTGTTACAGTTTATCCCCGGCGTGTGAGGCCGGAGTCGCCGTTATTTAACTTAAGGTCTTGTACGATCCTCCGGATGCTTTTGCCAGTTCGCAGACACGTCACGACCACGTTACCGGCGGTTCAGTAACCGCCCCGATCACCGAGCAGCTCGCGCTCAACAAGGAACGCTTCCGCTCTTTATGGAGCGCGCTTTTCGGCGGTTTTGAGCATCTCTGGGAGTTGAGGAGATTCTATCTAGCACAGGTTCAAATCCGAATTGCGCTTGCTGCTCCTTTTCCCTGGCGCGGGTCCCAGTCGCTCCTTCGCACTCGACTTGACTTTCACATTCCATGACCCTCCCGGTTCCAGGCGGTGACCGGGGCGACTTCCATGTCTGGTGGACAATGGAACTCAAATCACTTATTAGGACGTGGGCTTGTTGGAACTGCCTTTTAATGATGCCGGAGCACAAAAGCGATGGATGAATCGACCGCGACCCTGGATGAAAACGGAAGCCTGCGTATCGGACCGCGGGTAATCCCGCCCCCCAAGTCGATTAGCGCGCAAGCGCAAAAGTTCCTGGGCAGCCCTGCGCTGTTGCCGCTGACCGAACCTCCTCCAGCCCACGAAAAGGAAGCGTGGCGCAAAAGGATCGCGCGCTTCAACGCGGCGCTGGAACCGATCGCGCAGCAGATGCTCGACTCCGCGCCGGCCACGGTCGAAACCACCTCAATCGCCGGCGTGACGGTGCACGTAGCCACGCCCAAGACGCTGCCCGACCGCAATCGCGGACGCGCGCGCATAGTCTTACATGGCGGCGGAATGGTGCTGCTGGCGGGAAAATTCGCGATGGGCGACGCCGCCATGGCGGCGTCGCGCACCGGATGCGTCGCATACTCGGTGGACTACCGCGTGCCGCCCGACCATCCTTATCCTGCGGCAATCGACGATTCCGTCGCGATCTACCGCGAGTTAATCAGGACCTACGGGCCGGGTAATCTCGTGATTTCAGGCTCTTCGGGCGGCGGCAATCTGGCCGCGGCTGCCGCGCTCAAAATCCGCGATCTGGGTCTTTCGCTCCCCGGCGGGTTGGTACTGCTTACGCCCGAGCTTGATCTGACCGAATCGGGCGACAGCTTCGTAACCAACCGGCATATCGATGTCGTGCTCAAAACGGGATTGCCCGAGATGAACGCGCTGTACGCGGGCGGTCACGACCTGAAGGACCCCTATCTTTCTCCGCTGTTCGGTGATTTTACCAAGGGCTATCCGCCAACCTTCATTCAAACCGGCACCCGCGACCTGTTTCTTTCCAACAGCGTGCGGATGCATCGAGCGCTGCTGCGCGCCGGAGTCGAGGTGGAACTGCACGTGTGGGAAGCGATGCCGCATGGCGGCTTCGGCGGCACCACACCCGAAGACGCCGAAGTCCAGGCCGAAGTAAAGCGCTTCATCGAACAGCACTGGGGTAGAGTTTGAGCGCGGTGAGTTAGGACCGAGCACGCGATCCCGCGCCGACTTACGCCGCAGACCAGCCCGAGTCAACCGGCACGACCACGCCGGTGATGCGTCGCGCGTCATCGGATGCCAGGAACAACGCCGTGCGCGCGACGTCCTCGGGTTCGCCCAGGCCCAACAGGTGCTTGTCATCGGTTGCTTGAGTGCGAGGATCGGAGGTAAGGAACTTTTTGACCCGCTCGGTGAGCGTGGCCCCAGGGGCCAGCGCGTTCACTCGGACATGGTGTTTCGCGTATTCGACCGCGAGCGATCTGGTCAGCGCCAGCACTCCGCCCTTGGCGGCCGTGTAGGCGTCGCGCCCCACCACTCCGCACAGCGCGACCACCGACGTGGTGTTGATCACGGCGCCGCCGCCAGCACGGATCAGTTCGGGGATGCCATAACGGCAACATAGAAATGTGCCGAAAAGATCCAACCTGATCGCGCGCCACCATTCCTCTATCGACACCTCAGTGACGCGGCCGTCCTGGGCCGTGGATCCACCGGCGTTGTTGTACAAAACGTCGAGCTTGCCCCAGCGCTCGGCCACCGATTTTATCGCCTGCTCGACGCTGGCCGGATCGGTCACGTCGGTTTCGACGTAAGCCGCTTCACCGCCGGCATCCCGAACCATCCGCACCGTTTCCTCGCCGCCGGTACGCGAGATGTCGGCGACCGCGACTTTGGCCGATTCCGCGGCGAACAGCACCGACGCCGCCCGTCCGATTCCGGACCCCGAACCGGTGATGAACGCGACCTTGCCTTTAAGCCTGTCCATGTTTACCTCCGGAAGATCTCGATATCATGCGTCAGGATAAAAACCAGTTTGCTTACGTCCATGAAATTGGGTTCATCGGCGCGCACCGCGGCAAGCTGCGGCGTTTGCGTACTGCGTTGCAGATCCTCCAGGCTATCGAACCACGCCTCCGCCACCCCGTCGCATAGCGGTGCGTTGCGCGAAGCATAGTGCTCGGGAAACGGATGGTCCTGGACGTAACGGCGCAATCCCGGAACCATGCTCGCAAGCGGACCGTGGTGTTCGCACCAGTACTTCTGAAAGGCTTCGACGCTCATGCCCGGCTTGCGGGTGGCCAAGGCAATCAGGTGGATGGCGGCGGGATCTGCCGGTCCCTGCTTTTGTATCACCTCGTTGCACAGCAGGAAGCGGCGCGCGCTGAGTTCAGTGAAATTGGCCTGATCGGCGATGGCGACCTGGGCCTCCGGGCTCATGTTACCCTGGCGGCGTTCTTCGAGACTGTTGAACCACATCGTCGCCATCCCGTCGTAGAGCGGGTCGCTCCCGCCGTAGGGCAGATTAGAATTGCCGTAGCCGGCGAGCAGGGTGTGCGACTGGATGTAATGGCGAATATGCAACAGCGGCCGGGTGATATCGGCGTGACTGGTGCGCCAGTATTCCTGGAATTCCGTTGGCGAGATGCCCGGTTTTCGCCGGGCGAAAAACAGTCCCTTGATCATCGATTGCGCGCTCCGGTTGTAAGTATCAGACGCCGAAGATTGCGCGCATCTTGGCGAGCAGCCAGTTTTCGTTGCGCCGATCGCCTTGCGCGGACGCGGCCTCGACACGCGCGCGGGTTTCGCTGACGCGCCGCGCAACCACCTCGCTCACTTCGTTGAGTGACTCCGGCCGCTCCCGGAAGAGATTGGTGAATGCCTCGCGATTGAGCTCCAACACTTCAACATCCGATCGCGCGACGATATTGGCGTTGCGCGGCTCTCCGGTCAACAGCGCGATTTCACCGAAAAAAGTTGGAGCTTTAAGATCGCGGATATGAATCGGACTGCCGTTGACGCCCTGCGCCACCACCTCGACCATGCCGCGCCGCAGGATATGGAAGTAATCGCCCGAGTCGCCCTGATGCATCAGCATTTCGCCGTTACCGAACTGATGTACGCGAGTGTTGGGCAGGAGCATCTTGAGTTCGTCATCGCTCAGCTCGGCGAGGAAATCGACCTGGCGCAACTCCGCCATCAGGCGATGCTCCTGCTCGGCCTTGACGTCCTCATCGCCGCGCGCCTGATGGAGAAATACAGTGCTGATGGGGAACGGGATATCGATCGACTGGCGGCGCAGCGCGTACCAGACGTTGCTGACGATAGTGTCCCTGACGTGCTCATGCGGACCATAGTCGGTCAGCCAGAATCGCAGGCGGTACTTGATTGCCGAATCGCCGTACTCCACCGCGAATACTTCGGGCTCGGGATGACCGGCCACGCCATGCGCATGACGCAACACCTGCACCAGCACCTCCTTGACGCGATTGGGCGGTTGCTCGTACGGGAGCCCGATAAGGATCTCGTCTGCCACGCTGCCACCGGTCGAATAGTTCACCACGATGTCCTTTGCGATCAGGTTATTGGGGATTTCCAATCTTTCGTTCTCGCGCGTGACAATCCGGGTCGCGCGCCATCCGATCCCATGCACGCGTCCCAGGTGCGAGCCGAAATGGATCCAGTCGCCGGGTTCGAACGGCTTCTGGAGTTGCATCGCCAGCCCGGCGAAGATGTTGCCCAGCGTTTCCTGCAAAGCGAAGCCGATGATCACCGAGATCACCGCGGAAGTCGCCAGCAGCGAGGTGAGGTCCACGCGCAAGGTGGCGCGCAGCACCACCATCAGGACCACCGCATAAAGCACGATCAGGATGAGGTCCCAAAAAATGTTGGAGGCGCGAACCTTGCCCGGCAGCAGATAGTCGGTCACATCCAGCGTGATGCGAATCGCTCCGAAAAAGAACAGCACCAGACCCAGAGCTTCCAGGGTGAGCCCGACCTCGGAAGTCCTGGACACCAGGTGCATTAGCACATCGGCAACGAATCCGGCACCCACCAGCACGAAACCCGCGGGGCCCGCGTAGCGGTCGTTACGGCGAACCGCGAACGCGGCAAGCGTCGCCACCAGCGCCAATGAAAGTTCGATTGCGAAGCGCAGATGCAGGGGCAGGCCGGCCAAGCCCAGCACCGTTTGTAGCGAGGTTTCGGTCATGCCATGTTATAGCCCGAGCGCCGATAGCCATTTCTTCCAGCAGCTTGGCGGCGTCGAAATATTCCACCGCGAGTTCGCGCGCCGCTTTCGCATGGCGTCGATAGTCGGCGTTGATTTGGGCAATCGCATCGACAGCCTCGGCGGCGTCGTTGAAGCCCAACAGACCGGTTCCCGTCGGAAGGTATTTTTCAAACCCGGTGTATTGGGTGACCACCGGCCGCCCCGCGGCCAAATAAGTAGCGGTGCGGTCGCTGAACCATCCCGAGCGCGTCCGGACATACACGTCCTTGGAGACTGTGAACTCGCCCCGCGAGGCACTGATGTACTCGCGGTAGCGCTCAAGGTCGAGCGACATCGGAATGACTGGACTGATCGTAAAGCCGCCGGCTAGGGCGTGTTCGTAGTCAGGTCCGGAGTCCAGGTCGGTGGCAAGTTCAATCGGCTGACCAGCCTTACGCGCGACCCCCAGGACTTGCCTGAAATTGACGTGCTTGGACCACCAATACTTTTCGCCATCGATCTCGACGTCGTTGCCCTTGTTGGTCCAAGTGCCGACAGTCGTGAATATCGCGGGCTCGGCCGGACCCACGCCTTCGTGCCAAAAGTCGAGCAGCACCGGAGGCCGCGTGCGATGCCACGTTACGCCCCCAGTGGGCAGAAGACAGTCCGGAGCGCCGATATTGTATGCATAGGTGAAAAAATCGTGATGGCATTTGGCGGTCGCCACCGCCAGAGCTTCACCACGGGCGAGGTTGACCTGAAACGGACCCGGGTCGGTCTCCAGGTAAACCAGGCGCCGGCATGAATGATGCTCATCGCGCGCCTTGGTGGCAGCGCATAAATTGATCACCGCGTCGGCGTCGCGGAGCAACTCGCGGCAGCGAACGGCGCTCATGCCCAGATATTCGCCGCTGGCCGGATCGAGAAAGCCCCACCGGTCGCCGAAGCCATGACGCGCCAGCGCCTCGCCAACCAGCTTCAAGTTGGGAGCGGCGTCGGGCACTGGACTCATCTTGATGGGGTCATAAACGTAGGCCCAGTGATCCTCCAGGTAATAGACCTCGAAGCCGAGCCGGCGAAAACCGATGAGATGATGCAGCAACTGCCAGACTACGCCCGCGAAAGGATATCGGAAGGCGAGATGCAGAACGACGATAGTGCCTCTGGATTTAGCTTTCACCAGGCGTACAAACGCTGCCCTTGAAGTACCGCGTCAGGAAGCGTATCGCATTCGGGCGATTTCCTTAAGATACGGATCGGCGAGATCAACCGCAGTCCTGCGCTGGCCGATTCTGGCTTCCTCTTCTTCGCCGAATTCCGCCAGATAACATCCCCGATCAGGCAAATACAGCACGGCGCGATAAGGAAATCCAGTCCGTACCGGCTGATACGCCTGACGGCCGATCACCCCTTCGATTGCGGCTTCCACCACGCGCTCCGCCGCTGCGCCATCGTGGCGATAGGTCAGAGCCAGCGCGCAGCGGATACGGGCGCCGCGCCGGCCCTCGGGGACTTGCGCCATGCGCCGGACGATTTCTTCAGCCAGCATCCGGTCGTCAGCTTCGGCACCGAGCCATCGATGAGAATGCACGCCCGGCGCCCCATCCAAAGCGTCTACCTCCAGACCGCCGTCGTCGGCGAGAGTTGGCATCCGGGTAAGGCCGGAATAAAAGCGCGCCTTTATCAGGGCGTTTTCGCTGAAGGTGGATGCGGTCTCGGCTGGCTCCTGGCCGACTCCCAAATCCCGCAGCGAGACCAGCTCCAAGGGATACGGCGCCAGTAGCAGCCGATACTCGGCCAGTTTGGCGGAATTGGTGGTAGCGATTACGAGCCTGGCGCTCATGCGGCACAAAAGTCAGTCAGCCGGCCTGGCATTGTAGGTAACTTTAAGCGTAGCGCGCTCCCGATGTTCCTCCAGCGCCAGCTCGATCAGACGATCGATCAAGCGCGGCAGCGGAAGTCCGGAAACCTCCCACAGCTTGGGATACATGCTAATCGCGGTGAAGCCGGGAATTGTGTTCACCTCGTTGACGTAGATCCGCTTCAAATCGCGGGAGCTCAGAAAATCCACCCGCGTCATGCCGCGCAGCGAAAGCGCTTTGAATGCCGCGATCGAGATGCTGCGTATCCGGTCCGACACGGCGGACGGCAGATCGGCAGGAATCTTGAAGCTGGCGCCGTCGGGATCGAGGTATTTCGAATCGTAATTGTAGAAGTCGTGCCCATGCTCGACGACCAATTCGCCCGGCAGCGAAGCCTGCGGGTCGTCGTTGCCGAGCACCGAGCATTCGAACTCGCGGCCCTCGCAGGCGGCTTCAATCAGCACCTTGAGATCGTATTGAAAGGCATCGTCCACTGCCGCAGCCAGGTCCTCGGGACGCTTCACCTTGCTGATACCGATCGAAGAACCCAGGGCGTTGGGTTTGACGAAGACCGGGTAGCCGAGTTCATCGGCGATCCGGCGCGCGATGGCCGGGTGGCGCGAGTAGTCGGCTTTATCAACGCTCCATAGGGCAAAACCGGTACTTTGGCGTCGCGCAGCAGACGTTTCTGAACGTCCTTATCCATCCCGACTGCGGAACCAAGCACGCCGGGACCGACGTAGGGAATACCGGCCAATTCGAGCAGACCCTGAACGGTCCCGTCTTCGCCATAGGTCCCGTGCAGGACCGGAAAGACGACGTCCAAACCGCCGCGCGCCGCGGTGTGGCCAGCTGCCCAGACTGACCAGCGGGTTGAGATCGGGTTGCGGCAGCAAGCTGACTTGGGCGTCCGCCGGGCATAGCTCACCCTGATGCGCAACCGCCTCGCCGAGCATCCGCAGAGCGTCGTCGTAAAGGTACCAGTGTCCGCTGCGGGCGATGCCGATCGGTACCACCTGGTAGCGCTGCGGGGTCCATCGCGGACATGATGGACAACGCCGACCTCAGTGAGATTTCGTGCTCACCCGACCGCCCGCCAAAAATCACCCCCACCCTAAGCTTGCTCACACCGCCAACCTCCCTGCAGGCACGTTGCCAACATCGTCCGGTCAATCCGCAGCGGGTGCGAAGCTCCAGGGCCACAGCGATCGCGCCGCGCCGGCCGCTCAATCCTGACGATAGTTGGGCGCCTCCTTAGTGATGAAAACCCCATGGACATGACTTTCGCGCTGGCCCGCCGGACTCACCCGGATAAAGCGGGCGCGGGCGCGAAAACTCGCCAGATCGGAGGCGCCAACATATCCCATGCCGGCCTGTAAGCCGCCGATTAACTGGTCAATATTGGATGCCAGCGAGCCGCGATAGGGAACCCTTCCTTCGATTCCTTCGGGTACCAGTTTGGCGTCGGGAACATTTTCCTGGGCATAGCGGTCGCGCGTACGTTCCATCATCGCGCCGAGCGAACCCATGCCGCGATAAACTTTGTAGGTTCTGCCCTGATAGAGGATGGTCTCGCCCGGGCTTTCCTCGGTCCCCGCGAACAGCGAGCCGATCATCACCGACGATGCTCCCGCCGCCAGCGCCTTCGCCACATCGCCCGAATAGCGGATCCCGCCGTCGGCGATCACCGGAACCTTGGCCGGCGCTGCCGCCGCCACGCACTCGAGGATCGCGGTGATTTGCGGCACTCCGACGCCCGATACCACACGCGTGGTGCAAATCGAGCCCGGGCCGATACCGACACGCAACGCATCGGCGCCAGCGTCGATCAGGGCCCTGGCTCCTTCGGCGGTCGCCACATTGCCCGCGATCACTTCGATATCGGGGCACTCGCGCTTGGTCGCCTTTAGCGCCTCGATCACGTTGTGCGAGTGGCCGTGTGCCGCGTCGATACACAACGCGTCGACGCCCATGCGCCGCAGCGCGGCGACGCGCTCGCGCGCGGTCAGCGCCGACTCCGATCGCGGCGCCCACGCGCAGGCGGCCCAGGCTGTCCTTGCTCGCTGTCGGATAGCGCATCGCCTTGTCCATATCCTTGACGGTGATCAGGCCGCGCAGGCGCTGATGCTCGTCAACCAGCGGCAGCTTTTCGATCCGATGGGTTTGCAAAATCTCCTTGGCGTGTTCCAGGTCGATCCCCAACTTGGCGGTGATGACCTTGGTAGTCATCACTTCGCGCACCGGATTGTCCAGCCGCTTTACGAAGCGCAGGTCGCGATTGGTAAGAATCCCCACCAGGTGATTGTCATGCACCACCGGGAGACCCGAGATCCGGTAACGCCGCATCAGGTCGAGCGCCTCGCCGATTTTTTGCTCGGGATCGACCGTGATCGGATCGGTGATCATGCCGCTTTCGTATTTCTTGACTACTTCGACTTCGGCCGCCTGATTTTCCACCGACAGGTTACGATGGACGAAGCCGAGGCCGCCCAGTTGCGCGCTCGCGATCGCGGTCGCGGACTCGGTGACGGTATCCATCGGACTTGCGACCAGCGGTATGTTGAGCCGGATGCGCCGGCTCAACATGGTGGACACGTCGCACTGATGGGGCAGCACGTCGGATTCCTGAGGGAGCAAAAGCACATCGTCAAAGGTTAGCCCCTCGTGAAGCTCCTTAAACTGCATCGGTCCCTCCTTAAGTTAAAAAAAAGCCCGCACAAGGGGCGGGCTTTGGTCCAACAAAGGATCAATCGTTTTATATGAGAGCGCCATAATCGAAAATAACAGATGCGCCCGTGCGGACGCAATTAGGCGCGGCCGGCGGGCACCGTGCGAATCAGGAGACTGGGGCCGGAAATCAGGATATGCGTCAGTTGCCGCGCTCCAGGTCTCCGTACTCCTGCCGCTGCTTAGGTCGACTTTGTTGCCAGTAAAAATCGCGTCGAAGGAGGTTTGAGCTTTCGAGGACCCTGCGGTGACGACTATCACGTAGCGGCCTACACGGGGGATCTGCAAAACGGTGTTAAAGGCCAGTGGCAATTTTATAAGCGCACCCTTTGGAAGTTCGTCTGCCGGTGGAATAACGTCTATCACGCCATTTATTTGCGGCACGATCGGTACGCCTGCGTCATCAGCGACCACCAAGGTAAGCGGATATTTCGCCCCAGCTTCGTTTCGGCTGAACGAAAGATCTATCGCCAGAGCAAGTTGGATGTTGACCGGATAGTTCGCAGCTCGGTACAGGTTCCAGCCGCCACCCAGGATGAACAGTTTGCCAGCCACGGCTTGCAGCGGCATCCGCGAGAATCAGACATTCGATCTTCATACGTCACTCCGTCATCTGCCAAGTGCTCGAATTCCGCTGCCCGGATTGCCCTGGCGCGGTCACGCCTAGGGCTCCTCATCCTTGCGTTCGGTCTTCCATTCCTCGGGAAAGAGCAGCAACAGGTCCTGGCCCAGAGCTCGGACCAGGAATCGATGGGCCTCGCCGATAGTACGCTCCAGCCCGCGCCCGCCAATCAGCCAGTGGCCGCGCCCTTTGGCGGTGATGAGTTGCGCTCCTATCGTGTCCGCTAAAGCTGTGACCTTGTCCAGCGGGACGAAGGGATCCACGGCGCCGGCGATAATGAGGCGAGGGGGCAGATCCCGGCCCGAGGCCAGTTGGAACTGGCCCGACGCGATTTGGCGGGCGGCTTGGGTGGCGTCGGGGACCATTTTGCTGACCATCGCGGGGCGCTGAAACGCCTCGACGTCGAGCAGGAATTCGAACAAGACCCGTCCGGTGGGGGGAGGCAGCGGCCGCCCGAGCCACATCGCAGCGAGCCGTGACCACCCTGCAATCAGGGCGTTGCGGACTCCAGGGACCAACGGCGCCAGCGCCACTGCGGCCTTGGTCTTCCTGGTTTCGGTCAGTTTGAGCGCGATTAATCCGCCAAGCCCGTGGCCGAGCACGATTGCGGGCCGTCCCAACGCGTCCAGCGCCTCTTCCGCCAGATTCACTAGGTCTTCAATCCGCATCCGAGCCAGGGAGGGTGTGGAGTCCTGGCTTGCCGCGGCGCGGAGGTCGGGCGCATAGACTTCCCATCCGATCGTCGCCAGATAACCGAGCATCACCCCCAGATGATATCCGGTGGTGAATAATTCGGGCAGCAATATGATGGGCCAGGCGAACTTTAGCGGTTCGGGCCGTTCAACCCGGCATTGGAATCGTCCGAGCCTCGTTTCCACGGCGCGGTATGTTATACGGGCTTGGGAAAATACGATAGACGGAGGAAAATGGCGGCGCTTTCGCAAAAGGAAAAGCCCCCTTTTTCAAGAGGGCCTTCCCGTCTCACGAGGCATTGCGCCTCGGCCTATCTCAGCGGAAAGTCACGGCATCCTAAGCCAGCCCCCGAAATTGCTCGGGGGGAGCGTAGAACTATTTCTTCTTCTTTTTGCCGGCTTTCTTTTTCATATCCGCTTTGAGCTTGCTTTTGGATTGTACAGCTTTCGTCGGTTTCTTTGTTACTGGCATAGACACCTCCTCCTAAAACGTGACCTCTAAGGCCGGATAGGCACCAAAACTTATGTAGGGGCCCCTGTTACACCACCTGACGCAGCCGATTATAGAAACCCGTTATTAAAAGATCAACACTATCGAACGTCCAATATAAAAAAAAATTCTAAAACTGAAAGAGCCTTTGTATAACCTTAGGTTTCCCCAGATTAGAATGCTGTTCAGAGATAAGCAGACTTGAATTGTGGGGTCCGATAATTTTACGATTCAAGAGGTGTCCTCGTTAAGCGAATGGCTGCGCCGCGAGTCGTTGGCCCTAATACTGGGTGCGGCGCTTGTAGTGGTCTGTCTAAACTGTGTGATAGCGCCGCACGGGCTGCGTGATTTGCTGGTTTTGCGGCATGCACGGGCCCAGTTGGAGGCCGAGCGTGAACATGTACAGGCAGAAAACCGCGATTTGCAGGGCACTATCGAAAAGCTTCAGTCCGATGACGCCTATTTGCAGCGCTTGATTCGCAAGCAACTCGGTTTTGCCCATTCCAACGAGTTGATTTATCGTTTTTCCAGCGACAACTCATCCGCGCCGGCAAATAACCCGTAGCAGCCGGCGACGAAAACGCCGGTCGAGCGACGATCGATGCCGAACATTCGCATTTTGATAAACGTGAATCGATTTTCGTAAACTTTTGTTTTAACGGCATAACAGCAAGGCGTGTGCTCCAGTGTTTCCTCCTGCGCCGCCCAACCGGTGGCTAAAAGGACGCTTGACTGGCGGTCAAGGGTACGGTTTGTTGCAGAGGATTGAGGCGGAGGTGCGACGTGCCTTGGATACTGGCTTTCCACGTGTTCGGAGTAATTCTATGGCTAGGCAGTCTCCTGGTGCTGTCTTCGCTGCTCGGTTTGGTTGCTGAGGAGGTAGGGGTCTCCAAAGAGCGCTTCCTGGTCGCTGCCCGGCGGCTGTTCGATGTCAGTGCCAACGGGGGTGCGTTGGCAACTATCGGTTTCGGTATCTGGCTTATCCTTCTGGAGCCGTCAGTACTTCGACAGGGCTGGTTACACATCAAGCTCCTGCTGGTTGTGATCCTGATAGTGATACATGCCCGCCTATTCCGGCGGATCAACGCTCTGGAAGCCGAACCGTCCGCAGCCAGCCGGCGCGAATTCGCGATAATGCACGGAATCATCAGCGCGCTGCTGCTGGCGATTCTGCTGCTGGTCTTCCTACGCCCGTTTTCGTGACGTTGGCCTTCCGGCCGATTGGACCGTGCAGCTTGGTCATCACGTTCACTCACGACGCGAGATTCCGCCGATTATCGAGCCGATCCTTGGCCGTCGATTGCTGCCTCCATAACATCATGCTGTAGTGACGCATGATGAAGATAGCACAAATCCAACTCGACGAACGGACTTACGAAGCGCTGCGCAGGCGAGCTTATGAGCAGAGAACATCAATAGCGTCGGTTGCTCGCTCACTGCTGGAGGGCGCCCTTGGAATTGCCGGAGATGATGCCGAACGACATGAGATGAAGGATTTTCCCTTCGTAGGTTGCGGAAGCTCCGTTCAAGGCCGGCTATCGCCAGTATCGGAACGGCATGACGAAGCGCTAGCTGCGATTATCGACGAATCCAAGGATTCCAGGTGACATTTCTCGACACTTCCGCGATCTACGCCTTGGCAGACCGTGCAGATCCGAACTTCCCGGTGGCCGAAGTTCACTTTCGAAACTTAATCGAGGCGCGAGAAGAAATCCTTATCCACAACTATGTCATCCTTGAATCCTTCGCCCTGCTTCAGCACAGACTGGGAGTTGCCGCAGCTGGGAAATTTGCCGAAAGCTGCGACGGATTTGTGGTCGAATGGGTCGACCGTTTGCTTCATGAGGAAGCAGTTCGCGAGCTAACTCATGCCCGCAGGCGCGCAGTTAGCTTGGTGGACCAAATGAGTTTCCTGGTCATGCGTAAGCGCGGCGTGGAC
The DNA here is from genome assembly GCA_963824565.1 of uncultured Pseudomonadota bacterium. GTDB lineage: Bacteria > Desulfobacterota > Binatia > Binatales > Binataceae > JAJPJA01. Next base: position 533,051 of record CAWGQB010000026.1, on the reverse strand, counting down.
ACGGCGCTGGCTTTTGACCGCGACTTTGTGCGTGCCGGATTTCGGCTCGTCAAGTAATGGCAGAGGGACGGAAGCAGCGTAACGAGGACGCTGAGCCTTAGCGGCGGGAAAGGTCCATCATTTCCTCTTCAGCCAAGTCTCTTCAGTAATGATCCTTCAATTCCCGGATCTTGGCGAAGATTGCCACTGGATCAGAGCCTATTCCCGGAGCGATACGGGCCAGTGTGGCGCGGATTTCGGGGCTGTCGGTGCGTAAAAACGGGTTGTATTGCTTCTCCCCGCCAATCGTTGACGGCACTGTCCATTTGCCCTCGCGCCGGGTACGGACCGCCCAATCGTGCTTGGCCGCCAACGCCTTGTTGCCGGGTTCCAGGGTCAGCGCGAATTCCAGGTTCTTCTGGGTATATTCGTGGCCGCAAAAGACCTGCGTGTCGTCGGGCAAGCTCGCAAGCCGGCCCAACGAGTTCACCATTGTTGCGGCGCCGCCTTCGAACAGCCGGCCGCAACCCGCGATGAATAGCGTGTCGCCTGAAAACACCGCTTTCAGCGCTGGAAAATAGTAGGCCACATGGCCGTTGGTATGTGCCGGGATTCCAATCGCACGCCCTTGCAGACTTCCGACGGTGACCGTGTCGCCGTCGTCGATCGGATTAGTCAGGCTCGGAATGCGCCCGTTTTCCGCCCGTGCGCCATAAACTTTCAGGCCCGGCACGGCGGCGGCCAAATCGTTGTTGCCGCCGACGTGGTCAAAGTGCCAATGGGTCGAGAGCGCGGCGGTGAGTTTCACACCCTGGCGCTCGACTTCGACCAGCACCTTATCGGCTTCGGCGCAGTCCACCACGCCGCATTCCCTGGTCGCGTCGTCGATGACCAGGTATGCGAAATTGTCCGATAGTTGAGGCACGGCAATGATCGCCATGGCTAAATCTCCTTTTCCAGGTATCGCAATGGGACGGGCAAAATACCCATGTGCTCAAATACCCATGATATTGAAGCCCACGTCGACGTAAACGGTCTGTCCGGTAACTCCGCTCGATATATCGCTTAGCAACACGGCGGCCATCTTGCCGACTTCGTCGATCACCATCGGGCGGTGTAGCGGAGAGCGGCGCTCGACTTCATGCGCCATGTCATGAAAGCCCTTGATGGCGGACGAGGATAAGGTTCGCGCCGGCGCCGCGCTGATCGCGTTGACGCGGATGTTTTTTTCGCCCAAATCGAGCGCCAGGTAGCGGACACAAGCTTCCAGCGCGGCCTTGGCCACCCCCATAACGTTGTAATTGGGGACGGCGCGGACCGCGCCGAGGTAGCTCAGCGTGACGATTGCTCCGCCGCCACGCGCCTCCATCAGCGGTTCGGCCGCACGCGCCAGGGCCACCAACGAATACGCGCTGATCTCCAGCGAGCGCGCGAAGTTCGCCCGGCTGACGGTCAGGAATCGATCGCGCAGGTCCTCGCGCTCAGCAAAAGCGATCGCATGCACCAACATATCCAGACCGCCCCACAATTCCCGCACTTTGGCAAAGGTGGCGTCGATCTGGGCGTCGTCGCCGACATCAAGTTCACCCAACACCGTGGCCCCGACCTGCTCGGCCAGCGGCCGGACCCGCCGCTCGAGCACCTCGCCCTGATAGGTCAGGGCGATTTCGGCCCCCTGAGTCTTGAGATTCTGCACGATCGGCCAGGCCAGGCTTTTATCGTTGGCCAGACCTATAACCAATGCGCGCTTTCCGTCTGCGATACCCATCGCGTCAAAAATTCCCTTCGTTGGTCGACAATCGGCACGGGGCAGTTCAGCGTTGCCGCTGGCTGGCCCAATTGCCGTCTCACACCATACGCGATTGCGACGCAAAGAAGAATCGGGCTTGTACGTCTACACCCGGCAGTGCTCCGGATGCTAAAGTCGTCGTACGGTTCGTACGGATTTCATCCGCCGGTAACCAAGCGTCGTTTCCGGGCATCCGGATTCTACAATAAAGTCTCAAATGGGCCGGTTTTGCGGTCATGTGCGAACTTCAGGCGAAAACCACGGGAGGTGGCTTGTATAATGACTCCGCGCGTGCGCGAAATTCTAAGCTGGTATCGTAGCGAGAGTGCTGGTGTGCTGACCAACCTGGCGCGCCTACTCAATCACGGCCGGCTGGGTGGCACAGGCAAAATGGTGATTTTACCGGTGGACCAGGGCTTCGAGCACGGTCCGGGGCGAAGCTTCGCGGTAAATCCCCCCGCCTACAACCCGTTGTATCATTTTGAACTGGCGATTGAGGCCGGGCTGAGCGCCTACGCTGCCCCCCTGGGTTTCATCGAGGCAGGCGCGGCGGAGTTTGCCGGCGAACTGCCGCTTATTCTGAAGTGCAACAGCCACGATGTCCTGCACAAGGAGGAGGACCCGATGTCGGCGTTGACGGCCGGGGTTGAGGACGCCTTGCGCCTGGGATGCGGAGCGGTCGGCTTCACGATTTACCCGGGATCGCAGCATCGGGTGGAGATGTACGAGCAGTTGCGCGAGCTTATCGCGGAGGCCAGGGCCGCTGGTCTCGTGTCGGTCGTATGGTCGTACCCGCGCGGTGGCGATCTGACCAAGGCGGGCGAGACCGCGATCGACGTTAGCGCTTACGCGGCGCAAATCGCGGCGCAGCTAGGCGCCCACATTATCAAGGTCAAACTTCCCAGCGCTCACCTGGAGCAGCCCGACGCCAAGAAGGTTTACGAGGACAACAAGGTTCCGATCACCACCCAGGCCGAGCGCGTACGCCACGTGGTCCAAAGCACCTTCGACGGCCGCCGTATCGTGATTTTCTCCGGCGGTGAAACCAAACCCGATGAAGGAGCGATTCTCAACGAAATCCGCGCGATTCGCGACGGCGGTGGTTTTGGCTCGATCATCGGACGCAACTCTTTCCAGCGCAAAAAGCCCGATGCGATCAAAATGCTGACCGACATCATGAATATCTATGCGGGCGAGATGAAGTAGGCGCTCTGCCACCAACTCCGGCCGGTGGCGGCTTATACCAAGTGTCAGGTGACCCATGATCATAGCGGGTGATATTGGCGGCACCAAGACCGTAATCGCGTTGTACGAAAGAACAACCGGCGGTTTGCATCAGGCCGGTGAGCGTGCGTTTGCCAGCGCGCAGTATAATGCGCTGGAGACGATTCTGAGCGAGTTCCTGCGCGATTACAGCGATGTCAAACTGGAGAACGCGTGCTTCGGTATCGCTGGTGCAATTATTGATGGGCGGGTACATACCACCAACCTCACTTGGGAGGTTTCTGAAACCGCGCTGGAAGCGGCCCTGAAATGCCCGGTCAGGCTGCTCAACGATTTGCAGGCTACCGCGTATGGCGTGCGCTACCTCGGCCCCGACGAGTTGGAACGTCTCAACTCGGGAGCTCCCATCAAGCACAAGGGAAATGTGGCAGTGATCGCGGCCGGCACCGGGCTGGGCGAGGCGTTTCTCTGGTTTGACGGCACGCGCCATCATCCTACGGCCACCGAGGGCGGACATGCGGATTTCGCCCCGCGCAGCGAGCACGAGATCGATTTGCTGCGCTATCTCCGCAAGCAATTCGGCGACCATATCAGCTACGAGCGCGTGCTTTCCGGACCGGGCTTCTACAACATCTATTGCTTTCTGCGCGACAGCGGCTTCGCGCCCGAACCGCAATGGCTGAAAGAAGATCTCAACGCCTCTCAGGATCACAGCGCCTTAATCTCCGAGGCTGGGCTCGCCGGCAAAAGTCCGCTGTGCGAGGAGACGCTGCGGATGTTCGCGTCGATCTATGGCGCGGAAGCGGGCAACATGGCGTTACGCTGCATGGCGATGGGCGGGGTCTTCGTCGCCGGCGGAATCGCGCCCAAGATCATCAAGGCGCTGCGCAACGACGGGGTCTTCATGGAGAGCTTCATGGCCAAGGGACGATTAAGTGAGGTGCTCAAGAGTATCGAGGTAAACGTGGCGATGAATCCGCACACTCCATTAATCGGCGCGGCGCACTTCGCACTCAACCTGAGCTTGTAGCGCACGCATCACGATGACCTTTTCGTTGGACGTTGGCGCAGCGCGAGGGAAGCCGGCCTTTCAATTCGTGATCTTTAGATTCGAGAACCCATAAACGTCGCGAGTCTTGGGACCCGACTGGACGATGAGGCCGACCTCGCTCCCACCCTGTGGCGGCTGGCCGTTGATGAGGGCTACCTGTTTGTCATTGACGTAAAGGGTAGCCTGACCTCCCTTCGTCACCACGCGAAGGTGATTGACCTGATTCAGGCCGGTCTTGACCGCCGGGTTCGACGTCCAGGGCACGATGCTGATGGAGCGACCGGCTACGTAGCGCGCTACGGAGAAGGTTCCGGCTGGGGCAACCCCGAAATAGTACGTGTTGTTGACGTCGACCGACCAGAACGCAATACCAGCAAAGGTAAAGCCGAGTTTTGGACCGCCGGTTGTGATCGCGACGTCGACGCACGCGCTCATGTCATTGAAAATATTCCCCTGGCTGAAGTATATATCTGCTTGGCTAAAGGGTGGACTAATCACCATCTGCCCATTTTTTACGTAGTGGAAGCCGTCGGGTGTCCCCCAGTTACTCGCCCAAACCTGGAAGTTGTCCTGCAACAATACCTGGTTACCCGTACAGGCGTTAACGATCGGCGCCAAGAGAATGATGGCGGCGAGTATTGAGAGTTCCAACCAGACCCTGAATCGGCTCATCTGATACCTCTGCGAAGTCCGGACTCAGATTCGCATAGACATCCGGCGGTTTGCAAATGCGACGTTCGTATCCGGCTTTGAGTCTAAAGGGCTTTTCACGTCGCTGCAACGGACCGGTTCTGCTTCACGTCGCATAAAAAGATCTGAAGTGTGCGACGTCTCTAATTCCCTCCTCCGAGCGGAGGTGGTGGGTTTGCGGCCTCGCGCTTGATTTGCGTAAGGGACAGCCGTTTTCCGCTCCCTCTCCCACATTCAACTAATGTGGAAGAGGGAGCACAACGTTCAGGCGCTTTGGAGGAAGAACTAGACCGATACCCTAACCGTGCTGACCAGAGCGTTGCGGTTCGGATCGCAGATAAATCGGATCTGCGGCAATATCACTTCACACTGCGCGTAGGTTGAGATTATGGGGTTGGTGGGTGTGATCAGGCCCTTGGCGCCCCAGGTTTCCTGATCGATCGAGATGAAGTGCGACAAGCCGCGTTCGACCTTGGTAAACACGTAGTCCGGGTCAACCTGAACCAGCGACAGCTTGCCGTCAGCGCGGTTGCGCGCCAGGTGCATGCTGGCCACGTATTGGATGTCGCTGCCGGAAATTCCTTCGCGATCGATCATCTCTGCTTCCAGCACGCAGCGGCCTTTATCGTCGTGAATCTCCACCACGATCCGTTCGTGCCGGACGTGGATCCGCGTCTTACCCGGCGCTACCGGGAAACCCCACCGCCGCGCCAACTCGCGGGCCGCCTCAGGGTTGTCGACGTAGGTTCTGAAGGTAAGGGCGCGAGGGCGGAACCCGGCGCGTCCGACCAGGCGCAATTCCCCGGTCGAAAAGGGGCCCCATGGGCTTTCCGGAAATACCATCGCGGTGCACTGGATATAGGGCGGGATGCTCGGATTCATCGCCGGTGGTATTAGCGCATCGGAGCCGTTCGCGGAGATCTCGTTGGAGACGTTCAGGACCTGCGCGTTCTTCAGGCCCAGGCGTTCGGTCCCGAAGCCATCGATCTCGGGCGCGTTGGCGCCGAACTCGTTGATATCAAGCGTTCCGAACCTCGGCATCAGCGTGCCCCCGCGGCGGCCGCACCATCACGTGAAACCTGATGAATCGTGGTCCGATGGTCTTTGAAATGCGGAATGATGTGCTTCCCGAAAAGACGCAGCGAATCAAGTACTTGCTGCTGCGGCAGCATTTCCACGGCGTTGGTCAGGAAGTTGATCGAATCAAAGCCGGCCGATTCCCAGGTTTTGAGTGTTTTTAGAATCCGCTCAGGATCCCCGATCGCCACTCCCTGCGGCACGCCGCCGGTGTCGCTTGGACCCTGAGCCTGGGAGCGCACCGCCGGCAGCAGACCGGCCGAAGGGTAGGACCTGGTCGGATAGGCTTCGCGGCACATCACGATCTGATTGGCCAGCAAGCCGAAGTGCATAAACATTTCGGTGCCTTTTTTGACCCCGATTTTGTCGTCCTCGTTGCAGTACAGGAAGGTCAACGCGGCGCAGTGATTGTTGATGATTTGGCCCACCGGCTCGCAGTTTTTAATATGGCGCCGGTATTCGAGCAGTTTCTTCTCCTGTACCGGCAGCGGATCGTAGCTGATTCCGAGCGCGCCCATGCCGCGCTCGGCGGCGTCGATTTCCGTACCCGGACTGGTAACCGCGACCCACATCGGCGGATGCGGCCTTTGAATCGGTTTGGGCAGGATCGCGCGCTCCGGCATCGACCAGGCACGGCCCTGATAAGAGTAGCGCTCCTGGGTCCACATGTTCGGCAGGCAGTGCACGTATTCATCCCAGGTCTTTTTGGTTTCATCGGGATTGGCGCGAAAGCCGCCCAGCTCGCACCAGGTGGCGGAGCGGCCGGTGCCGACTTCCAGCCGTCCACCCGACAGGATATCCAGCACCGCGGTGCGCTCGGCGACCTTGATCGGATGGGTGTATTCAGGGACGCAGACGATAATCCCATGTCCCACGCGGATGCGCTTGGTGCGCATCGCGATCGCGGTCAGGAACAATTCCGGTGCGGAGCAATGCGAATATTCCTCGAGGAAGTGATGTTCCACCGCCCAGGCGTAGTCGAAACCGACTTCGTCGGCCACTGCGGCCTGCTCCAGCGCGTTCTCGTAAACGATTCGTTCGGAATCATGGGTCCATGGCCGCGGCACCGACAATTCAAAGAAAATCCCAAATTTCATTGCGGCGGTTTCCTCCTTGGGTATGAGACCGCGTGAGGCGTGTCTCTACTGGAGAATCACTATCATGTTTTCACAATTCCGGCCAAAGGATCACCCGCGTCTTCCTGCGGCTGCCCAACTTCTAAAAATCTCATAGTTGGTGCCCGGATGGTGCGGTGGGAACCCGTTTGGCGCGCCGCCCAATTGCGGCTAACATGCCGCTGCCAAACACCAACAAGCCTGCGCGACTGGTTTGGCGAGGTATTTACGTGGATCAATCCAATGACGGTTTGCTGGCGGGCGTGAAGGTGCTGGAGTTCGGCCAATTCTTCGCCGGGCCAACGGCCTCGCGGATGATGGCTGACATGGGTGCCGAAGTCGTCAAGGTCGAGTTTGGCCCGCATGGCGACCATCTGCGCGGCTATCCCCCGCTCAAGGCCGGGCTTAGCGGCATTTTCATGCTCGAAAATCGCGGCAAGGAGAGCCTCTGCCTCGACATCGAACGGGACGAGGGCAAGCGCGCCGCGCGGGAATTGGCCACCGAAGTCGACGTGATAATCGAGAACTATAGCCCCGGCGTGCTGAACCGGCGCGGTCTGGGCTACGAGGACCTGCGCCAGCTCAACCCGCGGCTGATCATGTGCTCAATCTCCGCTTTCGGCCAGGATGGACCATTCAGTCATCGCAATGGCAACGACACGATGGCGATGGCGATGAGCGGGCTGACCCATCTGACCGGCGACCCTGACGGGGCGCCGACATATATCGGCGCCTCGATCGCGGATGCGAACGCCGGAATCCATGCGTTCAGCGCGGTATGCGCCGCACTGTTCAATCGCGCGCAGACGGGAGCCGGGCGCTACCTCGACATTTCATTGGTGGAGAGCTTGTTTAATCTTCACGATATGTCGCTCGCCCGCTACGTCATCAGCAATGGGGCGGACAACCCAATGCGTACCGGCTCGCATCTCGCCAGCATCGCGCCCTGCGGAATCTTCAAAGCGCGCGACGGCTACATGATCATCACCGCCCTGATTCATCAATGGGAAACCTTCGCCAAGGCGATCGGGAAGCCGGAGCTGCTGAGCGATCCGCGCTTCAATCCGCCCGCCCAGCGGGCGACGAACCGCCTCGTGCTGGTGCGGATAATCGAAGACTGGCTGCAATCCTTCGAGAGCCGCGATGAGCCATTGAGAATCCTGGAACAGCATCGAATCCTGTGCGCCCCGGTACTCGATATCGGCCAGGCAGTGAACCATCCGCAGATGAAGTTCCGCGGCGTGATGCAAGAGGTCGACCATCCTGGGATCGGTCCGATTCCGCTGCCCCGGGCGCCCTTCCGGGTCTCCAGCGCGAGCGTAAAGATCCGAGGACGCACCGCATACCTGGGCGAGCACAACGAGGCCGTCCTGAGCCGCCACTTGGGCTACTCCAAGGAAAAGGTCGCGAAACTGACGGCGTCGGGAGTGCTGATCGCGGAAGCGTTGCCGAAGTGACAGTTTAGACCGAGTGTCACCGCCTCGCGCGTCAAATCATCTCAGAACCTTGATATGATCAAATCCAATCACTACGATTGCTTGTGATTCGTTCTTGATCCATGAATACCAAAGTACTTACCGCGCATGTCCCCTTGCCCCTTGCCAAAAAAGTCGATCAGATAGCCGCGCGGCTGGAACGCTCGCGGGGTTGGATAATCAAGCAAGCCCTATCCGCCTGGATTGAACAGGAAGAAGAGCGCAGACAGTTGACGCTCGAGGCGCTCGCCGACGTCGACGCTGGGAGAGTCATTGACCATCAGGCCGTACAGGCCTGGGCGGATAGCCTGGACTCAGATAAGCCGCTACCGACCCCGCGCTGATGGAGTTGAAGTGGACGAGCAAGGCGCTGTCCGATCTGGCACGGCTTTATGAATTCCTCGCCCCCGTCAACAAGCAGGCTGCCGCGCGCATCGCGCGGTCTCTGACCGCCGCGGCAGGCAGGCTCCTGGAGCATCCCCGTATCGGTGAAAAGCTGGAAGAGTTCGAACCACTCGACGTGCGCCGTCTTCTGGTTGGGCACTACGAAATCCGTTACGAAATTCAGGAATCAACGCTTTATGTGTTGCGGCTCTGGCACACGCGAGAGGATCGCTAGCATCAGTTCCGAGCGTTTCCGGAGCCCTTTTTTGGCGCTGTGCACATTCCAGCGGTTACGGGCAGGCACTTGGAGCTATTGCTGAAAATGCGGCATCACCTTGGTGGCGAATAGCTCTATATGCTCGCGCATGATCGACATTGGGGCGCCGCCTTCGTTGCCCATGAAGAACCAGGTGTCGCAATGGTTTAAAGTGATCTGCTTGCGCACGTATTCGACCATCTTTTCGGGCGATACGATCCGAAGCTGCCGGCTGTTTTTGAACTCCTCGATGTCGCGCGCCGCTCTATAGGCCGGCGGCGTGTTCCAGGTCTCCATCCATTTGGCGTAGGTGTTGGCCGAATGCATGCAGTAAGGCGCCATCTCATTCCACATTTTCTCGGGATCGTTGGAGCAGAACACCCAGGCGCCGCCACCGCCGATTACCCGCGCCTTGGCCGGATCCTTGCCGAGTCGGCGCAGTTCTTCGACGTAGATCTCGTAGGTTTGCGGAGTAACGCCGACCAGCCCGTCGCCCATCCGGGCGGCGCGCTTGACTGCGTTGGGAGCATAGCCGCCAACCATGATCGGTGGCCGCGGCTGCTGCACTGGACGCGGGCTCAGGCGTGTGTTTTCCACCTGGAAGAATTTGCCCTTGAAGTTGACGGTCTCGCCGTCCCACAGGCGGCGGATGATTTCCAGCATCTCATCGGCGCGCTGGCTGCGTGAGAGCAACTTCATGCCATAGCCGGCGAACTCCTCGGGACGGTAGCCGAGGCCGGCGGCCAGTTCGTAGCGGCCTCCCGAGATGATATCCAGCACGGCGCCGTCTTCGGCCAGCCGCACCGGGTGGTAAAAAGGCAGCAGCATGATGCTGGTGCTAAGGCGCACGCGCTTGGTGCGCGCAGCAATCGCGCTGAGCAGCATCAACGGCGATGGCGCCCAATCGTCATCGGTAAAATGATGCTCGGTCAGGAAGACGTAGTCGTAGCCCAGGCCCTCGGCCCATACGGCGTGCTCGATAATATCCGCGTAAAGTTTGGCCGGGTCGCGATAGAACTGCCGCGGATTGCGGAATTCCAGGTTGAGTCCGAACTGTATCTTGGCCAAGGCCGCTTCCTCCCGCGCGAATGATGAAGCGACATATAGCGCGCCGGACCGCGGAGCAAAAGCCCATCGGCGATCCGGCGCGCAGAGTCAGTTCAACTCGATTCCATACAGGCGTGCGGCGTTATCGGCGACGATTTTCTGGATCACCGGAGGTGGGATCGACGCGAAGTTTTGCGCTATGACCGCTTGCGAATGGGGCCAGGTCGAATCGGAGTGAGGAAAATCGGAGGCCCACATGAAGTTGTCCTCGCCGAACATCCTGTATAGCGCGACGCCGCAGGGATCGTCCTGGAAGGTCGCCCACAACTGGCGGCGTGCGTATTCGCTGGGCTTGAGCGGCGGCAGATTGCGCGTCGCGGCTCCCAGTTCGTAGTTGTGGTCAAGCCGATGCAGGAAATATGGCATCCAGCCGATATCGTTCTCGGTCGACACCAGCCGCAGATTGGGGTACCGCTCGAGCACCCCGCCCATCAGCATCAGCGCCAACGAGCATTGGGTCTCGAATACATATTCGATTTGAAGCGTGGTGGTGTTGGAGCCGGTGAACGAGCCGAGGCTCTGTTTCTTGGTGCTGGTGATGATATGGAGCGAGATCGGCATTCCGAGTTCGGAGGCCGCCTGCCAAAACGGATTGTAGACCGGGCTGTCGTAAGTTTGCAGAGGATGGTTGGAAATCATCGCACCGCGCAAACCCATTTTGGCGCAGCGCTCCAACTCCGCAATCCCGGTAGGGATGTCCCTGAGCGAAATCAGGGCGACGCCCATCAGGCGCTTGGGATTGGCGGCGCAGTATTCCGCCAACCAGTCATTGAACACGCGGAAGCAGGCGTATTGGAGATCGGCGTCTTCGAGGCCGAACAGGGGAAGACCGTTGCTGGTGTAGAGCACCTCGGCCAGCACGCCGTCGATATCCTGATCTTTGGCGCGCTCGGTGGGATCCCATCCACTGGGGCGGCCGGCTTCGTAGCCCTTGCCCATGTGCTGGCGCAATTCCTCGCCCCGCTTGCCGGCGGCAAACATCGCGGCGGCGGGGAACGCGATTCCCCCAGGAGCGACAATCACCCAAAGCCCCTTTTCCGTGCGAACCACTTTAGGCGCCTGGTCACGGTACTTTTTGTCCAGACGGCTCTCCCATAAGTCGGCCGGTTCCACTACGTGTGAATCGGCGGATATGACGCGCAGGTTTTCCATCGCGATTTCTCCTTTATGCGGGAGGATTCAATCAACTGTTTCTGACTGTGACCCTGCCGGTCGCGGTGACCATATCTCTCAATGCCGTCTCGGAGCAAAGCATCCGCGCGAGCTCAATTTGCGGTCCGCGGCGGCTTGAAGCTTACCAGATTGATCTTACGGGACTGGAACCTCCACTCTCCCTCTACGTTTTCGTAAACATCGTCGTAATAGCCGGTCCCGATCCATTCCCAGTTGACGGCCGGCGAGCGCAGCTCCACATAAACCGTGCCGGTGGCGTGCCCGTTGCCGTGAAGCTGGATTGCATGGTTATGGATATAAGGCCGTGGTTTCATGCCCTTGAGCCCCGCCGCGAGCATATCGACGATGGCTTTTCGTCCATGGGTTTCCTGGGCGGCCAGCGTGATCCCGGGTGGGGAATTGTTGATGAAGGTGCCGTTCGCGGTAAACAACGCACCTACGGCATCGACGTCGTCCTTCCAGATGTAATCGCAGTAGCGCACCGCAAGGTCGCGGATCGCCTCGCGATCGACCATCTCGTCGAGTAGCTGTTCTCTGCTCTTGGCCATTCGATGAACTCCTCTCCCAGCGGACGCGTTTTCCGCACGCGAATCAAAATAGATCAGGCGGCGAGGGCGACGAAATGCTTTTTCCGCTATTGTCCGATAGCGCAGGCCGGACCCAATCCGAAACGGCGCGAGTCAGCCTTTGACCAGGCGTACGCTGGACGCCGCCAGCCTTTGCGGCGACGCTCTCAGGATCTTGAGATATTCAACCAATGCCCGCGAATGGTTGTCCGGGCGCCAGGCCACGTATAACTCGGCCCGCAAGGTTGGTTTCAGCTCGCGAAACACCACTCCCTCATGGGGCAGAGTGCGACTTTGCGCGAGCATCATGGCAACTCCCAATCCGGCGGCCACCGAGTTGAGCATCACGCTGAAGCGCTCCGGCGTTTGCACCCGGCGTGGACGGAAGGCACCTTGCGACACCCGGCGCATCCATTCGCCATAGCCCGGATACTCTGTGGCCGACAATCCGATAAAGGGAACATCTTCCAGGTCCTTAATCGTGATTGCGCTTTTTCGCGCCAACGAACTGGTCTCGGGCAGGGCCACGACCAGTTCGTAGATGCCCGCGCATTCGCCACGCAATCCGGTTCCGCTCAGCGCCTCGGACATGCCGACGAAGCCGAGGTCGATTTCGCCACTTTGCAGCGCGCGGATCTGCTCGGCGCAGGTCAGGTCGTGCAGACTCAGCTTTACGGTTGGGCACACCCGATGAAAAGTCGCGAGGGTGGCGGGCATCCGATGGTAATCGAAGCCCCCGGTGTAACCGATCCGGAAGCGCTCTATTTCGCCCCGGCTTACCCGCCGCGCCACTTCGATACTTTCGGCGCTAAGCGCAAGCAATCGTTTAGCTTCGGCCAAAAAGGCCCGGCCGGGCTCGGTCAGCGCCAGGCGTCCCTTGCTGCGATCGAACAGGGTTACACCGATTTCCTCTTCCAGATTCCTGATTTTGCGCGTCAGGGACGGCTGCGCGACGTGCAACTTTTCGGCGGCGCGGGTGAAACTCAGTTCCTCCGCGACTGCAACAAAGTCACGCACATGATGCAGTTCCATGATCCCCAACCACGCACTGCGGGTCGCAGCCTGGGTCACCCGATCCAGCTCGGCCCGACCGCGAAATCCTGCGAAAGCCTGTCTGTCCGCTCTATATCGAAACCAAGGCAGGACCGCAAATAATGTTATGTACGCTATCGGATCATGCCAGCTTTTTGACCAGCGTAAGCGCGACGCCGAGTGCGGCCCACGACAATCCCTGGCTGCCGGCGGCCAGGAATCGCTCGTCGACGACGTAGCTCGACATGAATCCGGCAATGAATACAGTCCCTATGCCAAGATAAAAGACCAAACTGATCCGTGTCGACCAGCTCAACCCCCCGGCCAGACCGAGCAGCACCGCGATGGCGGTCAGGGCTGGGAAGACCAGTACCATTGCCGACACTTCGAGAATCCTTCCGAGTTCAGCCCAGCGCAAACGCCGGCCTAGTTCGGTCCTTTTCTTTATTCGATCGTTGAGGAAACGGGTCATCATCGCGACAAACCCCACGAAAAACGTAGCCGATCACCGCCTCCGTGATTGGTCAGCTCTCCCGGCTGAAGGGCCAACGCCGCGGAGGTCACGGCCATCACGCCTGACAGAATCGCCGCAATATCATCGGCCATCCGCTTGCGCGTGGGCGTACTCTTTTCAACTTTCCCGATTTCCATGTTTCGCAGCCTTTTTCATAGTTCTGTGCGCGCTTCCGTCAGCGTGTTTGTGATTCGCGCCGATTCACCAGTCGCTACTCTGATCGGGCCGCCGCTGCATTCACGGCTGGCCGGTCTGATTACTTTGATGCTCGGCTTGGAATTTTCGGTTGAGTTCGGTGCGCTCGGTTCCGGCCCAATCGGAAATGCGCGAGCGCTCGCCGGCGGAAAGCCGGGCCTCCAGATGGAGTGGGTAGACGTAAAACCAGGGCGGCATCCTGCCGCTGTTAACGTCGCGCTGGGTCAGCCGCAACAGGCGTGAGCGTATTCCCTCGTCGAGCTTGCCCCAGTTCGAATAATTCAGACTGTTGCGTCCTTCATGAACGTCATAAGCCATCAGCCAGGAGGCCGGCGCGAAATGCGTGTACCACGGCCATCGTGTTTCGTTGGAATGGCAGTCGTAACAGGCGCGCTTCAAGATTGCCTTGATCTCGGGCGGCGCGCTCAAGTCGCTGGTTACCGGAGGATTGCTCTGGTCGACCCGGAAAAATTGCATCACAACCAGAGCGATGACGGCCAGCACGGCAATCAGCTTGATGATCTTCATATTTCGCCAGCAGCCTGCCCTCTCGCACTCTTGGCTCTCCCAAACGGAGAGCCCTGTACAATTGCGAAAGAGGAGGATAATCCTCTGAATCGTTGGTGGCGAACGAAACCGCGTCACAAACCGGCGCGTGAAAACGGCAAACCTACAGGAGAACCGCTATGGCTTATGATCTGCTAATCCGGGGTGGGACCGTGGTGGACGGAACCGGCGCGCCGCGCTATCAGGCCGACGTGGCGATCGCGGCGGGCAGGATCGCTGAAATCGGCAAATCGATCGCGGGCTCGGCGCGCAAGGTGATCGACGCCACCGACCTGATCGTAGCGCCAGGATTCATCGACCCGCATACGCATTACGACGCGCAAATCTGCTGGGATCCGCAGATCACCAGCTCCTCGTGGCACGGCGTGACCAGCGTCGTGCTGGGCAACTGCGGCGTCGGCGTCGCACCCTGCAAGCCGGCAGGATCGCGCGATCACGGCCGCGGACCTGACCAACCTCGAGGCTATACCCGCGGATGTTCTCGAGGCTGGACTCACCTGGGATTGGGACAGCTTCCCGAGCTACATGGACGCCGCTGCCCGGCGCGGCTCCGCGATCAACCTGGGATTTTTCGCGCCGTTGACGCCTTTCAGGCATTGGGCGATGGGCCGGGATTCGCTGGAGCGCGGCGGCCACCGCGCCGGAACTGGATCAAATCAAGGAGGCGTTGCGCGCGGCGATGGTGGCCGGAGCGCTCGGCATTTCCACCAGCGTATCGACTATCGATATCGGCTATGAAGGCAGACCGCTGGCGTGCCGGCTCGCCAGCCGCGATGAGCTTAAGGCGTACAGCAATGTGCTGCGCGACTTGGGCAAAGGCGTGATCCAGTTGAACCTGGCCGACAAGCCCTCCGATATGTCGCAGCGCGAGTACGATATACTGGATTTCCTGCTTGAAGAATCCCGGCGCCCGGTAAGTTGGATCTCGCTTTTCGACCGCGACGATCTGCCCGAAGGCGCGATGCGGACGCTGGAGCGGTTCGAACCGCTGATCGCGCGGGGCGGAGTCCCGCAGATTAGCTGCCGCCCGCTTTTCATCGAGTTGAACCTGCGCGCCCCGCTGATGTTCATAACGTTTCCATGCATCCAGCAGTCGATATTCAACCGTCCCCTCGAAGTGCAGAAAAAGCATTACACCGATCCGGGATTTCGGCAGAAGTTGCGCGGCGAATGTGAGCAGTCGGGTCTGCACAACATTATCTTCAGCCGCCATCTGGAACGTATCGAGGTGCTGCAGGCATTTAATCCCGCGCTGAAACATCTGGAAGGGAAGTCATTGGCCACTATCGCCAAGGAGCGCGGCGCCGCCGACGGTCTCGACCTGCTGCTCGACCTGGCGCTCGAGGACAATCTGGAAATGAGATTCGTGGTGGCGATGCTCAACAATAATCGCGAACGCGTCGGCCGTCTGGTCAGCGATCCGCGAACGATGATCGCGCTTTCCGACGGCGGGGCTCACGTCGATCAGATTTGCGATGTCGGCTACTGCACCTATCTGTTGGGAACTGGGTCCGCGAGGCAGGGCGTCATGTCACTGGAGCATGGGGTAAAGCGGCTCACCGCGGAGCCGGCGGACTTCTTCGGCATCAAGGGGCGGGGCAGGGTAACAACCGGCTCTGTCGCGGATCTGGCGATCTTCGATTATCAGACGGTCGGTTCGGCCGAGCGCGCCCGCTTGCGCAACGATCTGCCGGGCGGCGCCCAGCGCCTGGTGATGGAAGCGCGCGGGATCGAGCATACAATCGTCAACGGCGTGCCGGTATACGAAAACGGCAAGTTCACTGGCGCGTTGCCGGGCACGGTGCTGCGTTCGTAGCCGCCGCGGGTATGTATCGTAACCTCGGGGACAGTGTGAGTCTCGGCAAACTAAGGCCGTTGCGGCGGGCCGATTAGCGGCGTCCTGACTGGCGCGGCCAAGCGCCGACAAATTCGGTTACGCTGTCGTTGCCGAAATTGGCCGTCCAGATATTTCCTGAAGCATCGATCGCCGGTGTGTACGGCTCGCTAAGGCTTGGGTCGGTGAACCCGCTTGAGGGCGATAACGGCTGCCCGGGCGCGTCGCCGTCCGCCCCCTCGATCTCGCTCAAACTATCGCCGTGAAAATTCGTGACCCAGACGTTGTCGGTCCCGTCGATCGCGATTCCGCCGGGGAATTCGAGCCCGCCACCCAAAAAGCCGCCGCCCGGCGAGCGCGGCGTTCCGCTCCGCAGCGAGTTCGGTTAAACTTGAAGAGGAAAAATTTGCCACCCAGACATTGCCGTTACGGTCGATAGCAAGCGCCGCGGGCAATTGCAGTCCGCCGCCCTTAAAGCCGGCTGGGTCCCGAGCGCGGCGCACCGTCGGACGCGAGTTCCGTTACGCTATTGTTGCTCTGATTCGCAACCCAGGCGTCGCCTGCTGCGTCGATCGCGATTCCGACCGGGAAGTTCAAACCACCCCCGCTATAGCCCGCCGCGGGTGATAGCGCATTGCCCTTGGAGTTAAGCTTGGTCACGGTGCTGTTGCCGAAGTTGGCGATCCAGGCGTTGCCCGAGTTGTCGATCGCGATGCTCTGCGCGAAATTCAAGCCGCCGTTCGCGAAGCCGGAACGCGCCGGAAAGAACCGCGCCGTTGGGCGCCAGTTTGGTGACGGTTCCCAGGCCGGAATTGACGCCTGCGGGGCTCTCCTCGTTGGCAACCCACACATTTCCGGCGGCGTCGATCGCGATTGCAAAGGACTCTTCGAGTCCGCCACCGGTAAAACCGGCCGCGGGCGAGAGCGTATTCCCGGTCGGACCGAGTTTGACCACTGCGGGACCGTAGTTAGCGATCCATACGTTCCCGGCTTTGTCCGGCGCAACGCCGGTTGGTTCGTCAAGGCCGGCGGGTTGGTAACTGATTGCGAGCGTCCAGTCGGTGGGCGCGGTGCCGAGCGACGGCTTGTACGCAGATACTGGCGCGAGCCAAATCGAACAGCGCGGCAACCTTGTTTCCCGGATGTAGAGCGATATCGAGAGCGGCCGCGAGCGTGGTGGCCGGTAGCTTTTCGCCGGGTACGGCGACCGCGCTGAACAACCCTGCGCACGTGCTGGATGAGGGGCCCGGTGAATCGACGCAGGCCGCGACCAAGTTAGCCAACGAGTTGAGCTTAGCGACCGGGGCGGTGGCTTTAACGGGAAGGTTGGGTCCTGGCGCGGTGCCAAAGGTCGAGTCGATCAGGTTGCTTAGAACCGTAGCGGCGGCGTTGCCGATTCCCGTGACGTTGCTGGCCGGTGCGCCGACGTCCTGGGCGATTGCCGGGTTGATAAACTGCGCCAACGCCCACACCGAAGCCACGGTCGTGAGTTCGTTTATGACCACGGGAGTGGCCTTGGTGTCGGTCTTGATTGGTGGCGTCAAGATCGCCATCAAGACGGACGCGTCGTTGCTAGCCGCGCCGGCATTGCCACCGCTCGTGATCAGGTACAGCAGCGTCGTCGCTGGGGGTGGCGCAAAGCCGATCGCGAATGCGCCGTTGGCGGCGGAGACGGCTTTGCCCAACGCCAGCGGCGCAGAGCCGTAACCGGTTGTCCCAGAGCGGTAAAGCGTGACCGACCGCGCCGGCGATTGGGTGCAAAGCGCTTTCGACCGCGCCAGTTATCGTAACGGGCGCCGCCGTTGCGGTCGGCGTCGGTTTCGCGGTGAAGGCCGTAGTTGGCTTCGGCGTTGGGATAGGCGTGTGAGTCGTGGTGGGCAGCGGTGTCGGCGTGGCAGTCAGGTCAATCGCACCGCCCGAACTGGTAGACGGGACGAACGGCGGATTGATTGCCTGTACGTAAGATGGACCGGCAAGCGCGCCCGCCGGCGTATTGAAGCTGAAGCTCCGGTCACTCATGAGCATCAGTGGAATCCTGTGCGATCCATCGGGCTTGTTCCCGCCCAGGTTCACCACGCCGGTTGGCTGGGGGTTGAAGAAGTTAATCACGGTCAACGACGAGAAGCCGCCTCCGCTGACCTGGATCGTTGTCCCTGCTTGAACCACCGAGATGACCGTGATCGAAGCCCCGATCGGCACCGATACCGCGTTGCTCTTGCGGATGTATGTGCCGTTGTCACCCTTGTTGCTGACCACAAAAGAGCCAGGCCCGATGACTGGTGAGTCCGGCAATTCCACCGCCGGCAAACTGAAGCTCACCAGCGACGGGCTAAGGCCCGGGTCTCCGGGCTTGAGCAGGAACGGTCCCACTTTGCCGCCCGGACAGGCGCAGAACAAATCGATCGCCACGCCATTGACGGTGTCAAACCCGCTGCCGCCCAAGGCCACGACGCTGCCCTGCTTCACCACGGTCTCGACGTTATTGGTGGCATAGGCGGGATTATTGCTAGTTGCGGCCAAACCCTTGCCGTCGATCGTGGTGATGGTCGGAATACCGGCAGCGGCCGAACCTTGTAACAGAGCGTAGGCCGTGTTGGAGGCCACAAATCCCTGGTCAGCATTAACCACCTGAACTGCTACGAAGCCTTGTCCCAGAATCGTGGCGGGAGGAACGTCGACGGTCAAAGTCGTCGCGCCGCGGGCACTGGGCTTGAGCGGTCCTGCGTTTACCGCGCCGCTCGAAGTGGCGACGAAAAAGTTGACTACCGAGCCCGCCGTGAAGCCAGTGCCGGTTAGCGTAAAGCTGGCGCCGACAAGAATGATGCCGGGAATATCCGAAATGTGTGGCGCGGCGCCGGCGGTTATACGCTGGGTGTTGCGTCCGGTGACGCGGAAACTATCAGCCCGATTAAGAGCCCGATTAAGCCCCGCCCACGCTATACCCGTTAGCGCCATCACCAATACCAGCATGGTGGCGCCGACGGGCACCGACACCTTTCTCATAAAAAGCCATATTCCCTTGGTATGAGAGTGCAGATAATAGCTCCAGGCAACAACCAAGTACTCAGGCGAGCTCAAGTCTGTCATCGGAGCGCGCCGGGCGATCGGTCTCTTCAGTGTGTTCAACGGTTCACGGTAGGCAGACCGCGTGTCCAGTATTCAGCTTGAGGCACGCGCTAATGGGCGTGAGCACGGGCGTGCCGATACCAACCAGCTCGGTTACACTGCCGTCGCCCTCGTTGGTCACCCATACGTTGCCGGACGCATCGAGGGCGACGCTGAACGGCGTAATGAAGCTGGCCGCGACGAAGCCATTCGGGCCCGAAAGGAAGTTGCCCGCAGGGCCCATCTCAGTGATTGCTTTGTTACCGAGGTTTGTCACCCATACGTTGCCCGCAGCATCAATTGCGATACCGTTGGGAAAACTCAGGCCACCGCCGGTGAAGCCCCCGGTTCCGGAAAGCGGGGCGCCGGCGGAGTTAAACTTGGAGACGCCGACATTATTGTTGGCCGCCCATGCGTTGCCGGCGACGTCGATCGCGATGCCGACGGGTGCGTTCAGGCCTCCGCCGGTGATGCCCGTTCCGGAAAGAAAAATGCCGCCGGCGGTGACCTCGGTGAGGCTGTTGCCTTGGGTGTTTGCGATCCACACGTTACCCACCGCGTCTAGCGCGACACCCATCGGAGCGTTCAAGCCACCTCCGGTAAGGCCGCTCAGAACGAAGCCACCCGCGGAATTGATCTCGGTCAGGCTGTTGCCGGCGGCGTTGGTCACCCAAACGTTGTTAGCCTTGTCGATTGCGACACCGGCCGGAGCGAGGAGCCCGCCACCGGTAAGACCGGCTTGCAGGAAGGCTCCCATCGGAGAGATCTCGTCGACGCTGTTGGCGCCGCCACCGCCATTGGCGATCCAGGCGTTGCCATTACCATCGATCGCAATCGCGTCGGGACCGTTCAAGCCGCCGCCGGTCAGACCGGAACCTCCGCTCAGAAAGTTGCCCGCAGGCCCAATCCGGGTCACGCTGTTGCTGCCGTTGTTAGCTACCCAGGCGCCGCCGGTCGCATCGATCGCCACGCCTTCCGGAAAGCTCAGACCGCCGCCGGCGTAATTTAGCGCGACCGTCCAGTCGTTAGGCGCTGCGCCCAGGGCCGGCGAGAACGCCGGAGTCTTGGAGGTCAGATTGAACAAAGCCGCGACGTTGTTGACCGGATTGCGCGCGATATCGAGCGCCGCCGTCAGGGTATCGCTCGGCGCAGTCGTGCCGGCTGGCAGCGTGCACGGCGCCTTATTCCCGGTCCCCGGCTTCGCTCCCGGTGTGACGCAATTAAATAAGTTGACACACGCGGTGGCGGTAGCGCCGGTGGAGTTCACGCAGTCCTGAAGAATATTGCCCAGCGTGTTGACCTCTGTGGTGGGCGGCGTGATTCCATCCAGGCTGGCGCTTCGCGCAACGCCGGTGGTGGGATTGACCAGGTTGGCCCCCAGCGCGATCGCATTGTTAAGTCCCGCCGCGTTGCCCGCCGACGTGCCGAGATCGCGCGAGTTGCTGGTGCATCCCGCAATAATGCCGTTTACCGAACCGCCCGTGCAGTTCATGAAATGGCTCAGCGTCCACACCGCGGCCACCGTGGTCACTTCGTTGATCGCGACAAAACTGCCGGCCGGCAGGCTGTTGCAATTGCCCACCGCCGCCATCAGCACCAGCGCGGCGTTGGCGCCCGCCCCGGGGTTGCCACCCGCCGCCAGCAAATACAACTCGGGGGAACCTGTGGCCGGACAAGATAACGTCGCAGGTAGTCCAGACCCAGCGCAAACTGGCGAGCCTGAGCCAAAGTTGAACTGGCCACCGGTGTTGGTGGTGGTGCAGGAGATTTTGCGGTCGCCTTTGCCATAGCCGCCGCTGCCGGCCTGATACGCGAACACCTGCGCGCCGGAGACCGGGTTTTGCCCGCCATGTACATCCCCGCCCAACGCCATCGGCGCGCTGCCGCCACGTCCTCCGGGTGATGCGCTTTCACCACTGCCACAACCGCCAAGCCCGATCAGCACGAAAATGATCAGCACCGCGCCGGCGCATCGCCAGACCGATGCGCATCTACGTTGGTTGATATCATTCATCGCTTTCACTCCTGAGCGCGGCGCTGGTTCGATGATTCAAGGCACACAGATTGCGCTACCGGTATGGCGCTTAAGGCAGGCCGACATCGGAGTCAGCACCGGTGTGGCCAGCCCGATGAACTCAGTAACGCTATCTCCAGAGCTTCCTGGTCCGTTCAACTCGTTGTCAGCCATACATTTCCGCTCGCATCGATAGCCACAGCGGGAGCCAAGGTGAGGCCACCGGTCTGGAAGCCTTTTGCATTTGACAAGGGGCTACCTACCGAGCTGAATTCGCTCAAGCCCGGGCGCCAAGATTAGCCACCCAGGCGTTGCCGGTGGCGTCGATCGCGATTCCGGTGGGCTGATTCAATCCGCCACCCTTGTAACCTGTTGAGCCCGAGAGCGAGGTGCCTCCGGGGCCGATCTCCGTCAGGCTTGCGGCACCCGCGTTGGCCATCCAGGCATCGCCGGCCGGGTCGATCGCGATGCCTTTTGGCACGTTCAATCCACCCTCGACGTATCCAGCGGAGCCCGAAAGGAAGAGGCCGACGGAGCTCATTTCGGTTACGCTGTCGCCGTCGGCGTTCGCCACCCAGGCGTTACCGGCCGCGTCGATCGCGTACCAAAGGGGATATTCAGACCGCCGCCCGAAAAGCCGCTTGAGCCCGAGAGGAAAACTCCGGTGGGGCCGATTTTCGTCACGCTGGAGGCCACGAGATTCGTGGCCCAGGCGTTGCCGGCCGCATCGATTGCGATGCCGAACGGTTCGTCCAACCCGCCGCCGACGAAGCCTTTTGATCCCGAGAGGAAAGCCCCTGAAGGACTGATCTTCGTCACCGAATTCGGGTGGAAAGCCCGCCGAATTTGCCACCCACGCATTTCCCGTCGGATCGATTGCAATAGCCGCGGGAGCAGAAAGTCCACCGCCGGTGTAGCCTTTTGCTCCTGAGAGGAAGCGTGCCTGCGGCGCTGATTTCCGTCACGCTGTAGCTTAAAGGGCCAAAGTTTGCGACCCAAGCGTTGCCGTTGGCGTCGATTGCTACCGAGTCGAGCTCTTCCATGCCGCCGCCGCTTAGCGTGATCGCAAGCGTCCAGTCGTTGGGCGCCGCGCTAGCTTCGGCAGATAAGGCGGAGTCTTGGAAACGAGCGTGAACAGGACCGCGACGTTGTTGACCGGGTTACGGACAATATCCAGCGTCGCGGCCAGCGTGTCGGTGGTACGATCGCCCCGGTGGCGGCGTACAGGCGCGACGTTACCGGCGCCCGATTTCGCGCCCGGCACCGCGCAGGTGAACAGATTATGGCAGGCGGTCGAAGTCACGCCCGCTGAACCCACACAGTCATGCAGAACGTCGGAGAGCGTGTTGATTTCGGCGGTCGGCAGGAGCGTCCCGCCGCTGGAAACCTTGGCCACGCCGTTGGCAAGTCGATCAAGAGTGTTGATCGGCGCCATCGCATTATTCAAACCGGTCGCGTTGGACGCGGACGCGCCGACGTCACGCGAGTTGACCGTGCATCCCGCCGGCTCACGGCCGTCGTGTCCACGCCGCCACCGCTGCAGTTCATGAATTGACTCAGCAGCCATGCCGAGACCGCGGTCGTAACCTCGTCGATGTTCACGGTGAAGCCGAGCGCGGAGCTGTTGCATGGACCCAGTGCGGCGATCAACACCAAGGCATTGTTCACCCCCAGTCCGGCGTTCCCGCCTACGCCGTTATATAAAGCGGTGCATTGACCGGATTGCAGGTAAACGCTCCCAAAGCAAAATTACCGCCGGCGTCGTGACCGTCTGCGCAACCTCTATCGCACCGAGCCGTGCCATAACCGTGCGCCAACTTCGAACAACGTAACGTGAAGCCCGCCACCGGCGCCAGACCGCTCTGCACCGTGCCGCTAAGCGGCGACACGCCTGGAGTCGGGTCGCGTGGTAGTGCGTCGCAGTTCGAGTGGCGTGCCCGTTGGCGTCCTGCTCGGGTTTGGTAGGCGTCCCGTCAGGATGGCGTTGCGTCACGTGCAGTGCCTCCTTCCGGTTGTCGTATGCGTCGGTGTTATGGTTGGCGTGGGGGCCAGGGTGTGGTTCGGTGTGGCTGTAGCAGTTGCCGTCTTGGTCGGCGCGATAATCACGCACGCAGTCGCTATTGCCCTGGCATCCCGCAAGGACCACCAGCGCGACGATTATCCAGCTAACCGGGTTAATACGCTCGCCTCTAAAACACTCGGTTTCTCCCTTGTCGGTCACGCTTTCAACGGATGAAGGACCCGGCGGATTTTCACGACTGGCAGACCAGCCTGAAGGTAGTTGCGACTGCATCCGGGCGGGAAACACCAGGACGGCAACTGCATCTCCTGATTCATGACGGAGAGCAGTGAACTCGTTATAGCCACAGAAGGCAAGAGGATGCCACTATCATTTGGGAGGATTGTGTTGTACGTAGCCCGCGACGCTTTCGCAGGTTCCGCTTCTTGCGCAACGACCGTTTATCGGCGTCATTCCGGGCAAAATCTGTGCAGCGGCAACCGGAGGACGGTTATTGCGATCAGAATTGTAACAATCGGTGTGATTACCCCGACCGGTGTTGCCTCATGACTTGGCGCCGATGGCCGCGACGTCAACCATGATCTTCATCGCTTGCTGATGGTTGAGCGGTACGACGCCTTGGACAAGGAAGCCATCGAAGGGAATCGTGGAGACCCATCCGTCGAGCGGATAGGCGCCGCGCGCCATCAGGTCCATCACTTTGGGGAATTCGTGGCAGTAGGTCCTGCTGCCAGTAACGTTGACTTCGCCGGCCAGCAGCATGATTGGATTGAACGAAAACGCCTCCATGTGCATCGCGACCACCACCAGATTACCCAACGCGGCCGTGCTGGCCATCGCGGCCTTGAACGCGGTGGGAATACCGGCGGCGTCGATCGACGCGTCCGCGCCGCGCCCATCGGTAAGGTTTCGTATCGATTCGACCACGTTTTGGTTTTTCGGGTCGAGCACCTGATCCGCGCCGAGCCGGCTCACCGTCGCGCGCCGCTCGGGCGACGGCTCGGAGATGATCACCCGGATATCGCCAATCGCCTTCAGACCTAGCAGCGCACCCACCCCAATCGGTCCCGCGCCATGCACCACGACGGTCTGTCCGGGCTTAGCTTGCGCGCGGGCCACGGCATGATACGACACCGCCATCGGCTCGACCAGCGCGCCATGCCGTGCCGTCACTCCTTCGGGCAACTTGTGCGCCATCGAACGCGGGATCACGGTGAATTCGGCCAGTCCGCCGCCCTCGCGATTGTAACCGTGAATCGCCCCGAGCGGGCAATGGTTATATTGGCCCGCGCGGCACCACGCGCAGCGGCCACAGGTCTGGATTGGCTCGACCGCAATGAGGTCGCCCACCTTCAGGTCACTGACTTTCAATCACCGCATCTTGCCCACTTCGACCACGGTGCCCGAGAATTCGTGGCCCAGCACCACCGGGTTCTGAACCCCGGTCAGCGGATGGGGTGTGGTGCGGCTCGCGAGCGGGCCGTGGTAGTACTCGTGAAGGTCGCTGCCACAGATGCCGTTGTAGAGTACGCGCAGCTTGACCTCGCCGGGCTTTGGCGATGGCTCAGGGATGTCTTCGAACCGCACATCCTCGCGCCCGTGATAGACGATCGCACGCATAAACCCTCCATTGGCGCCCGATCGACCGACGCTGGCATGCAGTCCACCCTTGCCGCGATAGCCTTTTAGCTACGACATCGTGGCGAAAAAGTATCGGGGCGCGCTGTGAGGCCCGTCACTCGCCGCGCCATACTGCTTTGCGCTTTTCCAGAAATGCGCGGACTCCTTCTTTGGCATCGGCGCTGGAGCGGACCTTATTGGCAAGCTCGTTGAGGTCGTCGTGCTCCGCTTCGAAGGCGCGGCTGATGGTGCGTCCGATCATCCGCTTCATCGCACGCACTGACAGCGGGGCGTTGCCCGCGATCTTTTCCGCCCATTGGGTGGCCGCCTGACCAAGTTGGTCGTCGGGCACGACCCTGTGGACCAACCCCATCTCGCGCGCCCGCGCGGCGTCAACCGGTTCCGCCAGGTACATGATTTCCGCGGTGTTGGCGGCGCCCGCGATTTCGGTAAAGCGGCGGAAAACGGCATAGGTGGGCAGATAGCCAATCCTGGCCGGGGTCATTCCCAGCTTTGCACTTTGTGCGGCGATGCGCAGGTCGGACAGCAGCGCGATAACTAGGCCGGCGGTCAGGGCATCGCCGTGAATCGCCGCGATCACCGGCACCGGCAGCGTTTGCAGGCGGTGCAGGATTTTATCCGGCGCGAACGCCGGACCACCGCCAACTCCGGCGCCGCTGGCGCGTTCGACGTCGCGCAGGTCCAGCCCCGAGCAGAAACCGCGTCCCTCGCCTCTGACGATGACCGCACGGATTTCGCGGTCACCTTCGATCATGTTGAAGGCGGCGTCGAGCGCCTCCAGCATCGCGATGTTGATGGCGTTGCGTTCTCGGGCCGATTGAGCGTTAGGGTTACATAGTTCGGGTGACGTTCGATCTTCAGCACTTCTTCCGGCATCGCGTGAGCCTCGCTTTTTTTGGCATTGTGCCACGGTAAGGCCACGTTGCCGAGGGCCGCAATCAGAAGCTTGCCGGCTATGCCGGCCTCAGAGGGCAAGATAAGCCCCATACTCCGGGGGGGTTGCCTCAAAGATGTCGCCCTAAAAGGTTCAGCCGCTCGATGGTATGTCCCTCGACCCGCTGGTAGCTAAGGATGAAACGTTTTGCGCCAGGGCTAATCCAAATATCTCGACGCTAACCTGCCGATCTTGCTGCTATGATTGACAGTATGATACAATTATCTTCTTGTTCAGGCTCACCTGAATAATCGTCGGCGCTTTGTGAGCTTTTTTCAAAGCGGCCATTTTCAGCTCCCCGGAATTGGGGATTTCCCTGAACTTCCATTCGCTATTGCCGTGAGGATCGACATGCAGATTCCAAAGTCACGAGTCCTGCGTTTCCGCCTCCTCCTCGCATTGTTCGCCTGTTTGTCCGTGGCTTGCACCACGATTCAGCTGGTTCCCGATTACGACGAGCAGATCGACGCGAGCCTCACTCAGCTAAATACGGACCTGATCGAGTTTGTGCTCAAGATGAACTCGGCTGCTGGCACGCCCCAAGGCACCTACGCGTCAAACCAGGAATTTTACCTCGAAGAGCGAGCCAAGGTTCAAACCATCGCAGTGCGGGCTGATGCACATAAGATACTAGGGAGCTGCCCCTCAACCCAGTTGATTGAATCCGCGCTGGCGAACAGCCAGCAGCTTGGCGGCAGCGCCGCGAGTTACCAAGCACAAATTCCACCAGGTGACTGTGAAGTCGCGTTGATCTCCCTGATTCAAACGGGATTCGACCAGTTGGAGACTTTCCACCGCGCCCAGGGAGCCAAGGGGATCCCAGCAGCGGCGAGCGGTCCGATTCTGCAGGGAGGACTGGGCGCCCTGATTGAGGCGGCAATAGTCGTGGAGATCGCGAAGAAAAGTGCAAAAACAACGGGGTGAAATCGATGGCGCTGGACGTTGGAAGCTTGTTGCCGACCATGATCACAGCTGGTCAGAACCTTGGAGGCTCGATATGGAATCAAATGCAGACCTTCGCGCTTCCTGAACTTCAAAAGATAGCCATTCAGATAGTTGCAATCGAGCAGAACCCAAATCAGTTCACACCTCAAGGTGCCCAAGCGCTGCTAAGTCTGCAGGTCACGGCAACAGTTGGTGTCATTGTAGCTATGACGGCGCTGACATTGCTGGATGTTCAGGCGGCGATGAACACGATTCTCCAAGCGGTCAAGGCCATCGTCAACCAAGCCGTGGGGTTCGCCCTCATCGCCTGATGGCCGCGATCGCCATAACAACCCAACAACGCGGCATTTATTGATCCAGTTTTTTTCTCCGCCGCCTGCATAATCCGCGGATGTCGTTCGATGGACTTTCCTCGAAGTTGTTGCATCTATAGAGATCGCAGCCGAAGAATCGCCGTATCGGTGTACGCTCCGCTCTCGGCGGTCTGGTAGCAGCCTCGGCACTGACAACCGTTGTCGGCCTGACGCTCCTCGCTTTAACCGACCATCCACTTACCGGGCTCTTTTTGCACTAGGCGCCGCAGTCAGAAAATCGCCAGCGGGTTGACCGGCGAGGCGGTGCCGTGGGCCAGCACCAGTGGCGCCATCATGAACATGAAATTATAGCGTCCCCGGCGCTGGCAGGTTTCGGCCAGTTCCTCCAGGTCGGCGTTGTCGATCAGATGGATGCCCATCAGCGCGATCGCGCCCACGTGGATCGGCGCCATCGACACTTTGTAGGGACTCGGCGCCAGATCGTTGTGACCGTCGCCGCCCAGCACGGCGACGCGCCGCTCATGCAGCCATCCCAGGCACGAGGCCTCCAACCCGGCGCATCCTTCGCGCACGTTCCAGGGACCTTTAACCCGGCGCCGGCCCGCGCGGCCGGTGCGGACCAGCAGGATATCGCCTTCGCCGACCTGCACGTGATGGTCCTTTTCGGCCGCTTCCAGGTCGGCCGGAACGATGCCCTCGTCGTTCTCCAACCATTGGCGCCTTGCGCACCTTGGGAATGTCGAGCAGAACGCCGCGGCCGACGATGCCGCCGCGCAGCAAGTCGATCGCGCAGCGCCGCGCGCCATGCGACGTGACCTCGTCGGCATCGAAGCCGTTGTACATTTTGCCGCGCCAGAAAATATGGCAGAGCGCGTCGAGATGGGTGTTGGTGTGGCCGTGCGGCGAGATCGTGAAGAAGTCGGCCGAGTGCGGGAATGCGTCGAGCTTGCCGTCGGGACCGGTCTGATGCATCAGGTGGACCACGGGATGGAAGTTGTCCGGCGCCGCGACCGTGTCGAGCGGCAGCGAAAGCGATACGGTATGCCCGTGTTCCACCATCCGGGCGGCAGCGGCGCGCCTGGAGTCATCGATATAATTAAGCGCGCCGCGCTGGTCCTCCTTGCCCCAGCGTCCCCAATTGCTGATGCGCTCGAGCAGCCCCTCCAGTTCGGCGTCGCTCATGGTCGGCTTCATCGTATCCTTCTCCTTTTCATCGCGGGAGCTTGCAGCCGCAAGCCGCTCACGGACGCACCATACCGCGATTGCGCCGTGGGGGCGAAGCGCGGCGTGGCTTTGCGCACGGCCCCTGAATCGTCGATGATAAATTCGACGTCCGCAATTCCGCCGCAGGAGGAAAAACTATGCCGCAAATCACAAGCAAATGGGCATACACCAAGGGCCT
Organism: uncultured Pseudomonadota bacterium; assembly: GCA_963824565.1. Lineage (GTDB taxonomy): Bacteria > Desulfobacterota > Binatia > Binatales > Binataceae > JAJPJA01. The sequence continues at coordinate 504,648 of CAWGQB010000026.1, read as the reverse complement.
GCACGATCTTGGCAATGGTTGTTACGCGTATCTTCAGCCCGACGGTTCATGGGGATGGAGCAACGCGGGCCTGATTACCGACAGCGGCGAATCGCTGCTGGTCGATACGCTGTTCGACCTGCGGCTCACCCAGGAGATGCTCGACGCGATGCGCCGGGCGCAACCCGCGGCGGAGCGGATCGGCACCGTCGTGAACACCCATTCCAACGGCGATCACACCTTCGGCAATCGCCTGGTGGAAGGAGCGGAAATCATCGCTTCGCGCGCGTGCGCCGAGGAGATGAGTCACGACCTGGGCGACCCGCGGCGGCTGGCTGACGATGAAACGCGGCAATGACGCCGGGACCGAAGTGGGCGCGTTCATGGCCGAAATTTTCAAGCAGTTTGATTTCGAAGGAGTCGGTTACGTGCCGGCGCCGACCGTTACCTTCGAGGGTCAACTCGAACGGCGGGTGGGCAACAAGACGGTGCGGTTGATCGAGGTCGGTCCCGCGCATACGCGTGGCGACGTATTGGCGTATGTCCCCGAGGATCGCGTCATGTTCACCGGCGACATGCTGTTCATCAACGGGCATCCGATCATCTGGGCCGGTCCGGTCGGCAATTGGATCAAAGCCTGCCAGTTGATGCTCGATCTGGACCTCGAGACGATCGTGCCGGGCCATGGACCGATCACCGACAAGAGCGGGGTAGCCGCCGTCAAAGGCTATCTGGAATACATAAACGAGCAGACCCGCCGCCGTTACGATGCCGGCATGGCCATGTTCGAGGCGGCTCAGGATATCTCGCTGGCCGACTACTCGTCGTGGGGCGACGCCGAAAGAATCGTGCTCAACGTAGCGGCGCTGTACCGCGAATTCGGCGGAGGCAAGTCCAAAGGCGGCCCGCCACCAGATCTGTTCGGCATGATGGCACGCATCCACGCCGCCCGCCGCCGCTAGTAATAGGTAGAGTGCTGAAAACACTCCTCGTTGCCGGATGGTGGAGCGGCGGGCAGGGACGCCCGCCCTACTGGCTCGGACTGTCAAGTCAGCGATAGGCTGATGACCGGATAGTTGGACAAAAGTCAGGGGTCGGGTTCACCAAATCTCAGTCGGCGCCGCACAGACCCAGGCGGCTTAGGATCAACTGCACGCTCACGACCAACTCGGTCGGCGGTTTGGTGCCGCGCGGGCCGGGGCGTCGCGGACGTGGATTGGCGCGCGATGGCCGCCGAAAGGGGATGCACCTTGCCGGTGCCGGGTTTTTCCTCAGGAGTCTTGTCTGCCAATTTCTCTGTCCTTTCGGAACTTCGCTGCCGGCCGGGTCAGATTGCGATAGCGCGCCGATCACCGTTCGATTCGCATCCGCCAAATACCTTCTCCGTGGATACATTCGAGTACCGCGTAACCCTCGGCCTCGGCCGCTGTCGGAATGTCGCGCACGCCGCGCGGATCGTCAAGCGTCAGCTCGAGCACGTCGTGGCGGCGCATTTGCTCCAGGCGAACCTTGGCCCGCGCCCAGTTCAATGGGCATTTGACGCCTCTCAGATCAAGGCGAACGGTTTCTGGAGTATCGTGGGCCACTTTCAACACCGATTTGAGATACCATCATGGCAGCCACGCAGGCCACCAAGGCCTGAACTCGGCAGACCGCTTTACGACCGACGATCATGCGGTCTGACACCGGCCAGCAGGGTGTTGAAAAACTGGAATTGTGGTGCTCGCTATCATACCCAGCTCAACAGCCTGCTACTTGACCACAGTGATATTTGCAGGCCGCCAGCGAGATATGCTTTTATAAACGCATCCTGGCAAATCAAGGACTTGGTCGTGCGATTAGGGGGGCGAATGGTCGGGACCAAAATTGACACGGTGGCGCGCGCGCTTAGGGCGGTGTGGATCCAGGCGGGTATCGCCTTGGCCGCCATACTCCTGATGGAAGCCGTTCTGAGGGTATATTTCTATGCGACCGCGCCGCCCCAAATCGACTGGCGCGTATCAGCCGATGGTTACAACAGCGCCAACTGGGTCCCTCACGTACTTCGACGAATTGTCCGGCTTCACGGTGAATTGGCTACCGCTTTGCTTACTGGATCGGCGCTCCATATCGCAGCCGTTATTTGAATATTGGTGCCGGCGGCATGCGGAGAGGTTTCGCGTCTTCGCGTGACCGGCGCCACGCAATGCGAATCTTCGCGTTCGGAGGCTCCGCGATATGGGGCGAAGGCGTACGCGACGACTATACTATCCCCTCCTGGCTCCAACGGTTCCTGGATCAGACCGCGTATCGCACGCAAATAACGAACTTCGGCCAGGAGGGCTACGTCAGCACGCAGGAGATGATCGTCCTGTTCGAGCAATTACAAAAAGGCAATATCCCCGACATCGTGATATTTTACGACGGTTTCAACGACGCCGGCTCCGCGATGGGCAATGGTGTGGCGGGAAGCAGCTATGATGAGCGCAACCGCCGCACCGAGTTCCGCGTCTTCAACCAGTGGGCCAGCGACGACTCGCTCCTCTATGGAGAAACAGCCCTGGCTTTGATCCGGCACTCGGGGATCGGCCAGCTGATCAAGCGCATTCTGATCGCTACGGACCCGGGCCGTTTCAAGGAACTCCAGGGTCAGTTTGTCGCTATCGATCAAAATGCGCAGGTGACCCAGGCGGCGCGCGCGCCGCGGTCCAGGAGGACGTCGTGCGTACATATCTGAACAACAAGCATATTGTGGACGCGGTGGGTAAAAGCTTCGGTTTTGGCTGCCTGTTCTTCTGGCAGCCAACAGTTTACACCAAGGCCATCCCGACCGCGTACGAGGCAAAACAAGGATGGCTGCCGGGTGACCGGGAGCTTCTGGCCGGCGTCTATCAAGCGCGTTGCGCGCGCGGCCGGCGAGGAGAATATCCACGACCTCAGCGGAGTCTTTGGCAGTTCCACGCAACCGTTCTTCATCGACGAATCACACATCACTGAAGCCGGTAACCGTATCGTCGCCCAGGCGATGCACCCCTACGTGTTGGCCGCGATTAAAGCCAAGACCGAGGAAGCCTCGACCGGTCCGCCGCCCGCGCCGCGCTGAGTTCGCCAGCGTCTGCCGGGCTTTTCAGGCCCCGATTTCGACCGCGCGTTGGAGTATTTGCCGCAACGTGTCGGCGCTCTGCGCGCCGACCAGCGGATAGCCCCCGATTATGAATGTTGGCACGCCGCTGATGCCGCGTTGATTGGCGATCAGCGCGTTATTCTTCAGCCGCATCGCGTAGCGGTCCTCGTCCATCGCCTGATCGAGCTGCACCGGGTCCAGGCCGACGTCGCGGGCTAGCTCGCGGATCACGCCCGGGTCGCCGATGTTGGCTTGGTCATTAAAATAGGCGCGAAAGACCCGTTCCTCGAAGGCATCGCCACGCTGATGCTCGATGGCGAACTCCTGCGCCGCCAGCGCCCGGTAGGAATTAGCCAGTACCGTGGGCGGCCGCATCTCGAGGCCGGTTTCCGCCGCCATCCGCTCGATCATTTGCCAGCCCGCTTTGCGCCTTTCCTCTCCCATCGTGCGGTAGAACTGCTCCACCGGCATCCCTTCGGCGGGCCATTCGGGATGGATTTGGAAGCCGCGCCATTGGACCTCGAAATCGAACTCGGATTTGAGCTGATTCAGAGTATGGAGGCCGATGTAACAGAACGGACAAACGAAATCGCTGAATACCGCCACCTTGGTTGACATCGCCGTAACCATCCTTTCCCCCGATTTTTCGCGTCCGAATCGGAGCCGCGTCCGGGAGATTTTCACTATAACAGCCCCGTGCGCCTGGCGTCAGAGCCAAATGGCCTTCTTCCGCCGCGGCGCGCTATGCTACTAGCATGCTCAAGTGCTTGCAAAGCGCTAATCGGCAGGAGGAAGCATGATCCTCGACAGCCTCAAACTTGAGGGCAAAGTAGCGGTAATAACCGGTGCGGGACGCGGCCTCGGCCGGGCGATGGCGATTCGGTTCGCCCAGGCCGGAGCTGATGTCGTAGTTGCGGCGCGCACCCTTTCCGAACTGGAGCAGACCGCCGCGCAGGTCCGTCCAACCGGCCGCAAGTGCGTGGTCGCGCAAACCGACGTCACGCACTCCGATCAGGTCAATGCGATGGCGCAAAAGGCGATCCAGGAGCTCGGGCGGATCGACATCCTGGTCAACAATGCCGGCGGCTACACCAAGGATATGGGCAAGCCGCTGCACGAACTGACCGATGAGGACTGGCGCGAGGGGATGGACACCAACCTGACCAGCCAGTTCTATTGTTGCCGCGCGGTACTGCCGCAGATGGTCAAACAGGAGCGCGGCAAAATTATCAATATCGCTTCGGGTTGGGGCTTGCGTGGCGGTAAACGCGTCTTCACCTACGCTTGCGCCAAGGGCGCGGTGCTGCAGCTCACCCGCTCGCTGGCGGTTACCTATGCCAGGAAGAACATTTATATCAATTGTATAGTGCCCGGAATCTTCGAGGGCGCGGCGCAATTCTTTCAGGGCGGGAAGTTCATCCCGATCGGACGGATCGGACAGGACGCTGAACTCGGTCCGCTGGCGCTGTTCCTGGCCTCCGACGCTTCCAATCATCTCAACGGCGCGTTTATCACAATCGACGGCGGCGGCCTGGCCGGGGGTATCAGTCCCACCGGCGCGCTGCCCCGTCAGATCGGCTGAAAAGGTTTCAAAATGGCGGTCAACGAAGCTTTCAAAGAGTTTTCGATCGAGGGCAAAGCGGCCCTGGTGATCGGCGCCGAGTTGCCCTTGGGCGGAGCTGCGGCTCAAACGCTGGCGGAAGCCGGAGCCAATGTGGTGCTGGCCTCGCAGGATCCGGGCACCGGCGACGTCCTCAAGGAGTTGGCCAAAAAAATCGCGGCCGTCGGGCGCAAAGCGGCGATTAAAGTCCAGACCGCGGCGAGCCGCTCGGACCTCAGCGCCTGCATGGATCTGACAGTGAAGGAGCTCGGGTCGCTCGACATCCTGGTCAACGCCCTTGACGTTCCCTTCTTTGCTCCGGTTGAAGCTACCGACGACTCGGCCTTCGAGCACGTCATCGAGAACAATTTGAAGACGGTGTGGATGGCCTGTCAGGAGGCCGGGCGTACGATGCTCCAAAGAGGGGGCGGCGTCATCGTCAACATCACTTCGATAATGGCCGAGCGCGGCGTGCCCAACGCGAGCCTGTATGGCGCGGCCCAAGCGGCGGTGCTCAACCTGACTCGCGGCTTGGCGCTGGAATGGGCGCGCAGGAACATTCGCGTCAACGCGATTGAGATGGGTTGGGTGGAAGACGAACGCAGCCCCGCCGTCAAGGACGAAGAATTCAGCCGTACCCTGATCAAATATCTGCCCGAGCAACAGTTGCTCAAGCCCGAGGAGCTTGGTGGCGCGCTGCTGTACCTGGTCAGCCCGGCGGCGGCGTACGTTACCGGCCAGTCAATCGTGATCGACGGCGGTCTGCTCTGCCGCGTGTGATGTGGCGCGGCGATGCGCGTTCTGGTCTTCAACTGCGGCAGCTCTTCGCTCAAATTCGAATTGATCGAAGTTGACGGCGCCGGCGGGCGCGGTAAAAGTCTGGCTCGCGGAGTGGTCGAGAATATTGGAGCGACCGCCAGCTACACCTATTACCGCGGCGATGCGGTGGTCGCGCGCGGCGAGGAGGCGCATCATACCCATGAAGCCGCCGCGCAGCACGTACTTAACTGGCAGCGATCGGAGGCCGGCGATCTGAACGGCCTGGATGCCGTGGCTCATCGCATCGTTCACGGCGGCAGCACGATCACTCAGCCGACGCTGATCGATGACCGGGTGATCGCCGCGATCGAGCAGGCATCGATCTTCGCGCCACTGCATAACCCACCGGCGCTGGCCACAATTCACGCGGTGAGCAGAGCCCTTCCCGGAGTGCCGTCGGTGGTGGTTGCGGATACCGCCTTCCATAAGAGTTTGCCGCGACATGCCTATACCTACGCGATTCCGAGCGAACTCGCCGAGCGCCACGGCATCCGGCGTTACGGATTCCACGGCATCGGCCATTCCCAGATGATGGAGCGTTACGCCGAATTGTCAGGAAAACCTGTGCAAGAGTTGGATCTGATCACGCTGCAGCTCGGTGCGGGATGCTCCATTTGCGCGATTGCCAAGGGCCGCTCGGTGGACACCTCGATGGGTCTGACGCCGCTGGAGGGACTGGTGATGGTAACGCGCTCGGGAGACCTCGATCCCGCGATCGTGAGCTTCCTGGCCGCGCGTGAGAAGCTTTCCGCGGACGAGGTTGAAGGACTTTTGAATAGCAAATCCGGCTTGTTGGGTGTCTCCGGGATTTCTGCGGACCTACGCGAAATTGAAGCGGCAGTGGCGCATGGCGACCAGCGCGCCGGTCTGGCCATAGACGTCTTTTGCTACCGCGCGCGCAAGTATCTCGGATCTTATGTAACGGTGCTGGGACGCGTCGACGCGATCATCTTCGGCGGCGGAATCGGAGAGCATTCCGATCTGGTCCGCGAGCGCATCTGCGCTGGCCTGGGTGTCTTTGGCGTCGCCATCGACGCGGCGCGAAACCGTGCCGCCAACGCGCGCGAAGGCCGCGTCAGCGCCGCAAATTCCAAAGTTGACGTGTGGGTGATTCCGTTGGACGAGGAGCTGCAAATGGCGCGTGGCGCCGCCCGCTTGCTCCAGACCACGCGGGGCCACTGATGATTGGAAACCGCTCCGTGATTCTCGCTGCCCAAGGACCGGGACCAGAAAATCCAAATCAAAGGCGGCAAGCGGCCATTGGCTGAATCGCCGGCACTTTCCAGCGCTCAACCGCAGTCCGGCACCAAAAGCCGCTGGCGATCCAACGCCGTGATCGGGGTGGCGCTCCTGGCCGCGTTGCTGGCGGTAAAGTTATTCGTTGCCGAGGACCTGCTCAGGGGCGTACTGCGATGGATCAGCGGGCTCGGTCCGCTGGCTCCCCTGATTTTCATCGGCATGTATATCGTTGCGCCGATTCTGTTTGTTCCCGGCGCGATTCTCAGTATCGGGGCCGGAACCGTGTTCGGACTGCTGAAGGGAACGATCTATGTCTCGATTGGCGCCACCCTGGGCGCGACTTGCGCCTTCCTGGTTGGCCGTTACATCGCGCGCGGATGGGTAGCCAAAAAGCTCGAAGGCAACGGGAAATTCGAGGCCATCGATCGCGCGGTCGCGCGCGAGGGCTGGAAAATCGTAGGTCTGGCGCGGCTGTCTCCGTTCTTTCCTTTCAACCTGCTCAATTACGCGTTCGGGCTTACCCGGATTCGCTTGAAGGATTATTTTTTTGCTACCTGGGCCGGCATGATTCCGGGGATTGTCATGTACGTTTACATCGGCTCGCTGGTCCGCGACGTTGCCCGCATCGGAGTGATGCCGATCCATCGCACGCCAGCCCAATGGATCTTCGAGGTGGTGGGGTTCATCGCATCGATCGCAGTTGCCGTTTACGTCGCCTACGTGGCTGGCAAGGCCTTACGGGAAAAAACCGGCACCTGAAGGAGGGCCTGCGTGGCCGAGCCTCCGACCGCATTATCCATCGTACCGGCGGATATTCACAACCAGACCCTGCTCGGCAATACTCACCCGCCCAACTGGGTCAATCCGCAACCCGCGCAGCGTTACAACGTGGTCGTGATCGGCGCCGGCACGGCGGGATTGATTATCGCTGCCGGGGCCGCCGGCCTGGGCGCCAAAGTGGCGCTCATCGAGCGCGAGCTAATGGGTGGCGATTGCCTAAACACCGGATGCGTACCTTCCAAGGCATTGCTCCGATCGGCGCGCACCGCGGCCGAGATGCGTGACGCGTCGGCGTACGGCATCGCCGTGCCGGACGGCGCCCGCACGGATTTTCCCGCCGTGATGGAGCGGATGCGCCGCCTGCGCGCCGAGCTAAGTACCAATGATTCGGCTGCCCGTTTCCGCGAATCTTGGCGTCGATGTCTTCATCGGCGAGGGCCGCTTCTCGGGTCCCGACGCGATCGAGGTCGCGGGCCGGACTCTGCGCTGGCGCCGCGCCGCTATCGCGACCGGCACCCGCGCGGCGGCGCCGCCGATTCCCGGCCTCGACGCGGCGGGTTTTCTCACCAACGAGACGGTTTTCTCCCTGACCGCGCTGCCTCACCGTTTAATCGTGATTGGAGGAGGTCCGGTTGGATGCGAACTGGCGCAGGCATTTCGGCGCTTCGGTTCGCAGGTTACGTTGCTGGAAATGGTGCCCACCATAATGCCGCAGGAGGATCCCGACGCCATCCGCATTCTCAAGGATTCCCTGTTGCGTGATGGAATAGATGTCCGCGAGGGCATTCGAATTGAAACTGTGCAAACCGTCGCCGGCGGCAAACGGGTACGGATTGAAGGAGTTGAGCATGAGATCGAAGCCGACGAGATATTGGTAGCGGCGGGCCGCATACCGATCATTGACGGGCTCAACCTCGAAGCCGCCGGCGTCGATTATGACCGCCGCACCGGCGTGAAAGTCAACGATCGTCTTCAAAGCAGCAACCCGCGAATTTACGCCGCGGGCGATATCTGCTCGCCTTACCGTTTTACTCACGCGGCCGACGCGGCAGCCCGAATCGTGATTCGAAATGCCCTGTTCATGGGCCGCGAGCGCGCCAGTGCGTTGACTATTCCATGGTGTACCTACACCGACCCCGAGATTGCCCATGTGGGCCTGTACGAGTCACAGGCGGAGGCGCGCGGTATCGCGATCAGCACCTTCATACAGCCAATGAGTGACGTTGATCGCGCAGTGCTTGATGGTGAAACGGCTGGCTTCGTGAAGGTCCACGTCAAAAAGGGCACTGATACGATCGTCGGCGCAACAGTAGCCGCCAAACATGCCGGCGAGATGATTTCGGAACTGACGCTCGCGATGGTGGGCGGGTTAGGCCTGGGCACGATCGCCCGGACCATCCATCCGTATCCGACCCAGGCCGAAGCGATCCGCAAGCTCGGCGACGCCTATAACCGCACACGCCTCACCCCAACGCTAAGCCGCCTGTTCCATCGCTGGATGTCCTGGACAAGGTAGATCGATTCTATGCGTCCTATGAGTTTAGGAAACAGAGCCAGTCACTTGTAGCTAAGCAATCGGCTGCGCGGAGATCGCTTCCAGCTCCATCCCGGCGGTTTCCGGAAACCACAGCAGCACTCCGATTGGTGCGATTATCCACGCGATGGTCAGGAGCGATACGGCGCTCCAATGCGATCCGGTGAATACGAACAGCACCGACTCCATCCACAGGCCCAGCGCGGCGCCCAACGTTGCCGCCACGGTTACTGTGCTGGTCGCGGTGGAGCGCTGCGCGGTGGGGAACAGTTCGGCGCCGAAGGTGTTGAGCAGGGTGGTCGATGCGGTGTCACAGAACAGTTGGCCGATCCACGCCGCGATCATAATCGCCCCGCCGGTATGCAGAAACAGCAACATCAGAAGCGGGGCGATAAATGTAACAACGGCCGCCATCGTGCGCCGGCCCAGGCTGTCGCTCAGCCAGCCGGCGACGACGTTGCCCAGAATTCCCAGGCCACCGCCGACGATAACCATCGACGACACCATCGCCGGCGACCAGCCGTGGACCACCTCGAGATACTTGAAGGCCAGGAAAGCCGCGGGTGTGCTGCCCATATAGTACAGGAAGGTTACCACCAGGACGGGGAGCAGGCGGCGCGGATGGTTGCGCACCAATTCCCTTAGCGGTGTAAGAAAGCTCACGGCGGCATGATGTTCCTGCACATGGCTGAAGCGCTGGGTTTCGGGCAAATGCCGCCGCAGGGGCACGATCACCACCAGCGGTATCAGGGCCAGTGCATAGAGCCCGCGCCATCCGAAGGGGATCACATCGATCAGCGCAAAGACCAGCGCCGCCAGCCCATAACCGCTGATCCCCAGCGCCCCGAGCAAACCGATACTGTAGCCGCGAACGGACGCGCCCACCTCTTCGGAAAGAATCACCAGCGCGACGGCGGCTTCGGCGGCGGCAAACCCGCGGGCGACGAACTGAAAGGCCACGAAAGAGCGGACACCAGGAGCCAGCGCGCTGGCCGCGGTGGCCACGGTATAAAAGACCACCGAATACAGCAGCAGGCGCCGGCGCCCGAAGCGGTCCGCGAATGATGCGATAGGCAGGGCCAGAAGATAACCGAGGCGGATGATGGACAGCACCACTCCGAGTTGACGATTGGCGATCCGTAAGCCGTGCTGTATCTGCTCGATCGCCAGACTCAGCAACGCGCGATCGTAGGATTCGAAAAATCCTGCGGTCGAGACGATTCCGAACATCCGCCATTGGCGCTGGCGATAATGGCGGCAGATAGCGCGTCCAAATCGAGCGCTGCTCCGGGGCTGAGGAGCGGACTCCTGTGTCTGCCCAGCGTTGACCACACCTACCCGCTATAGCTTTTGTTCGCCGCTGGCCCAGGCAAGGTAGCCGGCCAGACCGACCAGGTAGACCGCGGCGGTGATATAGAAGATGGGTGCAAAAGAGCCGGTGGTTCCAAGGACTGAGGCCGGTTACGGCAACGCCGACAATTCCCGGAACGGTCGCCGCGGTGTTGGAGATCCCCATCAGAATTCCGGCGTAGCGCGGTCCGACATCCAGATGGTTGACGCCGAACGCCGCCAGCGACATCGCGCCACAGCATGCAGACACGGTTACCAGCACTATCGCGACGCCGGGGTCGGTAACCCGGGGAAGGAAGATCAGCGGAACCGCGCCGATGAAGAATCCTGCCGTTTGGACCAGCTTTCGGACCGTCGTGACCGCCATTCCCCGTGCCAGCATCCGTCGCTGAGCCAGCCGGCCAGATTGCCGACCACGAAGGTGGCGACCCAGGGAATCAGGGCATATTCACCCACCCGTTCGACCGGGACCTTCAATGCCCGGTTCAGATAGGTCGGCAGCCACAGTAGCAGTATGTAGAAGCCCCAGTTATTGCAGACGTGGGCCAAAACAATCGCCCACACCGCTTTTTCACGCAGTATTACCCCCCAGGGAATGGATTGAAGCCGGGCCAGCGCTGGCCGATCGGCCAGAATCAGTTCGAGTTCGGCAGGATCCATGCCGCGGACATTCTCGGGTCCGTCGCCAGCCTTTGATTGCCCAGGCGACAAGCCAAACGCCGCCCAGTGCTCCGCTGATATAAAAGACCGCAGGCCATCCATACCTGAGAATCAACGGTGGACTGGCCAGCAGGGCCACGATGGTGCCGAGGAATATGCCGGTATAATTGAGCGCCAAGGCGCGCGATCGTTCACGCGCCGGCGCCCATCGCGCAGCCAGGCTGTGGATAGCGGGAAAGTTGACGCCCTCGCCGACGCCCAGCGCAACGCGGGCGCCCAGCAGGAGCGGAAGCGACACCGCGGCCCCCAACGGAGTCACAAACGTCGCAAGCGACCAGCAGGCTACCCCGAACCCCAGCACGGCCCTGCCGCCGAAGCGATCCGCCATCCATCCGCCGGCCAGTTGCGAAACAATATAGCCCCAGAAAGAATGCGGAGAGTATCAATCCCTGGGTGGCGGGCGAATATCCCAGCCCGCGGGACATGGGAATAATCGCCACCGAAACGTTGACCCGATCGACGTAACAGATGACCGTCGAAACGAAGAACAGGCCAATCACCGTATAGCGGCGCGGCCACCTTCCGGGCGCAAGCTTCCATGCCGGCGCCGTGGGCTGAGCTACGGCGGTCATAGGGAGGCGAGCGTATTACTAACCCGCGCGCAAAACCAGCGCGGTGGCGCGGTGGGCAAGCCCGCCGGCGAAGACGGGCTTGGCGCCATCGAATAGCTTAGCGGCCCAAGGCTTGGCGGATCGTGGTCAGGATATAGACGAAGTCACGCGAGCTTCTTACATCACCCATCAACGCCACGTGCGAGAGCATTTCCATCTCTTCGCCGGTAATGTTGTGAATGCGGCGCAAACGATCGTCCTTGCGGAACTCATCCCACGCCGAGGTGGCGCTGTTCGGGGCCTGTTGCGAAAGCAGTGCTTTGGCGCCCGGATTCGCCAGGAAGAACATCTCCCGCCGCTCCAGCCCCAGTACATCCGCCAGCTTGGTTACCACCTTCTCGGAGGGATGCCGTTTACCGGATTCGAGATGTCCGATATAAGGCGTCGATGTGCTGATTCGGCGCGCCACTTCCTCTTGAGTCAGGTCCAGCTGCCGGCGCCGGTCGCGTATTACTTGTCCGAAATTGCGGGTCTTAACCTTGGCCATAATTCGCTCCCCCTGCCGCAGGACGCTCCAACAAAACCCGGTTTTCTCCGTTTGAACGTTTAAAGCGGTGCAGGCGATTTGTTAGATTCGATCTTTCTACCACTAGGATGACTTCCGGGCAACTGAAAGGCTACTAAAAAGCCTGACAGTCAATAACTCAGTATATCCAATAAGACGCCGGTGCGCATTGAATATTCATCCACAGCCTCAATTGCCGTACATATTGTTCCCGCGGTCGATCTGAATGGTGAATTTTTCCGCTCCTGCGGCGCTGATCGGCGGTGAAACGAACTGCTCGCTTTGTCCAGGACTGAGTCCAGCCAAACGAACGTTCATATGCGTTATCTGATGACCGCTGCCGTCAAACAGGCGTAACTGAAGTCCTGCCGCCTGAGTGTTCGAGCCGGCGTTGGTCACGGTCCCGCGCACTAATACCTGGCTGCCTTGATGCTCGATGTGGGCGCCGCTGACCTCAAGTGGCTCCACTCGCGCCACCGAATAAAACACGAAGGCTACAAATGCGATAACCGCCAGACTGATGATAACGTTTGAAAGCCGCATGCCGATGACGCTTGGTATAATTAGTATGAGCGCGGCAAACCCAACACGTGCTCACTGAGATAGTTGAGCACCATCTCCTGGGACACCGGAGCAATTTTTAGCATCCTACATTCGCGGAAATAACGCTCCACATCGTATTCGGCCATATATCCATAACCACCCAGGGTCTGGACCGCACGGTCGCACGCTTCGAAGCACGCCTCCGCGGCTCTGAGCTTGGCCATATTGGCTTCGGGGCCGCATGGCCGCCCCGAATCGAATAGCCACGCCGCTTTCATCACCAGCATCTCGGCGGCTTCGAACTTGGAGTAGCAATCTGCCAGCGGATGAGCAATCGCCTGGTTCTGCCCAATTGGGCGTCCGAACACGACTCGTTCGATTGGCATAGCTAATCGCGCGACTCAGGGCCACGCGGCCGATGCCAATCGCTTCGGCGGCCACCAGGATCCGCTCCGGATTGAGCCCGTCAAGCAGGCAATAAAAACCGCGCCCCTCCTCGCCGACCAGATCGCTGGCGGGAACTTTGAGGTTGTCGATAAACAGCATGTTGGTGTCGACCGCGTGACGTCCCATCTTCTTAAGTTCGCGTACTTCGACGGCGGACCGGTCCATATCAGCCAGAAACAGGCTCATCCCCGCAGTCTTCTTGCACACCTGATCAATCGGGATTGTGCGGGTAAGCAGCAACATCTTGTCGGCTTCCTGGGCCTTGGTGGTGAAGACCTTGCGGCCATTGATGACGTAATAGTCACCCTCGCGGCGCGCGCTGGTCTTTATATGTGTGATGTCGTTGCCGGCGTCCGGTTCGGTTACGGCGAACGAACAGTGCAGTTCACCCCGTGCAATAGGCGGAAGATAACGACGTTTGATTTCCTCGCTGCCGTGATGGATAACCGGGCTCATCCCGAAGATCGTCAGATGGATAGCGCTCGCCGCGTTCATCGCCCCACCGGAAGCCGCCACCTCTCTCATCAGCAGTGAAGCTTCGGTGATCCCCAGACCGCTGCCGCCATACTCTTCGGGGATGGCGATGCCAAGATAGCCCGCTTGCGCGATGGCGTGATGGAACTCGTGAGGAAATCCATGGGTGGCGTCCTTCTCCCGCCAGTATTCATCAGGAAAACGCTGGCAAAGAACCCTAACCTGGCGGACGATCTCTTCTTGCGCGGGATTTAATTCGAAGTTCATCGAGTCATCCTCCACCGCGTTATGCTACGGGCGGCGGTGGCGTCTTAATCAAGCTGTCACAACTCGGGCCCAGGTGCCGTGCGGGATGCCAAAAGCGCGCTTACGGCAACATGTGCGTCATCCCGGAAAACCTGCCTGCGACATGAAGCGGCAACTGCCTATCAAATGGGCGATTCGGATCTGGTTGGCCCCCGCCAAAAGCCTCAATACGCCGTTCTTTTTCGGTTTCTTTGGGTCGGTACGTTTCTTGTGTATCGGCCACGACCACTGATGTCGTGAGCCATCCGAACCTGGAGGGCCGTGTCGCTTGTTGAATGGTGGCACCGTAGACGCGCTCAGGAACTAGACGCGCTTGAAGGAGGAAGTAGTGACGAGGAACAAGACGATCCGATTTACCATGGCATTCGGTTTGGTCATGACATTTATGGTCATCGCCAACGCCGGCTCTGACCAGGGCTGAGGATACAGGCCCGACCGTGGAAGCCAAACGAACGACGCCATCACCACGTGATGCGTACCTATACGACGACGACCGCGGTGACGGCCGCCCCAACCGGACGCTCGGTGGATGAATTGTCGGGTGAGGTTAGCAACCTGCGCGCGGAAACCGTTCAGAACACCACCGAAGTCAAGCAAATTCAGCAGGCGATAGTGGTGTCGCCGCCGCCCGCCAACACCGCGCCCAAGACTATCGGCGAGCATGTCGCGCAGGTCGAACATGACTTGGGGGATGTCAGGAAGAACCTGTCTGACAATCTCGGCGTCCATATCCATGGCTTGGTCGATGCCACTTACGACTACAACTTCAACCAGCCCAACACCACGCCAATTCTGAGCAGCTCGGGCTCGGTCAACCAGTTGCGGGCGTTTGACGTCGACGCCAACAGCTTCAACTTGCAGCAATTCAACCTTCATATCGATCGGACCACTGACGGCGGGGTCGGTTTTGTTACCGACCTGAATTTCGGCAAAACCGCCGAGATGCTATGGGCGTCGACTCACTATTCGAATCCACTCGACGCCGACCATCGACCGCAGGAGTTCGACCCCACCCAGGCTTACCTGACCTATACCATCCCGCTGGGCACGGGGATCAATATGCAGGCCGGCAAATTCGTGACCCTGCTGGGCGAAGAAGTCATTCCGGTATACAACAACCTCAATTTCAACGAGTCGCGCGGCTTTTTGTACACTTTGGGTGAACCGCTGACCCATACCGGGGTGCGGGCGCAGTACTCGTTCAACTCCGATATTCGGCCTGACCATGGGAGTGAACAATGGTTGGGATGATCCCTCCTCGCGTAACGAGGGCAAGAGCGTGGAAGGGGAGTTGTCGGTGACGCCGACTGATTCGATCTCGTTCCTGCTCAATGGCATCTACGGTCCGGAACAGCAGGATCACAGCAACTCGAAGCTTGGAGCAATCGACCCGATCCTAACCTGGAAGACGCCGCTCAAAGGCCTGCAGCTAATCGGCGAATACCTTTATGCGAGTGAAACGGGGCCAATCGCGGTTACGCCGTTGCCGACCTCCTACGGCAATATGCTGACCGGCACGAGCGGAGTTTACTCAAGGGGGCGACCTGGCAGGGATTCGCCGGCTATGGGGTTTATGATTTGAATGACAACGTCGAGTTTGCGACCCGCTTCGAATGGTTTCGCGATGGCGAAGGGGTAAGGAGCGGACTGCGCCAGACGCTGTTCGAGGTCACGGAGACGCTCAATTACAAGGTTCCGCTGGTTACCGGATTGCTGGCGCGGCTGGAGTATCGGCACGACGCTTCGAACGCCCATCCGTTCTACAGCAGCGATAATCTGATTGCGGACCCCACGCAGCCCAGTGGATTTATACCTTCACACACTTATACCGGCCAGGACACTATACTGGCAGCAGCGATCTACAGCTTCTAAATCGAGAAGAAGTGGTGGTGTCAGGACGGGCGGCGGCTTCGGCCGCCGCCCGTTGGCTGAGCGCTGACCGCCGGGTCAGCGTTTGCTTTTTTCCTCGCTCGATGAAATCTTGGATTGAGGCGCGCACCAGAGCAGCTGCTGCCAGTGACCGTGGATGAATTCGGCTCTTCTGCGGCGAAATTCGCTTTGAAACTTCAGGTCCGCACAAACTTGGAGCTAATGCCCCCTTTTTGTGCATTGCTTTTTGCATTGTTTTTGGAGCGAAAGCCGAATTACTGAGAAAATTTGTCGATTTTGTGTTGCGCCACCAAAGTAGGAACGATTATTGAACTTAGTTGTTAGTCTCGCGTGAAAGGCACTTTGCGCGCATGGCTAAATCCAAGCAAGGAAATACTCTCCGCAAGCGGCAAGGAGGAAAAGTAGGTCCAATGACTCCCAAACAGGTTCTTCAAATGATCAAAGACAAGGGCGCGGTGATGGTCGACATCAAGTTTATGGACTTGATCGGTACCTGGCAGCATTTCACCGCGCCGATCTCGGAGTTCAAGGACGAGGCGCCATTCGAAGAGGGGTTGGGTTTTGACGGCTCCTCCATCCGGGGCTGGCAATCGATTGAATCCAGCGACATGTTGGTGGTACCCGATCCCGACACCGCCGTGCTCGATCCCTTTACCAAGGAACCGACGCTGACGCTGCTGTGCAATATCGAGGATCCCATCACCCGGGCTCCCTACAGCCGCGACCCGCGGAACATCGCGCGCAAGGCCGAGGCTTATCTGAAGTCCACCGGAGTCGGCGATACTGCCTATTTCGGCCCCGAGCCGGAATTCTTCATTTTCAACGGCATCCGCTTCGACACCAACCAGAACTCCAGCTACTACTTCATCGATTCCGAAGAGGGCGTGTGGAACAGCGGCAAGGAAGGCGCGAATCTGGGTTACAAGCCGCGTTACAAGGAAGGCTACTTCCCGGTACCGCCAACCGACTCGCTGCAGGACATCCGCACCGAAATGGTGCTGGTGATGGAGCAGGTCGGCATCCGGGTCGAGAAGCAGCATCACGAAGTCGCCACCGCCGGCCAAGCCGAAATCGACATGCGCTTTAACCCGCTGGTCAAGATGTCGGACTGGCTGACCTGGTACAAATACATCTGCAAGAACGTGGCGAAGCGCCATGGGATGACGGTGACCTTCATGCCCAAGCCGATTTTCGGCGACAACGGCTCCGGCATGCACACTCACCAGAGCATCTGGAAGGGCGACACCCCGCTATTCGCTGGTTCAGGTTACGCCGGAATGTCGGAATTGGCGATGCATTACATCGCCGGAATCCTGCATCACGCTCCGTCACTGGCGGCATTCACCAACCCCGGAACCAACTCCTATCGCCGTCTGGTCCCCGGCTTTGAGGCCCCGATCAACCTGGCATATTCGAGCAGAAACCGCTCGGCGTCGGTGCGCATTCCGATGTATTCGCCCTCGCCCAAGGCCAAACGGATCGAGGTTCGATTTCCCGACCCGACCTGCAACCCGTACCTGGCGTTTTCGGCCATGCTGATGGCGGGGCTTGACGGAATCCAGCGCCGGCTCGACCCCGGACAGCCACTGGACAAGGATATCTATGCGCTGACTCCGGCGGAATTGGCCGAGGTGCCCAGCATGCCGCCGTCGCTCGAAGCCGCGCTTGATAATCTCAAGCGCGACCATGAGTACCTGCTCAAGGGCGATGTCTTCACCTCGGATTTGATCGAGACCTGGATCGATTACAAGATGAGCCGCGAGGTCAGCCAAACCAGGCTGCGTCCGCATCCTTATGAGTTCGCAATGTACTTCGACGCTTAAAGCATCCGCAAGGATGTGGCCGGAAGAGAGTTGAAGCCGCGAAAGGGCGGTGGGTGTCTAACCCGCCGCCCTTTTTTTGAATGAGAGTGTGGTCGTTGAGCGTTTCCGGTTTTTGACGACTGACCGTACGCGAGGTGCTAAGCCATCTTTGAGCTGATGTTGACGCTCCATAGGCCAATCAGTAAAACAGCTTTTGCTATGAGATCAGTGGCCCCGATTAACTTGAGTCTTCCGATGGGGGCAAAGCGAGCATCGGAATCAAGTTCAGGGAATATAAGAAGTTTGCTAAACGTAGAATGTTTTCAGATTCGGAGAGTTTCCACACGATTTGATTTATGGGGAACACCAAAACCGCGCTGATCGACAAATCGGGCAATGCCCCGGCCAATAACGATGAGTGACCTCAAACCCTCCGCGGAAGGCAAACCAGCTGGCGCAGCCGAAACCGACGCTGTCACGCGCACCGAAGAAGTCAGTTTGGCCAGTCTCTTCAGACTGTTTCTGACCATCGGGGCAATCAGCTTCGGCGGTGGGGTGGTGGCTTACCTGCGCGAGTATATTGTGCGCGGGCAGCAGTGGATGGATGACGAACAGTTCCTCGACGCGCTGGAAGTGGGTCAAACCCTTCCAGGCCTGATCGCGGTGAATCTAAGCGTGATCGTCGGTGACCGTATCCGGGGTGCGAAAGGGTCGGTGGCCGCGGCGGTGGGAATCCTGCTACCCGGCTCGGTCGTGGTGATGATCGCCGGCATCCTATTTATCGGGAACAAGCAAAACCTCAATGTCAATCATTTCCTGGCGGGGGTTGCGGCCGCCGCGACCGGATTGCTGACCGCCGTCGCCCTGCAGCTGGGTCACAAGCAACTCGTGCACGTGCGCGACTTCATGCTGGTGATGGCCACCTTCACCGCGATTAGCCTGCTTCATCAGTCGCTGGTGATTGTCATCCTGGTGGTGGGACCGATCGCCGTGATGCTCTACCATCCGAAGACGCACAAAGGCGGGCAAATCCGGCCGTTCAGGCACAAAGAACCCGTTCGTTTGGGTCATCACTGAGGTT
Organism: uncultured Pseudomonadota bacterium; assembly: GCA_963824565.1. Lineage (GTDB taxonomy): Bacteria > Desulfobacterota > Binatia > Binatales > Binataceae > JAJPJA01. The sequence continues at coordinate 485,865 of CAWGQB010000026.1, read as the reverse complement.
TAGTAGCCTTGCACGCAACCAAGCTTTTGAATCTGTTGTGGGTGTTTGCCCTGCTGTCCCTGGTGGCAGTGGGGGGCGGAACCGCGGTCCTGCCCGAGATGCGGCACATGCTGGTGGGTCATTTTCATTGGCTTACCGACAAGCAATTTCGCGATATCTACAGTGTGGGTCAGGTCGCGCCCGGTCCCAACATGCTGATGATCCTGATCATCGGATATCGCCTGGCCGGCGCGTTGGGTGCGGTGGTGGTTGGTCTGGCTTTCTTTCTCCCCGATTGTCTCATCACCTTTTCCGTCAACCGGATCTGGAAGCGCTTCGAAGGTAATCCATGGCGTACGGCGATCCAGCGTGGAATGGCTCCGGTGGCGATTGGCCTGATGCTGTCGGGAACCTATACCGTGGCCAAGATCTCCGTTACCGATCTGGTCACCGGCCTGATTGCCCTAACCGTATTCACTATCCTGTACTTCCGCCACGTCAACCCGGCCATCCTGATCATAATCGGCGGCGCCATCGTCTGCTTCGTGCGCGCCTGACGCTGGATGGCGAAAGGGAGGCCGGGACGCCCGACCCACTGGCTCGGCGGTTAAAGCTGGCGCTCAACCCTCTCCCACAACTGAATGTGGGTAGGGAACCGGACGCTATTACAGTTGGACTACCCAAGTATCTACATTATCCATTTGGCTTGCCGTCGCGCTTAAGCGGTTCCGCTTTATTGACGAGAACATAACCGTACTGCGCCATAACCTCGACGATGTCCTGAATCGGCACTGCATCCAGCGCCTGCTCTGCCGCCGAGAGTTCGTCGTAACTGACAATGTCGCGATGAAGCCGGAGGTCATCGGAGGTCTTTTCCGCCCATTCATAGCCTCTGAGCAGATGTTCCCGGAGCCAGAGGTCGTGCTCCATGCGCATCAACTCCTCCGATTGCTCCAGGGGCAGACTGCGGATCGGAGCGGCGGAGCTTCCAGCCCGCACAATCCCGTAGCCGATTGACGAAAGCTTGGCATAGGTTAGCCGCGCGGTCACCCGGTTGCGCTCCTTGTCGGCTTCGGTCAGTTGCTCGTAGGGTTTAAGCAGCGGATGGGTCTTGGCTTCATCATCCCGGACGGCGCCCAACTTGTAACCTTGCTTTACGCGTGCGCGGCAAAACGATTGATGGCAGGCGGTGGCGAGCGCTTCGATCACTGGAAGCTCCAATTGTGCTTCGCGCAGATGCTCCTGAAAATCGGCGGAGACGTGGATGCGCAGGAGGTCGGCGGAAGGAAGATTGGACGGACCAAAGTATCCCGCACTGCTCAGATCGCTCATACTCACAATCGCCTCGAGCGAGCGCGCGCCGTGAAGATAGTCATTAACCAACAGGAACGCGCGGGCCACGTTCGCACTGATCGATAGCAGTCCGGTGTCAGAATCGATCAGGTGTGGATATAGCCGGCTCGCCGTGGACCGCAGCATGATCGCGCGCCGGATGATGTAGGATAAATCGCCGCGCTGCCCGGCCGCGAGGTTAGGCCCTTTGATATCGATAAAGCCGCGTAAACGGCTGACGAAATCCGGACCCTTGGCGGCCCGGAACTCCGCGGCGCGGGGATCATCGGAGCCCCGATCGAATCCGGCCAGGCTCGAAGCCGTGCCGCCGGCGAAGACGAAAATTACCTTGCCAAACGGGAACTGGCTGCCTTTCGAAGTGAAGACGGCATCCTGCATCGGCGCCAGAAACTCCTTAAGCCACTTCAGATTGAGGGAATCAAATTCGTCCCAGAAGACAAATGGAATCTGACCGTGTACCGATCCGTCGCGGAGCTGATGGAAAGCCTGATGCAGATCGTCGGTGCTTTCGAACTGCGATAAATTGAACTCGTAGCTGGAGAGTTTGTCCGCGAACAGTTGCGCCGCGAGTTGTTTGACCGCGAACGACTTGCCGCTGCCCGGCGGGCCGAACACAGCGATCGACAGCGGTCGCTTTTCACCCAGATTTTCCCGGTATGCCAGGATCAGATTGCGGATAGCATTGAGCCGCTCCATCTCCTCGCGATCCGGACTGAGAAAGTGTCCGTAACTGGATTTTGGGGCCGACGGCAGCGCTGCCTCCAGTCCTCGCACACAGATGTCAATCCCCTTCTCGACTACATACTCAAGCCGGGTTCCAATCGCATCGCGCAAAAGGTTCGACTCCGACGGCGGTTGCGTCTTCAACATCGGCTCGTCGAGAAGGTCATGGGGAAACGCCGTGTAATAAGCTGCGGCCGGTTCCTGCCCGGCCGGCGGATGCAGTGCGTTGGCAATGGCCCGATCGGCCGCATCCAGCGCAAAATTATCGACTATCCCGCCGCCCTGCTCGTGGGCCGCCCGCATTGCATTCAACCCTCGTCCCACAGCGATGTATAGCGGATATGATTGCGGCGCGAGTTCAAGGCGTACCAGGGAGGCGGCCAGAATTCCCGAGTTATCCAGCGTCAGGCCAGGATGCCTCGCCTCCCAGCCGGTTTCCTGATCGGCGGGATGATATAGAAAGCGTTCCAGTCTCGCACGGTCCATCAACGCTCCGTCCGACGTTTCTTTTGGAGCAAGCCTCGTGAAACTGGCGGCGCCGGCGCTGGCGAAATGCACCACGGCGCGCCGGACCAGCGCGAGGTCACCCGAAGAGACACCGCTTTCAAACTCGCTGACCGTCTCCTCAATAGTCCGGTCCCAGGAGAGCGATTGGGAAATCGATGCGCCGCGGGCGCGCAGCGCCGATACGGAGACGACCACGTCCAGCCGATCCGCATAAGAACCGAGCAACTTCTTCCAGAGCAGACCTTCTCCCAACGGCGCGCATGTTTTCAAAATGATGCGGCGTGGGGATCCACCTTCTTGCAGGGCGGCCGGCCAGCGCGCGGAATCATCGCGAAAACCCAGATTCTGATCATCCAGAACCAACAAATCCGGGCTTGACTCTTCCTGTGCCGCGGGCGCTTGGTTTATCTGGGATTCTGTCGGCGTGCCGCCCAGGAACTCGCGGATTCGCCATACTCGTTGGCGGCTGCCGGCAGCCTGTTCGTGCAGCGTCCATAAGGCATAGGATCGACTGGCTAAACTGTCGGCCCCGGACTCGTCGCTGATAGCGGGATTGAGATCGGAACAAGCGATCTTCACCAGCGATGCCAGCCGGTTTGCACCACTAACCCATCGATGAAGGGCCGTCAGGGGCATTGTTCCGGAATGCGCCGAGTCTCCAGCCGGCCGCTGAACCAGATTCTCCTGGCGGACCAGATCTCCGGCTACAATAACCTTCTTGGCCATGCAGATAATCTTCTCCCCGCGTTACCGCTGAATATATAGCGAGTTATATAGTCACCGCAGCATTTCGCTTTGCGATCACATTGCTCTTGACGTACTACGGTGCGCGGACGATGTTCACCGGAATCGCGGACTGGCGCGGCATCGCGTTGATGGTCTCGACGTCCCGCTCGCTGCTGACCAACAGGCTTATTGAAGCGCCGGTCTGCTCATAATCAGCCGCTTCATCCGGCAGCGCGCCCCAGCCGTGTGTCATCGAAACCACGCCGGAACGGACTGATTCGTCCCCTTGGACGATTGCCGTTATGCGGCCATGATCCGAAACGATTTCAACGCGGTCGCCCGACGCAAGACCCATCGCCGCGAGGTCCTCCGGATTCATCCAGGCCGGATTGTAGGGGCGGCGCCGATGAATCGCGGGAAGTTCCTGGTACATGGTATTGGATACCTCACGCATTCGCCGAACAGACAATCGATGCGTAAAGTTCTGGTGGCCGCTTGCCGTGATAACTGTGGGATCAATGTCTTCGGCCGCAACTTGGGCGAGCTCGGCAGCGACGTCGTGCGGAATCACCGCGAACCTGCCTCCTGAATCCCTGGCGGGTTCAACGTATTGGGGCTCAGCTTCGAAAATCTTGCCCCCAGGGTGTTGCTTGATCTCTTCGAGCGGGACGCGCGAGTTTCGCGTCACGATAGAAATCAGGTCAGCGGTGCCCGGCGGATTAATCATGTCCAGCGGCACGCCGTCAAACACGATAGTCCGGCCCAGCCGTTTGGCCAGTGCCCAAAACACGTACCAGTCATCGACCGCCTCCGAACCCGGTGGCGGCTTGGCCACCTCGGATGCGTACTGCGAGAAAGGGACATGGAAAAAGAGCGTCTCGTAGTCTCTGGTGGTGGGAAGATCGGCGCGTTCGTACTGCAATTTGGGCGGTAGTATGTAATGCGACAGCTTTGCCGTATTACTCATCACCGGATCGATAGTAACCAGTAATTCCAGCGTTTTCAGCGCGCGTACGGTCTTGCGCTGGTCGGGCAGCGAGTTGGCCGGATTGCCGCCATCGACGATCATTGCCTTGATCTGGCCCTTTCCGGGAGTGAGTATTTCATCGGCCAGGATACCAGCCATCATTTCGCCGTATAACATCCCGACCCCGCGAATCCGGCTCTTGTGTCCGCTTTCCCATGAGCGTCGTGGTGGTATCACCCGCGCGCGGCGCGGTTTGGTCGGACCTAGAACCCCGGGGTTCGCGACGCGTTCACCGATGCGCAAATATCTGCCGCAAACAACATTAAGGCATTCGATCAGATGCTCAGACAGATTGGAGTGTGGCGCCATGTCCGGCCCGGTGCCACTGATGGCGGCGCCGCGCTTCGCGGGCCAGGCGAAGAGTTCCGCCGCTTGGCGGAGCTTGGCCGCGGGTATTCCGGCGCGAGCCTGGACATATTCCGGGGTGAACAGTTCGACGCCACCGCGCAATCCCTCGAGGTCATCGACATAACGCGCGCAGAACTCCCGATCCTCCCAACCTTCAGTCAGGATGATCCGCAGTAATCCTGCCGCGATGGCGGGGTCCTCGCCCGGACGCGGCTGCAGGAACAGATCGGCCTGGCGCGCGGTCTCCGTGAAGCGCGGGTCCACGACAATGAGCTTCATGCCACGGGACTTGGCATCCCTGATCTGCTTGGCGACGTTGATGGTGTCAAAGCCCACGGTCGAGATCGAAACCAGGGGATTGCCGCCGAAGACCATCAGGACATCGGAATCGCGGAACGGATGGCGCCCGGCGGCCCAAACCCCCAGGCGCTCGACGCTGACCCACTTTGCCGATTGGTCAACGGTCATGGTCGAAAAGAGTGACGGCGATCCAATTGCCCTAAGCCAGTCGGGCAGCATGTAATACGCGGTGGAGTTGAGACCGCTCTGTGTGCCCCGAAACGCCGCGACCGCCTCGGGACCGTCGCGGTCGATAATCCGGCGCAGCTTATCGGCGATCTCATCGAGCGCCTGTTCCAGCGGGATACGCCGGAAAGTCCCGTCGGGCAGCGCTTTCAAAGGATGGAGCAGGCGCTGTGGGCCGTTGTGCGCTTGCGGCGCTTGCAGACCCTTGACGCACACATATCCCGAGCTTGCGGGGTGATCCTTGTCTCCTCGAATGGCAACTATCCGGTCGTTTTCATCTATCGTGAGGACCATTCCGCAGGCGCCAATGCAGATTCGACAAAATGACTTCACCTCTTTGGTACCCATGAGTGTCACCGTTGCGCGCGCGAGACTCTTGCCGAACATGCGCAATACGTTGGAATATCACGGTCCGGGGAGTGACTGGAACTCACGCGCCTTCAAGGAGGTTCAGGCAATGTCGAGACCGCTGACGGTAGACTCCGATGGCCATATCCTCGAGCCGCCCGATCTGTGGGAGCGCTATCTTGAGCCGAAGTATCGCGACCGGGCCATCCGCATCAAGGTGGACGCGCGGGGCCTCGAATATGTCGAGGTCAACGGCACGCCAAGTTATATGCAGGGGGGGACGTTGGGTGAGATGGGCGGAGCCTATCAGGACCCGGTGGAGCTGATGACCGCGGGTAAGGTGACTTATTGGGAAAGTGCGACGCGAACCCCGGGCGCGATTGATCCGCTCGCACGGGTCAACCAAATGGACGAGGAAGGGATCGATATTGCCCTGCTATTTCCCACCATCGGCATCTGTTGGGAAGGCGCGTGCTCGGAGCCGGAGATTTCGGCCGCTTACTGCCGCGCTTACAACAATTATCTGTTCGACTTCTGTTCCGCACAGCCTGAGCGTTTGATTCCGATCGCGCATGTGAATCTGTGCGACGTTAACCTGGCCGTCGCCGAGGTGCAGCGCGTCAAATCCAGGGCCAAGGGTATCTTTATCACCCCTTTTCCGGGCAACCGGCGTCCTTTCGGCGACCGCTATTACGACCCTTTCTGGGCCGTTTGCGAAGCGGCCCGCCTGCCCGTTTCGAGCCATGTCCAGGTCCGGCCCGATTCGCTCGGCGCCGGCCTCCACATCCCCACCGACCGCGCCGAAGACAACCCGATATGGTTTCAGGCGATGCAGTTGCCGGTGGACTCGCTGATGGCGCTCAATTGCGTGTTTCAAGGCGGCGTGCTGGAACGGTTCCCGACGCTCGAGTACGTCATTTTAGAAGCCGGCTGCGGATGGCTGCCGGGATGGCTCGATCGGGCGGATGGGAAATGGGAGATGTTCGCCTTTGCGACCAGGAGCAGGCGCAGGCCCAGCGAGGTCTTTCGCGAGCGCTGCTGGATCTCCGCCGACGTCGATGAAAGCTGCATCCCGCTGGCGTCGCGGATGATCGGCGCGAACCGCCTGATGTGGGCCACCGACTATCCGCACATCGACGCACATCGAGAGCCGATCCGGGAACTGCGAGAGCACATCGCGGAGCTTCCGCCAGAAGATCAGGAGTGGATCCTGGGCAAAACCGCCGCGCAGCTTTACCGGCTATAAGACAGAAGTCGCGTCCCCAGAGTTTTCAAAACCTTGAGAAACGCTGAAGTTGAGACTCTAATTTATTGTTGAAAAGTAACAATGCGTAAATTCGTTTTGATCGCTGTAATAGTCCTTGTGGCGCCGTTGCAGGCGTTCGCCGATTCGGCGGCTGCAGTGAAGTGCCGGGCAGGCTTGGCTCCGGACGCGAAGCTGATTTACGACGCGGCGTTTCCCCTGGTAACACCAACGACCGTCATTCGCGATGTGCTCAAGCAACAGACGCGTTCCCTCGTGATCGCCGGAAAGGTGAAACGCGCAACCGCGCGGGACAACGCGAAAGCAGCGGGCGAGTGTTTGCGATTGCTTCGTCAATGAATTGGTCTAGAACAGGCTCAGACTAGTCCTGAAATAAGCGCTCTGTTCCGTAGCGCCGCAGCGTCGGCCTGTGTGCCGGTTCTTTTTCTTCGTACTACGTCATCAGCGCGCCGTTGTTGTCATTTGCGGACATCAAAAAGAACCGGCACTGAGGCCGGCTACGGCGCTACGGAAAAAATCCATGCGAGGCGGCTTGCCTGCCACGCGATCATAGAAATAAGCGCCAAGCGATTCCCTTGGCGCTCTTTTCGGGCCTAGTCGATAACTCTCGGAGCGGGACCCATCTCGGCCCAGTCGTTGGGGTCGTGACTGACCCAGACACGCATGCCCTGCATATCGCGCATCGCCCTGAGGCGTTGGATCGAACGCACCGACTGGGCGGGATCGGTGTCAACCATCATCGTGTGCTCGGTGTCGAGCGCGTCGCGCATATGCACCGCGTCGCCGGCCAGGACGATATTCTGATGCGGCAGCCGCACCACCAGCGAGGTACTGCCAGGCGTATGACCCGGGGTGTGGAGCATGGTCAGGCTGCCGTCGCCGAACATGTCGAACTCGCCTTCCAACTCCAGCCATTGATAGTTGCGCGTCGGCAAAAAGTCATCGATCAGGAAGATGTTGCGGCGATCCGGCGCAGGCCAATAGGCGTAGCTCAACTCGCCCTTCATGGTCAGCAGCCTGGCGTGGGGAAACATGAACAGCCCGCCGGTGTGGTCCATATGGAGATGGGACATCACCACGTATTTGACATCCGTCACCTTGTAGCCCAGCGCCTTAATCTGGTTGTCGACCGTCAGGTCCTTGCTGAATCTGACCATGTTGCGGAACATCTCGCCCCAGTAAGAGGCGACGTCCTCCGCGACCCGCGGATGGCTCCCGGTGTCGTAAAGCACCAACCCCTTGGGATGCTCAATCAGGAACGACGGTACCGGGACCTCGATAATCTCGCTGCTGCCACCCACCATCAAGCTTGACTGCGGGACCACAAACACCGCGCCCGGCAGCGCCCACATTCGTTTCGCCTTGCCCTCTGCCATACTTCACCCCGTCAGGTTTACTGCGATGGCATATAACACAGCCAGCGCGCGGCACAAAGGCGCCGCGCATATTGGTACCGCAGGCCCACAATCGACCAAACGCCAATCTTCCCTACGCCGGTTTGCGGCGCATCATTGCGGCGCGGCGGGCGCGTACTACGATTTCGCCGCGCTGGTTCTTGCCCCGATGCTCGAACATCGCGACTCCCCATTGCGGGCGCGATTTCGACTCGCGCGTCTCCACGATTTCGGTTTCGGCATAGATCGTGTCGCCAATGAAAACCGGCTTGGGAAACTCGACTTTGTCAAAGCCGAGGTTGCCGACCGTGGTCCCCAGGGTGAGGTCGCCTACCGACAGACCCACAACCAGCCCGAGCGTGAAGATGCTGTTGACCAGCCGCTGGCCGAACTCCGCTTGCTTGGAAAACTCGGCGTCGAGATGGAGCGGCTGCAGGTTCATGGTCAACGCGGTGAACAGCAGATTGTCGGTCTCGGTTACGGTCCGCCCTGGTTGATGCTGCACCACCAGTCCCACGGTGAGTTCCTCAAAATACTTGCCCGCCATAAAATTTCACCTGTTTTTCGATGGTTGAATATCGTAACCTGCACTTGATGGGCAACGGCGCCGCCGGTCAAAGGCCTCGACCGTCACGTTTACTCCCTGCGTTTTAACAGCTAAAATAATGATGCGCGGTGAGACCTATCGGGCTCTCCGCGCTTCTAGTATCCAATAAAAAGAACAGCACATGCGTCGCGACGATATACGGAACCTGGCAATAATCGCCCACGTTGACCATGGCAAGACCACCCTGGTGGATGCCTTGCTGCGCCAATCGGGCGTCTTCCGCGCTAACGAAACGGTGATGGAGCGGGTGCTCGACTCGTTTGCCCTGGAACGCGAGCGGGGCATCACGATTTTGGCCAAAAATACCTCGATTACGTGGGGCCCGGTGCGGATCAATATCGTCGACACCCCCGGCCATTCGGACTTTGGTGGCGAGGTTGAGCGTACGCTCTCGATGGTCGACGGCGTGCTGCTGCTGGTCGACGCTTGCGAAGGCCCCTTGCCGCAGACGCGCTTCGTGCTCAAAAAGGCGCTGGAGTCGGGACTGGTGCCGATTGTGTGCATCAACAAGATCGACCGCCACGACGCCCGGCCCGCCGAGGTGCTCGACGAGGTCTACGACCTGTTCATCGATCTTGACGCCAACGACACCCAGCTCGATTTCCCGGTCCTCTATACCAACGCGCGCGAAGGCATCGCGCTGACCGACCCCGACAGCACCGGGGTAGGCCTCAAGCCGCTATTCGAGGCCATCGTCCGCCATCTCCCGGGCCCTGACGTCGATCCTGACCAGCCGCTGCAGTTCCAGGCCAACAACCTGGAATACAACGAATATGTCGGCCGGCTGGCGATCGGACGCGTGGTTTCCGGAGCGATCGTTACCGGGGAGAACTACTCGCTGTGCCGGCTGGACGGCAGCCGCATCGTGGGCAAGATCGCCTATATCTACGGCTGGCACGGTCTCAAGCGCGTCGAGCTGGAGCAGGCGCGCGCCGGCGACATCGTTGCGGTGGCCGGCTTCGACGATATCGCGATGGGCGAGACCATCGCGGCACTGGAAAATCCGCGCCCGTTGCCGCTGATCACGATCGACGAGCCAACCGTATCGATGACGTTTTCGGTCAACAACTCGCCATGGGCGGGACGTGAGGGCCAGTACGTAACCTCGCGCAAGCTGCGCGAGCGCATCGAATTGGAGTCGCGCCGCAACGTCAGCATTCGCATCGAAGAGACCAGCGTCGATTCCTGGCAGGTGGTCGCTCGTGGTGAACTGCAGCTCGCGGTGATCGTCGAAACGATGCGCCGGGAGGGCTACGAACTTCAGGTCTCCAAACCCACCGTCATCACCCGCCGCAAGGACGGCGCGCTGCTCGAGCCGATGGAACTGGTGACGATCGAGATCCCCGAAGAATACATCGGCATCATCACCCAGCTATTGTCGCCGCGGCGGGGCAAGATGCTCAGCATGGTGACCCATACCACCGGCCGCGTACGCCTGGAGTATGCAATCCCGTCGCGCGGGCTGATCGGTTTCCGCAGCCAGTTTCTCACCGATACCCGCGGCAGCGGCATCATGAACACACTGTTCAACGGCTTCGCGCCCTGGTGTGGACCGATCCAGTCGCGCACCAATGGCGCGATGATCTCCGATCGCGAAGGAGTCGCCGCCGGCTACGCGCTGTTCCATCTGCAGGAGCGCGGCCGTCTGTTTATCGGTCCCGGCGACCCCGTTTACGAGGGCATGATTGTCGGCGAGTACTCGCGCGAAATAAATCTGCCGGTTAACGTCTGCCGCGAGAAAAAGCTGACCAACATCCGCGCCGCCGGGCACGACGAGGCGATCCGCCTGACCCCGCCCCGGGTGATGTCGCTGGACCTGGCGCTGGAATGGATCGACGAAGAGGAACTGGTCGAGGTCACTCCCGACCTCGGTACGGATGCGCAACCGCGTGCTCAAGACCACACAGCGCAACAAGCATCGCGCCGCCTCGAACGATCCGCCCGCGATAGTACTGCCCGACGAGCAAGCCTAGCGAAAATTTGTCGGCAAATCTGATCGGACGCGTTTAGAAGGCAGTTCATCTTTCAGTTGCCATCATACCTCAGCTTGTTTGAGAAAACGGCGGGCGAGACGCCCGCGCCACTGGTTCGGCCTCCGGCGCCTGCAGTCTCGCGGCGGTTGGGTCGTAACAGGTCAATGGGCCGGGCGTCCCGCCCGCCATGTGTTGCACTATTTTGCGTGGCGCAGCTCTGGAGCCGCGAGGGATGCTTGCAGTAGCCTGCCATTAAGGAGCGCGGATCAGATGGCCGAAGATACACGCTTATCCCAGACATCGCAGGATGGCGCGGATACCGTCGACCTCGATTTGAGGTTCAAGTTCGATTCGTCGAATCCCGCCATCCATCAAAATCCGTGGCCGTATTTCAAGTCGCTGTTGGCGGGCCCGCCGATTTTTGTCGAGCGGCGCGGCATCCGATGGGCCGTCGTCTCGCGGTACTATGAAGCTCAAGCCGTTTTGCGCGACCATAAGCGCTTTTCGAGCGTGAATCCGGGCTTGCCCGGCACGGAGGAGTTCGACTTCTTCAACGGCGTCCCGGTGATGAACTTTGTCGACCCTCCGGTTCACGGGCGGCTGCGCCGGGTTGCCGCGCCGTCCCTTGCGGTGCGCCGGATGAATGAGATGGAGCCGCATTTTCGAGCACTGTGCGAGGAGATTCTCGACGCATGCCAGGGTCGATCCGAGGTCGATATCGTGGGCGACGTTGGGGTCGAACTTCCGGTCAGAGTCTTCGCCCATCTGCTCGACGTTCCACCGTCGGATTACGAGATGATCCGCAGCCTGGGTGTGGGCGGCAGAGAGCGGACCGAGGATTTCGTTGCCTCGCGCGCCGCTTATGTCGCCGAGTTGGTCGAGCGCCGGCGCCGCCAGGGCGCTGGCCAGGATTTGGTCAGCCTCGCGATCGCGGCCCACGAAGCCGGCGAAAAGATCGATTCGATGGAATTGTTCGGTATGGTGATGGTGCTGGTGACGGGCGCGATCGCCACCACCGCCGACTTGATCAGCAGCGCCGTTTACCATCTGCTGCTGCGCCCCGAGTTGATGGCGCAGGTCAGGCGCCACCTGTCCCTGATACCGGCGGTAGTGGAGGAAACGCTACGCTACGATGGTCCGATCCATACCGTAATGCGGGCCACGACCGCGGATGTCGAAGTCGGCGGCATAGCTATCAAGGCGCGCACGCCGGTTTACGTCGTGCTGGGCGCCGCCAATCGGGATGCGGCCGCCTTCAAGGATCCCGACGTCTTCGACATCACGCGCGAACCCAACGACCATCTTGGATTCGGCGAGGGAGTGCATTTTTGCATCGGCGCCGCTCCTGCCCGCGTCGGCGCCAAGGTCGCGCTCCAAGCGGTGCTGGAGCGCTACCCGCGGATGCGCATTGCCAACGGTTGGCAGCCATTATACCGCGGTACTGCTTTCGATCGCGGGTTGGACCGATTGCCGGTGCGGGTTGCCTGAACTTACTTGACCTCGACGGTCTGTACCTTGGAGAACAAAATCCTTCCCGAAGACCCGTCGAAGCCGCCCAGCGGCATCACCCGGGGGCCCATCGCGACCCGGCCAATCGGCGACGCCTTCTCGGTGCCGTAGAGCAGTGCGGCGCAGATCGTGTACTGGCCGGGCTTGGAAGGCGCCACCAAATCGTAGGTCACGCTGGCGGTGGAGAATCTGTTGGCCGCCAGATCCGCCTTGACCCCGAAGACCACGATAAAGTTGAGATTGCGCGACAGACCGTCATAGCGGCGGCTAAGCCATTGATCCTGTGATTTGCCGTCAGGCCCGATAACCTGGGGTGGAGAGTCAACCAGGAATCCCTCGCCTTGGACCTCGCGGGCCTGATCGCGCAAGTCGATATCCAGGAGCGCGATGCCCAACACCGGCCCGGAGCCGCCTTGTGCCTTTACCGTCGCGGTGAACTTCTCGCCCGGCTTGACCGTGGCCGGGACCTCGATCGCGATTTTCGAATTGGCGTCGACTTTCTCGACGTCGGCGATAAGCTGGGTTCGTTGTTCGGGGCTCAGCTTGGCATAGGGGCCGTCACCCGCCTTGATGGCCTCGATATGACTGGCGGTGGTGCGTTTCTGAGCCTGCGCTGCAGGCAGATCGCGGAGTTGCTCGACGCCGACCGAAGAGTGGCATCCGGCACAGTAGGGTGCGGCATCGGTCACGTCACGCAACGGACCGCCCGGGTAAGCCCATGCGGACCCGCAGGGTAACCCACCCCAGGTTATTGCCAAGGACGATACTATCCAGATGATGGTCGACAGGATCTTGTTTCGCACGCCCGGTTCCTCCGTTGTTACTATCAATGCGCGCCCTCGGCTCGACACGCAAGATCGAGGCGCGCAACCTCTCCCGGCGTGCACCTCCTCGGAACCAAAAGAGCGGTCAGCCTAATTTGCGAGACGCATACCAAGCGTTCGTTAAACGCCTTCGTTACCTAACCTGAGTAAAGAGCGCTGGGATAGCTTCGATAGCCTGTACGCTCAGCCACTAATAGCGTAGTTATGGGTCCGGCCATTTAAAGAACCAACGACTCTATCGCATCCGCTGTTGGAGCTGAGTCATGTATGATCTTCTGCTTAAGGGCGGTACCGTTGTGGATCCGTCGGCTGGTCTCAACGCGCCGCATGATATCGCAATCGAGCAGGGCGTGATCGCGAGCATCGCCCCGGCGATCGCCTCCAGCGAAGCCCGACGCGTGATCGAAGTGCCGGGTACGGTCATCACGCCGGGCCTGATTGATCTCCATGCTCATGTCTTCGAAGGCTTCACCCGTTTCGGGGTTCATCCCGATCAGGCCGGGGTATACGCTGGGGTGACGACGCTGGTGGATGCGGGCAGCGCCGGAGCCGCCACTTTCGAAGGCTTTCCGCGCTACATCATACCTAATTGTCACACCGAGATTATTCCCTTCCTGCACATCTGCCAGACCGGCCTGGCCACTATCCCGGATATTATTGCCGAGGGCAGTATCAATCTTGACGCGACCTTGCGCGTCGCCGATCGGCACAAGGGTCTAATCTGCGGCATCAAGGCGCGGATGGTATCGCCGGCGCTGGAGATTTTCGGGATGGAGATGCCGCGGCTGGCCCGGCGTGCGGCCAGGGAAAGCGGCCTTAAGCTGATGGTACACATTGGCGACACGGAGAAGCGCTACGATCCGACTGTAATCCGCCGCTTGCTGCCACTGCTGGAGGAAGGCGACATCCTCACCCACTACTTCACCGCCAATCCGGGTGGTGTGCTCGACGGCAATGGACGGCTGGTGCCCGAGGCGTGGGAAGCGGCGAAGACCGGTGTGTGGTTCGATACGGCCCACGGCCAGGCAAATTTCAGTTTCGACATCGGCCGCCGCATTATCGATCAGGGCCTGCTCCCGCACTGTATCAGCACCGACATTACGGTGCCGGGCCGGATCAGGACCGTGCATAGCATGACGGAGATGATGACCCGATTTCTGGGCCTGGGCTTCACCCTGGAACAGGTGATCACGATGTGTACGGCGAATCCGGCCAAGGCAATCGGTGCGGCGAATCGGCTCGGGAGCCTGACGGCCGGGCGGCAGGCCGACGTTTCGGTGCTTCGCCTTCAGGAAGGCAAGTGGGTGGTTCACGACGTGTTGGGCGCGAGTATGAGTGTCACGAAAGCAGTCGTACCGGTGCTGACGGTAAAGCGCGGCGAAGCCTTCACACCGGAATGGGGTCCGCGGCCGTGGGGATGGGAGCCTGATCCTGATCCTGCCTTCAAGGGTTGTTGTTAGCAGGCGCGATAACGAACTGGAGTTGCTGAATTGGATGTTGCTCTCAATATCCTGCTTGAAAGCTATTTTTTTCGGTCTTCTTCCGCTTCACGAAAGATAAGAAAGGGGTTGCTCTAATGATGAAACGCGGCTTGGGCAACCTCGGCGAGATACTGCTTCGTTATCGCCTTCCAATAGGGGCGATGCTGCTGGCCATCACGGCGTTCATGGCTTACGAGGCCACGCACGTACGTTTTGCTACCAGCTTTGTCGACTTATTTCCGGCTGCGCATCCCAACAGCCGGCTCTACCGGCAATACCAGCAATACGGTGGAGCGGACACGATCATTTTCATGATCCAGGTCAAGCATGGCGACATCTTCAACCGCACCACGCTGCAGAAAATCCAGGACATCCAGTTCGCCGCCAATGTGTTGCCGCTGGTTAATCACAACGAGGTGTTATCGCTCGCCTCCTACCAGGTGGTGTATGTCGAGGCCTCGCCTGGCACCGTCGACTACCGCTGTTACATGTATCCGTATGTTCCGAAGACCCAGGCCGACGTGGATAAACTGCGTGAAGTCATCTATGCGCACAAGGATGAACTGCACCGGTTCGTCGCGCCCGACTACAAGTCCGCGGCAATCGTCGCCTCGTTCAACGAAACCGGCCCGGCCCAGAATTACAGCGAACTGTTCCACGACATCGAGGGGATCGTCCACAAATATCAGGACGCGAATCACACTATCTATGTAGCTGGCGAACCGGTGGAACGCGGTTACGGTTATTACTACTTTCCCGTGATTCTCTCGATGTTTCTGCTCTCGATTGCCATCCTCGTATTCGTGCTCTACCTGAGCCTGGGCCGGTTTACGTCGTGGTGGGTTCCGCTGGTGACCGGAACCTGTTCAGCGCTGTGGGGATTGGGCTTCGTTGGGATCAAAGGGTACGACTTTGACCCTCTGATGTTGGTGGTGCCGTTGATCCTCACCGCTCGTGACATGAGTCACGGGGTCCAATGGCAAAAGCGTTTCTACTATGTACTGGACCAACTCCGCGACCCGCGCGAGGCCTGTATCGCGACTACCAATTTCATGTTCGGGGCCGGGCTGCTGGCGATCGCCGCGGACGTTTCGGGAATCGTCTTCATCTCGTTTTCCGGAATTACGGGGCTCGATCATGTGGCGCGAGCTGGTACGGTGTGGCTGCTGGCCAGCCTCGTGATGGTTTTCGTCTTTCAGCCGATCCTGATGAGCTATCTGCCCGCGCCGGGACGCAACGAATCCACGGGCTTGGTTGACTGGAAAGGCCGCCTGGAGGGCGTGCGCGATTTCGGTCATCGTCTCGCGCGTTTCGGCGTGGGACCGGGGCCGGCGCGCGCCGGGTTGTTGTTAGGTGCCGCGGCCTTTCTGATTTGGGGAATCGCCAGCGGCATGCGGGCCCAGGTCGGATACCAACAGCCCGGCACACCTTTGTATCGCTCGAGCGCAAAGGTCAACCGCGATATCCGTGCGATCGTGAAGAACTTCCCGGTCGACGAGGCCTGGGTCATCCTGGTCTCGCAACCGATGTCCGCTACGCAAAATCCGTTTAGCTATGATGTACTCACTCTGGAGGACAGCCTGCGCAGCTACCTGCTACAGAGTCCCGGGGTGAAGGAAGTGATCACGTTTGCTGACCAGGGCATCGAACCGTTCACTCGCGTCGTACATGATGGACATCCCAAGTACCTGGGCATCCCCCATACTATCCGCCTGATCTTTGCGTCGATATTGTTCTTCATGCACAGCAAGGCTCCCGGTGATATGGAGCAGTTCAACTACCGCAACAGTTCCTGCATAAGAATCATGCTGAAGGACCACACGGCGCGGACTCTAAGTGATATCCAGCGCCGTCTGGACCAATTCAATCAGCAACACGTCATTCACAATCCAGCCTTTTCTCAAACGCATATGCTCTACCTGGGCGGGATCGCGGGTCTGTACGCGGCAGCCAATGACGTGCTGTTCAAACTGGACTTCGAGAACATCCTCTTCGTGCTCGCCGCGATCTTTGTCTTCTGCGTCATAGCGTTTCAATCCGTCCTTGCCGGTGCGATGTTCGTCCTCGTGTGCATGCTGGCGAATTTTGGTGCCTTCATTTACATGCACCTGCGTTCCATCGGCCTCACCATTGACACCGTACCGGTCATCTCGTTGGGCATTGGCCTGGGAGTCGATTACGGAATCTATACGGTTGCGCGGATCCGCGACGAGGTCAGGAACGGCTTGCCACTGGAAGATGCCATCGTGCTGGCCCGCGCAGGCACCGGTGGCGCGGTTGCCATCGTCGTGGCGATTATGATTGGCGCGTTGTTACCCTGGATGTTTTCGCCAGCCTTGTTTCACGCCAACATGAGTCTGATGCTGGCGCTGCTGATGTTGCTTAACGCCGCGGCCGGGGTGATGGTTCTGCCCGCGTTCATCGCCTGGTCAAGGGCCAAATTCATCACCCGCTACGCGGCCTCGGCGGCTCCCGTCCGGGCGGCGGGGACGGGTACTTGAGCTGGTCGGCTCGGGGCGATTAACTTGAGAAGGTAACGGCCCAACGCCGGCGCTCGAAAAACCTCGGTGCGGAGCACAGATTATGAAGGATGACAAAGCGGGCCATCGGCCCGAGGCAACCAACCGACCGATTCCGCCCGAGCCGCTGACGATGGAGGGCTCTTACATTCTCCATCAGATGATCCGGCTGCGCTGGCCGCAGTGGAAAGCCTGCGATGCCAATCGGCGCGCCAGCGAAGTGGCCGCGGCGGGCGCGCTGCTAGCCCGGCACGAGGAGCGCAGCGACGGCCAGAGCGCGCTCTTTTCCCTGCTGGGGCACAAGGGCGACGCGATGTTGGTGCATTTTCGCCGCACGCTCGAAGAATTGCGCGAGGCCGAATTGCAATGGACCCGGTTGGGGCTGTGGGACTTTTGTGAATACACCTCGTCCTACCTTTCGGTGGTGGAAATTGGTTTGTATGAAGCGTCGCTGCGCCTGTACACGGCGCTGGCCGGTGAGGGGATTGCGCCGGGTTCCGAAGCCTGGACCCAGCGGGTTAATGCCGAAGTCGCGCGCCAGCGCGAGGCGCTGGGAAGCCGATTGTTTCCAGCTATCCCTGCCCGTCCGTACGTGTGCTTCTATCCGATGGACAAGCGGCGGGGCGAGAGCCGTAACTGGTACGAGCTGCCCATCGAGCGGCGCCAGGCGCTGATGCGCGATCATGGCATGATCGGGCGCAGATACGCCGGCCTCGTCACACAGATAATCTCCGGTTCGATCGGACTGGATAATTGGGAGTGGGGCGTTGACCTGTTTGCGGATGATCCGCTGGTGTTCAAGAAACTGGTCTATGAGATGCGTTTTGATGAGGCCAGTGCCGCTTTCGGCCTTTTCGGCGATTTCTATACCGGCATTCGGATGCGTCCCGCCGAGATGGCGCAACTGCTGTAGCCGCAGATGATCGTGATGGTTTCATCACACGGATGCTACAGCAACGAAAGTAGCCAGGAGACCAAGACGAAATGAGCAACCCAAATGCGAATTTGGAAGGCTTCCACACCCTGACGCCGTTCGTGTATATGACGGACATTGCTCGCGCCATCGAGTTTTATCAGGAAATCTTTGGAGCAATTGAGCTGGAACGCGAAGAAGCGGAACCCGGCGGACGGATTACCCATGCGCATCTGCGATTCGGAGACTCGCCGATGCTGATCTCCGATCCCACCGCGCCACATGCGGCGGAGCATGCGGAAAAGGGCTGGGCACGCAGTCCCCAAGCGCTGGGCGGCTCGCCGGTGCATTTCTATCTCTATGTCGACGATGTCGATGAGGTCTTCAAGCGGGCCCTCGCGGCGGGCGCCACACTTGTACTACCGGTGGAAGACCAGCAGTGGGGCGATCGCACCGGCGGGCTGCGCGACCCGGTGGGTCATGTCTGGTACATCGCGACCCGCAGGTAGAGCATGGCGGACTAGCCGTAACATGCTTACGGCAAGTCTCCGCGCTGGCAACGGTTTAAGTACATCGAATGAGAACGCGCTGCAAGGGCCGGTGAAAAAGACCCGCCGCGGGTTCGTGCTCGCCGCGTCCATCATGGTTTTGAATAGTTCGTAAGTCTGTCATACTTTCATAAATGAAAAGTATGAAAGCGCGGGTGGCGGAGCGCGGCCAGGTGACAATCCCGAAACGGCTCAGAGACAGCCTCGGCGTCAAGCCCGGTACAGTCCTGGAGTTCAGCGAAGAACACGGACGTCTCATCGCGGTCAAAAGCGGGGGTGCGGATCCGGTCGCCGAGGTTTACGGATGCCTCGGTAGGAAGATCGACACTGATGCCGTTATGGCGCAGCTTCGCGGCCGGCGGTGATTACCGCGGTTGATACCAATGTCCTACTGGATGTGTTTGGTGCGGACCCAAAGTTCTCCGCGGCCTCTTCAGACGCATTGCGGCGCTGCTTGAGGGAAGGAGCGTTGGTCGCTTCGGATGTGGTCTGGGCGGAGACTGCGACGGTGTTTGGCGATGCTGGGCGGTTTCGGGATGCGATGCGCAAGCTGCCGGCCTCGTTCTTGCCGATGACCGAAGCGGCGGCAATTAGAGCCGGGGAAGTCTGGCGCCGGTACCGAGCAGGTGGAGGTTCGCGCGACCGGATCGCGGCCGACTTTCTGATCGGTGCCCACGCCCTGGTTGCTGCCGACCGTCTCCTCACTCGCGATCGAGGATTTTACCGTAGATATTTTGCCGGCCTGCGAGTGGTCGATCCGATGGCCAGTGACTAATCATCTGCGGCAGGATGCGAAGTGAGAAACTTACGGGGTGCTAAAAACACCCGCGGTTGCATTATTGAAGAAGCGCTGGTTTGAGTTGACGGCGGGCGAAGCCGCGGACGTCGGCGCGAGTGGCGGCGCGTCCACGTCTGAACATTGAAACCCGGCTTGAATCGTGATTCGCTCTGAAGAGCGAACGCCTCCACGCTCGCGGCTGATTTTCGCGGCGGTCTTTGGCCGGCAGGGGAACCATCATGAGCGACTATGACCTGGTAATCCGCAACGGGATGATCGTCGACGGCACGCGGCTGCCCGCGTTCAAGGCCGACCTCGCAATCAAGCAGGGCCGGATCGCCAAGATCAGCGGCCGGATTGCCGGCGAACGCAAACGCGAAGTGGACGCCACCGGATGCTATGTCGCTCCAGGCGCGATCGATCTGCATTGCCATTACGACGCGCAGGTTAACTGGGACCCCTACTGCACGCTCTCCGGATGGCACGGCATCACTTCGTTGACCATTGGCCAATGCGGCTTTGGCTTCGCGCCGGTCAAGCCCGAGGATCGCGCCGCGGCGATGGAGATGATGTGCCGGATCGAGGCCGTGCCGATGGAATCGATGCAGGCCGGGATGCGCTGGGACTGGGTCAGCTTTCCCGAATATCTCGACAGCCTCGACCGCCAGGGACTGGGTTTGAACATCGCCTCGCTGGTTCCTTACTCGCCGCTGCGAGCGTACGTAATCGGGGTGAAGGATTCCCGCGAACGGACCCGCCTGACCGACCCCGAGATGGCGGAAATCAAGCGGCTGTTCCGCGAAGGGATGCAAGCCGGCGCCTTCGGATTCTCCGCCGACAAGAGCCTGGAGGATCGGCCCGGAGACGGCAGTTATTTGCCTACTCAAGTGGCCGATGACGAGGAATTTTTTGCCCTGGCGGAAGTGCTGCGCGAATTCGGCGTCGGTCACGTTGGCTGGACCCGCGGCATCCCCGATCGCATGGGCGCCAATCGCGATCGCGAGTTTCTAACCCGGCTGATGGATCTCAGCGGGCGGCCCTTGCAATGGGGATTGGTAATGCAGGCGGAGGGCCATCCCGAGCTCCATCGCGAGCAACTCGCCTGGCTGACCGAGATGCATCGGCGCGGCTACCCGATGTACGCGCAATCGATGGCGGTGGACGTCTCGCAGACCTTTACCATGGAAGACTACAACCTGTTCGATACCAATCCCAATTGGCTCGAAGCTACGCTGGGTAGCGTCGAGGAACGACTGACCAAGCTCGGCGACCCCAATCGCCGCGCCGGACTCAAGGCCGACATGGATCGGACCCGCCGCGGAACGCCCGAAGCCTGGGACATGGTAAAGCTTTTGGAAGTTACGCAGGAACGCAACTATCGCTACGAAGGACGGACCATCGGCGAGATCGCGCGCCATGAGAATAGGCATCCGGTTGACGTGTTCCTGGATCTGTCGGTCGATGAGGGCTTGAAGTGCCGGTTCGCGTGGCGCGATCAGCACGTTGCGTCGGACGAGATCGTCGCCCATCCATACACGCACGGGTCGCTTGGCGACGGCGGGGCTCACACCCGGTATCAGACTTCGAGTGCCTGGCCGTCCCATTTTTTGAGTCACTGGGTGCGCGACCGTCAACTGATGAGCGTCGAGGATGCGCACTACAAAATCGCAGCGCTACCCGCGTGGATTGCGGGCTTCCGCGACCGCGGCATCCTGCGCGAGGGAATGGCGGCCGATGTCATCGTTTACGAGTTGTCCAAGCTGGCGATGGATCAACCGCGATACGCGGCGGATTTTCCCGGCGGAGCGCGCCGCCTGATCCAAAAGGCCAGGGGATTCCGTTACACGATCGTCAACGGCGCCGTCACGTTTGAAGAGGGCAATTGCACCGGAGCCCTGCCCGGCAAGCTACTGCGCAGCTACGACATGATCGATTAAGGATAAATCACGGCGTATACGACCCCGGCATGCTGCGAAATAGTCATTGCTCGAGATAGGCTCCCAAAAGGTAGTACACGGTTTCGAGCGACGGTAGCATGTACCAATCGTGGGCGAAGCGCATCGCCAGGAAGAAGCCCCATATAGAAAACAATGTGCCTACGTATTGCGGATGTTTGAGGAGCGAAAAAGGAAACTCCCGGCACCAGCGAATCTCATAACCGAATTGATTGCCGTAAAACACTCCATTCGTGCCAACTGGTAAAACACGCTGAAATTTAGAATCTGCCCTGCGACGATCAATGCTCCTCCGATCGCAAGCGACAAGATGTCTCCGCTAAGCGGCGAAAAGGATCCGTTACCGTAAAGATAGTACCAACCGAAAAAAGCCCCTAGTTGAATCGCCTTGAAGCCGTAAAAGAGCTTATGTAAGACAGACGCCGGACTCCCGGGAGACTGCGCTGCAAAACGATTGCAAAAAGGAGATTCCGCCGTTATGGCCCCCATGACCAGCAGGTGCGCTGAAAAGGTTCCAATTACATAAGCGATGCGCATGGGGTGTTCATCCAGCATCGCCGCAACGATCCACCGGCAGGCAGCCCGAACTGCAACCCCTTGTAACCAGGCAAAGGTAGGCCGCGAACTAATGTAACGGCAGAATCATTGTCGCAGCTGAAGGATTCCAACGCCCATTGGAATGGACGCACCATCGACACCGCATGCCCAAGCCCAGCCAATCCTTTCACCAGATGTGCTAACGTAAACGCAACGCCATTTATTTCGGGAGGATAGGTCCTCCGTGACAACTGCCGATGTGATACATAAGTATGCGGCGAATGATTACCGCCGCTCAACGCGTGGTTGTCCACACAATCCCCTCATCAGCCGCTGGACCGGTTCTGACAATTGGGCTCACTGGATTCTACTTACCAGATATACCGAACGGCGACGTAAAAGTCTGACGAGTCGTTGAACAAGTGAGAGAGAGATTCGTTAATTGGGACTGAGGTGCATGCGTTTATTTGGTTCTCTTTCGTGCTGTAGCCGACATACTAGTCTGAGAAAGTAGGCCACCATGGATTTCGAGACGGACGCGATTGTCCGACACGTCACTGAAAGAGTCGCGCGCGTCCGGGGAATCGCCGCAATCGTTCTCGGCGGGTCGCAAGCGCGCGGCACCGCCGATCGACATTCGGATGTCGATTTGGGCTTGTATTACGATTCGCTCCATCCCTTGCGGATCGCCGAACTAAGGCGCGCCGCATGCGAGCTCGATGACCGTCATATTCCGGGGTTGGTCACCAATCTTGGCGAATGGGGTCCGGGCGTCAATGGTGGCGGCTGGCTGATGGTCGGCGGGCGGCATCTCGATTTTATCTACCACGACCTCAAGGCGGTTGCCGGCGCGATTGAAGAATGCCGCCGCGGTGAGCCGAAGAGTATTTATCAGCTCGGACATCCTCTCGGGTTCCATAATCAGATCTACGCGGGAGAGGTCGCCTGCTGCCGCCCGTTATTCGATCCACGCGGCGCTGTTGAAGAACTCAAGAAGTTGGTTCAGCGCTATCCTGCGGCGCTGCGTCGCGCGGCGGTAAGGAAGCATCTGTTCGACGCCGCGTTCGAGCTTGGAATTGCGGACAAGCCGGCAGCGCGTGGAGACATATTATATACAACGGGTTGCCTGTTTCGCGCGGCTGGGTTCATGACGCTGGTTCTGTACGGGCTGAATCGGCAGTGGTTTATCAATGAAAAGGGCGCCATCTCCGCGTCGCGGGAGTTTTCGATTCGGCCGCGAAATTTCCGCGGGACGATCGAGAGCGTGCTCGCGGCTCCGGGTGGAGACCCGCACTCGTTGGGGCAAAGCATCAGGCGAATGCAGTCGTTATGGAGCCGCCTCAGAGCGCTCGCGGTAGGCCGCGGCCTCGTCGTCGAATAGCGGGTGCGAGACTTTGCGCGAGCGACAATGCCCGATGCGTGGCCGCTTCGGCCGGCCTCTGTGCAGATTCTTACAATCTCCGCGCACGCCGGAAGTGGGCCAACGGTAGCCTCCCCACTGGCGCGCTGCCCGCGCTCGTCAACTGGCCTTATCAAAACTCAGGCGAGATCTGGTGCGCGTTGCCGGATTCCGGGTACGAAGAAAAAGAACCGGCACGGAGGCCGGCCCTAGGGAAAGCACAATGGCTGTATCTATGGCCCTGCCCGCTTTCAACATCCACAGGATGCGGGCTTGGGGGCTACGGCTAGGCGATGGTGTCGCTTCCGCCGGCGCCGGACACTCTATCGTTGTACCTTGAGCTTGTCGGCGAAGAGCTTGCGCACCTTCATCACCTTGGGTGCGACGATATATTCACAGTAAGGCTGGTACGTGTTGCGTCGGAAGTAGTCCTGGTGATGCTCCTCGGCTGTGTAAAAATCGTCAAATGGCGTGACTTCAGTTACAATCGGAGAGTCCCAGATGCGCGCTGCGTCCAGCGCCTTGATGATACCCTCGGCAATCTTTTTCTGTTCCTCGCTGTGGTAGAAGATGACGGAACGGTATTGGGTGCCGAAATCCGCGCCCTGGCGATTCAACGTCGTGGGATCGTGGATCGTGAAGAACACTTCCAAAATCTCTTGAAACGAGATTATTTGCGGATCGAAGGTAACCTGCACGACTTCGGCGTGTCCGGTGTCGCCCCCGCACACTTCTTCATAAGAGGGATTGGCCTGCGCTCCGCCGGCATATCCCGACACCACCCGCTCCACCCCCTTAAGTTCGAGGTACGCGGCCTCCAGACACCAGAAGCATCCACCACCCAGCGTTGCTACTTCCTGCTTGATTTGCGTGCCCGGCTGACCCTCTTTGCTGTCCATACGCTGCTACCGCCTGAACTTCAGATCTCAGTTTCCAAAGGATTAGGAGACACCATGATAGTGTGGCGCCGAGCGTGTGTCCAAGGATTCCGGGCATGACGGAGGCGCTGCCTAAGGCCTTTTTCTGAGGCCTCCCTTGATGCCCCAAGTCCCGGTGGCTTACGCCGGGAGAATTCTGCTAACCATCTGAAATATGAAAATCGTGTCCGCATTCGCGCTTTCCAAGGAGCAGCGCGCTCTCATCCTTGACGCCGCTCCCGGCTCTGAGCTTTATGACCCCACCGACGTGGCCGGTCCGGATGCCGCCCGCGACCTCTTCAACCCCGAGATAATCGGGCCGCATCTGGGCGATTGCGACGCGATGGCGGCCTACACGATCCCCAAGGAGCTGGTCAAACGGGCCCCGCGCCTGCGGTGGCTCCACTGCATGGCAGCGGGCCTCGACTATGTACTGAAGACCGGGATGTTCGACGAGGCCGGCATTATACTTACCAATACCAGCGGCGCGCTCGGCCGCAATGATCGGTGAATACATCCTGATGTCGATGTTGCTGTATTCGCATCAGCATCATATATCGTTGCGCGCGCAGGTCCGGCACGAATGGACGCCGATTAGCCGCTTCTTCAACCATGCCGATTCTTTACGGGGCAAGACGCTGGGCATCATCGGTTATGGAGCGATCGGGCGCGAAGCCGCGCGGCTGGCGCTGGCCTTCGGAATGGAAGTGATGGCGCTCAAACGCGACCCGCAGGTCCGCCAAGATCCACGGTTCAGCTTTCCTGAAGTCGGCGATCCCGAGGGGCGCATTCCAGCTCGCTGGTTTGGTCCGGAGCAGTGCGCCGAACTGATGGCGCTGAGCGATTTTATCGCCGTCACGCTGCCGCTGACTGCGCGAAACTCGCAATTTCGTCGGCGCGCGTGAACTCGCCGCCGCCCGGCCTGGCGCTTATCTGGTCAACGTCGGACGCGGGGAAGTTATCGACCAGAATGCGTTGATCCAGGCGCTTGCCAACGGGCAGTTGGGCGGCGCCGGCCTGGACGTGATGGTCCCCGAGCCGCTGCCACGTGATAACCCGCTGTGGGACATGGAGAATGTCATCCTGACGCCTCACACCGCGGGACCTAACAAACGCTATCAGGACGACTGTATCCGCATATTCGTGGAGAATCTGCGCCGGTTTGTGAGCGGTCGCGAGCTGATCAATGTAGTCGACGTCAAGCGGGGCTATTAGCGGAATCAGACGTATATAGCGACGGGCTTTATCTTTGATCCGCAATTTGATATCAAAGCGAGCGAAAGGTAAAAACAATGCCGATTCGCTGCGCTTCGCACTGGAACGATCGGGCCGGCCGCCGTTTGGGAGTCCCTGCAGTCCTGGTTTTCTGTCTGCTTGGTATGGGGTTGCGCAGACATACAAAGCGCGCCTTAACGTCCGCGAGCGCTCAAACCGGTGACGCGCCGCCGAAATCCTCTCAGGCACAGGCTTCCTCCGCCGTCACCACAAACGCAGGACTGCAGGTGCTCAATGATTACCGCGCGCAGTCGAAGCTGCCGCCAATTACGGAAAATCCGATCCTAAGCGTCGGGGATCGCGACCATGCGCGGTATCTGGTCAAGAATTGGGGAAAGGAAATCAAGAGCAATCAGAACCTGGGCGTGAACTTCCACCTCGAAGATACCGGACCGCCCAGGCTACACCTACGCCGGTTTTGTCGCCGGCCGGGCCAGTGACGTGGTCGTATGGGACGGCGAGGAGACCCCGCAAGCCGCGGCGCACGCTATCGACGGCTGGTTTGCGGCGCCGTTTCATCGCTTTCCGCTGTTGAGTACGCATCTTGATCAGGCCGGCTATGGCGAATATTGCGAAGGCGGTGTCTGCGCGGCAGCGCTTAACATCACCTCGGGCGGGGTCTCGGCGGGCCTCGCCTATCATCGGCGGATGGTCTCCAGCGGCAGCTTTACCAGCCAGGAGTACAACTCCACCGTCGCTCGATACTGCTATTGTGTACCCACCCGACGGCGCAACCGTGCCTTCGGGGACGTTCGACGATCACGAATGGCCCGATCCGCTCTCCTCATGCAGCGGATACACGCCGCCCACCGGTTTGCCGCTCTCGGTCCAACTCGGCTCGTGGGTGAAGGCGAGCCTTACCGCGTTTTCGATAACCGTCAACGGCCCGTCGAATACCCAAGTTGCGGATTTACGCCGGATCGAACTACGTGAACCCGGAGGCCAGGACCCAGGAAATCGCGCGCGACGGGCTCTATGAAGAAGGCGCGGTGATCCTGATTCCCCGAACCCCGCTGCCCCCGGGAAGCACCTGCAAGGTGTCAGCCACGGTCAATGGCAAGCAATACGACTGGTCGTTTACGGTGGCCGGAGAAGCGGCGCTCAGGTAAGTTAGTCGACGATGTTCCATATAGTCGGGGAGGCTTCGTATGCGGCAAGAGATGATTGAGGTGGCTCATGCGCACGCGGCCGCCGAGGGCAACAACGATATCGAGACGACCCTGGCGACGCTTGAATCCGACCCGGTGTATGAACTGCAGCCGGCGCGGCGCCTGCTGCGGGGAATCGATGCGGTCCGCCGCTACTACGCGTACTTCTTTGCCCGGTTCCAGCCGCTGGTGGAGTCCTATGACTTGCGCAGCGAGTGGGTAACGGATGAAGGCGTCGGACAGGAATATGTAATCCATCTGCGGCTGCCCGACGGCACCCGGGAGGATCATGGCATCATCGGCATTTTGCTGTTCGGCAAGACCAAGCTTGCCGGCGAACGCCTGTGGGCGGGCGAGCGCCTGCTGCGCCTGATGATGGGACCGGTCTACGATTCGACGTCGCCGATCTGCAAGGCGGGCCGCTGCGATATTCATCCCATATAGCAGCTTCACCGCGTTGTCAAAGACCACCTTGCGCGTGACCTGCTCGCGAGACTCCGGCGAAGTTGTTTTGGACGACTTCGATCGAATGCGGCCAGGTGGTGTCGGTATGCGGGAAGTCCGACGCCCACATGAAGTTGTCCTCGCCGAAGTAGCTGGTGGTCATCGCTCCGGTCAGATCATCCTGGAACGTCACCCACACGTTGCGCCGGATGAAATCGCTCGGCCGCATCGACAGCAGTTTTTCGTCGGTCATGGCGCCGAACTTCTCGAACATATGGTCGATGCGGTACATGAAGTGAGCCATCCAGCCGCTGTCATTCTCCGCGATCACCAGCTTCAGGCGCGGAAACCGATCCAGCACTCCGTAAAAAATCAGGCTGAGCAGGGTTTTCTGAATCTCATGCACCGGGGTCATCAGGTTCATGAACATCCCGGCGGCGCCGCTCAGCTTGAGACCCTCGCCCTGCTTGCGATCGGTGATCACGTGCAGGGTGAGCGGCATCCCCAGTTCTTCGGCGCAGCGCCAGAAACGGTCGTACACCGCGCTATGATACGGCTTGTCGGGGGGCGGCGAGGACCAGATCATCGCACCCTTAAGGCCGCGGCGGGCGGTGCGCTCCAACTCCCGCACGCCTATGGTCGACGTCCTCTAACGAAATGAGTGCCACCGGATACAGACGGTTGGGGCTGTGCGATGCGAATTGCGCCAGCCAGTCATTGTAAACCGAGAAGCAAGCCCGCTGCAGTTCGGCGTCATCGAGCGCGAACAGCGACAGTCCCAGGGTCGTGTACAGGATTTCGGCGGCGATATTATCGACCTTCTGATCCGCGATTCGAGCCGCCGGATCCCAGCCGCTGGGGCGCGCCGCTTCATAACCTTTGGTCAGGTGCTCCCTGAGTTCCTTGCCGCCTTTACCGAGGCCGAAGCCATGCGCCACCTGGTAAGGCGCGACGCCGGGCGTGACAAACCAATAGCCGGGCCGATCAGGCAGTTGTCTGACCTGCGGGGTGCGATCGCCAAACCTGGGCCCGATGGTTTTGAGCCAAAGATCGGGCGGTTCCATTACGTGGGAATCGGCGGACACCAGTCGGCGTTTCCATCGGCGCCTCCTCCGGCCTGACAAAGATCTGTCACGCTACCCTAATCGACGTTGCCGCCGGGATTTGAAGATTTGGCAAGCCGGTCTTAGTATGGCCTCGAGCGAGGAATCTACATGATCAGGGCGATTCATTTCATCAAGCGCAAACCGGGCATGGAGCTTGACGCCTTCCGCGCCTACTGGCTGGGGCGGCATGCGGAGTTGGTCTCCAAGGTGCCGGGCGTACGCAGTTACGTGCAATGCCATACCTTGCTTTCCGGCTACAAGAAGGGCGAACCGATTTGGGACGGAATCGCGGAACTGGTCTACGATGACATCGACGCGATGCGCCGCGTCGCCGATCTCCCCGAGAGCCGCGCCGCCAATGAGGACACCGGAAATTTCGCCGACCTGACACCGCGGCGGCACTTTGCTCACCGAAGAGGTGGTTCAGAAGGACGGACCGACCAACCCTTCGATGGTGAAAATGGCGGGCTTCGCGGTCCGTAAACCGGGGATGAGCGCGGAAGCGTTCCAGAAGTATTGGCGCGACACTCATGGTCCGATGGCGTCGACGATCCCGCAAGTGCGGCGCTATGTGCAATGCCATCCCCGGCTCTCCGCGTACCGTGACGGCCGCCAGCCCATCTATGACGGGGTAGCCTTGACCTGGTTCGACAACACCGCCGACATGCGCGAGAAGCCGCCGGAATATCGCGCGATTCGCCGGGACGAGCCCAATTTCCTCGAATTACATCCGGAAAACATCATCATTACCAAGGAGCACGTGATCATTTAACGGGCTCATTAATTCTGCCCTTTTGCCATCCTGGGCGGTTTAGGGCGCAATTTCCTCGACTCGTGACCGCCTGTTAGGATGGACCGTCGTGCAACCTGGGCAGCGTACTACATACCGGTCTCTGATACTCGTTGGCGGCGCGGCGGCGCTTGCTATCGCCCTGATGCTGGCGGCGTGTTCGCATGGCGAGGCGCCAATGGCGCAGAAGCTTCCCCCGGTTCCGGTGCTGGCCGCCAAGGCGGAGCGGATCACGGTTCCGCGAGAACTCCACGCGATCGGCACGGTGCAGGCCTATTCCACGGTGGATGTGAAGGCGCAAATCGGCGGCGAGGTAGTCGGCGTGCAGTTCCGCGAAGGGCAAGAGGTCAGCAAAGGGCAGCTTCTGTTCACCATAGACCCGCGCCCGTTCCAGGCCGCTCTCGACGAGGCCCAAGCCAATCTAGCCAAGACGCGTAGCCCAGAATGCAATGGCGGAGGCCGAATCCAGACGCTGGCAGACGATGTACAAGGTTCATGCGGCCTCATCCGAGCAATACGATCAGGCGAACGCGACGGCCGCCGAAGTTCAGGCCAGCGTCGCGGCGGACAGGGCAGCGGTAAAAACCGCTGAACTCAACCTCCAATACACGCGGATCACGTCGCCGGTCGACGGGCGGGCCGGCAAGTTGAACCTCAACCTTGGCAACATCGTCAAGGCCAACGCGGACACCGCGATGGTGGTGATCAACCAGATCAAACCAATCTATGTGCAGTTTGCGATGCCCGAGAGCGATTTGCCCGAAATCCGCCGCCATCTGGAGGCCAATAATTCCCTCACCGTGTTGGCCAATCCTCCCAACCAGACCGAGCAGCCGTCGATCGGAACTTTGAGCTTTATCGACAATAGCGTCGACTCGACCACCGGGACCATCCAGTTCAAGGGACTGTTTCCCAACCGGGACGAGCGGCTATGGCCCGGTCAGTTCGTTGACGTGACCCTGACGTTGGAGCAGCGCCCCAACACTATCGTGGTGCCCGCCCAAGCCGTGCAATCGGGGCAAAATGGGACCTATGTCTTTATCGTTGAGCCTAACATGACAGTGCAAATCCAGCCGGTTAAGGCTGGAGCGACCCTGGAAGGCAAGACCGTGATCGAGCATGGACTGCAGGGGCAGGAAACCGTGGTCACGGACGGGCAGATGCTGCTGGTCCCCGGGGCAACAGTACGAATCAAGCAAGGCTTGGGAATGGAGCCCGGCGCGGTATCATGAATTTCAGCGAACTGTTTATCCGCCGGCCGATAATGACCACCTTGCTGTCGATGGCGATCGTCATCTTCGGGGCGCTGGCCTATCGTACGCTGCCGGTCAGCGATCTACCCAACGTCGATTTCCCCGCGATCGTGGTCTATGCCAGCCTGCCGGGCGCCAGCCCCGATACCATGGCGTCTTCGGTAGCCACGCCGCTGGAGAAGCAGTTCTCGACTATCGCCGGCATCCAGTCGATGAGCTCGGCCAGTTACCAGGGCGTCACCAACATCACGCTGCAATTCGACCTCAACCGCAACATCGACGCGGCGGCGCAGGACGTTCAATCGGCGATCGCGGCGGCACAACCGCAGCTTCCGCATGAGATGCCCAGCCCGCCGACCTTCCGCAAAGTCAACCCCGCCGAACAGGCGATTATGTTCCTCGGATTCAGCTCGCGGACGCTGCCCTTGTCCGAGGTCGACCACTGGGCGGAAACCGCGCTCGCGCAGCGCATCTCGATGGTCAGCGGCGTCGCCCAGGTGCAAGTCTATGGGTCCAAGAAGTATGCGGTGAGGATCCAACTGGATCCGAAGCTGATGGCTTCCGCCGGTGTGGGCATTGATGAGGTTTCGGACGCGGTCCAGAAGGCCAACGTCAACCTGCCGACCGGCACCTTGTACGGCGCGCATCGCGCCTACACGGTCCAGGCCTCCGGACAACTCAGTGACGCGGCGGCCTACCGTCCGCTGATCGTGGCCTATCGCAACGGCGCTCCGGTGCGCTTGGCGCAACTGGGCCAGGTGCTCGACAGCGTGCAGGACGACAAAGTCGGCGGCTGGGTCACCGGCGTTCCGGGCGTGGTATTGGCGGTTCAGCGCCAGCCCGGCACCAATACGGTCGAGGTCGTCAACAATGTGCGCAAGGTGATCGACGGCTTCAGGCGCGAGCTGCCCGCCTCGGTCGAGCTGACCATTCTGTATGACAGCTCCAAATCCATCCGCGACTCGGTCAACGACGTGCAGTTCACCCTGCTGCTGACCGTGGCGCTGGTGGTGATGGTGATTTTTCTGTTCCTGCGCAACGTGTCGGCGACCGCGATTCCCAGCGCCGCGCTGCCGCTATCGATCGTCGGAACTTTCGGAGTGATGGAGTTGCTCGGCTACAGCCTGGACAACCTCTCGCTGATGGCGATCACGTTGTCGGTCGGCTTCGTGGTGGACGACGCGATCGTGATGCTGGAGAACATCTTCCGCCACATGGAAATGGGCAAGAGCCCGTTGCAGGCGGCGTTCGACGGCTCGGCCGAGATCGGCTTCACGATCCTGTCGATGACCTTGTCGTTGGCGGCGGTCTTCATCCCGGTATTGTTCATGGGCGGAGTGGTGGGCCGCCTGCTGCACGAATTCGCCTTCACCATCGCGGTGGCGATCCTGGTTTCAGGGTTCGTGTCGCTAACGCTTACGCCGATGCTATGCAGCCGCTTCCTGCGGCCGGCCAAGAGCCAGCATCACGGACGCGTCTATGAGATCACGGAACGCGGCTTCGATGCGATGCTGGCCGCGTACAAGGCTTCGCTGAGCTTTGTAATGCGCCATCGCCCGGCCACCATGGTGCTGTCGGTTCTGATCCTGGTTGCGACCGGTTATCTTTTCACGGTCATCCCCAAGGGTTTTCTGCCCACCCAGGACACCGGCCAGATCATAATTTTCACTCAGACCGCGCAGGGCATCTCCTACGATGCCATGGAGAGCCATACTCTGGCCCTGATGAAGATCCTCAAAGCCGACCCCAACATCGATTCGTTCTTTGCCGGAATCGGCGGCGGGGGGCCGATGGGCGGGCTCAATAACGGGATCGTGTTCATCCATCTGGCAGACAAGCGCAAGCTCAATGCCGACCAGATTATCGACGAACTGCGTCCCAAGGTGTCGCAAATACCGGGGATGCTGGTGTTCATGCAAAACCCGCCGCCAATCCAGCTCACCGCGCACTTCACCAAGGCGATTTATCAGCTCACCATGCAGAGCCCGCATATCGCGGATCTTTACCGTTACGTCCCGTTGCTGGAAAGCCGCATGCGGGCGTTGAAGGAACTGACCGACGTCAACAGCGACCTCGAAATCAAAAATCCCCAGGTCAACATCAGCATCGATCGCGACAAGGCCCGCACCCTGGGAGTGTCGGCCGAGGCGGTGGAGGACGCGCTCTACAACGCCTACGGTTCGCGGCAGATTTCCACGATTTACGCCCCCGACGAAGAGTACTGGGTAGTGATGGGACTGGAGCCCAGGTATCAGGCCGAGCCCTCGACTCCGTCGCTGCTATATGTGCGCTCCGCTGACGGCAAGATGATCCCGCTCGACACCTTCGTGAAGATGGACACTTCGCTGGGACCGCTGTCGGTCAACCACAACGGGCAGATCCCCTCGGTGACGATTTCGTTCAACATCGCTCCGGGCGCCTCGCTGGGCAAGGCGCTCGATGAGGTCAGGACGCTGGCCGCCAATACTCTTCCCTCGACCGTGACCACCACGTTCGCGGGCGCGGCGGAGCAGTTCCAGTCCTCGCTGGGGAGCCTCGGCGTGCTGCTGGTGATGGCGATCCTGGTCATCTACCTGGTCCTCGGCATCCTGTACGAAAGCTTCATCCATCCGATCACCATTCTGTCGGGACTTCCGTCGGCGGGTTTTGGCGCGCTGCTGACTTTGCTAATCTTCGGGATGCAGCTCGACCTGTTCGCCTTTGTCGGCATCATCATGCTGGTCGGCCTGGTCAAGAAGAACGCCATCATGATGATCGACTTTGCGCTCGACGCGCAACGCAGCGAAGGCGAGACCGCCGCCGAGGCCATCTTCGAGGGCGCTATCGTGCGTTTCCGGCCAATCATGATGACGACGGCGGCCGCCTTCATGGGTGTGCTGCCGATCGCGGTGGGTGTGGGCGCGGGAGCCGAGGCGCGGCGGCCGCTGGGCGTCGCGGTGGTGGGCGGCCTGTTCTTCTCGCAACTCCTGACCCTTTACATCACGCCGGTCTTTTATACCTACATGGATTCCTTGCACAACCGGGTGCTGTCGCTGTGGCCGCGTTCGCGGACCCATCCGGCGCTCGAGACGGCGCCGGCTGAGCACGAGGAATCGGAAGTCGACCTCGAGCCCGGCCGCGCTGCGCGCCGCCGCGATCGGATGGCTTCCCTGATTCGAAGTTCGAGCGATGTGAATCAGCCGTCAGATCAGGCGGCGGGTGCGTCGTTGTGGGGCGTTACCAAGTCGATGTAGATGCGGCCGACGAAAGTATCGGCTTCGATTCTTAACGGCACATGGCGGCGGTCAGCGGAAACCCACACGACCGCCTGGGTCACCTTGTAATGGTTTTTGGGATTGCTGACGTAGAGCACCGAGGGAATCACGCGGAAGGCGTCGATATCGTCGGGCCCCAGATGGATTTTCTCGCGCTTGGCGACGCTGAAATTGATGACGTAGCGTTCGCTGGCGGCAAAGAGGTCCAGCGTCATCGAGCCGCCGATTTTCATCGGCTGCGAGAGCGCGAGCAGGCAGCCTCCGATTGGGCCCAGCGGATGGCTCGCGAGGAAGCGCTTTACCTCGGTGTGGTCGTGCTTGCGCCGGATGGTTTCGACCACGCCCTGGCTGCGGTCGAAGGTGACCGCGTATTCGGTGAGACGGCCATTTTCGTTGTGGTGGATGAAGACTGCGTCGGAGGCCAGCGATTGCGCGGCGAACTCGTCAACCAGATGGGCGCGCATGCGATATAACACATCGACCAGCTTATTGGTTGAAACCAGGGCTTCGCCCATCCAGTCCTGGGCGCGTTTGGGATCGCTGCGCAGAGAGATCTTTGCAAAGGCAACCGGAAGTTCCTCCCAGGTAACGGTGTAGAAGAGTTGCTGGCCGGGGCGAAACTCAACCGCTCCCGGCGAGTACGCGGGAGTCTCGAATTCCCGCGAGGCAAGGGATCCAAGGGCGGATTTTGCAGCGCCAGGCAGCCTAACGCCACCAGCATCACGAGAATTCTGGCAATGAATAAGTCGCGCGGTTCGCAAATTTAGATCGACAGTCCGTCAGCGGCTTACGTTGTTGCAATTGTATCAGCCATCATCAATGATCGCACTTGAACCGGCGGAGGTAAATAAATGTTCAAGCCGTGTTTGGCCATTTGTCTGGGCTGCACATTGGGATTGTTATTGCTGTCGCAGCGGGCTTCCGCCCAGGTCGGTGCTCCATCCAACGGCCCCGGTGCCGGGACGGCAGGTAATGCGCTCAGCAGCCTCCTGAACAGCGGCAACGTGACCAGCCCCAGCAAAGCAGACAAGAACAGCATGGAGCATAACCTCAAGAGCGCCGAAGCGGGACTAAACGACGCCGACCCCAGGGTGCGGGTCGAAGCCTTGCGCCAGCTGCGTGACGTAACCGATCCCCAGGCAGACTTTCTCCTGATCAGATCGATAGCCGATCCGGATACCCGGGTCAGGGTAAAGGCTATCGATATTCTGGGCGGCCGCGGCAACACCGATGCGGTGCCGTCAATGTGCCAGCTTTTATTCCTGCGCTCCACCGAAGCGGTGGTGAAGATCCACATCGCGGCAGCATTGGGACGTATCGGAGATACACGCGGTGCCGCAGCCGCTGATTCAATACCTATACGAAGCGAGCGACGAGCGTAGCCGCGGAACTGCGGTCTTTGCCTTGGGCGAGATTGGCGACCATTCCGCCAGCGACGTACTGAGCACGGCGGCGACCGAGGACCCGAGCCCGATTGTGCGCCGCCTGGCCCAGGAGGCGCTACAAAAGATCGACGGCGAAATACCGACCAGCCGTCCGATGAAACGGCCAAGCAGGTCGTGCCGACGGACCAGCGCCTGTCCAAGATCCGCGAGATGGATCAGGAATTGAACCAGCATTGACGCCGAGAAACCAACGATTTAGGCCGACGCTATGGGAGGTTGCCGGTCACGCTTCGATTAGTTTCTCCAACCCTTTGGAATCCGCGTCAAAGCCGGGCAAGACTGCACCCCAGTTCACTGCCGGCTCCCAGATGGCGGCGAATCACGACGCTGAGTACCGTACGGAAATCGGTGGTGACTGCAAGGTCGCGTCCCTGGTAGAGGTCGGCTTCGGCCTAATCCCGGCCAGTTACCGTAAACCTTGCCGCCACGAACCTTTCCGCCCGCCACCCACATCACATTGCCGTGGCCGTGATCGGTGCCGCCGTTGCCATTTTCCCGCACCGTGCGCCCGAACTCCGACATTACGATGATTACCGTGTGCTGGTATGCCGGACCCAGCCCCTTGACCAGGCTTGTCAGTCCGTTTCCCAAGCGCCCCCAGCCGATTCGCGAGCTGCCCTTCTGCCGCGCCCTCATTGACGTGGGTGTCCCATCCGCCCAAGGCGGTAAACGCCATCCGGATTCCCGCGTCGCGGGCCATCAGATGGCCCAAGCGGGTGCAGCTGTCGGCGAAGGCCTGATCGGGATGCGGCGCGCCATTGTCGGCCGCAGTCATGTCACGGTCGAGTTCAGCCAGCAGCTTTTGACGCGCCTGGTAACCTTCCTGGAAGGCGCGGCTCAAGGGGTCATTGCCCTGGTACAGCCGTGAGAAGGGCTCTTCGATCCGAGGCCGATCCAGCGGCATTGGGCCGCGCCGCGCCGCGCCCCATCGGCATGTTCGCAACCGCAATTCGGGCCTGACAGGATTCTCGGCACCACCGGCCCGATATTAAGCGCGTCGGTGGAGCGATGGGCGCCAGGCATCGCCGCCAGCAGCCGGTTCATCCATCCGTCGGGAGTGCTCTTTACTCCCGGCGTCCCGGATTCCATGTAGTCCTGGGCGTCGAAATGCGAGCGACTTGGGTCGGGCGAGCCGCACGCAGCAACGAACGCCAGGCTGCGCTCGCGCCATAGCGGGGTCAACGATGATAGCGCGGGATGCAGCCCGAAATGGCCGTCGAGGTCGGATCACCTGGCCTTGAGCCACTGCAATTGTGGGGCGCGCTTCGTAATACGCCGGTTCGCCGTGTGGCGGCATCACGTTGAGTCCGTCAACCGCGCCGCGCAGGAAAATCACCACCAGGCGATTGCGATTCTCGCTTTCGGCAAACGCGCGCGTCATCCAGGCGCCTGTACCGCTCAGAACGATTCCCGCCGAACCCAGGGCTGCCGCAGTCTTGAGAAAGTCGCGCCGATTCATTTTCGAGGCTCCTTTAAAACCTGCGGAAGTCCGGTCTAATGCTGCATGAATTCGGGACTGCCCAGGATTAGCGCGGCGCGCAGCGGAGGTTGAGCCTCCCGCACCGTAACGGCGGTTCGATGGGTGAACTGATTGCCGATCGTTGCCGCCAATTGGTATGGATCGGGTGGATCGATTGTGAGCCGCTGGCGCCGGCGTCATCGCCGTCATTGTGAAAAATCCCGGCTCCGATGTTTCGTCCGGCGGCGGCATCTCGATCGGAAGCCGGCCGGTACCGAGCGCGGTCGCAAAACTGAGCCGGAGCATCATCGCGTCGGGATTGAGCCAGGCCGCCTGGGTCTGCTTGTAGCCGTCGGGCGTCTGGCATCCGTAAAGCGGCATCCCCAGTCGCGCCATTTCGCCCAGCAAGGGGCGGAAGTTAATCGGGGTCGCTCCGGTCGCGCGCACCGAAGAAACTACGAACTGGTACGGCGTCTTGAAGCGATTGGCGTAATATTTCCCGATCCCAGAATTCGGGGCTGTGGAAAAGCGTTGTCGAGCACCGCGCGGATATTGCCGCCGCTGCTCAGAAAGCGCGCGGACAGGCGCTCGACCAGCGCCGGCGGCGGATCGTCGGTGACAAAGTATTGCGCCAGTTCATAACTGATGTGCCGGGCAGTGGCGGGGCTGCGCGCCAGGATGTCCAGGGCCTGCTCGCCTTCGTCGATCCCGGAGCCTGTTATGGTGCGATCCAGGAAAACCTTGTCGCCGAAATCATGGCGGCTGGAGTCGAAATAAAATCCGGTGCCGAGGCTTGCGATAGGGTCCGCAGACCATGGATGGAACCAACGCCCGCCGCCGTTTCTCATCACGCCCCGCTTAATCATTCCCCAGCCGGTGAAGATCCGCGCCAGTTCGGTGACGTCGTGCTGCGTGTATCCGCCGTTGACGCCCAGCGTATGCAGCTCCATCAGCTCGCGCGCATAGTTCTCGTTGATTCCCTCGAATTTGCCCCGCGCGCCGGGGGTGCCGGGCCCCGTGTTGAGCCAGTTGTCGAGATAGAACTGCATCGCGGGATGCCTTGCGACCGCGCCCAGCAGGTCGCGGAAGCGGCCCATCGCATAGGGGCGAATCGCTTCTTGCTCGATAGGCGCCGACCCACAGATGGTCCAGACCCTTGCCCGCGAAGACGTTGAAATGGTTGAACCAGAAATCGACCATCACCTCGTAGAGCTGGCGGGGATCTTCGATCGCTCTGGCCAGCCGTGCCTGGGACGGCCTGTTCGACGATAATTCGGGCGCGCTGGCGCGCGGCTTTCATCTGTTCGGGATCGGGCTTGGCGTCACCAGGCTTACGCGGTTGATATTCGACAAAAAGCTCAACCGGCGTCATCCGCAGGGTGTCGAGCGCGGCGATTTGTGAGCGAAGCGCCGGCGGAATCGGAATCGACTCGGGATCGAGCTGCTCCTGGATATAGCGGTCGACACCGATTTCCTTGACGCGCTCGATATCGTCGGGCCGTGGCCCAAAAGCGAGCCGATTAAGGGCATGGATTGGCCGCAATGCGGGAGGAATCGGAGCCGCCAGCGCCGGCGACCCGCCCAGCAGCGCCAGTAGAATCAAAAGGCCAACGCCCGTCTTGATCGAAGCCATCGTCGCGACTCTGCGTGCTGTACGGGCTATAGACGCAGACGGAGGCGTCGCCGTTTACGGAAGGCTCGCCGTAATTGCTTCTGGATAACCTCTCCCAATTCGAGGGGAGAGGTCGTGAGTTCGAACTCTGCTAATGCGCCCGCTCATTGCGGGCCGCGACCGCACTTCTGTCAGGCCGGCTACTGTTTAAAGATCAACGGAGGCCCGCTGACTCGCTTCGCTTTGAGGGCGAAGGTCACCTCGACGCGGTTGGCGATTCTGATGAATGGGATGCCGCTGTTCATCCCATAGTTCTTGCGGTCGAAGGCCATTGTCCCCGTAATCTCGCCTGAGCCGGTCCCCTTGCCGGACACCGCAAGGGTTAGCTTCTCCGGTTTGGTAACTCCGCGTATGGTAAAGTCGCCGTCCACCTCAAAGGTGTTGGGACCGCTCTGTACAACCTTCGTTGACCTAAACGTGATCAACGGATTCCGCTTGACGTCGAAGAAGTCTTTGCCCATCAGCCCGCCATTCTTAATGCTGCTTCCGGTATCCACGCTGGCAGCCTGAATCTTGACGTCTAAAATCCCTGTCTTCACGTCGCGAGACGTAAATGTCAGAGTGGCGTCCCACTTGTCGAAAGTGCCCTTGATAGCCACCGACGCTTCCACGTCGAACTTAATCGAGCTTTCCAGCGGCGTGATCGCGAAAACAGGCACCTGTGCTGCGCTTATTGACGGGAGGAGTACGGCGGACGCCAAGAGGCAGAGAGCAGCTAATCGCATTGCGCGAAGTGTGCATTTTTGTCGTTTCACAGTCAATCCTTGACGTTCACCGCAATCTTCGAGCCTGTTATCCGATATTGCTTACAAGTCAATTCCGCCGCAAATATCGCTGTGCGTGAGGAGCTTCTGCGAATCAGCGCGGTGCGCGGCCCCAAGCTTCGATTAGATCCTCGAAGACCTTGCGCAGTTCGGGGTCTTTGAGATGCCGGCAGTGCAATCGAATGACGCACATGGCGCTTGGACGGCGCCGGACGCGGGCGGCTGTGACGGCTCAGCGTGCCCTTGACGAAGCGCAGATCGCGGATCGAGTCGTCGCCCATGACTTCGACCAATTGTTTGAGAATCTGGCGCCGCATCAGGTTGAGCTCCTGAATCCACATTGCAGTTGAAACCTTGATTACTGCAGTATGAAACTTCAGCGAGCTGACCTCGGTGTGACGCGCGATAGCGTCGCCAACTACCTGCGGCCAGACTCGCACCAGCCTGAACAGCGCAAATTGACCCTGGGTGTCCAGAGCGTCGAGCACGCCGGTCAGCGTCTTCCCCAACAATTCGGGCTGTTTTCGTGATTTGAGCGCCATTGTCGCGATCCGAGAAAGTCTCGATCCAGTTAGCAGTTTGCCAATCGTGCAGGCAACTATCGACCAAATATCGAGCTCCGGCAAGGATGAAAACCACTACTTTGCAGGTGGAAAAAGGGCATGGTTCCTGCTTTAAAATCTGTGCCCTCGGTTGAGCTAAAATACGCACGTGAGCTGTCAGCTTTTTCGAGCTGTAATCAACAGCTTTGCTTTTCCTCATGCAATCCTCGGAAAAAGCTCCGGATTTTAAAGGCCTTTTCGGCTTCAAGGCGAAGATTGTACGAAAAGTTACCAACAGGTATCCTGTGGATGAATAGTTGTACTCAACCTTTCAAACCACCATATGTAGTGGCATCTTGAGTCGGGCTGAGGGGTGTCGTGTGGTGGAGGGAGTTTGAAGATGGCGCAGACCACAGATAATACGCAGGCGATAGAAAAACCGGAAAAGGCAACGGTCTCCAAGCGGCGTGGCGTTAATCTTGGCCGTCTGTTCACGCGGCCCGGCGTCGATCCGATGGACGAGGCCGAATGGGAATACCGCTCGGCCGTGATTGCCGGCGAGGATGGCCGCGTGGTCTTCGAGCAGCGCGACATCGAAATCCCCCGCGACTGGTCGCAAACCGCCGCCAACGTGGTCGCGTCGAAGTACTTTCGTGGGCCGTTGGGCGGTCCCCGGCGTGAGACCAGCGTGCGCCAGCTCATACTACGGGTGGTGGATACCATCACCGGATGGGGCGAGCGGCAGAGCTATTTCCGCGACCCTGAGGAGCGCGACACCTTTCACGCCGAGTTGACCCATCTGCTGCTGCGCCAGAAGGCCGCCTTCAACAGCCCGGTGTTCTTCAACGTCGGCATCGAGCCGAAGCCCCAATGCTCCGCCTGCTTCATCCTGCGGGTCGACGACAATATGGAATCGATCCTGAGCTGGTACCGCAACGAAGGGATGATCTTCAAGGGCGGCTCCGGCTCCGGGGTGAATCTATCCAACCTACGCTCGTGCAAGGAAAAGCTTTCGGCCGGGGGCACCGCGTCGGGTCCGCTGTCGTTCATGAAAGCGGCCGATGCCTCCGCCGGGGTGATCAAGTCGGGCGGCAAGACCCGGCGCGCGGCCAAGATGGTGGTGCTCAACGCCGACCATCCGGATATCGAGAAGTTCATCAAGTGCAAGGAAGAAGAGGAGAAAAAGGCGTGGGCGCTGATCGAAGCCGGTTACGACAGCTCACTGGACGGCGACGCCTATAGCTCGGTTTTCTTTCAAAACGCCAACAATTCCGTGCGCGTAA
This sequence comes from uncultured Pseudomonadota bacterium, assembly GCA_963824565.1. Lineage (GTDB taxonomy): Bacteria > Desulfobacterota > Binatia > Binatales > Binataceae > JAJPJA01. The sequence continues at coordinate 445,276 of CAWGQB010000026.1, read as the reverse complement.
CCGACGATTTCATGCAGGCTGTGGTCAATGACAGCCAATGGCAGACCCGCTTCGTCAAAAGTGGCGAAGTGGCGGGCACCTACCAGGCGCGCGACCTCCTGCGGATGGCGGCCGAGGCGGCGCACGCCTGCGGCGACCCCGGAATGCAGTTTGATACCACCGCCAATCTGTGGCATACGTGCCCGGTCAGCGGGCGGATCAATGCCTCCAATCCATGCAGCGAGTACATGCATCTGGATAACTCGGCCTGCAACCTGGCCTCGCTAAACCTGCTGAAGTTTATTGATGAACGCGGCGAGTTCGACGTCAAGGGCTTTCGTCACGCAGTTGACGTAATGATCACCGCACAGGATATCGTTATCGATAATTCGTCCTATCCGACCGAGGAAATCACCCAGAATGCCAAGGCGTTTCGCGAGCTGGGGTTGGGCTACGCGAATCTGGGCGCCCTGTTGATGGCGCTGGGGATGCCCTATGACTCCGATCAGGGGCGCAGCTATGCCGCCGCAATCACCGCGCTGATGACGGGCGAGGCTTACCTGCAATCGGCGCGGATGGCCGACGCGGTCGGGCCGTTTTCCGGCTACGCGCTCAATCGCGATCCGATGATCAAGGTGATGGAGCGCCATCGCTCGTACGCCTACAGGCTGGAAACCGCCCACGTCCCGCTGGACCTACTGCGCGCGGCGCGCGAGGCCTGGGACGAGGCGGTAAAGGCGGGACAGGCGTCGGGTTATCGCAATTCGCAAGCGACCGTGATCGCGCCCACCGGCACCATCGCCTTCATGATGGATTGCGACACCACCGGGATCGAGCCGGATATCGCCCTGGTAAAATACAAGAAGCTGGTGGGCGGAGGGATGCTGAAGATCGTCAACCAGACCGTGCCGCGCGCGCTCAAGCGTCTGGGCTACGATTCCAAGGAGGTCCAGGAGATCGTCGAGTACATCGACGAGCATGAGACGATCGAAGGCGCCGCGCACCTCAAGGACCATCATCTGCCGGTCTTCGATTGCGCTTTTACGCCGCGCTCGGGAACCCGGTCGATTCACTACCAGGGCCATCTCAAGATGATGGGCGCGGTGCAGCCGTTCATCTCCGGCGCGATCTCGAAGACCATCAACATGCCGGCGACGGCGGAGGTCAACGAGGTCGCCGAAGCGTTCGTCACCGCGTGGCGGCTGGGACTGAAGGCGGTCGCGATCTACCGCGACGGCTCCAAGCGCATTCAACCGCTCAACACCGGCAAGCGCGAGAGCGCCAAGCCGCATGCGGCAGCGGCCGCGCGCGCGGCGGAAAGCCTCGAGCATCAGCCGGTGCGGCGCAAGCTGCCCGACGAGCGCACGTCGCTGACGCATAAGTTCGATATCGCCGGGCACGAAGGCTATATCACGGTCGGTAATGTACGAGGACGGCAAGCCGGGCGAGATTTTCGTCAACATGTCCAAGCAAGGCTCGACCATCTCGGGCCTGATGGACGCGTTCGCGACCGCGATCTCATACGCGCTGCAGTACGGCGTGCCGCCGCAGTTCCTGGTCGACAAGTTCGCGCACATGCGCTTCGAGCCGTCGGGCTTCACCAAGAATCCGCAGATTCCCTACGCCAAGTCGATCGTGGATTACCTGTTCCGCTGGATGGCGTCGAAGTTCCTCGATGAGCAAGCGAAGCGCGAAGTCGGCGTGTTGACTGAAGATAACGGCGAGATGAAGCCGGCGCTGGATTTGCAGGCGGCACATCCGCCGATGCTGGAGGGCGGCAAGGACGGCGGGATGCGGCAGGCGTTTCTGAATCAGCAAGACGCGCCGCCGTGTCCGGATTGCGGATGCATCATGGTACGCAACGGCACCTGCTACAAGTGCATGAACTGCGGCACGACCAGCGGATGCTCGTGAGCTTTAGCAGGGGTGCGAAAAAATTTCTCAGACGGAGACAACGGCGGGAATAGCACCCTGAATAAGAGATGGCTTCTTCCTCAATCCTCTCCCCCTGACCAGGGGAGATAAGAGAGAGGGTGCAAGGTTTGTCGGCGATAGCAGAAGCGGCGGAGGTATTGACCCAGGAGAATCGAAGGACCGGAGGCGGCAAAATCTGGTTGGTGGCGAAGGGCGGTTTGGGTTGCGTTGGCAGTGGAGCGGTTGAGGCTTCGTAGTATCGAGATCCTCCGGGGTCTGTTCTAGCGGTGAGGTGGGACCGATAAGGCATCGCTGACAAGTGGTGGAGCGGATGCGGAGGCGGCAGAAGGGCCGGGAGCAATCCCGGCCCTTCGTATTTTTGCCGAGTATTGCCGCTGCGAAGTCCAGTGCGATCGTCGATATTCGGGAAGCGAAAGCTTTGGGGAATCCGGTCGCCCCAAATGTCATCCTGAGCGGAGGCTGTCGGAGTAGAAGGATCAACGCGAAGCGATTTTCTGTTGTCGGGCAGGCGAAAACGCGTTGCTTTGCTTAAACCAGTTGGGACGGCTCGTGTTGCTCGCCGGCTCAACGATGAGATTCTCGGGGTTGCGGTCAACAGTGGCAGTTGTGTGCGAAGGTTTAGTAGCGCTTTGCGCGCGCGCCAAAGTAGGCTAAAAACCGGGTTTGATGCGGGCGCAGAGAATCGGGCCATACCGGCCGGAGCGGCCGTGACCCGCATTCAACAGCCGGCTCGGAAGACCGAGGAAGACCGAGGAAAATCGACGGAGGATGACCTGATGCTCACTGATTACAAGCGGGTGCTGTGCCCGGTCCAGTTGGACGACCACTCCCTGATGACGCTGGCTGTCGCTAAGGAAATTGCCAAGCGAAGCAACGGCAAACTATTTGTATTACACGCGGTCTCGCCGAATACCGATCCAACTCGTATAGGGGGCGCCGCGATGCCTGCTCGTGACGAGAAGGTTTCGGAGCAGGAGTTGGCTGCGATTGAGCGGCAACAGCTCAGCGATATCGAGCACGAAATCGTGTTGCGTTTTGGGCACCCGACCGAAGAGATAATCAAGGCCGAGCATGAGTTCGGTATCGATCTGGTGGTGATGGCGACGCATGGCCGCACCGGGTTGGCTGCTTTGGTGCTCGGCAGCGTGGCTGAACACGTCGTGCGCGAATCGGTCTGCCCGGTGTTGACGCTGCGCCCGAAATAGGAAGCCTTGCGGTTGGCGCCGTGGTTTTTTGGCGGCGCCAAAAGTTCCGTGGCATACGTCTTCCGGCGTCAGGCGTCAGAATTTTGTTGCCTGCCGCCCAAAAGGCGCCATATATTCGCCCCCTGTCAAGGGGGGCGAATATTGGCCCGATATGTAGAAACTCCAGTGACCGGCTCTTCGGTCTCGACAATGCGGCGGCGGGCAGGGACGCCCGCCCTACTGAGTCGTTAAATTAGCGCTCATGCCCCGTAGGGCAGAGTTATCCATGCGGCGACCGCGCTCGAGTGGCGTCACCGCTAGCGTCAACAATTCACTGGAGCCGTGGTGGAGACCCTTTCGACCGCGGGCTCCAGGCTCACAGCGCGGCTAGTCCGCCGGTCATCGTCGTCCGATCGCAGTGCTGTGCGGGGACACGGTTGCTTCAGCCATCGGTCGGTGACGCTGTCCGCGAGCCGATCGAAATCGAATATCGAGACATGCACCGCGTAACGCGCGCCCGTGCCGATTTCTTCGACGAAATCGCGCCTGCAGTACCGGCATTTAAACTGCCGCAGCGATTTACCTGCGATACTCAGGATCCGTCCCCGGGCGGAAATCCACGTGTGAGACGACCAGAAGTCCATAGCCAACGCCTCTTTTTTTACGTGGGACGCAGGCCGGCTCCAACTCGTTTACCTGAGCATCGGGTTCTCTTCTATCGATGTTACTGACCGCCAGGCTTGCCGGAGTGCCGGTCCGCCAGCCGCATCAGCGCGTAAATCGTTTCACTGAACGGGGCTTTGATTCCGTGGCGGCGCGCGGTTCTGACCACCACGCCAATCAAGGCCTCGATTTCAAGCGGCTTGCCCCTTTCGCGATCCTGCGAGGTCGAGGTTTTGAGCGGCCTTAAGTTCTTGTCGCTATGAGCCAGCATCTGGGTGATGCGCTGCCCGGTGATTTGGACTCCCTCGGTGGCGGCCGCGGTGCGGACCTCCTCCATCAGGTTGCGGATAAGGGCGAATGCCTCGGGGTCGTCAAGCACCTCGCCCACGGTCCGATGGGTGAGTGCCGTAATGGTGTTGAACGCGGCGTTCCACATCAGCTTGTCCCAACGCGAAGCGCGGATATTGAGGCTGAGTTCGCCCAGGATACCGGCCCGGCGCATCGCTTCGGCGATTGCGTCGGCTCGCGCGGTGACGCGGCCATCCAGTTCTCCGAACTCGATGGTCCCAGTGGTGCTGTGGAGGATTTTTCCCGGCGCGACCAGTTCGACTCCGATGCGGGCGTTGCCGCCCATCACGGATGCGATGCCGAAAAGCTCGGCCAGGCGCGCTTCGTTCTCGACTCCGTTTTGCAGGGTCAGGATTGGGCCGTCCGGGGCCAGACATCCCTTGAGTTTCGCGGCGGCGGCATCGGTGTCGTAAACCTTAACGCAGAACAGAATCAGGTCGTACGGCGCGAATTCGCGCGGGTCGTCGGTAGCCGTCACCGATGCGAGCTTGAAGTCGCCGCGAATGCTGGTGATATCCAGACCGCGCTCCCTGAGCGCGCGCAGGTTCTCTCCCCGGGCGCAGTAGACTACATCCTCGCCGGCCTGTTGAAGTCGCGCCCCGAAGTAGGCGCCGACCGCGCCCGCTCCCATGACCAGAATTTTCATCGGTTCGCCGCTCCGTGCATCCGCCCTCGTAACCATCGGCGGGGTGATTCATAATGGGCGCGGAGCGGGCTGGCCGCTCCAGTTTCAAGGTGCCCGATCCAAGTAAAGCCGATTCGATACCGCCGGTCGAACCCCGGCGTGACCTGTTGCGTGAGGCCTGGCTCGCCGGCGCCGCCCTGACGCGCTGGATTCCGCCGCCGCACCCTAAGCGAGCAGAGTTCCCCGACGAATATGCCAAGGCGCTGGTGTTTCTTCCGATTGCCGGCTTGATCACCGGAGTTGCGCTGGCGCTCGCGGACCGCGGATTCAGCGCGATTGCGCCCGCGTTGCCGAGGTCGGCGCTCACCATCGCCCTGACGATCCTTCTCACCGGCGGCCTTCAGGTGGCCGGCGTTGTCCAGATCGTCGGAGCACTGATTCGAGGTCGATCCGCCGCCGATACTCGCGCTGTCGCATGGTCTGGCGCGATCGTCGCTACCCTGATGCTGATCACGGAGATTTTGGCGCTCGGTACAATTCTAAGCCCGCCGGCGCGGGGACGCGCGATCGTGCTGGCGATACTGCTGTCGCGATGGGCGATCGTCCCGATCGGCTATGGCCTGCGGCCGCTGGAGGATTCAGGGCTCGGCATCCCTTTTTCCGGCGGGATTACATTTTACGAATTCGCTATCTCGAGCGTGATCGCGCTGGGCGCCGCGATGGGCCTGTACGACGTGGTCGGCCTGGCGGCCATCATCGCCGTGGCGCTGACGATCCTGGGCCTGCGGTTGCTGTTCAGCCGCCGCCTCGGCGGCGTAGGCGGTCACGCTCTGGCAGCCGGCGCCGCCGTCTGCGAGCTGGTAACTTTCGCAGTCGTGGCGGCGATATCGGCTATCTGATGCGTTGAGGCTGCGCGCGCCGCTCTCACGGCTGGCCGCCAATCACTTTAGTCATTACCCTCAGAAAGACGAGACAGGTTGCCAAGCGCATAGCTGGTGCTGCGTCCGCCGGCGGGATTTCGAACAAGAATGCCGGCGTCCACGACGGACGCAATGTCCCGCAGGGCCGTGTCCTGGGAAGATTTTCCGAGCTTTGCCCATTCGATGTAGTGAGCTTTCCCTCGAAGCCATCGAGGAGGCGGTTGAGCACCAGGCGCTGGCGCTCGTTCAGCGGAAAATCCGCAGCCGCTTTCCAGAACTGCGCTTGGAGAGCACGGCCGCAAGCGCCGCCTGCGATCGTTCTATGGCACGGCCCAGGCACCCCAGGAACCAATCCACCGGCTCCAGTCCGGTCAAATACGGCCCATTCACCCCGGCTCCGGGGACCGCTACCCAACTCAGTATCGCTGTGCCCGACAGCGTCAGCCTTGGGAACGGCTTTGTGGCGATCAAGGTCGTCAACACCGACACCGGTTCCAGACTTCTAACACCGCTTTCGCGCTGTTGCAGAGCAATCCCGCGGCCGGCATACCCAGCATCACGACCATCAACGGCGTTGGCCTGGACGCCACCAGTTCCGAACCCGGCTACGCGACCAACAACGTCAAGACCGTCCTGGTGCAGGGAACCACTGTGACTATCGGCGGCACCGGATTCGACACCACCAACGGCGTCGCGGTGAATCTGTTCTGCGCCTGCACCGGAGGCAAGGTTGGTCCGTTCTTTATCGGCCCGGGCCCGAACCTGACCTCGACCTCGATCAAGTTCGCTCTGCCGGGCGGACCCACCGAACCGACGACTGGGCCGGGTTCTTTAGTGGTCAGCAACAGTGGCAGCACGGGGAGCTACTCGCTCAAGAGCAACGCGGTCGCGGTGCCGATCGGACAGCAGATCACGCTGACTTCCGTCAGCCAGTCCGGAAGCACCATCACAGTCATCGGCGCCTGATTCTCCAGCCTTAGTGTAATCAACTTCTTCAACGTGCAGGTCGGCGGCGTGGTGAACCTGGGTGGACTTGGGCCTCGAGGAGCGCCAAAAATACCGCTAACCCTGAGTAGATCGGACAAGTTCACTTTTACCGTGCCGACGGGCGCGGTGCCGGGGCCGCCTATGTGCTGGCGCTCAATCCGCCGTTCGTGCCGTTCAGCAGCACGGGTAATTTCCCCGCGGGCGCCTTCACCTTGAAATAAGCGAGCAAACCCGACTCCCAGAAATGGATCGGAGACGACGGTGCCCTCCCATGATTGTAATGGTAACGCACGCGCCAACTCGCTGGGTTTTGCTTTTACAACATGACCGGCAGCGGCAAATTGTCGAGCATCGGCCTAAGCTCTTCATTCGGACCAAGCCCGGCGCTCAAATCAAATGCGGCATCCGAAACGCTAAAATCGTTTCTGTTAGGCAACACTAGCTAATTTGCTTTAGGGCCTAAGGGCGTGGACATCGTGGCGCTCCGGGAGAGGACGTCGGCGAGACAAAAAATTTCGCGATCTGCTAGCCATAATCCTTGTCATATATTCCGCATCATGGCATAGAGTGTTTCATGAGGACTCTGACCATCACCCTTGGAAGCTATCTTCGCATAATCATCCCAACAGCCGCGTTTCTGCTCTTATTTCTGCTGGTTCGCGGACCCGATCGAGCAGACGCCGCACCGCCGGAGAGCGCTGCATCCTCGTCGCCCTATGCATCATCGTCCAACGCTACATCGACGTGGACCGCCGCAGCGGCGTGGACCGATACACCGCCGGCGAACGCACCCCAATCGACCAACCCGATCATCGAATATTTCCTCGATTGGTTTCCCCGCGTTACCCGAATCCAGAGCGAGCAGCCGCACTGGGTCACGCCGCTGGTGACCGTCACGCCGCGATTGGAAGAAGAATACCGCTATGACCAGTACTGGGAGACGCTGCCGAAAGGCAGGGCTATTGACAACTTCGGCGCCGGCAAGGGACTGGAGTTGATCCCGTGGGAGAATATCGAGGTCATCCTGGGCGTGCCGGCATGGGTCGCGCGCAACGGCCATCGGAATCCCGAAGCGAGCGACGGCTGGGCCGACGAGACCTTTCTGATTAAGTACCGTTTGTTATCCGCGAACGAGGAAAACGGCAATTACATCGTGACCGCCTTCATGGGCTTCAGCGCGCCCACTGGTGACGATGACAACAGCAACGGTCATGGCATCTTCACGCCAACGATAGCGGCTGGCAAAGGCTTTGGCCACTTCGACATTCAGAGTACGTTGGGCGTTTCATTTCCCTGCGGCGGCGAGGATCGCTTGGGGATGCCACTGGTGTGGAATACCACTTTTCAATATCACGTCTTCAAATATTTTTGGCCCGAGTTCGAGGTGAATCATACCTGGTGGCCCAACGGTGAGCGCACTGGCCTCAACCAGGTTTTTCTGACGCCGGGCCTGATGATCGGACGGATTCCGATCCATGATCGGATAGGTCTGACTTTCGGCGCGGGTTACCAAGTCGCGGTGACGCATGAGCCCACATACAATCATGCCGTGATTCTTAGCGGACGCATACCTTTCTGAAGCCACGGCGAGCGCGGTTAATCGAGCGGCGCTTTATGCCGTCAGGGTTGACATCACCCGGGCGAGACGCGCGCTAGATCAGACAGATTTGATGCTGGGTGCTCCACCTGAGTGCGGTTGAGAAGCGCCTACCTGAGAAGGGAACAGAATTACTTCGGCATTGGACTAACTGGCAGTACGCACGTGCGAATACGACAGGAATGGCCCGGCGCCGAGCGGCTCTTCAGGTTGGAGAATTGACCCGTGGGCGCGCGCCGGCTCGCGCCGCGAGTCGAGTAGCGTGGCCACGATTTCGGGGATCTCGAATACCGCGCGATTGTTGACCGCCGCCACCCGGGCTCGAAAACCGGCCAGTTGGTCCGGGTCGAGCATCGGCGCGACGCCCTGGGCGATCTCGCTAAATGAGCGCAGCACAATGCCCAGGCGCTGCTCGCGGATCCAATCGGTATTGTAGCGCTCCTGAACCATGGTCCAGGTATTACGCTCGACCACCGCCGGCAATCCCGCCACCAGCGCCTCGCTGAGGCTGCCCGGTCCGGGCTTGCCGACGAAATAGTCAGCCAACCCCATGAAATAGCGTATTTCGCGCGTAAAGCCCTCGACCCGATGCGGAAACGGCAGGCGCATCGCCGACAGCCGCTCCTTCATCGGCTGGTTGTGACCGCACAGGAATATCAGTTGCGTTTTGAGTCTGGCACGGGCAATCCGCCGCGCTATAGCGAGCATCCGGCGCGAACCGAATCCGCCGAACATGACCAGCCCTGTGGGCAAGTCGCCTTTAAGTCCCAGCCGGCGCCGCTCATATTCGCGCGAGAGCGGCAGCGGTTGATAGAATTCCGGACGCACGACCATGCCCGAGGTGCGGAAGATGCGCTGTGCCGGATGCCCCATCTCCAAGGCCTGTTCCGCGGCCCTGGCGGTGCCGCAAATGAAATATTGTTCCTGGCGCTCCATCCAAAAATGCGGCGGACAGTCGGCGAGATCGGTCAGCACCGTCACCATCGGAGTAGGCGGCCGTCCGGCGGCGCGGTCGGCGGCACGCAAGCCATCGAAGATCGCGCGGTTGAAATTGGGAATCATCGAGACCACCACATCGGGCGCTGACGCCAGCCAATGCAGCTTCAGCATCGCAACGCCTTGCTCATGCTTGTGCCGGATGATCAATTGACACAGCCGCAGCATCGCCTCCGTGCCGACCGTGAGGCCGCGCTTGAGCAGCCCGTTGTACACATCCTCGAAGCGCACGCCGACATTGTTGTAAATGAAATCCAGCGGCCCGATCAGATCGCGCAGATTGACCGCGCGCGTTTCCAGGGACGCTTCTGCTCATCGGCCACCGCCTTCAGCGCCATCGCTGAGGCCCGATGGCCTCCGCCGGCGTCAAAGAAGATCAGGTCAACTCGCGGTCTGTGCGCGCTCGGCCTCGGCATGCCGTGGCCCTCATGATTCGGCCTCATCCGCGATCGATTCACGCTCAGCCCAGCCGCCGTGTTTCCCATCCGGATGCAGCAGCCGCAGGATGCCGTCGTGGTCCTCGACCAAGGCGGTGCAACTCTTCACCCAGTCACCTTCATTGATGTAACTGATCGAGCCGATTTGCCGCACTTCAGGGTAATGGGTGTGACCGCAGATGACTCCGTCAACCCGTTGCCGCCGAGCCGTTTGCAACACGTTGCGATCGGTAAAATCGGTCAGATAGCGGACCGCGTCGCTGACTCGCCGTTTCAGGTAGGCGCCCAGCGAGGCCTCGCGGTGGGCCGCGTGGTCCGGCTCCTCGCTGTACCAGCGGTCGATGCGAAGCGCGTGATGGTAGGCCTGAGCTCCGAAAATTGATATCCACCGGTTGGGATTGAGCGAACCGTCGAACTGATGACCGTGGATCACCAGCATCCGGCGGCCCTCCGCGGTGCGATGGATTAGCTCCGTAGCGATCGGAACCGGACCGAGCAGCGCCTGTGCCAGATCGATGCTTAATTCGTCGTGGTTGCCCGGCAGGAATACGACTCGTACGCCACCGCGGTGTAAGGCAATAATCTTTTCGACCACAGCGCCCTGCTCCCGGCTCCAGTACCACGACGGTCCCATGACCCAGCCGTCTACGATGTCGCCCACCAGATAAAGGGTTTCGGCCTCATGCCGATCCAGAAAATCGAGCAGTTCCCGGGCCCTGCATCTGCGCGTGCCAAGGTGCAGATCGGATATCCAAATCGACCGAAAGGACTGGCTCCTGGGTGCGGCCATTGCGGCGCCGGAAGGCGCGCCGCTCGGCCATTGCCCTTCGTTTAAACCGTATTCGCCCATCCCATTTCCGCCGCCGCCTCCAATAGGTTGTCGCGGGGGCTCCACGCATTACTCAGTATACTATAAAAATGTCCGGAGCGACGGGCTAATATGACAGGACTTTTAAACTGAGAGTGGCTACAATATCAATTCCGGTTCGTGGATTCCGAATATTATATTCTCGTTAATTACCCGGTAGCTAATTGTTACTCATTAAATTGACATTTCCAACATTATCAAACCTGGCGGTCGGAAACAGATAACACCGTTGTTACCACCAGAATTCCATTTTTGGCACCCGCTAATGCGCGAGCACGCCTGAAGCCTGCATAGCACTTGTTAACCTCCCCAACACTCTCCTAGCCCTGAAGCAAAAACGATTTGATGGGCGAAACCCGGAAACCCTCTACTAAATCGTCTTGCGAAGCCTCCAGAGGACCCCGGAAACCGCCAACCAAATCAGAGTCGCACAGGTCAAGATTTCCCAGGTTTTTTCGTGAGGTAAGAAGGCATACACAAAAGCGCCGAACGCGAGAAGACCGATGCTCCCAATCGCGGCGCCAGCCGCGTCAAGGCTGGCAGCCTGCCTTCCGCGTCTGCTTCCATCCAGGCCGGCGCTGCGCTTCTTCTGCTTTTCGTGTTTTTCGATTAAGGTCGCGCTGGCTGGAAAAATCGCCGGAAAGGCGAGAAAGAGGCCGCCAACACTCGGACCGAACTTCTTGGCAATAATCCCCGTCAGCGCAGTAACCATCCCCCCGAACAGAAATCTGATGGCATAGTCATGCCACCGGGTCCTTTTGAGAGCAGAAATGTCGCCGGTAACTCTCAAGAGCTACCTCAGCCATGCGCCCCAGAGAGCCACCGAGCGAGCCACAAGAGAATGAACAAACTCGCACTCACATAGGCCGGCAATCTGTAGTTCATCAGCACATAGCTCGCGCAACAGCATACACGCAAAACGCGATTGCGCCTCCCACCATGGAACGAGCCTCCACGGCGGCGTAAGGCGCCCCTTCCATGGACACCGTAAGGGCCAGAGTTGCCAGTGCGACTGAGGGGGCAGCTCCGAACAATCCGGCAAAGCTCTTGGGCTTAAGCACGTCGCCCAAGACGGCGAAAATAGAGACGACGATACCGCCGACAATGAACCGGATAAGTATTTCATTCATCGATGTAGTTCCGGTGACGCGGCGAGCCCCTCATAAGAGACATTACTATGAAACGCTTGTGAAACCGAACCAGAGATATCCATCCGACTTTACGATGGCCAGGAATCATTCACGACACTACTAAGCTTAGTATTCAGTAAATCACACTCCGGTAAGGACCGCTGCGAAAAAAATTTCAGTCGCGTTTCTGAAACGACAAGGGCCTCCAGGCAGGCTCATCAGAAATAGGAACGACCAATTGCGAAGCGCTCGATGGGTGATTGGCCGCCCTGGATCTTGCGGAAAACCGGGTCGGGGTGAAGATGCGCAAGCGCCGGCCGAAACGCTCAAGGACAAGCGGACCTGGACCGTGCGAGCGACGCTTGAATCAATAGGTAGGCGGCCGTGCGAAGCGGATCGCGTTCCGACGGTATTTGACACCGATTCGGATTGATCCTATTGCGATGCTGAGGGAACGGGCGCGCTGACCGGCCCACGCTGGGCTAGCGCCCATCAAGCGTCAGGACCACGGACCCGGAGGAATTATATGAGCCTTAAAGGAAAGACTGCGATCGCCGGACTCGGCATCACCAAAATGGGTAAGAATTTCGCGCACTCCAACGCGCTCGGTTTTGCCTCCGAGTCGATCTCGCTGGCGTTGGCGGACGCCGGGCTTAAGCGCTCCGATCTGGACGGCTTGCTCGTCACCACGGGAGTGTCTTTCCGCGATGGCGGCCCGGCTTCCTTCGCGCTGCAAGATTCGATGAGGCTGACGACGCGGCTGCTCGCCGACATCAACGCCGGCGGCTCCAGCGCCGGCACCGCGGTCGCGTGCGCAGCGCAGGCAATCGCCACCGGAACCGCGAATGTGGTCGCCTGCGTCTTTGCCGACGCGCCCCTGAAGCCGCCCACCCCGGGCGGAAAGGGCGGCGGCGCCGGCGACGCCTACGGGATTCCGCGTGGTCTGGACAGCGCCTACGGAGCATTCGGTGCCAACTGGATCTATGCGCTGCTGGCCCAACGCCACATGCATCTGTTCGGCACCACCCAGGATCAGCTTGGCGCGATTGCGATGTCGCAGCGCCAATGGGCTAATCGCAATCCGATGGCGCAATTCTACAAAGAGCCGCTGACGCTCGAGGCTTATCACGCCTCGCGTTGGATCACGGAACCGCTGCATCTATACGACTGCTGCCTGGTTTCCAATGGCGGCGTATGCGTGATCGTTACCTCGGCGGAAAGGGCGCGCGACCTGAAAAAGCCGCCGGTTTATATCCTTGGCGTCGGACAGGGACATCATCCGGGCCCCACATTGGACAATCTGGACACCGGTATCCCGATCGCCAAGGAAACCGCCTTCAAGATGGCTGGGGTAGAATTGAATGACATCCAGGTAGCGGAGCTCTACGACTGCTATACGATCACCGTACTGCTATCGCTGGAAGGTTACGGATTCTGCAAAAAGGGCGAGGGCGGCCCGTTTGCGGCGCAGACGCGGCTTGGCCACGCCGGCTCGATCCCGGTCAACACCGGCGGCGGAGAACTCAGCTCGTATTATATGTGGGGCATGACGCCGGTTTCGGAGGCAATTATCCAGGCCCGCGGCGAGGGCGGCGCGCGCCAGGCGCCCAAGCACGACGTCGTTCTCGCGTCGTGCCAGACCCGTAATCTGTCGACCCATTCCGTGGTGGTAATGGGAACCAATCCTTAATAAGGGCGAAGACCGCTCTAAAGTTTTAGGCACACGGAGAGTTTTGTAATGGCGGAAGAGCCCAAACTGATTCCCCAGGTCACATCCGAACTGAAGCCATTTTTCGACGCCGCGCGGCAGCACAAGTTGGCGGTCCAGAAATGCGATAACTGTGGCGCGCTGCGCTTTCCCGCGGCGCCCCTTTGCCTGGCGTGCGATTCAGACAAGGCCAGTTGGGTCCCGGTCAGCGGACGCGGCGAAGTCTTCAGCTTCACAATTATGCATCGCGCCTACCATCCGGCAATAAAAGTGCCATACACGCTGGCGGTGATCGAGCTGAAGGAGGGCGCGAAGATCACATCCAACGTGATTGATATCGAGCCTTCCAAGGTAAAGTGCGGAATGCCGGTCGAGGTGGTGTTCGAAAAACTCAGCGACGAGGTGACGCTGCCGAAGTTTCGTCCCGCCGTGCACTGACGGAGTGATAATCGCGCGAGGGGGTAGTTATGAACCAACGCACCGGGCCGCTGGCCGACATTCGAATCATCGACCTGACCCAGTATCTGGCGGGTCCGTTCTGTACGATGCTGCTGGCCGATCTCGGCGCCGACGTGATCAAAGTCGAGCCGCCCGGAGGAGATCCGCCGCGCGCGATGGGTCCGATGCCCCCCGATACCAAGGGATGCGATTACGGCGGCTACTTCGCCAGCATCAACCGTAACAAACGCAGCATCGTCCTGGACCTTAAAAACGACGCGGATCGCGACGCGTTGCTGAAGTTGATCGACAGCGCCGACGCTCTGATTGAAAATTCCCGGGCCGGAGCGATGGACCGTCTCGGCCTTGGCTACGAGAAGCTGCACCAGCGAAAGCCCGCGCTGGTCTATGCTGCCATCCGCGGCTTCGGCGACCCCAGAACGGGCGCGAGCCCGTACGCTGACAGGCCCTGCTTCGACGTGGTATCGCAATCGATGGGCGGGCTGGTCAGCTTTACCGGACCCGAAGGCGGCCCCGCTTATCGCACCGGCGCGAATGTCGGCGATACCTATCCGGGCACGCTCGCTGCCCTCGGAGTAGTCTCCGCGATCCACGCCGCGCGTCGCACCGGACAGGGCCAATTCATGGACGTCGCGATGTACGACGCGATTCTCGCGCTCTCCGAGGAAGTGGTCTACCAATATTCAATGAAGGGCCGCGTGACCCGCCCGAGCGGCAACAACCATCCGACCCTCGTCCCCTACGGGATTTTTCCGACCCAGGACGGCGCCATCGCGATCGCGGCCCAGACCGACCATCATTGGCAAATCCTATGCGGACTTATCGGGCGGCCTGAACTGGCCACCGACGAGCGGACCAAAGTTAACCGGTCGCGGCTCAAAAATGCCGCCTTCGTGCGGTCCACGCTCTCCGATTGGACCGCGGCGAGAACCACTCGCGAGGTCGTTGCCGAGCTCACCGGCAAGGTCCCGATGGGTCCGGTGAACAATGCCAAAGACATCTTCGAGGATCCCCATCCGCGGGCGCGCGGGATGCTGGTCGAGACGCCGATGCCGGGCGACAACCCGCCGGTGACGCTGGCCGGACCTCCGATCAAATTCACCGAAACGCAGACCGGAATCTATGCGCGTGCGCCCAAACTCGGGGAACACACCGCGGAGATCCTCGCGGAGGTCGGTATTTTCCGGTCCTGAAACTTCCGCCTGCTCAAGGCATCCAAAGCTGCGGAGAATCGCGCACGGGCTTTTCTTGGAGTACGATCCGTACCAGGGTCAGGGATTTTTCGATGGCTGATTCCAAACTGCGCGAGGTCCAGTCGTGGTTCTGGCGCTCGATCGCGGGCGAGCCGGGTGAGTATGATTTCGAGCCCGATCTGGTCGCGCTGGTCGAGCCGAGCCGCACGCAGGAGCCGGCGCAGCGCGTGGAGGTTTACGCCGACGCCTACTTCCTGCGCCTGCGCGATGTGCTCAGCGAGGATTTCCCGCATGTCGCGAGGTTGCTGGGGGGCGAAGGTTTCGCAGACCTGGTGCGTGGATATCTTAAGGCTCATCCGTCCACCGAGCCTTCTGTACGCCACCTGGGACGCGCATTTTCGGCGTTCATCCGCTCCCAAAACGATCTCCCACCCTGGCTTGCGGATCTCGCCGCGTTGGAATGGGCCCGCGTCAACGCCTTCGACGCTCCCGACGACGCGCGCCTGCTCACGACGGCGACGCTGGCGGAACTCGATCCCGCGGTATGGCCCCAACAGAAACTGATTCCGGTGCGCTCGCTGGAAACGCTTGAAACGTCGTGGCCTGTCCATCGCCTATGGGCAGACGAGGACAGTCCGGAGCAGGTGGCGGCGCATCCGACCTCGTTACGAATATGGCGCGGCAAAGACTTCTATGTCTTCCACGCGCCAATGGACGCGCGCGAGTCGGTCGCGATGTCCAGGTTGCTCGCCGAAGGGAGCTTCGCCGAAATTTGCCAGGTATTCGAGGACCTCGACGAGCAGCAGGCGGCCCAGGAAGCAGGCGCCCTGCTATTGCGCTGGTTGGAAGACGGAATCATCGCGCGCGTCGAATAGCGCACCGCCCACCTTTTCCGAATCAACTCAAAAAGGCATCGGCGAGCTTCTCGACGATAGCCGGGTCTTCATCGAACATCAGGGCGCCGATCGTTGGAATCACGCGATGGACTCCAATCGCCGCGTACTCTTTGACCAGCGCGCGCGCTTGGGCTTTGGTGTACTGCCAGCCCAGGGCGATTGAGATCTCGATCGTGTTGAAGTCGCGCCCCGCCTCCCCGCACATGCGCCGCAACGTGCCCAATTCCTTGGCCATCCGCTCAGGGCTCATCAAGGTGGGCATCCAGCCGTCGGCCACCGCCACGGTGTTGCGCAGTGCGCGGTCGCACGGACCCTTATGATCGCCGGCGCCGATATGAATCGGCGGATGCGGTTTTTGTGCCGGCTTCGGATAGCATCGCACCGGGATGAAGTTGACGAACTCGCCCTGGAAGCTGGCCTCGCGTTTGGTCCACAATTCCTTCATCGCGCGCAAATACTCGACCACCATTGGCCAGCGGCGGCGAAAGTCCACGCCCATCACTTCGGCTTCATCGCGCAACCATCCGCCGCCGACGCCAAACACGAACCGCCCGCCGGATAGAAAGTCCAGCGTCGCAATCGCCTTGGCCAGCGCGATCGGCTCGTGCTCGGCCAGCAGCGAGACGCAGGTTCCAATCCTGATAGTCTTGGTGACGGCAGCGGCCATCGCCAGCGCGATGAACGGCTCGGGGAAATGCGCGTAATACTCGGGAATGGGGTCGCCGGGGCGGCCGAAGTAGTACGGGGTCTTCGGATTGACCGGCACCACCATGTGTTCGTTGACGAACATCGACTCGAAGCCCAGCGCCTCGCATTTGCGCGCGATCTCCATCGGATGCGGAGTGGTGTCGGTAATCTGCATGTTCAGCCCGATTTTCATAACTGCCTCCGGGTCAAGTTCTTGAGCAACAGTTGTATGGTCAAAAGCGCTCCGAGTCGTTTTTCGGCGCGAACGGGGAAACGGCGAACGTCTCGCCATTGATCGTCGTGCCGCTGTACGCCAATGGCCCTGCTTGGGACAGGAATCCGGCCGGAAAGGCGAGGCGTGGCCGCGACGACTGGTCAAGGGCGGCGGCATCTTCCGGCCGCAACTGTACGTCGAGCGCGCCGAGATTTTCGTCGAGCTGCTCCATTGTCCGTGCACCGATAATCGTCGAGTCCACGCCCGGTCGTGAACGCATCCAGGCTAGCGCAACGCGCGCCGGGCTGGTCTCGAGTTCACTTGCGATGCCGCTCACGATGTCCAGCAGGCGGAAGCTATGCTCATTGAGATTCCCAGTCACCATTGGGCCACGACGCGGGTTAGCCTGTGCGGCGTTGTCGCGTGTGTACTTGCCGCTTAGGACGCCCGAGGCCAGTGCGCCATAAGGCGTGACGCCAAGACCAAGTTCCTGTGCCATCGGGATCAACTCGCCCTCGACCGTCCGCTCGAGCAGGGAGTAGGGAATCTGCAACGCAATGAGCGGCGTGCGACCCATCAGCCGGGCAGTTACCTGTGCCTGTGCCACTTTCCATGCCGGGGTGTCGGAAAACCCGAGATAGCGCACCTTGCCGCAGGTGACCAGCCATTCCATTGCGCTCATGGTCTCATCGATAGGCGTGAACCTGTCGGGGTAATGGAGCCAGTAAAGGTCGATATAACCGGTGCGCAGGCGCCGCAGCGACTCCTCACAGGCGGCGATAATCGACTTGCGGCTCGCGCCGCCGGCGTTGGGGTCGCCGGGATACAGGTTGAAGCTGAACTTGGTGGCGATGACGATGCGGTCGCGGCGCGCGGGATGGCATCCGATATGATCGCCGATGATTTTCTCCGAATGTCCGCGATTGTAGGAATTTGCGGTGTCGATAAAGTTGCCGCCGCGGTCGAGGTACGAGTCGAGGATCTGCTCCGAGTCGGCGACGTTGGAACCCCATCCGCGTTCCTCGCCGAAGGTCATGCCGCCCAGACAGAATGGACTTACCCGCAGTCCCGAGCGGCCCAGCGTGACGAAATGGTCCAGTGGCATATCGGTCTCCTTCGTGTTACAAGCAAAAAGAAGCTTTTTAGCCAAGATGAAGTTTCAACAATAGCAGTTCGTGTCCTTCGACGGTGCCGGACCGAAGGAGAGAGCAAAATGCCATTAGATCTGATCATTCGTGACGCGCAAGTTATCGACGGCTCGGGAGCGCCCCGCTTCAGCGCCGACGTCGGGATTGACGGCGGCAGGATTGCCGCCATCGGCAAGCTGCGCCAATCCGCCCGGGAAGTCATCGACGCCCAAGGCGCGGTCGTCTCGCCCGGCTTTATCGACGGGCACACACACATGGACGCGCAGGTTTTCTGGGATTCGCTCGGCACCTGCTCGTGTTGGCACGGTATCACCTCGGTCGTGATGGGCAACTGCGGCTTCACCTTGGCGCCTTGCCGCGAAAGCGAAAAGCACCTCGTGATGCGCAACCTCGAGCGCGCCGAGGATATTTCTCCGAAGCCATGGAGGCGGGGATCCGCTGGTCGTGGGAAGATTTCCCCCAGTATCTGGACGCGGTCGACCGGACACCCAAGGGGATCAATTATGCGGCCTACATCGGGCATTCCGCCTTGCGCAGCTACGTCATGGGCGAACGCGCATTCAGCCAGCAGGCGGCGCCCGACGATTTGGAAGCGATGAAGCGCGAGTTGCGCAAGGCGATCCGCGCCGGCGCGATCGGATTTACCAGTTCTCGCAGCTTCTCCCATCAAACCCCACAGGGACAGCCGGTCGCCAGCCGTCTGGCCAGTTGGGACGAGGTCCGGCAATTGGTGGGCGTGATGGGCGAGTTGGGCGCCGGGATATTCGAGCTCGCCAACGAGGACATGCGCGATCACAGCCGCATCCCGGAATACCAGGGCCGGCTCAAGAGCCTCGCGGTCGATACCGGCGTGCCGGTCACGTTTGGCATATTCTCCGCCAAGGGGCTGCCGCGGGATTATTGGAAGACCGTGCTGGCAAATATCGATGCTACCGTTGCCGCGGGCGGGCGGATGTTCGGGCAGGCCCATACCCGATCGCTCAACGTGCTGTTCTCATTCGAGACCGTAACGCCATTTGACCGGCTGCCACTATGGCACGAGATCCGCCAGCTGCCGCTGGACCAGCAGGAAGCCGCGTTGCGCGACACGGATCTACGCTGCCAACTGGTGCAGGCGGCCCACGCGCATCGCCACGATCCCGAAGGCGGAGTGGGCGCCGAAGTGCGCGACGCCAATTTCAAACGGATCTTCTTGTTGGACAAGCCCCTGCCACCTTATCTATCAATCGCTACGATAGCCGGCGAACTGAACCAGGATCCGGTCGACGTTCTGATCGATTTGGCCTTGGCGAAGAATCTGAAGCAATTTTTCCTGCAAACTATCGCCAACGAGAATCAGGATGAAGTCCTGGCGATGCTCAAGCATCCACTGGCCATCCCGACCTTCTCCGATTCCGGCGCGCACGTTTCCCAGCTCATGGACTCTTCGTTGCAGACCCACTTGTTGAGCTACTGGGTAAGAGAGAAGCAGGCGATGACCCTGGAGGAAGCGGTGCGCAAGCTTACTTCGGTTCCGGCCACCCATTGGGGCCTGCAAGGACGCGGGTTACTGAAAGAAGGCAATATTGCCGATGTAATCGTGTTCGACCCCGATACCATCGGGCCGCAAATGCCCGAACTGGTCCATGATCTTCCAGCAGGGGCGCGTCGGTTGAAACAGAAGGCGGACGGCATGTTGGCGACAATCGTGAACGGCCAGGTTCTGCTACGCAACAACGAGCACACCGGCGCCCAACCCGGCCAGCTACTGCGCGGCCCGCTGGCAAGTTGAAACATAACCTCGCCCGCGGCCGCGGACCGGGTCCGCAGCCGCAAGCCGGGAGAGGTCGTCGCGCGATTTCCGCAGCAAGTCGCGCGACGGGTGAGGGTGCAGGCGGTCCTACATTAGCGCCACGTGTAAACTGTCCCTGTGTGCCACTGAGTTAGTGGCTATATCGGCGGTCCGGAAGCCTCTCGCTGGTTAGAGGGTGTCGAAAAATGACGAAGCATCTGCTGAAGGGACGAAGAGCGAGACTTTCTATGCCCTCTCCCGTTGTTCTACGGGAGAGGATAGGGAGAGGGTGCCTGCGTTTTTCTGAGTATTGCCTAACTTTTGTTATCTCAGCTTCCCAGAAACCCATACCCTAACCCTCTCCCTGGTCAGGGAGAGGGCATCCGAAAACAGTGGCCCGGAATGTAGAAACTCCAGGGCACAGCTTCGCTCGGGCTCCCCTACGTGCCACCTACTGCCACGCCAGCCCTCGCCAGAAGACCATTATGCCAGCGAACAAAAGAAAACGGGGGAGCACTGGCGGGGGGATTCAACAAAACCCCACATAGCGCCTTTACATAACAGCGAATTATGCGAAGTCGAAGCTAGTGTCCTGAGTTTGAAATGCGTTTACAAAATCGGGCGACCGAGTCGAGGATTTGATCGGCGGTTTTGGTCCAGATGAAAGGTTTAGGATGGCGGTTGTGTTGTTCGAGGTAAGTACGTATGGCGTTTTCCAGTTCGCGAGTGCTGCGGTGAGCCCCGCGGCGTAGTTGCTTTTCGGTAAGCAAGGCGAATAAGCGCTCGACCAGGTTGAGCCAGGAGGCGCCGGTGGGAGTGAAGTGCAGATGAAAGCGTGGATGGCGCAGCAGCCAGCGTTTGATCGCGGGAGTTTTGTGGGTGCCGTAATTGTCGAGAATCAAATGCACCTCAAGTCCGACCGGCACTGCAGCGTCAATGGTTTCAAGGAAGCTGCGAAACTCGATCGCGCGATGGCGCCGATAAAACTCGCCGATCACGGTCGCGGCCTTAACATCGAGCGCGGCGAACAGGTTGATGGTGCGGTGACGCGCGTAGTCGGGGGTGCGGCGTTCGGCCTGGCCGGGACGCATCGGCAACAGCGGCTGAGTGCGCTCGAGCGCCTGAATCTGGGCCTTCTCATCAACACACAAGACCAGCGCCTGGTCCGGTGGGTTCAGATACAAGCCCACGATGTCGCGCACCTTTTCGATGAACAGCGGGTCTTTGGAGAGCTTGAAGCCCTCGACCCGGTGCGGCTGCAGGGCAAAAGCCCGCCAGATGCGGCTGACCATGCTTTGGCTCAACCCGCAGCGCTTGGCCATCGCGCGCGTGCTCCAATGCGTCGCATCGGCGAGGGTGCTCTCCAAGGTGAGCCGTACCACCCGTTCAACCTGCGCGTCACCCACTTTGCGCGGCGCTCCGGGACGTGGTTCATCCAGCAATCCATCGAGCCGGCGCACCACGAAGCGCCGGCG
This sequence comes from uncultured Pseudomonadota bacterium, assembly GCA_963824565.1. Taxonomy (GTDB): domain Bacteria; phylum Desulfobacterota; class Binatia; order Binatales; family Binataceae; genus JAJPJA01. Next base: position 424,056 of record CAWGQB010000026.1, on the reverse strand, counting down.
CCATTTGCCGACAGTTTGCTTGGTTATCCGCAGCTGGTGCGCCACCACAGTGTTGGAATTTCCCACCCGCGCACGCCAAAACAATCCGCGCGCGTTGAGCGAGCGCCTGAGCTGTCTTGGGCCGCCGCATCCATTCCTCCAGCCGTTCTTGCTCTTCACCCGTTACTATCAAGGGTGCTATCGGTCTTCCCGTTCGCATCCGCCCGCTCCTCCTACATGAAGGACGTCGACGGATGCAAATTATTCAATGGACTTAAGACTCAGGACACTAGCTTCAGTTCAAACAGACTTCGGTGGCGCATGCGGATAGGTATCCTGTCGGCGTTTGCCGTTGTCCATCCCGCGCAACTCGGTCACATCGTCGCGCCTGCCGTTGCGGGTCACATGACAGTCATGCATAACACTGTGACCCTCCGTGTTTTCCCGCCGCCGAACAGGCTGGGTATACCGGAGAACTATGACGATTGAAAAATCTTTGAGCTTTTGGTGCCATCAGGGCCTTTATACGATGGCATAACTCTCGCCGGGGACACCTCGATGGAATTGGCGCTCGCTTCTCGACCAGCCCGTATAGCTGCCCTCGTGTTTTTTGCCTTGTTGCTCGCTGTCGCAGTGGCACACACCCAGACCGATCCGTTGCCGTCGTGGAACGACGGTCCGGCGAAGCAAGCAATTCTCGAATTCGTGCATGCCACCACCGACCGGGCAAGCCCGGACTATGTGCCGCCGGAAGATCGCCTGGCCACTTTTGACCAGGACGGTACCACCTGGGTCGAGCATCCGAACTACACGCAGCTGATATTCGCACTGGACCGGGTCGTCGCGCTGGCGCCGCAACATCCGGAATGGAAGACAACGGACCCTTTCAAATCTGTGCTTGCCGGCGACAAGGCAGCGATGGCCCGATTCACCATGAAGGACTATGAGGCCATCGTGTTTGCGACCCACACGGGAATGTCTGTGAAAGCGTTCGCTGACATCGTGAAGGACTGGATCGTCAAGGCGAAGCATCCGCGTTGGAAGCGCCCCTACACTGAACTTGTCTACCAACCGATGCTGGAAGTCATGAGCTTACTGCGTGCCACCGGCTACAAGACCTACATCGTGACCGGCGGCGGGCAAGACTTCGTCCGCACCTACAGCGAGCGGGTGTACGGCATTCCACGGGACCAGGTTATTGGCTCCGCACTCGAGACCGAGTTCTCCTACAATAACGGCCACATGGTCCTGATGCGGCCTCCTAAGCTGCTGCTGAACAATAATTTCTCCGGCAAGCCGGAGAACATTTATCTCTTCCTCGGTGGCCCTCCACGAGCCGCGTTCGGCAACTCGACCGGTGACCGGGAGATGCTCGAATACACGCAGGGAGGCAGCAAGCGCTCGTTAATGATGCTCGTATTACATGACGATGGGAAACGCGAGTACGCCTATGGTCCGGCTCAGGATTTGCCCCCAACGCAGGTCGGTACATTTACCCAGACGCTCTACGACGAGGCCAAGTCAAAGGGGTGGATCGTGATCAGCATGAAAAACGACTGGAAGCGCATTTTTGCTTTCGAGAAATGATGCACAATGAAGCACCGGCTGCAGAGCGTCTGAATATTGACCGCCCCGCCCTAATCGAGGCCCGCGCTAAACACCGGCGCGGGCCTTTCGCAGGCTCCCGCCGTGTTTCATAAAGGGTAAAATTTGAAACACAGCGAAAAAGCCCGTAAAAATGAGGACTTTGGATGTTTCATAATTGAGGTTCATAATTTGCGCTATGCAAAAGCAGTCCTTCAAGTGTCCAGAGCCAGGCTGCGACCGTCTACTAACCGAGCCACAGTTCAAAAGCGAAGAGGCCCTGGTTTCGCCGGGCACCCCCCTCGTGCGAAAGCCACTAACGGTGGAGCGTAATTTTGTGGGTATCTGCCCTGACCACGGAGAAGTTTGGGTAACAACAAGCGGGCATCACATTTCAGCTCTTAACCCAATCGGATATGAGGCTGACGCTCCGTGGAAGGTCGTTGCTTTTGCAACCCGCAACGTTCACCGAAAATTCTAAGCCCTGGCTTTTAAACCAACAAAGAAGCGCCCTACCAGGGTCTGAGTAGCAACGGAACCCGCCCGCAGCTCGCTCCTATCGCAGCGAAAGGAGAGTCGAACTTTATGGAAAACGATGACCTGCCGCTAAGATTAGCGGAGCACTACACCAAATGCCCCCGGTGCCGTCCCCTTTTTCAGACCGCTGTGAGACAGCTTGGCAATCAACCAGGGAAGGACCATGTCGGCGGGGATGAGGCTCTGCGCATCCTGAGTCGTGACGCCGTCTTGCTGGTTGAGTTCCGCAAATGTCCTGACTGGCCCAAGGACACATAACAGAAGGTGGCGCACAGCCACAGTTGGCCATGCCGAGGAAGGGATTCCATCCCGGACACGCCGAGGCCGTTAGGTTGCAAACGGCGGCACCCCAAATTCCGGCACGCCCAGGCAATCCGTTCATATCGTCGCCCCCTTTGACCGATTGTGACAGTCTTCCAATCGGGGCTGCGAAGGCCGGGCCGGTCGGCGGCGTCGTTCAGGAGTTGAAAGGCAGAACGCTGCACTTCAAAACGTACTGCAACAATTTTTCGGTTTCTACGGCCGCCCCGGGCTTTGTATAACGCTATTTAGTGAAAGGCTGCTTCTGCTAGCCAGAAAACTCAGTAAATTGCGAGACCTCGCGATGAGTTCTTGAATTTCGGTGCGTTTTAAATCTGCTGTCCCGAACGTATTCGCTATGCTTGACGTCAAGTCTTGATGAGCAAAAAACTTATGTCTTAGGATTGTTAGCTTTTTCCTCGCTAGCTCACTACTCCAATAATAGTCTGTCTTGATAGACTTGATGGTACCGTTGCCCGGGTAGTGTCGTGAAGGTGGTGGAAAAAGCGGAAAAGCGTCAAGATCCGGCGAGTTGAGCCACAACTCGCGCCCGCTGGAGAAGCGGGTGCCGGAGGATGACGCCATGGAGATGGATAGCAGGAGTGGAGAAGGCAGGAAAAGGTTCGCTGGAGGAGCTGATGCGGGAGCGCATCCGGGCCGCCATTGAGGCGATAGTGGATGAGGAGTTGGAGGCTGCGCTGGGCGCGGGGCGATCAGCGCGGGTGGGCTCGGTTCGCGCAGGTTATCGGCACGGGAAGCGGGAGCGAACGTTGAGTACCAGCCTGGGAGCGACGACGATTGCGATGCCGCGGGCACGGTTGGAGGACGCCGACGGAAAGAGCCGGGAATGGCGCAGCCGGATGATTCCGCGCTACCAACGGCGGACCGAGCGGGTGGATGAAGCAATCCTGGGGGTCTACCTGAGCGGTACCAACACGCGCCGGCTGCGCGGCGCACTGTCGCCCCTTGCCGCGCGGGGCGCCGTTATCCAAGGACGCGGTGTCACGCCTGGTGGGGCGGCTGCGGGAAGATTTCGAAGCGTGGGCCAAGCGCGACCTGAGCGAGCTGAAGGTCCGGTATATCTTCCTGGATGGGTGGTATCCGCGGGTGCGGATCGGGAAGAAGCGGGTGCGCGTGCCGGTGCTGGTCACGCTGGGCGTGTGCGCCAATGGTCAACGCGTGGTGCTGGACCTGCGGCTGTCGGGGGTGGAGAGCGAGCAGGCGTGGCTGGACGCGGTGCGGGCGCTGGCCGGGCGCAACCTGGGTACCCCGGAGCTGGCGGTGATTGACGGCAATCCGGGCTTGAGAGCGGCGCTTAAAATGCAATGGCCGGGGATCGCGATTCAGCGCTGCACTAATCACAAACTGTGGAACCTGCTGGCCAAGGCGCCCGCCCATTTGCGCGAGGAACTGGCCGAGGACTACCGGCGCATGATCTATGCGGACAGCCACCCGGCGGTAGAGAAGGCCCGCGCCGGATTTGTGCGTAAGTGGAGGCTGCGCTCGCAGGCGGTTTTTGCCAGCTTCGAGGAGGCCGGTGACGAACTCTTCACCTTCACCACTTTCCCGATCTCGCAATGGAAGGCACTGCGCACCACCAACGCGCTGGAGCGAATCAACGAGGAATTTCGCCGGCGAACCAAAACCCAGGCTTCGCTTCCCAGCGAAGAGGCGGTCCTCTTCCTGCTCTTCGGACTACTGCGCAGCGGCCAGGTTACCCTGCGCCGTCTGGTCGGCTGGCGCGATATCGATAATAGCAACTCGCGGGCACAGGCCGCGTAGGGATACTAACACTATAACCGCTCAGCGCCGTATCTTGATGCTAAATGCTTTTCCACCAATTGACAGACACCATCCTTGCCCGTGAGTTCATCGGAATACTGTCGGAAGCTCACTGCGTCGGAATGTTCATCATAAAGGGTCCATAGGGCAAGGACCGTCGCCGCGAGATAAGCATGGCGTGCTGCCCAATAAAAGTTTTGAATATTGGCGCAAAATGCTCTTCGGGTCTTCCAGGACTTCCCAAACAGCGAAGCCTTCCTGTGCCGTTCTTATAGTCACTTCAAAACGGTTGAGCTCCTCTCTGGTGAGTGGCAATTGTTTCTTTTGCGATTGCTTTGTGTCGAGCCACTCTGCCAACCGCCTCAATTGCTTCGCGAGCCATTTAGCCAGCCTAGATTGCCGCATCAGTACACCACTCCTCTTCGGCCATAAAAGTTTTCCCTGCCCCGCAGCATCATTTCGTTTCAAATCCCAATCCGCTCGACCTCGCCCACGCTGATGTCATCGTTGCGCCGGTCGTAAAGGCCGGTTGTTTTCGCGTTCGAATGCCCGGCCATTTTTGGCGCGACCTCGATGCGCCCGCCATTCGTGAGGTAGTCTGTAATGCCGGTCGCGCGGAAGGTGTGGCAGCCTATCGCGGTTTCGATGCCGGCGTCGGCAGCGCGGCGGCGCACCATGTACCAAACATCCGGCGCGACATCGCGCCCGGCCCGAGTTTCTTTGTTTTTCCGATTGCAGCGCGGAAAAGCGGTCCCTTGCGGTCGCTCTCGATGCCCGCCGCTTCGATATAAGCGTCCAGATACGTTTCCAGCTTGTGATGGCAAGGAATTTCATTGAGCTTGCCGTTTTTCTCGCGAAGGCGGAGCCACCAGCGTTTTTTCTGCGGGTAGTAATCCTCGAGGGTGAGCGCAACGACGGCACCGACACGCGCAGGTATAGGTCATCACCGCAATAATGGCGCGGTCGCGTAGCCCCACGACGGTCGAAACATCCATGCCCGTAAGCAGCGCCGTTGCTTCTTCGGAAGACAGCACCGGCGTCAGGTGATGCCGTCGAACCCTGCGAGGGAGCAGACATTTCCTGCGCCAGGTTTTCGATGTAAGCGGCTACATGCACCGGCTGGACACGCCCGAGAGCATCAATCCCCTGCCCTTCACACCAGCGCAGGAACACGGCGGCCGCGCGCGCGTAAGCAACCCGCGTATTCCGGTTGCGAATGTTGACGGTGAAGAATGCTTGTGCTGGCATATGACTCCGGATGACAGGCTTTAGCCTGTCATCCGGAGTTCAACCTTCGGTGACCCTGACGCCGGCCGGGACGTTGTGCGCGTAGCATGCTTCCTCGACGCGCTCCGAGATCCGCCATCCCTTGGGCGTGCGCACGAACTTGTCGACATACCATAGGCCCAGAAACATCACCTGGCGCTGGCCGCCTTCTAGATCTACTTCCATCGGGTTGAAGCATATCGTGCGGCTCGACGCGGTGTCGCCGGTCACTTTGATCGCCATGTTGCCGATCATGTGGCAGTAGTGCGGAAAAGCCGCAAGCGCGGGTTTCAGCCATGCCTTTACTTCCGGGTAGCGGCCGTCGATTCCGCCCATCGCGCGGTAGTCGATGTAGGCGTCGGGCGTGAAGACCTCGTCCAAACGGTCGAATTCGTGCTGATCGATCGCACTGCTGTAATCGATCATGAGCTGCTGGATTTCCAATCTGTCGGAAATTTCCTGCAGGCTCAGCATGCTCATTAGCTCTGCTCGCGCTCGCGGCGGCTCTTGCCGTGGCGCAGCAACTCGCCCGGACATTCCCCGGTGTTCTGGCCCTCGACGAAGGTGAGGTCGCCGTTGACCATCATGTAGCGATAGCCCTCGGCGCGCTGCACCCGGCGCCATTCGCCGCCCGGCAGGTCGTGGGTAACCTCGACCGGCGTTATATTGAGCCGATCGAAATCATAGACCACGAGATCCGCGGCATAGCCTTCGCGCAGCGTGCCGCGCTGGTTGAAACCGGCGCAATACGCCGGCAGCGCGCTCAACCGCCAATGCGCATCTTCGAGGCTCACCGTGTGAAGGTCGCGAACGTGCTTGGTGAGGAATTCCGTGGGATAGCGCCCGGCGGTCAGAAACTTGGTGTGCGCGCCGCCGTCGGAAGCACCCGGAATTACATACTCGTAGGCGACCACTTCCTTTTGCAGCTCGATCGGGCTGTTGATCGCCGTGGCGTAAAAGTCAGTGCGCAGACCGTCGGCCACAGCGGTATCCAGCATCACATCGACGACATGTTTGCCCTCGCGCTGGGCAACTTCGCGCAGAGTCTGGTTCTCGAGATGCTTCAATTCGGGGCGATGGACCTCGACGATAATGATGTCCGCCAGATCGGTGGTCGCGATAACAGGTCTGTTCGCCTTCAGTGCGGGGCGGCGCGCCGGGTCAGCCAGCTTGGCCTTGCGCTCTTCAAGCGTCCCGAGGGTAGCCTCGCACCAGGCTTCGGCGTCGTCGAACAGGTTGAAATCTTCGAAGGTGAACGTCAGGCCCGCGTCCGTGGTGATTCCCTGACCGTAGACTCTGAGTCCCCGCGCGCGGCACTTCTCCAGCCATTTGATCGACTTGCGATGCAGGTCGGGGTAGGCCGCTGTGCACTGGACCGCATTGAACAGCACCGGCCGTCCGCTGACTTCGGCCAGTTGCTCGAAAAACGTGGCATCGCGTTTGAAATTGCCGGTCGCGAGCACCATCTGGATGAAACCCTCGTTGCGCTCGCTCAATACCCTGGCCAACGCGAGACAGGTCTCGTCCTCCATTACGTCGGTAACCATGGGGCTGCCGTCGTAGTCGCGTTGCGTATTCAATCCCGAGCTGGGAGCCAGGCGTTGCGCGGACCATCCGCAGCCCCCGGCCTCCATCGCCTCGTTGAGCAGGCTGCAAAGCTCACGCTCCTCGGACGCAGTCGGCTTGCGCGACTTGGCGGCTTCGAGTCCCATCACATAGGTGAGCATCGGCGCAACCGGCACGTAGGGCAGGATATTGATGCCCTTGGGGCTGCGGTCGAGGCTGTCGAGAAATTCCGGAAAGCTGACCCAGTCCCACGGCATCCCGGTCTTCATCGAAGCATAGGGAATCGCTTCCACCCGGGTCATCGTCAACATCGCGCGCTCGCGTTCATCCGGCCGCACCGGAGCGAAGCCGAACCCGCAATTGCCGATTACCGCCGAAGTGACACCGTGCCAGCTGGAAATGGTGCAATAAGGGTCCCAGAATATCTGAGCATCGTAATGGGTGTGCAGGTCGATGAATCCGGGAGCAACAATCATCCCCGCGGCATCGAGCACTTGAGCGGCGTCACTGGAGTGAAGGCGTCCGATCTTCGTGATCATTCCATCCTTGATACCGACGTCACCACGAAAACGCGGCATGCGTGTGCCATCGACGATCATCCCGTCTTTGATAATGGTATCGAAACTTGGCATAGGGGTTTACCTCGCGATGGTCTTATAATTGCTTGTAAGGCCACGGGCCGTTGCTTGTCAAACCGAGGCTAATTCTGGATGGACAAACCTGAAAGAACGTTTGTTCTGCATTAGTGACCGGCAGGTCCTGTTAAGTTGATTTGTTTTGAGGCTCGGAAAGCGCAATGTTATACGAGTTGATTATTGAAATTGTCTACTTCTAATAACATGTTAACCAACCCAGGTCCGGAGAGATTCGCCGACTGGGATTCCAGGTGGAGGTAACGCCGTGGCTGAGTTCGATACCGTCATAAAAGATGGCACTATCGTCGATGGAACCCTGGTTCCACCCTTTAAAGCGGATGTCGGCATCAAAGACGGCAAAATCGCGAAAATCGGATACCTGAAGAGCAGCGATGCCCGGCATACGCTGGACGCTTCGGGATTGATCGTCGCGCCCGGCGTTATCGACCTGCATTGCCATTATGACGCTGCGGTGTTTTGGGATCCCGCCTGCTCGATCGGAAGCTGGCACGGCGTGACCTCGGTCACCAACGGCAACTGCGGGTTCGGCTTCGCGCCGGTCCATTCCAACGACGCGGAACGCGCGATGTTATCGATGGAACGCAACGAAGCGATTCCCTTCGCGGCGATGAAGGCGTCGATGCCGTTTTCATGGGAAACGTTTCCGCAGTGGATGGATCACATCGAGCGGCTGCCCAAAGCGGTCAATATGATGCAACTGGTTCCCGTCACTCCGCTGGTCAGCTACGTGATGGGCGGCTGGGACCAGGCCAAGAGCCGCCAGCCGAATGAAAAAGAGCTCGCCCGGATGGTTGAGATCCTCGATGAAGCGATGGCGTCCGGTGCCAACGGTTGGGCGGCCCAGCGCCTGGCCGGCAGATTCTCGACCCAGCGCGATTACGACGGATCTTTGATGGTCTCCGATCTGATGGCGGACAAGGTCTACCTGACGCTGGCCAAAGCTTTGCGCAAGTTCGACCGCGGTCACATCCAATACGCGCAGGTCTTGGGCGGCGGCGGACGCGATCCTGTGGAAGGTCCCCGGCGGGATATAGATTTCGGTGGGCAATTGGCCGAGGCGAGCAACCGGCCGCTGATCTTCAATGGTATTGTTCCGAACAGCACCAACCCCGATGTATTCCGGGCGCAGGCGCGTGTGGTCGACGAGTACAACCGCAAGGGCGTGGCCCTGGTCGGGCACGCGGTCACGGTGCGTTTGAACATACGCTGCTGCTTCCTCGAGGAATGGACCTTCTTCGACAACGTGGATCCCTGGCGCGAGGCTTTGATGGGGAGTCTCGAAGAGCGCAAGGCAAAGCTGGCCGACCCAGAGCGGCGGCAGATCCTGAAGCATATATACGACCGCAGCAGACAGCCGATCTTTGCGGGTGACATCGCAAATTTCGTCTGCAGAAAAATTTCCCGCGATGACCTGAGGAGTAAGTATCAGGACCGCACCGTGGCCGACATTGCCAAGTCGGAAGACAAGCACGTCGTCGATGTCCTCCTGGATGTCTCAGCGGCGGACGACTGGAAAACTCAATGGATCAGCGGTGTGTTCAACTCGCGTCCCGAGTACTGCAAGGAGCTGCTGAGCCATCGCACGGTCGCCGGCTTCTCTGACGGCGGCGCCCACGCCAAGTTCCAAACTATGGGAATCTATCCGACCGACCTGTTGACCTGGCTGGTGCGCGACACCGGCACGATCACGCTCGAGCAGGCCCATTACCATTTAAGCTACATGCCTGCGTGGACGGCGGGATTCAAAGATCGCGGCGCCATTCGCGAAGGTCTAGCCGCGGACATGCTGATTTACGACCTCGACAAACTGGGCATCGAGGAACCGGAATCCGTCAACGACCTGCCGCCGGATAATGATTCGCGCCTGGTACAGCGTCCGCGGGGCTACCGTTGGATAATGGTCAACGGCGAGGTCACGTTCGAAGAGGGCAAGGACACCAAGGCATACTCCGGCAAGTTAGTGCGATGTAACTAAAAAGAGCAGAGTATCATGCCGACCGAGAGTCCGATCCTCGTCACTGGAGCCGCCGGCAGCGTCGGCGCCGTGGGCCGTCACATTGTTGAACGGCTTCGCCGGCGCGGGCTGCCGGTCCGCGCGATGGTCCATCGCGAAGATCAGCGCGCCGACGCCCTGCGCGCAACCGGCGCCGAGGTTGTGATCGGCGACTTGACGCGCCCTGAGGATGTCGCGCGTGCCTTGGAGGGCTGCCGGCGCATCTACTTCGGCATGAGCGTGTCGCCGCCATATCTGGAGGCGACCGTTATCGCGGCGGCGGTCGCGCGCGAGCGCCGCCGCGATCTGGAGGTGTTCGTCAACATCTCACAGATGACGGTCTCGCAAATGAGCCTGACGAATATGACGGACTCACCTCAGCAGCGCCAACATCTGCTGGCCGAGATGGTGTTGAACTGGTCGGGACTCCCAGTTGTGCATGTCCGCCCCACGGTCTTCCTGGAAAACTTTTTCTTCTCGGTATGGGCGGCGGAATCGATTGCCCGGGACGGTACGATCCGCTTGCCTTTTGCCGCTGGGCGCACGTCTCCGGTGGCCGTTGAAGACGTGGCCGAGGTAATCGCGACAATTTTGGCGAATCCGGCCGCTCACATCGGCAAGGTGTACGAACTGACCGGACCCAAGTCTCAGGACATGCATGGCGTGGCGGCGGAATATTCGGCTGCGCTGCACCGGCCCGTCACCTACGTCGATGTGCCTCTGGAGCAGTGGCGCGACCAGGAGCTGCGCAATCGCAATCTACCCGAACATGTCCTCCATCATTTGCTGACGATGGCTCGCTTGCACGCCGCCAACCGGTATGATCGGATCACCCACGATATTGAGACGATCACGGGAAGACCCGCGATGAGCGTGCGCGACTTTGTTACGAACCACGCCGATCTTTTCGCGCCAAACAGCTAGGCCACGAAGACTTCAGGCACGGATTGAGGCTGCTTTGCGCCACGGCGTTGGGGGCGGAAGTCCGTATGTGACGCACGCTACGAATGGCGAGCGTCGCGTTGACGCTCGTAACTATCGACGACTCGTTTGGCCATCGATTCAAGGATCCGCTTCGACAGCTTTTCATCGTTGACCGCCCGCGCCAGAATCAAAGCGCCAGTCATCGAGGCGAATGCCGCGATCGCTTCGTCATAGCCGCGCGAATGGTCTTTCTCCGGCATCACCGCGGCCAAAAATTCGAGCGCGTCTTTGAGCTTTCCGGTAAATGCATCGCGCACGCGTTCGGGTTGTCGGGCGATTTCACTCCCAAGCGCTGCGACGACGCATCCCTTGCCCGCGTAATCGCGATGCTCCCGCGACAGGTATGCCTCCACGATCGCCGGAAACACCTTCTTGCGTCCCTTGCGTTCCGCAAGACGCTGCCAAAGATGCTCCGACCCCATCAGCGCGGCGCGGATAGCCTCGGCCGCGATCGCCTCTTTGGATCCGAATTGGCTGTAGACTGCGCCGTGAGTCAACCCCGCGTCTTCGGTGATGGCGTCAACGCCGGTGGCGCCGATGCCCCGTTCGCGAAACAAACGGGCAGCCGCACTGAGTATCTTTTGGCGATTTTCCGCCGCCTTTTCCTTCGAAACCCGCATCCAGCCCTCCTCGTTACCGATCCGCTGCTTGACAACTTTGATGACGTACGCCACTAATATATAAGATTGCGCGCGTCATTAATAGATCCGTCGCGGCCATCGTGGATTCAACCTGACCCCCGTGAACCCAATTATCAGGCTTCACCGACGAGGAAATCATGCCAGACCAAAAGCTGTCGAACACCACGCTGGGGGCGGATACGTCCGCTCAATACGCCGCGGAGGAGTTCCCCGCTCCAATCGGAAGACTGCTCGGGCTGAAATTGAGCAAGTGTGCGGATGGTCAGGCGACAATAGAATTCGAAGCCACCGGCCGCCATGCGAACCCGATGGGCACGCTTCACGGTGGTGTGCTGTGTGATATTGCCGATGCCGCCATGGGTGCGGCCTATCGCAGTTCCATGACCGATGGCGAGAGTTTCACAACTTTGGAATTGAAGATCAATTTCCTCCGCCCGGTGTGGAACGCGATGCTTCGCGCCGAGGCCAGGATCGTTCGCGCCGGCCAAACCGTTGGTCTGGTGGAGTGCGACGTTCTTGATGAGCGCGGCCGGCTCGTGGCGCGCGCTTCCAGCACCTGTATGACTCTGCGAGGGCGTGTTGCAACGGGGCGGTAAGCCCGGGTGTTAAGGATCGTGACGTAAAGGATTTCGTGCTTCCCGAGACTGCGATTCCGCCGCATCAAGCCTCCCTGGCAGCCGCGCCTCCACCAACTAGTAACTCGGGCGCGAGCGCTTCGACCATCCCCCGGATACCGTGGCGCCAATCGACTTTGGTCTCGCCGACCAAAGCGTGCATCCGCGTCAGGTCTGTGCACAGGCTGCCGAACGCTTTGGGGTTGTCGACGTAGCGCGGTTCCAGTCCGGTTAATTCACTGAGATAACCACACCACTCCTCGATACTGACGCGCGGCGACCCGGCAAAATTCGTCAGCGTCGCATCGAGACTGGCGGCGGCGAGCAAGCGCGGAATCTTTTCCAGATAGTCGTCCACGTGGATGAGGTTGTAGTAATTCGGGCGTTCGGGATGGACCTCGATCGGCGCTCCGTTCTTCATCATCATCAGGTGAAAATAGGGCCAGCCGCCGATGTCGCCATAGGGCACGCAGAGGCGGGCAACCGTGGTTGGAACGCCTAACTGCCGCGCTGCGAACATGCACACTCTTTCGCCGGCGATTTTGGAAATCGAATAGGTCGGCGACATCACCCGATGATTGTCGCCCAGCGGGTCCGACTCCTTGCGCGGTTCGTGACCGCGGTATTCGTAAACCCCGGTGGTCGAAAAATGCAGGAACGCTTTCGCGCGCCGGCAGCGGGCCATCAGAAAGCCCACGCCCTCGCCGTTGGCTGCGAAGTCGCGGTCGAATTTGTTCGAGCGTCCGACCGCGCAATTGATCACGTAATCAATGTCCTCGGGAACCGCCGACAACGTCTCGCGATCAGCCAGGTCGGCCACGATCGGAATGCCACCGAGATCCTCGATCGCCCTGCGGTCCTCCTCCCTGCGGTAACGCGCCATCGCATAGACTGTTCCCGCCCTGCTATAGACCCGCACCAGGGGCCGCGCCACCATTCCGGTGGCACCGGTCACCAGGATCTTTTTGCCCTTGAAGCTTACCGGCTCGAACGCCATATTATTTTTCCCCCGCCGCTTAATCGACTCAGCTTAGCCGCAGCGGGCTGCGGAACGCCAGCCTGATCGAAATGCTCCCATGAATGGTGGCTGCGCCTGTGTGCGGACGTCTGGGGCCATTTGGCCTTAGGCGCGAAGCGCGTTATAAGAAGGCGTCGAACCCAACGCTAAGCTCCGGAGGAATGCCATGAAGATCGGCGCGGCAAGTGTTATCACCGAACAGACCATCAGCGTGGAAGAATATTTTTGCACCTGCGAGTCGCTTGGATTCGAATCCGCCTTTTTGGGCGAGCACGCCGTCATCCCGGTCGAGCACGTGACGAAGTTCCCCGACGGCGGCGAAATCCCCGAGCGCTACAAGCGCTTCCCCGACCCTTTCGTTGCGCTTGCGGTGGCGGCGGCGAAAACCAAGACCATCAAGATCGGCACCAGCGTTTGCCTGGTGCCTGAACGCCATCCGATTCTGCTGGCCAAGGAAGTCGCGAGCGTCGATTATTTTTCCAACGGCCGCTTCATCTTTGGGGTTGGCGGCGGATGGCTGCCGGAAGAGAGCGAAATCATGGGCGCAGACTTCAAGCGTCGATGGCCGATGACAGTCGAATATCTAAAGGCTGCGCGGGAATTGTGGACCAAGGAGCAGGCGAGCTTCTCCGGTGAGTTTGTAAAATTTCCGCCAGTTTACTGCTATCCCAAACCGATTCAGAAACCCTATCCGCCAATCCATATCGGCGCCGGCGGCTTCAATCAGTCCTGTGCGCGTGCGCTGCGCAACACCGTCGCGATCGGCGACGGCTGGATGCCGGTGTACCTCAGTCCGGCGCGGCTGAAGAAGGAATTGGCCACCCTCAAGCGGATGTGCGAGGAAGCCGGACGCGATTTCAGCAAGATCGAAATTTCCGTGGTCCTGATCCGGCCCGACGCGGAAGACCCCAAAGGGATACTCGCGGAGTATGCGGAGGCGGGATGCCACCGCTTCGTTTTCGGCGACCTGATTCTGCCCAAGGGCGGCGAGGGCCATCGAATCCTGGAGAAAATCGCGAAGAACTACATCAACTAAAGTCTCGGCGTTTGAGTAGGTCAACCACTCCCGGATTGTGCGTGATTGTCTAATGGCTATCAATCAGCGCTGCGTCGTGAAGACCGCTCGTTGCTGCGCGCATGTTTCGGCTTTACCTTTGCGCGCAGTGCCGGGCTACTTCTTGATCCACCATTCCATGAAGTCCGCTTTTTCTTCGGCCATGAATATTCTCACGCGACGCCCAGCTCTTTGGCCCAGATCAGATTCTTCCTCGCGGAGCCGACGTGCGCGATGTGTACCCGATGGCCCTCGCCGCGGTTCGGATCGCCGTAGATGATCGGGCCTGAACCGTTTTTCTCCGCTTCCGCGGCGAGACGGTCGAGATCCTTCCAGTAGGCGATTTCGGCCGCCAACGGGGTGAAGTGTTCATGCACAATCGGCACCAGGCGCGGATTGCCAATCATCATGCCGTAATACCCCAGGTCGCGCAGTTCCTTGCACCAGGCCCGCAGGCCTTGCTCGTCGTCCAGGTCCCCGCCCCACATCCCGCTGATTGGGTAGCGGATGCCGGCGGCCTTGGCATCGAGCAGCACCTTGGAGCGGATGAACAGGGTTTCGCGGCCCTGGTGGGTCCAGCGGTAGCCCACCGCCTGATGGATATCGCCGAAGCGGGAGATCGCGCCGCCCATGTAGCTGACCCGCGAAGACGCCATCGCAATCTCATAGGCCAGCCGCAGCGCGGGCGCCGTCTCCAGGATCGGATAGATCATGGTGCGGCCCATCGGCAGCCCGAGGTCGACCTCCATGCACGTCAACAAAGCTTCGGCGGCGTGAATGTCGGCTGGGCTTTGTACCTTGGGCACCAGGATGCCGGCGAGCCGCTCGCCCATCGTGGCGCGCAGGTCTCTAAGCGTTTGACCGGTCGAGGGCGGCTGCACCCGCACGAATATCAAGGGCCGGTCCGCTTTTCCCGGAATCGACCCAATGAAGGACTTGACGATTTGCCGGGCCCGTTCCTGCTCGCGCGTCGGGAAAGGGGTCTTCGGCTCTTCGAGATCGATGACGATGGAGTCGGCCCCCGACGTGTACGCGGCGTTGATTTCAGCCTCTTCCGTATCGGCGCAGAACAGCACCGTGCGCAGGGGTTTCGCATTATCCTTGGCCATTGAGGTCTCCGCTTGGTCCTTTTGCGTCCGGGCAGGATCTGCGAATCGCGGCCCTAAGGTGGCGCTTAGCCGATGCCTTTGGCCAACGCTTCAGCGACCGCCTTCTCGCAAATCGTGCCCTGGAAGAATCCTGGATTCATACCCGCATGCAGCCGCACCGCGTTCAGAAAGGTGAACTTGCGGAAATCATCTTCGGTGATACTGCCACTCTCTACCAGTTCGTACGCTTCCGCGACCGGTTCGGTCATATTGGCCACATCCCAATGCGAGATATCCGATCCCATCATGGCGCGAAACCGCGCGCCCAAGGGGTTGATATTGCCGGCGAAGGCCCATGCGACCAACGGGTCGTCGGCCTCGCATCCGAAGTAGAAATTGGGAACGAACCGATCCCGGATGTCTTCCGCCTTGCCAATCATGGCGCAGGGAGAATTCGTCGAGCATCTCGGGGCGCGCCGCCGGCCGGGAGAAGAACTGGCGGATTCGATCGAGCCGGACCTGCACCGTGTCGTCGCCATACTTCGCCACGTACTTCATCAACTCGTCGACGTCGAGGCGATCGGGATCGAGCTCGAGGATCGACTCGGAATTGCGCTTGCTCCAGTGCCCCAGCAATTCCGCATACAAGCTGCAGGCCCAGGCCACGCCGCCTTCGAGGAAACCAAAGCGCAGGGCCGGGAAGCGACGCGTTACTCCTCCGAGGAACAGCGACTTGGCCAGCGATTCGTGCGAAGTGGCGAGCGCGCCGATGTGGTTGTAGACGTAATTCGATACCGAACGCGCGACGCGGGCGTGAAGGTGAGAGCTGTGCGACAATGGCGCCACGCCCAGTTCGACGCATTTTGCCCAGAACGGATCATAATCATACTCGCTGTCGAGGCCGAAGGTATCGAGCCTGAAGCCCTGGGAGCCGTCGCGCTGATCTCCCAGCATCCGGCGCGCATAGCCGGTGACGACCAGGGTCTTCATCCCCAATTTCGTGACCGCATACTCCAGCTCGGCGATCGCCGTTTGAGGATTGTTCATCGGAATGATACCGCCGACGGCGATTCGGTCCCGGTAAGGCTTGAAGATACGCGCCAGCCAGCGATTGGCGCCGCGCGCGAGCGCGGCCCCCAGTTCGACGTCGTCGAGATCGACCAAGGCCAGCACCGCGGAGGGATACAGCAGGGTGAAATCGATTCCCATCTCGTCCAGGCGTTCGTACAGCAGGCGCGGAAGATGGGCGGTTGCGCGATCGAGCGTATTGCGGGTTTGCCATCCCCACCACGACGGCATCGCCAGCCACTTCTCCCGCACGGCGGGATGATCGCGGTTGGCCAAGGCGGTGGAGGTATCAAAGGGCTTTGCCGCGCTTGCAAGGTAGCGGTCGCGCAACTGGCGTCCGCCGGCCTCTTCGAGATAGCTGAGCAGTTCGTCATCAAGGACCGGACCGAGCTCAACCAGATGGCCATCGGCGTCGATGATCGGATGACCTACCTGGCTGCGCAACTTTGCCGCTTTGGTTGCGAACTTCACGGTGGCATATCCTTCCTGGAATAGTTTGCCAGCTTTGGGTTTTCGAAATCTAACACGCCGTCCGGGCATGTCAAATTTGATTGACGCGGCCATCACTGAATCCGGCGGCAGGACTCGGCGCGGGAATTAGGGATCGCGCGCCTGCTTCAAGCGGGGATCGTCGCTGGCAATGCAAGCCGAGTTGGGGTCCTCACCGGCGATCGGTTCCCCTCTTTAGACGGCCCAAACCGCGGTCCGGCTTAATCTTTATGTATCCCGCGGGCCGAGTGATCACGGATTGCTTGCAACCGCTATGTATCTCATCCCGGGTCCATTTGCTCGACCCCGGTTGTGATTCTCATCTCACTGTTGCATAGATGGCGATGATTCAACTGCAGGAGGCCAGTATCCAATGCCTATCGATTACGAATTGCGCAAGGACGGAATTGCGATCGTCACCATGAATCGCCCCGAAAAACTCAACGCCTTAAGCAAAGACGACCTGAAACGTCTGACCGAGGTGTTTTACGAATTGCGGACGAATCCTTCCGTGCTGGTTGCGATTATCACCGGCGCCGGCAACCGCTCATTTACCACCGGGATGGACCTTTCGCTGGTGGGTGAGCTTGCCCCAGACCATTATAAGGATGTGCCCGAGGGATTGCTGCTGAACATGGTCCCGTACATGAAGGGCATCGAGATCTGGAAGCCGATCATAGCCGCGGTCAATGGCCACTGTATTGCGCTGGGCGCCTGCATGCTGCTCGGAACCGACATTCGTATCGCCAGTCCCAACGCCACCTACGCGCTCAACGAGGTGCTGTTTGCCGACCTCGCCGACGGCGGCGCGCTAGCGCGCCTGCCTCGCCAGATACCATACGTGCACGCCATGAAGATTATGCTGACCGGCGAGACCATAAAGGCCGACGAGATGCTCCGCATCGGACTGGTCAACGAGATCGTCGCGCAGGAGAAGCTGATGCCGCGGGCGTTGGAAATCGCCGAGCATCTGGTCAACAAGTGCGACAAGTATTCCGTCCAGGTAACCAAGCAGGCGGTGCTCAAGGGACTCGACTCGGGTCTGAGTCAGGCGCTGTTCGAGGAGGCGCTGTTCAAGGAGATGCTCGAAAATCGCCACAAGCTGAAGAATCCCACGATGTCGAATTACGCGGATAAGTTCAGAAATAGCCGGGTATCGGGCACACCGCCGCGCGGCGGACCGTTCATGCTTTATCCAAGCGGTCGGCGGTACGGGCGGTTTCACAGACCAAGTCGGCGGATGCGATGACGCGGTGGAGCTAATTTTTCCGCCAGGGGGCCGGACGCTCGCCGGTCTCCTTGTAGTGCCGGTAATCGGCCAGAATCTCGGCGTGGTCGAAGGCCAGCGGCGCCGGCAGTGCGTCGAGGGAAAACAACCTGGCGTCCTTGGCGTCGTCATCGCCGCGCGGGCTGCCCTGCGCGCGGCCTACATACACCAGACTGACGGTATGGCCGCGCGGATCGCGATCGGGCCGCGAATAAATTCCGAACAGCTCAGTCAATTCAACCTGCAGGGTGGTTTCTTCGCGCATTTCACGCACGGCAGCCGTCTCGACCCGCTCTCCCACGTCCACGAAGCCGCCTGGAATCGCCCATCCGTGAGGGTCGTTCTTGCGCTCGATAAGCACGATACGGCCGCTGATTTCGATGATCACGTCGACCGCGATTAGGGGACAAACTGGACGCGCCATGCACCGAAGTGTAGCATCGTGTGGGCGCTCGCGCACAGTGCGCGACAGTCTGGTTGACAGGCCTGCGCGCGGCTGAGAAGTTCCAATCATGATGAAGGTCGCGCGTCTCTATGACTTCGGCGATATCCGCGTCGAGGATCATCCAACGCCTCAGATCGGACCTCGACGATCTGCTGGTGCGGGTCAAAGCCTGCGGCATCTGCTCCGGCGATATCATGCCGTGGTACATCCGGCGCAAGGCGCCGCTGGTGCTGGGCCACGAGCCGGTAGGCGTGGTCGAAGCAAGCCGGTTCGGCGGTGCATGGGTTCCGGCCCGGACAGCGGGTTTTCGTCCACCATCACGCGCCCTGCTTTCAATGCGCCGCTTGCCGGCGCGCCGAGTACGTTCAATGCCCCACCTGGCGCGGCAGCAAGCTGGACCCGGGCGGGATGGCGGAGTTTTTCCTGGTCAGCGCAGTCAACCAGCGCGACACGCTGGCGCTGCCCGACAGCGTCGGCGATTTGGATGGAGTCCTGATCGAGCCCTCGGCATGCGTGGTCAAGTCGCTGCGCCGCGCGGGAATGCGGCCCGGCGAAACGGTCGTGGTAATCGGACTCGGCATCATGGGCATGATGCATGTCGTGCTGGCGCGCCATGCGGGTGCGTCGCAGATCATCGGAATCGATCTGTTCGAAAGCCGGGCGCGTCGTGCGGTGGAACTGGGGGCCGACCATGGGTTGGTCGCTGACAACGACATTGTGGATAAAGTGCGCGACCTCACCCACGGATCGATGGCCGACATTGTGATCGTCGGACCGGGAACCGTGCGCGCACTGCACACCGGCTTGGCGCTGGCGGGCAAGGGCGCGACCGTCCTGCAGTTCACCGCTACCGCTCCCGACGAAGAAATGACCATCAAGCCGCATGACCTGTACTTCAATGACACCCGCCTGATCGCCAGTTATTCGTGCGGCCCGGACGATACCCGCCAGGCGCTGGACACTGGTGGAGCGGGGCGTACTGAGCGCGTCTGCGCTGGTCAGCCACAGCTTTCCTTTGCATCAGGTGTCAGAGGCCTTCGCGGCCGCGCAACGCCAGGAAGCGCTTAAGGTGGTGGTCACGTTTGGCGACTGAGCCGCGGTCACAAGAAGCCACCGAGGAACCCGCAAGTCGGTTCCGGGCACACCGGCAACCAGTGCAACGCCGCCTGCGCTCAAGCGTTTTCGGCGCAATTTCCGTTGGGAACACACCGAGGTTGAACCGTACAAGATTGCGGCTCGCGGAGTCGGGGAATTCGCCGGCGCCTCGCGCCAGGTGCTGATTGGCAAGCGCGGCGAGCGGGTCGCGTTTCATCTCCGGTACTTCGAACTGGAACCAGGTGGCTATACCAGCCTGGAACGCCATCGCCACGCTCACGTGGTAATCGGCGTCAGAGGGCGCGGCCTGGTGCGGATTGGCGACCAGGAGCATCCGCTCGCGCCCCACGACTTGATTTACATCGGACCCGAGCAAGCTCATCAGCTGCGCGGCGCGGGCCGTACCAAATTCGGATTCTTCTGTATTGTGAATGCCCGCCGCGACAAGCCACGGCCGGTGAGGCTGGCGGAAAGCCGCCCCGAAGGCATAGCGCGACGAAAGCTGAAACCTGAAGCGCGCTTATCGCACAAAGACAGATACGGCCGGGCGAAAGCGGCGCTGGCATTTACAATCAGTGATTTTACCAAAGCTAATTTACCGCCTGATCCGGCGAAGAGAAGTTTGGCCGATGTGCGATCCGTTGAGGGATCGACAAAGACGCCGCCAGATGAGAATAAGCTATCGTGAACTGCCGTCAATATACGGTGGCACCAAACCCCTGTTCCGCAAGTAAAAAGGGCAGCCCCTCAGGGCTGCCCTTAGTATTCAGACACTCAATTACTACGGAGTGCCGCCAGCCGGTGGCGGAGCTCCGCCGTCACCTGCCGGAGGAGCTGCCTCCGGTGCCGCCGCGGCCGGAGCCGCCTCTGCTGCCGCATGATGTCTGCGACGATGACGACGATCATACGTACCACGCCTTGGGGCGCTGCTCATGGTCTTCTCGGCAATCGCCTCGGCGCGGTCAGCCGCTGCCTTGGCGTCATTCGCCGCCTGCTCGGTGCGGCTAGCCGCTGACTGAGCCTGCGATGCCGCTGCCTGAGCTCGCTGCGCCGCAGCATCGGCGCGCGACGCCGCCTGGTCAGCCTGATTGGCGGCGTTAATGGCCGCTTGCTCCGGGGTAGGGTTACCCGATGAGCATCCACCGGCCACCATCGCCAGAAGCAAGACGGAGCCGGCCAGCCCAATCAATTTAGAAGTTCCCGTAAGTCCCATCAATTTACCTCCTTAGAATCCTCGCACCAGCCTATCGACTTGCCACAAAATCCGTCTAGCTGATGATTGTCACATAAACCGCTCAATTGCAAGCTTTGGACATACGCAATGCTACTACAAGGTGGCTCGCTGTATTAATTCAACTTCGGCGGCACTCAGCGAGCATTACGTCTCATTAGGTTTATATCAAAAGTCGTCGCCCATGTCGCCCATGCCGCCCATTCCCGGCATGCCACCCATTCCGCCCATAGCCTCCCATACCGCCCATGCCACCCATGCCGCCCATGCCGCCCATTCCTCCCATCGCCCGGAGGCATGGCAGGCATGCGCGGTCTTCTTCTGGGGTTTTTCCGCAATCGCCGCTTCGGTGGTAATCAGCAAGCTGGCGACGCTGGCGGCGTTTTCCAACGCGGTGCGTACCACCTTGGCCGGATCGATAACGCCGGCTTCGACCAGATCCTCGAATTTTTCGGTGCGCGCATTGAAGCCGAAGTTCGCTTTGCCCTCGATCACCTTGTTGTAAACCAGCGGCGCCTCGAACCCGGCGTTGATCGCGATCTGGCGCAACGGCTCCGACATCGCCTGAAGGACAATCTTTACGCCTGCCTGGCGATCCTCGGCGAATTTCAATTCCGAAACCGCCTTCTGCGCCCGCACCAGCGCGACGCCGCCGCCGGGAACGATACCCTCTTCGACCGCGGCCCGCAACGCATGGACCGAGTCGTCGACGCGCTGCTTCTTTTCTTTCATCTCGACCTCGGTGGCTGCGCCCACCTTGATTACCGCCACGCCGCCAGAGAGCTTTGCGACCCGCTCTTCGAGCTTCTCGCGATCGTAATCGGAAGTGGTGTTGGTAATCTGATTGCGCAGCACCGCGACACGTCCCTGAATGTCGGACTTTTTGCCCAAGCCGCCGACCAGGGTGGTATTGTCTTTGTCGATAATCAGGCGCTTGCAGCGGCCCAGCGCGTTGAGCGGCAGGGTTTCGACCTTCATCCCCAGTTCTTCCGACACTACGCGCCCGCCGGTCAGGATCGCCATGTCCTGCATGATCTCTTTGCGCCGGTCACCGTAACCAGGGGCCTTTACGGCCGCGACCTTCAAGGTCCCGCGCAGCTTGTTAACCACCAAAGTAGCGAGCGCTTCGCCGTCCACTTCTTCGGCGATAATCAGCAGTGGGCGTCCGTCATGCAGAACCTTCTCCAGCAGCGGGAGCATATCGCGCATCGCGGATATCTTCTTTTCGTGGAAGAGGATCAGAGGTTCGTCCAGTTCCACTGTCAGCCGTTCCGGGTTGGTAATGAAATATGGGGACAGATAGCCACGGTCGAAACGCATCCCTTCCACGAGGTCGAGCGTGGTTTCGAGGCCGCGTGCCTCTTCGACCGTAATCACGCCCTCCTTGCCAACTCTGTCCATCGCATCGGCCACGATCTTTCCGACTTCGGTGTCACCGTTAGCCGCGATGGTGGCGACCTGCTCCATTCGCGCGTGATCCTTGACCGGGCGCGCCATGCCCTTTATCGCCTCGACGGCCTTTTGCACGGCCGCCTCGATCCCGCGCTTCATCTCCATCGGATCGAGGCCCGCCGCGAGCAACTTGATTCCCTCGGTAATGATAGTGCGGGCGAGCACGGTCGCGGTGGTAGTGCCGTCGCCGGCGACGTCGGAGGTCTTCTGAGCGACTTCGCGCAACAAGCGCGCGCCCATGTTCTCGAACTTATCCTCGAATTCGAGCTCCCGGACCACGCTGATGCCGTCCTTTGTGACCTGGGGCGCGCCGAAGCTTTTCTGAATCAGGACGTTTCGTCCCTTGGGACCCAATGTTACCCGGGCCGCCTGGGCCACCAGCGTAGCCCCTTTAACAATTCCCACCCGTGCTCTTTCGTGCAGCTCAACCGTTTTGGCCGGCATTATAAATGTCTCCGTCGGAACAAAATTTGTAGATTAGACCAATACCCTATGCGAGGGTTCAGTCCGCGCCTAAATGTAAGCATCTCTTTTCGCTTTGCAAGGGACTGCGGAACATTAACTTGGCTGGCCAGTCTCGACGTGCAAAGATAAGCCCATACTCATGTCCAAACAACACCACCGCCGCTTCCCTTTCCTGCTCGCCGCCGCGTTGCTCCTGATTGCCGCTGTGGGCGGCTTCTCGATTGCCAAAATGAGCACGCTTGCTTTGCCCGAACCCCTGACCGCGAGGCCGGCGTGGGATGTGGCACAGGATGATGACGACGAATCTCCCGCTGACGAAGTATCCCCGAGCCAACTCGACAGCTACGTCAAGGTGTATCAGGCCATGCAGAGCGATCGCTCGATGACGGTAGATACGGCGGCAGCACAACAGCACATGACGGTCGCGCAATTTCGCGATATCGAAGCCAAAATCGAGCGTGACGGCGTGCTGCGGGAGCGAGTCCGCCGCGAACTGCTCAAAACCGCCCAAAAGAAGAGCGACGCTCTGAGGCTCAAGCCCCAGAGCGCGCCTTCATCCTCTGTACCATGAACCCGGGAGTGATGCCCCCGAGGTTTTCCGCCCCGTTTGAACCAAAAGTCTACTTGGTAACGGAGGTGGCGAACGCCGCCTCGAGGCGCGATACCGCGTCATTAGCTCTGCGTGAGGCATCCTCAGCGCCAGAAGCCGCTTCCGAAGCCTGCTTCGCCGCCGCCTCAGCCGAATTAGCCGCCTGCTCGGAAGCCGAGGCATCGGAGTCGGCCTTCGAGGCCGCAGCCTCTGCCCGGCGGTTATTTTCAGTAATAACTGCCATGTTGGGACCGCAGGCTGACAATGCGCCCACGACAATCAAGATTCCCAGCACTCCTGCCCATGTCTTCATCCGTAACACCTCCTGTCCAAAAAGCGAACTGACATTTAAAGCCGAATGGTTCCGGTATCAACCCCGCCATACTGGCAAATCAACTTATCTGTGGCAAGGTTCAGTCAAATCCCCGCTTATAGTTTGTAAGCCGATATATCCGCTGCGGACGGGCTTTGGAATTGGCTGGGATAAGCTCGGCTTGTTTTCGTAGAACGTTGACAATCAGATAGACTAACGATAGATCGGGGTGGATCAAGGGGCGGTTGGGGTGCAGTATCTAAATTGTTTTGTGAGGTTCGAGCCTTAGATGGCGACAATCATAACCAGCGAATGCATTAACTGCGGAGCTTGCGAGCCGGAATGCCCGAATACGGCGATTTATGCCGGGGGTGTGGAATGGGATCTCAATGGCGTTACCTCGCCGCCGGTGGCGCAGGACATTTTTTATATCGTTCCGTCCAAATGCACTGAGTGCGTGGGCTTTTACGATCACGAAGCATGCGCGGCGGTATGCCCGGTAGATTGCTGCATACCTGATCCCAACAATATCGAAGCCGAACAGGTGCTTTTGGAACGGGCGCGCGAGCTTCATCCGGACCAAACTTTCGGCGCCGACGCGCCTTCGCGCTTTCAGAAAGAGGGCGCCGCGCCCGCCCCGGCTAACGGTGCTGCTCCTGTGGCGGATGGTGCCGCAGCCGCCGCCCCTGCTGCCGCTGCGTCGGCACCTAAGCCTGCCCCGGCGGCACCTGCTGCGGCCGCGGCAAAGCCCGCCGCGCCGGCGGCGGCGACCAAACCGGCCGCGCAACTCAACCTGCCCCAACACAACCTGCCCCAACTCAACCTACCCAAAGATGTGGGAGCGCTGCCGGGACCGATCGGCGAAAAACATTTCGCCGGCGAAGCGGAAGACGATTTCGATACGGTTCTGGGATGGGTCGACCTCAACCCGGTGCAGACCGCGCCGATCCCGGTTCAGATCGCAATGCGGCTGGGCGAGCCGGTCCTGGGTGCGATGCCCGATCACGTCAAACGCGAGCTCGAGGACGCGGTGGGCAATCCGCTAGCCTTCTCACGGGCTCGCGCTACCGCTCTCAACATTATCCTCAATCTCATCCTGTACCCGCTCATCTTGAGCGCCGCGGCCGTAGTGGGTCTGGGCGACCGGGTCTTCTCACAGGCCACCAGCGGCTGGATCGCGCTGGGAGTACTGCTCGCGGTGATTGAGGCCGTATGGCGTCTGCGCGAAGGAATTCTGCACGCAAAGCCGGCGTCGGAACTAATCTATCGCGGCGCTTTTTGGGGAATCCCGCTGGCCCCGCTAGGTGCCCTGCTGGCACGCGGCAGCCATTTCAGCCGGGTCAAGCGCACCGTCGGGTTTGACGGCTTTACCACCGACTTTTACGACGACAAGGTCGAACGCGACCGCCGCTACGGCACGGTCTACACGATCCAGGAGCACAGCAATGCGTATCTGGTCAGGCTGGAGATGCCGCGCCGCATCCCGGTCTCCTCGCTTAAGCGCCTGTGGAGCCTGCCCGACGAGATGCCGGACTACGATTACAACATCAGTCTGGGCGACGCGGTGCTGACGATTTCGGCCAGTGTACGCGGCGAAGCTTTGCGTCGCCTATCCTATATTTCATCGTCGTTTCCAGCCGACTTCACGACGCGTATCGACTTCGATGAACCGGTGGCGAGCTTCAAGCATCGGCTGCGGAACAAGGTCATCGAAATAATCGTCCTTAAAAACAGAAACGAGCAGATTTCAAACGCCGCCTGAACGGCGTCCCAGGCCGGGCCCCACAATGGCCGCCCGGCCGAATGTGGAAATACGCGACGCGACATATAACGACCTGCCTCGGGTTCTTGATATCGAGCGGCTATCGTTTCCGCAGCCGTGGAGCCTCAACTCCTTCAGGCGCGAACTTTCGCTCTCGTTTTCCCGCCTGATATTGGCGGTTAATGGCGACGGTCCGAGCGAACGCGTCATTACCGGTTATCTATGCCGATGGCTGGTGGCCGAGGAGTACCACGTCCTCAACGTTGCCGTTCACCCCGACTTCCGTCAGCGCGGAATCGGTGAAGCTCTGATGATCGCGGCGGTTTCGGAGGCGCGGGCCCGCAAGGCGCACCTGATGATCCTCGAAGTCAGACGCTCCAACCTGGAGGCGCGCAAGCTGTACCGCAAATTAGGTTTCGAAGAGCGACGGCTGCGGCGCAACTACTATGGACCAGGAGAGGACGCGTTGGTGATGGAGCTCGATCCGACTGATTCGCCATTGGGCAAACAACGTTCGGTATAGATGCATTAAGCAGTAAAAGCGGCCCGGTCTTAACCATTTTCGAATTTTGTGCCATAATGGGTACTGGTCCGGCTTTATCGAGTGGGAAGTGAACGCTTCGGCGTCACTAACCCCCCGAAATCAGACACCCGGGACCCCGGGAAAACGATGTTGTTAGCGTTCAAAAAAGGCGAGAAGGTCGTCTACCCTGCTCATGGGGTGGGAGTAATCGACGATATCCAGAGCAAGGTCATCTCCGGCACGGAGCGCAAGTTCTACATGCTGCGGATTCTCGACAGCGAGATGACCATCATGATTCCGACCGAAAACGTCGACGCGGTCGGGCTACGGCGGGTGATCGGCAAGGACATGGTCACCAAGATCTACAAGATTTTGCGCGAACGCAAAGTGGAGGTCGATAGTCAGACCTGGAATCGCCGTTATCGGGAATACACCGAAAAGATAAAAACCGGTTCGCCCCTGGAAATCGCCAAAGTGCTCCGTGATCTGCTGGTGCTCAAGGGCGACAAGGAACTTTCTTTCGGCGAGCGCAAGATGTTGGACACGGCGCGCAGCCTGCTGGTCAAGGAACTATCGATCGCACGCGCGCATCCGGAAGAGAAAATCATCGAAGAACTCAACACGATTTTCGCGAGCTGAAGCGCTTTCCGGAGCCCGATCCGATACGGAGCCCCTGACTTTTCAATTGCCTCTCCCGCCGACCGTGGTGGGAGAGGCTTCTTTTTCTTCACCCCCATGATCCTCGAAGATCAGTCTTGCATCCGACGCTGAAGAGCTCGCGCTGATGAAAGTCTCGACCATCATCGTTGCCGCCGGCAGTGGCACGCGGCTGGGCTATAAGGAGCCCAAGGCTTTCGTCGAACTCGGAGGCAGGCCGCTGCTCTACTACTCGCTGAGAACTATTCGCGGGATTGCCACCATCGCCGAAGTAATAGTTACTCTCCCGTTGGGCAAGGAAGCGGCCGCGCGCGATGCCGTGGATCAAGCCGGACTGCGCGTTCCGGTCAGGCTGACTCCGGGCGGCGCCGAGCGCCAGGATTCGGTTCGAATCGCGCTTTCGTTAGTGAGTGCGGATAGCACGCTCGTAGTGGTCCATGACGCGGCGCGTCCGTTCGCTGGCGCGGAGGTCTTCGCGGCCTGTATTGAAGCGGCCGCCCGCAGCGGCGCCGCCATTGCGGCCATCCCCGTCACCGATACGTTGAAGGAGGCCGCCAAAGGCATGATTACTGCCACCCCGCCGCGCGACGGCCTGTTTGCGGCGCAGACCCCGCAGGCCTTCCGCCGGGAGTTGTTGGTCGCCGGTCACGCCCAAGGCGCAGCGGCTCCGATGGCCGCAACCGACGACGCCTTCCTGGTCGAACGGATGGGAAACCCGGTTGAAATCGTCGCGGGGTCGACGTTGAACTTCAAGATAACCACGCCAGAGGACCTGCGCCTCGCCCGCGCTCTGATCGTATCTGACCTGCTGCTTGCGCGTCAGTTCGAGTGAGCCGGCTGTGAGCGGACATTGCACGGACGTCCGATGGCCAAATGCGGATCGCGAGGTAAGTAGGATCGGCTCGACGTCAGACTTCGCCGGGCGCGTCAATTCGACTGGTTCGCGACCACCCCTTCGTTCAGGGAACCCGAGCGGAAGCCGCCGAGGTCCAGGGCGACGTAGCGGAACCCGAGTTTACGGAACTCGCGCGAGAGCGTCTCG
The DNA here is from genome assembly GCA_963824565.1 of uncultured Pseudomonadota bacterium. GTDB lineage: Bacteria > Desulfobacterota > Binatia > Binatales > Binataceae > JAJPJA01. The sequence goes on along the minus strand of CAWGQB010000026.1, from coordinate 396,596 downwards.
CCAATGTGCGGGTCCAGCAGTTGCGCCATCTCGTCGCGGCCGACCTCCAGCCGCGCGACCTCGCCATGGTAGCGCACGCGGACGATTTTGAAGCCCAGCGATTTCAGCAGCTTCTCGCCGCCTGACACCTGCTGCAACCGCTCCAGCGTGATCTGAGTGCCGTACGGAAACCGCGACGACAGGCAGGGCGATGCCGGACGATCCCAGGTCGGCAGACCCATCATCTTCGACAACTGGCGGATTTCGTTCTTGGTTAGTTCAGCCTCGACCAGCGGATGACGCACCCGCTTTTCGGATGCCGCCTGCATGCCCGGACGGTAATCATGCAGGTCATCCAGGTTCAGTCCATCAACGATATGTTCGATGCCGAGGTCACCGGCCTTTTCTTCGCAAACGGTGAAGAGGTTATGCTTGCACAGATAGCATCGGTTGAGTGGATTCTCGGCATAGCCCGGAATCTCCAGCTCGTTCGATCCGATTACCAGATGGCGCGCTCCGATAAGGCCGGCGATCTCCCGGGCCGAAACCAGATCCTCGTCGGGCATCGTGGGCGAAGTAGTGGTGAGCGCCAGAACGCGCGACCCCGCCGTCTCGTGTGCGACCTTGAGCACGAAGCTGGAGTCCACGCCGCCCGAAAAGGCGACCATCATCGAGTCCATCGACGCGAATATCGCCTGCAAGCGGGCGAGCTTCGCCTGAAGCGAGTCCATGATCAGGGTTCCCTCAAATTCCTTCAGCCTGGAATAAATCAGTGGTCAGGTAGCGCTCGCCGGTGTCGCAAAAGATCGCCGCAACCACCTTGCCCGGACCCAACTGGCGGGCCACCTGCAATGCCGCGCAGCATGCGGCTCCTGAGGAAATGCCCACCAACAAGCCCTCCTCGCGTGCCAGCCGGCGGGCGAAGACCGTCGCGTCCTCGTCGCTTACAGGGATGATTTCATCATAGACCCGGGTGTTGAGAATTTCCGGAACGAAGCCGGCGCCGATTCCCTGAATCTTGTGGAACCCGGGCTCGCCGCCCGACAACACCGGCGAGTTTTTCGGTTCCACCGCCACGATACGCACTTTGCCGTCGAGTTTTTCCCGCAAATAACCGCCGACGCCGGTGATGGTGCCCCCGGTGCCGACTCCGGCCACGAAGGCGTCGATACGTTCGAGTTGTTCGATAAGCTCAGGCCCGGTGGACTGGCGGTGCATCTCCGGGTTGGCGTGATTCGCGAACTGCTGGGGCATGAAATAGTTTGGATTGGCGCGCACCAGTTCCTCGGCCTTGGCGATCGCGCCATGCATCCCGCGCGTGTCCGGCGTCAGCACGAGCTTGGCGCCGTAGGCCGACAGCAGCGAGCGCCGTTCCTCGCTCATCGTGTCGGGCATTGTCAGGATCAACTTGTAGCCCTTGACCGCAGCCACCAAAGCCAGTCCGATGCCGGTGTTGCCGGAAGTGGGCTCGACGATGGTATCGCCCGGCTTAAGCCGTCCTTCGCGCTCGGCGCGCTCGACCATTGCCAGGCAGATGCGGTCTTTCACGCTGCCGCCGGGATTATAGTTTTCGAGTTTGGCCCATACCTCGGCGTCCTGTTTGCCGGGGAGCCGATTGAGCCGGACCACCGGGGTATGCCCAATGAGGTCCAAGGCAGAGCGTGCGACGCTGATTGGCATGGCGCTATTGTAGCCGGAATGGACCGGCTTTTGCGACAGGTGTAATCAGGTTGTGGCGAGCGAAAATTTGCCGCGACGCGGATGGTGGCAGCTAGGCATCAGTAGCACCCTCCGTTCCAGCGGAGCAGCGTGGAACTTGGAATACCAGCGATGGCATACAACACCGCCCCCATCCGCGATCGGGTATTGGTAATCTTTCCTGGTGCCTTGGGCGACCTCATCTGCCTGCTTCCTGCGCTGCGCATTCTGGCCCGCCGCTATCACAACTGCGATCTCGAATTGATGGCACGGGCGGAATTGGCCAACTTTGCCGTCGGTCGGATGGGAATCGTCCGGGCACACTCAATCGACCGCCGGGAACTAAGCCTGCTCTTCAGCCCTGCCGATGACGGTGCTGCACAGGCCCGCGATTTTTTCGAAACCTTTTACCGCGTTCACTCATTTTTCGGCTTCGACAACGCGCATCTGCGCCAGACGCTCCCGCAAGCCGCTGGCGGCAGGGTTTTCTTCCATCCCTTTCGGCCTGCGGCTGAAGGCCATATTGCGGCGGCCTACGTGGAAAGCCTGGGAGAGCCGCTCAACCGTGGCAGTCTCCCGGCCGATACCGCCGCTCTCGATCTCACCGCCGGGGATCTGGCCGAAGCCAGCCGGATGATCGCGTCGCGCGCGACCGAGGCGGGCCGTTACGTCCTTCTGATGCCAGGCAGCGGCAGCCGGACCAAGAACTGGCCGGCGGAAAGCTATCTCCAATTGGCCCGCCATCTGGGCTCGTCGACCGCGATTGTGACGGTGCTAGGACCGGCGGAGGAGCATCTGGAAGCGGCCTTTTCAGACCTCAACCCGCTGAAAAACCCGCCGCTCGGCATGCTCGCGGGGTTAGCCCGGCTGTCGGGGGTCTTTGTTGGCAATGATTCGGGCGTCAGCCATCTCGCAGCCGCCGCAGGTGGACGCGGAATGGTTATATTCGGGCCATCGGATCCGGTGCGCTGGCGCCCGCTGGGGCGGGTGACCGTGCTGCGGCGGATGCCGCTACAGGATCTGCGATGGCAAGAGGTCGCGCATGCGCTAACGGATCTGCGAGAGCGTGCGGAATCGGAGCGCCAACTCTGTTAAAGTTAGCTCGTGCTATTGACCCACGAGGGCGGTTTGGCGTGCCAAGGAGAAACGGCGCGGGGTTGGCAAGGCTTATAGTCCGGAATTGCCGAAATGGCGTCGCCGGTGCAAATCGCCTCAATCAGGGTCAGAGGGGAAACCGTGAACAATCTCATTAAAACCACATTACTTATGGGTGCCTTGACCGGCCTGATCATGCTTATCGGCGGATTGATGGGCGGGTCGCGAGGCGTCGAGCTCGCCTTTATCTTTTCTTTGGCGATGAACTTTTTCAGCTACTGGTTCTCCGACAAGATCGTGTTGCGTGCGTACAACGCGAAGGAACTGACCCAGCAGGACGCGCCCGAGCTCTATTCGATTGTGCGCGAACTGACCACTGCGGCAGGCACTCCGATGCCACGTCTGTATCTGGTCGAAAACGATACGCCCAATGCCTTCGCCACCGGACGCAACCCGAGCCATGCCGCGGTGGCCGTGACGACCGGCATCATGCGGATCTGCAACCGCGAGGAAATCAAAGGGGTAATCGGGCATGAATTGTCGCACGTCAACAACCGCGACATCCTTACCAGCTCGATTGCTGCCTCTTTGGCCGGCGCGGTGATGATGATCGGCACGATGGCGCGCTGGGGGGCAATGTTCGGCGGGTTCGGCGGGCGTGATGATGAAAGGGGTGGCGGCGCGATTGGTCTGATCGTAATGGCGATCCTGGCGCCGCTGGCGGCCACGTTGATTCAGTTGGCGATCTCACGCACGCGCGAGTATCAGGCGGACGCGAGCGGCGCGCGCCTGACCCATAATCCGCTCTACCTAGCCAATGCCCTACGCAAGCTGGAAACGGCCAATGAACGCATGCCGATGGATGCGGGTCCGGCAACGGCCCATCTGTTCATCGTCAACCCGCTCAGCGGTGCGGGACTGATGAAGCTGTTCTCGACCCATCCACCAATCGAGGAACGAATCCGTCGCTTGGAGGAGATGGCGGCGCGCGGCGGAAGGGCCTGAACTGATCTCGGACGCAAACTAAATAACCCAGCAGCGTGAGCCCGTAGTTACCTGCCAGGAGGCTGCGATGATCGAACGCGAAGAGGAACAGGAAAAGAACCGCGGGTTCAAAGTGGAAGATCGGCGCCGCTTCTCCTCCGAAGGAGAGCTCAAGCCCGAGCATCAGGCCGCCGAACCTGCGCACCCCAATCCGCAACCGGCTGCCGAGCCGCCGCCCCCGCGAGAGTCCCAGGTCCAGTCGGCGGAGACCGGCGGCTCGAGCCAGGCCCAGTCCCAGCCGGGAGGCTCCGGGCCTGGTCAGGCAATGCCTCCGGAAATCAGTTTCGCCACTTTTGTCGTGAGCCTCTCGACCCAGGCCCTGATGCATTTGGGAGAGATTCCCGATCCGATGACCAATCAATTGGAGCGCGATCTTCCGGCCGCTCAGCATATGATAGACATCCTGGGTATGCTGCAGGAAAAGACGCGCGGCAATCTCGATCAGGACGAAGAAAGCCTGTTGCGTTCAATCCTCTTCGATTTGCGGATGAAGTACGTGGAAACCGCGCGGCACCATAGCCGCTAAGATCGGGCAGCCGGTTGTGACGGCGACTTTCGACCAATAGACTCTGTCAGACGGTTGAGAAGGGTTTGACCGTCTGCCTTTTCTCCTTATTGGCCTCCTACGGCTGGAGAAGATTGAGAAAGTAAGACCGGTTTTTCATAAAGGATGTTGAGAGCAAATTTCGTGCGAATATTTGAAAGCAGTCTTTCTCAACACCCTGTCATGCTGGCGATCGCGGCAGTGGCGGCACTGATGCTCGCAGGGACGCTTGCGCCGGTGCGCGCCGAACAGTTTTGGCACGAATTGCCGGCCGGCGGTCAGCCGGTCAAGGTCCAGACGTTGCCCGATTTCGTCGATCTGGCGGCCAAGCTGAGTCCTACGGTGGTGAACATCTCAACCGAATCCGCGCCTGAGGAGCAGTCCGGCGGTAGCGGTTCGGAGATGCCGAAGGGACTCCCGTTTCAAATCGATCCGGATGAGCGTTTCGACCTTCACGGCGTCAAGAGTCTGGGTTCAGGCTTCATCATCAACAGGAACGGCTATATCCTGACTAATGATCATGTCATCGAGGATTCCGACAAGGTCGCCGATAAGATCGTGGTGTCTCTGACCAATGGCCGTAATTATTCCGCCAAAGTCGTGGGACGCGACTCCAAGGCCGATGTGGCCTTGATTAAGATCGACGCCGGCAGTGACCTGCCTGCCGCGCCACTGGGCGACTCAAACCAGCTCCGGGTGGGAGAATGGGTGATGGCGATCGGTAATCCGTTCGGATTCGATCATTCGGTGACCGCCGGGATCGTCAGTGCCAAGACCCGCTTCATTCCGGGCAGCTATAGCGACTTTATCCAGACCGACGCGTCGATAAATCCGGGCAATTCGGGAGGTCCACTGATCGATCTTCGCGGAGAGGTAATCGGAGTCAACTCCGCGATTTACACGCGCACCGGATCGAGCATGGGAATCGGTTTCGCGATCCCCATAAACCTGGTCAAGGAAGAACTTCCTGAACTGCGCTTGGCAGGCAAAATCAGCCGCGGCTGGCTTGGAGTTTATATCCAGAAGGTCACGCCGGAGTTGGCCGAATCGCTCGGACTGGATGAGCCGCGCGGTGCCTTGGTCGCCGACGTCATCAAGGACAGCCCCGCGCAATCGGCGGGGATCAAGCGTGGCGACGTAATCGAGGCCTACAACAACACGCCGATCAAAAACTCCCAGGAACTGCCGCTGATGGTCGGCGAGACGCCCGTCGGACACAAAGTCGCGCTCAAAATTATTCGCGACCGCACGGTCCGGGAGATGACGGTCACGATTACTCCCTCGCATGAGGAGGAGATCGAAAAGGCGCTGTCCGCTGAAGAACTTCCGCCCTCGCAGAGCGGCGCCCAATTCGGCCTGAAGGTCGAAGACCTCACATCCCAGGTCGCCCGGCAATTGGGCATCACAGATCGCAGCGGCGTGGTGGTTACCGAGGTGCAGCCGGGGAGCTCGGCCGATGAGGCCGGGCTGCGCGCTCACGACGTCATCCTGGAAGTCAACCGCCTGGCGGTCAAAGACGTCAGCGGCTACGAGCAGTTGCTGGCGGCTCACGGTTCCAATTCAGTACTCCTGCTGATTCAGCGCGGCGGCAGTACACTGTTTGTTCCCCTTAAAGGGCAAGGCTGAAGGCAGGGCCGATTTCCACCCGTGCCTGACACTCGTCGATGCTCAAAAGGGTATTCAAAAGACTGTTTCAAGCATCGCTGTTGGTGATGTTGGCGATCGTGCTGTTCGTGGTCCCGCCGGTCGTTTACTACTGCTATAGCTATTACACTTCGTTGCGCGACGAGGTGGTGACGCGGTTTTCCGGCAAGCGTTGGGACATCCCTTCGCAGATCTATGCCGACTCGCTGGTGGTCTATCCGGGCGCCAATCTTGATTATATCGGATTCTTCCAGCGCCTGGCGCGCTTGAATTACCGTCCGCAAGCCAGCGCTGATGCGATCAAGGGCAGAGGCCAATACTACTACAACCCGGGCAAAGGCAAGCTGGTCATCTTCCTCCATTCTTTCGCCTATCCCATATCATGAATTCGACGGCCAATTGGTCGATGTCAGCCTCGACGGCTACCAGGATATCACAGCGCTTTCAGACGGATTGACGCATAAGCAGATCGACACCTTCGAACTGGAGCCCGAGCCGATCAGCGGTATCTACGTCGGCACCTGGGAACAACGCCGGCTGGTTCGTCTCGCGCAGATACCACCCGCATTCATTGACGCGATAATGGCCGCCGAGGACCATCGCTTTTACGAACATCACGGCCTGGACCTGGTGCGGATTGCGAAGGCGGCGTGGGTCAATATTCACTCCGGGCATGTGGTCCAAGGCGGTTCAACCCTGACCCAGCAGTTGATGAAAAACTTCTTCCTGACCCAGAAGCGCGACTGGCACCGCAAGATTAAGGAAGCGCTGATGGCTTACATCGCGGAGCGCCTGTACAGCAAGGATGAGATCCTGGAGAACTACATCAACGATATCTATCTGGGTCAGCGCGGTCAGGAAGGAATCTACGGGGTTTGGGAGGCCTCTGAGTATTACTTCTCCAAGGTGCCGCGCGATCTGACGATCGGCGAGATGGCGACTATCGCCGGGATGATTCGCTCGCCCAATCACTACAACCCATTGCGCCATCCCGATGCTGCCCGCGTCCGCCGCGACGAGGTGCTGAAGCTGATGTTCTCGGACGGCTACATCAGCACCTCCGCACTGGCTATTGCGATGGCCGAACCAATCCAGGCCCGCGAGACGTTTACCGAGAACAACGATGCGCCCTATTTTGTGGACTACGTCAAGCACGAGCTCGCCGAGCGCTATCCACCCGAGGTACTGACCGGTGAGGGTCTGAGGATCTTCACCACCCTCGACATCCACACCGAGCGATTAGCCGAGCAGGCGGTTCGGACCAACCTGGTCAAGCTGGAGCAGAAACATCCGCGGCTGCGGCGCAAGGAAGCCGACGATCAGCTCGAGGCGGCGCTGGTGGCACTGGAACCGCAAAGTGGCAAAATCCGCGCGATGGTGGGTGGGCGCGATTACCGCGTCAGCCAGTTCAATCGCGTGGTCCAGTCGCATCGGCAGCCCGGTTCCGTCTTCAAGCCGGTAACCTATCTGGCCGCACTCGACGAAACGCTCGAAGGCGGGCCCGGGCGGTTCCTGCCCACCACCACGATCGAGGACACGCCGTTTACCTGGTATTACGGCGGCATGAGCTGGTCGCCTTCAAATTACAAGGACCGCTATTTTGGCGAGGTCAGTCTGCAATTTGCGTTGGAGGAGTCGCTCAACTCAGCCACATCGCGGCTGGCTCATGAGGTTGGTCTCCATCGAATCCGTGAGATGGCCAAGAAGCTCGGCTTCGGCGACTTGCCGGCGTATCCGTCGATCGTGCTGGGCGGTATCGAGGTAACCCCGATGCAGGTGGCCAAGGCCTACGCGATCCTGGCCAACGGCGGATTGGAAGTCCCCCCTTATGCGGTTACCGCGGTGGTCGACAAGGACAACAAAGTCATCGAGGGTCACGAAATCAACGCCGAGCAGATTCTGCCGCCGCAACTTGCGTACGAACTGGATTACATGCTCACGCAAGTCATCAAGCACGGCACTGGACACGATGCGATTAAGGCTGGATTCACGCGTCCGGCGGCGGGCAAGACCGGCACCACCAACGACTCCAAGGATGCCTGGTTCGCGGGATTCACTCCCGACCTGCTCGCGGTGGTGTGGACCGGTTTCGATAAAAAGGAGGAGTTGGATCTGACCGGAGCGCAGGCGGCGTTGCCGATATGGACCAGCTTCATGATAGCCGCCGAGGCAGGCCGCCCGGTGACGGATTTCCCCGTTCCGCCCGGACAGGGAATCTGGAAATCGGCTCCTCCCAGCGAGGAAGAGGCGCAAAGCGATGATGATTCAGGACCGCCCCCGCCTCCTAACGAAGACCTCTCCGCACCACCACCGTCCACCACCGAGCCGCCGCCCGCGCCACCGGAAAGTGACCCCAACGATTGATGCCATCGCGAGCTACCCTGATCCTGGCCGCTGTACTCGCGTTGATAGCGGGATTGCTGATCAATGGTTGCTTCAATGCGCCTGAGCCGCCGCCCTTGATGCCGCTGACGCCGGAAGTAACCCCAACCCCGCAACTTGAGCCGGCAAATGCCGAGACGCCTCCTCCACCCTGGCCGGTTGGCCAGCTGCAGGAGGAAAACATCACTCCCGAGGTGACCTCGACGCCGTCGCCGACTGAAACGCCCACGCCAACCGACACGCCAACCGAAACTCCTTTCGGGCAAACTCCGGCGCCCACCGAAACCCCGAGCCCCACGCCCACCGACAGTCCGACTCCTACAGAGAGTCCGGAGCCCACGCCGCAACCCGATTTCAGCCAGAACCTACCGCCTGGCGAGCGCAGCGATCAATCGCTGGACGTCGAGATTAATCCGACTACGCCGCCAGCGCGCGCGACTTCGATCCGGATAGCGGATCGGGCGCGCGGCGAATTGCTCAAACACGAACCCGACGAAGCGATCAGGACGTTAGGACGGGCGCTTTCAATCGATGCGAGCAATCCTTACGTTTATTTCTACCTGGGGCGCGCCTACCTGATGAAACACAACTACCAGGAGGCGTTGACGTTTTGGCAGCGCGCCGCGATAAGCTTTTCCGACAATCCCAAATGGCTGGGTGAAACCCTCAGCTTTGAGGGCGCGGCCAAGGAGCGATTGGGAGATATTGATGAAGCCCGTCATGATTATGCACGCGCGCTCAAACTGGCGCCTGACAATCAGCTAGCGAAGATCGGCATCGACAACCTGGGTCCGCCACCTACACCCGAGCCGGCACCGTCGGCGGAACCGACCGAAGAAGAGTTGCCAGGCGAGGTCGAGCCGCCTCCCGAGCCAGGGGAAGTCGCCTCGCCTACCGCGCCAGACGAGGTCGAACCGCCTCCCGTGGAAGGCGAGCCGCCTCCTGCCGTTGAGGAGCCTGCGCCTGCCGAAGAGCCGCCTGCGGAAGAGCCCGTCCGCGGAAGAAACACCATCTGCGGAAGAGCCGCCATCCGCAGGGACCGCCTGCGGTGAAGAACCGCCGCCTGCGGAAGAGTCAACGCCGCTTGCACAACCGTCCCCGGAGAGCCCATAAAAGGCGAAGTTCGAAAGTGCTGATACTGGGAATTGAAAGCTCATGTGACGACAGCGCCGCCGCGGTGTTGGAAACCGATCGGCCAGGCCAGGCATTGGTGCGTTCCAGCGTAGTCGCCAACCAGGACGACATCCATCGCGCGTATGGCGGTATCGTGCCTGAACTGGCCTCGCGCAATCATGTGGTCGTGATCACGCCGGTTATCGAGAGAGCGCTGGAGGCAGCGGGATGCCAACTTGGTGATATCGACGCGATTGCGGTCACCCGCGGTCCTGGCCTCGTCGGTTCGCTGCTGGTCGGGTTGATGTGCGCCAAGGGACTCGCGCACAGCCTTGGCGTGCCGATGGTCGGCGTCAATCATCTCGAGGGACATCTGCTGGCTCCGCTGCTGGAGCATCGGTTGACGATGCCGTTTCTGGCCCTGGTGGTATCGGGCGGGCATACCTCGCTGTTCCTGGTCGGCGGTTTCGGCCAGTATCGCGAGGTCGGGCGCACGCGCGACGATGCCGCTGGAGAAGCGTTCGATAAAGTTGCCAAGATGATGGGGCTGGGGTATCCGGGCGGCAAGATTATTGACGAGATGAGCCGCACCGGAAACCGCAAAAGGGTGAAGCTGCCGCGCGCGCGGATAAAACGGGCTCCGCTGGACTTCAGCTTCAGCGGAATCAAGACGGCGGTCGCCCTGTTCTTGCGCAGCGAGGCGGCCGCCGAAGTCTCCGCACAAGACCTGGCCGCAAGCTTCCAGGAGACGGTGGTCGAGATGCTGATCCGGCCAACGATCGCGGCAGCCCGCGAACTTAATGTTTCCACGATCGTACTAACGGGAGGGGTGGCGGCGAATTCGCGGCTGCGCGAGCGGCTGGCTCAAGCCGCGGCCGAGGAGGGCCGCCAACTCTTTGCTCCTTCGCTAAAGTATTGCACCGACAACGCGGCGATGATCGCGATGGCGGGCGGTTGGCGCCTGCTCCGTGGCGAGCGCGATTCGCTCGATATCGACGCCGAGGCCAACCTGCCACTTTAACCGTGCGAGTTGAAAATCGTTTTCGAAAATCCGGCCGCGCTCCGGTCACCGGCGCGGAATCGCCGGGCCAGGCGCTGCGCGTCGCCGGTGTGATGCCGAGCAAAAAACGCGGACAGAACTTCCTGGTCCAAGGCGCGATTGCCGATCGAATCGTGGCGCTGGCGGAGCTTCACGCGGGCGACGAGGTGATCGAAATCGGACCGGGACTGGGGATCCTGAGTGAGCGCATCCTGGCTGCTCCGATTTCCATGCTGCACCTGGTGGAACTCGACCGTGAACTCGCGGCGCGGCTGCGTACCAGGCTAAACGGCAAGCTTCCATCTGATCGAGGCCGACTTTCTGAAGCTCGACCTCACAGCGCTCGCGGCCCATCCGCCGATCAAGGTGATCGGCAATCTGCCATTTAATGTGGCCGCGGCGATTGCGCGCAAACTAAGCGAAGACAGAGACTTGATTGCCCGCATGGTGTTGATGTTCCAGCGCGAGGTCGGAGAACGGATGCGCGCCGGCCCCGACGACAGCGGCTATGGCGCCTTGAGCGCGCTGATCGCGCTCGACTGGGAGATCCCGAGCCATTTCCGCGTCGAGGCAGGCAGCTTTCATCCCCGCCCCAAGGTGGACGCGGAAGTGCTGTGCTTCGCACCCCGCCGCGTGCCGTTGTACGCGCCGGCGCCGCGCTCCCAGGTCAGGGACGTAATCCGCGCCGGCTTCGCGGTGCGCCGCAAGAACCTGCGCAATGCGTTAAGTGCGGGGTTGCGGATGCGTCCGGAAGGCGTCGAGGCCGCACTGAAACTGGCCGAAATCGATCCGGCGCAGCGCGCCGAGCGGATGTCGCCCGAAGATTTTGTGCGTCTAAGCCGCGCAATCCAAACGATAACATCTGCTGGAGCACCGACTATCCGCGATGCCTGAATTGCCTGAAGTCGAATCGCTGCGCCGATTATTGGCCGAGTCCGTTTTGAGTCGCAAAATTGTCTCCGCGCGGATTCGCGAGCCGCGATTGCGCCGGCGGGTTTCGGCGGATTTCACTCGCATCGTCTCAGACCGAACGATCTGCGAGTTGCGCCGGCGCGCCAAATACCTGCTGATCGAACTCAGCGGTGGCATGACACTTCTGGTCCACTTGGGAATGAGCGGCAGCCTGACCCATCGCGGCCACGGCTTTCGCAATGAAGACTTTGACCCGGCCCATGACCACCTTCATTTTCAGCTCGATGATGGTACCGCGCTGGTTTACAACGACCCGCGCCGCTTCGGTTTAATGAAACTGGTGCCGTCCGCGGAACTGGAGGCATCGGAGGAACTCCGCAGCCTGGGCCCCGAGCCCTTCAGTCCCAGACTTCAACGCCGCATATTTGTTTGCGCAAACCCGCCGCAGACGCGCGGCGATCAAGAACCTGATCATGGATCAGCGCGTCGTAGCGGGCATCGGCAACATTTACGCTTGCGAAATCCTGTATGCCGCCAAGGTGCGCCCGGGCCGCGCCGCCGGCCGCATAACCAGGTTCGAGGCTGAGCAAATTGCCGAATTTACCAAGGCGATTCTGACCCGGGCGATTGGCAGTGGCGGAACCACATTCCGCAATTACCGCGATTCGCGCGGACTCCCCGGCCGGTTTGCATCAGACCTTCAGGTCTATGGCCGCGAGGGGGAACAGTGCTATCTGTGCGGCGGTCCGATTAAAAGCCGCGTACTGGGCCAACGTTCAAGCTTCTATTGCCCGGCCTGCCAGCATTAGCCTTTTCCGGGGTCGTCGAAAAAATAGCGAAACCGCTAATTCCCCGGACGGGTCTCGCAGCGGCAGCCTCGCGCTACGCAGCTTATGACTCCGTTGGGATGTTTGATGTGGACATTATCCTTATGCCCGCACGCGCAGGTTTCCGGCGACGGGTTGGACTTTGTCAGGCGGCTGCCGAGGCGGAAATGAAATAACCTTGGCCATTAACCGATCTTTCTCGAATAGAAGGCATTTCTGCGCGCTTCTAATCTGATTGGTGTTGCTTTTATCGCTCACCTCAGACTGTGGCTGCCCGGCAATCTACGGTTTGCAATAACCGGAACAATGCCTTTCGCCGTCTCCAGACGGATCCACCCGAGTTTATGTGGATAGGGTAACAAATACACAGCTTCAATTACACGATCCGGAAAAAGGCATTCAGTATTTTGTGGCTGGGCAATGATATTCGTGAGCGAATTGTGGGCATCGCCGGCGTGGCACGATGCCTGCTCTCGTTTACCGGCAACTGCCCACAAGGAGGCTCGTTAAATATGAGACTGTCCAGTTTAGGAATTCCTGCTAGCCGCTCTCGGCGTCGTCCTTATAATCGGTGCGGGCACCGCTTGGTCGCAGGATACCACTGAGTCTGAGACCACTACCACCACCGCTCCGGTGGTGCCGCCGAGTGTCTCCAGCCAGACAGTGACCAAAAAGACCGTTGTCAATCCACCGGCCGTTGTTGTCGCTCCGCCGCCATCGACCACCAACGAGACCACCACGACTGAATCTGCGGACAACGATTCGGCTCCGTCTGTGGAGCAAAAAGAGCACAGCAAGACGACCTATGGTCCTCTTGGTGTGACGCACTCCGAGTCGAACGAGAAAACCACTTCCTACTGAACGATTCCGTCGATGAACGTGGTTTGGTCGCAATTAGAAACAACGGAATTATCTGCCAGGACATGAAAGTCCGGCAATAGGAGAAATCAAAATGAAACGACGACCACATCGAATTGCCTTAACCGTTCTGAGTGCCGGTGTTTGCCTCCTGCTCGCCGGATGCTTCTCGTACAGCAAAGAAGAATCCAGTCACACCGCCACGCCGGCGGTTGAAGTCCCATGGAAAACACCTCGACCACGACCACGACCACCAGTAGTGACGACGGTGCCGCGGTACAGAGAGAGCACTCGACAACCACTGTTTTTCCGTGAGGCGCGCAACCGCGCCAACAAATTTAAAGATTTCATCGCTATATATTGCACCGGCTAGCCCGGTGATTTGCGGGGCAATTCAGATCCCGACACCGGCCCGGAGAATGACATCCGGGCCGGTTTAGGCTCTCATTTTTCTCCGAATCGGTGAGGAATCTTATTTTACCGACTTTTTCGATTCGGAGCCCGGCCATTTGCCTTAATGATCTTTAGTGGAATTCTCCGGCCCCCGATTCCACGAACTCCGTCTATGCGTAACAATCGTAGGCAAGATGAAAGGCCTCCGAACTCTGATGCCCCAAAATACACGCAGCAGAGCCGGTGGACCGAAGCCCACGGTATCACCGGAAGAAACGCGACGGCCGATACGGGCGAGTCGGCCGTTTTTCGCAAGGAAGGCGATTACTGGACTATCGCCTACGGCCAGAGAGTCTCGCGTCTTAAAGATACCAAAGGGCTGGTTTACATAGCGTATCTGCTGCGCAATCCCGGCGTGGAGTTCCATGTTCTGGACCTGGTTCAATACGCCGCCCATCCGGAAGCTGTCCCAGCGCCGGCTGGGTTGCCCGATAGGGAAGAGGAACTAGCCAAAGCCGGGATTCATATCGGTAACCTGGGCGACGCCGGCGAGGTGCTCGACAGCCAGGCGCGCTCCGCCTATCGGCGCCGTCTGACCGAACTTCGCGAACAGCTTCGAAGAAGCCAAACAGTTCAACCATTTCGAACGGGCGGCGGAAATCGAACGCGAGATCGACGCGCTTGCTCGCGGAGCTCTCGCGGGCGGTCGGATTGGGAGGCAGGAGCCGTCGCTCGGCATCAGCCGCGGAGCGCGCGCGCCAGAGCATGACCCATGCAATCAAGACGGCGGTGGAAAAAATCGGCGAAAATCTGCCCGCACTCGGCCAGATGCTACTGCGTGACATCAGGACGGGACTCTACTGTAGCTATGAGCCCCCTCACGGTGCAGGCGATTTCCTGGGATTTGGGCACCGCATTCAGCCGAGCCGAAACGAGGACCGCGAACCCGCTCGCGAAGCCACGAAGCGTGGCGTACCCATCGCCGGTTCCGCTCTGATCGGCCCTCCCGTATCGCAGTTTCTTGTCGGGCCAGACCGAATTTGTGGGGCGCGATGCGGAAAGCCAGGCATTGCGTAACCTCGTTGATCGCGCACTGGCCGGCAATGGCGCGGTCATCATGCTCGGCGGAGGTCCCGGCGTGGGCAAGACGCGATTGGCGACCGAAACCGCGGCCTATGCGATGAGCAAGGGCTTTGGGGCTTTTATCGGACATTGTTACGAACGCGACGACCCCTATCCCTATCTTCCGTTCGTGGAGATAATCGAAGCGATGCTCGCGCAATCGGGCGCTGAGCGCTTTCGCGCGAGCATGGGCGATAATGCCGCCGAACTGGCGCAGATTGCTCCACGCCTGCGCCGGGTTTTTCCCGACATTCCTCCACCCCAGGAACTGCCTACGGAGCAAGCCCGGCGCTATCTGACCCAGAGCCTTGGCGAATATCTGGCGCGGACCGCTAATGCCCGGCCGTTGTTCCTGGTGCTGGACGATCTGCACTGGTCGGCGGA
The DNA here is from genome assembly GCA_963824565.1 of uncultured Pseudomonadota bacterium. GTDB lineage: Bacteria > Desulfobacterota > Binatia > Binatales > Binataceae > JAJPJA01. The sequence goes on along the minus strand of CAWGQB010000026.1, from coordinate 381,562 downwards.
GTCCACCCTTGTCCCTGGTGAAATTTTCTGGCCCATCGGGTGGATCAACTGCCGATGGTGATTGTCGGAACGTATCGGGACGGTCTGATGGACACCGCTCCCGCGATGACCCGGACACTTGGAAGAACTGATTCGCGTCGGTGTCAGACCGCTGGCGCTAAAGGGCCTTTCGTGGGAAGAGGTCGTGCGGATGTTATGCAAGCTCGAGCCTGCGCGATCCGCCCGAATCACTCGATACGACTGATATTCAATGAGACCGAAGGCAATCCGTTTTTCGTCGAGGAGGTGTACAAGCATCTGGCCGAGGAAGGAAAGGTATTCGACGACGCGGGGAATTTCCGCACCGATTTCCAAATCGAAGAGATCGACGTTCCCGCTAGTGTCCGACTGGTCCTTGGCCGAAGAGTGGAGCGGCTGAGCCCCGCCAGCCTGCGAATTTTGACCGCCGCCGCGGCAATCGGCCCCAGTTTCAGCTTCAAACTGGCGCAAGCGCTACCGGAACTCAACGATGCCGATGAACTTCTGAGCGCGATCGAAGAGGCGCAAAAGATGGGACTGATCGCTTCCGCTTCGAACACTGCCCGATGCCAGCTTCACGTTCGCGCACGAACTTGTTCGGCAGACGCTTCTGGCGGGGATCTCGCAGCCCCGGCGCCAGCGGCTTCATCTCAACGCGGCCGATGCCATCGTGCGGCTATATCCGCAAGACACCGAGCGTTCGCGCTGCTGAAATCGCGGACCATCTCATCCAGGCCGGCTCGCTGGCGGACCAGCAGATGCTCGTCCATTACCTGGGCGCCGCGGGCAACAACGCGCTGGAGGCAGCCGCGTATGACGAGGCGTGCCGCCACTTCGCCGGCGCGTTGTCGTCTCAGGGGTGCAGTCCGCGGCAGCGGGCCGATTTGACCCTCGGGATGGCGACGGCGTTGCGTGGTTTGGGCAACTGGGATGAAGCGTTCGCGAATTGGAATTCCGCCGTCGACCTTTATTCGAGCCTCGGTGATTGCGAGGCCACCGGCAATGTCTTCTTCGAAATGTTCGAGGGGCTGCTATGGTCGGGGCGGGAGCGGGAAGCGGCGGAGGTCGCCCAGCGGGGCCTCGCCGGACTTCAGCAAGATTGTCCCGGCCGAGTGCATATGCTGGGCGCGATGGGACTTATCAATAGCGTCAACGGCCGGGCGGAGCAGGCCCACGCGGCCTTTAGCGAAGCCGCCGAGATGGCCGCTGCGCTTCCCGATCAGAAACTTGCCGCCAGGGTTTTGTCATACTGGGCAGTTGGAGATTTCTACTTTCTGAATTTGTACGGCTCGCTGGAACACGGGCGCAAGGCCGCGGCCATCGGCGCGGCGACCGGCGCACCGTGGTCGCGCGCGATTGGATTGTCCAGGGTGCAGGTGGCGTTGCATCATCTGGGCCGCGTGGCGCAAGCCGTGGAGGTCGGAACGGAACTTCGAACCGCTGGCGCGCAAACTCGGCCATTTCGCCTGCGCTGTCGTTCTGTATCTGGACCGAAGCCTGGACGGAGTTCGCCAAAGACCCGGACTTCAGCTCGGCTGGAAAAGCGCCTGGCCGAGGACCTGGAACTCAACCGGACGGCCAAAATCCTCCTGTTGCTGCCGCCCGCCCTGGCTCAACTCAGTGTGGTGGAATTTTTACGCGGCAATGTCAGCAAAGCGTTGGACTATGCCGAGCAGGCACGCGAGCTCACCCCGTTCCAGGTGATGATCGGGTTGGGCGCGGGCGCGCTGTTCCGCCAGATGGCTTATGCCGGAGACCGCGCCGATGCGTTGAAGCTGCTCGACGAATCCCGCCCCAAGCTGCCGCGCACCGGTGAGCCCAACACCATCGGCTCGTGGGCGATGCTGATGTCGTTCGTCGAGGGCCTGCACGAGTTGGGTGAATACGAAATGGCGGCGGGCTTTTATTCGATAGTCGGGGAGCTGATCGATACCGGCACCATTTGCATGGGATGGATCGCGCGATTCCCGCAAACCATCGCGGGAATCGCCGCCGCTGCCGCGCGCAACTGGGACGCCGCCGAAGAGCACTTCGCCAACGCTTTGCGCCAGGCCGAAGAACTCCCCCATCTTCTTGAAGCCGCCGATATCCGCCGCTTCCGGGCGGCGATGCTCATCCGGCGCGGCGCGTCCGGCGATTTCACCTTGGCCCACAGGTTGTTGAGCGAAGCGCTGGACAGCTACGAGCGATTCGGGATGCGGCGCCACGCCGAGTTGGCCCGTGCGACGCTGGCCGCGTTACGCGAGGGAGAATTGAAAAAGCGCAATCGGCAGCGGGTCGGATATGCTCCACGTTGACGATGTTCCACAGGTGGGAGGAAATTGTCTGGTGGGCCACATGGCGGTAATAATGGTAAGAAGGTAATACTCCACGGAGCGACAGAAACATGCCCAGTTCCAGACACACTGCGGTTCGCGCGATCGCGAGCAGCAGATTGACGATCAAGGGCCAGGCTACCGTTCCATCATCTGTGCGCAAGAGGCTGCAGCTGAAACCGGGAGACACTGTCATTTTTGAGGAGTCCGAAGCCGGAACAGTGAGCATTCGAAAAGCGGAACCACTCGATCTCGAGTTTCTGTCGGCTTTGGAGAAGACCCTGTCGGAATGGAACTCGGAAAACGACGATAGAGCTTATCGTGACCTGTAAGCCCTACGATGTGGTCGTTGTGCCTTTTCCCTTCACCGACCGGCGCGCAAGCAAGCGGCGGCCAGCGCTCGCCCTCTCTTCGGAAGTCTTTAGTGCCGAGAGCGATCACACGGTCCTAGCGATGATCACGAGCGCCGCCAATCCCCCATGGCCAATGGACGTCGCGATCGATGCCGGAATGGCTGGGCTTCGAGCCCCTTCAAAAGTTCGAATGAAGCTGTTTACCCTCGACAACCGCTTGATCCTACAGAAAGCGGGAAGTCTTGCCTAAAAGGACCAACGCACGTAGCCATGGTCGTCCAGAAATTGTTGGCCGCGTAATTGCTCCACGCCACCGATCGGGTTCTTAAAACTTCGATACCAGCTTTTCGTGGACCTTGCGCAGCGCGCCCAGGGAATCGCGCGCGACCAGTTCGGTGGATGGCAGGACGCGTTCGACGCCCGCTTCTTCCAGACGCCGGATATCATCGACCGTTAGTCCCAGCCATTGCGCGCCGAAGGTGATCTCCAGCGGCTTGGCGCGATGATGCGCCTTTTTCGATTTCTTTGAGTTTTTTGACCAGCGCGAGCGCGTCATTGAGGTTCTTCGCCAGTCCGTACCATCCATCGCCCAAACGGGCGGCGCGTTTCATTGCCGGCTCCGTATTGCCGCCGATTATGTATGGCGGATGGGGTTGTTGAATGGTCTTGGGTGAGAAATAGAAGCCGTCGCTCTTGACCGTCTTGCCCTCATATTTCGGTACTTCCTGAGTGAACAGCGCGTCCATCAGTTTAAGCGCCTCGTTGCTGCGCCGAGCGCGATTGTCCCAATCCTCTCCGACCCACTCGAACTCCTCCTTGAGCCATCCGACGCCGATTCCGAACAGGAAGCGCCCGTTGGAGAGTTGATCGAGACTCGCCACCAGCTTGGCCACCACGAAGGGATTGCGCAGCGGCAACACGTAAACGCCGGTCCCGAACTTAATCTTGGTGGTGACCGCGGCCAGGTAGGCAAAGACCATCAGTGGATCGTGAATTCCGGAGTCCGGCTTGACCGGTGGCAAGCCTTTCGGGTCATAAGGATAAACGGATTTGAACTGAGTGGGGAAGCCAATATGCTCGCCCATCCAGGCGGATTCGAAACCAAGCTCCTCAGCCAGGCGCGCGTTTGCCGCCAGATCCTCGCCGCGTCGCTGCCACAAGAATGCTCCAAATTTCATCGTTGTCTCCTTCCCTGGGCCTGGCGAAGTTCCGCGGCCCTTCATGTCGATTGAAGACGGCCGGGCTGAGCTTCAGCCGGCGCGTCCGCATGATCGCGCCAACTCTGCTCCATTTGAAAAAAGAGCGCAACCAAGCCGCGCGATGGAAAAGAATCCAGGCGCAGCGGCTCGTCGCCGCGCGACCCGCTAATCTCAGCGCGGGATGATCGGCAGGATCAGATGCGAGGGATAGCGGCTGTCATGAAAGACCTGCTGATTGGCCGCATGAAATTCCGCGCTGGTGCCCAGCTCGTGCCCGGTATTCTGGTTGCGGTCGTAACGGGGAAAATTGCTCGATGAAACCTCCAGCCGCAAGCGATGCCCGGCCTTGAAGACATGGCTGGTTGACCACATGTCGATGCTGTACTGGTAAACCTCACCCGGCGTGATGAGCGCGGGAACCTCAAGGGAATCCCGAAAGCGGGCCCGCACCACGCCCTCGGCGATATTCTGCGCATACCCGTCAGGCCGGACGTCGACCAGCTTGGCGGTGAAATCGGTATCCGGCGCCGAGCTGGCCGCGAACAGCTTGAGGACCAAGGGCCCGGTCACTTCAAGGTCCCGCTCCAGGATTTCGCCGGTGTAAACCAGGACGTCGTTGCGTCGCTCGATTGCCGCCTGATTACGCACGCCGTTGCCTGGTCCGATGTAGGTGCCCCCGCAAGTCGGTACGGGATCGGCCGGATCGTAAAGGTAAGCGTCATAGGTCTGGTCGCCCGGTGAGGTCGGCCCGAGGCCGCCATCGCCGAGCAAACTGTTGGCTTTGCCGCCGCTTGACAGGTACATCGGGGTGAAGCGCGTGCGGGCCAGCGGCCATTCCTGCTCGTCGCGCCAGGTGTTATCGCCCATCACGAAAATGCGCACCGGCGGCTCCTCATTCGCGCCGTTGCGGATTCCCTTCAAATGGTAGTCAAACCATCGCAACTGGATCGCGTGCAGATCGATGCGCGCCGCCGGACCAAAGTCGATATCACCGGTTCCGCGCGAGGTCGGCGTCGAGTAAGGCAGAAGGTGTGCCCACGGACCCATCATCAGTTTCTGACCGACTCTTGCCTCTTCGTTCATGGCGCCTTTCCGCAGGCCCACGAACATCTTGACGGTGTCGGACTGGAACATGTCGTACCAGGAGCCGACATGGAATATCGGCACCGGCACGCCGTGGAAGTGGCGGCCGAGGTCGGCGGCCTGCCAATATGGACCGTAGCGGGAGTTCGCCAACATCTCGGCGCAGTACGGCACGCTGTCGCGCAGCCGTTCGCCCCAGTCGCGCAACGGAAGGTGGGAGATTGCCTCGGAGGTCAGCGGCGAACGTATATCGGACGGATCCTTCAGGTACGCGGCGATCGCGGGCCATTGTTGCTCAAATAACCCCTGGCGCATCAGGGTTTCGCGCGCCATCATGATGAAATACTTGAGCCGGTAGGCGAGTTCAAAGACGCCGCGCCGCCAAATCGAGTTCTCGAAGTAGCTGGTCGATCCCGACACCGGGCACATCGCCGCCAGATGCGGCGGGCGGGTGGCCGCGACCTGGTACTGCACCACCGCCATGTAGGATTGGCCGACCATGCCCACCTTGCCATTCGAGCATGGCAGTTGTGCGGCCCATTCGACGGTGTCGTAGCCGTCGGCGGCTTCGCGCAGAAAGGGATAGAAATCGCCCTCGGAGGCGAAGCGCCCGCGGGTATCCTGCACCACCACGACATAGCCACGAGGCGGAAAATAGGTCTTTTCGGTCAGCGCATTGTCCGCGCTCTTGTCATAAGGCGTGCGGATTACGAGCACAGGAAACCGGCCCGGCGAATCCGGCCGATAAACGTCGGCATACAAAGTCACGCCGTCGCGGGTCCGCATCGCTAAATTCTTTTCGACCACAACCTGATAAGTGGCTTCGCTGGTCATGGGAATCTCGCCTCTGGTCCGATGTTGGGGGCCGGTTGGCACGCCCGTTGAGTTCCATCGCTCGACCACTATGGTCCGAGCGCCGATCGGCCGGCAAGCGCGGGACTGTGGTTGGACAAAGCGCTGGTGCAGGGTGCATTCTATTGGCCGGACACTCGCGTCAAAAGAATCCTCGGCAATTCCTCGAACACGGAGGCGCGACATGGATCTGGCTTTAAAAGGTAAAACAGCGCTGGTCCTGGGCGGCAGCAAGGGACTTGGCCGGGGAATCGGAGAGGCGCTGGCGGCGGAAGGCGTGGCCGTCGGGCTGCTGGCGCGCGGCCAGGAGGCGTTGGACAAAACCGTCGCCGACATCACGGCGCGCGGCGGCCGCGTGATGGGAGCGCCGGCGGACCTGGGCGATTGGTCAACGGTCGCACGGGCGGTTGAGGAGGTACGCGCGAAACTCGGTCCGATCGACATCCTGGTCAACAATTGCGGCGGGCCGCCGCCAACTCGCGCCAGCGGGGTCGCGCCGGAGGTCTGGGAAGCGCAGTTCCGCGCGATGGTGCTTGCGTTCTTCCGGCTGACGGATTTGTTGCTCCCCGATATGCGCAGCCGAAAGTGGGGACGGATCATCAACGTGGCCTCGGAATCCGTCGTCCAGCCCATACCGAATCTGGCGATTTCCAATTCATTGCGCGGCGCCGTCATCGGCTGGGCCAAAACGCTGGCTGGAGAAGTGGCGCCGGAGGGGATTACCGTCAACACGATGCTGCCCGGCGCATTCGCGACCGACCGCATTCTGCAATTTCACCACGGGGCTTCGCAGCGGGAAGGAATCACCGTCGAGGAGGTGATGAAGCGGACCGCCCGCAATATCCCGGTCGGACGGCTGGGCACGCCCGCGGAGTTCGGCGCCGCGGCGGCATTTTTGGCCAGCCCGCTAGCCGGGTACATCACCGGGTCGATGATACGGCTGGACGGGGGCACGATCCGATCGGTCTAGTTACGGCAGACCCGCGGCTCTTGAAACATCACGAATTGAAGGCTAGCAATCGACGATAAGGCGGCGCCTTCGGAGGATATACCAATGGTGCAGGTAACCGAGCTCGGCTACATCGGAATCGAAGTAACGAAGGTCGATGAATGGAAGGCCTTCGCCACTGAAGTTATGGGCATGGAACTGGCCGATGACGCTGAACCTGACCGCTGCTACCTGCGGCTGGACTACTGGCATCATCGAATTGTGATGCATACCGGTGGTAGCGACGACCTGGCGTATCTCGGCTTTCGGGTCGCGGGCGGTGAAGAATTCCGCGAGATGCAGCGGCAGTTGGCCGATGCCGGAGTTCAGTTCCGGGTCGGCTCCAACCAGGAGGCCGCCGAGCGCCATGTTTTGGAGGTGCTGAAACTCAAGGATCCGGGCGGCAACCCGGTCGAAATTTTCCACGGTCCGGAACTCCAGTATCACAAGCCCTTCCATTCCGGACGCCGCATGCATGGCCGCTTCAAGACCGGATCCGCCGGACTCGGGCATTGTATTATCCGTCAGGACGATCCCCACGCCGCGTTTCTCTTTTATACTTTGCTGGGGATGCGCGGTGGCGTCGAATACAAGATGCAGATGGGAAAACAGACTGCAGAACCGATCTTTATGCACTGCAATGATCGTGACCACACCATCGCCTTTGGAATCGGCGGGGGCGGACCGCGCCTTAATCACATCATGCTCGAAGTCGAGAACTTCGACGATGTCGGGCTAACCTATGAAATCGCTCGCGAGCGCAAGCTCCCGGTTGTCATTGACTTGGGCAAGCATTCGAACGACCACATGTACTCCTTCTATGTCAGGAATCCTTCGGGCTGGATGTTCGAATATGGCTGGGGCGCGCGCAACGCGACGCACCAGTCGGAATACTACGTCAAAGACATGTATGGACATCCGTTCGCAGGGGCCGGAAGGGAATCAAAGTAAGTTCCCGGCGGAAGCAGCCAAAGGTGTTACACCTGAAGATGGGCGTAAATTCCGGCAATGGCTTTGCGCAAAAGAGCGCTTGATGCTGCAAAATCATGCAAACAGTTGGCCCCGATGCCTTCCAGTTGCGCACTGAACTCGGGTACGATGCGGCGCTGCCGCAAAGAATGTTGGCTAGTTTTTTGCATTGGTCGGTAGGCTTTTTGAGGCCGCCTTGGCGCGCCTGAGGGGTTCCCATGAAAACGAACGAGAAAAAGGACAAGAAAAAGAAGGAGATAGCGAAGGACCTCATCACGGACGAACCCGTGATGGCGGCCAACGGGGCAGCGAACGGCGCTCCGCTGGAAATTCACCACGGAGACATCAAAGCCAAAGCGCGCAAGATCAAGAACGACGTCTACGAAGCGGAGTTGGCGCGCCTGCAAATCGAGCTCGTCAAGATGCAGAACTGGATCAAGCACAAAGGCTTGAAAGTGCTGGTCCTCTTCGAAGGACGTGACGCGGCCGGCAAGGGAGGCGTGATCAAACGAATCACCGAGAGCCTCAATCCGCGTATTTGCCGAGTAGTCGCCTTGGGCACGCCGACCGAACGCGAAAAGACTCAGTGGTATTTCCAGCGTTATGTCGCACAACTGCCGGCGGCCGGCGAGATGGTGCTGTTCGACCGCAGTTGGTACAACCGCGCGGGTGTCGAGCACGTGATGGGCTTTTGCACGGAGGAGCAATACCAGGAGTTCCTTGCGCAGTTGCCCCGAATTCGAGCAGATGCTCTGCCGCTCCGGCCTGCTGATCGTGAAGTATTGGTTCTCGGTCAGTGACGAGGAGCAGGAACGGCGCTTTCAGGGCCGCATGAACGATCCCACGCGCAGTTGGAAGCTCAGCCCGATGGACGTCGAGTCGCGCAACAAGTGGGTCGAGTATTCGATGGCCAAGGACGTGATGTTCACTCACACGGACCACAAAATGGCGCCGTGGCGGGTGGTGAAGGCCGACAACAAGAAGTTGGCTCGGCTCAACTGCATTCGCCATCTGTTGAGTCTGATCCCGTATGAGGATCTGCCGCCGACTCCTTTCGCGCTGCCGCCCCGGCCGGATATGCCGACGGACTATCGGCGTCCGCCGCTCGAGGATCAGACCTTCGTGCCGGATTATTATTAAGCCGAACCTCTCGTTGCAGGATCGCCGCAAACCGGAGTTTTGCGGCGAATGCAGCTAAAATCCGCGCTGGCTTGCCGCCTCCGATTTAAACCGGAAGCCGCAAGCTCGGCGCGAAATATCAACGTCCTTACAAGCTTGCTCGTGTTGCGGATCGATCGCCATCAGCCGCCGAAGATAACTCCGGCGGCGCGTAGTTTCGCGATCCGGTGGGTGTCGTAGCCGAGCACGTCGGCGAGAACCTGTCCCGAATGCTCACCCAGCCGCGGCGCCGGGGTAATCGGGCTGGTGACGCCCGGGAATTTCGCGAAACGCGCCGTCTGTTTCACGATTCCCAGTTCCGGTTCTTCCACGTCGACCGCTAGTTCGTTCGCGATTACCTGTGGATCTTCAAATAGCTGCGAGGTGTGCGCGGCGGGTGCGACCGTTACTCCGCGGGCGAACAGCGTGTCGAGCAGTACCTGAGCAGGCTGGCTAGCGAAGTATCCGCTCAGCACGCGCGCCAGGTTGCCGTCGGTCTCCTCGCTCCGGGCTTGGCCAAAGCTCATCGCACTGATACCCGGAAGCTGCGACCGCAAAGCATCCCAGCGCGCGGCATCCGCGATTGACAGGTAAAGCCAATTTCCGTCCTGACATTGGTAAGAGCAATGCAGCGCCGATGTGCCGCGCAACTCCGGCGCGCCGATTTCCAGGTTGGGACGGCCAGCATAGAAGATGAACTCACCGACTTGCAGCGCGGCCACCGCCTGAAGCAGCGTGGTCTGGCAAAACTGCCCCTGACCGGTGACCTGGCGGGCGCGTAGCGCCAGGATACATCCCAACGCCGACAGTGTAGCGGCGCCGTAATCGCTGATCGGTTCGGTCAGATAGATCGGATGGCGCGGGGAGTCGTCGCCGCCTTTGGCCGGTCCGCGGCCCTCGCCGCTGTGTGCCGCCATCGAACCCGAAAGCGCCTGCGCCAGCGGATCGAGGCCCGGCCGGTCGTAGTCGGGACCACTGCTCCCATAGCCGGTGACCGACATGTAGATGAGCCGCGGATTGATCGCGGACAAGCGCTCATAGTCAATGCCATAGGCACGGGTTCGTCCGGGGCGGAAATTTTCAACCAGCACGTCGGCTTTTTTGACCAGGGCGTACGCGACCTCGATGGCTTCGGGATTTTTAAGATCGAGCCCCAGCCCGCGCTTGTTCTGGTTCCATCCGCGAAAGCCGGTGACCAGGCGCAACGAATCGCCGTCGCGCCCCTCGATCTTGATCACGTCGGCGCCCATTTGTCCCAGCACCATGGGGCCGAAAGAGCCAGCGATATAACTGGAGAAATCAAGCACCGTAATGCCCGCGAGCGGCCCTTTGCTCGACGACGGCTGGCTTGACCGCGAGAGCGGCGGCGGCACAGGCTTCCTGGCGCGCGCCTCTTCGAGCAACGCTCCGAGGCCCGGATTGGAGTTGTCCACGGCCGGCGCCGGACCAACGATTTCCCCCGGCGTTGCCGTCAGGTTCACCGGCAAACCGAGTTGGATCGTCGGGCCCAAGGCGGGATCGTCGATTTCACGACGCATCGCAAGATGGCGAACCTGGGGATCTTCGAGGAACTGCTGGCGGGTCATGACCGGAGCGGCAGGCACCTCGTACTCGCGCAGGATACGGATCCATTCGTCCCTGGGACGTTCCAGGAACGCCGTCTGAAGCGCTTCTCTGAGAGCGGGTATATGGGCCTTTGGAACAGCCCAGGGAGCATCCTTGAAGCGCGGGTCGGAAAACAACTGGGGACGCCCGACCGCGTCCGCCAGCCGCTGGCAGAAGCGCGCGCTGGTGCAGTCGATGATGAAGTACAGTCCGTCGGCACCTCGATACAAATAGATGACGGGATATGGCCCCATCGGATCGGCAGGGCCCGGCCGCGACGTTTGGAGCTGCGGATTGCGCAAAAAGTCGCCGGTCTGGAGCGACAGGGCCCCGGTCAGCCCCGACACTTCAACTACCTGGCCGGTGCCGCCGTTGCCACGGGCAATCAGGCCGGCGGTGGCGGCAGCCGCTCCGACCAGACCCGCCTGATAGCTGGCCATCGGGAACGTCATCGCTACCGGTTTGCCGCTGCGCGATGATTGAGCGCGGAATATTCCGCCCCACGCGCACAGCAGATCGTCGTCAGCCGGCATCTCGGCATAGGGACCGCGGCTGCCCAATGGCGGCATCTGCAGCAGGATCGCCGACGCATTGCGCTGGCGTACCGATTCATAATCGAGCCCCAGCGCACGCTGGCGCGCCGGCGTAGATCCGCTCACCACCACGTCGGCGATACCGATCAGCTCATGCGCCTGGGCCAAATCTCCAGCCGAATCCAGGTTCAGGAACAACGCCTGTTTGCTGCGATTGAGCACGTGAAAATGGGGCGTGCCGCGGCGAGTGTCGCCGCCGCGGGGCTCAATCCTGATCGCCCTGGCGCCCTGCTCCGCCATCAACATCGCGGCGTAAGCCGAGCCCCAGCGAACTGGCGAACTCAAGCACCGTTATTCCGTCCAGAGCCTTGGCCATTGTGGTAATCCTCTCGACGACCAAGCTTATAGCTCCGATATGAAAAAATGCGAAGCACGCGTGGTGCTCCGAGGTTGGGTGCCCAACTTGGGAGGGGGTTCGGCCCGCTACGGCACGCGATCGATCAGGACTTCGCAAGGTGCGCGGCGCAGTACGATATCGCTGGTGCGGCCGAAGATCATGTCCGCGGTGCCCACGCGCTTGCGGATGCCCATCACGATCAGATCGATATCGAGGCGGCCCGCCAAATCGCAGATTTCATCGCCGGCCTGGCGCGCCCGTCGCACCACGGTCTCGACCTCCAGGCCGCTCAGCTTGACGATCTCGGTGGCCTGGCCGAGGATGTCGGCGGCGCGCTTATCGGCGTCCTCCAAGCGCGCGTTGAGCGCCAGCGTGCGTGGAATCTCCACGATGTAGGCCAGGAAGATCACCACCTTTTGCTCGCTTCCCAGCCGGCAGGCCATCTCGATCGCACGATCCGAATAGACCTGCCCCACGGTCGGGACCAGGATGCGGCGCCATGCCTTAATCGATTGCCGGACCTTGGCGATTTGACGTCCGAGCGGCGGCGGCACGTGGAGCATCCACCAGAATAATGAACCCATCGAGCCGGCGAAGGCCAAGGCGAGGATGATGCCGAGCCAGGAGAATTGCAAAGTATTCATCGGATGTCTTTTGCGCGCAGATAACGCATCAGGTAATAGATGCGCAGGGCTCCGAGCCCGGCCACCGAAGTTCCCAGCAGCAAGCCGGCGACGACAGCTCCATTGGCGACCGCGCGATAGCCGATGATGCAACCCAATCCCAGCAGCGGCGGACCGCTCCACGCGCGGAACTGCTCCGCCATCCGGGCGGTCATCGCGGGTTGCAATCCGCTCTGCCGGTAATCACGTTCGCGATTGTAGATGCGACGAATCTCCATTGACCGCCTAAGGTGTATCAGAGCTCGCCGGGCTATTTCACTTTGTGAAGGCGGCCGCCAGGTTACTACTGTTGTCGCTGCGCGTTGCCAACGCGCGCTCAAGGGCGACAAACCGCTGCTCGAAATCGGCCCGCATGGCCCGCAACTCCTGGTCATGGCTGGCCTTCAGCTCCGCAATCTGCCGGTCGGTGGAGGCTGCCCGCGCGGATAGCCTCCCGATCTCGTGAGCCTGCCGCTCATTTTCCCGGTTTTGCTTCTGCAGTTCATTAAGCAGCATCCCGGTCAGCATCGTATAGCGCACGCTCTGCACCTGCCCGTCGGCAGCATGCGTCACCAGTTCCGGATACAGCTTCTCGACCTCCTCCGCCACCAGCCCGTATTGCAACGTCCCCGCCGGATCATCCTTGTAGCGGAAGGTCACCGGGCGCAGTTTCATCAGGTTGCTGCTGGCTGCCTCCATGTCGTGGATGTCGCGTTTGTAGCGCGCCGACGACATCACGATGCCGAGCTGTCCGGTGCTGCTTACATTAACGGCGTCGCCGGTTACCGAAGTGCCGGCGATGCCGGCGATATAGGTGACCTTCTGCGTGCCCTGGATGCCGATGCGAATCGTGTTCGACTCGGCGGCTGCGCCGAGGTTGCCTATATCGATGTTGTGGCTGCCCGTGGTCAAGTAATATCCGGCCTCATAACCCAGCGCGATGTTGTTGCCGCCGGTCGTGTTGTCGAGCATCGTATAAACTCCAACGGCGGTATTTGCTTCCCCCGTTGTGTTTTTAGACAACGCCTCGACACCGGTGGCGGTGCCGTAGCCCCCGGTGGTGTTGGCAGCCAGGGCCTCGTATCCAGCGGCGGTATTGTAGGGCCCGGTGGTATTGTTCTGTAGAGCGAGCGCTCCGCTGGCGGTCTCGTCGACTCCGCTGGAGTTCCTAAAGAGCGCCTCGAACCCGCTGGCGGTATCGGAAGCACCCGTGGTGTTGCCTTCGAGAGCCTCATATCCGCTGGCGGTATTGGCGTCGCCGGTGGTGTTGCTGAAGAGGGCGTAGAATCCACTGGCGGTATTTTCGCCGCCTATAGTGTTGAGCTCGAGGGCGCTGACTCCGTTGGCGGTATTGGCGCTGCCCGTGGTGTTGGTCAAGAGAGCATCAACTCCGCTGGCGGTATTGTTGCCGCCCGTGGTGTTGGAATCGAGCGCGTACGCTCCGCTGGCGGTATTGTTGTTACCGGTGTTGCTATAGAGCGCGCCGGTTCCACTGGCGGTATTGAAGTAGCCATTGGTGTTGTAATACAGGGCATTATATCCGCTCGCGGTGTTGTCGAAGCCACTGGTGTTGCTTATAAAGAGCGTCGAATCCGCTGGCCGTGTTGTCGCCTCCCGTGCTGTTGGTATAAAGCGCCCCGCTCCCGGTCGCGGTGTTATCGGAAGCATTGTTTTTGTAGAGCGCCTGGTACCCGGTCGCGGTATTGCTCGCACCGGTACTGTTAGAGTAAAGCGCTTCGAGTCCACTGGCGGTGTTGTCGCCGCCAATTGTATTGCTATAGAGGGCGAACGCTCCGCTGGCGGTATCGTTGGCGCCCGTGGTGTTGCTCAAGAGGGCCCAGAATCCGCTGGCGGTATTTTCGGTGCCCTTGGTGGTGCTGAAGAGGGCGCCTTCTCCGGTAGCGGTGTTTTCGCTACCGGTGGTGTCGTCAGATAGGGCTTGGGCGCCGGTGGCGGTATTGTAGAAGCCCGTGGTGTCGTTCAATAGAGCGTAGTATCCGCTGGCGGTATTCAAGAAGCCGTTGGTGTTGTCCATAAGGGCCGCATATCCGCTGGCGGTATTGTAGTTGCCGCTGGTGTTGGTGAAGAGCGCTTCGACTCCGCTGGCGGTGTTATCGATGCCGATGGTATTGCCGCCCAGCGCGCTGTTTCCAATGGCGGTGTTACTGTTGCCGCTGGTGTTGCTGAAGAGCGCGTCGTCTCCGGTGGCGGTATTGAGGCTGCCTTTAGTGTTGAACTTCAGCGCGTCGAAGCCGATAGCAGTATTGGCGACGCCGCTGGTGTTGCTGGTAAGCGCGTCGTCTCCAAAGGCAGTGCTCCCCGTGCCAGAATTGTTCTGCAGCGCATCCGTACCCCCAGCCGTGTTACCGTCGGCATCGCTCATCGTCGGGTTCGGCGGCGGGCCCCCCCAACCCGGTGTCGCTCCCACAAAGAGCACGACGGCAGCCACCATCGCGAAACTGGACAGATTTCTCATGATACTTCCCTCCTGAGACCCCAATCGGCCGAACAACGGCCCAGGAACGATGGTCACCATGCAGGACAGGTCAGACGAAGATCAATAACAGAAAATCACCCATAAAGAATGACTTGAATTATCACCACGTGCCCTGTTGGACTTTAATTAAGCTTAACCGAACTTGTCAGAAGTCCGGATTCAAGACCGAAAGCGCCGGTCCGAAAATCAAGGGCAATATGACTTTCGGCCGCCGGTATTTCGCCGGCCCCCTGAACCGGGGTTTAATATTACATTCCCCGCTATCAGTGGGAACAAAACGGGAAAGTGCGTTGCCGCCGTAACATCGGCGTGATAATTCGGGAGGCGCAATGGCGAAGCGTTCGATAAGGTCGGTCGGCTTGGTAATCAAGCGCGGCCATTCGCAAGCGCTTGCGCTTGGCGCGGTGCTGTCGCAATGGCTGCGCTCGCGCGGACTGGAGATACTCGCCGAGCCCGAAGCCGCGCCGCAAATCGACGCCGTGGCGCTTACCAAAGCGCAACTGGCGCAACGCGCGGATCTAATCGTGGTGCTTGGTGGAGACGGTACACTGCTGAGTATCGCACGCTTTGTTGGGGAGCGCGAAACCCCGATTCTTGGCGTCAATCTGGGTGGGCTCGGATTCCTGACCCAGGCGCCGATGGACGAGGCGCGCCCGTCGATTGAACGTGTGCTCGACGGCGACTACACGCTCGATCGGCGGATCACCCTGGAAGCGAGTGTAGTTTCGTCAGACGGCAACACGGGCTCGGCCACCGTGACCGCGCTCAACGACGTGGTCATCCATCAGCGTCAGCTCGGCCGCCTGCTCGAGGTGGACGTAACCGCCGACGGACAGCGGTTTTGCTCCTACCGCGCCGACGGCTTGATCGTCGCTACGCCGACGGGCTCCACCGCCTACGCGCTGAGCGCCGGCGGCCCGATCATATTTCCCACCATGGAAGTCGTCGTCCTGGCACCGATTTGCCCACATACCTTGACCAATCGCCCGATCGTACTGCCTGATTCGAGCATGCTTGAACTGCGGATCGATGCGACCGATCATGACGCGGTTCTGACCGCGGACGGCCAGGAGGGTATCGCGTTGGGAGCCAGTGACCGGGTGCTGATTAGCAGGGGGACAAGCTGTGTCGCGCTGGTTGGTTCGTCGCACAGCTACTTCGAAATCTGGCGGAACAAGTTGCGTTGGGGATGAAGCTTTGCACGGCGGCCCTGGTGCGAACTATCTTGTAATCGGCGGAGCATTCCGGGGTGAACGATGCTGCTGGAGTTGAGGATTCGGAACTTCGCGATCATCGACCAGGTGGAGCTGGAATTCGGCCCCGGCCTCAACGTGCTGTCGGGCGAAACCGGCGCCGGCAAGACCATCATCATGAACGCGCTGGGGCTGTTACTGGGGATGCGCGCGTCACCGGAAATGGTCCGCGCCGATCAGAAAGAGGCGGTGGTCGATGGCCTGTTCCAGATTGAGGGTGAAGGCTTGGGCCCCGATTTGCCCGAGGGCTTCGATGCGGCTGCCGGGGAACTGATCGTCAAGCGCGTGGTTTCCGAATCCGGCCGCTCCCGGGTGCTCATCAACGACGAGATGGCGACCGTGCAAACGTTGGGCCGCATCGGGGCGGCGCTGGTCGAAGTCTATGGGCAACACGAGCAGCAATCGCTGCTGCGGACCGAAAATCACCTTACCATCCTGGATCGTTTCGCCGCCCTGCAGACGCGCGTCGCCGCGTACCACAGCGCGTACGCGCTGGCCCGTGAGCTCGACGCGCGCCTGGCTAATCTCGAACAGCGCGCACGTGACCGGGAGCGGCGCCTGGAAACGGCAAAATTCGAGCTGGAAGAGCTGGACCGGGCGCATCCGGATGCCGGCGAAGAACGCGATCTCGCGGCCGAGCGCGCGATTCTGGCCAATGCCGCCCGGCTGACGGCCGCAGTTGGCGCCGCCGAGCAACTGCTGATGGATCAGGACGGCGCTGCGACCGAACTGCTGGGCCGCGCCCAAAACGCGCTGGGCGAAGCTGCGGGATTGGACCCCAAGCTGGCGGAGCCGGTTGAGCTGATCGCGTCGGCGCGATTGAGCCTCGAAGAGGCGGTGCATTCGTTGAGGTCGTACCGGGAGCGGATTGAAGCCGACCCTGGACGGCTGGAGCAAATTGACAACCGCATCCAGGAAATCGCGCGGATTAAGCGCAAATACGGCGGCAGCGTGGAAAGCGCACTGGGGACCATGGAGCGGCTGCGCGCCGAGGTCGCCGAGCTGGATCGGATGGAGGAAAGCGTCGCGGAGATCAAGGCCGAGTCGGCGCGGGCGCTGGCTGAAGCGGCGGTCATCGCGCGTCAACTCCACCAGGCGCGGATGCGTGGCGGCGCCGAGCTCAAGCAAAAGATGGAGGCCGAGCTCAAGACTTTGGGCATGCGCAATGCGGTCTTCGAGGTCCGCCTGACCCCGGCCGGCGGTGATTCCGGCCTTGCTTGCGAGGCCCTTAAGCTTGGTCCCGACGGAATCGACGAGTGCGAGTTCAATATCGCGCCCAACCTGGGTCAGCCGCCGATGGGGCTGGCGAAAATTGCGTCGGGCGGCGAATTGTCACGTGTGATGCTGGCGCTCAAGCGCCTGGAGGCGCAACGCCGCGGGGTTGCCACGATGATTTTCGACGAGGTGGACGCCGGAATCGGTGGCGCGGTCGCCGAAGTGGTGGGGCGCAAACTCAAGCAACTGTCACGATTCCACCAGGTTCTCTGCATCACCCATCTGCCGCAAATCGCCTCGTTCGCCGACCGGCATTTCCGGGTCGAAAAGGAAGAACGCCGCGGAGCGACGGTCAGCAAGGTGACCGCGCTGGACAAGCCACAACGGGTCGAGGAGCTGGCGCGGATGCTGGGCGGCGCCGCCGTCAGCGATCGCTTTCGGCGCGCCGCGCGCGAACTACTCGAACGCGGCCATCAATAGCCGCCCCGCAGGAAGCCGCACCCATCCCAACTAACCCCGATGCGTTATTCTGTTCGCTCCCCTTTTCCAACTGGCAGGCAGGGTGACTGGATCGTGGCGCTTTTAGTTTCGGATCGAGGGCGACACCTACCAATTCCTCGACATCCGCAGCCATCCGAAGTGAGCCGGTTCACCGCTAGAACAATCGCCCGAGGCGACGACTCGCGCCTACTCGATCAGTCCCGAGAGCGGGCTGGACGCGGTGGCGTAGAGTTTGCGCTCGATGCGGCCTGCCAGGTAGGCGATTCTGCCGGCTTCGACTGCCATCCTCATCGCGTGGGCCATCGCTATCGGTTCGCGGGCGCCCGCGATTGCGGTGTTCATCAGCACGGCGTCGCATCCCAACTCCATCGCCAGCGCCGCGTCCGACGCGGTGCCGACGCCGGCGTCGACCACCACCGGGACTTTCGCCTGTTCCAGGATGATCCGCAGATTGTACGGATTGCGAATTCCCAGGCCGCTGCCGATCGGCGCCGCCAGCGGCATCACCGCCACGCATCCCAACTCCGCCAGCCGAAGGCAGGTGACCGGGTCGTCGGTGATGTACGGCATCACCTTGAATCCTTCCTTGACCAGCACCCGTGCGGCTTCGATAGTCGCCGGAATGTCGGGAAACAGTGTCTGCTGATCGCCGATCACCTCGAGCTTGACGAAATCGCCCACGCCGGTTTCGCGCGCGAGGCGGCAGGTGCGGATCGCTTCTTCGGCGGTGTAACAGCCCGCTGTATTGGGCAGAATCAGGAAGCGTTCGGGGTCGAGAAAGTCGAGCAGGTTCTCGCGGTCGCGGTCGGTGATATTGACGCGGCGCACCGCGACGGTCACGATTTCGGCGCCGCTGGCCTCGACCGCCTCGCGGGTCTCGGTGAAGTCCCGGTACTTGCCGGTGCCGACGATGAGCCGCGACTTGAAAATTCGTCCTCCGAGCTCAAACTTGTCCTCTTGCATTTCAATGCACTCCTGACCGATGGTTTCGACGCGGCAACGATCATCCGCCTCCGACGAAGTTGATCACCTCGACGCGGTCGCCCGCGTTAAGGGCAACGCGGTCGTAATCGGCCTTGGGCACCACGGCCTGATTGATTTCGACGGCGACCCGTTTGGGCTTGAGCTTGAGTTCCTCGAGCAGCGCCATGACCCTGGTCCCGCCTTCGACGCAGTAGGGTTCGCCGTTCAATTCGATAGTTATCTTCATCCGCGCATTTCCAGCCGCTGCGCCAGATTTCGGGCCGGCCGTTAGGAGGGAAGCCGTCCGATGCGCGATTTTCCCGGCGCCACGGTAGCCTCGGGTTGAGGTGGTGGCGCAAACAATCTCGCGGCTTCCCTACGCCGGCATGACCCGGATCAGGTTCGAGGGGTTCCTCTTAACGAGCCTCTCAGCGCGCCTCGGCGCACACCCCCAGCCTATGAATGTGTATATCAAGGGCGCTGGGGACAGTCAAAAATTGGATTTCATTGACATGCGATATAGTACCATGAATTCTTAAGGCTCCCTGCGTAATGGAGCAGCCAAGTCAATGGCGGAGAGAGAAACCGCAAAGCAGCCAAAGATACTGAGTTTTTCCTGCGCCCGCCCGACGGTGGCGGAAATCGATCTGAGCGCCCTGGTGGCCAACTATCGCGCCTTGCGGGCAATAGCCCGGGAGGCCGAGTTCCTGGCGGTGGTCAAGGCCGACGCTTACGGCCACGGCGCGGTGGAAGTGTCACATGCGCTGGCGCGTGAAGGCTGCCGTCATTTCGGTGTCGCCACTTTGGGCGAGGCCAAGGAATTGCGCGCCGCTGGGCTGGACGAGCGTATCTACCTGATGGGCGGCTTCTTTGCCCAAGAGGCGCCGGAACTGGTCGAGTTGGATATCATCCCGTTCGCCGCCGACGCAGCCGCGCTCCCGGTGCTGGATTCGACCGCCACAGGCTCGGTTTTTCCGATTCATCTGAAACTCGATACCGGCGCGACGCGCCTGGGAATTACTGCCGCCGACCTGCCCGAGGCGATCGAGATGCTCAAGCATTGCCGCCATCTGCAAGTCGAAGGCGTATGCACGCTGCTGGCCAGCGCCGCCGATCCCGCCAGCCCGGTGACGCAGGCGCAGCTTTCCAATTTCCATAAGGGCGTTGCGATGCTGCGCGCGGCCGGCTTCAACCCCCGCTATCTGCACGTGGCGAATTCGGCCGCCACCGTGTTGCGTGCCGATGCGCATTTCAACATGATCCGCGTGGGACTGGCGCTGTATGGGCTGCCACCGGTTCCAGCAGTTGTCGAGACGGTCAAGCTGGCGCCGGTGATGGCTTTCAAGACCCGCCTGTTGCAAGTCAAGCGGGTCTCGGCCGGCTCGGGCGTAAGCTATGGCCACACCTTCGTGACTGCTCGCCCCAGCGTGATCGGGGTGCTGCCGGTGGGCTACGCCGACGGCTACCGGCGCGGCCTCCAGCACGGCGGCGAAGTCCTGGTGCGAGGCCGCCGCGCGCCGGTAGTGGGCGCGGTCTGCATGGACCTGACGATGGTGGATCTGACCGACGTGCCGGAAGCGGCGGCGGGCGACCCGGTGATACTGTGGGGCGGCAGCGGCGATGATGCGATTAGCGCCAACGACGTCGCGCGTCTGGTGCAGACTATCTCGTATGAGCTGCTGTGCACGGTCGGGCGGCGGGTGCCAAGAATTTATCGAGCTGGTTGATGGGTAATGGACGACGTAAAGATTGCGCGCGCGCTGCTGGGCGTATCGGACAAAAACGGTCTGAGCGACTTGGCCGCGGTGCTGGTTCGTCACGGGGTCGAACTGCTGTCCACCGGCGGCACCAAGGCGGCGCTGGATCAGGACGGCTTTAAGGTCAAGGCGGTCGGCGAATTCACCGGATTTCCGGAGATCCTGGACGGAAGGGTCAAGACCCTGCATCCGCGGATCCACGGCGGTATCCTGGCCCGGCGCGACATGTCGGCGCATCGCCGCGAAATGGCCGAACATCACCTGGAACCGATCGACCTGGTGGTGGTCAACTTTTACCCGTTCGAGCAGGTAGTGGAACAATCCGATACCAGCCTCGCGGCCGCGATCGAGAATATCGATATCGGCGGGCCCGCGATGGTGCGCGCTGCGGCCAAGAATTACGCGCACGTGGTGGTCGTGGTTGACAGCGCCGACTATGGGGCGATTGCCGAAGAGATGGATCGCACCGGCGGCCTGATTTCGGGGGACACCCGATGGCGCCTGGCGCGCAAGGCGTTCGAGCGTGTGGCCGCCTACGACTGCGCGATCGCCAATTACCTCGGATCGATCGAGGGCGAGCGGCGCGAGCCGCTGGGGCACAGCTTCAGCATCGCGCTGAACCGCGCGCAGGGATTGCGTTACGGCGAAAATCCCCATCAGCAGGCTGCGCTTTACGGTAGCTTCCTTCAGATCGCCGAGCAGCTTCATGGCCGCGAGCTGTCGTTCAACAACGTCGTCGACATCAATTGGGCGATCAACCTGATCCTGGACTTCGCCGATTATCGCGAGGCCGTGGTGGCGATTCTCAAGCATAACACGCCCTGCGGCGTGGGGGTCGCCGACACGCTCAAAGGCGCGTGGGACAAGGCCTTCGCCACCGACCCCGATTCACCCTTCGGCGGTATCATCATCGCCAATCGTCCCTGGGACCTCGAATTCGCCAAGGCCGTCGATGAGCTGTTCACCGAGGTTCTGATCGGCCCCGACTTCAGCACGGAGACCCTCCAATTCCTGCGCAAGAAGAAAAATCGCCGCGTGATGCGCTTTCATGCGGACCGCGTCAGCCGCAATGAACTCGATATCAAGCGCGTGCTGGGCGGACTGTTGGTGCAGACTCCGGACCTGACCTACGAGGACCCCCACCAAGCCAAGGTGGTGACGCGGCGCCCACCTACCGAGGCCGAGCTGCGCGCGCTCGCCCTGGGAATCCGGGTGTGCAAGCACGTTAAATCCAACGCCGTCGCTTTCGTCAAGGAAGACCGCACGCTGGCGATCGGAGGCGGTGCCACCTCGCGGATCGATCCGGTCTACGGCGCCCGCGAAAAGGCCGCGCGCCTGGGTATCAATCTGGCCGGCAGCGTGCTGGCATCGGAAGCCCTGTTCCCGTTTCCCGACGGACCGACGCTGGCAGCAGAGGCGGGCGCCACCGCGATCGCGCAGCCCGGCGGCGCGATGCGCGACGACGAAGTTATCGCGGCGGCGGACCGCTTCAATCTCGCGATGGTGTTCACCGGAGTGCGCCACTTCCGCCATTGATTCGGACGGCTGTGTCATGCGGGTAATGGTGATCGGCAAGGGCGGACGCGAACACGCCCTGTGCTGGCGGCTTAACCAGAGCCCCAGCGTATGGGGACTCTACTGCACTGTCGGCAACCCGGGTATCAACAGCCTGGCGACGCCGGTGCCAATCGAACCCAACGACATCAGGAAGCTGGCCGACTTCGCCGAACAGCAACGGATTGACCTGACCGTGGTGGGGCCCGAAGAGCCGCTGACCCTGGGCGTCGCCGACGAGTTCGCGGCCCGCGGACTCGTCTTGCTGGGACCCTCGAAAGCGGCCGCTGCGCTCGAAGCCAGTAAGGCGTTCGCCAAGCAGATAATGCAGGAGGCCGGAGTATCGACCGCGGGCTTTGCCGTATTTGACGATATCGAGGCCGCTCGTGGTCATATTCACCGCCATGGCGGCCCGATGGTGGTCAAGGCCGACGGGCTCGCGGCGGGCAAAGGAGTCACGGTGTGTGATGGCCCGCAAGCGGCGCTCAAGGCCGTCGAGGATGCGATGGAGCGCGGGATTTTCGGCGCCGCCGGAAAACGGGTCGTGATTGAGGAGCGGCTCGTCGGGCAGGAGGTCTCGTTTTTCGCCCTGTGCGACGGGCTTAACGCTTTGTCATTGGGGATGGCGCAGGACCATAAGCAGGTCTTCGACGGTGATCGCGGTCCTAATACGGGGGGCATGGGCGCGTACTCCCCGGTTCCGCAGTTCGACGCCGCACTCGAAGATCGGATCATGCGTGAGGTGGTAGAGCCGACGCTCAAGGCGATGGCGGATCGCGGCACGCCGTTTCGCGGCGTGCTGTTCGTTGGTTTGATGATCGACGGCGAAAGTCTGGGCGTTCTCGAATTCAACGTGCGGTTCGGCGATCCGGAGTGTGAAGCCCTGATGATGCGCCTGGAGGGCGATCTGGCCGAGACGCTGCTCGCCGCCGCACGGGGCGAATTGTCAACCGACCATTTCCGGCTCTCGCCCAAAAGCGCGGTTGCCGTGGTGCTCGCGTCTGGCGGATATCCGGGCAGCTACGATAAGGGACTGCCGATCGGCGGTCTGGAGCGGATCGACGGCAGCGAGCCCAGCGACGCCAAAGTCAGATGGGCGGTCGAGCAGGTGCGGGTCAAGGTGTTTCACGCCGGCACCGCGTCGCGCGAGGGACGACTGGTCACCGACGGCGGCCGGGTGTTGGTTGCGACCGCGATGGCCTCTACACTTAATAAAGCGGTCGAGGCGGCCTATGAGGCGGCCGGCATGATCGACTTCCAGGGCAAGCATCTGCGCCGCGATATCGCGGCCAAGGCACTGGCCTCGACGCGCTGAATCGACTTGCACACTGACAGTACAAATTCGGCGTCGCATTCCGGCGCCGCGTATACAGCCGATATCGAAGCCGGTTTGGCGGCCTTGAGAAACGGCGAAGCGATCGTCTTCCCGACTGAGACTTTCTACGGCGTCGGTGTCGACGCGACGAATCCGCGCGCCCTCGAGCGCCTGTTCGAGCTCAAGGGCCGGGACCCTGACAAGCCGGTGGCTCTGATCGCTGCCGACCTGGAGATGATCGCGCGGGTGGTCAGCGTAATCCCGCCTGTCGCGATCCGCCTAGCGCGAGCATTCTGGCCCGGCCCGCTGACGATAGTGATGCCCGCGCGTCCCGAAATTATCGCCCGCGCTGACCAATCGTGAAGGCGGTGTCGGGATACGGATTTCACCTCATCCGATAGCGCGGGAACTGGCGCGGCGCCTGGGCTCACCGTTGACCGCGACCAGCGCCAATCTGGCCGGCGCGCCGCCGGCGCGCACAATCGCCGAGGCACACGCGGCCTTCGGAAAGCGAATCGCGGCCTATCTCGATGGCGGGAGGTTGGACGGTTCGCTGCCATCCACCGTTATTGCGATCGAAGAAGATCGCATAATCGTGCTTCGCGCCGGTGCTATTCCGGAGCATCGGATGCACGAGGTGCTGCGCCCTTAGCGTGCTCGCGCAACTGACAGTTTTTCACGAAGACTTGGAATCGATGTTGGAACGTAAAGAGCGAATCGAGCCCTTTCGGGGGCTGTTCTTTAATCCGCAACGATGCGGCGATTTGGCCGCGATTGTGGCTCCGCCTTATGATCTGATTGGCCCGGATCGCCAGGAGCAGCTCTACCAGCGCAGTCCCTATAACGTGGTGCGGCTGGAATTCGGCCGCGAGCCGGACCGCTATGCGGCCGCGGCCGCGATGTTGGACCAATGGCTGAGGGATGGAATTCTCAAGCGTGCGTCCGCCCCTGCGATTCATCTGTACACGCAGACCTTCAGTTTTGAGGGGCGCGCTTATGAACGCAGCGGCTTTATCGTCACCCTGCGCCTGGAGGAATTCGCCAAGGGCAGAATCCTGCCGCATGAGCGCACCTTCGCCGCGGCCAAGCAGGACCGGTTGCAATTGCTGGGCGCCACGCAGGTCAACCTGAGCTCGATTTTCGGGCTATATCCGGGCGCGCATGCGGAACTGGAAAAATTGCGGGAAAAGGCCGCCGCAAATGACCCGTTGTTCGCGGTGCGCGACGACCTGGGAATCGGCAACGAGTTGCGCCCGATTGCGGATACGAAAGATATCCGCACCGTGCAGCATGCGCTTGCCAACGCGCGGTTGCTAATCGCCGACGGGCACCATCGCTACGAAACTGCGCTCAACTACCGCCGCAGCCGGCGCGCGGCGGAGCACGACTCCGCGGGGCTTAAGCCCTACGATTACGTGATGATCACGCTGACTTCGTGCAACGATCCCGGACTGCTCATCCTGCCGACCCATCGCGTCGTGCGCCAAATCGATCCGGTTGCGATCCGCAATTTAGATCGGCGCGCGGCAGAGGTGTTTGCGATAGAGGAGTTCACCGACTCGGAGGGCTTTTTCGCGCGGCTCAAGGACAGCGGCAGCGGGACCCTGGGCGTCGCGCTAAGCGGCGACCCGAAGCTGAGGTTGCTGCGGCTCAAAGACGCGTCAACGATGGCCGCCGCGACACCGGAGATGGCGCCGGAGGTGAGACGTCTCGACGTATCGATTCTGCACACGATAGTGTTCGACCGGCTCCTGAGTATCGGCGAAACGGCAGTCAAGTCAGGTTCGCTGATCGATTACACGATCGACGCCCGAGCGGCGCTCGCGTCGGTGCGCGATGGCAGCGCGTCAGGCGCCTTCCTGATGAACCCACCGTCAATCACCGACGTAGAACGCGTCAGCGACGCGGGCGCCACAATGCCCGAGAAATCCACTTACTTCCACCCCAAGCTACTGACCGGCCTGGTAATGAACCCGCTGAGCGATTGAAGGGTCGTGTCCGGTCGTCGTGGCCTATGCTATTGTTGGACAGCCTTTTTGGCGGACAGGGCATGACCCCAGTTCAAAAAATAGAGGTAAAAGGCTTTCGTTCCCTTAGGGACGTCGCTTGGGAACCGGACCGGCTAAACGTCATAATTGGCGCCAACGGGTCAGGTAAGTCCAACCTGTTGCGTGCGCTCGAAATGCTGCGACAGAGTGCGGCCGGAAAATTGCGCGACGCCGTTTTGTCCGAAGGGGGATTTCGGCAATTGCTCTGGGACCATCGCGCTCCTGAGATGTCATGGACCCTCAAGTTGCCGCTAGGACCTAACGCAAATCCAGACCGAGTTATGACCTATGATCTCGCGCTCCAGTCTTCGTCCCTGTTGCTGGGTGGCGAATTTCAAGTGGCAAAGGAGCTTCTAACGGACTCTGGCCAGCGCGATCTGACCAAGGCCAACAAACCTTTTCATGTCATCGAAAGAGACGCCGATCATGCCGTTATCTCGGATGCCAAAGAGCAGGAGATTGTTGCCCCCCGGGATACAGTATCCCGCGATGGAACCATCCTGTCGGGAGTGAACCTTTTCACCGACTTCCGGATATTTTTATTTAGGACGATCCTGCTAAGGTTTGGTATTTATCACGACCTCATAACGCACCAGCGCGCTCCGGTGCGTGAAGCGGCAGTTGCGCGCGTCGAAAAGCTCCTTTCTCCCGACGGAAGCAATCTGGTGCCAATGATGCACACGCTGTACTCTGAGCATCGCGACTTCAAGAAAGCCGTTGATGCTGGAATGTGTGCCGCCTTTGGCGTTGATTTCGAAGATTTGGTCTTTGGCCCCGCCGCCGATCAGAGAGTGCAGCTTGGAATACGCTGGAAACACCTAACCGACCCGGTTTCCGCGGTCGATCTTTCCGATGGAACGCTGCGCTTTCTGATGTTACTCGCGATTCTGGCCAACCCCGAGCCTGGCATAGTGCCTGGCACATTGATCGCTATCGACGAGCCGGAGACCGGTCTTCATCCGCGCATGTTCCCGATTATCGCCGAGTTTGCGGCGTCGGCTTCCGAACGCTGCACGGTGGTTCTTACGACTCATTCGCCGGAGTTTCTCGATGCGTTCCCGTCTGATTGCGTCCCTACTACTACCGTTGCCGAGTGCGTAGACGGCGAGACTCGTTTGTCCAAGCTCGATGCCCACGATCTTGAGCGTTGGCTGAAGGAATACAGCCTGGGCAGGCTGTTCAAGTCGGGAAACCTTGAGGCGCTTTCGTGAAATTTGTCCTATTCGTTGAGGGCAAGACGGAATTTCTAGGGGTTGGAAACTTACTTAAACGCTGGCTGGACGCAAGATTGCCGCAGCGAGTCCGTGTAACAGCCGTCAAATTCAATGGTGTCTCTGACTATTGCGGAGACATAGCAAAGAACGTTCGTTTGCATTTGTCCTCGGTACGGGCAAACGACGTCATAGCTGGCATCGGATTGCTCGACTTGTATGGCTTGGATTCGGCACTGACATTCCCTGCGGGAATAGTCGTACCGCAACAGCGATGGGAGTGGGCCAAACGGGAGCTGGAAGCGCGAGTCGGTCATCCCAAATTCCGTCAATATTTCGCGGTTCACGAAACCGAAGCTTGGTTACTTTCCGATACCGAAATATTTCCCGCCGAAATAAAGAATGATTTGAGAGCGGCTTCCAACGCTCCCGAGCAAGTGGACTTTAACAATCCTCCCGCACGTCTCCTGATACGCGCATATCGCGACAGATTGCGCCGCCGGTACCAGAAGGCAGTTGATGGCCCCAATCTCTTCAGGCTGTTGGAACCCGATCGAGCCTGTGCGAAGTGCCCTTACCTAAGAACCATGCTGGAAGAGATGTTAGCCCTTGCGAACCAAGCGCTTGCTTAAGCCATGTCAACGAGATGGACAATCGGCTATAAGCGAGAATATAGGGGGGTCACTACATCAAGCCCGAGGCTTATCATGAATATCGGGTTGCGGGAAGCGAACCAGCATTTTTCTAAACTAATAACGATCGTTCGTAGCGGTGAAGAGGTAACGCTAACTGGGCGTGGGCGGCCAATTGCTCGGATCATTCCGATTCCTCCACATGAGGAAATCGAGACCGCCATTCAGCGCCTCGTAGCAGTGGGGCTCCTTCGGCCTGCGACGAAACCCTGGCGTATGCCTCCTTTTACCCCGCGTTGGCTGCGTGGTCCTTCCATTGCGCAGGCGCTGCGCGAGGAGCGGGATTCCGACTGAACATGCCCTCGCAAGCTTCTTTCGACAACGCCGCCGGCAACCTGATACTGATCCGCCACGGTGAGACTCAGGGGCAGTCCAGCATCCGATACTATGGGCGCACCGATCTCGCCTTGGACGAGCGGGGGCGTGCTCAGATGCGGGCGGCGGCGCATGCATTGAAAGATGAATTCTTCACCAGGGTATTCGCCAGCAATATGTGCCGTGCGACGGAGGGCGCGCGGATTATCGCCGGTGATGGCATACCGATCGTCGAGATCGACGAATTTGTCGAGATCGATTTCGGCCGGTTCGAGGGGCTGACGCTGGAGGAGATTCGCGAGGCGTATCCGGAGGAGTTTGTGCGATGGCGGCGGATGCGCCTAGAGGCGGGCTATCAGTATCCGGGTGGCGAAAGCGGCGGAGCCTTCCGGACGCGCATTATATCCGGGATGGAGCGGATGTTTGGCTTTTGGCGCGAGGGCAGCGGTGAGTTCAAAGGCAACGCGCTGCTGGTGGCA
Organism: uncultured Pseudomonadota bacterium; assembly: GCA_963824565.1. Classification (GTDB taxonomy): domain Bacteria; phylum Desulfobacterota; class Binatia; order Binatales; family Binataceae; genus JAJPJA01. Next base: position 353,630 of record CAWGQB010000026.1, on the reverse strand, counting down.
CATCGCGGAGTGATCCGCGTAATCCTCGAACATCTTATCGCGGCAACACCGGCAATAGAGCTGGGTTCGATTCATATTCTGGAATGCGGACGTGACGGCTGGCGCGCCCGCGTACTCGATTTGACCGGCCATCTCAAAGACGCCTGCTGACCGACGACAGGCTCGAAAGCCTGTGCCACGCGGCCAATCCAGTCCCGATTGGACAGCCCCTCCGGGCTGTCAGGGCGGGCGTCCTCGCCCGCCCTTGCGCAAGCGAGGGCGAGCGCCACCAATCACGCGTAGCTAAACTGTACTACTCAGAAGGAGCGACGGGCGGGACGCTCGCCCTGCCGGAATCGGACGGTCAAAGTAGCGGGGCCCATTTGCGGGCCGCACCTAATACTCGTTGATTATCGACATCCCGACGTTCTGGAAGTTGGTCATCTCTTCCAGCACCCTGGAGGCTCCGCCTAGCGGTACCGTTTCAGTGATCATCTCGGCCGGACGCAGCTTCTTCGCCGCGACCATCTGGAGCATCGAGGGATAACGCGAAGCCGGCATCCCCAGCGTGGCGATGAGCTGCAGCTCCATCGTGACCATGCGGTCGATCGGGAGCGCAATCTCACCTTTTTCATTATGGCTGGTCAGACCGATTTGCAACGAACGGCCCTGCTTGCGCAGACTCATGATCGCGTTGCGGCAGGTCGTCGCGATGCCCAGTGCGTCCACCGCGACGTGGGCGCCGCCATGGGTGATGTCCAATATCGCCTTGACCGCGTCCGACTTCTTGCCGTTGACGACGTGCGCCGCGCCGACCTTGCGCGCCAGTTCCAACTTGCGGTCGTCAAGGTCGACCGCGATCACGCTGGCGCCGACCGCCGAGGCGATGTGAATCGCGGACAGGCCAATCCCGCCGCATCCGTGAACCGCGACCCATTCGCCGGCCTTGACCTGTGCGCGATCGACCACGCCATGATAGGAGGTCATGAAGCGGCAGCCCAGCGCGGCGCCCTCCAGAAATCCGACTTCGTCGGGCATCGGCACCAGGTTAACGTCGGCCTTCGGCGCTCCGACCAGCCTGCCGTATCCACCCCAATAGGAAAACCCGGGCAGCTGCGGCCGGGCACAGACGTGGGAGTTGCCGCTGCGGCAATATTCGCAGGTGCCTTCGCCCTGGCTGAAGGGGACCAGCACGCGGTCGCCGCGCTTGAAGCTGCGCACGTCCTTGCCGATTTCCTCGATCACCCCGCAAAATTCATGGCCCATCACCAGCGGCAATGCCGGAGTCAGGCCGATCCATCCCCAGTCTCCCGACCACGCGTGCCAGTCGGAACGGCACACACCTTCGGCCTCGGCCCGGATTATCGCGCCGTCGGGCGGCAACTGCGGATCGGGCACTTCCTGCACCGTCAGTGGCTTGCGGATCGCTTCCATTACTGCAGCTCTCATTGCGGGCCTCCTGGGGCAATCTGTCCAACTCCCCGATGTAATTGATACCGCGTTTCCATTACGGCCTCCGGTGTCGCAAATGACAATCGACTTCACGCAGCGAGCCGGATTCTTGATGCCATATAGCGCTCCGCGCGCCGGTCGGCAAACCTCGACTGGCTGTGCTAGCACTTGTGGTGCTCTGTTTGCACCGGGGACACGAAGAATCTACCCACGAGGAGTGGCGAGCTCATGAAGATCGGAATTTTCGTTGGAATAGCGGCCGGAGCGCGGCCCGATTCGATGGCAACCATCGCGCAGCATGCCGAACGACTCAATTTTGGTACGCTATGGGCCGGCGAGCATGTGGTCGTGTTCGATAGCTACGAGTCAAAGTATCCATACACCGAAAATGGCGAGATGCCGCTGGTAAGGGATGCCGACTTTCTCGACCCGATCGTGGCGTTGACGTATGCCGCTGCGGTCACCAAAAACATTCAACTCGCCACCGGCATCTGTCTGGTGCCCGAGCATAACCCGATCGTGTTGGCCAAACAGGTTGCCAGCCTCGATTATCTCTCAGCCGGGCGATTCGCGCTTGGAATCGGAATCGGATGGTCGGAGGAAGAGTTTCGCGCGCTGGGTGTCCCATTCGAGCGGCGCGCACAGCGCAGCAACGAGTATCTGGAAGCGATGCGCAAGCTCTGGGGCGAGGATCGCGCCAGCTTTGCCGGCGAGTTCGTCCGTTTCGAAGCGGCGCGCATGAATCCCAAGCCCGTGGCCAAAGAGCGGATGCCGATCTATTTCGGCGGCGAGAGTTTGCCGGCGTTAAAACGCGTCGCCAAATACGGCACCGGATGGTTCGGCTCCAACCTGGGACCGCTGGAAACCGCGGAGAAGCTCGCCAAGCTGCGCGAACTAATGAAGGCCAACGGGCGCGGTTCGGATCGGTTGCGGGTCATGATGTCGCCCGGCATCCCCCATTTCAGTCCCGCCAACCTGCCCAAATACCATGACGCCGGAGTTGACGAACTGGTGATTTTTCTCAACTACAGCACCAAACAGGACGAAAACATTGGCAAGCTGGAGCATCTGGCCAAGCGCTGGGTCGAGCCCGCCGCCAAACTGAGCTAGCAATGGGCTAGCAGGGATTTTTGCGGAGACGTTTTTGAGGAGAGGTCTATGAGACTGGCGAATAAAGTCTGTCTGGTCACCGGCAGTGCGTCGGGTATCGGCGAAGCATGCGCCAAGACGTACGCGCGCGAGGGCGGCAAGCTGGTGATTGCGGACCGCAACGTCGAAGGCGCCGAGCGGGTCGCGGGCGAAATCCGCCAGGCCGGCGGTGAAGCGCAAGCGTTCGGCGTCAACGTGGCCAAGCCCGACGAAATCGAGGAGATGGTCAAGTTCGCGCTGGAAAAGTTCGGACGCCTCGACGTGCTGCACAACAACGCGATGTTCAGCGTGTTCGGGCTGCGCACCGCGGACATCGATCTGCGCGGATGGCAAACCACCCTCAACGTGAGCCTCACCGCCTACTGGTACGGGATCAAGGTCGCGATCAACCAGGCGATGCTGCCGCAGGGCAGTGGCGTGATTATCAACACCGCTTCGGTTGCCGGGCTTACCGGCAGCTATCTACAATGCGGCTACAATGTTGCCAAAGCTGGAGTGTTGAACCTTACCCGCGTGACCGCGATCGAATATGCGCGCAAGGGCATCCGATGCAACGCGATCTGTCCCGGCCCCACCTCGACCCCAGGTGTCGAGTTAGGCATTCAACGCGGCCTGAACTCCCCCGAGGACCTGTACGGAGGAGTACCGATGGGACGGTTGGCGACGACCCAGGAAATCGCCAACGTTGGACTGTTCCTGGCCTCGGACGAGGCCTCGTTTGTGACCGGCGCCGCGATCATCGTTGATGGTGGTCTGACCGCGGGCAGTGCGATGCGCTACGCGCCGGAGCACGGCCCCGACTGGTAACCGCGCGGCGCTATCCGGGCCAGTTGTTGCCGTAGCGATCGCGATACGCGACCTGCGTGATCGGCTTGCGCTTGACCGGCCCGAACTTGTCCGTGGGAAAGCCGACCGGCAGCAACGCAAAAGTCGCATACTCGGCCGGCAGACCGAGCGTTTGTTTCATCTCATCTTCGTAAAGCGCATGGATCGTGGTAAGCACCGTTCCCAGACCGACGGCGCGGCACGCCAGCATCAGGTTCTGAATCGCGGGATAGATACTGCCGCCTTCAAGCCGGCCCATCCGCTCGCGGAACTTGGGGTCCTGCGAAGCGGCGTTGGCGACCTTGAGGCACGGGACAATCAACACCGGCGCTTCGTGTATGTGTTCGACCAGATGCAACACCGAGTTGGCGATGAGCCGGCCCTGGCGGTCGCCGCCGCTGAACTTGGCGGAGATATAATCGGTCAGATGAGCGCGCTGCGCGGCCTTGCGATAAACATCGGCCACGCGTTTGCGCTGCTCGGGATCCGTCACCACCATGAACAGCCAGTGCTGTTCATTCGAACCCGACGGCGCCTGAATCGCCGCGTCCAGCACCTTGCTGATTAGTTCGTCCGGCACCGGGTCGGACTTGAAGCGGCGCAACGCCCGCGTCGAATAGATCACCTCGAAGAAACCCATCTCTGCCATTTCGACCTGCCTTTTTCGTGCCTTAAGGTTATTCGCGCAAAACTCCAAGTGGACTACAAAATCACCAGTCCGCCATTGGGATGCAGCGTCTGACCGGTGATGTATGATGATTCGTCGCCGGCCAGGAACACCGCGGTGTCGGCGACCTCGCTGATTTCGCCAAAGCGCCGGAGCGGGATCCGATCGAGCACAGCCTGCGTGGTGCGTCCGCCCTTTTTGAAAAACGCCGCGCTCATGGCCGTTTGCAGAAAGCCTGGAGCAATCGCATTGACCCTGATGCCGTGTGGCGCCAGCTCCAGCGCCATCACGCGGGTTAACATTATGATCGAAGCTTTTGCCACACAGTAGTCGACGCTACCCGGCACCGGAGCGACCCCGGCGGCGGAAGCGTAGTTGATGATGCGCCCGCCTTTGCCGGTCTTGATCATCTCGCGCGCCACCGCGCGGCCGGTGAGGAAAGTCCCGTCCAGATTGACGTTCATGACCCGATGCCAGTCGGCGAGCGGTTTGTCCACGATCCGATGGCGAGGGTCGCCGCCCTGGCCATAGCCGGCATACGATAACGCCTCGGCCGCCATCAGGACGTCGATTCCACCCAGTTCGCGTACCGCGCGATCGACCATCCGTTGGACCTGCGTCTCTTCGCCAACTTCGACCGCCTCAGCGATCGCCCTATGGCCTTTCTTCTCCGCTTCCGCCGCAACCTCTTTGGCGAGATCAATATCGGTGGCGGTCACCAAAACGTTGGCGCCTTCCTGAGCGAAGCGAAGCGCAATCGCGCGGCCGAAGTCGCTGGCTGCGCCGGTGATGAGGGCATTTTTTCCGGTCAAACCGAAGCATCTGAGCGCCGCGCAAAGCTTAGACCGCCGGTCCCAAGGTCTCAAGCGCATCGTTTCCTTGACCCCATCCCCGGTCTGAAATAATCCGTTATTCAGGCGGGTTACGGACCGCGAACCAGGATTGAGGCATTCTCATGGCTCGAATTGAAGAACAGTTCCACAAGATCAAATATCCCGGCGCCGTCGACGCGGACGGTCACATCATGGAAGCGACGGACCTGTGGGAGAAGTAATGTCGAGGCCAAGTACAAACCTATCGCGGTCCGCATGAGCAGAAACGACGAGGGCGATTATCTGGAAATTCAAGGACGACCTTCGAAGATCGCGCGCCGCGGAGTTTTCACCCAGTCGGTGATGGGCCGGGTGTCGCGCGAAAAGGGCGAACTGTTCAGCACGCGTCCGTACGGAGAGGACTTTCCGCTGGGCTCGATGGACGCCAAAGAGCGCATGCAGCGCCTGGATCTAGAGGGATTGCGCGCGGCGGTCGTTTATCCCACCATCGGGCTGAATTGGGAAACCGAGTGCGACGATATCGACTACGCCCAGGCGATGTGCCGCGCCTACAATCGCTGGATCGTCGATTGGTGCTCGGACAGTGGCGGGCGGCTGATCCCGGTCGCGCATCTTTCATTGGGCGATCCGAAAGCCGCGGCAGCGGAACTTGAACGGGCGGTGAAGGCCGGATGCAAGGGCGCGTGGGTCGTGCAATTCGTCATGACGCGCAAACCTCACGCCCATCCCGACCACGACGTGGTCTTCGCCAAGGCCCAGGAACTCGGCGTTCCCATCGGCATCCATCCCTCAATCGAGCCGACGTGGGCGTTGCCGGGCCGCTACGACCGCCAATACATTCGCTCGCATACCTTTTTTCTCAACGTCACCGCCGTCGACGCTATCCGGCATGCGCTGACCAACTTCATGCAGTATGGCACCTTCGACAAATTTCCCGATCTCAAGCTCGTCATTCTTGAAAGCGGCGCCGGATGGATCAGCTACTGGCTCGACCGGATGGACGCCGTGTACGACAGCATTGCCGGACGCAACGTTCCGCTGAAGGAGAAGCCGAGCTTCTATTTCAAACGCAACGTGTGGATCTCAGCCGACCCCGACGAGCACGCGCTGCCCGCGATGGTCGAGCTGTGCGGCGAGGACAAGTTCTTCTGGGCGTCAGATTTTCCACATCCCGACCATACCGGTAATTACATGGAGGAACTCGAGGAGATGGCGGGGAAGTTGCCGCCGTCGGCGCGCCGCAAAGTGCTGGGCGAGAATGTGATGCGTGTTTATAGCTTCAGTGTATAGGCACTGTGAGGCAGGAAGATTCCACGGCTTTCGGCTGTCTTTCTAACCTCAGAGCGAAATAAGCATTTTCGATTGAGCGATCCGGCGCGCGACATCCGTGTTTGTACCGGGCACATGGTGAACAGTTGTTTTGTTACATGGTTGACACTTCGAGGAAACGGTTTTTGAGTTTGCGAACTTTTTGTCCTGGCTAAGTTGGGCCGTCTCTCCAATTGCATTGGTTTCCTTTAAATCGAGACGCCAAACCATTTTCCGAGTGAAACAGGGCTCATAAAATGGACTGCGATGTCCCGAGCCGATTTTAATCTCTATCTGATAACCGACCGCAAACTGAGCGGCGAACGCGGTTTGATTGACACCGTCGAAGCGGCGCTGAGTGCGGCCGCCGAGTTCGATCCGCGCCCGCCCATCGCGGTGCAGCTGCGGGAGAAGGACTTGGATGGCCGTGCGTTATTGCAACTGGCGGTGGAGCTTGAACAAACCTGCCGGCGCTACCACGTCCCGATGCTGGTCAATGGGCGAATCGACGTGGCGCTCGCCGCCCGCGCCGACGGCGTTCATCTGCCGTCCGACGGCATCAGCCCCGAGGACGCGCGGAAACTGCTGGGGCCTTCCAAACTAATCGGCGTATCGACCCATACCGCCGCCGAAATCGCCCGCGCCGAGGCCTTGGGAGCGGACTTCGCCGTCTTCGGCCCGGTGTTCGCGCCGATTTCCAAGGGAACCTATGCCGCACCGTGCGGTCCCGAGGGGCTGGCCTCCGCATGTAGCGCCGGGTCAATTCCAGTCTTCGCTCTGGGAGGCATAACCGCCCCGCGCGCGGCCGAACTCGGCGACACCGGCGCGGCCGGCGTGGCGGTGATTGGCGCCATCATCGGCGCCCACAATCCAGCGCAATCAACTCTCGAACTGATGAAGGCGCTGCGCGACAGCGCCTTTTCGTAGCGCCGGCCCTGGTGCCGGTTCTGGTAATCCGATCGAAGGAGATTTCGAACATGGCTCAGACTTCACAGCAGCAAAAGGCGCGGCTGGCCGGCAAGGTCGCGATTGTTACCGGCGCGGGCCGCGGAATCGGCCGCGAGGAGGCGCTCCTGCTCGTCAGCCAAGGCGCCAAAGTCGTGGTGAACGACGTCGGGCGCCATCCCGGCGAGACCGCCCAGGATGTCGTTAGCCGGATCCGCGAGATGGGCGGTGAGGCGGAAGCCAACAACGACAGCGTCGCTTCGATGGAGGGGGCCGCGCGCCTGATCGATACCGCGGTCGCGAAGTTTGGCCGCCTCGATATCCTGGTCAACAACGCCGGCGTTATCGCTCCCGGCGAAGTATCCAACCTGTCCGAACAGGACTGGGACAAGGTGATCCTGGTCCATCTCAAGGGCACCTTCGCGACCATTCGCCATGCGAGTCCCGTATTCAAACGTCAACGCAGTGGTGTAATCGTCAATACCGGTTCCGAATCAGGTCTGGGCCATCCGGCGATGGGCAACTATTCGGCGGCGAAAGAAGGAATCGTCGGACTGACCCGCACGGCCGCGCGCGAACTGGGCCGATTCGGCATTCGATGCAACGCAATCCGGCCGCGCGCGATGACCGAGGGCACTTCGGAATACTTTGAACGATTCAACCGCTGGCAGCCGCTCGCCGACGCTCTGGGCCGCTACTACCTGGGTGCGCGCGGACACGTCGGCGGCGAAATCAGGCCCACGGCGGTCGCGACGATGGTGGTATGGCTATGCTCCGACGCGGCAGCCAACGTCAACGGCCGCACCTTCTAGTCGGCGGCGACGAAATCGGCCTGTGGTCGGAACCCGAAATGACGCGCAGCCTGTCGCGCGAAGGCGGATGGACCCTGGATACGATGGACACCTTCGCCCGCGAGCGCTTGATCGGCGACTTGACCAACGATTTCCTGCTCCCGGACTTCGGCCCCAAGGAGTTGTAAGGAGCCTGGCGTGAGCAAGAAATCTATTAAAAGCGACTTGGCACGGCTTGACCGGATGAATGATTCCGATATCGACTATTCGGACATTCCGCCGCTTGGGGATGAGTTTTTCAAAAAGGCCACCGCTGCATGGCCCCCGGCGAAACAGCAAGTCACTATCCGCCTTGACGCGGACGTGCTCGATTGGCTCAAGGCCAACGGGAGAGGTTACCAGACGCGCATCAACCGCATTCTGCGGGCAGCCATGGAAAGCAAGCCCCCGCGCCGCTCGCGGTCCTCAACAACAGCGCCGCCAAAGAAGAACGCCAGAACACGCGGCGCATTGCGGCCAGCCTGACATTTCATAAAGAGTGCAACTTAAAACGTGCGCCCGCCGTGTTCACAGGCCAAGCTCGCTATGCGAGCCAAGGCGCACGAGTTCGAGGCTGTCGTCATCCGGCTTGCGGTAGATGAGAACGAGATCCAGCCTGATGTGGCAATCGCGGTGATCACTCCATTCGCCGGACAGTGGGTGATCGAAATTCCGGCGCGCTAGCGGCGTGTCGGCGGCGAGCAGGTTGACGACCTCCATCAGCAAGGCATCCAGCTTCTTGCGGTGCCGACCGGATTTTTCTCGCTTGTAGTCACGCTGAAAGCGGGTGGTGTATTTAACCTCCCGCATTCAAACTTCGCAGCAGCTTGTCCGGCTTGCCGACCTTGACGAGCTCGCCCCGGCGCGCGGCTTTCATCGCTGCGACGGTTTCGGCATTCGGATTGAGCGGCTCGAACGGCAGGGCCTTTTCCGCCGCGACGCGCACCAGCAGCAGGCGAAAGGCATCGGACAAGGTGAGGCCGATTTTCTTCAGCGCCGCGGCGGCTTCCCTCTTGGTGCGTTCATCGATGCGGGCGCGAACGACGGAATTGCCGGTCATAGCGTCAATCTCCCTTTGAGCCACATTGTAGCCCAAAATGCCGGGAGACGTCCAGCTTCCCGACGTTCCATAAAGGGTCCTTGCGACACGTGCCGCAAACCCAAACGCAGCGGCGACCTCCGCGCGTGACGCCACTGCCCAACCGTGGTAAAAAGTTAACGATGGAAGGAGGGTAAGAATATGGCAACTCTCGATTGGTCCCAATGCCCCGCCGTCGAAAGCGTGCCGGGGAGACTAGGCGGCGCATGGGTGTTTCGCGATACTCGGATGCCCGTGTCCGCCGTATTCGAAAATCTCGAAGCTGGCGCCACCATAGATGAGATTGCAGAGTGGTTTGACATTTCAGAGGAGCAGATAATCGAGGTTCTGGAATTTGCCGCCCGCAGCCTTGATGCCACGGCTCCTATTCAGACTTTACGCACATCCGGGCTTAATGCTCGTCCTGTTTGACCACAGCACACCGGCCCCGTTAACTTCCTATCTCATGGGACACACCGTCACAAAGGCCAGAGACCGGGGATGGGATAGACTCTCCAACGGCGACTTGCTGGACGAAGCGGAGAGCGGGCCGGTTTCGACGTGTTTCTTACCGGCCACAAGTTGACTTTGAACTCTCACCTGCAACGCACGAAAGGCCCGCACAGCTTGCGGTTTACCTAGGTCGGCTTCCTTCCGGTTGACCCCGCCGTGTTTCTCCGTGGCGAAAGGCGCGTTTGATTTCGCTTGGCCCTTCCGTCTAAATTTGCCTGGACTTCATCTGCTCTTCGAACCAGCGATGTGCAGCGGAATTGGTTTCAGGCATGTCCCGCATGCAATCTTCGCAGATGTTGAAGATTTTCGATGAGTGAGGAGGAGGAAGCGGCCTTGGACATGTGTCAGATTTCTCCCGGTGACAACGATCGCATGGCACCATTATCGCTCCTCTCCCTTTAGAAGTCATCAGGACGGTAACCCGGCCCGGGCAGCACCTTTACGATGCCATCGGGATGGGGTAAATGCTACCCCATGAAGCCCCGCCACGCCGCGCTCGCCCTAGTCGGCTGGTATCTAATAGTTTGTCCCCAGCCTTCGCAAGGGGCCGAACCACATCACGACACCAACTATGTTTGCTACGATTTTGCTAAAGTAATCCGCGCAATCGCTGGAGACCGCGATCGCGGTGTTTCGATACAGCAGGAACGAGATTCGGTCAGACCTGAGTTTGGTGATGATGTCGGACCCGGAGGTTTTTTGGGAGTAATATTGTTAGACGTGTACAATCATCCAAAACAATCGCCTGATACCCTCGCTAGCGACTTTCTCAAAGGCTGCATCGTAAGCCCGCAAAAACAGGACACGCCGCCCGCCACCTTAGGACACTCAGGCCCAAATTAGGACAGTGACGACCGATGAGGAACTCCATAGAGACAAACATGACATGCCTGTTATGTAATAGAGAGATAAAGGCAGATCCATTTGTAGTCGTCGATATACCGGGACCGTTTCGATACGCGCACTGTAGCTGCATCCCTCCTTGCCCTGAATGCAAGCAGAGAATCGAAGCCAACGGACCTTACATTAGGGCGCGTAGCCGCGATCGCGACTCGAACGCGAAACCGATTATCGTGCACGAGATTTGCCCGCCCCTAAAACTCGGGGGATGGGCGCGCTAATGCTCACCTTAGCTACACCACCATGGAGCATTCGCGGCGAATTCTATTCTTGCCGCTTACCGAATGGATGTTGATGCTAGCTGCATATGGAGATGAGAGTGGGGCGGATAAGCGCCACGAAGTCTACGTAGTGGCAGCATACAGTTCAACCATCCGGCAATGGGAGACGTTTTCTCGCCTCTGGGGCGAAATGCTTAATGAATTTCGTATTCCGTATTATCACGCTACCGACCTAGAGGCCTTCTGGAAGCACGCGATCTACAAGAAAACAATTGAGAATCGGGATACGCTCGTGCGATTGCAATCAATCGCGTTTCCTTTAATTCAAAAATATGCTTCCAAGGGAGTAGCCGTCGCCGTCATCAAAAAAGATTTCCTGGATGTCATCCATCCCGCACAAGGAGCTAAGGAATTATACTCATTTTGTGCACAGGAATGCATGCGCGGAATGATGTTCTGGCTAACTCATGAACGTCCAAGGACCGGATTGGTTAACTACACCTTTGAACGTGGCGCAGACGGTTGGGATATATTCGATAAGGCTACGGAATCGTCCCAGCGTCATCCCCATCTACGAGTGGGGACGATCTCGCGAGGCGACAAGAAAATCCTATTCCCGCTACAGGCCGCCGATATTCTCGCATTTGAGACTTACAAAGAGATGGTAAACGGAGTCCTTTTTCGCAAGAGCGGGGAGCCTCGGAAACATCCCTTTCGCGCGTCGGCGATGCGTCTTGTGCGTCCGGATATAGACACTGTGACTTTCTACGATAGGCAGCGACTAATCGACATTTTTATTCGGAAGTTGAAGAAACCCGCTCGTTGATGGTTACATGACTGCTCAAATCCCAACTATCTCGACCTCGTCCACGCTCACATCATCGTTTCGCTGGTCGCAACGCCCGGTCCTTTAGCGTTCGAGTGCCCGGCCATGCGTTGTGCAACTTCGATACGCCCGCTGTTCGTCAGGTAATCCGTAATCCCGGTCGCCCGAGATTGCAATGGCCGAGTCGGTAGCACGGGGCGTACCATCTATCAGACATCGGTGCGTGACCTTGCCCCCCGCCCGAGTTTCTTGGTCTTGCCGCTGGCGGCCCGGAACAGCGGCCCCTTGCGGTCGCCCTCGATGCCCGCTGCCTTCGGATAGGCATCCGAGGTATTCTTCCAGCCTGTGATGGCAGGGCATTTCATTGACCTTGCCGTTTTTCTCCCCCAGCCGGAGCCACCAGCCTTTTTCTGCGGGAAGGAATCCTCGCTCGGAGCGAATTCAAGCGGGTAGGACATGGCTAAGCTAACCAGCCAACTTCCTTTTTTATCCGCTTCCAAGACACTGTACCTTTGCGCTTCACCTCGCGCATGGCGGCACGACAGGCTCTCTGGTCTCCTTGTCCTCGAGATCCTCAAGCCAGAGCAAGTCCTCGAGCGGAACGATGCGGCAAGCGGGCGGCCTCGGCGGGTTAGAACAATCCGATCTTTTTCATTTGCCTCGCGATTGATAAGTTCCGAGAAACGCCGGCGCGCTTGAGCCGTGCTGATCGCTCGCCCAGCGATTCATCCACTGAACTCGTCACCTTCTTCATCGCAGTCCGATTCCGCGCCTACGCGGCAGCCGCTTTGCGGGGGGTGAACGCTACCGGCATGTGCTTGATGCCGGCTACCTGGAATGATGTCAGGCGCTCGACTTCGCCTGCCAGGCGGAGGTCCGGCATCCGGCGCATTACTTCTTCCAGCATCAGGCGCAGTTCGAGACGCGCCAGGTGTGACCCGATGCAAAAATGTTCGCCTTGGCCGAAGGCCAGATGGTAGTTGGGGTTGCGCGTGATATCGAAGCGATACGGATCGGCGAAGGCTTCCTCGTCGCGATTGGCAGAGGGATTCCATATCACGATCCAATCATCGTCGCGGATTTTCTTGCCGCGCCATTCGAAGTCGCGCGTTGCCGTACGCATGATGTGCGTGATCGGAGTGGTCCAGCGCAAAATCTCCTCGATTGCGGCCGGCATCATTGACGGATTTTCCGCGAGCCGCTTGAACTGGTCGGGATTGCGAATCAGTTCGAGCACTCCGCCCGAGATGGCGTTGCGGATGGTCTCCAGTCCTCCCAGCACGAACATTACCGCGTTATGCCCGATCTCCATGTCGGTGAGGAGTTCGCCGTCGAGCCTGGCGGTGGCGATTACGCTGAGCAGGTCATTGGCGGGATGCTCGCGGCGATACTTGGCCAGTTCCGAGCACAGCATGAAGATATGCATCCCGCCTTCCATCGCGGTTCCCATCGCCGAGCCGCCGACCTGGTATTCGGGGTCTTCGCCGCCGAGCACCATATTGCCCCACTTGAACATCGACTCCCATTTGTCCCGGGGAATGTCCATCATCTCGCAGATGATCGACATCGGTAGGCGCGCCGCCACATCGACCACGAAATCGCATTGACCCCGCGACGCCACCGCGTCGATGATCGCGCCGACGATGCTTCTGCCCGATGACTCCAACTGGGCCACGGAGCGCGGCAGGAAAGCGTCGTTGAAGCGCTTGCGCATCGCATTGTGCCGCGGCGGATCGGTGCCGATCAGCATCTGCCCGCAACCTCTCATCTCGGGAGTAAGCATTTGTTCCGCTTCCTGGTTGGATGGCAGACCCACCGAATAGCGCTGCGAGCTGAAGGTCAGCGGATCGCGATAAGCGGTCAGCGCGTCTTCGTAGCGGGTAATCGACCAGAAGCCGCGTTTGAGGCGTCCCTGGGTCCAATGGATCGGATCCTCCACGCGCAGGCGCTGGAACACCGGATGAAAGTCCTGTTTGGCAAAGCATTCAGGATCGGTGAGATCGAATTCCATGCCACACCCCCGTAGCTTCAAATGGAGATCGGCGCCGAATCTTTCCCCGCAATCGCGCCGTCTAACGTTTCTGCTTGAGCGTTACCGTTTCTGCTTGAGCAGCAGGGCGGCCTTGGGTTGCTCGTGGCCGAAGATCTGATGCGGTTGGTAGGGCGCTTCGACTGCCCCAATCTCTTCTGCCGTCAATTCGAGGTCAAGCGCTTTAATGGCCTCGTCCAGATGCTTGAGCTTGGTGGTCCCGATGATCGGCGCCGTAACGCCTGGCGACTGGAGCATCCACGCCAGCGCGACCTCTCCCTGCGACACCCCACGCGCCGCCGCCACCTTGGCCACCGCGTCGACGACCGCGAAACCGTCTTGCGTGTAATAGGGATCGGCAAACGGATCGCTGCCCGCGCGCGTGGTCAGGTTTTTGCCGTCGCGGGTGCGATTGCCGGTAAGAAAGCCGCGGGCCAACGGACTCCATGGAATCACGGCCACGCCCTGTTCGACGCACAGCGGAATCATTTCCCGCTCTTCCTCGCGATAGACCAGGTTGTAATGGTTCTGCATCGAGACAAAGCGATGCCATCCGGATTCACGCGCGGTGTACAAAGCCTTGGAAAACTGCCACGCCGCCATGCTGCTGGCGCCCAGGTAGCGGACCTTGCCGGCGCGCACCAGCGAATCCAGCGCGTCCAGCGTCTCCTCGATCGGGGTCGTAAAGTCCCATCGATGGATCTGATAAAGGTCGATGTAATCGGTTTTGAGCCGGCGCAGCGACGCCTCGCAGGATTGGATAATGTGCTTGCGGCTGAGCCCCTGTTGATTCGGCCCGCTCGCCATCCGCCCGTGCACCTTGGTCGCGATTACCAGTTCGTCGCGCCGGCCCATCTCGCCCAGCCAGCGCCCGGTAATCTGTTCGCTCACGCCGACGGAGTAGACGTTGGCGGTATCGAAGAAGTTGATCCCGGCTTCGATGGCGCGCGCAAAGTGTTCGCGGGCCTCGTCTTCGGTCAGCACCCATTCGCGCCACTTCTTGGTGCCGTAGCTCATGCATCCCAAACAGATCCTGGAAACGGTGACTCCGGTTTTACCCAGCTTGACGTACTTCATTCGCTAAATCCCTTAACTATCCGGCCAATTCACGATATTGATTTGATGAACGCGGCGAGTAATCCGAGACTAAACTATCACAGCACCAAAGGTGAACAACATTGACGCAGCGGCGGATGAAATTCTGGGGATGGGGTTACGAAGGCGACGGACCCGACGAAGACGCGCAGCGGCGCCTGTGCGAACGCCAGTCGCAACGCTTCGGGCGCGCGCTGACGCTGGCGCCGTCGCCCCAGCTTGGCGAAATCGAACTGCGGTGTCCGCGCATCAAACCACCCACCGCGTTGGAAGCGATTTGCGCCACCGACGCTTACAACCGCGCGGCTCATCACTACGGCAAGTCCTTCCGCGACCTGGTGCGCGGGTTCCGGCGCCAATACCCTAATCCTCCCGACGTGATTGCCTTCCCGCGCAACGAGCAGGAGGTGGTCCAAGTCCTGGAATGGTGCGCCAGCGCGAAACTGGCCGCGATTCCCTACGGCGGCGGATCGAGCGTGGTGGGAGGGATAGAAGCGCCGGCCGCCGACCAATACCCCGGCGCGGTCTCGATTGATTTGCGGTATCTGGACCGCGTCTTGGAGGTTGATTCCGTCTCGCGCGCCGCGCGCATCCAGGCCGGGATTTACGGACCCGCGCTCGAAGACCATCTGCGCGGCACCAGCTTTACCTTGCGTCACTTTCCGCAATCCTTCGAGTTCTCCTCGCTGGGCGGATGGATCGCCACCCGATCCGGCGGCCATTTCGCGACGCTATACACCCATATCGACGATTTCGTTGAGTCGATGCGCGTGGTGACTCCGACTGGCACTATCGAGACCCGCAGGCTCCCGGGTTCGGGAGCGGGGCCCAGCCCGGATCGGATGTTTATCGGTTCCGAGGGGACGTTGGGAATCATCACCGAAGCCTGGATGCGCTTGCAGGATCGGCCGCGATTCCGCGCCGGTGCCTCGGTATCGTTTGATGACTTTCTGTCCGCGATGGCGGCCTTGCGCCAAATCTCGCAGGCGGGATTATATCCGGCAAACTGCCGCGTGCTCGATCCCGGCGAGGCGCTCACTTCGGGCGCGGGCGACGGCAAGGAAGCGGTGATGGTGCTGGCGTTTGAGTCCGCGGACCACGATCCGGCGGCCTGGATGAAGCGTGCGCTGGAATGCTGCGCCGATCACGAGGGCCGCTTCGCGCCCGATTCCGCGCGGACCAAGACCGATTCGAGCGGGGCGCGCGAGGGTGCGGCGGGAGAATGGCGCCGCACATTCCTCAACGCACCGTACCTCAGGGAAGTCCTGGTCCGAATGGGTATTATCGCCGAGACTTTCGAGACGGCGATAACCTGGGAGCGTTTTCCGTCATTCCATCAGGAGTTAATGGCGACGGCGCGCGACGCGGTGAGCCGGGTATGCGGCCATGGCGGGTCCGTCACCTGCCGCATTACCCACGCCTATCCCGACGGTCCCGCCCCCTATTACACCGTGACGGCACCCGGCCGGGCCGGCAGCGAACTGGAACAATGGGACGAGATCAAGCAGGCCGTATCCGACACTTTGATTCGGCTGGGCGCCACCATTACCCATCACCACGCCGTCGGCCGCGACCATCGGCCATGGTACGAGCGCGAAACTCCACAGGGTTTCAGGCGGGCCCTACAAGCGGCCAAGCAGGCGCTCGATCCCAACGGGATTCTCAATCCCGGCGTGCTGTTCGATCCGATTCGGTAGGGTCATCCGGCACTGGATTAGCGCGCTACGCAGACGTAGGTAGGAATGTGTCGCGCCAGGATTCCCCGTTCCCCTACGAGACAGAAGAATGCATCCGGTCTTTCAATGATCACCGCAAGTTTGGCAAGCTCTGACAAACTGGCGAGGAGCGTCAATGGCTACGCGTGATTTACTCCATGGTATGGTAGCGGAAAACCGGAACTTGCCTCTGGCGGGACTGGCGGTGGTCGAGTGCGGCCAGGGAGTGGCGGCTGCCTACGCCGCCAAGCTGATGGCGCTGCTGGGCGCCGAAGTGATCAAGGTCGAGCCGCCCGGCGGCGACCTCGTCCGCTATCGAGGGCCATTCTACAACGACGACGCGGATATCAACTTAAGCGGCCTGTTCCTCTATCTCAATGCCGACAAAAAGGGTGTCACGCTCGATTTGAACGACGTGGGCGATCGCAAGTGCCTCGACACTTTGCTGGATCGCGCAGACATCCTGGTGCACAACGTTGCGCCGCGGGATCGCGCCGCCGCGCGTTTGGACAGCGGCAGCGTCACACAGGAACATCCAGCGCTGATCGTCGCCGGCATTTCTCCTTTCGGCGACTTTGGCCCTTATGCCGATTATCATGCCTACGAGATCACCGCGGCCCATGCTTCGGGGATGGCCTCGCTGGCGCCGGCGGTATCGCAGTTTCCCGATCGTCCGCCGCTCAAACTGTTCGGCCATCAGGCCGAGTTTCAAGGCGGAGCCTTTGCCGCGCTGACGGCTTTGGCCGCCTACTATTACCGGCTGGAAAGCGGAACCGGCCAGGCGATCGAAGTGTCCGAGCAGGAATGCCTGGCCACGATGCTTGAAGGCGCCCTTCCCAGGTATAGCTATGGTGGTGAGACGGCGTCGCGCCTGGGCCGCCATTCTTACGCTCCCAGGTCGATCTGGCCGACGCTGGACGGCTGGATTTTCATCAATCCGGGCGAAGAGGAGCAGTGGGCGCGGCTGGTGGAGTTGATGGGCAATCCGGAATGGGCCAAGGAGGAGATCTTCAAAGACCGGTTCATTCGCGGCGAGTATGCGGACGCCTTGTGGCCGCTGATGGCCGAGTGGACGCAAACCTGGAAAAAGCAGGAGCTCTTCATGGCCGCGCAGGCCAAGCGCATCCCGCTGGCGCCGATGAATCGTCCCTCCGACGTGTACGCCGATATCCATCTGCGCGCGCGGGACTTCTTCGGCCCGCTGAAGACACCTGACGGCGGCACGATCGAAATCCCCACCGTACCGTTTAAATCCACAATGGCGGCGTGGCGTATCGATCGCCCGGCCCCGCGGCTCGGCGAACATAATCGCGAGGTACTTTCATCACCTCCGACCGCTGGACGGAGTGCACAAGCGGGTGAACAGCGGGCCGGCACCTCGGCGCAGCCAGTGTCCCACGGTCCACTGGCCGGGATTCGCGTGCTCGATTTCGGATGGATCTGGGCGGCGCCTTACGCCAGCATGATGCTGGCCCACCTGGGCGCCGACGTTATCCGGGTCGAGACCAGCAAGCGCACTTGCCTGAGCCGCCGCAATCCGCCGTTCGCCGACAATGTGCCAGGTCCGAACCGGGCCGGCGTATTCAATGAATGGAATCAGAACAAGCGCAGCATCCAACTGAACCTGGCCAAGCCCGAAGGGATCGAAATCGCCCGCCGCCTGGCCGAAAAATGCGATATCACGATCGAGAATTTCGGCGCCGGGGTGATGGATCGCATGGGACTGGGTTACGAGGTCCTGCGGCGGCACAATCCGGGTATCATCATGCTGTCGATCGGATGCTACGGGCGCACCGGACCCTACACCGACTTCGTCAATTACGGTCCGCAGGTCAATGGCCAGGCTGGCCTGCTGGCGGTTTCCGGCTATGAAGGCGATCAGATCCGCGAGGGCCCCTGCGCTTATGGTGACCCGGCCACCGGCGCCTTCGCCGCGTTCCTGATCAACGCGGCCCTGCTGCAGCGCCGCCAAACCGGGGCCGGGAACTACTTCGAGCTGTCGATGATGGAAGTGCTCGCGATGGGCCTGCCTGAAGCGCTGTTGGAATATGCCATGAACAGGCGCAACCTGGGACCCAGTGGAAATCACGACCGTCTGATGGCGCCGCACAACTGCTACAAGGCATTGGGCGGCCCCGAAGACTGGGTAACGATCGCCGTTGGCACCGAAGATGAGTGGCGCCGGTTGTGCGAGGCCATCGGACAGCCGGCACTCGCCGCCGATCCGCGATTCTCAACCGCCGAACTGCGCAAGGGCAACGAAGCCGAGCTGGATCGAATCATCACCGAATGGACCTCAAAGCGCGACCGCTGGGAGACGGCAAAAAACCTGCAGCACGCGGGAGTCGCCGCTATTCCCACTCTGACGGTGAAGGATCTATTTGAAGACCCACATTTGGCGGAGCGCGGTTTCTTTGCTCGGGTGCCCCATCCCGAAGTGGGGCCGCGGTCTCATTCGGGCGTGCCGTGGAAGATGTCGGTCACGCCCTGTCGGATCACTCGGCCGGCGCCGTGTTTAGGCGCCGACACCGACGATGTTCTGTCTTCCCTGCTGAGAGTAACCCCACAGGAGCTGGAGCGGCTCCATAAGGACGAGATATTGCTCTAGCCCTTTCGGCTGCACGAATTGCGCTGGCAGATCGATTGCCAGTCACAGGCTTCCAACCCTGTGACTGGCAATTTGTACATTCTTTTTAATGCTCTCCCCCCTGTCATCCTATAACGCTTTCAGAAACCCCTCGGACGCTGTACAACACGGAAGCGAACTCCATCGGGGATTGTTTCAGTGGCTCAGCCAATACGCGCGCACGTTGAGGGAAACACATCGGGCCCGGCAAATCTGCCGCTGGCCGGCGTTTCCGTGGTCGAGTGCGGCGAAGGCGTATCCGCCGCGTTTGGCGCGCGGATGCTAGCCCTGCTCGGCGCAAGCGTGATTAAGGTCGAATCGCCGCAAGGCGATTTGACCCGCCGGCGCGGCCCATTCTTCAATGATGTTACCGATCCGGAAAGCAGCGGGTTGTTTCTCTATCTCAACGCCGGCAAGCGCGGCGTCACGCTCGATCTGACAGAGCGGCGCGGGCGCGCGATGCTCGACGACCTGGTCGCCGACGCCGATATCCTGATTCACAACATCGCGGCGTCCGACCGCGCCGGATGCGGGATGGAAGGCATGCCGCTTTCCATGCGCCATCCGCGCCTGATCGTCGCCGGGATCTCGCGCTACGGCGATTTCGGTCCGCGCAGCCATTACAAGGCTTATGAACTCAACACTATTCACGCCAGCGGAACCGCGATTCTTAATCCCTCACTGTGCGAAAGCCCGGACCTGCCGCCGCTGAAATACTTCGGCGCCCAGGCCGAGTTTCAAGCCGGGATGCATGCGGCGATGGCGGCGCTGGGCGCTTTCTGGTATCGCGCCAAATCCGGCGTGGGGCAGGTGATTGAACTTTCCGAGCAGGAATGCCTCGCCACGATGCTCGACCTCAGCCTGGTCTGGTACACCTACCAGAACCTGCAGACCTCGCGCCTCGGATTTGCAGTCCTCGCTCCCTCGGGTGCGCATCAATGCGCCGACGGGCTAGTGCAGATCCTTTGCGTCGAAGAGGCGCAATGGCAGCGTCTGGTAGTGTTGATGGGCAATCCCGAATGGACCAAGGGGGAAATCTTCAAGGACCGCACCGTGCGCGGCAAGAACATTGACGCGGTCAGGGTCCTGGTTGAAGAATGGACCCGGCCGCAAAAAATGATGGACCTGGTGCAGCAGATGCAGTCCCGGCGGATCCCCGCCGCGCCGATCAGCAAACCCAGCGATGTGTACGCCGACGAGCATTTGAAAGCGCGCGAATTTTTCCTTCCGCTGCCCGCGCGCGATCGTGAAGCGAAACCGATTCTGGTCCCCGGCGCCCCCTTCAAGTCGACCGGCATGGGATGGACGATGGGCAGGCCGGCTCCGAGGCTGGGCGAGCACAATCGGGAGCTTGTATCCGACGGTGCCGCACGTTCAGCGGCCAACGGAGAGATCGGCGAGAGCGCATCCGCCAGCCCCCAGCCGCAATCCTTGGGTCCGCTCCACGGCGTCCGCGTGCTGGATTTTACCTGGGTGTGGGCGGGGCCGTTTTGTACCGAGCAACTCGCACGTATGGGGGCGGAAGTATTAAGGATCGAGACCGCCAGGCATCCCTGCGTCGCCCGCACCTTTGTACCGCAGGCCGACGGCAAGCCGGGCCTTAACCGCGGCGGGAGTTTTAACGAGAAGAATCACAACAAGCTGAGCGTGCAGCTCAACCTGGAAAAGCCCGAGGCGGCCGCGATCGTTCATCAACTGGCGCGCCATTGCGATATTGCGGCCGAGAACTTCGCCCCCGGCGTCATCAACCGGTTGGGCGTCGGATACGAGAGTCTGCGCGCGGCCCGGCCGGACCTGATTATGATTTCGCTGGCCGGTTTCGGGCAGACCGGGCCCTTTCGCGATTACGTCAGCTACGGTCCAATCATGGCGGCGCACTCGGGGATCCAGACGCTGACCACCTACTCCGGCGACGGTCCGCGCAGTCTGGGTGTCGGCTATGGCGATCCGGTGATCGGAATCTTCGGCGCCTTTCTGCTGGGCGCGGCTCTGATCCATCGCAAACGCACCGGCCATGGGCAGTATATTGACGTGTCCAACCTGGAGGCGCTCGAAATGTTGATGCCGGAGGCGCTGCTGGAATACGCAATGAACGGGCGCGACCTGCCTGCGATGGGCAACCATGACCGCTGGATGGCGCCGCATAACTGCTACAAGACGCTGGGTGACGCGGAACAATGGGTGACGATCGCGGTGGGAGCTGAGGATGAATGGCGCGCGCTGTGCGACACGATGGGTCGGCCCGCGATGGCTGATGATCCAAGGTTTTTAAGTGCCGCGCTACGCAAGCAAAACGAGGACGAATTGGATCGGATCATCGGCGCCTGGACCGCGAGCCGCGACCGCTGGGAGATAACCGAGATGTTGCAGCGCGCCGGAGTGGCAGCAATTCCTACCTTCAGCAACAAGGATATTATTACCGACCGCCATCTGCGCGAACGCGGCTTTCTGGTCGACCTTGACCATCCTGAAGTCGGCGTCCGCACATACCCTGGGGTGCCGTGGACCATGTCGGTGACGCCGTGCAAGCTGCATCGCGCATCGCCGTGCCTGGGTCAGGACACCGACGACGTGTTGAGCAGGCTGCTGGGCTACTCCGCGGATCAACTCGAGGAACTGCGCGAACGCGAGATCATCGCGTAACCGCGCGCACGCGACAAGGAGGGATCACCCATGGGCAAGATCAAGCTGGAGGGAGCTATCGACCTTCACTGCCACTATGGCCCCGACTTTATTGGCCGGGACCACGCAATAAATTACGCCGTGACCGCCGTGCAAGCAGCGACCGAGGCAGCGCAAGCTGGTATGGCCGCCATCGTACTGAAGTCTCACGACTTCCCTACGCCGGCGGTCGCATACGCGGTAAATCAAACAGTAAGCGGCGTACAAACCTTCGGCGGTATCACGCTCGATTATCAGGTAGGTAGTCTCAACCCGATGGCCGTCGAGCACGCTCTGCGCCTGGGGGCGAAAATCGTATGGCTGCCGACGGTGTCCAGCCATCAGGATTATCTAAACGGTCTCGGCCCCAGTCTGGGTTACAAGGGAACCGGCGTTCGCACGACCGACGACGCCGGCAACCTGCTGCCGGTCGTTCGGGAGATCCTCGACCTGGTCGCCGAGCACGATGCCATCATCGCGACCGGCCACATCACCGCCGACGAGCATTTCGCCGTTGCTAGCGCCTTCGGACGGCGGGGACGAGTGATCGTGACCCACGCCGGAGAGCCATTGGCCGGACCGCATCTCAACAAGGCGCAATGCGTGGAATTGGCGCGCCTGGGCGCATACATCGAGCTGACGGCGCAAGAGTGTGTTCCGCACATGGGCGCGCCGGCAGCGCCCGTTAGCGAGGTGGCAGACCGTATCAACGCAATCGGACCCGAGCAATGCGTACTCGCCACCGATTACGGTTGGAACGAAGATCTCCCACATCCCGCTCAAGGAATGCGCGATTACATCGATGGCCTGTGGGAAGCGGGAGTCTCGGAAACCACCCTTCGAATGATGGCGGCCGACAACGCCGCCCGTCTGCTTGGGCTTAGGGGATGACGTCAAGCCGGAGGGTCATAGTTGGGAACCCTGCTCGACAGACTAGAAAGCCTGTCCCACGCAGTCAAGAAAAGAAAAAATCAGTTTAAGGATGTAATCCTTATTCCGGTACCCCAAAATTTTCCGCGAGTATCTCAGCACGAGGTCGGCGCTACCGGAGGCCGGGCGAGCGCGGGCGCAAGCGCAGCCATAGCGCGCCCGCCAACGTGGACAGTAACACGATCAGGATCGCCGGCATCAGGTGCCAGGTCAGCAGATGCAGCCGTTCGTCGTTGGGACATTTGAGCCGCATCAACGCGAAGCTGAATAATGCAGCTGCGGCGCCAATCGCCAGGCCGGTCGTCCAAGTGCGCATCGGGGCGCCTCGTCTGACTGCCCACCACAGCCCGATCCAGGGCACCGCTGCCAGCAGGCAGGTCTCGATCGCGCATATGCGACCCACATCGATAAACTGGCTCAATGGATATGCAGTGTGCATCGGCTGGGTCATCAGCAAAGCGGTGCCGGCCGCCAGGAGAAGGACAGCAATTGCCATTTCGCCGATTCGCACCGGACGCCCCGGAATTGCGCTGCGAAAAGCGCTAAGCGCCGCGAGGATTGCCGATCCCGCAAACAGCGCGACTTCCAGCAGGTAGCGCGGCCCCGCAAGCTTGCTCATGAAATCGTTGTGCGTATGGCCTGCCACCCACGCGAGCAGTGCCACCTCCAGAACGAGCCACAGTCCAAGCCGCACGGGTACCGGCCATAGCCGTCGCACCGGCCGAAGATTCGCGGCCAGGCGTTCAACCAGCGCGCGATGGTGCTCCTCATGCGTTGTCTGCCGCGCTTCAGTCATCTCCGCCCAGGATCCTCTTCAATGCGCGGTAGGCGCGATGTGCCCTCACTTTCAAAGCGCCGACAGAGGTCCCGGTCCGTGCGGCCGCGACTTCCACGGACATGCCGTCGAGCTTGAGCAGAGAAAATGCCTCGCGTTGAGCCGGCGGCAGTTGTTCCAAAATACCCTCCAGATCGGGTGGTGCCGCGAGTGGATCGCGATGCGGTAGTTCCGGTGGTTCGGCGGTCAATTCCTCCCACTTCGCGCGGCTAAACTGACGGCGCGCATGATCGGCGGCGACATTGCGCGCGATCGCGAAGAGCCAGGGCTCGAACGGGCGATCGGGCTCGTAAGTGTGCCGCGACTCGTACAGCGCCATAAACACGTCCTGGTAAATATCCTCAAGCTCGTTGGGGTCCGCGATACGTCTGCGCAGGAACCGGGTTACGGCCGGACCAATGTCGTCCAGCAAGGCGCGGCACGCGTCGCGGTCGCCGTCCTGCATAAGCCTCATCAGGCGCGACCTCAACTTGCTTCGCTCCGCCCGCGCGGTGCGATCCATTTTATTAGTTTCGTCCGGCACGGCTGAAAGTTACACGAGCACGACCGTTGCATTCCGGGCTGTAACTTTGCGGGGCGCGCTCCGAACAACAAGGTAAGCAAAGGCTGCGGCGGCGCACAACGACTGATCACTGCGGCGTTGGGCCTTGCGGGAAAGGAGAGTCCTGGTGGAGCTACAACCTGGAATGGGGCGCCCCGCTACTTGCGGAAATTGAAACCGGACGTGGCCCTGTTGGCACGGCTTAGGGCGGGCGATGGAGAGTCCTTTGATACCATCGTAAGACGCTACCGCGGATGCTTGATGGCGACTGCTCGCCGGATGCTGGGCAACGATCACGACGCCCAGGATGCAGTACAGGAGGCGTTCAGCTCGGCGTTCATCTCGATCGGAAGCTTCCGCGGCGACGCCAGCATCTCAACCTGGCTCCATCGCATAGTAGTCAACGCGGCGCTGATGCAATTGCGGCGCCGCCGCCGTTGCGCCGAGGTGGCAATCGACGATCTGCCGCCTCCATTTGAGGCCCACGCGTGCGCGGCATGGGCGGCTGAGCTGCCGCACCGAACCAGCGAACATTGGAGCGAGGCAAGAGAGATGCGAGCAGCGATCAAGCGCAATATCGATCAATTGCGACCGATCTACCGCTCGGTACTCTGGCTGCGCGATATGGAGGATCTCAGCATCAACGAGGTCGCCGCGATCCTCAAACTCAACGCCAACACGGTCAAGATACGCCTGCGCCGCGCGCGCCAGGCGCTCAAGAGCCTGCTGGATCGGGAGGGCTTAGGCGAAGATTATGAAAGAGTTCAGGGCAATCCTACGCACTAAAGGAAAAGGGAATCTCCATGGAATGGCAGCCGGCAGCCAACGCGACGCAATCCCGAGCGACTCGCGCGCGTCATCAGAATTGGACCCGGCGCTAGCCTGTTGAGCGGCATTGCCGTGATATTGGCTGCAGCAGTGCTGATGCCTGCGACACTGCGCGCCGCCACGAATCTCGTCCTGGCGCCGGACCTGTCGTTCACCGACGATTCAAGTCCCAACTTTCCGATTCGCGCAAAGAATGCTGCCGACGGCGCGATCGCCAAAGATCGCCCGACGCTGATTTTCATCGGTACAGCGCATTGCTGGAATACGGCGCGCGAAGCGGAGCGGGTCGTGACGCTTTATCCCAAATACAAGGACAAGGTCCATTTCGTTGTAATCGATCTGAAATGACGTGTCGCCGGCCCAGCGCCCCATAGTCGATAAATTCTACCAGCGGCTCGATTCCGACTGTGGTGTTGTTCGACCGGCATGGGCGCCTGCTTTACGATCAGGCCGGCGAGACCGCGGCGCATCGTGGCGATGACGCCGCGCTGGAGGCGCTGATAAACTCGGCCTTGTAGCTGCGGCGAGTCAGGCCGTCACAGGGTTAGCGAAAACCGCAGTGTTATCGTGGCGCGAGCGCCTCGAAGGTGCGCTCGTCCATCAGCGGGACGCCCTTCTTCGAATCGCCGATCGCCAGCGGCAGGATACATATATGATCGGCGCCGGCTTTGAATTGAGCGTCGAGGGCGTCGCGCAACTTTTCCTCCGTGCCCCAGGCCAGCAGCGCGTCCACCAACCGGTCGCTGACGCCGCCTGCAAGATCGTCGTCATTGAAGCCCAGTGAGCGGATGCTGTTGGCATAGTTCGGCAGCCGCGTGTAGAAGGCGAACATTCCCCGTCCCACGGCGCGCGCTTTGGCCGCGTCGGTTTCAAGCAGCATCTTCTGGATCACATAGACCTTCTTGTCCGGACCAAGTGCGGCGCGCACCCGTGCGGTCAGTTCCGGGGTGCCGTTGGTGACGATGGCGCCGTCGGTCTCGGCGGCGAGCCGCAGCATCTTCGGCATCAGCGCGGCCAGCAGTACCGGCGGTTCCTGCTTGAGACGCGGTCCAAGAAACGGCGCCGCCTTCATCGCGGCCACGTAATCGCACATGTAGCGGTAGGGCTTTTCGTAATGCAGGCCGTAGCGATTGATGAACGGCTTGTGGCTGGCGCCCATCGTCAGGATGAAGCGATTGTCGAACATTCCGGCCAGCGTGCGCGCCGCGTTCATCATCGTCGCCGGCTGCCGCTTCCATACAATCGCCACGCTGATTCCGACCTTGATTCGCTCAGCCTGGCTCAGCAGGAACGACGCCATCGCGAACGGATCGCGGCCCACCACCAGCTCGCCGATCCAGAATGCGCCGTAGCCGAGATTTTCCGCCTTCCTGATGATCCGTGCCGCGTCCGGTCCGCTCAAATTCTCGACCGGACATACGACACCGAGTTTGTCTGCTTCCATTTTTTGCCTGAGATTCAGCGGATGTACTCTTTCGCCAACGGTTCCAGTTCCGCCGCCACCTTGCCCGGGGAAAGTGGAGGCGGGAAGAACACCAGGCGGGTCGCACCGGCGTCGCGGTATTGCTCGACGGTGTGACGGCCGTTCTTCAATCCCACCGGGGAAAACAGGGTGATGTCCATCTTGGCAAAGTCGCGGCCGGATTCGGCGCACAGGCGTTTCAAGATGGCAATTCCTTCCCCGAGTTGATCCGGAGTAAGCCCGATGGGAGCCCAGCCGTCGCCGATTGCGACCGTGTCCTTGAGCGCACGCTGCGGCTTATAGGCCCCGCCTTGATTCCCTCCCGCCCCGATCAGCACCGGAGGATGCGGTTTTTGAAACGGCTTGGGATAGCAATAAACGGGTCGGGAACTTTACGAACTTGCCCTCGAAGGTGGACTCTTCCGTGGTCCAAAGTTCCTTCATCGCCTTGATGTACTCGCGTGTAATCACCCATCGGCGCCGGAACTCCACGCCCATCACCGCGGACTCCTCGGCGTTCCAGCCCGCGCCGATGCCAAAGATGACTCGGCCGCCGGAATAAAGATTGAGCGTGGCGACTTCCTTGGCCGTCAGCAGCGGCGGCCGTTCCGGCACCAGACAGATGCCGGTACCCAGTTTAATCCGGCTCGTTACCGCGGCGGCGAAGGACAAGGAGACGAACAGGTCGGAGATTTGACACAGGATTTCCGGCGGCTTGCCCTCGGGGACTCGCTTGGTGCCGTCGGGGCGGGTGTAATGAGTCGGAACGATCGGATGTTCGGCCAGGAACAGCGATTCGAATCCGAGCGCCTCGCAGGTTTTCGCCAAAGTGGCGGGATCGACGGTCGATTCGCCGACAAAATTCAGGATGCCGATCTTCATAGGTTCCTCCGCGGCCTTCAGGCGCAACTTAACGCCGGTTACCGCTGGTCATACGATTGGCCCGCAGTTCCCGTCAAGGAGATGAAGCTATTGCTGATTGGACCTCTATGGTTTAGCCTTGTTCCAACGTTGGCACGATTGCTGATCGACTCTTCATCCGTTCTCGCCTTTGCGGTCTCTCATAGGTTCAATCTCACCGACTGCCCATCATATGGGACTGCGATTGCGATGAAGCGGACCGGCGAGTTTGATCTCATTGAACGGCTGTGCCGGGATTTGCCCCATGGTCCGCGGACCATCCTGGGTCCGGGCGACGATTGCGCCATCCTGGCACCCATCCGCAAGCCGCAACTCTATACTATCGATTCGATGGTCGAAGGCGCGCACTTCGAGCTCGAAGTGGCTGTCCCCGGTGCAACTCGGAGCGCGGGCGTTGGAGGTCAACCTGAGCGATATCGCGGCGATGGGTGGCGTGGCCCAGGCTTGCGTTGTCAACCTCGGAATCCGTCCTGGTCTGAATGCCGCGTTTTTCGAGCGCCTCTATCTTGGACTTGGGCATTCGGCACGTATGGCCGGGGTCGACGTGGTTGGCGGCAACATCACGCAAGGCGGCCCAGCTCACTATCACGATAGCGTTACTTGGAGAGGTTGCCGGCCACGCCCTGCGGCGCGACACTGCGCGGGTGGGCGATGAAATTTTCGTGACCGGCACGCTCGGCGACGCCGCGTTGGGATGGCGGATAATGGCTGGCAAGGTGCAGGCCAATCGCGCATCGGGCAAATTCCTGGCCGGCCGGTTTCTGAGCGCCCCAAGCGCGCCTGGCCGCCGGACAAAAGCTCTCGCGGATGCAGCCGGTGCCGGCGGCGATCGATATCAGCGACGGCCTCCTTCAGGACCTCGGCCATATCCTGGAGCGCAGCGGCGTCGGTGCGGAGGTTGACCTCGAGGCGATTCCACGGTCTCCGCATTACCGGGCGGTGGCCGGGGAACGGATCGACTTCGCGCTAAGCGGTGGCGAGGACTACGAGTTGCTGTTCTGCCTCGCTGCAGGCCGTTCGCCCGCTGAACTTAGCCGCCGGCTCGAAGTCGAGGTCCATTGCATCGGCCGGATTGTCAGCCGAAAACAGGGGCTACGCCTGCGGGAACCCGGCGGCCGTCTCATTTTGGCCTCGGGTCAGCGCGGATGGGATCAACTGGCCGGCAAGGCGCAAGGGAACGGGCGCTAGAATGTTGGTCCTGCCTTTCGCGGCTCGGCGCACTATTGTTGATGGCAAGCCTGCTGGCGGCTTCGGAAACCGCGCTGTTCTCGCTGGTGCGGATGGAACGCGCACGCGCCGATCTCTCGGGAAGATTAAGAAACGCGGTCGAGCGATTGCTGCGCCAGCCGCTGGAATCGTTGGTCATCATTATCGGACTCAATGAAGTCTGCAATGTGTTCGCCGAGTGTCTGTCCACCTCGTTTCTGCTGTTTGCAGTGACCAAGTGGGGCGGCTATCTCGCGGTGCCGATCAATTTCCTGCTGATTTTGATGATCGCCGAAATCACTCCGAAAACCTTCGCGCAGGCCTATCCCGTGGGAGTTGCGAAACTCACCTTCCGGCCGCTGGCCGCCCTGACCGCGTATTCTACATCCGGTGGCGCGGCTACTTATCCCGGTTCAGGAGGCACCATCGCCGGAGCCGGTTTCTGAAACCGAGTTCAAAGCACTGCTTCAAGCCAGCGAAAATCAGGGTCAGGTCGAGGCGGCCGAGCGCGAGCTTATCCATAAGGTGTTCGACCTGGGTGGACGGCGCGTAGTCGAGGTCATGACGCCGCGCGACATGATCTTCTCGCTTCCGATCGACACTCCAGCCGAGCTTTTGGCGACCGAGGTGGCGCGCGGCCATTTTTCGCGCGTTCCCATCTACAAAGGCGATCCCAACAACATCGTTGGGATTCTCCATGCCAAGGACGTCGCGGCGCGGCGCCTGGATCGGACGCCCGACGCGGATCGAACGCCTGATGCGTCCGGCATACTTCGTGCCGCCCGGCAAGCCTTTGGGCGATTTGCTCGATGAGATGCGCCATAACCATCAGCAGATCTCGATGGTGGTCAACGAGTACGGGCAGTTGCTGGGGCTGGTTTCGCTGGAAGATCTGCTCGAGGAGCTGTTCGGCGAGCTCAAAGATGAGTTCGACATCGAGGTTCCCGAAATGACACCGCTACCCGGAGGCGGTTGGAGCGTTGCCGGATCGATCGAGTTGCGCCGGCTTGGCGAGGTGCTAGGGACGCATCGTCTTCCCATCGGCGACAGCGCGGAGCCCACGCTCAACCGTCTGGTCTTGCGCAAACTCGGCCGCGTGCCGCGGGCGGGCGAACGCTTTCAGTTGGGCAGCTTCGAGGTTACGGTGGAAAAGGTGCGCGGCGCCAGCGTCGAGTTGATGACCTTCAAGAGGGCGGCATGAGCCTCGTAGCAGTGATCGGCGCGTTGTTGGCGTGCCTGGCCGCGCAGATGTTTTTCTCGGCCAGCGAGATTGCGGTGGTCTCCGCCGACGAGTTGAAGATCAAGGCGGCGGCGCATCTGGGCAAAAAATCCGCCGCGCTGCTTAACTGGCTGCTGGAGCGGCGCGACCGTTTGCTGGCGGCGATTCTGACCGGGACCAATCTGGCCACCGTTATCGCCGCCGCGGTACTGACCAGTTTCTTCCATGAATCGATGCCCAAGCGCGAGTTCATCGCGCCATTTATATTGGCGCCGCTGAGCCTGATGGTCGGTGAATCGCTGCCCAAGTTGCTGACGCTGAAACGCCCGCTGGCCTTCGCGATTTTCGCCGTCCGTCCGCTGCGCGTGCTGACCTTCGTTTTGGCGCCGCTGCTGGGCGTGGAGACCTGGTTAGCCCGCGGCGTACGGCGCATGTTCGGAGTTTCGCCCGACCACGAAAGCGCTTTCGTGTCGCGCGAGGACCTCGCTTTGCTGATGCATCGCCATGGCAAGGAAGCCGAGTCTGCAGGGGATGCGATTCTGCCCGGCGAGCGCTTCATGATCAGCCGTATATTTCGCTTCACCCGCTCCGAGGCCCGCAAGGCGATGGTGCCGCTGGTGCGGGTCGACGCGGTCCCGACCGCGCTGTCGCAGGCCGAAACCGTCGAGGTGGTGCGCCGTGAAGGCTTTAGCCGTCTGCCGGTCTATGAGGGCAAAATCCTCAACATTGTCGGTGTGGTCCATGTGTTTGACCTGCTGGAGACGCCGGATCTTAAGCCGCCCCGTGAGCGAGATCATGCGGCCGGTCAGCTATTTTGCCGAGTCGGCGCCGCTTGACGAGATTCTGCTCGCCCTGCAGCGCACGGGCGAGAACATGGCGGTGGTGGTGGACGAATACGGCGGCGCCGCGGGCATCATCACGGTCGAGGACCTGCTCGAAGAGGTGGTTGGTGAAATCGAGGACGAGTACGACGTACGCGAAGAACTGACGCGGATAATCGATTCCCGCACCCTGGCGGTGTCGGCCCGTGCAACACTGGCCGACCTCAATGAACGTTTCGGGCTGCGGCTCCCCGAAGGTGAGGGATATGCTACGATTGGCGGCCTGGTGGTCGAGTCGTTGGGCCATATTCCCAAACCTGGTGAACAGCTTTCGGTGGCGGACGTTACTATCAGAGTAACGCGCTCCGACGCCCGCGCGGTACGCGACCTGTTGCTGATCATGGATCGTCCAATGCGCATGGAACCGTCGCGCCGGCCATGACCGAAGACACTATTCGCGAAATCTTGCAGCAGGTCGCCCAGGGCCGTATGGATGTCGCCCAGGGGATGAGGCAGTTGCGGCATCTGCCGTTTGCCGATCTCGGCTTCGCTAAACTCGATCTGCATCGAAAACTGCGGCGCGGCATCCCCGAAGTGGTGTTCGGAGAGGGCAAAACCGCGCATCAGATCGCGGCGATCGGTGAGCGGGTGACCGAGGCTGGGCAGAGCCTGATCGTCACCCGTCTCGATGCCGTCAAAGCCCGTGCGCTGCGGCGCAAATTGAAATCGTTGGAGTATCGCGCCGAAGCCCGGATCGGACTTATCCAGAATCATCCGCAGCCACCCATCGGACACGGCACCGTGATGGTGCTGAGCGCCGGCACCTCCGACATGTTGGTCGCCGAGGAAGCCGCGGTATGCGCCGAGATGTTCCGCAACCGGGTGTCGAGGCTTTACGATGTCGGAGTCGCCGGACTGCATCGCCTCACCGACAGCCTCGACCAGTTGGCCGCCGCCAGCGTCCTTATTGTAGTCGCGGGAATGGAAGGCGCCTTGCCGTCGGTGGTCGCCGGACTGATCGACAAGCCGGTGGTCGCGGTGCCGACCAGTGTTGGTTATGGCGTGGCGCTGGGCGGAATCGCGTCGCTGCTCGGGATGCTCAATGCCTGCTCGGGTGGAGTGGTGGTGGTCAATATCGACAATGGGTTCGGCGCCGCGATGGCGGCGACGCTGATCAATCGCGTGGGCCTGGATCGGGGCGAGATGGATGGTGGATAACAAGCGCCTGACCAGCGGCAGGACCCGCCGCGCCATCAAGATGGGCGGCCTCGCCTCGCACGTCGGATCCAACTATCTGTGGGCCTCGCTGCGCAAACCGTTTCTTACCGACGATGCCCATCATAAGGACCTGCTCGACACCCACATTAAGAACGCCCTCTTGATCGTCGAAAGCTCCAAGGAGTTGCGCGGAGCCTTTCTCAAGCTGATCCAGATGCTCTCCACGCGCGAAGACATCCTCCCCGCCGAGGCCCTGGAAGTGCTCAGCCTGACCCAGGCCAACGTGCCGCCGATGGACTACGCGACGATCTCGGACGCAGATCCGGCGCGAACTGGGTAAGAAGCCCGAGCAGTTGTTCGTCCGTTTCGAGCGCGATGCTTTTGCGGCCGCATCGTTGGGCCAGGTCCATCGCGCCACGGTTAGGAGCGGCGAGCAGGTCGCGGTCAAGATCCAGTATCCGGGTGTGGAGCAGACCGTCGGGCAGGATCTCAAAAATCTTAAAGTTCTGCTCAGCGCGCTCAAGGCGATTGCGCACGATTTGATGCGCCAGAAGATCGACGTTCGCACCTTGTACGCGGAGTTGGAGGAACGGCTTAACGAGGAACTGGACTACGAACGCGAAGCGGCCAACATGAAACTGTTCGCCGGCCTGTTGCGCGACGATGCCGAGGTGATGATTCCGACGGTCTTTCCCGAACTCAGCTCGCGCCGCGTGCTGACGATGACCTACCTCGACGGGTATCCGCTGACCGATGTCTTCGCGCCGGTGGTCGATCGCGATCTCAAGCGCTGGGTGGTGCATAAATACTTCACCCTGATCTGGCGCCAGATCCTGGAGTTCGGGGTGCTGCATACCGATCCGCATCCGGGCAACTATCTGGTTACCTACCATCCGCGGCTGGGCATCCTCGACTTCGGCTCGATACGCCGTTTCCCGGAGCCGATTCGCAAGGCCAACCTGAAGCTCGCCCGCGCGCTGCTGGCAGGCGATGACCGCGCGATGGCCCAGGCGCTGGTGGCGTTGGGGTATCTTGACCGCGTGCAGGCGGCGCCGCCACTGATCGAGATCATGCGCATCCTGTTCGAGCCGGTGCTCATCAGCCGCTCCTTCGACCCCAAGAAATATGAATCGGTGGCCAAGGCGACGACGGTCGGCGAGATTGCTGTGCAAAACCGATTGTACAAATCACCCGCGCACAGCGTATTCCTGATCCGTGCGCTGATTGGAGCGGAAGGCATCGTGCGGCAGCTCGGCGTGGTGGCCGATTACCATGCGATGTTCCGCGAATGCGTTGAGCGCGTCAAAAGCTGAGATCCCGCGCGTTAAGGTGCGCCCGTCGGCGACGCCCGCGCTGGCCCGCGGCGAGGACCTGTTAGAGCGCCTCGAGCGCCATCGCGACTTCCATTTCCGCCGGCTACCCGCGCGCCGGGTGAAATCCGAAGACCAGGCGCTGAATTTCATCGGTGAAGTCGGGTTTTGCACTGCCTTCACCGCCGGTCTGGCTGTGCCCTGTCTGCGCGAGGCTATTGTGGGGCGGCGCGAGCCGCCTCTGCCGCATCATATTCAGAACGATTACGCGATTGGGATGACGTGGCGGCTCAAAGACGTGCTGACCGCGAAGCGCGCGGTGTACTACGGCAAGGTAATAGCGGGGCGCCCCGCGTTCATCGCGCCGCAACTGCTTCCGGCCTTTCTGCGCTTACGCGCCGAACGCGTCTCTTATTTGGCTATGTTCCGCCGCGGCGGGCTCAGCCTTTGCGCCAAGCTGGTGATGGACGCGCTGTACCGGCGCCCGGTCGCGGCGACGCGCGAGCTCAGAGCCGCATCCGGCTATTCCAGGCCCTCGCGTCGGGCCGAGTTCGACCGCGCGATGAAGGAGCTGCAGGAGAAGTTCCTGGTCCTGAAAGTCGAAGAGCGCTACGATCCATTCACCTATATCTGGAGCACCCTGGAGCATCAGTGGCGCGACGCACTGATACAGGCGCGCGGGTTGCGGCGCGCGGATGCCGCCTGTGAGATAGTGCGCCGCTACTTTCTGATTGCGGGCTACGGCACGCCGCGCTCGGTGGCGCGGCTGCTCGGAATTGACATGAAGCTTGCGGCCGGTGCCATAAATCGTTTGGTCCGCGAAAAGGTGTTGGTCTCTTGCGCGCCCACCGCCGGGCTCCCGCGCGCCTGCTATGCCCTGACCGGAGAGAACCTGCGCGGCTAAAGGCCCCGGATAATTTAGAATTTGAGACACAAGGCACAATTTCGCATCACGATTAACTTGATCCTTCGCCAGATTTTCGCCATAATCTCGCGATATCGGTGCACTACTTTCGGGCGATTCGATTTAAGATGTTCTAAGGTCTTCAAAGCAGGTCCGAGCGCAGCAACTCCGGGCCTGTAGCGAGGCGGGAAAGCATCCAGAGGGAGAGCAAGCGGGCGATGGCAACGCTCACAAAACGGCAGAAGCAGCTTCTGGATTATTTGAACAATTACATCGGTCAGTTCGGTTACGCGCCGACACTGCAGGAGATCGGCGGTTTCTTTGGGCTGTCCTCACTGGCGACCATCCACAAGCATCTCAAGAACCTCGAAGCCAAGGGCTTCATCAAACGCAAATGGAACCACAGCCGGGCGCTGGAGATGGTCGACAGCAGCGCGCGTGGAGCGGCCCGGGAGCTCCCGCTGTTAGGGGTGGTCGCGGCAGGCATCCCGATCGAATCTACGGAGAGCAACGATTCGATTACGGTCCCCGAAGAGTTCATCCGGCGCCAGAATACCTTCTGTCTGCGGGTGCGCGGCGAATCGATGATTGACGAAGGCATCCGCGACGGCGATTACATTATCGTTGAAGGCCGGGAAACCGCTAACGATGGTGAGACGGTAGTGGCGCTGGTCAACGGTGAAGCGACGGTCAAGAAATACTACCGCGAGCATGACGGACGCATCCGTCTGGAGCCAGCCAACGTGACCATGCAACCGATTTTCGCCGCAGAAGAAGACTTAAGGGTGCGCGGCGTGGTAGTCGGCCTGATGCGCCATTATCGCTGAACGCGCCCAGCGCCCAAATCGCTTTCCCCGCTATTTTAATGTTTTCCTCCCGACAGGGACTGTCAAAAAATGGCGAAGCGTTGGCTGAAAGAACGAGAAGCGACGCTTTGTGCGCCCTCTCCCATTTTTCCATAGAGAACGGAGGGAGAGGGTGTCTGTCTTTTGTTCTGAGCATTGTTTAGCTTTTGTAAGCTCAGATTCCCAGAAACCCACACCCTGACCCTCTCCCTGGTCAGGGATAGGGCATCAATCAGCTTCTCCTGAGGTCGGACTTTCAAGCGGCAAAGGGTTTATCGACAGTCTCTGACAGGGGGAACATAGACAGCGACAAACGCACAAACTCCAGCGACGGCTGTCCAAATCGAATGGGAGTGTAGGGCAGGGTTCTGATACACTTCACGCACGATCCGATCGGTCGCGTATCGGCAATGAATGAAGCTCATCCCGAAATTGCCCTGACGGGCGGGGTTGTATCACCGAAGCGGGCTTTGGTGGTCCAGACCGGGTTCGTCGGAGACGTAGTGCTCGCCACTACGTTGTTTGCACCGCTGCTGGGTGCTGGCTACGAAGTTCACGCCCTGGTTCGACCGTCGGCGCTGCCGCTGGTGCGCCATCATCCGCTGCTCGCCGGAGTTTTGACTGACGATAAGAGGGCGAGCCGGAAGGGCCGAGCGCCGCCGGCGCAAATTGAACCCGATGAGGAGAAGCCATGAAGGACATCAAGGCCAAGGTCGCGGTTGTTACTGGCGGGGCGAGCGGTATCGGGCGGGCCACCGGCGCGCTGCTGGCGAGCCGGGGCATGAAAGTGGTGCTGGCCGATATCGAGCAGGGCGCGTTGGACACGGCCGTCGCGGAACTACGCGGCCGCTCGCTTGAGGTAAGCGGTGTCAGGACCGATGTCTCCAGGTTCGACTCGATGAGCAATCTATTGCGCGAGACGCTTGCCCGCTACGGCAAGGTCCATGTCGCGTTTCTCAATGCCGGGATTTCGGGCTACGCGCCGGGCGCCATGTGGGAGCACGAAATCAACGACTGGGCGTGGCATATCGGGGTCAACGTGTGGGGTGTAATCAACGGCGTCAAGGCATTCGTGCCCGCGATGCTGGAGCATGACGAGGAAGGACAGGTGGTGATCACGTCCTCCTCGGTCGGAGTGGTGGCACCAGTGCCGTCGGCGCCCGAGTACTCGATGTCCAAGGCGGCAATTTTCAGCATCGCCGAAATGCTTTACGCGCAGCTCAGGCAGCGCAAAGCGAAGATCACTGCGTCGGTGCTGGTGCCGCCAGGCACGATCAACACGGGGCTGTTCAGTGCGAGCCGCAACCGCTCGCCCGAATACGCGCCGCCCAAGCCGCGCAAGGAGTTCTCTGTCACCTACCAAGACCTGCTGAAGCGTATGAACGAAGCCGGCAATCCGCGCCGTCCCGTGCAGCCCGAAGAGGTGGCGGATTACGTGCTTGATGGAATTCTCGAGGACCGGTTTTGGATTGTGCCTGACCAGCGCCATGCCGACGTCGCCCGCAATTTCGATGAAATCATCCGCGCGCGTGCGGACGCGATGCTAAGCCGCGGCGACCCCCTGACATATTTGCAGAAGGCGGTCTAAAAGCGGCCGAGTGAGGCCGGAGAGGGCAGGCAAATAGTTCCGTTTGGGGAACCCCTGAAAGCTCTCCGCGAAGCCTAATTCAAACCGTAAAACCGCGCGGCATTGCCGCACGTGATTAACTCGCGCTCGTCGTCAGGGACGCCTTGGAATTGGCGCGTGATACTCTCACGCGAATGCGGCCAGGTGGTGGCAGGATGCGGATAGTCGGTTGACCACATGATGTTTTCCATTCCGATATCGTGCCGCTGGCGCAGTCCGCGAGCGTCGTCCATGAACGTCAGCGCCATCTGCCGATGGAAATAAAAGCTGGGCAGTTCCTTGATCGCGGGGAACTGGTAGGCGCCGTCGCTCATGAAACGATCAATTTTATCCAGATAGTAGGGCACCCACATCAAGCCCGGCTCGACAAAAACGATCTTGAGCTTGGGAAAGCGCTCCAGAATTCCGGGCAGGATCCAGAATCCGATCGTCTCTGCCAGCATCATGGCCGGCTGTGAAGTGAAGATTCCTTTCTGCGGTGTCGGGTCGCGCCGGAACACGTCGTACAGCGTTTCCTTCACCGCCAGATGCTGGCTAATCGGGATACCGGTCTCCTGCAGCGCCGACCACAGCTTGTCGTAGCAGGGATCATAATATTCCGGGAGCCCCAACTCGTTTGGATAGTTGGGCAGATGTACAGAGCGTGCGCCCGCCGCCGCCAACCGCTCGACCTCGGCGACCGCATGGTCGGTATCGCCCAGCGGGATCTGATACGAGGCCAGCAAACGCTTGCTGTCGGCCGAAGCGAATTCCGCCAGGGCGTCGTTGAACGCCCGCGCCGCCCCACGCCATCCGTCTTTCATTCGATAGAAATAGCGAAAGGCGCTAACCTCGCAGTACAACACCTCGACATCGACGCCGTCGCGATCCATGTCCTTAAGCCGCTCGTAGGGGTCGCTATGGCCTGGCCTGCCCCACGCCTCGTGGGTGAATTCCGTGCGCGCGGTGCGTACGCCCCCCGCCATCAATTCCTTTTCATGCCGTCCCTGGGCGGCCACGGCGGCGTCATATTCGTCGTGATGCTTCGCCGCGAGATGCTTCTTGACGTCTTCGTGAGTGGTCTTGACGTGCGAATCGGCTGAGATCAGGCGTTCCACCGCTGATTCTCCTTTTTTTGGGTCGGGTCTCGATAGCGTATTTGTCTTATTAGTGCGCGGCGATAACCGGTGTCAAATCAGGTTCTTGCGCATCGCCTCCTCCGGTTCTAAGGTCCTGTTCAACTTCGCGGGAGACGGCGCAAAACGATGGCAAGCGTGCTTGACGGAATAAAGGTGCTGGACCTTTCATGGGGCGCGGCCGGCCCGATCGCCTCAATGCTCCTGTGCGACAACGGCGCCGCCGTGACCAGGATCGAACCGCCGAACGGGCGACCCGTTCCGCAAGCTACTCTCGGGCTATCGCGCATGGAACCGCGGCAAGCGTAGCGCGATTGTGAATCTCAAAGAACCTGGCGAACGCGACCGCCTGATCGCCCTGGCCTCCGAGGCGGACGTTTTGCTCGAATCATTCAGCCCAGGTGTGACGCGACGCCTGGGAATCGACTACGCGACGCTTGGCGCGCATAATCCGCGCCTGATCTATTGTTCGATCACCGGCTACGGACCACATCGGGCGCATCGTGATCGTCCTGCATACGACGCGCTGGTCGCCGCCCGATTGGGACTCCAATGGGAGCAGCGCAGTTGGCCCGGCGGTCCCATCGACCATATCCTGGGTTTGCCGGGACCGTTGCCCGATCTCGAAATGCCCGAAGGAGCGGCACAGGGCTCGCGGCGTGAAGGGCCGATCTTCACGTGGTCGTTCTGGCCCAGTCTGGCCGCCGCGTATCTCGCGGCAACTGGAATCAGCGCGGCGTTGTTGGCGCGCGAATTCACCGGCCGCGGCCAGCACGTAGAGACCTCGCTGTTTCAGGCCGCACAGGCACTGACCACATCCAAGTGGCAGCGCGCCGAAAATCCGGATACGCCGGGCTACAAAACCTGGATCTACGATCGGCGCGGGGTCAAAGGTTTTTTCCGATGTGCGGACGGGCGCTGGATCCAGCAATGGGTCGGAAATCCGAAATTCCTGATCTCGTCCGCCGACGGCGACACGCTGGAATTGCGCCGCGAGACCAAAAACCAGCGCGACGATCCGGACCGGATCGACACCAGTCCCTACAACATCGCGCTGTGGGCGCAGTATTATCCCGCAATGGCGGCTGCCGTGACGCGGTTCCCGCACGATCAATGGGTTCGCCTGGCGGCGGAAGCCAATGTGCCACTTCAGCCGGTGCGAACGCCGGAAGAAGCTTTGCAGGATCCAGTGCTGATCCGCGAAGGGACGGTGGCGGAAGTCGACGACCCGGAACTCGGGCGGCTGCGCCAGGCCGGCATCCTTTATGACATGGAGAAGACGCCGGGACGGATCCAGGGCGGCGCGCCGCTAGCCGGCTGTCACACCGCTGAAGTGATCGCCGAGGCTGACGCGTTGATAGCGCGAGGTCCGATTGCTCAGGCGCGCGCAAACACTTCAAATGGCGCGGCGCACCGGCGCGCACCGCTTGAAGGGGTCACGGTGCTGGACCTTGGCACGGCCGTGGCGGGTCCATACGGCACGCAGTTGCTGGCTGAACTCGGCGCCAATGTAATCAAGGTCAACTCGCGGCGCGATCCTTATTGGTTCGCGACTCATATCGCGTACGGATGCAATCGCAGCAAACGCAGCATTGCGATCGATCTCAAGCATCCCAAAGGTCTTGAGGTGCTCTACCGGCTGGTTAGGAATGCCGACGTGGTGCACATGAATATCCGCAAAAAAGCGGCGGAGCGCATCCGCGTCGATGAAGCTTCGATCCGGATCGTCAATCCCAACATCATTTATTGTCACACCCGCGGTTTTGAGAAGGTGGGGCCGCGCACCGACTCGCCAGGCAACGACCAGACCGGCAATTCGCTGGCGGGCACGACCTGGGAGGATGGTGGATGCGCTGACGGTGGTACGCCGTTCTGGAGCCTGACGTCGATGGGAGATACGGGCAACGGGTTTCTCTCCGCAATCGCCGTAATCCAGGCGCTTTACCATCGCCGGCGCACTGGCGAGGCGCAGCGGGTGGACACCTCGATCATCAATGCCGGACTGCTCAACGCGTCGCACGCCTCTCTGATGCCGAATGGAGAAGGCATCCCCCGCCATCATCTGGATGGGATGCAGTTGGGACTTTCGGCGCTCTACCGGCTGTATCAGACTGCCGACGGATGGCTCTGCATCGCGGTCGTCACCGAACCACAATGGCGCACTTTCGCCGAAGTGCCCGGCGCGCAACGCCTGATGCAGGACCCGCGCTTCGCGTCCAGCGAGTCGCGTGCCGCAAACAACAAGGCGCTGGCGACCGAACTTGAGCATCTGTTCGCGACTCGCTCGGCTGCGCAATGGTTCGAGATCCTTGATCGCGTCGGAATTCCATGCGAAGTGTCGAACGAAACCTTTCCCCGCGAAATGTTCGGGGACCCCGAGATGCGCGAACACGGACTATTGGTCACGCTCAAACATCAGCAACTTGGAAATGTCGAGCAGTTCGGCCACCTGATATCGTTCTCGGATACTCCGGGCAGGATCTTCGGAGCACCGCCATTGGTCGGCCAGCATACGCGTGACATCATGAAGGAGAACGGCTATCCCGACTCCGATATCGACAAATTGAGCGCCGAGCGGGTGGTTTTCGAAAGCCTCACACTGCCCTGAGCAGCAGCCGCGGCGGCTCCCTACGCGCTTGGCACAAAGTTTTGGTGAGTCTCCCTGGATCTGAAAACTTGGGATGAATCCGCAACCGCCCAAGGTCTCGCCTAGCGTGAGCGACGACCCGATTGGGTTCGCGCCCGGCGCGCTATTCGATACGTTTCATCCGGGTTCGGCGTTGGTGGTAGCGGGCGGCCTTTTACTGCCGTGCGCTCCTTACCTGTATTGCTGCCGCGCGGTCCCAGTATTTCGTATTCACCGGACACGGGGGCCGGTTCTCCAGGCCTATAGATACGCTTTGACCTCTTCGCTTTGTATCTCCAACCGCGGCCGCGAACGCTCCGGCCCTGAGCCTCCACCACGCGTCCGGTTTTCTTCAATACGGAAAACACATCGGCCCGGCTAATGCCGTCTTTCCGCATTCATCATCGGCATGGCGCTTACCAAAACTGATGCTGGCACCGCTCGCGATAAATTCCCTTATCCACTTCGTAACCTGATTAAGGTTCGTTAGTGCAGGCTGCGCCATGCAGCAGAACACTGTAGGCCATTCTTGAGTAATTATCAATTTATCACATGAGGAAAGCTCAAAGTGAGACCAGCGTGGCAGCCCGCCGGAAAACGCCATGCTGGGCAGGCGAACAGTGCCCGGCGCAAGATTAGACCGTTATGGGCGTGGTAACGCTCCGCAACAGGTCCGCTTTACTTGCCTTGCTCGACAGAGGTTTTGGTCTGAAGGCCATATAGATATCTGAAAAATCCCCCGGCGCTGATCAGTTCATGGAAAGGTCCCTGCTCCTCGATGCGGCCGTCGCGCAGGACCAGAATGCGGGTGGCGTTTTGAATCGTGGCCAGCCGATGCGCGATGACCAGCGTGGTCCGCCCGCGCATCACCTCCTGCACGGCCGCCATGACCAGCGATTCGGTCTCCGCGTCCAGCGCGCTGGTGGGCTCGTCCATAATCAGGATCGGAGCGTTTTTGATCAGCGCGCGCGCAATCGTTACCCGCTGTGCCTCACCTTGGGAAAGCTGATGGCCGCCGGGGCCGACCAGCTCGTCGAGGCCATTGGGCAGTTTGGCGAGCAGTGGGCTCAGCCGCGCCATCTGCGCCGCCCGCGCGACCTCTTCGTTGGTGGCAGAGGGCTTGCCTAATGCGATATTGGCCCTGATAGTGTCGCTCAGCACCATCGGCGGCTGCAGTACGATCGCGATGTTTTCGCGCAGCGAGCGCAGCGTAAATTCCTCGATCCCGCGCCCATCGATGACGATCGTGCCGCTTTGCGGCTCGTAAAAGCGCGCGAGCAGGCTGGTCAGAGTGGTCTTGCCCGCGCCGGTCGGGCCGACGATCGCCACGGTCTCTCCGGGGTCGGCTTTGAAGCTGATTTCCTTCAGTACCGGTTCGCCGGCGTCGTAGCCGAAGGTGACGTTGCGAAACTCGACCGCGCCGTGCAACCTGCCCGCCGGCCGCGCGCCCGGCCGATCCTTTATTTCCGGCTCCAGGTCGAGCAGCTCCAGGCATCGGCGCATTCCGGCCACCGCGCTCTGCACCTGGCCATAGGTTTGAAACAACTGGTTGATCGGCGCGTACAGCGAGGCGAGGTAAGTGACGAAGACGACCAGGTCGCCGACGGTCAGCCGATGCTCCATCACGTGGAGTGCGCCGACGTAGATAACCAGCGCGGTCCCGCACGCCACCAGGATGTTTACCGCGCCGCTATACAAAGTCTGAAAGGTGTACAGCCGCAGGTTCTCGCCCAGGCTCTCGCTGCTTTTCTCGACGAACTCGCGATGCACGTCGGCCTCGCGAGTGAAGGCCTGAACGACATGGATCGCGGATAGCGCCCGATGCGCGACGTTATACAGATTGCTCTCTTTGGCTCGCGCACCGGTGGCCAACTGGTCGATGCGCTTGCTGATCGAGGCGATAAGAATCAGCAGCAGCGGCACCACCGCGACCGCGACTGCGGTCAGCACGCCGTCGATCCGCAGCATCATCACGAACATCCCCACCAGCAGAATCAGGGAGGACAGGATCGGGAACATCCCGTTCATTGCGATGGTCTGGACCGAGAACGTATCGTAGTTGATGCGCATCATCAGGTCGCCGACCTCGCGCCGCCGATGGAAGCTGAGCGAGAGGCGCTGCAGATGATTGAACAGGCGCGCGCGCAGATCGTTGACCATCCGCTGGCCGATCGAAATGGTCAGGTAATTGTTGCTGACCTGCAACAGCGACAGGCACAGGTACAACGCGATCAGAGCCAGGCAGGCAAGAGGCAGCAGCCTGGCGGGTGATATGCCCTGCAGCCAGGTCAATTGCGGCTTCGCTCCGCCCAGTACGCTGTCGATCACAATCTTAAGCGGCCACGGCTTGAGCACTTCCAGCGCCGAGATAACCAGCACCTCCCCCACGGCAAGGGCAAGCCGTCCGGTGTGCCGGCGCATTTCGCTCATGACCTGCGCGTAAATGCGCGCGGTGCTAATCATGTGCCCTCGGCGACGATGGTCGCATCGGTATGCAGCCGGTCCATGGCTTCGATCAATGCCGCCTTGAGCGTGGCGGGCAGACGCGCCAAGGGCGGGATGGCAACGGCGGCGGCCCACAACAGTGCGGCCGCGCCGACTGCGATAGCCGCTACCCATTGGCGCGTCGCCAACAGCACCAGCACGGCCGCGGCGGCTGCCAGAATCGGCACCGGAGCGGCACGCAGCCGCCATCGCAGCGACATCACGTTGTCCCCATCCCACAAGGTATTGAGCGCAACGCGGCAGACCGGACCCAACAGAATTTGCAGGTCAAACGATTCGAACCCCGTATTTCCCTCCACCGCCAGGCCGCGCCGAAACAGCGCGTAGCGCAACGATTCAGCCACCGCATCGCGATCGGGCGCTCCCGACCCATCGCGTGAAGCAAGCGATACCGTCAAGCCGCCATTGGCCTGAAGGGTCACCGCGCTCCGCCATCCCGCGGCGCGAAAGCGCGTCCGCCACGCTGCGCCGCAGCCGCGTATAACTGCGCGCCATCGGGCCGATTAGCGCCAGGACCGCGAGCATCGTGCGCGTGCGCGCAAGTTGTCGCGTCGGCGCTCCAGCGGCGCCCTCGATAGCGTAAAAAATCGCGCTCGCCGCGGTCAGGCCTAGGCCCGCCGCGCCGATCGCGAGCAGCGGCCAATCCGCGATACCGATCAGAATCAAGAGCACCGCGAGCGCGATCCAGGCCGCGTTCAGCGGAAAGTCGATCATTGGTTGCTCGACACCGGCGGGATAAACGGTCTGGAACAGGCCGCGGCCAATCGCGCCGTAATAGATTCTGGGCAAACCGAACCACCTGACCTGCCATCCGTCATAACCATAAATCCGCGTTGCCGGAGTGCTCCGGATACTTGCGCGCCAGCAGCGCTTCCGCCGCACCGTAACCGGTCTGCTGGGCGAGATAGGCGCGAATCGAGCCCCGCCGTTCATGCACCACGACGGCGCCGGGCGCATAGGCAAGTGTCGCTTCGCGCCCCCGCAGGCGCCATGAGATATCGACGTCATCGCCGGCGGCGGTGAACAAGGGGTCAAACCCGCCCAGCGCTTGAAGCTCGGTTTTGTTGATCGCCATGTTGCATCCGCAAAGCTGGGCCAGGCTGTCGTCCGACGATCTTACTTCGCGCGGCTGGCCCGGCGCTCCGGCGATCGCCGCGATGATCGACGATCGCGCGGCGGGCGGAAAATTCGGTCCGCCGGCGGCGGCTGCGTCGCGCCGGCGCATGGTTTCCACCAGGTGATACAACCAGTCGGAATCCGCGGTTGCGTCGGCGTCGATAAACGCGACAATCTCGCCTTGTGCGGCATCGATCCCGGCGTTGCGCGCCGCGGCCAATCCGCGATGCTTGCCGGTCAGCAGCTTAACCTCCGCCGTGCTTGCAATTTCACTCGTGCGGTCGGTGGATCCGTCATCGACGACGATAATTTCGAAGTCCGGATAATTGAGGCGTCGCAGCGAATCCAGGCAGGCGCCAAGTGTCGCTTGAGCGTTGTAAGCGGCAACTACCACCGAGGCCCTGGGCGGCGCCTCCAAAGCTGGCGGCAGCGAATGGGCAAACACATCCGCCACCGCCGCGAAAGCCTGCTTGGGCTGACGCTCGCGAGTAACCAGGCCGAACGCCCAGTCGGTAATCTCCGATCCGCCGGTGTGCCATTCGTCCGTGAATGCAAAGACGATGAAACCCGCGAGCCCAATTTCGAATGCGGCGCGCGTCTGCCATTGCAGCAGTTGCGCCTGATGGGCCTCGCCCTCGCGAATCGTGTCCATCCCGGTCTCGCTCAGAACCAGCGGACGCGGCCC
Organism: uncultured Pseudomonadota bacterium; assembly: GCA_963824565.1. Classification (GTDB taxonomy): domain Bacteria; phylum Desulfobacterota; class Binatia; order Binatales; family Binataceae; genus JAJPJA01. The sequence continues at coordinate 309,264 of CAWGQB010000026.1, read as the reverse complement.
GCTGAGTCCCAGCAGATGAGTCATGTAGCGGCGAAAATCGGCTTCTTGATGGAGGTAGACGTTGAAGCAGGCCAAATCGAGAAAGCCCAGGTCCAGATACTCCGCCGACGGATAATTGGAATAGGTGAAAAGACCCTCGGGATCGAGGTTCTTGCCGATGTCGTAAAGCTCGGCCAGAAACCGGCTCATGCGCCGCGCGCCATACCATCTGATCAGATCGGGGCGGATTTCGTTGCCCAAGCTGTAGGCAAAAATGACATCGCGGAACTGGCGCATCTCGCCTGTCAGTTTCGCCACCGTGGCGCGGATATCACGTGCCGTCGCCGCCGATTCCAGGAACATCAGATGCGACGGCCACAGCGTCGCCACCATCAGGCGCAGCGAGTGCTTTGCGGCGAGGTCGAACATCCAGGCCGGCGGCGGCACGTAAGTCCGGACAACATTGACACCCAGTTGCCGCATCAAGGCAAAATCCTGCGCGCAGCGTTCCGGCTCCGGATAACGCTCGCCCCGTGAATTGGGCACGAACGGGCCGTAAGACACGCCGGTGGCATAGAATTTCCGGTCGCCGTCGTAAAGGTAGTTGTCGCGCGCGATCAGTCGAGGCATCGGGATTGTTCAGCTTTTCCGTCGCGGATTGCGCACACGGTAGTCGCACGCTCGGGCGCAAATGGAGGAGCGGGTCATCTAAAGAAGCTAATCGCAAAGCGAATCCCTGCGCAACATGGGTATGTTAACACCATATCCCACGCCGGCCGCTCACTTCCCGTCCCTGGCTGCGCCGAGCAGTGCGGTCGCCTCCTCGGTGTAAATGCCATTGGCCGCGTATACGATCAGCGGCGGCTCAATTTCGAGCTCAACGCCGCCACCCTTGCGCGCCTCGACCAGGATCGTAGTCGCGGGCATCTCCAGGCGCGGATGCACCATTCGAAGCCGCTTGGGTTCCAGGCGATTGATTCGCAGTTCCGATATCAGTTCGGCCGCCCTTGCGGCGGCGAACACAAATGCGGCCTTGCCTCCGTGCTTGAGATAACGCGATGCGGCCGCGACAAACTCGCGCAGGGAGGCACCGCTTTCGGCGCGCGCGAGGTCGCGTCCTGCCACCGGACTGCGCCGTCCGCTCCCCTGGGTCCGGTACGGAGGATTGGCAATCACCAGATCGAAGCTGGCGGGGTCGATACCGGCAATCACGGCGGCGCGAAGGTCGCCGGCGACGGCACACACCACCGTCAGGTTGTTCAACGCGGCGTTGCGTTCTATCAGGCTGGCGAGACCGGTTTGTATCTCAATCGCGACGACCACGCGCGGTGCGTAGAGCGCGCCGGCCATAACCGAGATGACGCCGCAACCCGCGCCCAATTCGAGGATGCGCGCGCCCGGCTTGGGATGAATGAAACGGCCCAGCAGGATCGCGTCGAGCGTGAAGCGATAGCCTCTGCGCGGCTGGATCAGGCGCAGGCTGCCGTTTAGAATCGAATCAATTGTTTCGCCGCTCATCACGTCATGGACGCCGCCAAAGGAGAACGCTACGCCCGCCTCTTTCGCAAAGCCGGAACCTTCATCGGCAAGGGCAACATAGCGCGTGCAATCGAGGTACTGAAGGAGGGCGTGGAATTGGCCCGGACTCAGGGCGATACCACGATGGCGCGCCGCTTCGGCGATGAAATTGAGCGGCTTTCCGCGCCTAATCCGCCGTCGGAATAAAGCCCATCGGCTCACGCCCGACCTCAACTTGACGACCTCCATATCGTGCTTAACTTGAGTCTTGTAGCAAACAAGAATCAGGCGACGCGGCGAATTGCCGAAGCCATGGAGGTTTTTGAGACAAATGGACGTATGGTTTAACGACGGATGGACCAACGCGAGGCCGAGCCACTGGGTTCTAAACCGCCTCGGCGAGTTGATGAATCAAGACCGGCCCGTTGACGCGGCCGACTCACGACGTTCCGCCAGTGGACGTGGTTGAGTCGGAGGACGGCTATCACTTCTATTTCGAGATGCCCGGCGTGAAGGCCGATACCCTTGCGGTCAAAATCGAAGACGGCGCCTTGATTGTCGAAGGCAGAGCGCCAGACCCCGGAGTATCCGAGCAAGTCCACGACGCATCGCAGCGAGCGCCGCTACGGGAATTTCCACCGCGCCTTTCGGCTGCCCGAGCAGTACGCGAGCGAAAAGGTCAGCGCGAACTACAAGGACGGAGTGCTGGAAGTTTCGATTGCCAAACCCGCCCAGGCCAAACCGATCAAAATCCAGGTTAACCACAACTAAATCCGCACCGGCGCCGCGGCCGCACAGTCCGCGGCGCCTTACCTGCCAGTCTCCGGTAAATTCATTACCGGGGCCAACTCTCAGGCAACGCCTTCGCCATGCTATAATCAGCGAACCAAGTCCGTTTCGAACTGGCGGGCTGGAAGGAAATCAAATGGCCGGTTGGATAATTCTCGCAATCATCGTTGGCCTCGGGGTTTGGGTGATGACTGCTTACAACTCACTGGTCAGCCTCAAGAACCAGGTCGATGCCGCATGGCGCCAGATCGACGTACAGCTCAAGCGCCGCCACGATCTCATTCCCAATCTGGTGGAAGCGGTCAAAGGCTACATGCAGTTCGAGCGCGACACGCTTACCCAGGTGGTTGAAGCGCGCAATCGCGCGGTCAGCGCACCCGATCAGAGCACACGGCTGGCGGCGGAAAATCAGCTCACGGCGGGAATCGGCCGCCTGTTCGCGCTGATGGAGAACTATCCGCAACTGAAGGCCGATCAGAACGTATTGCGCTTGCAGGAAGAGCTGACCACCACCGAGAACCAGATCGCGTTTTCCCGGCAGGCCTATAACGATTCCGTGATGCTGCTCAACACGCGTATCGAGAGCTTTCCCGCCAACTTTATCGCCAACAATTTCGGCTTCAAGCAGGCTGAGTATTTCAAGGCCGCGCCGGGCGACGAGGCGGTTCCGAAAGTCGACCTGTCGATGGGCGCCAAGCAGGCGTGAGTTGTTGCGCGGTTTACGCAATTCACCGAGTGCTGCCGCTTCGCTGATTGACAGGGATTCGACGGATGGCCACGTGATTTCTGGGCGCAGGAGCGGGCCAATCGGCGTCAGACGTTGATGCTCGTGGCGGTGTTTCTGTTGCTCTACTGCGCGCTGGGCCTGGGGCTCGATTTTCTGGTCGGCACTTTGCGCTTGCGCGGCGGGAGTTTGCAGGGTTTTCCGGTTCTGACTTTGGCGGCGCTGGTAATCGGCCTGATCCAGGGGGTCGCTTCCTATTATGGCGGAGCGGCATTGATCCTCGGATCGGTACATGCGAAACGCCTTCTGCCCGACTCCGACAAGGATAAGATGGTCCTCAACGTCATCCAGGAAATGACGCTTGCGGCGCGGATGCCGCCGATCAAGGCCTATGTGATGGCCGACCCGGCGCCCAACGCCTTTGCCACCGGGCGCGACCCCAAGCACTCCTACATCTGCGTCACCCAGGGACTGATCGATCAAATGGACCGCGAGGAACTGCAAGGCGTGCTCGGTCATGAGATGGCGCACATCCGCAACTACGACATCAGGACCATGATGATGATCGCGGTGCTGGTGGGCGGACTGGCGCTGCTCGCCGACTTCGTTTACTTCGGCGGATTGGGCAACAGCGACGACCATGACAACGAGGGTGGCAGCCTGCTCCTGGTTGCAGTCTTCATCCTGGCGGTGCTTGCTCCCATCCTGTCGCAACTGCTCGCGATGGCGGTCTCGCGCCAGCGGGAATACCTGGCCGACGCCAGTTCGGTGGAGTTCACCCGCAATCCGCGGGCGCTGACCCGCGCCCTGGAGCAACTGGCAGCAACCGAAGCGCCGATTAAGAATGCTTCGAGAGGGACGGCCCACCTGTTCATCGTCAACCCGCTCGAAAGTGTGAAGAAGGAAGATAAAGAAGGATGGCTCGACAACCTGCTATCGACCCATCCGCCGCTAAGACGCCGAATCGAGCGCCTGCGCGCAATGGGTGGCGGCGTCGCACCGGCCGCTCCGGCCTCCACCGCCGGCGCTCAGGCCTGAGGGTCGGCTCCTGCTCAACAATAAGTTCATCACGGAGGGGATTGAAGCACACCGGCCGCGTCCATTCATGGCGGGCAGGCACGCCCGCCCCCACTGGCCTGTGACGGCCCGCTGAACCGGCTGCGAATTATTAACTTCGCTAACGGTTGCGGTCCTTCATCACGCGTTCGATTTCCCGCCGCGTATCCTTGCGCGCGATCGCCTCGCGCTTGTCGTACGCGTGCTTGCCTCGCGCAAGGGCGAGCTCGACCTTGGCGCGGCCGTCCTTGAAGTAAATTTTTAGCGGTACGAGCGAATAGCCGCGCTCGCGCACCTTGCCCCACAGCCGTTCGATCTCCTTGCGATGCATCAGGAGCTTTCGCTGACGGGTTTCCGCGTGGCTGAACTGGCCAGCCGGCGCATAAGCGCCGATATGCACGCCGACCAGGAACGCCTCACCACTTTTGATGCGCGCGTAGCTGTCGCGCAGGTTGGCCTTGTGCGCGCGCAGCGACTTGACCTCGGTACCGGTCAGCACCATCCCGGCTTCGAGCGCTTCCTCGATAAAGAAGTCGTGCCGCGCCTTCCGGTTATCGGCGACCAGATCATAACCGTTGCTTTTGGCCTTTTGAGCTTGCGCCATCGTGATCCTTGATCTTAGCGCGATTGGCGCTTGGAGCAGCCTGGTATTTGAGCATAGCGATATCGGGTAAGGCCAGTGAAAACCGGTGCAGTACCCCGTTCGCACTAATGACGGGGACGCCAGCGCCGTTTTACCATCGGCAATGTAGACGGGTTGAGCCTGCGCCGGGAGCCGGTTTCGGGGTCGGTCCGATCCAATTGTCGGAGCGCTATGCGTATGAATGGACTATTTTGGAGTGAACCCTCAGGGCGCCGATGCCAGCCTCGACCGCGGTCGGCATCGGATCGGACTTAGCTATGTATCCGATTGTCGCTTACAAGCCCGGTAACATCATAAGAAAGCGGCCGGCGGTAACTCGGTTCCCGTCCGGCCGCAAGTTTGTTGCTTAACAAATTGGACTCGCTCATGCCCCTCGCCGTACATCGCCATGAGCGGCGGGACGCGCGGTTAGCCATTCGCGATGGTGTTGTTCGACCCAAGGTCGCCGGTTGGCAACCCACCAATTGCGGTCATGCCATGCATGACCCTCGTCCCAGTCACCATAAACGACCGCGGGCCGCCCGACATAGGCCGGACCGTATGCCGGAGCGTAAGAACCCCCATAGCCGTATCCATATCCAGGACCGGGTACGGTCTCGAAACATCCTTGAAGGGTTAATGCGCCACAAAAAAGTGTCGTGGTTAATACAAGTCCTGCTATTAATTTTCGCGGCTTCATAAATCGTCTCCGTTAAATGTAAGGAAGCATAAAAGATGCCGGCCTCAGACGCTTGAATTTCCGAGGTTTTTCATCGTTCCCGATCCCTGCAACCGTCTTGGGGTGTATGTAAACTCCAAAAAGTTCTCATCGGGCATGAGCCGCTTTCGCGATATCCCATCACCCATCATTGGACGCCTCGGGGGACGCTCAAGGGATTGCTCGGGGGTGGACTTAGGTCCTGATTGCTTGCGTGGCGCGCAAGAAATGCTGAGAATTGGCCCGTAGCGACATAAGCCCGGAGGTACCCTTGGAAATCAGCGAGCAGCGTCAGGGTGATGTCGTAGTGCTCGGACCGGCAGGGCGCATCAATAACGATAGCAGCCCGGAATTCCAAACCCGGTTGCTGGAATGTGTGGGCTCGGCCGGTGCCGCGGTGCTGGTGGATCTCTCCCGCGTCGAGTACATCTCGAGCGCCGGTTTACGCGCGCTGATGATGGCGTCCAAGCAGTCCAAGGCGACCAACGGGCGGCTGGCGGTGGCGGGGCTCAATCCGGTGGTCAAGGAAATTTTCGACATCAGCCGGTTCGCTTATGTGGTAACGGTCTTCGAAACACCGGCAGAGGCGCTTGAGGCCTTGCGCTAACCGCCATAATTGCGCCAAAACATTTATATCTATGTTAGTCCGCTTTTGGGGTACTCGCGGCTCACTGCCGGCGCCACTGAATTACCGCGCGGTGCGGGCCAAGGTGCGCGACGCATTGCTAGCGGCGCAGGGACGGCCTTTTGACGGACCCGAGGCTGCCGAAGCTTTCATCGACCAGGAACTGCCGTTCTCGGTGGGCGGAACCTTCGGCGGCAATACCGGTTGTGTTGAGCTAACTACCGGCGGCGACGAATTCGTGATTTGCGACCTGGGTTCGGGCGCGCGCGAGTTCGGCAACAGCCTCCTGGCTCGCTACGGACCCGCCCGCAAGCATCGATTTAACATCTTCATGTCACATTTGCATTGGGACCATATTATGGGGTTCCCGTTCTTCACCCCGGCCTTCATTCCGGGCAACGTGATCCGCATTCATGGCTGCCACGAGGTGATGCGCGAAGCGTTCGTGCGCCAACAATCCTACCCGTGCTTTCCGGTCGATTTTCGATCGCTCGGCGCGACTATCGAATTCGTCGAACTCAAGCCCGAGCACACCTATGATATCGACGGGCTGTCGGTGCGCGCGAGGTTGCAAAACCACGGCGGCGATTCATACGCCTATCGCTTTGAAAAGCAGGGCAAGTCGGTGGTTTATTCGACCGATTGCGAGCACAAGTTCGAGATTCTCGACGCCAACTATCCATTCGTCGACTTCTACCGCAACGCCGACCTGCTGATCTTCGACGCCATGTATTCGCTGGCCGACCAGATTTCCGTCAAAGAGGACTGGGGTCACTCCAACAACATGGTGGCGGTGGAGTTGGCCCAACTGGCTCAAGTCAAGCACCTGGTCCTGTACCATCATGAACCGATCTACGACGACCGCATGATCGAGCGGATTGAGAGCGAGACCCGCCGCTACGATGAAATCAGCCGATCCGGGGAAGAGCTGAAGATCACTTCCGCATATGACGGACTCGAAATCGCCGTCTGAGAGCGGGAGCGAACCGTCGGCGACGCTGTCGCTTCCAGGGTTGCGCGCTCCCGGACGCCGATTTGCCTTGGCAGTGCTCGTGCTGCTGTGCGTTATTCGACTGATCGATCCCAGCATCCTAGGAACCTTGCGGATGCGCGGGTTCGATTTGGAGGAACAGTTCGCGCCCCGCATCTATCAGCCGCTATCGGTGCCGGTTCGCATCGTCGCCATCGACGACGCCAGCGTCACGCGTGTGGGCCAATGGCCGTGGCCGCGCAAGCTGGTTGCGAAGCTGGTTGAGCGTATCGCCGCCGGCCATCCCCACGTGCTCGGAGTTGACATCATCTTCGCCGAACCCGATCGCTTTTCACCGGGTCAGCTCGCCTCCTTACCCGGCATTCCGCCCGACCTGGCGCGCGAGTTGGCGGAGTTGCCCTCAAGCGAAAAAGACCTCGCCGATGCCTTTCGCAAAGTGCCGACGGTGCTCGGGGTCGGCATGAGCAACGAGCCCGCAGCCGGGTCTCATGGGCGCTCCCGAGTCACTGTGGTGCGCGAAATTGGCGCCGATCCGCGCTCCTATCTGTGGTCCTATCCGGGACTGCTGCGCAGTCTGCCCCAATTGACTGCCGCCGCACGCGGGGAGGGCGTGCTCGCCGGTACACCGGACCGCGACGGAATTCTGCGCCGTTTGCCGCTATTCGTTATCGGCGAGGGCCATTTGGTACCGTCACTGGTCCTCGGAATGCTGCAGGTGGCATTCGGCGGCTCTCTGGGCATTGTGACCGGGCGGGATGGGGTACAAGGCGCAACCTTGGGCGATGTCTTCATGCCCACCGATCGGCACGCCTTGGCCTATCCCTACTTCACCCCGTCCCTGGACATACGCTACGTATCGGCGGGGGATCTGCTGGACGGATCCTATGACCCGAACCAGCTTCGGAATGGGCTGGTGCTGCTCGGTGTCACCGGGCTCGGGCTGGTAGACGAGAAGCAAACACCGCTGGGCCTGATGCCAGGAGTCGAGGTCGGAGCCCAGCTTATGGAATCGATCCTCACCGGCAACCTACTGCATCGGCCCGCGATGGTGGAGAAGATCGAAATCGCGGTGATGATCGCCGCCGCCCTGGTGACCATTTTCCTGCTGCCGTATCGGAATCCGCGCGCCGCGGCCGGCGTATTTGCCGCTTTGATCGCTGCTTTGATTGGCCTGGAGTACGCCAATTTTCGAATCCTGCATGTGCTGTTTGACGGCGTCTATCCGGCGTTGGGGGTGATTGTAACCTTCGGCGTGATGCTGGTCGCCAGCTTGCGCGCGACAGAATCGGCCCGCCGCAGGCTGGCCGCCGACCTTGAAAGCGAACGCGAGGCCAAGGCCCGTCTCGAAGGGGAACTCAACGCCGCGCGCGCCATTCAGATGGGACTTTTGCCGCGCCGATTCATCGGCTTTCCCGAGCGCCGCGACGTCGACATCTATGCCGTAATCGAACCGGCCCGGATGGTGGGCGGCGACCTTTACGACTTCGTCATGCTCGATTCCTTCAGGCTTTCTTTTGCGATCGCCGACGTCTCGGGCAAGGGCGTCCCCGCCGCGCTATTCATGGCGATGAGCAAGGAAGTCCTGCGCGCGGCGACGCTGAGCCATGGGGACGCGCTCGACAAAGTCTTCGCCGAAGCGAACGCACGGATCGTCGCCGCCAGCAACGATATGGTCGGGATCGGCGCCAACATGATGTTTGTTACCGTCTTCGCCGGGGTCCTCGATCTCGCCTCGGGCCGCCTGGTCTACATCAGCGCCGGCCACGATTCGCCCTTCGTGCTGGGTCCGGGATGCGCCGGCTCAGCGGCTCGCCGGGCGCGGCGGACCTCCGCTGGGTTCGGTCGAAGACTTTCCCTACCCGGTCGAAGAGCGCCAATTGACCCCGGGCGAGATGCTTCTGCTGTACACCGACGGCGTGACCGAGGCTGAAAACTCGCGCGACGACTTTTACACGGAGATCCGTCTGGAGCGGCTGATGGAGTCCGCGCCGGTGGACAGCGCCAAGGCGGCGGTCGATTTCGTCCGCGACGATGTGCGTCAGTTTTCCGATGGCGCCGAGCAGGCCGACGATATCACCGTGCTGGCAGTCCGTTGGGTGGGCGCGCCTGCCCAACCATAGTCAGCGCACCGTAATTTCCACCCGGCGGTTGCGCGGTTCGTGCACTCCGTTGGGAGTCTTGACCAACAGATCCCGTTCGCCGCGCCCGGCGATGGAAATCGATTTGGGGTCAAGCCCGTCGTGCACCAAACGCTTCTTGATCGCTGCGGCGCGCTCCATGGACAGCTTCTGGTTGTATTCCTTGGAGGCGAAAGTGTCGGTGTGCCCGATCACCTCTACCTGGTAGACCGGACGGCGCTTGATATCGTCGAAGACCGCTTTGTATTGCTGCTGTGAAGCCGGAGTCAGAACGTCCTTGTCGCTTTCGAAATACAGCGCGGAAGTGGCTGGGCAGAATCGGCTGCGCGGCGAGCGCGTTACCGAAAGTCTGCTGGACCTGATCCTGGTTTTCGGCGACCGGGACTTCCTTTCCGCCTTTGATCTCCGCGGCCGCGTACGGCTGGTCAAGCAACACCGACTGCTGCCCCTGATTAACCGTAATCGCTCCCGAGCCGCCGCCGGGATTGGGCAGAACCACGAACAGCGCCTGGCGGCTGGAACAAGCGGCCAGCGTCGCGAGGATCGGCGCTATCAGCAAAACCCGGCGCACGATTACTGGCCTCCTTCCACCTGAATTACGAAGCGAGTACCGCGCACACCCAAGAATCGCGGTCGGAGTCCTGACCTTCATGGCGCCCGGGCGAGCTGCGCGCGATATCGCCGGAGACCATCGCGACCGTGCCCTTGTTCACGTCGGCGAGCATCGCGCCGTTGAAGTTGCTGGAATCGAAGCGGTATTGCTCCATCGCAATTTCGCTGTTCGGACCCGTGGACATGACCGTATTGTCCACGAAGGTCAGTCCGATCGCTCCGTCGGTGCCGGTTTCGATGGTGTCCTTCTCGTAGACCGGATCGCCTACCTTGACCGCGACGCGGGTGCCGCTGCGCACGATGGCGACGTCGCCCGAGACGGTTTTGACCTGCGCGATTGCAGAACCGTCGGCACCCGCCGCCGTATTCAATGACATCAACATCGCCGAGGCGGCGAAAATCACCGTAACGACGCGACCGCAGGTGCGTGCAAATGAATCCATGGTCGAGCCCTCTTGGTCAAATAAAGCGTTCTTAAACCACCAGACTAACCCGCCACGGTATCGGAGACCAACCCAATCGGCGGCCACCGGCTATCGGCGGTCGACGCCTTGTGGGAGGAAACGGCGGAAAACTTATCCGGGCGGAGCCGAAAAATCGCCCTGGCCCCTTTATCGTAATTGAGATAGCTCTGAGTCGGCGCGTCACTCGCCGTGCTTCGGTTCCGTGTCCCAGCAGTTGATGTATAGGGAACGAACGGTCGCGTGGGAACCAACGACTTAGGGGACATTAGGAATGAGCGGACGAAATCAGGGCGGTGTAATGACCTTCATGAAATCTGCTACCTTGATGATTCGGATGTTGCGGAACCGGCCCAAGCGTAACAGGTCATTATCACCGGACACGATGAAGCGCGAGCCGGCTGCCACCGCACATTCGAGTACGCGGTTGTCGTCGGGGTCCTCTTTAATAACGTCAAGCGCCTTGGTCGGACGCACCAACTCGGTGCAGCGCGCCAGCTGCCGCAGGGTCTCGTCAACCTCCCGCTCAGCCCACGCAAATTTCTCTTCGTATCCGGCGCAGCTCTTGGCGTATCGCTTCAGAAATGGAAAGACGAATACGAGCGTCCTCCGCCGCCAAGAGAAACTGGCGCGGCAGGCCTGCGAAGATCAGCGCGGAGATGTAGATATTCGTGTCGGCAGTGACCCCTATCACCTCAGCGGCCTTGCCGCTGCTCTTGCCGGGATTCGGCTATGAGGCGAGGAATATCCTCTTCACTTAGGCCGAGGGCGCGAGCGCGTTCCTCACCGTAGGTGAAAATTTGCTGCCAGCGCCAGTTTCTCAGATAACGCTAGATCGCTTCGCGGAGCATTTCCTCGACGGGGCGCTTCTCCTCGTTTGCCGCTGCCCGAATTTCCGCAACTAGAGCCGGGGCGGAATAGCGATAGTATTGTCTTCGGCGAGTGGTTTCATTGAATTTCCTTCGACCTTTTTTAGCCTAAAGACCAAATCGCCAGAGTCAAGACCTACACCAGATGTAATCGCACGCCAGTTGCGCGTCGGCCGCGGCGTGGATCACGAACTTGCCGTGAGCAGCCCCGTCCCGATTTGCTCTGGGGTCGCATCCGGAACTGGAAACCGGCTAAATTCGCGACGAGGGAGAAGCACGTTATTGGGTTCCGCAACAAACACGATTGCGCCGGAAAGATAGCCATGCAAGCCCGTCTTACGCTTACGGTCAATGATGCCGCGATGCGCCAGGTGGAGCCTTTCGTGGCGGCCTTCGCGGTGAATCACCGGATCGGCCGTGATGACGAGGCGCGGCTATCGATCGTGCTCGATGAGCTAATCAGCAATTTGCTTAATTACGGATACGCAGCCGAGGCCGGACCTGGAAAAGTCGAGATCACTCTTTCGATGGACGGAGACCGTCTCGCGGTCGAGCTGGTCGACGATGCCCGCGCCTTCGACCCCGAGGATGCCCCGGCGCCAGAATTCGATCAGCCCACCGGCGCGCGGCCGATCGGTGGGCTCGGACTGTATATCGTGCGTTCCCTAACCGAGGGGATGCGCTACCGCCGGATCGATAATCGCAATGTGACGCAGTTGATCCTCCGGCTTGAGTCGACGCCTAAGGAGTAACGCTGCCGGCGCGCAGTGCCGGACTAATCATCGTCGAGGTCATGATTGTGCTAAGGTCGAGCGCCTTGATTTGGTTACGTCCGGAGGATGGCGGGAATGAAAATAGCGGTTCAGTTGCCACAGTTCATGGGTTACGGGGATTTGCTTGAACGCGCGACGGTTGCCGACAAGCTCGGATTCCATTCGATCTGGCTAAACGATCATTTTATCCATTTCATGGCGCCTGAGCGCGACCATCCGGAGGCACTGACCCTGCTGACCGCGATTGCGGCGCGGACCGAACTGACGCGGCTCGGGATGCTGGTGTTCTGCAATGGGTATCGCAACCCGGCATACTTGGCCAAGGCGCTTACCACCGTTGACCACGTGAGCAACGGCCGGCTCGAGATCGGTATCGGCGCCGGCTGGTACGAGCAGGAACATCGCTCCTACGGTTTCGACTTCCCGCCTATCGCGGCTCGTCTGGGCGCGCTGGAAGACGCCTTGCAGATCATGAACCTGATGTTCACCGAGCCGGTGGCAAGCTTTAAGGGCCGCTACCATTCGATCGACGGCGCCTACAACAATCCCAAGCCGCTGCAGAAACCGCGTCCGCCAATCACGATTGCCGGCTCGGGCGAAAAGGTCCTGCTGCGGCTGGTCGCCCGTTACGCCGACCGCTGGAACATCTTCCCCGCCAATGGGCCGGAGTTCGAACGCAAGCTCGCGATTCTTAAGGACCATTGCGCGGCAATCGGCCGCGACTTCGGTACCCTGGAGGTCTCTGAGCACATCCTGGCATGCGTGGAGACCACCGCGGCAGGCGTGGAACAGCGCTGGGCCGAGGACAGCCGGCATCCGATGATGCGCGGGGCGCGCGACCGCGTGGTCATGGGCACCCCTGACTCGGTGATCGCGCAGTTGCATGAGCGAGCCCGGCGTGGGGTGCAGATGGGAATCGTATGGTTCACCGATTTCGGACGGCCGCGGACGCTGGAAATCTTCGCGCGCGAGATAATGCCCGCTCTGTTATAGAAGCTCTTGCGCCAATAGTCGTCAGGGTTTCAAAAGAAAAGCCATTTTTGCTAATCCTGTACGGAAATTGCTTTTCCTCCCGCGCGCGGGGTGGCCGAGGATTACTAATGATACGCGGAAGTTTCTTTTTGCCGTTGGCCAAAGCCTTCGAGGCACGCGGTTTTTCAATCGTTCAAGTGGCCATCCTGTGTTCCGTCGTGGCCCTGGCGGCCGGGGGATGCGATCCCTGTCAAAGCTGTGTAACGACGACGCCAGTAACCCCAGGCGTAGCGCACTTTGTCTTCAGCGGACCGATGACGGACCCGCGCATTTTCCATACCGCCAATTTGCTCAACAACGGACAGGTTTTGGTGGCCGGCGGATCGCAAATCCCTGGAACTCTTGATTCCGCCGAGATCTACGATGCCAGTGCCGGTACCTTCACCGCTACCAGCGGCGCGATGACGCAGGCGCGTCATCACCATACCGCTACCTTGCTCAACGACGGGACGGTGCTGGTGGCCGGCGGGGACAACGGCGGCGGCCTGCTGCAGGCGACCGCGTTCCTCAGCGCGGAGTTGTACGACCCGACCACCGACAAGTTCACCGCGACGGGCGCGATGTTCTCGCCGCGCACCTGGCAAACCGCGACGCTGCTGGCCGACGGCAAAGTTCTGATGGCGGGGGGCAGTCCCGCCGTCGATTCGACGATCGATCCGGACACCCGCACCGGCACCGGGCTTCCGGTGGGCGCGCTTCCTAATGCGGAGCTTTACGCTCCGAAAAACAAAGAGTTCTTCGGCAATCCGGGCGCGATGAACGACGCGCGCACCGAACATGCCTCGGCGCTAATTACAGGATGCGGCTGCGCCGCCGACAATCAGGTCCTGCTCACAGGCGGAGTTGACGCGTCAGGTGCGACGCTGAGTTCCGCCGAACTGTTCAACGAGAAAGCCAACAGCTTCACCTTTACCGGCCGCATGAACGTCGCGCGGCATAATCACACCGCGACCACGCTACAGGATGGCCGGGTGCTGGTTGCCGGCGGGGTCAATAATTCGCTCGTGTTGCTCGATAGCGCCGAGATCTACGACCCCACTACCGGCACCTTCTCACCCACGGCAACACGGATGACGGCGAGGCGCGCCTTTCATTCCGCGCAACTCTTAAGCAATGGAACTGTGCTGATCGCGGGTGGCGCCGTGGATAATACAGGCCATTTCCTTGCGAGCGCGGAAATTTTCGATCCCTCCACCAATTCATTCAGCGCCACCGCCGGTCCCATGGAGGCGGCACGCTTCCAGCAGCCCGCCGCGTTACTTCCGGATGGTGACGTGCTCATCGCGGGTGGCGCTCTGATCTTCAACGCCGTCGGCGAGTTGATTCCGGACAGCTCCCTGGATACCGCCGAGGTGTTTTCGGCCACCGCCGGCACATTCTCCGCCACCCCTCAGACCATGGTGCGCTCGCGCGTGGGACATACCGCGACTATGCTCAACAACGGCGGGGTGCTGATTACCGGTGGCGCGGACCTCACCGAGCAGATCTTCGCGACCTCCGAGTTGTATGACCCCAGCGCGGGCCAGTTCAGTTGCATTGGTGGCGCGACCGGCCGGGAGTGCGCGGCAAGCCTTCACCAGGAGCGTTTTTCACATACCGCGACTCCGCTTAGTAGCTCCGCGCAAGTGCTGATTGCTGGGGGATCAGACGGCTCAACCGTGGGCACACCGCCCGGATGAGGTGCTGGCCGGCATCGCGACCGCGGAGATCTATAACGCGTCGTCCAAAACCTACACCTGCGTGGGTGGCGTCAGTTCGACGCCTCCGGTATGCAACAACAGCATGGTGGATGGCCGTTACAACCACCTCGCGGTGGCGCTCGCGGACGGGGAAGTCCTGCTCGCCGGCGGTATCGATAGCACTGGCACGGTGACGGCGTCCGCCGAGCTGTTCAATCCCACCACCGGTAAATTTACCGCCACCGGTTCCATGAATACCCCGCGCGAGGAATTTGCAGGCGCGCTGTTCGCCTCCGGTCCCCTCGCGGGACAAGTGCTGATCAGCGGCGGCGTGGATAACGCGGGCAACTTCCTTGCCAGTGCGGAGCTTTATGACCCCGCCAGCGGCAAGTTCACCCCCACGGCTTCGATGGTAGAGACGCGCTTCGATAACGTCGAAACGGTGCTCGCCAGCGGCCCCAATTCCGGCAGCATCCTGGTCACCGCCGGTACCGGAGATCAGACCACCGAGATTTACAATCCGGCAACTCAGACCTTTAGCGCCGGCGGAAATATGACCCAGATCATCTTTTTGCCGATCGTCGCCACGCTCAGCAGCAGTCAGATCCTGCTCGCCGGCGGCTCCACCTTCAACTCGCTGGGACAGATAGTGCCGGTGTCGGGCGCCGAGCTTTACGACCCAGCGACCGGCAACTTTTCCAACACCAACTCGATGAGGGCCGCGCGATTGTTTGCGGCTGGCGCATTCCTCGACCCCGCCTTGGTGAGCGGTAGCGAACAGGGCGACGCGCTGATTGCGGGCGGTGAAAGCGTCAACGCCACTCTTTCCAGCAGCGAGCTGTTTGTGCCCGCATCCAGTTCAACGTCGACATCGAAGGCCTCAACCGCATCGGTTACCACTTCGTCTTTGAGTCCCGTGGCGATGCAGAAGCAAATGGCCCAAATGCTCGACACGTTGCACCAACAGCTTCAGAGCGGACCCGGGACCGGCGCTCTCGAAAGCCATTAGCTCCGGGCCATTCGCGATATCTTGAGCTGCAATCATCTCGCCCGCGAGCCGCCAGCTGTTCGGAGCAGGGCGCGAGCGGGCCATCATTGGTTCTCGCGGTTGTCTTTCGACCGAGGCTCGGGCTAGTTTCTAGTCAAACCCGGCACCGAGGTATCGGCCATGGCATCAAAGAAGTCCAAGTCCGCGGAAATCCGCGCCACGTTGAACCATCCGGTGATTGATTCGGACGGCCATCTCGGCGAGTACCTGCCGGTAGTTCGCGAGTACCTGGCCGCGGCCGGCGGCCAGTCGATTTTGCGCGATTTCGGCCGCGCGTTCGGCAAGACCTTTCTCAGCACGGAGTGGTACGGTCTGACTCCCGGTCAGCGCCGTGAGTTCAGGTCCAAACGTCCGCCATTTTGGGGCGTGCCGACGAAAAACACGCTGGACTTGGCCACCTCATTGTTTCCCAAGCTGCTTTACGAGCGGATGGGTGAGATCGGGCTGGACTTCACCGTGCTTTATCCGGGCCTGGGAATCGGCGCCCAGATTTTCGAAGACGAGGAGGTGCGGCGCGCGACCTGCCGTGCACTGAACAATTATTACGCCGACATGTTCGGCGACTATCCCGACCGGATGACGCCGGTCGCGGTGATTCCGATGCATACGCCACAGGAGGCGATCGAGGAGCTGGAATACGCGGTCGGCAAGCGCGGACTACGAGTCGTGATGCTGCCCAGCCATGTCAGGCGCCCGGTTCCCGCCGTTGCGCAGAAGTATCCCGAAGCGGCGCGATGGGCCTTCTGGCTGGATACCTATGGGATTGACAGCGATTACGATTACGACCCGGTATGGGCCAAGTGCCAGGAGCTGAAGGTAATTCCAACCTTTCATGGGCCGGGCGAAGGATGGGGCAGCCGTGTCTCGATTTCCAATTACGTCTACAACCATGTCGGCCATTTCGGCTCCGCCGGCGAGGCGGTATGCAAGTCGCTGTTCCTGGGCGGGGTGACGCGCCGGTTCCCCGATCTGAAGTTCCTGTTCCTGGAAGGCGGCGTGGGCTGGGCGCGCTCGCTGCTGGCCGATCTCAAGGGCCATTGGGAGAAACGCAACCGCGAAGCGCTGGCCAACTACGATCCGCGCAACCTGGACCGCGAGCA
Source organism: uncultured Pseudomonadota bacterium (assembly GCA_963824565.1). GTDB lineage: Bacteria > Desulfobacterota > Binatia > Binatales > Binataceae > JAJPJA01. The sequence continues at coordinate 292,530 of CAWGQB010000026.1, read as the reverse complement.
ATTCAGCGAACTCTACCATCAGTACGCCGGCAAGCTGATGCGCAAAGACATGCCCATCGGCATGGAAGCGATGCATTTCAGGGGCCGCGAAGAAGATCCCGCCGCGATCGACGATTTCGGCCATTGCGGAATCGAGCGCAAAAGCGACATCCGCGATCTGTTCGTGCCTAATTTCTATTTCGGCTGCGAAGCCGACGACCCTGTCACCTCTTCGGCCTTCGATAGCAAGCGCAATCCGTTCAAGGCAAAGCTCAACGTCGTGTTCGGCTCCGACATCGGCCATTTCGACGTGCCCGACATGCTCGAAGTTATCGAGGAAGCTCACGAGATGGTGGATGAAGATATGATTACCGCCGATGATTTCCGCGACTTCGTCTTCGCCAACCCGGTCAAGCTGTGGACTTCGGTCAATCCGGACTTCTTTAAGGGCACGGCGGTGGAAAGCGCGGTCAATAGTTACTTGGCGCGCGCATAGCGCCTGAGTTGAAATTTCGCCGAGGAGACCAGACATGAAGTTCGGCATTTTTGTCGCCCCATTCCATCGCATGGGCGAAAACCCCACGCTGTGCTACGAACGCGACCTCGAGACCGTGCAATGGGCCGAACGCCTGGGCTACGACGAGGTCTTTGTCGGCGAGCATCACTCCGGAGGCTGGGAAATCATTCCGTCGCCGGAGGTATTCATCTCGCATGCGGCTGCGTTGACCAAGCGCATCAAGCTCGGCACCGGCGTGGTGAGCATCCCCTACCATCATCCGCTCAACGTCGCGGCGCGAATCGCGTTTTTGGACCATCTCACGCGTGGACGGCTGATTTTCGGGGTCGGACCGGGGTTGCTTCCGGGCGACGCCTACATGCGTGGAATCGACCCGAAGGATCAGCGCCCTCGGATGCTCGAAGGCGTTAATGCGATCGTGCGCCTGTTCACCGAAGACAAGGTCACACTGGACGGCTCGTGGTTCAAGCTGGTGGACGCCCATCTGCAGGTCAAGCCGCTGCAGAAGCCCTATCCGCCGATGGTTACGGCCAGCACGTTCACCCCGTCGGGGTTCATCGCGGCGGGCCAGCTCGGCGCCGGAATCATGACCTTCTACACCGGCGGTCTCACCGACCTTAACGCGCGCTGGGAGCTGGCCGAAGAAGTCGCCGCCAGCTACGGCAAACAGGTGCGGCGCGAGGACTGGCGGATGGTTGTGACCATGCATCTGGCCGAGTCGCGCGAGGAGGCGATGCGCCAGGTGCGCGAATGGGGCAACGAGTATCTGCGCGAGTACGCGATCAGCACCAGCGGGCTGGTGCAGAAAGACTATCCCGAGCAACCGCTGGAAGAACTCACGATTGATCGGTTTACCGAGCGCGGGCACGATGGTGATCGGCACTCCCGACGACGCGATCGCTGCGATTCGCGAGCTGAATGAAACCAGCGGCGGCATTGGCGGCGTGCTGAACATGGTCATGGATTGGGGCACGCGCGACCAGCAGGAGCGTTCCTACGAGTTGTTTGCACGCCACGTGATACCGGCTTTTCAAGGCTCCGCCGACTCGATCGTCTATTCCAACCGATGGGGACGTGAGCGGCGCGACATGCTGTTGGAGAAGGCGTCAAGCGCGGTGGCGGCCGCGATGGCGCAGGCCGTTCCAGCCGGCAACGGAATCGACGACGGGCCCGTCGCCGTCCATCCGGCGCAGTCCGCGGTACTCAGCAAAAATCCGGAAAATAGTGGGGGTGTTCCGAAGGTTCTAGTAGACCTTGAAAGTCCTTCACGTCTTTCCCCAATTCGGTCCGGATCTGGTTAACGGCTCCGAGCGGTATGAATATTTGCTTTCCAGAAAGCTGGTGGACTTGGGCATCGAACTCGATGTGCTTACGACGCGAACGAAAAACTCCTACCAGACTTCGGCGTTTTCCAGTGCCTGGCCGCATGACTACTCCGAAGGCATCGAAGTAATCGATGGGATGCGGATCGAGCGGTTCCCGGTAAGCTTCTCGTTGTCTCCGCGCAATGGGCCATGCGATCTCGCGAGCGATCCTCAAGCGCTGGAGACGGGAGGAAGAGCGCTATGGTCTGATGATCAAAGGCTCCCGTAATCTGGTCGATTACTATCATCGGCGGGCGCTCAATCGCCCACGGATTTACGACTCGATGATGGCGCTTGCACGGGGTCCCTATTCGATTGGCCTGCTCTGGCGCTTAATCAGGAGCGCGCGCGACTATGACGCTATTTGCAGTGGGTTTCATCACCTTTCGCTTTCATCTGGCAGGTGATTGCGGTAGCGCGAGTCTTCCGCAAACCGGTCGTACTCCTAGCGCTCTTTCATCCTGATGATGTCTATCATCACTTCAGGATCATCTATTGGTGCTTCAACCAGGCCGATGCGATTCTGGCACAAACTCCTTACAGCGTTGATTTGTTCGGGCGGTTGTTTCCCGCGTGCAAACCAATTGAAACCGGCGTCGGGGTCGATCTGGAGGAATTTGACAGCTCCGCAATATCCGGCACGCGTTTTCGCGCAACCCATGGGCTGGAAGGCAAAAGGATCGCGCTGTTTGTCGGCCGCAAGGAAGCATTCAAACGCTATGATTTGGCGATCCAGGCCGTCGATCTGATCGACGATGATCGCATCCATCTCGTGATGATCGGCCGTGACATCGATAAGCAGCCAATTGTCTCTCGCCATGTGTCGTACCTGGGGGAAATGTCGCGATCCGACCTGCTTGATGCGTACGACGCATGCGATGTCCTGATGTTGCCATCCGAGTACGAGAGCTTCGGCTGGGTTTTGCTGGAAGCGTGGGCCCGGCGCAAGCCGGTGCTGGGCAACCGGTTCTGCGCCCCGGTGGCGGCCGTGATCAGTGACGGCGAGGATGGTTACCTATGCGCCAACGCCGCGGAAATGGCTCAGAGACTGGCGCAGCTAATCGCGCAGCCCGCCCTTGCGCAAAAGGCTCGGCCAAGCCGGCTATGAGAAGATCGCCCGGCGCTATACCTGGGATGTCATTGGACGCCGTGTTCGTGATCTATACGCGCAATTGAAGGATGGCCATCGCGAACCCGCCCGCCAACGTTAGGGTTCGGTCGAGCGCCAAAACGTCTAACTGATCGCATCCGATGCAAACTATCGAACCAAACCCTTCGCTCTATTCCGCCGAAGTTGACCCTCACCTTAGTCCTTCGCCATCACCTGCCACTAATTATCGCGGATGGCTTGTGGTTGCAGTCTTGTTCCTTTCGATGTTTTTCACCGTCGGTAGTCAATACGGCTCCGCCGGAGTCATCTTCACCGCCTTGGTCAAACAATTTCGCTGGAAACGAACCGCCGTCTTGAGCTTGCAATCCGCCGTCGGCCTTTCCCTTGGCCTGGGCGGACCTTTGGTTGGGTGGATGCTCGATCGGATGGATGCCAAATTCCTGATTATGGGTGGCATCTTCACAACCGGTATAGGCTTCCTGATGGCGGCGCGCGCGAATGCGTTTGGACCAATGTTAGTTGCTTTTATCCTGATGGGTGTGGGGATGGCGGGAGCTACCTACATTCCCGTCGCCTATGTGATTACGAACTGGTTCAAGCAGCGGCGCGGATTGGCGCTGGCGCTGGCTATCTCAGCGGTTTCCCTGGGCAGCATGGTATCGAGTCCCACGTGCAGCGCCGTGATCGATTGGGCCGGATGGCGTGCGGCTTTCATCGCGCTGGCCATTCCGGCATTTATCCTGGTACCGTTGGTGTTCGCTGTCGTGCGCAGCCGGCCTGCCAACCAGTCCGCTTTGGTGAGCGACGTTGATTCGCCTCCCCTCGACGAGCCGGGTCTGGAGGTGACTGAGGCATTGCACGGCCGTTCTTTTTGGCTCATCACCTTTGCCTACGTATCTTATGGCTTTGCATCCAGCGCGATAGTCGTCCACTTAGTGCCCTACCTGGTGGATTGTGGCGTCGCCACGGGCCGCGCAGCCCTGTCGCTCAGCGTAGTGCTGGGACTCGGTGCGATCTGCAAGCCGCTGTTTGGCGTCTTAGCCGATAAAATAGGCGCGCGCAGGGCGATGGCGTTGGATTTCATCCTCCTAATCGTAGGATGCGTCGCTTTGGCCGCAGCACATCATCGGCTGGGAATGATCGTTTTCCTCGGAGGAATGGGACTCGGCTGGGGCACGCCGGTGGTACTGACGCCGCTGTTGCTGGTGGAGTCCGCCGGCCTCAAGAAATTCGGCACGCTTGCCGGTGTGATGTCCGTATTTCAGACTCTGGGCGCAGTACTCGGACCTCTCGGAGCGGGAATAGTATACGACTGGACCGGCAGCTATGTCGCGTTCCTCGAGTTTTGCCCGCTGTTCTTGGCCATAGCTATAGTCTCGCTGTTTTACGGTTTTGTTCCCTTAACGAAAGCCATCCCGGCCGATAACGGATAAAGCCTCAAATCCGTAACAATCTGAAGAAGGGCCCGCGACCGGCCGGGGCGATTCGCGGTCAGCAGGTCAGACAGATCCATGAGCCCGAACGTCCTTACAGATGGCCTTTATGTACCTTCAGCGTGCCTGCCAACGCTTCGGGTTTCGCTTGTCGTTAAAGCAGGCAATCACGACAATCTGATCTCTTGGAGCTCGAAAATTATCCTGTGGGTAAGCGGTGCACGCCTCAACGTCGCCGGTTACGACGATTGGGAAACGCAAAGGGCTTTCCCGGATTGCCTCCACCGCTGCATCGATAGCCCCCCGCGAACCGCTCAGCGAGCGCGTGTCGCACTCGGTCATACCAGGGTTGCGCTTTTTTCGCGTCTGCGTTCGCCTCCGGCAACCAGACGACCGGCAGCCTCACGGCTTCTTAAACAGGCCCGCTTTGATTTGCTCCCACGGGATCACATCGGAAGGATTTTGCTCGTACCGTGCAATGCGCTGATCGAGCTCCGCCCGCTGTGCGTCCGTCAGCGGCATTTCTTTCATCCGCCTCCAGGCTTTCCCACAGCTGTCCCGAACCGATGTGATGCGCCCTCGGCGGACGCTTTTGCGGGAATGATCAAGGACCGTTCTGTACGACGGTCGGTTATCACTCAGGAAGATCGGCATCACCTCCTCTCTGGTTGGCCTGCCCGTTTGGCCGCAATATGCGCACGTTCCCACGACCAAGAAGAATAAACCATTCTCGCCTGACAGCCAAAATCAGTCACAACGCCATTAATTTTGATGACCCTCTTACAGCTTTATGGGCGGCTTGCATCGCTCTCGATCAGAAACTGGATTAAGAGACCTGCCGCGCCGAAGACTGCAGCAACTATACACAGCGTCCGATCCCTGAAGTCCCAGCAGTCGGATCACCATCGCTGCCACGAGCATTGAATATATGAAACTTCTTCCACTTACTCTGCCGACAGCCGCCTGCTAGGAATAGCTGGAAGAGTGTTATTCATAATAACGCCGCGAGTTTTTTTCGGACTGCTTCACTGAGCAGCGTAGCTTGCTCGCTTTTGAGCCAAAGCCGGATGATGTCCGCTTCTTCCTTTCGAGCTTGAAACCGGAACAAGTGGTTAGAATGCGCACCGACCATCCGGGTAACTTTTTCCATCGTCTGACCGGCGAGATTCAAAAGCACCTCAATAGGGGCTGATTCGTTTCTCCCGATCTCGCGAACGAGTTCCATAAGGTTTGCTATTCTCTCGCTCGGGCAAAGTATTCGCTGTTGGATGGAGAATTCGTTCCATCTTCGCTCAAACTCTCTGCGAGGCTCCCAATACTCCCTTGTGCCTTTCGTCGTGTTCATCCCGATCAGCGCGTTGCTAATTTCGTACAAAACCGGACCTAGGGGAGCCCGCGCCGCCAATTGGCTCGCGCGTAAGGAAGCCAGAGCTGCAAATCCGCCCCCAGCAAGACCCGCGACTGCACCCACCAGAGCCCCGAGGATAACCGATGTACTTTCAGTCATATATGTCCTGTGCTTCCATTATCAATCAGCCATCCGCCGTCGTTTGCAGTCAAACCCGATCCTCTCCACGTCGCCCACGCTCAGAGCATCGTTACGCCGTACTTAAAGTCCAGTGGCTTTAGCGTCCGAGTGGCCGGCCATGCGCTGCGCCACTTCAATAGGTCCGCCGTTGGTGAGGTAATCGTGATCCCGGTACCGCAGAAAGTGTGTCAGCCTATCGCGGTCTCAATGCCCACGTCGGCACGCGACGGCTTTGTGCCGGGTCCACGGCTGAGGAACGGAAGTTGTGGCAGTACCTCAAGGCCAAGCGCTTGGGACGATTCAAATTTCGCCGACAGCACCGGATCGGTCCTTACTTCGCCGATTTCTGCTGTATCACGCAGCGCCTGATTATCGAACTCGATGGCGGCCAGCATGCCGAGCAGGAGGGGGAGCATAAGGATGCCTTTAGAACAGCTTACCTAAGCGAGCAAGGTTACCGAGTGATGCGGTTCCGGAACGAGCAGGTAAACACCGAAATCGAAAATGTATTGGAAGCGATTTACGCGGCGCTGACGGATTCATAATCGCGCGCCTCGGAAGGCGCGCTGAAAAAGGTCCCCCTCTTGGGCGCCGCAGCGGCGCCCTTCTCCCCCTGTCAGGGGGCGAAAATTAAAAAAGAATACTTGGTGGCGGGCGGGATGTCCGCCCCACTGATGCGCATGGATGGAATTGGCATTCGCTTCAGGCCGGGGGCGGGTTTTGCTCCCAGCATACGTCGGCTTTGAACGAGCTGATTTTCCAGCCGTCCGCGGTCCTCACCAGTTTGTGCGTCAGACGCTCCCACAATTCATATACGATTGGACTGCCATCGGGCTTCGAATAAACGTGCCGCGCCAAGATATACGAGTGGCAAATCGCCTGTGTGTCGGAAAACTCTACGATCTCGTTGGAACTCGAATGTTGGGTCACGGCGAAGCGGTCCATGCTGCCTTTGACGGCTTCCACCCATTTGCCGGCGCCGAGCTTAATCGGCTTGTTGGGACCAAACGGCGCGCCGGTCATATCGAGTTCAATTTCGTCGCTGAAGCATTCTCGCAGCGCCGGCCAGTCCTTGGCGTCAATTGCCCGCATCTCGCAATAGATCGTTTCGATAACATTGATGCGATCGAGCGTATAGTCGGCCATTACCCTACCAGCGCACGATTTGCTCGTAGATCTTCGGGCAACTGCTTGGGCAGCGAGGTGATGTCATCGATCACGAGGTAGCGCGACGGCGCGCACATCTGGCGCAGATAGTCGTGGCCGGTGCGATCGACCGTGATGCAGAACGGCATCACTCCGGCCATCTCCAACTCCTTGAGCGCCACCATCGTGTCCTGGATACCGTAGGCGTTGGAGCGGCGGTCGTGCCCGTAGTCGAAATCCTGCGGAAATCCGTCGCTCAGCAGGATGACGTGCTTGGCGCGGGAACTGACGTCCTTGAACTTTTCGCGCGCGTGGCGGATCGCGGTGCCCATCCGGGTCGAGCGCTTGGGTTCCACGGCGCCCACCCGCGCCTTGACCTCGTCGGAAAGCTCGCGGTCGAATTCCTTGATCACGTAGAACTCGACGTTGTCGCGGCCGTGACCTGAAAAGCCCATGATTGCGTACGCGTCACCGATTTCTTCCAGCGCCTGGGCCATAATCACCAGGGCTTCCTTGTTGACGTCGATGATCCGGCGCGGGCGCTGACGCCCACCCCGGCGCTGCCAGACTTTGAACCAGTCGTCGGGATCGTCGGCGTCGGCGAAGCTGCGATAGTCCTGATGGATGGGCTCATCGGTGGAGGCGGACATATCGAGTAGAAACAGGGTGGCGACGTCGCGCGCCTCTTTCTTGCGGGCCTTGTAGACGCGCGGGTCGGGCGAATTGCCCATCGCGCGCGCCACCCGATGCTCGACCGCGCGATCGAGGTCGAAGTCGTCACCGTCCTCCAGTCCGCGCACCATCCGGTAGGAGGCGGGGCGGATACGCTGAAAGTGACGGCGAATCTGGGGCAGCATTTCCGCATATTGGCGCAGGGTGCGGGCATAGAACTCGCCGTCGTCGCCTTCGGGAACAATCTCGCGCAGCCGGCACCAGTTGCGCCGGTAGTCGTTCATCGAATAGTCCCATTCGTCGTACGCGTAGTATGAGTCCTGGGAGCGCCCGCTCATCACCAGGCGTCCATGATTGCCGAACGATGCCGCCTCGGAAAGCTGCTCCTGCAATTCCATCAGCGCCTGCGCCTGCTTATCGTCGAGTTGCGTCAGGTACATCCCGTCGCCGCCATCGCCCTCGCCGTCGGATTCCGAGGGCCGGATCTGCGCCCCGCGCTCGAGCAGGCGGCGCAATTCTTCGGGACTGATACCCTGGCCGCCGCGCCCCTTGCCGCGCTTGCCCGACACCTGCATTTTGACGTTCTGGTCCGGCTCGCCGCCCTCACCGTCGCCGTCCCCGTCCTGTTCCATGCCTTGAAGACCGTCCTCGTCGCCATTACCTAGACTCTGGGTCAGGTCGTTGAGCATCCGCTGGGTGTTTTCGTCCAATGCTTCGGAGTTTCCCTGCTGCGCCGCTTCGATTAGCGCGATCAGCCATCCGTAAAGGCCGGCGGTCTGACGCACGCTCAAATTGATATCGGCGGCGGGATCGCGCAGGGGAGCAAAGTAACCCCCGGAGCGATTGACGAAGGCTTCTTCAATCGGCTCGGCGCCGGGCTTCATCCCCGATGCCGCCTTGAACAGCATCGTGCTGATCGCCATCGGCGGCATTTCCATCACCAGGCGCTGATTGATCGCCGTAATTTCGGGCGCCAGGCCGCGGTAGCGGTGTGCCAGCGCCGCGTCGATGCGCGCGGCCTCGCACAGGCGGAGCATCGCGCCGGCCAGCTTGGGGTCGGGAAAGCTCGCGACGAAGGCATGCAGCGCTTCAAGTCCGGTTTCACCGCGTTCTTCGAAGCCCGGCTGATCGCCGAGCTTAAAAGCAAAGCTGCCGAATTCATGGCGGGCCGCGAGATGCGCGGCGATCACTTTGTAATAGGAGAAAGCTTCGTCGCGGCTGGTGAAGTTGTCGGAGCGCTCGGGCAGATAGATGACTTCACCCGCGAGCAGCGGATAGCGAAACGCCGCGGATACCGCGCCTTCCCCGGTGATTCCGTCAAGCCGGAACTCGAGCGGAAACAGCATCCGCATAAACTTGGTGAGGACACCCTTGATTTCGTGCAGATCGAGCACGTGCGATGCCGCCGCCGTCTGGGTCATATCGCTCCTATCAAGAACCTTGCCAGTCACACTAGCAAGGCGGCATGCATGCAGGCAATTTCACTGACGCGTCGACGTTCCGGTCCCAAAACCGCGTAACTTGCGTTCTTGACTGTGACGGAGCGTACAGCCTTAACTGATTGGATAGCCATGCGAAAATTAAGCTTTCATCGTTATCGCGCCGCCCTGGGCATTGCCGTGGGGCTGACGATTCTGATTGGTGCGGGAGCGGCCCGCGCGGGAATGACCGACGGAGTCAAAAAGGTGGTCCTGCCTAACGGTTTGACCGTTCTGGTGCTGGAAAACCACAAGGCCCCAGTGGCCAACTTCAACGTCGTCTACCGGGTCGGATCGCGTAATGAACAAGTGGGAAAGACCGGCCTGTCGCATCTGCTCGAACATCTGATGTTTCGCGGCACACATAAGCTCAAGCCCGAGGAGTTCTCCAACATTATCCAGGAGAACGGCGGCCAGGATAACGCGTTTACCGAGCAGGACCTGACCGCGTACTTCGAGATTATCAACCGCGACCATCTGAACGTACCGATCACTCTGGAAGCCGACCGGATGGCCAACTTCGACCCTAAAGGCTTCGATTCGGAAAAAGCCGTGGTGGTCGAGGAGCGGCGCATGCGCACCGAGGACAATCCGCAGGACGCGCTGGCTGAGATTACCCAGGCCCAAGCCTACCTGGCCCATCCGTACCATTGGCCGGTTATCGGCTGGATGCATGACGTGCTGGGTCTGACGCTGCAGGACGCGCTCAACTACCACAAGATCTACTACTCGCCGCAAAACGCCCTGATCGTGGTGGTGGGCGACTTCAACAGCGACGCCGTGATCAAGCAGGTCACCGAGACCTATTCCGCGATTAGCAATGGGCCCAAACCGCCGCCGGTCACCGCCGTCGAACCGCCCCAGGAAGGCGAGCGCGACCTGTTGCTGCGCCACGCCGCGGAGCTCCCGGCCTTTGCCGAGGCCTATCACGTGCCGGCCCACGAATCGCCCGACTGTTACGCGCTCGAATTGGCCTCGACCATCCTGTCGGGCGGAAAGAGTTCGCGGCTGTACAAAACGCTGGTGGTGGAAAAACAAATGGTGGTGGATGTCGACGCCAGCTATGACCTGCTGTCGTTCGATCCCGACGTTGTTCTGGATTACCGCGCAGATGCGCCCGGGAGTCAAAGCGCCCGATGTGATCAAAGTCGTGGACGATGAAATCGCGCAACTGGCGACCAAGCCGCTCGACCCGCAGGAGCTGCAGAAGGTCAAGAATCAGGAGCTGGCCAGTTTCGTCTTCAGTCAGGATTCAATCTTCGGCGAGGCCCTGATGCTGGCTCAGTATGAGTTAATCGGCGATTACAAGCGGCTTGATCAATTTATTCCTTCGATCGACAAGGTCACGCCGGCAGACGTGCAGCGCGTGACGGCCAAATACCTGGTGGCGAATAACCGCACGCTGGGGACCGTGGTGCCAACCGGCCTCCTGCCCCATCCGGGCGGCGGACCCTCCGGCGGTATGGTGCACCACGCTCCGCTCCAATGGGGGTTCCAGTTATGAGGCGGCCGGCAATTACCCTGATACTGTGCGCGTTGGCCGCGGCGCTCGTGACCGCGCCGGCCGGCCGGGCGAACGCACTGGAAGTAACGCGCGCCACGCTCGCCAACGGCGTCATCGTGTTAATCTCGCCGCAACATAACCTGCCGATGGTAACCGCGGCGATAGCCTTTGACGCCGGCTCGCGCCGCGATCCCAAGGGCAAGGAAGGCTTGGCGTCTCTGACTGCGAACTCATTGATGGAAGGGACGCACACGATCCCCGCCGATGAATTCAACCGCAAGGTCGATTTTCTCGGCAGCGCAGATCGACGTCGATGCGGGCACCGACTACGCCACCGCCGGGTTCACTTCGCTCAAACGCTACTGGCGCGACACGCTCAAACTGATGGCCGGCGTGCTTGCCGACCCGGGGCTGCGCGACGCAGACATCGCGCGCAAGCAGGCCGAGCAGATTGCGGGGCTCAAAGCTGCCGAAGAGGAGCCCGGGTTTGTCGCGGATGTCACCTTCCTCAAGCTGGTGTTCGGCGACGACCACCCCTACGGTCATATACCCGAGGGTAGCGCGGAGTCGGTAGCGAAGTTATCGACTCAGGACGTGCGCGGCTTCTATCAACAATTCTACAAACCCGGAAGCGCAATCGCCGCGGTGGTCGGGGACATCCAGCCTGACGAGGTAGTCAAGGCGCTAAACGAGGAGTTGGCGGCGCTTAAGGGCGCGGTGCCACCCCAGAAGGTGCCGCCGCTACCCCCCATCCCGCCCGGCGCCACCGTCAAAGCCGATAAACCGCGACGTAGCTCAAGCCAACATCATCCTGGGCTTCGACGGAGTCGCGCGCTCCAATCCTGATTATTACAAGCTCCAAGTGATGAACTACATCCTGGGCGGTGGCGGCTTCGCCTCGCGCCTGATGAAGGAAGTGCGCAGCAAAGCGGGCCTGGTCTATTCGATCGACAGCAGTTTTCAACCCGGGCTCTTCCCCGGTTCGTTCCAGGTGTCGTTGCAGACCAAGAACCAGAGCGCCAATCAGGCGATTTCGATGGTGTTGCAGCAGATGCGCGGGATCCAGGAATCGCCGGTGACCGACGCCGAGATGAACTCGGCCAAGAAGTATCTGATTGGCAGCTTTCCGCTCAAGCTCGACACCCAGAACTCGATCGTGCAGTTCCTGTTGCAGGTGCAACTCTATGGGCTGGGCCTGGATTACATCGACAAGTATCCCAGTTATATCCAGGCTGTAACCAAGGACGACGTGCAAAAGGTCGCGCGTCAGTACCTGCATCCGGACAGCTATATTCTGGTCGCGGTGGCCAACCAGTCGGTGGCCAAGATCAAAGTCGCCAGCAATGACCCAGCGCCCGTTAACCACTGAGACGGAGACGATCTTCAGCATCGGCCATTCGACTCATCCGCTGGAGGAATTTCTCGAACTGCTGGGAGCGCACGGAATACGAATCCTGGCCGATGTGCGCTCTTTTCCGAGCTCGCGGCGTTGGCCGCATTTCAATCAGCCGGCCCTGACGCGAATCGATGGAACGGGTGGGCATGGAATACCATTGGATTCGCGCCTTGGGCGGCCGGCGTAATGAAGTGCAGCCCGATTCGCCACATACCGCGTGGCGCGTCACGGCGTTCCGCTCCTATGCCGATTATGCGGACAGCGACGGCTTTCAGCAGGGACTCGACCAACTGACCGCGCTGGCGCGCCGCGCGCCTTGCGCCTACATGTGCTCCGAAGGCCTGTGGTGGCGATGCCATCGACGGCTGATCTCCGACCGGCTGCTGCTCGCGGGATGGCAGGTCATGCACATCCTGCCCGACGGAAAACTCAGCGGGCACGCGTTACCCGACTTCGCGACCGTCGCCGACGGACGCTTGCTATACAACAAGCCATCCCAGGGCGAGTGATGGGTTGCTTAGGCTCTTGATTGGAGTGACGCGCCTATTCGCGGCGTTCAGACTGTGTTGCACTGGAGGATGCCCCGGCCTATCTTTGCGGGGGCCAGTGGGCTAACTTCGCGATTTGGTCACTGGCTGGCCTCGCGCGGACTACTGCAATTAATCGTCAGCTATGGAGGATCGGACTTTGCGCAATACAGGTCATTACGCCACAATCGACACCGACCGCGGAGTTATCGTGGTTGAGCTCTATCCTGAGGTGGCGCCGAAAACTGTCGAGAACTTCAAGAAGCTGGTCACCCAGGGTTTCTATGACAATCTGACCTTTCATCGGGTGGTGCCGGGGTTTGTCGTGCAAGGCGGCGATCCTTCGGGCAACGGGACCGGTGGTCCGGGCTACGACGTTGAGGGTGAAATCAAACCGGCCGAAAAGCATCTGCGCGGCACTTTAGCCACCGCGCGAACTGGCGACGAGGTGAATCCCCAGCGCCGCAGCAGCGGCAGCCAGTTCTATATCTGCCTTGAACCGCAGCCGGGACTGGACGGCCAGTACACGATCTTCGGTGCTGTGATAACGGGGATGGATGTGGTGGAGAATATCAAGCGCGGCGACCGCATGAAGAAGCTTACCCTTACCGACAAGGCGCCGGCATAGTTCGAGCTCCGCGGCATTTTGGTGAAAGTCGAAATCGGCGGCTCTTTAGCCATAAGAAACGAAAGGGAAGGATGAAGAACAAACTTTGGTTGCCATTTTTGTTTGGGATGCTGGCGCTCGCAGTTTGGGCTACGCCCGGGTTCGCGGATTCAAGCGGTGATTTGCCCCTGCGCCATACCGGTCACTACGCAATTATCGACACCGAGCACGGGATTGTCGTGATCGAACTCTATCCCGCGGTGGCGCCCAAGACGGTCGAGAACTTCGAAAAGCTCGTCAACAAGGGCTTCTACAACGGGCTGACCTTCCATCGCGTGGTCGACGGCTTCGTGGTCCAGGGCGGCGACCCCAAAGGCGACGGCAGCGGCGGTCCCGGATATGAAATCGTCGCCGAGATCAACCCGAACGAAAAACATCTGCGCGGTACCGTAGCGACGGCACGCACCGGCGACGACGTGAATCCGGAGCGCAAAAGCAGCGGCAGCCAGTTCTATATCTGTCTGGCGCCACAGCCTGGGCTGGACGGTCAATACACGATCTTTGGCGGCGTGGTTAAGGGGATGAGCGTGGTCGACCAGATCAAGGTCGGGGACCATATGAAAAAGATCACGCTGTCGTCCAAGCCATGACGGCTTAGTTGCACCGTGGCTAACTGATAAGCTGGCAAGGAGTTGGACGAGGTTTCCAAAGCCTTCAATCAACCAAAGGGAAACACAAATGGCGTCATCCGGAAGCGGGCACCCTGGCGGGCCCTACTTCACTATTGACCTTCATCTTCATACCAGCCGCGGCAGTTCCGACTCTAATGTATCGCCACAACAAGTAGTCGAGCGTGCGCGGGAGATCGGAATCAGCGCGGTATGCGTGACCGAACACGACCATATCTGGGACATGCAGGAGATAAAGGATTTGGCCGCCGAGGCCGGTGTCGTGCTACTGCGTGGTATGGAAGTAACCACCGAGATCGGGCACGTCGGCGCTTTTGGGCTGGATCGTTACGTTGGTGGCATCTACAAGCTCAAGGAGTTGCGCCGGGTGGCCGACGACTGCGGGGGCTGCTGATCGCCAATCATCCGTTCCGCTACAAGCTCGACCCCAAGCTTACCTTCTTCAACAATCATGACGCGGCGTTTGACTCCAATGACGTGCAGAAAGCCGCCGAGCAGGTAATCTTTTCGATGGTCGATGCGGTCGAAGTGCTTAACGGCTGCTGCTCGGAGGAAGAAAACCGCTTCGCCTTGCAGGTTGCGCGCAGCCTTAACCTCGCCGAAGTGGCGGGCTCCGATTCCCATTCGGTGGACTCCGTCGGCTGCGTCTGTACCCTGCTGGAGGCGCCGGTTTTGAACGAGCGCGACCTGATTGATGCGATCAAGGCCAGCCGTAGCCGCGCGGGACGCGGCTTGCTGCACGACGGCGTAAAGTTATTCGACTTTCCGACCTGAACGGCGGCCGAGAACACGTCTGCCAAGCGCCGATTTCCACCAACCGGTTGGCATCGGCGGGAATCGGCGGAAACTACCAGGTGGTTTTTCGTCCACAGTTGTTAGCGCCGGGCTGTTGCGGTAAGATGACGGTCCCTTGATGGATCGGCGATGGCAGGCACCGACGGGCGTATAGAACTACTCGAAAATATCTCGTCGCTTGCCGGAGCTACCTCCGATCTCCGCGAGAGTCTGGACGCTTTTGTTAAGGCGATAGCGTCCGGGATCGAAACCGAAGTCTGTTCGTTATATTTGTATGATCCGACCCAGCAGCGCTTGGTGCTGCGCGCCACTATCGGACTGGATCGCGACTCCGTAGGCAAGGTTTCGATGCGCACCAGCGAGGGCTTGGTGGGGCTGGTGATTGAGACGATGCAGCCGGTGGCGGTCGTCGATGCGATCAGCCATCCGCGCTACAAGTACTTTCCCGAGACCGGCGAGGAGCGCTACCACTCCTTTCTCGGCGTGCCGGTCCACGATAGTCAGAACGAGCCGATCGGGGTGCTGGTTACGCAGACCCTGCGCAAGCGCAAATTCACCGCCAATGAGATCCGCCTGCTGCGGGCGGCGGCCATTCAACTGGCGCAGATGCTCAACAATTTCCGGCTGCGCCAGACTCTGGCGACCAAGGAAAAGGAGCGCGACGAATATCGCCGCCGGATGATCGAGGCCAACCGCCAGCTCAAAGACTATGAAAAGGTGGGGGGCAAGACGCGGCTCGCGGCACCGGTTAAAATCCGCCGCCCGCGCTCTGGTCGGCCTCGGCGCCGTCCCCGGATTTGGCCACGGCATCGCGCATCTGGTCGGCGCCTTTCTCAACACCATCGACATTAACCTCCGTGCCGACGACCGCGGCGAGGAGCTCCGTCGTCTGGAGGAAAGCCTGGTCAAGGCGCGAGCCGAATTGACCGCGCTGAAGGCGCGGATGTCGACCCTGATGCCCGAGGGCGAGCTCAAGATTTTCGACGCTCATCGCTTGATTCTTGAAGACGACGAGTTCATTGGGCGGATCAAGACCGCAATCGAGTCCGGCTATGCCGCCGAAAGCGCCTTGTTTCGAGTAGTCGACCAACTGAGCGCTTCGATGCTGGCGATGGCCGATGGCTACCTGCGCGAGCGGGCCAGCGACTTCCGCGATGTTGGGCATCGCCTGCTGCGCCATTTGCGCCGCGAAGACAGCCGCAGTCCGTTCGTCCATTCCACGATTTTGGTGGCCGAAGAGTTGACGCTGTCGCAACTGACGCTGCTGTCACACGAAAATCTCGCCGGCATCGCATTGCAATCGGGCGGCGTGACTTCGCATGCGGCGATTCTCGCGCGTTCCTTCGAAATCCCGTCGGTGGTCGGAATCGAGCACCTGATGGAATCGGTGAGTGAAGGCGACGATCTGGTGCTCGACGGCAACTCCGGCATCCTCTATATCAAGCCCAGCGTCGACGTGCAGCGCGAGTACGAGCGGCTGTCGCGTCAGTACAACGCCTTTCGCCGCGAACTGATGGCGCATCCCAGCGAGCACGCCATGACGCATGATGGTCATCGCGTCCAGTTGCTGGCCAATATCGCGCTACAAAACGACGTCGAGATCGCGCTCAAGTACGGCGCCGAAGGCGTAGGGCTATTTCGCTCCGAGTTCTCGTTCCTGACCTACGAGGATTTTCCGGACGAAAATCAGCAGGTCGCGATTTATAACCGCTTGCTCAAGCCGGTGGGGAATCGCCCGGTTACGATTCGCACGCTGGATATCGGTGCGGACAAATATCCTTCGTACATGCGCGTCCCGCGCGAAGACAACCCGTTCCTGGGCTGGCGATCGATTCGGGTATCGCTGGAGATGCCATCGCTATTCAAGCTGCAACTGCGCGCAATTTTGCGCTCCGCGGCGCGGCATAACGTGCGCGTCCTGTTCCCGATGATCTCCAGCATGGATGAGTTGCGCGCGGCCCGGGAGTTGTTAAGCGAAGCCAAGGCCGAGCTTGATCGCGAAGGTATCGAGCACAACCCCAACATCCCGGTAGGCGCCATGATCGAGGTTCCAGCCGCGGTTTGGCTGGCTTCGCGCCTCATAAAAGAGGTAGACTTCTTCTCTATAGGAACCAACGATTTGATCCAGTTTCTGCTGGCGGCGGACCGCAATAATCCCAAGGTGGCGCAGCTCTATGAGCCGCTCCATCCTGCCGTTTTGGCGGCCATTTCGCAGGTTTTTAATGTCGCCAATGACGCCGGCAAAACCGTCTGTATTTGCGGGGAAATGGCCAGTGACCCGATGGCTACGTTGGTGCTGATTGGGATGGGCCTGACGCAATTGAGTCTAAGCCCGCTGTTTATTCCGGTGGTGCGTGAGATTGTCCGCAAGGTCAACTATCAGACTGCCCGCCTGATCGCCAAGGATGTGCTGCAGATGAGCACCGTCCAGCAGATCAAGGGATACCTCGTCGAGCGATACCGGGACCTCGAACTGATTAACCTGGTCGAGATGTATCGCTGAACTTACCCGCACCGCATTCCGCGGTAGCGGCATTTACGGTTAAAAGGTTGACTTGGATTCCTTCAGATGCGATACCAAAATAGTAGCCTTGACCAGTCGGTTAGGAAGGCTTCTCTGCCGGCAAAGTGGAGTTGGAGCGAGGTTGAAGAGGAATATTCCATGGTTGTTCTAGTCGTAGTCGCAGGCTTCTTGCTATCCTTGGCCGGACTCTTTTACCTGATTCTGGGCCGTAACCGTTATGGGACGACGGCATCGCGCAAGCAGCTCACCGACGGTGTGCGGCCACCGCCGAATCAGCGGTGCTTAAGCCTGAGCCATGCCGGACCGTCAGGGTCTATTTTGTCAAGCCCTCGCGCTACGATGACGAAGGCTATGTGCAGTTCTACCGCTGGGGCGTGCAACCCAACAATACCCTGACGGTGCTGGCGGCGCTCAATGACACCTTCAACAAGCGCTATGGGGCCGAGCGCAATGTTTTTCTCGAGACTGTTATCTGGGATGAGCTTTGCGATGGCGCGATCGGTCCGGAGAGCATCACCGCGATCAAGGAAAAGGCCCGCGAAGACGGGGTCGAGTTGCTGATTGGCCTTGCCGGCGTGCAGTCCAATCAGTACCCGCGCGGACGCGACTTGGCCCTGCAGTTCGTCGCCCATGGTCTGCCCACCATTATGGGTGGTTTTCACGTCAGCGGTTATCCGCAATCGCGCGAATTCATGCATAGCTGCGGGATCTCGACCGCGGTCGGCGAGGCGGAGAATTTCTGGGGTGAGGTAATCCAGGACTTTCTCGACGGCAAACTCAAACCGGAGTACTCGGTTAACGAAGGTATCAGGGCCAAAACCGGCACCGGCGACATCCTGGTCCCGGTGATTACCGACGCGCAGTTGCCGCTGATCAATGAACGTTATCTGACCCGGTTTTTCAACGACACCCAGACCACGCTGGATACCTCGCGCGGATGCCCCTTCACCTGCTCGTACTGCTCGGTGAAGAATGTGATGGGCCGCACGATGCGCTCGCGCGATCCGCAGTCGGTGGTGCAATGGGTGCGCGACGCGGTGTTCAACCACGGTATCGATTCGTTGTTCCTGGTTGACGACGATTTCTTCCGCAGCCCGCGATGGGACGAGATCCTGACCGGGATGGCACAGGTCCGCAAGGAATTTCCCAAGCTTTCGTTCATGATGCAGGTCGACGTGGACGCCTCCTGCTATGCCAATGTGGGCGAGGGAGAAAAGCCCGGCGCCAAGCATTCGCGCAGCCGGCGCTTCCTGGACCTGGCAGCCGAGGCCGGATGCTACCAGGCCTTTGTCGGGATCGAATCGCTTAATCCGGACAATCTTAACTACGCTACCAAGTATCAGAACACCGACGACCGCAACCATCGCATGGTGATCGAAGAAGCCCGCGCGCGAGTACTGAGCAAGTACCGGCGCGTGGTCGATAATTGGCATCGCGCGGGCATTTCGGTCCACGCCGGTTACATGCTGGGGTTTCCATTCGATGGCCCCGATTGTGGACGTATCGCCGGTAAGACGCTCAAGCAGATCGGCTTTGACATCGTGTCGTTCTTCATCATGACCCCTCTGCCGGGTACCGAGGACCAAATCCGCTACGCCAAAGAGGGTCAAATCATTGATTGGGATTTCAACAACCTGGACTCCCAGCATGTGACGCTCAAGCACGACAAGATGGACAAGTACGATGTGGATGCGCGCCTATACGGATGCGTTCAAGATTTTCTACTCGCCGTGGCGCCTGCTCCATACTATCGCCACCACGGCTGGAGGGCGCGGATTGTCGGCCGAGGCGCGCCGTTCGGTGATCCGGCAGTTCATCTATTATTTCTTCAGCTATCATCAGGGACGCCATCCGATGGTCGGGGGCGTATGGCAAATTCGCCGCCGGGACTTGCGGCGAAGTGTGGTCACCGACGAAGAGGCGCAGCGGCTCTACCTGGGCGACCGGCGTTTCAACGCGATCCTGCACGGCTCGCAGGGAGAATTCGCAGCGGCCACGGCGTAATCAATCCCATCACCTAGCTGCTTGAACACGCTGCCCGTTTTACGACGGGCAGCGTCGCTTTAGTGGCGCTTGGATTTCTGATTCCAAATTGCTTGCGGCTCGCGCGGTTTTGGTGGGAACCTGTTGATGTCGGAGCGCTGGACACGCGATTGAACGTGGCCTACAAGGAAATGGCAGCGTGGCGCGATCGATTAGGACGCCAACACGACAGAGAAGTATGCCGGTACGGGAACAGGAAATTGATGCGCTCGCGCGGCATTTCGTCGAGGGTATGAAGGCGCGGGGGGCGATTGCGCCCAAGGCGGACCTCGAAGCATTGATCGCATGCGTGGTCGAGTTGATGTCGGCCAACTTCGAGACTGAGACGCAGATCGACGAAGAAGCGGAGTCTGATGGCTGAAGCCGAAGCGCGCAAACATCCCGGTATTGACGTGACCAGGCTGCGGACCCTCATCAAGCAACGTATCGCACAGCGCAAGGACTTTACTCTTTAGCGCGGCTTGCAATCTGCGGGAAGATTCTTCGATTACTTACACTGATTTAGAGTCAAGAGGCGGATGAGTCGGTCGGCGTTCCAAGCCGCGGTGTGAAGATCTCATCAGGAATCCCCCACCCATCTTCTGAAGCTGTCTTTCAAAAATGATGGCGCCGGTTTATTATCGAACTAACGCAATCCCTCGCTCTGTCCGATCAACTCCAGGCGCGCGAGGGAAAGAAGCCGGTGACGGAGAGGCTGAGCTAGTATGAAGCTAAGCGAGGCTCGGATCCTGTTTTTGGCCCGTGAGTCGCTAACCCGCCTGCGCGATGAAGGACTGGCCAATATCCCCAACTTCGCGCTGGCCCTGCGCCAAGGCCGCGAGGTGATTGCCGAGTGGGTCGAAAAGGGCGACCAAATCGACGCCGTAGTGCGCAGAAAGATCAGTTCCCTCAAACGTGGTGTAGTGGAAGGAAGCGGCGAATGGCAGATTCTCTATCGTCGCTACCGGGAAGAGGAACTGCGCAAAAAGGGACAGTTGAAGTAACCACGCCATAGATCCATGGCGGCGAAGATCCTTCCTGACCAGCATAGGTCGATCGACGTGTAGCCCGGCCGCTACTCACTTTCGTCTTGTTTTCACCGGCTTAGCACGATTTTTCTTCGCGTCGGCCTCTTTTAAACGATCACCGGATGCGCTAGATTTCTGGTTGGCACTCTCAGCCCAGAGAGTGCTAATGCTGAGAGTTGACACCGCGTATAGAATGCTTAGGTTTATCGCGGACGCTTTAACCCGGCAATTTTTGAACAGCAATAGGAGGTGGTTTTGCAGCCATGAAAAGTATTAGGCCGCTAGGAGATCGAATCCTGGTCAAACGGATCCAAGAGGAAGAAAAGACCAAGGGCGGAATTATCATCCCTGATACCGCGAAGGAAAAGCCGCAGGAAGGGATGGTAGTGGCGGTTGGAAAGGGAAAGACGACCGAAGAAGGCAAGGTAATTGCTCCGGACGTCAAAAAGGGAGACCGGATTCTGTTCGGCAAATATTCCGGCACCGAAGTGAAGATCGAAGGCGAGGAGCATCTGATCCTGCGCGAAGATGAAATCGTCGGCGTGCTCGAGTAGCCAGAACGAATCAATCCAAATTTTGAATCGGAGGAATTAAGAAACTATGCCAGCCAAAATTGTTCGCTTTGGCCAGGAATCCCGCGAGAAGATCCAGAAAGGGGTCAACGTCCTGGCTGACGCGGTAACCGTGACACTCGGTCCCAAGGGCCGCAACGTGGTGCTCGATAAAAGCTTTGGGGCGCCGACCGTAACCAAAGACGGCGTCACCGTGGCCAAGGAGATCGAGCTCGAAGACAAGTTCGAAAACATGGGCGCGCAGATGGTCAAGGAGGTAGCCTCCAAGACCTCGGATGTAGCCGGTGACGGCACCACCACCGCTACGGTTCTGGCGCGTTCGATTTACAACGAAGGCGTTAAGATGGTCGCGGCCGCCCACGACCCGATGTCGATCAAACGGGGTGTTGATAGGGCCGTCGAGGCTGTGGTTGCCGAACTCAAGAGCATGTCCAAACCGACCAAGGATCGCCGCGAAATCGCCCAGGTCGGCACGATCTCGGCCAACAACGACTCCACCATCGGCGACATCATTGCCGAGGCGATGGAGAAAGTCGGCAAGGAGGGCGTGATCACGGTCGAGGAAGCCAAAGGGCTTGAAACCACTTTGGAAGTGGTTGAGGGCATGCAGTTCGACCGCGGCTATCTGTCGCCCTATTTCGTAACCGATCCCGAGCGCATGGAAGCCAAGCTCGAGGATGCCTACCTGCTCATCAACGAGAAGAAGATCTCGGCGATGAAGGATCTGCTCCCGATCCTCGAGGCCATCGCCAAGACCGGCAAGCCGTTCCTGATGATCGCCGAGGACATCGAGGGCGAGGCCCTGGCGACGTTGGTGGTCAACAAGATCCGCGGCACGCTTGGCCTGCACCGCAGTCAAGGCGCCGGGCTTTGGCGATCGGCGCAAGGCGATGCTCGAAGATATCGCGATTCTGACCGGCGGCAAGGTGATCGCGGAAGAGCTCGGCATCAAGCTCGAGAACGTAACCCTGCAGGATCTCGGCCGCGCCAAGCGCGATCGTGGTTGACAAGGACAACACCACGATTATCGACGGCGCCGGCAAGAAGGCCGACATCGAAGGGCGCATCAAGCAGATCCGCGCTCAGATCGAAGAGACCACCTCCGACTATGACCGTGAGAAGCTGCAGGAGCGGCTGGCCAAGCTGGTCGGCGGCGTGGCGGTTATTCGAGTCGGTGCGGCGACCGAGATCGAGATGAAAGAGAAGAAGGCGCGCGTCGAAGATGCGCTGCATGCGACCCGCGCGGCGGTCGAGGAAGGCGTGGTGCCAGGCGGTGGCGTCGCGCTGATCCGCGCGTCGGCTGGACTGGACAGCCTGCGCGTATCCGAGGACGAGAAGGTCGGCGTCAACATCATCCGCAAGGCGCTGGAGGATCCGGCCCGCTGGATCGCTCAGAACGCCGGATGGGAAGGCTCGATCGTGGTCGACAAGATCAAGAACAACAAGGGCGCGTTTGGATTTAATGCGGCCAACGAAGAGTTCGAAGATCTGATGAAGGCCGGTATCATCGACCCCACCAAGGTCGTGCGCAGTGCTTTGCAGAACGCGTCGTCAGTGGCGGGTCTGTTACTCACCACCGAATGCATGGTCGCCGAGAAGCCCGACGAAAATAAGGGCGGCGGCGGTGGACCGGGCGGGATGCCTCCAGGCGGTATGATGTAAGAACGCGCGATTAATGGCGCAAAAAGAAAACGGCGGCCCCATCGGGGCCGCCGTTTTTTTGTGTCGAAAATTGGCTGTCGGTCGCTATTGAAGGACCGCAAACAGAAACGATTCCAAAATCATTTGATTGAGCCGGTTCTCGTTGTAGGGCGCGGTTGTAAAACGGCAGGTTTTCCACCGGACTCTCTGGGTCAAGGTGGTGACCAGCACATGAAAAAGTAGAGACTGGAACCTCGTTCGGCTTGCGGCCTCTGGTCTCGGGAGGTTCGCGCAAGTCCTCGCGCACAGAGACGAAGCGCCCGGCCGCTTTCCAACCCAAGGCTTGATAACTGTCTCGCCGGTCTCGAAACCTGCGGCAATGGGTCCGCTTGCGCAGCTCGGCTTCCGTACGTCGTACAACAGGATCGTACGCGCTGCGATGAAGTAGGCAAATTGGCGCGCCGGGGGTGCTGCCGCCGCGCAACCACTCCTTCAGCTTGACTGTTGGCGCGGATTGTACTCCTTCAGATGGCCCGGCTTAGGTCGCGCTCTCCAAATCCAACACCGTATTCAGCCGGGCGCCACAGTCGGCCTACATCAACCACAGCACATCTAAGAGTGTCCACCTTAACTGAGTGTTCGCTCAACCATCGCATGCCTGAAAAGTGGCGTTTCCCCCAAGCTTACAAATGGCCACCCTTTACAGTTTCAAGGGTCCGAAAACTGATTCAAAGGGGGGAATCGCTATGTCAACCAGACAACTGATCGCGCAAATCGACAAGACGTGGTTCTTGGGTTACTGGTAACTTTTGCCTTTCTAGTGGCGGGATGCGACCACAGCGTTCGCAATAACCCCGGTGCTATTTTCATCGTTACGGCGACGGCAACGGCCTCCAGAACCCCGAGCAGAACCCCCACTGCAACGTCAACTTCGAATATAACGGCGACTGCGACCAGCACGCCGATTAAGAACGTGACCAGGACTGCGACCGTCACCCCCACACAGACGGCGATAAGGACGCCGGTCAGAACCGCGACTGCCACCTCGACGGTGATCAGGACGGCGACGAGTACGCCGACGAAGACCACGACCAGCACGTCGACGGCCACCGCCACAGAAACCCCGACGGCGATCGCCACAGAGACGCCGACAGCGACCGCTACCGAGCACGCCGACGGACACCCCCACAGAGACGCCGACAGCGACCGCCACGCAAACGCCAACAGCGACGGCCACAGAAACCCCGGCGGCGACCGCCACAAGGACTCCGACAGCGACCGCCACACAGACGCCGACGGCGACGGCCACCGAGACGCCGACGGCGACCCCTGCGCAGACGCCGACGGCCACCCCCACAGACACTCCGACGGCGACCGCCACGCAGACTCCGACGGCGACTGCCACCGAGACGCCGACGGCGATCGCCACCGAGACGCCGACGGCGACCGCCACAAGGACTCCGACAGCGACCGCCACACAGACGCCGACGGCGACGGCCACCGAGACGCCGACGGCGACCCCTGCGCAGACGCCGACGGCCACCCCCACAGACACTCCGACGGCGACCGCCACGCAGACTCCGACGGCGACTGCCACCGAGACTCCGACGGCGACTGCCACCGAGACGCCGACGGCGATCGCCACCGAGACGCCGACGGCGACCGCCACCGAGACGCCGACAGCGACCGCCACGCAGACCCCGACGGCGAACCCCACGCAGACGCCGACAGCGACCCCCACGCAGACGCCGACGGCGACCGCCACCGAGACGCCGACGGCCACCCCCACAGACACTCCGACGGCGACCGCCACGCAGACTCCGACGGCGACTGCCACCGAGACGCCGACAGCGACCGCCACGAAGACGCCGACAGCGACCGCCACGAAGACGCCGACAGCGACCGCCACGAAGACGCCGACAGCGACCGCCACGAAGACGCCGACGGCGACCGCTACCGACACGCCGACGGACACCCCCACAGAGACGCCGACAGCGACCGCCACGAAGACGCCGACAGCGACCGCCACGCAGACGCCGACGGCGACCGCTACCGACACGCCGACGGACACCCCCCACAGAGACGCCGACAGCGACTGCCACCGAGACGCCGACGGCGACCCCCACGCAGACTCCGACGGCGACCCCTGCGCAGACGCCGACGGCGACCCCCACGCAGACTCCGACGGCGACCGCTACCGAAACGCCGCCGCCGACCCCGACAGAGACGCCGACAGCGACCCCCACGCAGACCCCAACGGCGACGCCGACCGAGACGCCGACGGCGACCGCCACCGAGACGCCGACGGCCACTCCCACAGACACTCCGACGGCGACCCCCACGCAGACTCCGACGGCGACCGCTACCGAAACGCCGCCGCCGACCCCGACAGAGACGCCGACAGCGACCCCCACGCAGACCCCAACGGCGACGCCGACCGAGACGCCGACGGCGACCGCCACCGAGACGCCGACGGCCACTCCCACAGACACTCCGACGGCGACCGCCACGCAGACTCCGACGGCGACCGCTACCGAAACGCCGCCGCCGACCCCGACAGAGACGCCGACAGCGACCCCCACGCAGACTACGACGGCGATCGCCACCGAGACTCCAACGGCGACCGCCAGCGAGACTCCAACGGCGACCCCTACGCAGACGCCGACAGCGACCCCCACGCAGACCCCAACGGCGACGCCGACCGAGACGCCGACGGCCACTCCCACAGACACTCCGACGGCGACCGCCACGCAGACCCCGACGGCGACTGCCACCGAGACTCCAACGGCCACCGCCACAGACACTCCGACGGCAACCGCCACGCAGACCCCGACGGCGACTGCCACCGAGACTCCAACGGCCACCGCCACAGACACTCCGACGGCGACCGCCACGCAGACTCCGACGGCGACTGCCACCGAGACGCCGACGGCCACCCCCACAGAGACGCCGACGGCGACCCCCACCGAGACGCCGACGGCGACTGCGACCGAGACGCCGACGGCCACTCCCACTCAGACGGCGACGGCTACCCCCATCCCCACATCAACCGCGACGCCAACGCCGAGCCCAACGGCTACCGCCACACCCATCCCCACGGCGACCCCCACACTGACGCCAACTTTTACGCCGACGCCAACCGCCACTCCCACCCCCGGAATCGCTCCCATAGTGATTTCAACCAATCCGGCTATCTCAGGCTGTGGAGGCCAGGGGGTGCCGATTAATCGGACGATCGCGGTGAGTTTCAATGAGGCGATGGATCCTACGACCATCAACACCGCGACTTTGACGGTGACAGGGCCGGGCGTGACTCCTGTAACCGGAATCGTGACCTACGACGCGACCAACAACATCGCGATCTTTGCGCCTACAGGCTTACTCCCGGTTAGCACCACATTTACGGTAACGATTACGACCGGGGCCAAAAGCGCCGCCGAAGTTCCAGTGGCAAGTAATTTTGTCTGGACCTTCGTAACCAGCGCGGACTCAGACACGACTGCGCCAACTGTCATCTCTACAAATCCTGCTAATCTTGCCGTCAGTGTGGCTACCAACCAGAAAATCACCGCTACCTTCAGCGAAGGCATGGACTCGACAACCATTACGGGATCGACTTTTACACTTACGGGTCCCGGCCTGACGCCGGTTACCGGCACTGTGACCTATTCGAGTGTCGGCGCAACTGCAACATTTACACCGTCCAGCGCTCTGGCGGCCGGGGTGTCGTTTACGGCGACGATTACAAGCGGGGCCGAGGACCTTGCTGGAAATCCGTTCGCGGCCGCGTTTACATGGACATTCACAACAGGTTCGGGGCCGGACGGCATCGCACCTGCAGTAACTTCCACGACCCCTGCTAACGGTGCCACGATGGTGGCCCCCAACGCAGGAATCAATGCAACGTTCACAAAAGCGATGGACCCCGCAACACTCAACGCGGCAACTTTCATGCTGGTGGGGCCCGGGCCGACTTCTGTAGCCGGGAAAATAACCTATGATGTGACCAACGGGATCGCGACATTTACTCCCACGATCGCGCTTGCAACCAGTTCCCTGTTTACCGCCATCGTCACGACCGGTGCCCTGGATCTGGAAGGCAATGCAATGGCAGCTAACGTTTCATGGAGTTTTACCACCGGTTCAACCCCGAGCCTTTTGCCGGTAGATCTTGGAGCGGCTTCCGGTTTCGCGGTCGTGGCTCAAGCCACGGTCACTAACACCGGCCTGACCATGCTCACCGGGGATCTTGGTTTGACGCCAGGTGTTTCGGTGACCGGATTTGGACCTGGAACAGTGAACGGGACGATTCAAATTGGCACCCCGCCTGCAGTCGCGGCGTTAGCCTCCTTGACGAACGCATATGCCGACGCCGCCGGACGGTCAGGGCCCACTATTGTGGCCGACAACCTGGCCGGACAAGTCCTCACGCCCGGCCTCTATACATCCGCCGCGACCTCTTTTCAGATAACCGCGGGAAATCTCACTCTCGACGCTCAGGGTGACGCGAATGCGGTCTGGATCTTCCAGATGCCCGCTTCCACCCTCACCTTAACAACTCCCTCCTGCGACGTTATCCTGACCAATGGCGCACAGTTTTCCAACGTCTTTTGGCAGGTGGGTAGTTCAGCGACTGTCGGAGTGGGCTGTGTACTGGAAGGGAACCTACTGGTTAACACGTCAATTACTCTGACCAGTGGCGCAACGGTGCAGGGCAGAGCGCTGGGAGGCGCCGTTGCCGCCAGTGGCGCAGTCACGCTCGATACCAATAGCGTTTCCGCGGCGGGCGGTTGTAATCAATAGATGTGAGCCGTGAAACAGTAAGACCCGACCTATACGGTGGCCGAACGAGTTTGGACACTCACATTAGATTCGCAGACATTATTATTGATGTTGCGGGGTGCTGCGGACTGTGGCCTCGATCGCGGCCAGTCGCTTGCGGATGCTTGTCGCTTCGTCGATCCGTTGGTTGCTTCGTTTATGCGACGGCTGACCTGAGCGAATCCTCCATCTCTTCGCCGGTTCACTTCGTCTGTTACTCCGATACCGGAAGGCGTTCGAGCTCGATTCCCTGACCGGGTTCAAAACGTACGTGAGCTACCCGTCCCGCTTCCTGATACAGTGGAGCGGGAGTGCCGCAATAGGCCGCGCGGGTTGCTCCACGCGAGCAATCCGTGAAGACATGAATATGTCCCATCGCGATATAGTCGTAGCCGCTGCCTTCAATATCGATCGGATTGATCGGCGAAGAGCGGTCGAACTCGCCCTCTTCCATGAAAAACCCGTGGGCCAAAGCGATGTTCCACAGGCCCTCGACCGGCGCCGCGATTCCGGCCAGGGGCCGGTACTCAGGAGTATGCTCGACCAGGGCGCGTCCCCACAGCCGCGCATGCAGCTCGGGAAATTCCAGCGTCGAACCTTCCGGCTCGAGCAGCAGATGCAAATTTCGCGGCATCTCGGAGGGTGGCAGCTTGGCGTAGATCGAGCGCTCGTCGTGCGCGTCATGATTACCGGGAGTCAGCACCACGGGCATCCGCGCCCGCGCAATCTGGCCCAAGGCGAACGACAGCGCTTCATCCGTGATCCTGCTGGAGTCGAACAGGTC
Organism: uncultured Pseudomonadota bacterium; assembly: GCA_963824565.1. GTDB lineage: Bacteria > Desulfobacterota > Binatia > Binatales > Binataceae > JAJPJA01. Next base: position 264,392 of record CAWGQB010000026.1, on the reverse strand, counting down.
GCCGACGATCAGCAGCATGTCGGCGTTCATGCGATTGGCGATAGACACTACGTGGCTGAAGGCTTGGCGAATGCTGTCGCGCAGTTTCTTGCCCTCGGCTCCGTGGCCGAACGTGTCGCTTTCCAGATGGACGTCGGAGGTGTGGAGCAGCTTCAGCGGCCGGTCCGGATATACGCGCCGTTGATGGAACGGCGCGGAGGATGGCAAAATCAGCGTACTCACCTCGACTCCAGATGAAAAGGATACTCAAGTTCTAGTTCTTTTACCATTATGAGTCGAGGCGCGAATGAACCACGCATTACAAATCGAGGCCGGAACCGGAACAGGCCAGGCAACGCCGATCTCGCTGGGTTCACCCCCGATCGCAGCGAAAACCGCCTGGCAAGCTGGACCCCGGTAAACAAGGAAGGCGAAAAACCGTGATTGTAGTGATGAAAGCGCATGCCACCCCGGCGGAAGTAGCGGCGGTGGTCGAAAGGGTCGAAAAGGCGGGCTTCCAGGCCCATCAGATAACAGGCGTTGAGCGCACCGTGGTGGCCTGCGTGGGTGAGGAGCGGGGCAAGGACGACCTTGCCCAACTCGAATTCTTCGCCGGCGTCGAAAGTGTGATGCCGATTCTGAAACCGTATAAGCTCGCCGCCCGCGAGCTTCACCCCGAGGGTTCAACGGTCAAGGTCGGCAATGTGGAGATCGGCGGCAAGCGGCTGGTCGTGATGGCAGGTCCGTGCGCGATCGAAAGCGCCCGGCAGATGCAGGGTGCTGCCGCGGCGGTCAAGCAAGCCGGCGCGCACATGCTGCGCGGCGGCGCTTTTAAGCCGCGCACGTCCCCATACTCATTTCAGGGGATGGAAGAGGAGGGGTTGTTGCTGCTGGAGCATGCCGGCCGCGACGTCGGCTTGCCGGTGGTCACCGAGGTGATGGATCCGCACGACATCGACCGCGTCGTGGAACATTCCGATATGCTTCAAGTCGGCGCGCGCAATGCGCAGAATTTCTCGCTCCTGCGCCGTCTGGGCAAAGTCGGCAAGCCGATCCTGCTCAAACGCGGTATGTCGAGTAAGCTCGATGAGTTCCTGATGGCGGCCGAATACATTCTGTCCGCGGGCAATCCCAACGTGGTGCTGTGCGAACGCGGCATCCGCACCTTCGAGACCGCCACCCGTAACACCCTGGACCTCAATGCCATCCCGCTGCTCAAGCAATGGACCCATCTGCCGGTAATCGTCGATCCCAGCCACGGCACTGGAACCGAATCTCTGGTGATTCCGATGGCGATGGCGGCGGTGGCGGCCGGCGCCGACGGCCTTATGATCGAAGTTCATCCGGAACCTGAGAAGGCGCTTTCCGATGGGCCGCAGCAACTTCGGCCGGCACGCTTCGCCGAGCTGATGCGCTCGCTGCGGCGCGTCGCGGAAGCGGTTGACCGCACACTTTAGGGCAAGGTGGCTCTCGACGCCATCGAGGCGTTCCGGAGCGAGCGGGTTCAAGGGTTTTTCGCCGACGCCGCGGCCTGATCCGGTGGCGGCCGGGGGGTCCTAAATCAGTGGCACAGGCGTCCCTGCCTGTCGATGACACGCGAGCTTTTTTGCTCGCGCTACCAATACATGGCTGAACTCTTATATCGCAGAAAACTTCCCCACTGGAGGCAAGACCAAGTAACGTACTTCGTCACCTGGCGGCTCGCTCGCGGACAGCGGGAACTCGATTCGAACGAACGAGACCTGGTGACGGCGGCGATCAGAAAATTTGACGGGCGTCGCTATGAATTGGCTGCTTACGTCGTAATGGACGATCACGTTCACGTCTTGCTCGCACTGGACCCGGAGACGGTGGTGCTTCGCCTGTCCTGTTTTCGGGGAGCGCCGCCGTGACCCCGCGAGCGCGGAGCGCGCGGATGGATGCTCTGCGCTTAAGGGTGCGCACCAGCCGCTGTCAGAGAGATGTGTTTAAAGGCATCTCTTCGAGGAGTGATAGCGCCTTTACTGGATCGGTGAGTGTAAATCCTACGTCGCGACCGGAATATCTGGCAACGCCAAGTGCTTCGAGTATCCGCCCCACGATGGCAAATCCACAGGGACCGGATTTGTGGGATATAGGGCAGCGCGTTCGAAATGACCCACGATCGAGCGCCCCGGTGGCTCGAAGATGCTGTAAGGCGGCACGAACTTCTGAAACGGGAACCCGCTTCTGGTTCCGTTTGTTTCCGTCGCGCGAGGTGAACCAGTAATAGATACAGGCTGCGCCAGCACTGTCTTCGGCCCAGTGATCAAAATGGTACGGGTCTCCCGCTTCGAGCTTTGGGAAAACGCTCAGAGTGGCAGGGATCAATGTGTGCAGCATAGAGTCGAATTCTTTCGTTTCCATGAAACAACCTCCGGGCCGGTCTCAGCCGATGGCGGCAAGCGGCTTGGTAAGGGACTGCGGCCCCGAGCAGGATGGGTGGACTTTTTGGTATCCGAAAGGAATTTTATCGTTCTTCACGGGCGGCTCTCGGGTGACGCGTATCGGTGCATCGGTGCCTGTCGCAGTAAGTCGCCGCTACTCGGAGATCGTCACTGCACGGCATCCAAGTCCATGCGGCTGCCCCATATCGTCCTCTTCTCGTCGTCAGCCTTCTTCCAGAATTCTTCTGTACTCGCTTCGGTCTTAAACACTTCGCGTAGCACGTCGCTTTCCAATACACGCGATAAGGTGAACCGCGCCAATCGATCAGCTTGGCGCGCGCGGCGGTAGAGAAGCTCTTCATTTTCGGCTGTTGTCGAACCCGAGAGCATCGCGAGCGGGCTGTGGAGATGTTCGATTTTGCTGCGAATGTCGAAAATGTCCTCTAAAGCCTTGACCGCTGACGAGCTGGCTAAAGCGAAAGTCTGGGATCTGTGTATGAATTGCGCGCGCGTCCTAGCGATGTCCGGACGGATTAACCCTTCAAGGCTCCGCACGAATTGATGCAGGCGCTCGTCCTGAAAGCCCGGTTCCGCTGTTCCTCTCATCAATGCGTCGATAGCGCGCCTGAGGCGTTTCCAGTCTTCACCCTGATGGTCTATAATTGCGAGCTTCGATGCGAGAAAAACAGCGCGGTCCAATTCTGCGCGACCCACCCGCAGTGGTGTCATCCCGCGTGTGGGATAGAAGACCTTCGCCCGGCCAAATTGACGCGCATCCGGTTCTCCTGTCTCGTTGGCCCCACAGATGAGAAAGCTTTCGCGGTAGCTGGGAACGCCCTGCAAAACTAGGCCAAAGGTAAGGCGATCCAGCTTCTGTTTGAGAACCGCGTCTGCGAACATTCCCTTATTGAGCTGCGGACTGGTCGCGGTAAGTACTAAGCCGGTTCGGATCTCGCGAAACGCAATTTCTCCGAGCCAACGCTCCCAATGCTCGCCGGGTACAACGGGCAAGCCTCTGCCCGCCCAGACGTGAGGCTATATCTCGACGCCATTGGCGAACTCATCTCCAATCCACAGTCGAGCAAACGTCTGGCAATAGAAATTCTCACCTTCATTGATTGCAATTGGCATCAAATACGATCGACCTCGGAAAGAGAAACTAAGGTCATTTTGAAGCACCGGCTTAAAGGCGATCAACCTCCCAAGGTCGAACGGTGAGGTCACGGATTTGCAAGGAGCAAGGCCGGTAGGGCGGTCGCAGATTTGCAAAAGATCGCCGACGCGACGCGGCGGTCACGGATATGCAAAATGCGGTCATCACGAATCTCTCTCCGTCATGCGCGTCGCGAGTGACGATGTCCGCCTGCAGATGCTCGAGGGTTTGCCGGGCGTCGGCAATCTCCCTGGGCAGGTGGCGGAGCTGCCAGCGGATGTTGTGCTGCTGGTTGAGATGCACAGCGCGCTGCTGGTCGAGCTTGCGGACTTCGGTGTCGATTCGGACTTTCTCCATTACTGCGGGATTGCCCGAGGCGGCGTAGGTCAGCGCGCCGCCTTCGAGGTCCTCGGCGCTGCGCACCGCGGTCTGGCCGCTCATGACCTGCTGGATGAAGCGCGCCTTGGTCTCAAGGGTCTGCCACATATAGGCGTCGAACGAGCCTTCGGTGACGTAGCGGTAAATCTCCACTTTGGAATTGAGATTGCCCTGGGCCGGCACGCTTCGCCGAGCTGATGCGCTCGCTGCGGCGCGTTGCGGAAGCGGTTGACCGCACCATTTAGCCGGTTGTTTAAAAAGAAAATTTCCCGTTTCCGCTCTCTTATCTTCCGCGCAGGGCGGAATATAAGATGACTCAGTGACTTCAGGCGATCGAATCAAACCGCCGGCTCTTCGGCCCGGCGATACGGTGGGCGTGATTGCCCCGGCCGCCGCCGTTGACCGCGAGCATCTGGAGCGCGGCGTGAATGAATTGGTGCGCCAGGGTTATCGGGTCAAAGTGTCGGAGCGCGCGCTTGCCCGGGATCGGATTCTCGCCGGCAGTGACACGGAGCGCGCATCCGAGCTGATGCGGTTCTTTGCCGACCCCGACGTGCGCGCGATCTTCGCGGCTCGCGGCGGTTATGGCGCCGGACGCTTGCTCCCGTTGATTGATTTCGACACCCTTGGAACTACGCCTAAAATTTTTATGGGCTTTTCCGATCAAACTTTCCTGCTCAATGCGATTGCGGAGCTAAGCGGGATAGTCTGCTTTCACGGACCGATGGTGGCCAAGGACATTGCGGGCGGGATGACGCCGCGCTCGATGTCCCATCTGCGGCGCCTGCTCGCCGGCGAACTGAAAAGCTTTGAGCTGCAGGGCACCGAAATGATTCATCCGGGTGCGGCGGAAGGCGTGTTGATTGGCGGCTGCCTGTCGATCGTGGTGGCGATGCTGGGCACGCCGTACGTCCCTGATTTCACGGGCAAAATTCTGTTCCTGGAAGACACCGGCGAAAAAGCCTATCGGATCGATCGGATGATGGTACAGCTTAAGCAAAGCGGCGCGCTGGGGCAGGTGGCAGGGGTGGTCTTCGGGGGCATGCGCACTCCCGCCGAGGCTGAAGCTGAGCAGCGGCTGATTCGTGAGTTTGCCACCGAGCAGACCGCGGAGCTGGGAGTCCCGGTTCTATGGGGCGTGGAGGTGGGCCACGGCACCGAGAATTTCACTATCGCGTTGGGCGCGCGGGTCAGGCTCGAGAGCCATAGCCGCCGCCTGAGGTTTGTCGAAGGTGCCGTCAGTTAGGCTGGGTTGGAGTTTCAAGTAACAAGGTGAACTGGGAACAGGTCGAGCATGCGTTTAACGACGCCATCGAGCGCGGAGTGATGCCGGGTGCCACGGTAGTGGTGCGCAAAGGCGATGAGATTGTATTCGAGAACCAATTCGGCTGGCGCCAGACCGTTCCCGATCGCTATCCGATGCAGCTCGAAACCGTTTTCGATCTATCCTCGCTGACCAAGGTCTTGGCCACCAGCACCGCGATGATGTTGCTGATCCGCGAGGGTAAGGTGCGCCTGGACGACCGCGTGACCCGCTTCTTCCACAATTTCGGGGTCCACGGCAAAACCTACATCACCTTCCGCCACTTGCTGGGTCACTATTCAGGATTGGCAGCGTGGCGCCCGTTTTACGGGCAGATCGCCGATATCGAGCGCAAAGGGCGGATCAACTTCATGGCCAGCCGCGGCGCCAAGGAATACGTCTACGAGCAGATCCATCGCGAGAAGCTCGAAGCTCCGGCTGGTTCCCGCGCGATCTATTCCGATCTCAATTTCATGCTGCTGGGCGAGGTGGTCGAGCAGGTTACCGGCGGCGGGCTGAATCGCTTTTGCCGCGACCGCATCTTTCGGCCCTTGAGCCTGCGCGCGACCGACTTTGTGGATATCTCGCTGGTGCGCACGCACCGCCTGGAACCGGTTCCGGAAATGTTCGCTGCCACCGAGATCTGTCCCACCCGCAAGCGGCTGTTGGTGGGCGAAGTCCACGATGAGAACGCTTATGCGATGGGCGGGGCAGCCGGGCATGCCGGATTGTTTGGTCCAGTCAAAGAGGTCGATCGGATCCTCGCCGAGTTGATCGCGTGTTATCACGGCCGTTCCGACCTGGTGCCGCGCAGCCTGATTACCGAGTTCTGGAAACGCAACGACGTCGTCAAGGGCTCGACCTGGGCGCTGGGTTGGGACACTCCGACGGCCGGTAACTCCAGCGCCGGCACTCATTTCTCGCCGGCCGCGGTCGGCCATCTGGGCTTTACCGGAACCTCGATCTGGATCGAGCCGGAACGCGAGATCGCGGTCACGATTCTCACTAACCGCGTCCATCCGCGCCGCGACAACGAGGCGATTCGCGATTTTCGCCCTTTGATTCACGACCGTATCATGGAAGTTCTTGATGGATCGAACTGAGTCTTTGGCTGACTCCGCCGCCCGTCTGTCGCGGGTACCGGCGGCCCCAAAACGTATTCATCTCATCGGCGTCGGCGGCACTGCGATGGCGGCGTTGGCGGGGATGCTCAAAGAACGCGGGTTCGCCGTGAGCGGTTCCGACAACGAGTTGTACGAACCGACCGCCTCACTGCTCCGCCGCCTGGAGGTCAATGCCAAACGTGGCTTCGCCGCGGCCAACCTGGATCCGGCTCCCGACCTGGTCGTGGTCGGCAACGTTGTCACCCGCGACAACCCCGAAGCGCTCGCGCTTGTGCAAAGCCCAATTCCATATGTGTCGATGCCCGAGGCGCTGTGGCACTTCTTCCTCAGCGATCGATGCCCGCTGATGGTCTGCGGCACCCACGGCAAGACCACCTCGACTTCGATGATGGCGCAGGTACTGATTGACGCCGGACGCGACCCCGGCGTGCTGATCGGCGGCCTCAGCCTCAATCTGGGCGCCAATTACCGTCTGGGTGCGGGCCGCCATTTTGCGATCGAAGGCGACGAGTACGACACCGCGTTCTTCGACAAGGGGCCGAAGTTCCTCCATTACAGGGCCCAGGGCGCGATTATCACATCGTTAGAGTTCGACCACGCCGATATCTACCGCGACCTGGCGCATGTGAAGTCAGCGTTCGCGGCGATGGTTTTGCAGCAGGAGAGCGCCGCAGTGCTGGCGGTATGCGCCGATTATCCGGCGGCAATGGAGGTCGCCGCAGGATCGCGGGCACGTCGGCTGACGTTCGGACTTCGCGCCGGAGAGTTTCGCGCCGCCGATATTCGGGCCGATTCCGCCGGGACCCATTTCAGCGTCATACGCGATGACCGGGTGATCGCGCGCGATCTGATCGTCCCGGCCTGGGGAATGATGAACGTTGCCAATGCGCTCGGCGTATTTGTGCTGCTGCGCGAATTCGGACTGAGCGATGCGGAAATCGCGCATGGGCTGGCGACATTCAAGGGTGTCGCGCGGCGCCAGGAACTGATTGGCGAGGCCAACGGCGTAACCGTGATCGACGACTTCGCGCATCATCCCACGGCGATCGCGGCCACGCTGGAAGCGATCACGGAACGCTATCCCGGCCGCCGCATTCTCGCGGCCTTCGAACCGCGCTCCAATACCAGCCGGCGCAACGTTTTCCAGTCGGAGTTCGCGCGTGCCTTCGATCGTGCGGCGCGAGTCTATCTGGCTCCGGTCTTCTTCAAGGAAAGCGACCTGATTGCGCCCGGCGAACGGCTCGCCACGGATCTGCTCGCGCAGGAGATCACCAGCCGCGGTCCAGCGGCGTTGGCCAGTGGCTCCAACGACGAGCTACTGCAGTCGCTCACCGCTGAGACCCGAGCCGGCGACGTGGTGTTGGTAATGTCCAACGGGCCGTTCGACAACTTGAAGAATCGCGTCCTCGATGAACTACGCAAGCGCGAATAACGCCAAGGAGATTGGCTGTATTCCCGTTAGATGTTGAAACCTTAGCACCCAGCTGATTTCATCCGCTGATGATGCTTCTTGGCGGGGCCCTGCGCCGCTTCATTGTGAATGCTGAATAAATCAGGAAGCTCAGCAACACGCCGCTTAAGTCCAGTGCCACATCGTAGATCGACGCCGTCCGGGCAGGCGTGAAAGCCTGGAGTGTTTCGTCGAGTATGCGAACACGGCGCATAGCGCCAGCGCGGTGTAGGGCCGCTTGCGTAGCGGGCCGATTACCAGCACCAAGTACGCGACCGCCGGAATCAGAAAATGGCCGGTCTTGCGGGCCAGAATGTGGAGCCTGGAAACTTCCGCCGCCGACGCGCCTGGGCACCAGCCAGCGAATGATCGGCTCTGCGATAGCGAAGGTATTGCTGTGAGTCAGGAAGGTGATCGAAAAGGCCGCTAACGCAGCCACGAATGCGATCGTCAACAGTACCGTTTGACGATCCTGCCTTCCAGGCTTGGAGTAGACTCAACGGCTTCGCGCCGCATCACGATTGCACATCTAACCGATTTGCGGACCGAACTTACTATTTTACGCGATAACCACAATTTATGCGTCAAGCGGCAGCTTATATAGTTCGATCGCGTTACGCCGGGCGATGCGAAGCTGATCGGTGAGCGGAACGTCACCGAAATGCTCGTCGAGGACTTCCCTGGAGTGAGGCCAGGTGCCGTCGAAATGCGGATAGTCCGATCCCCACATCAGGTTCTTGAGGCCGATGATATCACGGTTACGCACCGCGGTGCGGTCGCGCATGAAGGTGACGCCCACGTGCTCGTGAAAGATTTGGCTCGGGGCGCGACCCGAAGTGACGCCATTGGAAAATCCCGCCCAACCCTGATCGCGCTTGATCCGGTAATCCATCCGCTCCAGGATTCCCGCCACCCAGGCCGCATCATTTTCTACCGACACCACCTTCAGTTTGGGATGGCGATCGAAGACGCCGGAGAAAATCATCGCCGCCAGTGAGTACATCGTCGGAGTAAACGCGAGCGAGAAATCGGCGAGCATATTCGTGGTGTGCGAGAAATGCTTCTTGCTCGCCGCGACGTGCAAACTGATTGGCATGTCGAGGTCCTCGGAGGCCGCCCAGATCGGATCGTGAATCGGGTTTTCGTAGCCCTGGCCGGTATCCTGGCTGATACTGATCATCGCCGCCTGCAACCCCATCTTCGCGCAGCGCTCCATTTCCGCCGTGGCGGTTTCCTTGGAGTCGGTCGGTATCATCGCAACGCCGAACAGCCGCCGCGGAACGCTGGCGCTGTACTCCGCGATCCAGTCGTTGAAGGCACGGAAGCAGGCGAGCTGAAAGTCCGGATCCGGAATCGTAAACATGCTCAGGCCGAAGCTGGTGTAGAGGATTTCACCTTCGACCCCGTCGCGATCCATGTCGGCCACTCTCGCGATTGGATCCCACGCCCCTTTGCGCACATTGGCGAAGCGGCCGATCATGCTGACCTCGTTGTCCGGCGCCTCCGTGCAAACAGTCAGGCCGATGGGATGCTTTTCGGTCAGGCCACCTTCGCACACCAGATAGTCCGAATCCTTCTCGCTCACGATTCGCGGTGCGCGCTCGCGATACCGCCGGTCCACGCGTTCAACCCAAAGATTGGGCGGTTCGACGACATGGGAATCGGCGGATACCATTTTGAACGCAGGGCCCTTTTCCATTTCGATTACTCTCCGGTTGCTGTTGAGTTTTGACGCACGCCTATCGAGTTATGATCGGTCTATCAGCCGGGAACTGTCAAGGCTGGGATCTGCCGCAGTCTGAACAAACGTTTTGGATTCAACGGGGAGAGTGACTGATTAGCCTTGCGCAATTGGCCGGCTGGCGACTATGTAATCAGAGGATAAGCGGGGCAAAGCATGTTCGCTAATTTCATCGGGGGAAATTGGTCTGAGCCAGCGGGTTGCCGGACGATGCCGGTTTACAATCCGGCAAGCGGTGAAGTCATTGGGCAGACCCCGCTTTGCTCCGCCGCCGAGGTCGGACAGGCGACTGCGGCCGCCGCTCGCGCCTATCCCGCGTGGGCGGCCAGCTCCGCTGATGGAACGCACTCGCCTGATGTTCAACTACAAGGCGGCGCTGGAGCACCATTTCGAAGAACTGGCCGCGATTGTTACTCGCAATCACGGCAAGACTCTCGATGAGGCGCGGGGCGAAGTGCGGCGCGGAATTGAAATGGTCGATTTCGCCTGCGGCGCGCCAACCCTGTTGCAGGGGCGGACTCTGCGCGCGGTCAGTGGGGGCGTCGATCAGGACTATTACCGCTATCCGGTAGGCGTTGTCGGTGGAATCGTGCCGTTCAATTTTCCAGTGATGATTCCGCTGTGGATGTTCCCGCTGGCGGTGGTCAGCGGCAACACTTTCGTGCTCAAGCCTTCGGAGCGGACGGCGCTGGGCGCAATCCGGCTGGCCGAATTGTTTCAGGAGGCGGGCTTCCCCGACGGCGTGCTTAACCTGGTCCACGGTGGCGGAGAAGCGGTCAACGCCCTGCTCGCGGCGCCGGAGGTGCGCGCGATCTCTTTTGTCGGCTCCGAGCCGGTGGCGCGGATGGTGTACCAGGAAGGCGCTCGTCAGGCCAAGCGCGTGCAGGCCGCCGGCGGCGCCAAGAACCATATCTTTGTGCTGCCCGACGCCGATTTGGACTTGGCGATCCCGGCAATCATCAACTCTGCCTTTGGCAACGCCGGCGAGCGATGCCTGGCCGGCAGCGTCGCGGTCGCGGTCGGTGAGCACTCCGGGCAACTGCTCGAACGACTGGAAGACGCCGCTCGCAAGCTCCGGTTGGGACCTGGCGATCGGCCCGGAGTGGATATCGGTCCGCTGGTTGCCGACGATCATCGCCGACGCGTTTTGGGTCATATTGAGCGGGCCGCCGGCGAAGGTGCGCGCGTGGTGATGGACGGCCGGTCAGGCGAAATCGCCGAGCAACCGGGTTTCTTCCTCGGGCCGACGATTCTGGATCAGGTGACGCCGGCGATGGCCGCGGGACGCGACGAAATCTTCGGGCCGGTGCTTTCACTCACTCACGTCGGCGATGTCGAGCGTGCGATCGAACTGGTCAACCGCCTGCCGCTGGGCAACATGGCGGCGGTTTTTACCGCCTCGGGACGGGCCGCACGGCAGTTTCGCGAACAGGTCGAATGCGGGATGATTGGGATCAACGTTGGGGTGGCGCAACCGTTGGCGTTTTATCCGTTCAGCGGATGGAAGGGTTCGTTTTACGGCGACCTGCATCTCCAGGGTAGTGACGGAATCGAATTTTATACCCGCAAAAAAGTCGTGGTCTCGCGCTGGTGAGCCGTGGCCGCATCAGATTCGAAGCAAGCCGCCGTCATGTCCGGAGATCGAGACTTTAAGCGCAGTATTGCGCTATTAAATTGGCAGAAGTGGAGAACAAAAATGAGCCTGTCATTCAAACCGGTTTCAGCGGATTCACATGTGGTCGAGCCGCCCGATCTGTGGACCAAGCGGATCGACCGTAAGTTCCTCGATCGGGCGCCGCGTATCGTGCACGACCCGGACCAGGATATGTTCTGGTGTCCGGGCGGGCGCACCGACAAGCGCGGGATCGGCACTTCGTCGTCGATCCTCAAGGATGCCAAGGACATCTCGATGGCGGAGCGCTGGGAAAACGTGCTGCCTGGCTCTTACGATCCATTCGCGCGGCTCAAGGACCAGGACCGTGACGGCGTCGATGGCGAGGTGCTGTACACCACCTTTGGCACCACCTTCTACCCGATCGCGGATCTGGATTTCCAGTTTGCCTGCATGCAGGCCTTCAATGATTGGCTGGCCAATTTTTGCTCCACCTCGCCCAAACGCCTGTTCGGCGTCGCGATGATTCCCACCGATCCGCTCGACCGCGGGGTCAAGGAAATGGAGCGCTGCAAGAAGATGGGCCTGGTTTCGGCGCAGGTCAGCGTGCAGCAGGAGATCGGCGAAAGCTACAACCATCCCAAGTGGGATCCGCTTTGGGCCGCCTCCTCCGACCTCAACATGCCGATAAGTCTCCACGTGGCGGGGGACAAGAAGTGGTTCACTCTGACCAATAACATGCTGGTGGACTTCTCGCTGGCCTTCACGCCGGTCATGTATTCGATTTGCACCATGATCATGGGTGGGGTCTTCGACCGTCATCCCAAACTCAAAGTGCTCAGCGTGGAGAACGACGCGTCGTGGCCGGCGCCGGCCCTGGAGCGCATGGATTACCATTATTTCCGCGACCAGGCGTGGGCGGGAAAGGGCGGTATCAGTTCCGACCGCACGCCCAGCCAGATCTTCCACGACCAGGTGATATGCACCTTCATGCGCGACAAGACCGCGGTGCGCAGCCGCGACATCGTCGGCACCCGCAATATGATGTGGGGTTCGGACTTCCCGCATTATGACGGGACCTGGCCGCACTCGCTCGCCAACCTCGAAGAGCACTTTCCAGGGGTGCCGATGGAAGACCAAAAACGCATCGCGCGCACTAACGTTATCGAGCTCTACAACTTGCCAATCGAACCCTGATAGACGCGGGGGCGCCTCCAACGGCGCCCCCGCACAGTTGCTATCCCGATAGCTGTGGAAGAGCCAGTAGGGTGGGCGTCCCTGCCCGCCGCTGCGCCATCCCTCGCCGGCGTTCCACGGTGGGCAAGGACGCCGCCCCACTGGCTCAGTGCATCAGGGCCTCGCCACCGTGTTTGGCGCGGTGAAACTAAAAGGCGGTGGAAATCATGCCCGAAGGTTCGCACGACGCTCATCTTCATATTGGCGCGATCATCTATCCGTTGATGGACCAGATCGATTTCACCGGTCCATTCGAAGTGCTCTCGCGGCTTCCCGACTCAACTTTTCATGTTATCGGAAAGGACCTTACGCCAGTCCGCGACATGCGAGGCCTGCTGCTGACGCCCGAAGAGACCCTCAGGCAAGCACCACAACTCGATTTGCTGATAGTGCCTGGCGGCTACGGACAGGAGGCGCTGATGGACGACGAGACCGTCCTTGGCTTTATCCGCAGCCAGGCGGCGGGCGCCAGGATTATCATCTCGGTATGCACGGGAGCGTTGGTTTGCGGAGCGACCGGGCTGCTCATGGGCCGCCGGGCTACCACCAATTGGACCGTCCATCATTTGCTCGGCTACTTCGGCGCAATTCCGGTGGACGAACGAGTCGTGGTGGATGGCAATCTGGTGACTACGGCGGGTGTAACCGCCGGGATCGACGGGGCGCTGCGCGTCGCGTCGATGTTGCGCGGCGAGGACGTCGCACAAAACATCCAATTGTTTCTCGAGTACGCGCCCGAGCCGCCGTTCAACAGCGGTACTCCCGCAACCGCGCCCACGCGCATCGTGGACGCTGCTCGCGCCGCGGCCGCCGCGATGGTCGCGACGCGTCTGGCAACCGCCAGGCGCATCGCGCGGCGCCTGGGCGTATCTCAACCCTAAAGCGAAAATTAAGTGGGGCGGGCGTCCCTTCGGGGGTCCCGCCATAGACGCGAGCGACTGCGGGCGGCGGGTAGAGACGCCCACTCCACTCGTCCACCGGCTTCGAATGTTAGGATTAGCGCCTCTACTGAACTAGTTATGACGCTGCGCATTGACCTGACGGACCGCCGTGGCGATCTGGCGGCTGAAATTGCCCAGCGTCTGGCTCAGCGCGACCGCCGCCGGTTCCGCACCGCCTCCGGATGGTGCGGTCAGATCGGCATCGCCGTGATCCAGGACCTTGTTGGTCTCCGGGTCTTCGATACTCCAGTGCGCGATGAGCGTGGCATTATCTTGGGCATCGCTTTCGAAACGCTCCAGATCGATGGCTACCTGATAGTCGAGGTGGCTGGAGCTGTACCAGGGAAAGTTGACGACTTGCGGCCCTCCAAGCAGGACTGACAGATTCTGTGACAACACTCGGGTGAAGTTGGTCTTCAGGGGTTCGGCCCAATGGTCAATTTCCGATACCTCGACCTGATTAGGTTGAACCCGCGTGACCACCTCGGTTCGGTCCAGATAGGTGGGGAATTTGATTGGTCCCAGGCCCAGTATGAGTCCGCCGGTGTGGCCTTGACCGAGGCTGGGACCGGCATCGCTTTGAGATATTGGCGTAAGCAGGAAATACTTGGACTTATCCGGCAATGGCTGGAGTATGGTGCTGCATGCTGACAATACGGACAACACAATCCAGAGGCCTGCAAGGTTGACGAGGTGCCTTGAGTGCTTCATCGACCGTCCTGAGTAGGTCTGCCGCGAATGACGGCGCTCGGGTTGCGTTCCAGAAAGTCCGCCAGCTCCCGGGTTGAGGTGGCCGCGCCCGAGATGTCCTCCAGTGTTTTGTGGAGCTCGTAAGTAATTGGCGAGGCTGGATCAAGCATGGCCTTGGCTTCGGCAAAGGCGCCTTGCGCCTGCACGAAGGCTTGCTGCGCGGCGGCCAGCGAGGCGCGTGCCTGCTTCATGGTGACGGCCGCGTTGTCGGAGGCGTTGCGCAGGCTCTGAGCCAGGGGGCCGACCTCCTTTCTGATCTCGTCGGAGGTCTTCTGGACGCTGACCACGGCCAGGTCCAGTTTTTCCGTCGCCCGATGTATTCCGTCGATAGCGGCAGCGAGCTTTGGTGAGTCGGCCAGGTTACGAATCGCATCGGTCATTGCGGTTACCGAATGAACCGCGGCCACGAAGTCAACCTCACTCAACTTGGCAAGCACACGGCCGGCGTCTTGCTGCACCTGTTCGAGCTCGGCAGGCAGGGTGGGGATCTCCTGGAACGAGGCATTGGGCGGCAGAACCATATGGAGTTCGCTGCCCGGATGCATGTCGAGTTCGACGTAGAGCATGCCCGTAAGGAGGCTTTCCATCCCCAGTTCCCCGCGCAGGCCGGCCTTGATGAGTCTTTTCAAATTGCGCGGATCGTCAAGGTCAAGCGATTGACCGCCGCGGCTGATGATCTTTTTTTCATCCAGATCGATTAGCACCGGCACCCGGATTGCGGAGGGGTCGTTGGTCCTGACCGCGTTTTCCAACTGGTTGAGGCTCAGCAGGATGCGGGTTACCGAGCCGATTTCCACCCCCCTGAATTTAACCGGCGCCCCGACGTGCAATCCGTTGACGTTGCTCTTGAAATACAGCACGTAGGTATGCTCGTGCTTGAACAGGCGGCCCGAACCCAACAGAACTACCGCCGTCACCACCAAGGCCAGGGCGCCGACCACGAAGGCGCCCACCCATGCTGGATTCACCTGTTTATCCATTACCCTGCACCGGCTTTGCTCCCCGTTCTCCTCTGGTCAGGAAGCGCAGCACGCGGGGATCCGTACTATGGTCGCGCAGTTCCTTGGGATTGCCGTAGGCGATCGGGGTGCGGCTGTCCGCGTCGAGCAACGCGCTGTCGTCGCCAATGGCGAAGATGCTGGCCAGCTCGTGGCTTACCACCACCACCGTCGGGCCCAGGCTGTCGCGCATCTCGAGGATCAGATCGTCAAGCAGGCGCGAGCTGATCGGGTCCAGTCCCGCCGAAGGCTCGTCAAAAAACAACACCTCGGGGTCGAGCGCGATCGCACGGGCTAATCCCGCCCGTTTTTGCATCCCGCCACTTATCTGGCTGGGGTAGAAGTCTTCGAAGCCCTTGAGCCCGACCATCGCGAGCTTGAGAGAGGCCACCTCGCGAATCTCCTCGGGACTCAAATCGGTGAATTCGCCAAGCGGCAAACCGATGTTTTCGGCCAGCGTCATCGAACTCCAGAGCGCGCCGCTTTGGTAGAGCACGCCGAAACGCCGCAGCATCTGCTGGCGCTCGTGCGGCCCCGCTTTGGTGAAACTCACACCGCTGTAAAAGATCTCACCTGCGGCGGGTTCCTGCAGGCCGATAAGATGGCGCAGCAGCGTGCTTTTCCCACATCCACTGCCGCCCATGACGATGAAAATTTCCTTGTGCCGGACGGTAAAGTTGATGTCCTTCATCACCACGAAGCTGCCGTACGCCATGGTCAGGTTGCGGACTTCGATATGCGGCGCTGACTCCGGCGTCGTGCTTATGTCAGGGTTACCGGCAGCCATCAAATACCAAGGATGTTAAAGATCCACGCATAGATTCCGCAGGCGGCCACAACCAGGACGATGCTGGTCACCACGGCGGCCGTGGCTGCGTCACCGACCGCCGAGGAGCTGTTGCCGCACTGAAAGCCGCGCAGGCAGCCGGCGAGCGCAATCAGGACGCCATAGGTCGCAGCTTTGAACAGGCCGCCGATCAGACCGGCGATGCTGATCGAATCCAGGGTCATGTCCATGTAGGTATGGATTGACAGATGCAGGATTCCGGTTCCGACAGCGGCGCCGCCGAGGATGCCGACGATGTCGGCATAGGCGCACAAAAGCGGCATCATCAGCACCAGCGCAAGCACCCGCGGCAGCACCAGAAACTCCATCGGCGAGATGCCCATGGTGTTGAGCGCGTCGATTTCCTGAGTCACTTTCATGGTGCCCAGTTGCGCGGCGAAGGCGGCGCCGGTGCGGCCCGACATGATGATCGCGGTCATCATCGCGCCCATATCCCGCACCATCCCGATTCCCACCAGGTTGGCCACGTAGATCTGAGCGCCGAATCTTGACAGTTGCACCGC
The DNA here is from genome assembly GCA_963824565.1 of uncultured Pseudomonadota bacterium. Taxonomy (GTDB): domain Bacteria; phylum Desulfobacterota; class Binatia; order Binatales; family Binataceae; genus JAJPJA01. The sequence continues at coordinate 247,972 of CAWGQB010000026.1, read as the reverse complement.
GCCCATGAAGGCCAGAATGGCGCCGACCAGGAAGCAGATCAGCGCAACGATACCCAATGCGTCGGCGCCGCATTGCTGGATGTTCAGGGTCAAATCGGCACGCCGGAAGCGGGCTGTGCCGCGCAGCATATTTACGAAGGCGAGACTCAGTTCGCCCAAAAAGGCCAGAAACTGGCCTACCGACTGCCCGTACCCGATACTGACCGCGCCGATGCGCTCGAGCACGCGGCGCCGCACCTTGCCGGGATGCGCGTCTTTTTTCTCCGGCACCGACTCGGCCAGTTCCAGCAGCCGGACAAGCCCGTGGGGCAATCCGCTGCGGTCGACGGTGATGCCGCGTGACCGGCATACCTCGCTGATCTTGGCGATGAAGGTCACCAAGGCGCTATCCCATGCGCCCAGTTCGCTGCTATCGAAGGTTACGCGGGTTGGCGGCGGGTCACTTGCCAGTTCGCGTTCCAGGTCGCTGGTCGATGGCAGCCCACGGTCGAGCGACCAGGTCCCGAGCACGCTGATAACCAACGAGTCGTCCTCGCGTTCGAACAGGACGACGCTTTCGTCCGCCGAAGCGGTTTGCTCCGCAGTCTCCAGAGCAAGCTCGGGAGCTTCGGAAGAGCCAGTTGTTAAATCGCCGGACGACTCGGGCATTACATAGGATTCCTTAGCAAGTAATTCAGCCCCTTAAAAGAGCTTCAGGCACGTGTTGTACCAAAAGCACACGATCGTGCAATTAATACTCAAACGGAATTTTACCGATTCGGTGCCCTCGCGGCATCACCCACAGAAGCAGCCGGAAGGGTTGGGCCGCGCCTGCCCAAAGTCGTAGAACCGATTGAAGAGCCATTCAGCCTGCTTGTAGAGCAGCTAGGACGTGGGTCAGAAGACGCAACGTCTTGGATAGGGCAGCGAATATCCCTAAACTGTCGGCGGCCGGGAGGCGCAATGCTGACATGCCACGAGTGGGCTTGAAAATCGCGATTGCATTGATAGTGCTGGGGTTCGCTTGTCCCGTTGCGGCGCAGACCGCAGTCAAGATTTCCGAGGTGCTGCGCGACCCGAAAACCTACGACGAACACGAGGTCGCAATCTTCGGTAATGTCCGGGAGCTGACCAGATGGGATCAATTTGACACCTTTATGATCTGCAAGGCCAGATGCCTGAATGTCCTGGCGTGGGGCCATCCCCGAATCTCCAACGGTGAGGCCCTCAATGTGCGGGGCAGATTTCATCTGGTCAAAGAGATTAATCACCGCAAGGTTCGATACGTAATCGAACTCGAGCCGGGCAGCCTCGGATTCTTGCCGGACCGGATCCCGCAGCCACTGGCCGACACCACAGCGCCATGGATCGAATAGCAGGAGTGACTGCGGGAACCGAGCCGATCAAAGCGTAGCCAGGAAATTGCGCAACGCCTGCGCCACTTCCTCGGAATTGTCGAGCATCACGTTATGCTGCGCGTTGCTGATCACCACGGCCGGTCCGGCGTTGGCCAGTCCGGTCAATCTGACCGCGTCCTCGGGGCTCAGATGCACGCTGCGATCTCCCCGGATCACGAGGGTCGGCGAGCGCAGCCGGGCCGCATGGTCCATCACCGATACATGCAGAATCCCCGACATCGATTGCCGCTCGGTCTTGTTGACCCACATGCCGTCGGATTCCTGACGGAAACTGTGGCGCGCGACGTGAGCCAATTGCTCCGGTGTGGCTCCAAAGGTCGGGAATATGAACCGATAAGAGGCGCAGGCCTCCTCCAGGGTGGCAAAGCGCCGATGCGGCCGGGTGTTGCGCTTGGCCGCCAATTCGAGCAGTTCCGGTGGCCAATGAATCCGCGGCTCCACGATCACCATCGCGGCGATCGCTTCCGGATGAGCGACTGCATAGGGCAGCGCGGCGAAGCAACCGCCCGAATGAGCTACCAGCACCGGCTTGCCACGATCCCAACGGCTTATGAACGCGGCCAAATCCGCGACGTGCGCTTCGACGCTGTAGTCGCCATCGGAGGGCCGGCCGCTGTCGCCGTGTCCCCGCAGATCGAGTGAGAAGGCGGCATAGCAATCGGTCAGCCGCTGTCCTACGAAATCCCACCATTGAGCATGGGCGGCGCCGCCGTGGATAAACAGGATTGGCGGCGCACCTTTGCCGCCATAGTCCAGACAGTTCAAGCTTACCCCGGCTCCCTCGATTTCGAATCTCTTCATACCCCTTTTGCGGTATCCGATGCGGCCTCTCCATTCAAGCGACCCGCGCCCGAATTGCTGGTGCCGCGGGGCGCCGGCTGGAATTCAACCGCAGTCCGCGGGGACCGCTTTTGTGCTAATGCGGTTTTGGGAACGGACGACGATTTTGGAGGCCAGCGATGTTCGATTGATAATCCGCGGCGGTCAGGTTGTTGCTCGGGACCGCGCCAGCCCCTTCGAATAACCGGCGCATGACGAAGGCGCAAGATGCTTTTTTTCAAGATGCAATGCTCAGTGCCGGCAAAATGCAAATCTTGCCTGTCCAAGTCTGGTGATATTGTATTATCGGTGCGTATCGGTTTTTGGAGACTAGCTTGATTTTAAAGGTTTTCGGGATTTTGATTTTAGCCTCCTTCCTTGAGGTTGGAGGTGACGCGCTGATCCGAATCGGATTGGCTGGACCCTACTACTCGATGGCCGCGGGAGCGGCGACTCTCTTCGCTTATGGTGTATTGGTCAATAAGAGTGGCGTCGATTTCAATCGTTTGATGGGAATATACATCGCGATCTTCTTCCTGGTATCACAAATAATCTCTTTCATTGTGTTCAAACAGATTCCCGACGACCGGCTGATTCTGGGCGGCGGCTTTATAGTCACCGGTGGATTACTCATCCTTCTGATGTCGTGAAATCCGACAGCCCTTTCACATTCAAAGAGGCTGTCCTACGCAGCCATCCCAGTCCGTGGGATAGCCCTTCCGGTGCCAATAGCTATCAGTGAAACGGGATCGATCGGAAGTCGCTCTGGCAGAGTTGGCGCAATCGCGTCAGGTCGTCCGCCGGGAGCGACTTGCCGCTGACTGCGAGGGCATCGTCCACCTGCTTTTCGGTGCGGATTCCGGGAATCACTGACGACACCGCGGGATGGCTTAACACAACCGTTCTGCCTAGCGCGCGATATTCCATGGCTCGCCGCCCTCCAACTCAAGCAGCTCGCGTCAATCGATCTTGTAGAAGCGGGCGCAGTTGTCCCACAGAAACTTTCGTTTGGCCTGCTCAGGCAGTTTCAGGGTCAGGAACTTGTCCACCGCGTGAGGAAACTTGCTGTCCGGGTGCGGATAGTCGGTGGAGAAGACCACGTTGTTGTCGCCGAACCAATCCGTGAACAGCCGCGCCGGCTTTTCATCCGCCTCCACCGAGACGTAGCAATTGCTCTTGAAATGCTCGGAAGGCAGCTTGGTCAGCTTGAACTCGAAACGTCCAATGTAATCTTCATAATGGTCGTCCAGGCGGGCCATCAACCAGGGTGCCCAGGAACAATTGGCCTCCAGGAATCCGGCTTGCAACTTCGGAAAGCGCTCCAGCACGCCGCCGCCGGTGAAGCTGACGCAGGCCGACATCGGACCGATCGAATGCGAGAACGTATGCCACATCATGAAGGAATCGTGTAGCCCCAGCCCGTAATCTCCGAGGTAATCCGGCCCGCCGCCGTGGAAGATCACGGGGATGTCGAGTTCTTGGCATTCCGCCCACAGCGGGTCCCATCCGGGATGATGCCAGGGCCGTCGGTTGACGATTCCGGGCAGCAGAAAGATCGCTTTGAAACCCAATTCCTTGACGCAGCGCCGCGTCTCCCTGGCCGCTTCGGCCAGGTCGTGCGGCGCGATCATCGCGGCCCCGAGCAGGCGCTTGCGGTCGGGAGCGCACAAATCATATAGCCAGTTGTTGTAAGCGCGGGCGATTGCCGCCGCGAAAGCCGGATCCAGGCCGTCGCCATGGCCAACGGTCTCGCTGCTGTCCATCCCCAGCACGAACAGTCCGCGCGATGGATAGAGCACCGCGACATCGATTCCTTCGATATCCATCGCCGCAAGCTGCGAGACGCCGTCGAAACCGCGCCGGGCCGCGAACTCATAGTCCTTTTCCAACGGTGCCGTGTGGGAACGCGCCGGCATGAACCAGGTCCGGATGTCGTCCTCGCGCACTGTGGGCTTGCTGCCGATATAACACGAGATGTCGCGGGGCCCACGATTGCCGCCCCACGGCGCCATCATCTTGAATTCCGGATCGATATAGCGCTGCCACATATCGTGAGGCTCGATCACGTGCATGTCCGAATCGACGACTTTGAATCCGCTATGTGCCATGACGAAAACTCCCCGAAGTTAACGATTGTCCCCACAAATGGCCGGAAGCGAGTTCCGGCGCTAAGCTAAAGAGTACTAATCTGATCCCGCGATTGCCATCCCGGAAAATCAACGATTGCGATGGTCGCGAGCCAGCCCCGGCTCTTTCGGATGCGGATAAGGATGCGCGCTCGGTCCCGGCTTGCGGAATTCAACCGCCGACATCTGCTGGTAATTCTCCCTGGCGATGCTCGCCAAACGGTCTTCGGCGGCATAGTCAAACGGGTCCAACAACCGCTGCTCCATATCACCGCCGCGCTCAAGTGGATGGCCCAGGTACCATTGTACGGTTCTTCTCACTGCTTCAAGCGTACTTACAACGTCGCGATAGCCCAATTGATGCTTGAGTTTGAAAATATCTACCATCCCGTGGAGGCTTGGACTCATTGCCCCTGCGCGAATGGGCAGTCCACCCGGCACGTTGACTATCTCCAATGCGTAGTTCATGGTGCGCGCTATTACTTCGACCAACTGGCGCATCGTGAATTGAATCTCATCGCCGCAGTTGTAGGCCTGGCCCGATGACGCCTGTGGCTGGTCGACCGCGAGCAGTACGGCGTGCGCGAGGTTCTCCGCGTACCCGTGGGTCATCAAGGCCAGTCCGTTATCGGACAGAAGGACAAATTTGCGCTGGTCCAGAATGCGCCGGACGATTGACCACTCGCGCGGCACCAATTGATAGGGTCCATACACGTAGGGGTAGCGAAAGATCGCGGCATTCGGATGGCACCGCATTACCTCTTGCTCTGTCGTCGCGATAAGGTAGCCGAAACGTTCTTCCGCTTCATTGTCGACCAGTGGCGCATCCTCCGGGATGGGCACCGGCATTCCCGACGGAAAGTTCGCCGAAGCACGATAGTAACCGCGGTAACAGGGAACGCCGCCGATCGAGATGAAGCGCCCGGTCTTTCCGACGCTCGCCTCGGCCACAAAGCGGATGCGCCCATAGGTGGCGAGCACCAGATCGAAAGTGCGATGCGCCAGTGCCGCATCCAGGGTTTCGCGAAAATGCGGGTCGGCATGGATATGCTCGACCTCCGGACCAATCTCGGGAATCTCGTGGGTCCCGCGATGCAGAATTGTCACCGTGTAGCCACGCTTCTGCAGTCCCTTGACCAGGAAAGGTCCGGTCGGACCGGTTCCTCCCACTACCAATGCCTTCATTTTCACCTCATGACGCCTGCGGCGAGCAATTCCCTGATTGCCTAGCGCATCCAGCAGTCCGGTTGCAAAGCGTCGTGCCGGGTGTAGACTCGCGGCGATCGAAGATGAGCGGGTCAAACTCGAATTAGAGAGCTCGGAGACGGTCATGAAAGATGGGCTTCCGGAAGTTTACGTTTCCGCGGACAGTCACGTGATCGAGCCCAAGGACCTGTGGGTTACGCGCCTGGATAAGGGCTTTCGCGATCGCGCCCCACACGTCGAGTCACGGCCCGACTCCGACTACATAGTTATCGACGGTCTGATCCCCTGGCCGCTTGGGCTTGAGGGGACGATGATCAACGACAAGATCGCCGACCGCATCAAGGACAAGGGCGGCAAGCGCCACGAAGAGGGCCGCCCCGGAGGATGGGATCCGCGGGCCCGGCTTGCCGACCAGCGGTTGGATCACATCCGGGCTGAGATCCTTTATCCGGGAATGGGATTGTCGCTTTTTGGCGCGCCCGATCCCGAGTATCAGCTCGCATGCTTTCAGGCCTACAACGATTGGCTGGCGGAGTTTAGCGCGGTCAACCCCGCCCGCCTGGCGGGAGCCGGCGTGTTGCCCGCCAAAGGCCCGGTTGAGGCGATGGCACAGGAGGCGAGGCGCGCCGTCGGCAAAGGACTCAAGTCGGTGATGATGGTGGCGGAGGTGCCCGAACGTCCTTATTCATCGCCCGAGTACGATCCGCTGTGGGCCACCCTGCAGGACCTCGGTGTGCCGGTGGCGATCCATATGGGCACCAGCAGCGGGGCGCAGGTGGCGGACCGGATTAAGTCGTTCGGCATTTACGGCAAGCACGTGGTCGACAACAAGATCGGCAAGGGCATCCGGCTGGTCGGTGAACTGATCTTCGGCGCGATACCGCAGCGTTATCCGCGGCTGCGCTTCGTGATCGTCGAGGGCGGCATCGGCTGGATCACGAGCCTGCTGCGCTTTATGGACCATTGGTGGAAAGACCATCGGCGATGGATGGAACCGCGGGTGGACGAGTTGCCGAGTTTTTACTTCGCGCGGAATTTCTGGGCGACTTTCGAAGATGATCGTCCCGGGATCCTGACCCGCGAACTGCTCAATCTCGATCACCTGATGTGGGGCTCGGACTATCCCCACACCGAGGGCACTTTTCCCCGTTCTCGCGAGCAGATAGCGATGGACTTCGAGGGGGTTCCGGCGGCGCAGGTGCGCAAGATGGTGTCGGACAACGCGGCGCGGCTTTACGGATTTCCAATGTAGATGCGGATTTGCGGCCGCTTCAAACATCGAGCGGGATGACGGATTATTTCCGAGCTATCCGCGAGAGGGTGGCGATGAAAAAAGCTTTGGCAAACGTCAAGATCCTCGATCTTACGCAGTTCGAGGCGGGCACTTCCTGCACCGAGATCCTGGCCTGGATGGGCGCGGACGTGATCAAGCTGGAGAGTCCGGGCGCCGGCGACCAGGGCCGCTGGCTGGCCAGCGAAACTCCGGGCACCGATTCCTATTACTTCATCCTGCTCAACGCCAACAAGCGCAGCATCACGCTCAACCTCAAAGACGAGCGCGGCAAGGCGATGTTCCTCGACCTGGTCACGCAGGTGGACGTGCTGACCGAGAACTTTTCGCCCGGAACGCTGGAAAGCTTTGGGCTCGGATACGAGATGCTCCGCGAGCACAATCCGCGCCTCATCTACCTGACGATCAAGGGCTTCGGCACCTACGGACCCTACAGCGAGTATAAGAGCTTCGACATGATCGCGCAGGCGACCGGCGGTGCGATGTCGATAACCGGGTTTCCGGGCTCGCCGCCGCTCAAGCCCGGCCCCACTATCGGCGACACCGGCACGGGACTACACGCCGCGTTGGGCGTGCTGGCCGCCTATATCCAGCGCCAGGACACAGGCAGAGGGCAGAAGGTCGAAGTCTCGATGCAAGACGCGGTCCTGAACTTCGTGCGCGTGCCGATGATTGGGACCTACGCGACCAACAAGCCGGTCAAACGCATGGGTAACAAGCTCGGTTTCGGCATCAGCGACATCTACAAGTGCGCGCCGGGCGGGACCGACGATTACGCGTTTATCCTGACTACCAACGAGGAAATGTGGCGCGCGCTATGCGTGGCGATAGGTCAGCCCGAGTTAAGCGGCGACCCGCGGTTTGCGAACACCAAGGCGCGGGCCAAAAACAACGAGGAGTTGACCGCAATCATCAATGAATGGACCGGGCGCCACACCAAGCACGAGGTGATGAAGATCCTGGGCGGCGCCGGAGTCCCTTGCGGCGCGGTGCTGGACACCGTCGAACTGCTCAACAATCCTCATCTGCGCGAGCGCCAGATGATTGTCGATATCGAGCATCCGGCGCGCGGCAAGCTCTCGATCCCGGGCTGTCCGGTCAAGCTGGAGGATTCGCCGGTTACCGTCGTCAGCGCACCGCTGCTGGGCCAGCACAACGCCGAGGTGTACGGCCAGATGCTCGGCCTGGGGAAACAAGAGCTGGAGCAGTTGAAGGAACGGGGAGTGATTTAGCCCTGAAGTATGGTCTACTGCGCGCGACGGTCCTTAAGTAATCCTTTCCGCAAGCAGATATTCCGTAGCGCCGGCCTCCGGAGCGCCGGTTCTTTTCTTCCAGTATTCTATGCCGGTTCTTTTCTTCATATTAAATGAAGTCCGACAACCGCTGCGGAGAAATAGTGATCGAACCAAAAGAACCGGCGCGGAGGTCGGCGCTACGGAAAGCAGTCCAGACGCGGCGGGCTTGCCTGCACGCAACCCATAGCACAATCATCCGGCAACCTACCTAGAAGAAGGGCTCCTCGGGGTCGAGGCCCAGAAACATGCGTCCGGCCGGGCGTAGCATCTTGGGATGCACGACGCGATGCTGGCACGCGGTCAGGATATCGCGCATCTGGCGGTCCAGCGGATGGGAGCGGAAGATCGCGCTGGTCGCCGCCGTGTCATATAGGGTCGAGATCACTTCCTTGGCGATCTGGTGGGAATGCACCATCATCAGCCGATAGGAGGCGCGCTGGCGCACCGATGGCGTGTCCCCCTTACATAGGGTTTCCCAAAGTTCTTCCAGGGTCCTGTAGACGTAGCTGCGGGCCGCGCCCACGGACGCCTCTGCCCGGGCGATGGTCTCCTGGACCTGGGTGTCGTCGCGAAGCAGCTGGCGGCTGGGCATCATTTCCTTTTGCGTGCACAGCTCGAGCATGAAATCTAGCGCGCCGCGAGCGATACCCAACGGAACCCCCGCATGACAGACCAGGTAAATCGGCACAAACGTGTACAACGGTCCCGGAACACGCGGACGTCCCAGCACGCTCACACTCTCCTCGGCGGGGACGAAGACGTTATCCACCACGAAATCGTGGCTCCCTGTTCCACGCATCCCGGTCGTATCCCAGGTATCGATGATGGTGACCTTGGAGGCCGGGATCAGCATCACGCGGCCCTTCTGCTGACCGTCGGCGCGCAGCAGCGGTTTCCCATTCTCGTACAGCGAGCATCCGCAGGTCATCATCGTGGCGTGTTGGCATCCGCTGGCGAAGCGGAACCTGCCGCTGACGCGGAATCCGCCCTCGACCACGTCGGCGCGCTGAGGGGGCCGGATCATTCCGGCGAACACGCTGTCGACCTGTCCGAACAGCCGCTGGGCGACGGGAGGATCCAGGAACGCCGCCATCGGACCGCCGGCGGCGCCAATCATCGCCAGCCAGCCGACCGAACCTTCCATCCGCGATAATTCTTCGACCACCCGCACCTGGGTCATAGGGTCCAACTCGCCGCCGCCATAGGCGCGCGGCACCGCCATGCGGAAGATGCCCGCTTCCATCATCGCCCGCACCAGGGCTGAAGGCAGGCGGCGGTCGGTCTCTATCTGGCTGGCCGCGCTCTTGACCATCGGCTCCAGCGCCCGGGCTGCACCCAGGATATCATCGGGTGTGGAAGCGATCGGATGTGTCTGTAACGCCATGGGACTGACTCCAATACTTCGCGGACGCGGATTATCTCAGGGTTCGCGGTGACATGGCAAATCGAGAGGAGGTCGAGCAAAGCGGCTGAGTGTTGAAGGCTGCCGCATGCGGGCGGAAATCAGATTCACAGTTGAGTGCAGGCTGTGCGACAATGACAGCATACCGGCGAACGTTTATCGCATTGGTTATGCATGTTCGGTTGCCTGCAAATTTCTGATCGTTGAGGATTCGCATGGCACTAAACGAATATCGCAAAAAGCGGCGTTTCGACGTTACCACCGAGCCTGAGGGAAAAGAGCCTCACCGGACTCAGGCAAAGAAGCTCCTTTACGTGATTCAGAAGCATCGCGCGTCACAATTGCATTACGACTTCCGCTTGGAGTGGAACGGAGTGTTGTTGTCGTGGGCGGTGCCCAAGGGACCGTCGGTCGATCCTTCGGTCAAGCGTCTGGCCACGCCGGTCGAGGACCATCCGCTGGAGTACGGCGATTTCGAGGGCGTGATTCCCGAAGGAGAATACGGCGGCGGCACAGTGATGGTCTGGGATACGGGCAGTTGGATTTCCGAGGTCCCTGACGTGGAAGAAGCGCTGCGCAAGGGAGAGCTGAAGTTCATTCTCCACGGCAAGAAGCTCAAGGGCTCGTGGGTGCTGGTCCGCACGCGCGGCTTCGGAAAGAGCCCGAAGCCGTCGTGGTTGCTCATCAAACATCGCGACGCTTTCGCCAGCGACACCGATATCACGCTGGACGAGCCGCGCTCATCGGTCTCCAAGCGAACGCTGGCCCAAATCGCGCGCGACGAGGGTGGCAACGTCGCGCGGGCGGCTACCGGCGATCCTTAGGCTGGGAAAGTTCTTGCCGCCTGCCAAATCGCAGCGCTTCGAGTTCGCAACGGATTTTCAAAGCTGCTTGACATTTTCGAACCTGCACGTAGCATCCGGCTGCGTTCGATTAGGTGAAATTTTCGATCCCGAGCGGGAGGTTTTATGAGCGAGCAGACCAAGGTAGGAATCGTTACCGGTGGCGGAAGGCGGTGGGGTATGGGATGGCAGATAGCTCTGGGCCTGGCCAATGCGGGACTCGACCTCGCGATTGCCGATATTCGCGAAGATTGGGGCAAGGAGGCCGCCGAGGCGATCAAAGCCGAAACCGGGAAACGCGTCATCTTCGTCAAGACCGACGTTTCAAAGCGCGACAGCGTCCAGGCAATGGCGGCCAAGGTGATTGCGGAGTTCGGGCGCGTGGACGTTCTCGTCAACGACGCCGCAATTGACCCGAGTCAGCCGGCCGAGGATTTCACCGACGAGCTTTTCGACCGCATTATGAATGTAAACCTGCGCGGCACGGCGCTGTGTTGTCAGGCGGTGCTGGCGCAGATGCGCAAGCAGCAATACGGACGGATCGTCAACATTTCCTCGGGCGGCGCCGTGCAACCGGTGAAAGGTCTCGCGATTTATTGCGCCAGCAAGGCCGGCGTTATCGCCTACAGCAAGGTTTTGGCCCGCGAGGTCGCGCGCGACGGCATCATCGTCACGGTGGTGGCGCCGGGCGTGATGCATACCAAGATGGGTTCGGAGACCGCGCCCACTCAGGAGGACTTCGAGCGTTCCGGCCGCCGTCAGTTGCTGGGAAGGCCCTTGTATCCAAGCGAAGTCGCCGAAGTCGTGGTGCTCGCCGCCACTCATCCCAGCCACGTTCTAACCGGGCAGACCCTCCACGCCAACGGCGGCGGTTACATGGTCTGAGGTGGGTTCATTAAAGGTTTCTCGGGAGTGGGGCGAAGGAGTTGCTCGAAGTATATGCGCGACAGGCTTCCAGCCAGTCGCGCGATCTACGCCTTGCTCTTGGGGCGCATCACAGGACCGAAGGTGTCCAGGACGTGAAGCGTATCCATGTATTCCTTGCCCTCCACCACTTTTCCATCGCGCATGGTCAATACCCAAACATAGTGGTTATTGTAGACTTTGTTGCCGGCGGCTTGACCTCTGCCTTCGGCCTCCACCACCACGATGTCGCCTTCGCCGATCACTCGTGAGATCTTCAGGTTCAAGCCATTCGGCACAGCGTTCGCCAGCGCTTTGAGCTGCTTGCGGAACTGATCCTTATCGAGGGTTTGTCCAAAATAAGTTCCGCCCAGCACCCACCAGCGGCCGTCGTCCGCGAGCGCGTCGAGCACGGCATCGATCTTCAGGTTTGACAGGTTCTCGAATAGTTTGACCGCGATAGATTTGTTTTGTTCAATGCTCATCGGTGCGACCTTGGCCAAAATGGCTCTTGTTTAGAGTTGATGACAGCGGGCCTTCTCCATGATTTTTCAGTATTTGGGCTCAAAGGGTTTTGTATCAATATACCGGCACAGTGGCGACAACCTTCGGTTTCGCAAACTCCTCGCGTTGGCCCGACGCTTTCCGAGCGTGGAGGCGTTTGTGCGTCGCGTCAATCTCTGTTGTTCCAGCTTATGGTCGCGCAGGGTAAGAATAGATAGTAATCCCGCCAGGGATTTTATGGAGAAATTGTGGAGAATATCTTGAAACAGGTGCGAGCGGCGTTGGAGCATGAGACGCGCATCAACCTGCATCGCTTTCCACTCGCGATTAATCTGGGCGACGACGGAACCTTGGTTCTCGAGGGGGAGACCGAGACTATCGCGGCCAAGAAGCTTGCTCGAGAATTGGCCGCCTCGGTTCCCGGCGTTGCGGGTATCGTGGACCGTTTGCGGGTCGTTCCCGCGCAGCGGATGGGTGACGGTCAAATTCGCGATCACGTGCGCGATGCATTGCTCGGGGAGCTTGACTTCGAAAATTGCGCCATTCGAGTGCGTTCGGATGATCAACAGACCCCAGTCAGGGAACCGATCTCGGGATCGGACTATTCGATAACAGTGGCGGTCAACGAAGGGGTTGTGGCCCTCGACGGCCGGGTGGGCAGCGTGTCGCATAAGTCCTTGGCCGGCGCCCTCGCGTGGTGGGTGCCAGGAAGCCGGGATGTCATCAACGCGCTCGAAATTACGCCGCCACAGGCAGCAACTGACGACGAAATTACCGAAGCCGTTGTCCTGGTGTTGGAAACGGACCCGCTGGTCGATGCGGCCAGCATTCGCGTCACCACCCTAAAGTCGGTGGTAACTCTGGAGGGGATTGCGCTGAGCGACAGCCAAAAAGAGATGGCCGAGATGGATACGTGGTATGTCTATGCGGTGGACAAGGTGATCAACCGGCTCGAAGTGGGTTAGTAAGTTTACCTCCACAACCGATCACGGATGATCTCCGGCACTTCGCGCAGGTGATCAGGTCTTCGTCCCACAGGAGATGAAAGTAGCGTGGTTGCCCGCGATCCGGAGGGCGGACCGCAATGTCTTTAACTGCACGATGGTGCGCGGGTGTGCGCCTCCCGGGAGCCGTCTTCTCTTTCGGCCCGCGCTGAGTTAACACTGATTCAGCGAAACGTTCGGAGCAAAGGCAGTCAGATGGATTTCAGTTTGTCACCCAAGGCCGAGGAATACCGCAGGCGTGTCAGCGCCTTCATGGACGAATACGTCTATCCCAACGAGGAACTGGCCGAAAAACAGATACATGCGTCGGGCAACGAGCATCACGAGCCCGAAATCGTCACTGAGTTGCGCAAAAAGGCCAAAGCCGAGGGACTGTGGAACCTGTTCTTCCCGGATAATAAGCACGGCAAGGGGCTTAAGAACGAAGAATACGCGCCACTGTGCGAGATCATGGGCCGCAGCCGCATCGGGCCCTATATCTTCAACTGCGCGGCGCCGGACACCGGCAACATGGAAATCCTGGCCGAGTTCGGCACGCCCGAGCAGAAGCGGCAATGGCTGGAGCCCTGCCTGGAGGGCAAATTCCGCAGTTGCTTTTCGATGACCGAGCCCGAGACTGCCGGGTCCGACCCGACCCAGTTGCGCACCCGCGCCGTGCGCGACGGCGACGACTACGTGATCAACGGCCACAAATGGTTCACCTCCGGCGCGATGCATGCGAAATTCGCGATCGCGATGGTGGTCACCGACCCCGACACCGAGCCGCATCGGCGCGCCAGCCAGATTATCGTCCCCGTCGACACCCCGGGATTCGACATCGTCCGCCCGGTGCCGGTGATGGGACACACCGGCGGGGGCGGACACTGCGAGATCCTCTACAAGGATTGCCGGGTGCCGGCGACCAATATGCTGGGCAAGGAGGGCGACGGCTTCGCGATTGCGCAGGCGCGCCTGGGTCCCGGACGGATCCATCATTGCATGCGCGCCATCGGCGTGGCCGAGCGCGCCATGGAGCTGATGTGCAAGCGGGCCAACACGCGCTGGACCCACGGCAGTTTTCTGGCCGACAAGGCCAACGTCCAGCAATGGATTGCCGACTCGCGGATCGAGATCGACGCCACCCGCTTGCTGGTGATGCGCGCGGCATGGAAGATCGACACCGCCGGCAAGAAAGGCGCGCGCGACGAAATCGCCCAGATCAAGGTGATGGCCACCAACATGGTGATGAGCGTGCTCGACCGCGCGATCCAGGTGCATGGCGCTCTGGGTGTTTCCGACGACACTCCGATTGCGCGTTTCTGGCGCGATAGCCGCACCCTGCGAATCGTCGACGGTCCCGACGAGGTCCATCGGATGACGATTGCGCGGCGCGAGTTGCGCAAATGGAAGTAAGGGCGAAGCGTCTCCGGCGTTAAGGCCCGCCACGGGTTCGTGTCATGACGGAACCAGCTCTGCTGCCCGAATACACTGAAGTCAGGGACGAAGACCGCTTTGAGGTCGCCGGCTTGCGCGAATACCTGCGCGGCAAGCTGCCGGGCGCGGAGCAGCCGCTGGAGCTGATGCAGTTTCGCACCGGCAGTTCCAATCTCACCTTTTTGATGCGCCTGGGCCGCGACGAATGGGTGCTGCGCCGTCCGCCGCGCGGTCCCGTCGCGCCCACCGCCAGCGATATGAATCGCGAGTACCGCATCCTGTCGCGGCTGTGGCAGGGCTTCACTCCGGCGCCGCGCGCGATGCTGTTCTGCGACGACGCCGCGGTTATCGGCGCCCCGTTCTACATCATGGAACGGCGCAAGGGCGCGGTCGTGACGCTGCGCCAGCCCTTCCCACCCGCGCTGCGCGGCCATTCGCCGTCCACTTACCGTCAGATGGCGGAGGCGTTTATCGACACGCTGGCGGATCTGCACGCGGTCGATTATCAAGGCGATTGGGCTGGGCAATCTGGGCCGGCCCGACGGCTTCCTGCAGCGTCAGATAACCGGATGGATTGGACGCTGGGAAAAGGCCAAGACCCAGGAAGTTCCGCTGATGAACAAGCTGGCGGACTGGTTCCTGGAACATCAGCCGGCGCCGCAGCCCCCGGTCATCCTGCACAACGACTTTTACCTGCACAACGTGATGTTCGACGAGGTGTTTCCCGGCCGGATCGTCGCCGTCCTGGATTGGGAGATGTCGTCGCTGGGCGATCCGATGATCGACCTCGGCACAGCTCTGAACTACTGGCGCGATCCGGACGACGCACCCGATCTGATGGCCCTGAGCGAAGGCTATCCCCACACGGCGATCACTCCGGGAATGCTGCGGCGCGAGCAGATGGCGGAGCGTTACGCGCAGCGGACCGGGCGCGATATCAGCGCGTTCCCCTATTACCTTGCGGTAGCGTACTGGAAGTACGCCACGGTGGTGGAACAGCTCTATCTGCGCTTTTTCCGGGGCGCTCACAACCGAGCCGCGCTTCGCCAATTACAAAAAGTATGCGCCAGTGCTGGCGCGCGAAGCCGCCAAACTAGCGGCCCAACTCGGCTTCCGCGATTAGTCACCGGATCGTCTGCCGTCGGAAAGGTTTGAAATTCAGTTGATAGACCTCTGGGTTCTGGCAATGGTGTGACTTCTCGCCGTCCGTCCGGCGCTTAATTGAAGCCGCGGCTCTCGAAAAACAGCGGGGAAAGCGCTACTAAATTCATGAAACGATTCGCCGTAGCCCTTGGAGAAAAACCCATCCTAGAGGGTAATGTTAAGACATACCGTAATCTTTTCCGCGCTTTTAATCTGTTTCATCCTAGCGTTTCTTGGCGGTGAACATGCGTTTTCGCCGTTCTTTCAGCAATGCTTGCAAAAGGACGAGCACACCGACAACAGCAGGAGCGCCGATCATAGACCAGCCAGTCTCGGAAGCATTGGCATCGCTTATGTCCACTGCTCGGGCAGTTTCGTTGATCATCATGGGAACGGAATTACCGCCGTCGCAACACTTGTAATTGCCGCCTTTACGGGGACCTTGTGGGTTGCTGCTAATAGACAGACTCAGCTAACGAAAGAGGCCTTGATAGCCGATAAACGCGCTTTCGTGTTTCCTCAGGGACTTGGACAATATTTTGAAAAGGACCTAGTGTAGTGTCCCATTAATAAAATTACACGAGCTACGGCGTCTGCTACAATAGCAGGCGAGGTGGCGCGGATGGGTAGACCGAACAAGGCCTTGACGATCGACGAAGCTGACCGCTTGCAACTGCAGGCGATGGTGCGCTCGCGCAGCATGCCGCATTCGCTGGTGCGGCGCGCGCGCATCATATTGCTGTCGGGGGACGGACAGTCCAATCGGGAAGTGGCGCGGCGCTGTGGAGTCAGCGCACCGGCGGTTAGCCATTGGCGCCGACGCTATCAGGACCGCGGGCTGGCGGGGCTGCATGACGAATTGCGGCCGGGCCGACCTCGCACACACGATGACGAAAAGGTGGCGGAGTTGATTAAGCTGGTAGTGGAGAGCAAGCCCGAGCACGCCACGCACTGGAGCGTGCGCACGGCCGCCGTCACCACCGGCATCTCCAAGAGCGCAGTGGCACGGTATTTCGCACTGTTCGGCGTACAACCCCATCGCAGCAGGAGCTTTAAGCTCTCTACCGACCCATTTTTTGTGGAGAAGGTACGCGACATCGTGGGCCTTTACCTCAATCCGCCGGACAAGGCGCTGGTGCTGTGTGTCGACGAAAAGAGCCAAGTGCAAGCGCTGGAGCGGACCCAACCGCTGCTGCCGCTGGGTCTGGGTTATGTCGAGGGCGTAACCCATGATTATTTTCGTCACGGCACCACCACCCTGTTCGCGGCGCTCGACGTGCTCGACGGCAAAGTGGTGACCATGTGCAAACCGCGCCATCGCCACCAGGAATTTATTGCCTTTCTTAATCACCTCGACCGCAACGTCCCGGCCGGACTCGAGGTCCATCTGATCGCCGACAACTACGGCACCCACAAGCATGCCAAGGTCAAGGCCTGGCTCGCCCGCCACCCCCGCTATCACCTCCACTACACCCCCACTTACGCAAGTTGGCTCAACCAAGTGGAGCGCTGGTTCGGGCTCATCACCCAGCAGGCAATTCGGCGCGGCTCCTTTCGCAGCGTCGGCGAACTGATACAGAAAATCGACGCCTATGTCGCTAATTACAATCTCCATCGTCGTCCGTTCGTGTGGACCGCCACCGCCGATTCAATCCTTGCAAAGCTCAAGCGCCTCTGTAACTTTATTAATGGGACGCTACACTAGGAACTGGCTTGTACAATTGGCGGTTCAGGCCCCAATGGCGAAACACTGGAGAAACCCCAACCAAGACACTCACCATGTATTCTGCTTGCGAGGTTCGCAATACCACTCTGCCAACTGGATACGCTTTTGATTATCAAATGGCAGATGTCGGTAAGGGGCTGATACCTCCTAAAGCCGACGTCTTCGGTGGTCTCGCGCCTATACCTAGCCAAGCTGCGATCACCCCACAAGATATTCTGGATGCGCAAAACGGTCGAAAATTCATATATCTCTGGGGGTGGACTAAATATTTCGATGTATTCCCCGATACTTCCGAACACATCACACGATTTTGCTGGTTGATTGTGAGTTCCGGAAATCCGACAGAATTCGTTCCCCATACTCCTGGACAACCACCCACCCCGGGCACTCTCGCTTTTGGCTTCCTTCATCATTCCGAAGGTAATTACTACGAATCCTAGGTCCGCTCGCTCCGCCTCGGGTTGATTCCGATGCAACTGTCGACCCAGTTGATGAATGAGGTCGGCACTTTATCCACACCCGAACCCTCTCCCTGGTTGGTCAGGAAGAGGGGATTTGAAAACGAGGTACAGAATGTAGAAACTCAAGCGACAGGTTGGAAAGACTATCCGACCAAGTTACTACCGCACCAGTAGGACAGGCTTCCAAGCTGCAACTCCCAGGCGGACAATAGTTCGCCTGGGAGTTGGTCAATCCGGCTATTCGATGCTCAGAATTGGTTGATCACGCTGATGCCGACGTTTTCGAACTTCGACATCTGCTCGATCACCCCGAAAGCCTTGTCGATTGGAATGGTTTCGGTGATTAGCTTCTTCGGTTCCAGGCGGCCGCGTTCGACCATGCTTAGCATCGCGGGATAGCGGAAGGACTGCATCGCCAGCGAGCCGGTGAACTGGATCTCCTTGAACACAATCTGATCGACCGGTAGCGATACGTCGCCTTTTTCGGCTTGCGTGGTCAGGCCGATCTGGACGTGGCGGCCGCGCTTGCGCAGGCTCAACACCGCGTTGCGGCAGGTAGTGGCGATCCCTAGCGCGTCGATGCTGACGTGGGCTCCGCCCTGCGTCAGGTCCATCACTGCCTTGACGGGGTCGGTCTTCTTGCCGTTGATGACGTCGGTCGCGCCGACTTTTTTGGCCAATTCGAGCTTGCGATCGTCGAGATCCACCGCGATTACCCGCGCGCCCACCGACGATGCGATCTGAATCGCCGACAGGCCCACGCCGCCGCATCCGTAGACCACCACGGACTCATCGGCCTTGACCTTTCCCTGGTCGAGGATTCCGTGAAAGGCGGTGACGTAGCGGCAGCCCATCGAGGCCGCCTCGACGAAATCGATATTTTCCGGGAGCGGAACCGCATTGAAGTCGGCATGGCTCAGGACTCCGTAACCGGCATAGCCGCCGGCGCCGGCGCCGAAACATTGATTGGAATGGCCGGTGCGGCAGTCTTCGCAAACGCCGCAGCCCTGGGACAGCGGCACCACCACGCGCGTGCCGCGCTTAAGGGTTTTTACGTCCGGGCCGACTTCTTCCACGACGCCCGCGAACTCATGTCCCAGGATCGCAGGCATCGGCATCTGAAACCCAACCCAACTCCAGTCACCCTGCCACAAATGCCAATCGGAGCGACAAATGCCGCTCCCCTCCACGCGCACCACCGCTCCGTCCGCGGGACATTTCGGTTGAGGAACATCCTTGACCACCATCGGCTTGCCGACGGCTTCCATTACTAAAGCTTTCATGACGATTGGCCACCTCGCTTCGTCTTGGTTTTAATTCGCGGGCCCCCTGGGCCACCTATGAAGCATCACCACACTCCAGGCATCGGACGCAAGACTCCTATGCAGGGTGCGTTTCCGCACCCTGCATAAAAGATGGTTTCATTCCTTCATCTTCTCTCCCTCCGGGAGAGATAAGAGAGAGGGAGCTGGCAGCGGAAATCCATTATTCCGCAGCCTGCTAGTGTAGTGTCCCATTAATAAAATTACACGAGCTACGGCGTCTGCTACAATAGCAGGCGAGGTGGCGCGGATGGGTAGACCGAACAAGGCCTTGACGATCGACGAAGCTGACCGCTTGCAACTGCAGGCGATGGTGCGCTCGCGCAGCATGCCGCGTTCGCTGGTGCGGCGCGCGCGCATCATATTGCTGTCGGGGGACGGACAGTCCAATCGGGAAGTGGCGCGGCGCTGTGGAGTCAGCGCACCGGCGGTTAGCCATTGGCGCCGACGCTATCAGGACCGCGGGCTGGCGGGGCTGCATGACGAATTGCGGCCGGGCCGACCTCGCACACACGATGACGAAAAGGTGGCGGAGTTGATTAAGCTGGTAGTGGAGAGCAAGCCCGAGCACGCCACGCACTGGAGCGTGCGCACGGCCGCCGTCACCACCGGCATCTCCAAGAGCGCAGTGGCACGGTATTTCGCACTGTTCGGCGTACAACCCCATCGCAGCAGGAGCTTTAAGCTCTCTACCGACCCATTTTTTGTGGAGAAGGTACGCGACATCGTGGGCCTTTACCTCAATCCGCCGGACAAGGCGCTGGTGCTGTGTGTCGACGAAAAGAGCCAAGTGCAAGCGCTGGAGCGGACCCAACCGCTGCTGCCGCTGGTGAGTACATAGCCGCGCATCTTAACTTTGGCGGCGAGCGGATGCAGGCTGGCGGTAGCGCTGGGGCGCGCAGCCACGCGCTCCATCCATCCGGGCAGCCACTTCGCGCCTTCAGGGAGCTTGCGCCCCACGCCGCCGGCGAAGTCGAGCGCGCAGTAGAGGATAATGTCGACGATGGTGAAGCGGTCGCCGGCAATGAACTGATTGCCGTTCATCAGGCCGTCGAGCCACTTCAAGCGGTCCTGCACCAGGTCTTTGAGTCCCTGGGCGGCTTCGGGAAGGACCTTCATTCGGGTCTTGAACAGCTCGATGCCTTCGCTGTATCGAAAGGAATTGTAAACGTTTTCGGTGATGCCGAGTTCAACCCGCCGCTGCCATTGGCGGGTTTCAGCGCGCTCTTCGGCGGTGGAGCCGATCAGGGGCGGGTTGGGGAACTTTTCCTCGAGGTACTCGAAAATCGCCACCGTTTCGCCCAGGCATTTGCCATTATCAAGTTCCAACGCCGGGATTTGACCTCCGGGGTTGCGATCGGTGTAGGGAGGTTTGCGGTTTTCGGCTCCCATCAAATCGACCGCTTTGGTCGGGATCGAAATTCCCTTTTCCGCCAGAAACATCCGTAAAGCCCTGGGGTTTGGTCCCAGCGAGTCGTAAATCTGCATGATGCGTCTCCTTATCTTATGTTTCGAACCGGACTATAGATCATGGCGGCACGCAGCGGCCACCGCCGGCGGACCTGATTATCCAAGCGGAGATGCTGCTGATATGCTTGGCTGGAAAGGCGAGAATAAAAAGCTAGATGAAATTTTGTCCTGAATGCGGTGCCGCGATAACGCCGGGCGCCAAGTTTTGCGTTAATTGCGGGCAGCCGCTCGACGCCGCGGCGGTGGCAAAGCCGCCGCGAGCACCGATTCGTATCCCGGCCGCCTTTACTGCTGTGTTTTTGAGCGTTTTGCTGGTGGGACTGAGTGGCCGGCGGCATCCTGGTGCGTCAGCAACGCCAGGTGCGGGCCAAGGAAGAGAGCGCTCAGTCGGCCAACCTGCCGCCCGGCCATCCACAGGTCGAGCTGCCGGCCAAGGCGGTTGAATTCATCAAGAACCTGGAGAACCAGGCAAAAGCGCAACCCAAGGACATCGCGATCTGGAATCGGTTGGGCACGGTGAGCTTGCGCGCATCCATGTTTGACCCATCCTATTTCCGGCTGGCCTCCGACGCTTACGGTCACGTGCTGCGGCTTGACCCCGACAATCTCGAAGCGCTGCGCGGCATCGGCAATCTCAACTACGACCGCCAGAAATATGACGAGGCGATCGCGGCCTATGAACATTACCTCAAGCTCAAGCCGGATGATCCCGACGTGCAAACCGATCTCGGCACGATGTACCTGTACACCGGCAACGCCGACCAGGCGATCAAACGCTACCAGAAGGCGCTTTCAATCAGGCCCGACGCATTCGAAACCTACTACAATCTCGGCGTAGCTTATGCCGCCCTGAACAATACCACGCAGGCGCGTACTTCGCTTCAGCAAGCGCTGAAATATGCCCCCGACCAGGATTCAAAATCGCGTGCCAATGATCTGCTTGCCAAACTTGCCGGCGGTAGCGCCGGGGCTCAGCTTACGGCATCGGGCGGTTCGATGGGCGCCTCGGAGGCGGCTCCGGCGCCGGCGGCCAATTCCTTCGAAGGACAAATCGAGGCGATGGTCAGGGGTCTGCCCTTTGCGGGGCCCAAGGTCGCGTCGGTGAAGTGGGCTTCCAAAAACAAGGCGACAGTGCTGATGACGGACTTTCCGATGGAGGCGATGCCGCCGTTCGCGCGCCAGAAGTTCCTGAGCGATCTGGGCTCGGGAATCGAAGAAGCCAAGAAAACGTATCACGTCAACGGGCCCTTCGAACTGCAAATCGCCGACGCGGCCAGCGGCCAGGTGATGGAGACGGTGTCGAAGTGATGAGGCCGCTGCGGTTGCGGTCAGTGGGCCCGCGCAATCGCCGAGGCCGATATCGCCTCGATGCCCGGCGCTGGTGATACCGCGAACGCCGCTATAGCACCCACGAACGTAAACAGCGCTCCGAGCTCGAACGCCATCGAGTAGCTCGCGGTAATGTCGAAGATGCGGCCCACGACTATCGTGCCGGTGCTCAGCCCGACCGTCGCCCCCAAACCGAGCAGGCCCGCAATCGAACCGAAGCGCCGCAGCCCCATAGTCTCTACTACCGCCACCGGAACCACCGCACTGGTTACGCCCGCGGTCATGCCGAAGACGATAACGAAAATGATCAGGTACGCGAGCCAATTCTGCGAATGACCGGCGCCGATCAGAAGCAATAGCGCCGAGCCCAGTGCAATCAGGGCGAAAGGCAGGACTCGCCGTCCGGTGAATCGATCGACGATGATTCCAAGCAAGGGATTTCCCGGGACACCCACCGCCGTAATAGCGGCCTGAAGCAGCGCGGCGTGCGCGGGCGAGTATCCCGCATGAATCAGGAAGGGTACGGTGTGATAAAAGCAGGCGGCCAAACCCATGTTCGCGGTTAATTGCACGAAGGCGAGCAGCCAGAAGGGCGCCACCTTCAGAGCCGGCTTCA
The DNA here is from genome assembly GCA_963824565.1 of uncultured Pseudomonadota bacterium. Taxonomy (GTDB): domain Bacteria; phylum Desulfobacterota; class Binatia; order Binatales; family Binataceae; genus JAJPJA01. The sequence continues at coordinate 225,703 of CAWGQB010000026.1, read as the reverse complement.
ATTCCAGTCCCGGCAGCCTCGCGACCTCCTCGGCCACCGTGGACTTGACCGCGCCCGCCGGACGAGCGCGAATCACCAGCAGAATCATGGGCAGGACGATCACGATGATCGGGACGGCCAGTACGAAGAACGCCGTGCTGATGCTGTAATTCCTGATCAGGTAGTCGGTGAGCGGCGGGAGCACTATGCCGCCCGTTCCGGAACCTGAAAGCGTCGCGCCGATTGCCAGCCCCCGATTGTCGGCAAACCAGTTGGCGGCCACTAGCGCGCACGGCACCACGGTCGAGGCCGCGCCGCCGGCGCCCATCAGCGTCCACGCGGCCAACATCGGTCCGAACGAGTGGGTCCGGCCGGCCATCAGCAATCCGATCGCGATCATCGCCGCCCCGGTTCCCATCACGAGGCGGGCCGGCACCCGGTCGAGGAGCCATCCCGCAATCGGAGCAGCGCCGCCCAGGAGCAGGACGAAAACCGTGGGCAGCAGCGAGGTCCGCGCATGGCTCCATCCGTATTGCTTGGCCAGCGGCAGGAAGAAAATCGGGACCGTCATCGCGGTGCTGCCGATCAGGAACAGCATGACCACGAACAGCGTGGCCAGCACCAGCCATCGTTGACGCCGATTGGCCGCGTCGATCTGCTGTGCGTCGGCAGGGGCAGCGGCGGATTCAACCGTCATGCTTAGACCTCCTGTTTGGCGACCGCATTCAGCATCGCTATAATCCGCGCGCCCTGCCTTTCGGCAAGCCTCGCTATGGTCTTGGTTTTCCTGTGCGCCTGCGTTTTGTTACGATTCTCGGGGTTTAAAAACTATGAAACTTGATACCGTATTGGCTGCACGTGAGTTGCACGAGGTTAGCGGTCTCGCCCAGGCCGCGGAACAGGTCGGATTCGACGCGGTATGGACCGCTGAAAGCGGCACCGACGCGTTACTGCCGCTGGCCGTCGCGGCCGTCAGCACCGAGCGAATCAAGCTCGGCACGGCTGTGGTACTGGCTTTTCCGCGCAGTCCGATGGTGGTCGCGTATATGTCCTGGGACCTGGCGCGGGCCTCCAAAGGCAGGTTCATCCTGGGGCTGGGCACCCAGGTCAAGGGACATATCGAACGCCGCTTCAGTACGCCGTGGCTGCCGCCGGTGCCGCGGATGCGCGAGTATGTCCAGTCGCTGCGTGCGATCTTCAAGTGCTGGTCCGAAGGTGGAAAGAAACTGTCCTACCAGGGCAAGTATTACAACTTCACCCTGATGACCCCGGGCTTCACCCCGGCCCCGCATGATTATCCGAATATCCCGATTTATGTTTCGGGTCTGAACAAGTATATGTGCCGGCTCGCCGGCGAGTTGAGCGACGGTTTCCACGTTCATCCGTTCCATACCGCCAAGTATCTGCGCGAGAACGTGATGCCGGACATCGAGGCCGGACTCAAAAAGGCCGGCCGCCAGCGCAAGGACATCGCCATCTCGACGCTCGCCTTTGTCCTGACCGGTCGCAATGACGAAGAGATTCACAATGCGCGCGAAGCCGCTCGCCGTCAGATTGCCTTTTACGGATCGACGCGGACTTACAAACCGGTGTTCGACGCGCATGGATGGGGCGATGTGACGATGCGACTTAACGAAAAGACCGCCAAGGGCGATTGGGCGGGAATGTCCAGGGAAATCACCGACGAGATGCTCGACGTATTCACGATCGGCGGGACCTACGACAATATCGCGGCGAAGGTCAAAGCAAATTACGCGGGGCTGTTGGATCGGGTGGCATTCTATTTTCCCTACCGGCCTGGCCCTGACGATGACGCCTGGCGCAAGCTGACGCAGGGAGTTCAACGCCTGAAAACATCGCCAGCCGATTGCCGCCTGGTGTTTGTTAACTCTTGAAACCGCGGCGTTTGGCAAAACCTGCTGAACGACGCCAGCCGTGAGTATCCACCGGCTTCAACCGAAAGAGGTGATTCGATGAGAGCAACCGCAAAGATTGTCGCCGTGTTTGCCGTCTGCGGCCTGATTGCAGCCGCCGCGCTGCCCGCGATGGCCCAGGACAACCAGCAGACCTTCACTATCGTGGCCGAACAGATCGGCAAGTCGAAGTTCTGGATTCCCAGCAACATCATGGTCAACCAGGGCGACAAGGTTAAGCTGGTGCTCAAGAATGAAATCGAGGGCGCCGAAAACACCCACGGGTTCAATCTTCCCGGCTATAACATCACCGAGGTCATTACCCGCGGAGTTCCCAAGACGGTGACCTTTACCGCGGACAAGCCGGGCATTTTCCGTTACAACTGCCAGCTTCACCCGGCCCATATCGGCGGCGAGCTGCTGGTGATTCCGGCCGGCAAGTAACTTTTTGTATCAGCCAACGTACTCAGGCCGCGCTGGATCCTGTTACGCCTCTCTCTCGCAGCTTTATCCAACAGCACGCATTTCACGGAGGAGGCCCTAATGTCTCAAGCTGAAAAATGGGGAATCAGACCGCTTTCGAATTGGGGCCGCTGGGGCAAGGACGATCAACTCGGCACCGCCAATTTCATCACGGCGGAGGTCGTCGCAAGGGCGTCCATGGAAGTCCAGCGGGGCAAGATCATCACCTGCGCGGTGCCGATCGATCGCAACGGTCCCGGCGTTCCCCGGACGCCAACCGTGCGTGCGCATGATGTCGTTACTAAACGTGCGCGGGCGCGACGTCGGACTTAAGACCGACTCGGTCATCAGCGACGACGTCATCATCATGCCGCTGCAGGGTTCGACCCAATGGGATGGCCTTTCGCACGTCGGCTACGGCGGGTCCTATTACAACGGCGTTCCTTACACCGCCATCACGACCGAGCGCGGCGCCAGCAAGAATTCCATCTTCCGGCTCGCAGAGAGCCTGACCACCCGCGGAGTGCTGCTCGACATGGTGCGTTACAAAGGCGCCGAGGAGAAGGGACATCTCGCGCCCGAGTATCCGATTACGGTCGATGACCTCAACGGATGCCTGGAAATGGAGAAGGCCGAGGTCCGCAGCGGAGACGCGATGCTGCTGCGCACCGGCTGGGTGCCTCACTGGTACAAGCATCCCAAGGAGCGGCGCGGCTATTTCGGCCATTCGCCGGGGCTACATCTGAAGACCATCGAATGGATCTACGACAAGGAGATTGCTTGTGTGGCCGCGGACAACATCAACGTGGAGGTCCTGCCCTCAGGCTACGACGAGGAAAACGTCTTTCACGCGATCGCGATCCGCGATGTCGGCCTGACCCTCGGCGAAATCTTCGATTTCGAGGCGCTGGCCGCCGATTGCAAGGAAGACGGGCGCTATACCTGCTTCTTCGTGGCGCCGCCGCTGCGCTTTCGCGGCGCGGTCGGCAGCCCGCTCAATCCGCTGGCGATCAAGTAAGAACTCGATCGACAAGACTTGCCGGCTGGGTGCAGCTCGCCTGTGCGCCAGGCCGAAAGCTAGGAGATAAAATCGACCGATGAGGATGCGCGGGTTCCCGGGAAAAGCGGTCCATTGGATCGGTGTGCTTTGGGCGCAGTTCGGGCTGCTGATCTTAATTTTGCTCACACTAGACGCTTTGGCGGGGGTGATCGTCAGAAACGTAAACCGCTATAGAAAGAAATCCCAACCGGCTTTCGCGGACGCCTACCACCGCGCGCCGTGGGCCGCGGCATATTTCAAGGCTCTGAACCACGTCAGCACGAGATGGTATCCATATGTGTACTGGAAGATCAGCCCGCAAAGCAGTCCATTCCTTAACGTCGATCAGCAGGGCGACCGCTTACCTGGAACAAACCCCCGCGCGACCGCCGCAATGGCCAGCCTCTATTGACTGTCTTTACCTTCGGCGGATCCACGATGTGGGGCTATGGCGTGAGGGACGATTCGACGGTCGCCTCCCTGCTCTCGAAGCGCTTGGCCGAGAAGACCGGTTACAACGCTGAGGTCTTCAACTATGGCCAAATCGGCTATGTCAGCACTCAGGAGGTGCTGCTCCTTTATGAACTGTTGGGCCAGGGTCTGCGGCCCGACGTGGTGGTTTTTTACGACGGCATCAACGACAGTTTCACTGCCTACCAGTCCGGCATCGCGGGTCTGGCACAGAATGAATCCTTCAGAGTACGCGAATTCAACCTGCTAGCGGCAATCGGTCCCGCAGAAATGATCTTTACCGCACAGCGCTGCGAACGCACTGTTTTTCCACACCAATGCCGCCAGTTGGGCAGACTCATTGCGGGGAAGGATCCGGATGGCGAAATCGGCGATAATGTCGAACCGCGGGAAATACTCAGCTACCTTGCGCCGCGGCCGATCCCGAGCTCGCGGATGCGTTGGAACGGGACATCGTGAGACGCTATCTGTTCAACAAACTGGTAGTGGAGACGCTGGGCAAACAGTTCGGGTTCCGGATGCCTGTTCTACTGGCAACCGGTTATCTTTTTCAAGAACCAGCTTACGCCGCATGAACGCAATTTCCTTGGGGACCCGGCACTCAAGCAATTTTTTCTGGCGACGTATCGCAAAGATGGCCGCCGCCGCGCCGGGCAACGGAGTGCGAGACCTCTGCGGAATCTTCAAAGATAAGAATGAAACCGATTTCACGGACACCTGGCATCCGACCGAATCCGGCAATGATACGATTGCTGACAGCATGGCCGGCGACGTGGCGAGGGTACTGGCGGAAATTGCGCAAAATCAAGAGACCGCTCCGGGGCGGATTGGAACCGCGGCCCTTCCCAGCCGATGAGCAGGCGGCGCCTTTGAGCCGTTTAGGAGCAGGAGGCGTGGAAAGCTTGTGCCGCATTCGGATCGTAACCGGCATTTCCCGTGGCGCGAAATATCGGACGACCGGCCGGTCCACGCCAGGAACGTGCTTTTGACTGGAGCCGTAAGACCATTGCCCGCGATCGTGAGGCCGGCGGGTCGATGGCTGCTGCGCCGTTGGGCGCGTACCGGCAGAAAGGCTTCGCGATTATTTCCCCTGGTCGAGCGATGGGGTCCGCGCCTGGCTGACCATTCGCTGCAAACCCGCCTCCCCAACGGTTGCGTGGTTAACTGCGATCTCCGCGAGTTCGTCCAGCGCCAGGTCTATTTCATGGGGACCTTCGAGCCGATCGAATCGTATCTGTTTAGCCGCCTGCTGCGTATCGGAATGACGGTGATTGATGCCGGAGCGAACATCGGACAATACACGCTGCTTGCCGCGACTGCCGTCGGCCCCACAGGAAAAGTTCATAGCTTCGAGCCGGTGCCGCTGACGTTTGCGCATCTGAGCGAGCACGTCAGCAGCAATCGCCTGGACAACGTCACGCTAAATCGGATGGCGCTGTGGCATGAGGATTCCACGGTAACGATGGAACTGCCTCCAGACGAGATCTACAACGCGGGCAACTGGGTAACCCGGCCGCGCGACGGTCATGCGGCACCAATAACGGCGGAAGCCATCCGGCTTGATACCTATGCCGCGCGCTGCGGTTTGTCGCGCGTCGACGTAATCAAGATGGATATCCAGGGGGCTGAACCTTTTGCAATCGATGGGGCCCGCGGGTTGCTGGCGGATTGTCGTCCAACGCTTTTGATGGAGGTCCATCGGCCCTCGCTGGCGGCGTTGGGCAGCAGTCCCGAGATGCTTTGGAAAGAGCTATCCAGCCTGGGCTATCGAGCCTGGCGCATCCGCCCATCGCTCAAGAACAGTGGGCCGGTGCCGCACCTCGACGGCGTTGAATTCGAAAACTTTTTCTTCCATCACCAGGACTTGCCGGCGGAGGTAACCAGCGGATGGCGCCGCCACGAACCCAAGCAATGGGCGTGCACGGGATGGTTGCGCTAATGGAAAGAGCCATCGGATTTCGGGGCCCAGCGGCGGATTGCAGGATGTTTTAGAATAGCGTGTAAATCAGCGGCGCTACGGTGGCAGAATACTCAGCTACGACAATAAAGGTGCCAAAAAGCAACAGTGCAATGATCAGCGGCGCTAGCCAGAATTTCCTGCGCTCCGCGGCGTAGCGGGACAAGTCCTTAAGAAGATCGAACATATTAGAAAGGCCTTTCGAAACTCTGAAACTGTGTCTGGTGCCTCGCCACAACGGTAGCTTTGGTTTCGGGTAGCGTTGGGTTTCGGGTAAACTTACGCGTGATCGTGTCACACTTCAGCGCCGCGTGTAAACTACACCGAAGCCAAATCAGTGCGCCGCCGGCAACCCACGAACATGCGGCTGGTTGCGTCGTGGCGTTTCCATTTTGTATCGTTCGACTTATTTCTGTGATTCCCCGACCGCGCCCTTTAGTCGGGCTCGAACTCTTTGGTCCAGGAGTCGTCGCGCACTCGACGTGGCTGTTCGGCTTTGGTCATCAGGTAATCGCCCAGCGCGAGGTAATCCATGTCCGTACGCACGAAGCATTGATAAGCCTCGGCCGGTGTGCAGACGATCGGCTCGCCGCGCACGTTGAATGAAGTGTTGACCAGCGCGCCGCATCCGGTCAATGCCTTAAAGCGCTCTAACAAAGCGTGGAAACGCGGATTCGTCTCACGATGGACGGTCTGAACACGCGCCGAATGGTCCACGTGGGTCACCGCAGGAAGAGTTGAACGCGGCGTATTCAGTTTTTCTATACCGGTAAGCTGCTGCTGTTCGGAGGTCGGAGCGATCCGCAGTTCCTTCCGTATCGGGGCTACGACCAGCATATAGGGACTTGACCTATCCAGCTCGAAATAGTCGGATACGCATTCCGCCAGCACCGCTGGAGCGAAAGGACGGAATGACTCCCGATACTTGATTTTCAAATTCATCACCGACTGCATTTTGGGGCTGCGCGGGTCCCCGAGGATGGAACGGCCGCCGAGCGCCCGGGGGCCGAATTCCATCCGCCCCTGGAACCATCCGATCACCGCCTCCTCGGCCAGCAACCGCGCCACCCGATCGACCAGTTCGGCTTCTTCCTCGCGCCGATACACTGCCCCGGCCGCATCAAGTTGAGTGCGGATCTCGGCATCGCTGAAACTCGGTCCCAGAAACGCGCCACGCATCGCATCGTCCGCGCGCACCCGACGCGGCTTGCCATGATATTGATGCCACAGGAGCAGCGCCGCCCCCAGCGCTCCGCCCGCGTCACCTGCTGCGGGTTGAATCCAGAGGTCGCGGAAGGGACCTTCGCGCAAGACCCTGCCGTTGGCCACGCAATTTAGCGCGACACCGCCCGCAAGGCAGAGGTAATCGACAGCCAGTTCCCGACGCACCGTACGTGCCAGCCGCAGCACTATTTCCTCGGTGACCTGCTGGATCGACGCCGCGACGTCCATCTCGCGCTGGGTCAAGCGCGTCTCTGCCTGGCGCGGCGGCCCGCCGAACAAGGCGTGGAACCGCTCGTTGGTCATGGTCAGGCCCGTGGTGTACTCGAAGTAGTCCAGGTTGAGGCGGAAAGTGCCATCATCCTTAATATCAATCAGGTTATCGAGAATCGACTGCACGTATCTGGGCTCGCCGTAAGGCGCCAGGCCCATCAGTTTGTATTCGCCCGAGTTGACCTTGAACCCTGCAAATGAGGTAAACGCCGAATAGAGCAAGCCCAGGGAGTGTGGAAAATCGATTTCCCACTGCGCGGTGAGATGATGGTCCTCGCCCAACCACACCGACGTGGTAGCCCACTCGCCGACGCCATCCATGCACAGAACTCCCGCACGCTGGAAGGGACTTACGAAGAACGCTGAGGCCGCATGGGCCTGATGGTGCTGGGAAAAGTACAACGGGGGCAGTTCCCCGTCCTTACAGCCGCCTGCCGCCGCGAACTCGCGGCGCAGCAACGACCTGAGGTTGAGTTTTTCCCGTAGCCAAATCGGGATCGAGGTGGCAAATTGACGGAGCCCGCGCGGGGCAAATGCAATCTGGGTTTCCAGCAGGCGCTCGAACTTGAGCAGCGGCTTGTCGTAAAAGACCATGCCCGCAAGATCGCGTATCCCGATCCCGCCCTCGCGAAGACAGTAGGCCAGCGCATGTCGCGGAAAGCGCGGATCATGTTTGCGGCGTGTAAAGCGCTCTTCCTGCGCCGCCGCCACGATCTCGCCGTCCACAAGCAGCGCCGCAGCGCTGTCATGGTAGTAGGCTGATATTCCAAGGATGCGCATCGACTACCGCTTGCTCTAGTATCGGTTCGGGCGCGAGGCTTTTCGTGACGCGCCGCCGCAATTTATCATTGCGGTGACAACGTTGCCAATGTAAAACGCAGCTTTGTAATCCAGGTCGTCTCGATTGTGACCGCTCCAAGTAAACCGCGCCCGCCATCCGGATTAACACCAAGTCCCCCCGTAGACGGCTTGCCTGATGCAACTCGAGCCTCGAGGCTGAGCCACTTCGCTAACAATCTCGACCTCCTTTGCTGTCCTGGATGCCGGGGCGATTTGGCCATAATTGGAGAGCAATTCATATGTCGTGGCTGCGGTAACAGTTTTGGATCGGAAGACCGAATTGCGCTGCTGTTCTGGCCCAATGAGTGGGACGCCGGGAAGAAGGATGTTACCATCATTCAGCGCGCGTTCTACGAGGATAGCCCTTTCCCCAACTACGATGACGCTGACTCAGTTGCGACCCTCGCCGATAAGGCGCGTTCGGGCATCTTTGCGCAACTGCTTGATGATCAGGTCCCGTTGTCGGCCTCGATCCTCGAAGTTGGATGCGGCACCGGGCAGCTAAGCAATTTTATGGCCAGTTCCGCACGCTCTCGGACGGTCTTCGGCGCCGATCTCTCATTCGCTTCGCTCAAGCTCGGCGAGACGTTTCGCGAGACGCATCAGATCAACAATCTCGGCTTCTGCCACATGAACCTGTTTCGCCCCGCCTTCAAGCCCGCCAGCTTCGACCTCGTAATCAGCAATGGAGTTCTTCATCACACGTCCGATCCTTACGCAGCTTTCAAGTCAATCGCCGAACTGGTGCGCCCCAGGAGCTTCGTCGCCATCGGCCTTTACAACTCATTCGCGCGGATTCCAACCGACTTGAGGCGCTTGCTGTTCAATTTGATGGGAGACAGATTGGCCTTCCTTGACCGCCGGCTGCGTCGGACGGTCGGGCTGAACGAGCCGCGTTGGCGGGCATGGTTTCGAGATCAATACAAGAATCCACACGAATCAAAGCACACCATCGACGAGGTGTTGGGTTGGTTCGATTCGGTCGGCTTTGAGTTCGTTAGCAGTATTCCAAGGACCGATCGGAAAGCGGTCACGCCGGCGGACAAGCTGTTCCAGCCGCATTCGCGCGGAACTGCGCTTGATCGTGTAGCTGTTCAACTCCGAATGCTGCTCGCCGGCGGTCAGGACGGCGGCCTGTTCGTGATGATTGGCCGCAAGAATGCGGGCCACGACGCTGGGCAACGATGACACTTTTGGATTGTTTCCACCTAAACTCCGCTCTTACTAGCTCAGTTGGGCCGGGTACCCAATCCGCCGCGTTCATCTACAAGCGCCGTTAGCACTTGGTTTGCCGCAAATCGCCGTCGTCTGGTCCTACACTCGCGCTTACGGATCGGCGTGCGGAGCGGCCTGTTAGGCTGCAGGTGAAGGAGGCGGGAGAAAAGGCAACGCCGCCTTAGCACTTGATGCTGCGCGCGTAAACTTCGAGCACATCGATGCGCGGCAGGTCGGCGCTGTCGGTGCGGCGGTAGAGATCTATCCGATCGTGATAGGCGCGCTCCAGGATCTTCCCCAACAGCCCACCGGGCTTCAGGCGCTTACCGCGGCGGAAGGGGCTAAGCGCCGCGGTAACCCATCGCGGAAACGTGAGATCGCCTGTCATCGCGCGGCAATAATGCTCCGGACCCTCCAGCGCCAGGGTTTCAAAACCGGCGCGTTCGATACACTGGCGGACGGTACCGATACCGAAATAAGAAATGTGTTCCGGCGGAAGGAACCATATGTTGATTGGCAGGCCTGCGGCGGCTCCCGGACGTTCACAGTTCGGCGTACTGAGCGCGAGCACTCCCCCGGGTACGACAAGTTCGGCGACCTGCGCCAAGGTCCCCACCGGGTCGCTCAGATGCTCGATTACTTCGAACATGGTGACGCATTCGAAACGTCGGCCGTTTTCAAGCACTTGCTCGATCGATTCGTATATCGGAGCGCGAGTCAGTTCGGCGGCGCGCCGGCGCATCGCCGGGGAAAGCTCGATACCGTCAACCCGCCATCCGCGCTCTTGCGCCGCCTTCATCAGGTAGCCGGACGCGCAGCCTATATCGAGCAGTCGCGCCGGTTGTTGGAATGCCCGGATACGGTCGAGGCGAGGAATGTAAAAATGCGCCAGACTGCGCCGCCACTGGTCGTAGTCCGCAATGCCATATTCGCAGCCGGCGGCAAAGTAAACATCGTTCTTGTAAATCGAGGCGGCATCGTAACCTTGCGGAACCAGTGCGAACATGAATCCGCATTCAGCGCATCGAACAATCCGGAAGCCATTGCGTTCCATCAGGTCAGCGGTAGCGGCGCCGCAAAGCTTGCAGGCCAGTGAAGCTAATTGGTTATCGTTCGCAGACAGGTTCGCACTCACTGCTGTTCGCTCCACCGCACGCGGAATAGACCTCAAGGTACTGAGCCGCAAATTGCCGCCACGTGTAACGCGACGCAACCCGCTGACGGGCGCGTTCCCCCATCCGGCGCCGCTCGCCGCTGTCGGTCAACATTTGGCGCATCGCCGCCGCCAATTCCACCGGCGCGTTGTCCTCGACCAGCAATCCGGTCCGGCCGTGTTCGACGATTTCAGGCGTACCTCCGCTGCGCGTTCCGATGACCGGAACGCCGGCAGCCATCGCTTCGAGAAAGACCAGTCCCAGACCCTCCGGCATCCGGCTCGGCATCGCGAAGAACAACGCATGCTGGTAAAGGCTCCACAACTCGGAGCGCGTAACGACACCCAAAAAGTTTACACGGTCGCCGATTCCCGCAGACGCGGCCAGTGACTCGAGGGCCGCCCGATCGGGGCCGCCGCCTGAGATCAACAGATCGATGCCGGGATGCTCCTGCGCCACCGTCGCGAAGGCCTGAATCAGGGCGTCGATTGCTTTGTGGCGCAGATTCAAACGCGCGGCGCAAAAAACATAAGGTCGCGGATGCGGGCACGGTCCAGCGGCTTCCGCGGCGGCCAGATCGACGCCTCCGATTATCACGCGCGCATCGCGCGCGGCGGGTAGCAGCGGTTCGAAAAACCGGCGCGTGGCTTCAGACAGCGCGGTTAACGCCGCCGCACCTTGAAGCGAACGCAGCGCGGCAGCGCCCATTTTGCCTCCACCCCATGAATCGTAAAGACTGTGCACCAGCGGAATGCCGGCGCGCCGGCATGCGGTGACCACGGCCGGAAACCGATCCCACGACCAGCAATGGGAACTCACGACTTGCGGCGCGACGTCGGTAATCTCGCTGGCCATCTGCCTTACCGCGAAGGACACGGGTGGCTGCCACAGGCGTTCCAGGTGGCGCAAAGTTACAGGCCGCCGGCTGGGAATCTCAAGATAGCGGCATTCGCCACCAAACCTGATCGGACGCTCATAGCCGGCGACAAATGGGGTCGAGAAGATGGTCACGTGTTGGGACGCTTTTTCGAGTTCGACAGCGAGGTTATCCACTACCTCCTGGATGCCGCCAAGGGAGCGGAAGGCCTCGCATATGAGCAGGATACGCACGAAGATGAGGGCTTACGAAACTGTTTGCATCGAAGCCATCAAAGCCTACTACCATCCGCTGCAACGGACAACCGAAGAGACGGCGTGGCTAGTGGGATGCGCTTTCGCCGGTCCGTCATCGTGCTTGCACGATGCAAAAGCTCAACCGATCCGGTACGCTTTGAGGCGCGATGCGCTCACGAATCCTCTACGCGCACTCGCCGCAGTATGCCGCACTGCTGGCGCGTGCCGACGAATTATTCGCCCGCGCGGAATTTCGCGAGGTGAAGAATATTGCCAGGAATCGGGCGGGACTCTTCACTACGTCCGATGGAGTAGTGTTCATCAAGCGTTTCGCTCCGGGGTCGTGGGTCAGAGGTTTGTTGGAAAGGGTGCGCGGATCGCGTGCCGCGCGTTCGGTACGGGCGGCTCAGATGCTCACCCGGAAGGGATTTCTGGCGCCGGCGCCGCTGGCGGCCGGCGAGCAGATTGAAGCAGGCGCGATTCGGACCAGTTGGCTGCTCAGCGAGGCGCTGACCGGGGCCCGGATGATGAGCCGGTTCATCGAGCGCGGACATGCACCGGCGGAGGTGGAAAAGCGCCGGCGGAGCGCCGCGTTGAGCGCAGTCGCGGCATGCGTACGGCAGCTCCATGACGCCGGGTTGTTCACCTCCGACTTGCAGGAGACTAACCTGATGCTTGACGAGTTGGAGGGCACGCTCAGAATCCACTTTGTCGACCTCGATGGATTCCGGCGGCTGTCGCGGGTGTCGTGGAAGCGGCGGCGCCGCAACCTGGTGCAGCTCGACCGCAGCGTCGGTCGTTACATGAGCCGGCCCGAACGCTTGCGCTTTCTCTACCACTACCTTGGCTCGCGATGTGATCGCGCGGCGGTGCACACCCTGGTTGCACGTCTGTTGCGCGAGCGGGATCGCAAGGATCGGCAAGTTGCCCGCCGGCGCGCGCGCAAGGGCGGGGCTATTGGCGGCAGGACCGAGGGCAGCGAGCCGATGACGGCCGAACTGACACGGCCACTGTAAACAGCTTACCAATCCAGGCAGCGAAAAGGGCAAATGGCAATTTCGATCCGCAAGCGCGAATATGACCACCACACCGAGCAGGTGCATGCCGCCGGCGGCGAGCGTGTTCGCGACCTGATGCTGGGGCTCAATGACGGCCTAGTCGCGTCGTTCGCCGTTACCTCCGGAATCAGCGGAGCGTTTACCGCGCAACGAGTTGTAATCATGGCGGGACTGTCGGAAATGCTCGGTGGAGCGGTATCGATGGGTTTGGCGGCCTTTATTTCGGCGCGCTCGCAGATCGAGTTCTATCAAAGCGAGATCGAGCGCGAGCACCAGGAGATGCGCAAGTGGCCTGATCGCGAACGCGATGAAATCCGTTCGATATACCGGAACAAGGGATTTTCCGGAAAGCTCCTCGACGACATCGTCGCTCATATCACCGCCGATCCGGAACGTTGGAACGAGGTAATGATGCGTGAGGAATTGGGGCTCAGCGGAGATTTCGACTCGCCTGCGCACTCAGGCCTGGCCGTAGGCGTTTCCTACCTGATTGGCGCGGCGGTCCCGGTCTTGCCCTATCTGTTTGTCGAGCCGCGGCACGGCGTGGTCATTTCCGCGGTAGCGACGATTGTGGTCCTGTTCGTGGTCGGCGCCGCAAAAACATTGATCACCACCCGTTCGTGGTGGCGCAGCGGTATGGAAAGCGCTCTGACCGGGGCCGCGGCAGGTGCGGCAACCTTCGCCGCGGGATCGCTGTTCTCGCGGTTGTAGTCCGGGAAATTGCGGATTCGCAGCCGTCGATGAAGGCCGTATCCGGCCGTCAACTTACAGCCAGACGCGGTTAGCGGCTCTCGGCATGCTTCACGTAGGCGTCGACCACAATACCGGTGCCGTCAGTCTCGATAACGAAATGGTCGTGCCGCGCGTTTTCGAACATCATCAGCTTACCGCCGGTTTCGCGCAGCGGAAAAACCTCGTACGGGTGCCCGAGTTGCGCGACGACCTGCTCCAAAGTCCTGCCCACCAGGGGCATGATGATCGGAACTTGATCGTCGCGCAGGCCGTCGGTGGCTGGTTGCGCCCGACCGATACCCGTCAGGATGGTTATCCAGAGCGCCGCGGCCGCGATGCTGACCAAAGCGGCCATCGGTGACGGATATTTCCGGATGCTCAACAATCTTCCCCTAGCCGGGTTCCTACCACGTTTCCATATCTCCTGACCAGCCATCTTCCGCGGGCCTTCGGGCTGGACGATCTATCCAGAGTCGCCGGATATCGTGCTCGACCCCCCTCTCCACATTCGCGTGGATCAGGTATAAACGTCGCAGCGATCCAAGCTCGAATCGGGAGCGTTGGGACGCGAGGGTGATGCGGCAAATGTTTGCCGCCGCCGCGTCGTGTCCAACCAGCGTAAGCCAAAGGAGGCGCCAATGAAATTCGGCCTGATGTACGAAATCGAGATGCCCAAGCCCTGGTATGAAAATAACGAATACGACAAGTACTGGCAGGTGATGGCGCAGATTCAACTCGCCGACGAAGTCGGGTTCGACTACGTGTGGGCGGTCGAACATCACTGTTTTGAGGAACTGGCCCATTCCAGCGCCCCCGAAATCCTGTTCGCCGCTGCCAGCCAGCGGACCAACCGGATTCGCTTCGGTCATGGGGCGGTTCTGCTGCCGCAGCCCTACAACCATCCGATCCGGGTGGCCGAGCGCATCGGCGCCCTGGATATCCTTAGCAACGGACGCCTGGATGTAGGTTTCGCCCGCTCGACGACGCTAACCGAAATGGGCGCCTTCGGAATCGATCCCGCCGATACCCGCCCGATGATGGCCGAGGCGATGGAAATCATCCCTCAACTTATGACCACCGACCGCTTCCCCGGTTATAAGGGCAAATATTTCACTGTCGGACCCAACCGCAATGTCATCCCCAAGCCGATTCAGAAGCCGCATCCGCCGATGTGGATGGCCTGCTCCTCCCCGGATAGCTTCAACATCGCGGCCAATAACGGACTGGGCGTGCTGTGTTTCAACATCGCGCGCGCCGACACCCTGGAAGCTCGCGTGCGCGACTACCGCGCGGCGATCAAGGCGCCGAAGAACCAGGTGACCGCAAAGGTCAACAATCAAATCGCGGCTTTTCTGATGACGCTGTGCGGTGAGAACAACGACGAAACCATCAATATGGCCGGCGAGGGCATGCAGTGGTACATGTCGCTGCTCAAGGGCCAGGCTCCCTATTGGCAGCATCTGCACGAGCAAAACCGCTCCGAAGTTTTCGCCCAAATCGAAAGCTACAAATATGCCGCTCAGCGGGCCCCGGAGGCGTTCTTCTTCGGCAAGAAGCAGGCGGACGAGAAAAAGGAAAAGGACCAACTGACGCCCCAGGCGCTGGTCGACAGCGGCCTGCTTTGCGCCGGCAATCCCGATAGCTGTATCAAGGTGCTCGAGCGTTTCGCCAATCTGGGGGTTGACTTGATCCTGTGCTTCATGGAAATGGGGCGGGTGCCGCACGCCAAGACCATGGAGTCGATCAAAATGTTTGGCAAGTACGTGATCCCGTATTTCAAGGGACGCAGCGACTGGCGCTACGAACAAAAGCCGCACGCCGCTCAGTAGACCGGCTTGAGTGCGCTGCAATTTGTTTGAGACGCAGCAGTTTGTTTGAGACGCAGCAGTTTGTTTGAGAATGATCGAGGTGGAGAGATCTTATCGTGGCCGAAAAGGAAATTGATCAGGGAAGACTGTGGTGGCCTGCGGGACTGCCTCCACAGGAAGTCGTCAATATAACCTTTAACCTCGCGCTCGAGGAAAAGCCCAAGCGGTTGACCTGCGAGGACTACGATACCAAGGAGCCTTTCGAGGTTGGAGCGGAATTTGTCCAGCAGGGATTCGGCAATTGGACTCGCTGGACGGGTGCCACGTTGCGCTTTAACCGCTCCGAGCAGCGCGGCCGGCCATTCCGATGGCGCGCGTACGAATAAATCCTTCGGGGTCTGTGCCCTCGCCCTTACACACATGAAAGGGAGAGGGCACAAACCCAAGCCCCCCGCGACAGGAAAGCCTGTCCCACGCAGCGACCTCAATCATCAGGAGGGGACTTTGATGTCTGGGAGTTTCCGTGGCACCGGCTTCCAGCGACCGGTCGACGTCTCCGCCCTGCGATTGCGGCGCGGTTGGATAACCCCCTCTTTACCTTGGCGCCGTGCTGGAGCATCATCGTTGCGAACCTCGTCTCATACATTTTGGAGAGCGGAAGATCATGGCGAATGAAGTAGGCGGCGGCAATGAATCCCTGATTGGCAAAGGCACCAAGGTCACCGGCAAGCTGGTGTTTACCGCAAAAGCGCGGATCGAGGGCGAGGTCGAAGGCGAAATCACGGGCGAGGAGATAATTCTGTCCGAGACGGCGGTGGTCAACGCCAGGATAACGGCGCAAAAGCCTGACTATCGCCGGCACCGTCACCGGAGATATCACGGCGCGCCAGCGCGTCGAATTGCTAGCCACGGCCCGCGCCCGTGGCACGCTCAAAACCCCCAACCTGATTCTGCATGAAGGCGCGATGTTCGATGGGGATTGCAAGATGCCGCGCGATCGAATCGCCGCCTGACGCGGGCAGTGGCGAAGGCAGCACACGGTTGCGTCGCCAGCACTTTTACGCTCGACTGGCTAATCAGGAGTTCAGCGACCGTCGATGCGAAGAAACATTTATCGCATGATACGCGGCATTGCCGCGATAGTATTGGCCGCCTTTATCAGTGGCCTTGGAGCCTGCAACTACGCGCCGGCGCCCAATGGCGCTTACGATGCGTCCAGCGATTCCAATGGACTTCCAGCGGTATCGTTGATCGACCAGAACGGCAATCAGGTCTCGCTGGCGTCCTTCAAGGGCAAACCGGTCCTGATCGATTTCATTTACACTTCCTGCCCCGGTCCCTGCTCCGTGCTCACTTCCAAGTTGGTCTCGGTGGCCCAGAATTTAGGCCCGCGCCTGGGCCCTCAGGTCGAGATGATCTCCCTTTCCATTGACCCTGAGCACGACACCCCGAAAGCGCTGAAGGACTATGCCCAGCGGCTTGGCGCCGACCGCTCCGGATGGCTGTTTCTGACCGGTAAACCCGAGAATGTGGAGCGCGTGCTCGCGGCGTACAATCTGCGCCGGATGCGTGCAGAGGACGGCAGCGTTACCCACATGGAGACCTTGTTTCTCCTGGGTCCGGACGGACGCCAGCGGCGTATCTACAACGGGATCGAAGTCAAACCCGCGGTGATGTCGGCCGAAGCGGGGCAACTAGCCTCGCGCGGCTGAGCCTGCGCACCTACGTTGGGCATTGCTGTGGGGCGGGCGTCTCCGGCGGCCACCAGAATTTCTATTTGGCGCTCAAGAAGATAGAAACTCCACTGGGGCGGGCGTCTCGCCGGCCATTGTCCCACTAAGCCAGAATCACGGCCTCGGAGGCACCAGCACGCTGCTGATTCCGGTTCTGGTGGTATGCTTCAGGATGCGGCCTGCTTCGTCGATCACGATCGTTTCGCGCTCGCCGATCGCCGGCTCGAACATCCAGGTTCCGGGCTCCCTATCGACCCGATACACCGACTGCTTGACCGTTTGAGCCACCAGCGTTGCGGGATCGATCACGGTGACCCGCGCGGTCCATCGACTCTGACCGCGCCCGCGCACATGCGCGATCAGCAGCGCCTTGAACAGCGTCAAGCCGCCGTCGATCTCGCGGAAGCGTCCGAGCTTGGCATCGAGCGTGTTGCGTCCGCCGACGGCCGTAATCACGCCGCGCAGGGTCTCATCGGCTGCTTCGTAGCTCGCGCTGCGCGTGAACGGGCCGCGGACGTAATGCAACCGGATTGCGCGCACCAGGCCTTCATCGTCGAGGTCGGCCTCGACTTCATGACGATTGCCCGACGCGTCGGCGGAACGCCTGACTCCACTCAGTTTGCCGCCGGCGAGATGCACGGTTTCGATCGCGGTCAGGTGCCCCTGCTCGCGAATCTCATAGACATATTCACCTTCGGGAATAATCACCGGGGCGCGATTCCCAATCTTTCGTCGAGCAGGCCGCGCAACGTTGCAGCCAGCGCGGGAGCAGCCACAGCGTGCTTCAAATAGACGTAAACCTCGCAACCCTGGCTGTCCATGTCGGCGATGCGGTCGGCCCATTGCGCTAGCTCCGCTTCCTCATAGGTTTCCTTGCGCAGGCGCAGGTAGGTATGCGGTGCGGTCACGGTCACGGGCGTGGAGATCTTGTCGCTTTCGGCGATGCATAGCGCCGATGCCGCTTCGCCCAACTCAGCGTAAACCGAGTCGTCGAACCATGACGAATCGCGAAACTCGAACGCAGCAGTCAGACGCCCATTCAACTGGGCCAGAAAGTCATGCAGCAGCGCGACGTCCTTTTTGAATCCCGGAGGAAGTTGAAACAGGGTCGGGCCCAACCGGTCGCCCAGACCTTGGGCGACCGAGATGAAGTAATCCAGATCGCTGGCGGTGTTTTTGAGCCGCGCCTGATGGGTAATGCGCTGCGAGGCTTTGAGGGCGAAGCTGAACCCGGCCGGAGTCTCGCCTACCCACCGCTCGAGCATCGGTGGGCGCGGCATCGCCCGGAAGGTGTAATTGATCTCGACTGTAGGCATCCGGGTGGCGTAATAGGCCAACATCTTGTTACCCGCCGTTTTGGCCGGGTAAAAGTTGCCGACCCATTCTTTGTAGCTGAAACCCGATGTCCCGATTCTGACCATGTCGATATGAAGGCTAACGCCTAACGAGCCGCTTCAACAAGTCCAACAGCCCGCTTACAAACCCTGATTTGCGCTCCCCGGCCGAAAGTGGAATCATCGGCGCGACGTAAATTCCCGAGGAGGCGGCCCGTGAAAGTCGGAATTTCGATTTTTTCAACGACGACGTTCAATTCCGAGGTGGTGAGGTTCTTTGCCACCAAAGGCGATGAGCTTGGTTACGATTCCTTGTGGATGCCCGAACACGTGGCGTTTCCGGTCCGATTCCAGTCCAAGTATCCGTACACGCCCGATGGCAGTTTTCCGGGCGATATGGACCTCGATACCCCCGAGCCGATCTCGGTACTGAATTACGCCGCCGCGCTGACCAAGCGAATCCGCCTGGGGACGAGCATCGTGATCCTTCCGCTGCATCATCCGCTGTACATCGGCAAGCAGCTTGCGACCCTTGACGTACTCTCCGGCGGGCGCGCGCTTCTGGGAGTCGGGATCGGGATGGCTCAAGGAGGAGTTTGACGCGCTGGGTCTCGATTTCAAGACACGCGGCAGCCGCACCAACGAGGCGATCGAAGCGCTGCGCGTGATCTGGCGCGATAACCCTTCGACTTACCATGGCAAGCATTTCAACTTCGGACCGCTCAAGAGTTTTCCCAAGCCGGTGCGCGGCAACATTCCAATCCACATCGGCGGGCATTCTCCGGCCAACGCCAAACGGGCCGCGCGCCTGGGCGATGGGCTGATGCCCGGCAGCACGATCGATCTCGCGGCCCAGGCCTATGCGATGATGAAAGAGGAGTGCCAGCGCATTGGCCGCAACCCCGCCGAAATCGAATTCGCATGCGCCGCGGAGAAGAATGTCTGGATGGGCGGATGGGACAAGCTGGGCGAATCGGCGCGACGTGCGCGGGATATCGGCGCGGTGCGGGTTTCGGCGCCGACAACAATGTTCGGTTTGGAGTGGAAGCCAGACGCTATCGCGCGCGCAATGGAGAAGGTGGCCAACGAGGTAATCGCGAAAATCAATTAGTAACGAAACGAATTTGCAAATTCTTTTTTGGGAGCTGGTCATGAAGGTTGGTTTCTCTATTTTTTCAACCAAGGCGTTCAATGCCGAGGCGGCGAAGTTCTTCGCCATCAAGGCCGAAGAATTGGGATATGAATCGTTGTGGATGCCTGAACATGTGGCTTTTCCGACGACAATTGCGTCCAAGTATCCGTACAGCGAAGACGGCAGCTACCCGGGAGATCAGGACCTGGATTGCCCCGAGCCCCTTTCGGTGCTCAACTATCTCGCTGCCTTAACCAAACGCGTCAAGTTGGGCACGGTCATTATTATCCTACCGCTGCATCACCCACTGATAATCGGTAAGCAACTCGCAACCCTCGACGTACTTTCCGGCGGGCGGCTGATACTGGGTGTCGGGTCAGGCTGGCTCAAGGAAGAATTCGACATGCTCGGCATAGATTGGAAGACGCGCGGCAGCCGCACCGATGAAATAATCCAGGCGCTGCGCATTATCTGGGGCGCGAATCCATCAACCTTTCATGGCAAGCATTTCAACTTCGGACCGCTCAAGAGCTTTCCCAAACCGGTCAATGGCAATATTCCCATCTTTATCGGTGGACATTCTCCGGCCAACGCGAGGCGCGCGGCGCGACTGGGCGACGGACTGATGCCGGCCAGTTCGCCCGAGATTGCGCTCCAGGCCTGGGAGATGATGAAAGAGGAATGCCGGCGCATCAGCCGCGACCCCGCTGGAATCGAATTCAATTGCTCCGCCGACAAGGCCTGCTGGTTCGGGGGATACGACAAGATGGCGGAGTCGGCGCGGCGCTTGCGCGATATCGGCGTAACGCGAATCACCGCGCCTTCGACGATGTTCGGCCTGGAGTGGAATCCTGACGCCATCAGCCGCGCGATGGAGCATGTCGCGAACGAGGTAATCGCGAAGATCAATTGAGGAGCGGGCCGTCGCGCGATGCCAACTGAAGTCTCGCACAAGACGCATTTCTTTACCGAGTCGGTGATCCGTGAGATGACGCGCAAGGCGCTGGCCTGCGGAGCGGTGAATCTCGCCCAGGGCTTTCCTGATTTTCCCGCGCCCGCGGAACTCAAGGAGGCGGCCAAGCGTGCGATCGACGAGGACTACAACCAGTATGCGATTACGCACGGATCGCCCAATTTTCGCCGCGCGATTGCGGACAAGGCGCGCGCCTACAACCATCTGAACTGCGATCCCGACCTCAACGTCACGGTTACCTGCGGCGCAACCGAAGCGATGGTCGCGAGCCTGCTCGCCGTGATCAATCCCGGCGACGAGGTGGTCATCTTCGAGCCCTTTTACGAGAACTACGGTCCCGACGTGATCATCGCAGGCGCGACTCCGCGCTATGTGACGCTGCATGAACCGGATTTTTCGATCGACCCGGCCGAATTGAAGGCAGCGTTTTCAAGCCGCACCAAGGCGATAATCGTCAATACTCCGCACAATCCGACCGGCAAGGTATATTCGCGCGCCGAACTGGAGGTGATCGCCGAGCTGTGCGTCCGCTTCGATGCCCTAGCTATCACCGACGAAATCTACGAACACATCATTTACGATGGCCACCGCCACATCTCGATCGGCAGCCTGCCAGGGATGTGGGATCGGACCATCACGATCAGCGGTCTGTCGAAGACCTATTCGATCACCGGATGGCGCCTGGCGTACGCGATTGCTTGCGAACGGCTGACTTCGGCTATTCGCAAGGTGCACGATTTTCTTACCGTCGGCGCGCCCCATCCGCTGCAGGAAGCGGGGGCATTCGCGTTGCGGCTGCCCGAGTCATTTTACGCCGAATTGCAGAGCACGTATCAGGCCAAGCGCGCGGCGCTGTTCGGGGCACTGAGCGGAGCGGGTTTCCGATGTTGGCAGCCGCACGGGGCGTACTACATCATGGCCGAGGTCCATAGTCTGGGTTTTCCCGACGATTTCGCGGCCGCGGAATTCATGCTCCATGAGGTCGGCGTGGCGGCGGTGCCCGGTTCCAGCTTTTACCATCGCGCGGAACTGGGCCGCCGGCTGTTGCGTTTCACCTTTTCTAAAAGCGATGCAACGCTGGCCCAAGCCGCCCAACGATTAACCCTGATGCCGGAGAAGCTGCGGAACTACCGATAAAGCCGGGTGGTCTGTTTTGGACGGTCCTTCAGTTCAGGCGCGAATCCTGCTGATGCTGGCCGGCGCTGGCCGCCGGGCAGGACGCGCAGCGGCGGCCGCTCAATGCCGCCTGACAAATAGACCAGAACCGTCCATAAGCTGCGGCTCCACGGATAGCAGATGATCACCGCGGCGGCAGCGGCTGTACTAAGAATGAAGAACTGGGCGAGGTCTGAGAGATTGGTCAACCATGCCAGCACCGCCCACAGCGCCAGAAAGGTAAACATCGCGGCGGTCCAGTCGAAGTACATCGCTCCCAGCACTTCCCCTGGATCGCGCCAGAAGGTTACGTGACACGAGGGGCAGCTGGTGTTGATTTTGAAATGGGAGCGAAACATCGCGCCCTGACCGCAGACCGGGCAGCGGCGGCGCAACGCTCGCTTGAGCAGAGTCTTACCATCTACCGGCCGGTCCATCTGATCAACTCCGGAAGTTCCCCTAATTCCACTTTACAGGGACAGCAAAAACAAACAAAGGCAAAACTTTACAATTCTCCCACGGCGGTCGATAGACGGCGGATACCGCATCAGAACTAGCTTAACAGTGGAGCGGGCGTGCCTGCCCGCCGCTCCGCCATCTGTCGACCGCGTTGATGGCGGGCAGGGACGCCCGAGGGACGCCCGCCACACTGACGATCCGCCGGATCAAATCGGATTTGGCCAATTATTGACGGTCGCTTGCCGGTCTCTGAGGTGCCTTGAGAGCGTCCGCCTCTTTCCATTGACGTTAGGTGTAGCTCAGGGGCGGATAACCCAGCCGCCGTCGATGTGCAGGACCTGGCCGGTGATCCAGGAACCGGCTGGCGATGCGAGTAGAAGCAACGCTCCCACCAGCTCCTCCGGCTCGCCGGTCGCGCGCAGGGCCACGGTTTGCCTCAGCATCTGCATGAAGACCTCCGGAGCCGATAGCTTGCCCGCCTCGCTTGCCACGTTGCCCGGGGCGATAGCGTTGACCGTGATTCCCTCGGGACCGAGTTCGCGGGCGAGCGTGGTGGTCACCCCAACCAGGGCGAGCTTGCTCACCCCGTAGCCTGACCCCGCTGGAAAGGCGCCACCCGAAACCTGGTTGATGATTCTACCGCCGCCTCGTTGGCGCATGTAGGGCAGGGCCGCCTGGGCGCAGATCAGCGCGCCATTGACGTTGACGGCCATCAGCCGGTTCCAGTCTTCGAGTGGGGTTTTGCTGATGGGCATATACGACAGCTCCACCATCAGTGCGGCGTTGTTGACCAGGATATCGATACCGCCGAAAGCGGCGTGGGCCTTCTCCATCATCCGCTTGACCGACGCGGGATCGGTGATATCGACCTGGGTCCCGATCGCCTTGCCGTCTCGCTCGGTCAGTTCCTTGGCCACCGACTCGGCTCCCTTGCCGTCAAGGTCGGCCACCAGGACCGACGCACCGGCGGCGCAAAGACCGCCGGCATAAGCCGCGCCGATACTCCTTTGACGCGCGCCGGCACCGGTTACGACCGCGACTTTCCCTTTGAGTGAAAATGAATCGAGCGAGAACGGCATGGCTTCCTGCTCCTTGGCGACGTATCGGTCGAATACCTACTGCCTTACTGCCATCTTGGCAAGGTCGGCCGGGCTGGCAATTTTCGTCAGCGCGGGTGGGTAGTCGTTTCGGAGTCCGGCGCGAGCTACAATAGAAATCAACAGCTTTCTGTTGATAAACGCAGATGCCGGAGGTTTATAGACTCCCGGCACTTGGGTATTTAAGCTTTTGTTTCCAATAATTTTTGCGGACGGCGATGCAATTCGGGGTTTACCCGCAGCCGCCTGACCGGGAGGGACCATGGAACAGGAACCCGCCAAACTTGAAATGTTTTATGAGGGCAAGGCGAAGAAGCTTTATTCGACTGGCGACCCCGACTTGGTGATCGCCTATTTCAAGGACGACGCGACCGCGTTCAACGCCAAGAAGAAGGGGACGATCGAGCAAAAGGGCGTGATCAACAACCGCATGTCCGAACTGTTCTTCGGCCTGCTCGAGCATCACGGCATCCCCACTCATTTCGTGAAACGGCTTAACGATCGCGACATGCTGTGCAAGCGGCTCGAAATTATTCCAGCGGAAACGGTCGTGCGCAACGTGGTCGCCGGCTCGATGGCCAAGCGGCTGGGGCGCGAGGAAGGCGAGAACCTGCCGTTTCCGATCGTCGAGTACTATTACAAATCCGACGCCCTTGATGATCCGCTGATTCTGCCCGAGCATGCGCTGGCCTTTAAATGGGCGACCCAGGACGAGTTGGACCAGATCCATGCGATGGCGCTGCGGGTCAACGAGGTGCTCGGCAAGTTTCTCGATGAGCGTGGAATCCTGCTGGTGGACTTCAAGCTGGAATTCGGACGCCATCATGGGCAGATCCTGCTCGGCGACGAGATTTGTCCCGACACCTGCCGCTTCTGGGACAAGGTCACCCGTCAGAAGCTCGACAAGGACCGCTTCCGCCGCGACCTGGGCGGCGTCGAAGAGGCTTACCATGAAATGCTGCGCCGGGTTTCCAATTGATGCCGGCCTACCGCCGCTAAGTTCGGATTGTACCGAGACGAAGTGAGACATCGGGACTGGATTGAACCGGGACTGGATTGAAGACGATTAAGGATAGGGTTTTGCAGATCAAGGTTTACATCACTCCCAAGCAGGGGATCCTGGATCCGCAGGGGCGCGCGATCGAGCAGTCGCTAAGGAGCCTGGGCTTCGACAACGTGGGCCAGGTGCGCGTGGGTAAGTACGTCGTGTTCGACGTTGCCGCCACCTCGCCGGCCGAGGCCGGGACCGAGGTCAAGCGGATTTGTGAACAGCTGTTGGCCAACACCGTGATCGAGGATTACCGGTTCGAGGTTGAGGGCGCGTGAAGTGGGGTGTCGTTACCTTTCCGGGCTCGCTTGACGATCGCGACACCCTGCACGCCCTGCGCGACGTGCTCGAACAGGAAGCGGAGCCGCTGTGGCACAAGGATCGCGACCTGCGCGGCGTGGATTGCGTGGTACTGCCTGGCGGCTTCAGTTATGGGGATTACCTGCGTTGCGGTGCGATGGCGCGCTTCTCGCCGATCATGGAAAGCGTGATGAGTTTCGCCCGGCGCGGCGGCCTGGTGCTGGGAATCTGCAACGGCTTCCAAATCCTCTGCGAGGCCCATCTGCTGCCCGGCGCCCTGACCCGCAACCGCTCGCTTTCGTTTATCTGCCAGCGCGTGATGGTGCGGGTCGACAACACCAACACACCCTTTACCTGCGCCGCTTCCGGACGTGAATTGCTCCGCTTGCCGATCAAGCATGGCGAGGGCCTCGTATGTTGCGCCCGCGGAGGAGTTGCAGCGCATGGAGGATCGCGGGCAGGTGCTGGTGCGTTATGTCGATGAACGCGGCGAGGCCACGGACGCGGCGAATCCCAACGGCTCGATGCGTTCGATTGCCGGCGTGGCCAATGAAAGCTTCAACGTTTTTGGCCTGATGCCGCATCCCGAGCACGCCGTGCCGAGCCAATGCTCGGGGGCGAGGGCGGGCTTAAAATTTTCCGCTCCATCATCCAGAGTTTCGCATGAGCGCCAATCCGGTCACACTGCCCGGCGAGCCCAAAGTGGATTTGGAGCAGGCCGCGGCCCACGGATTATCCGCCGGCGGAATTTCACCAGATTGAACGGCGCCTCGGCCGTACGCCGACCTTCACGGAATTAGGCGTCTTCTCGGTCATGTGGTCGGAACATTGCTCATACAAATCCTCGCGGCGTCACCTTGCCAAACTGCCCAACAAGAGCAGCCTGGTGGCGGGCGGTCCCGGCGAGAACGCCGGCGCGCTCGATATCGGCGACGGTTGGCTGGCGGTGTTCAAAATCGAAAGCCACAACCATCCTTCCTTTGTCGAACCCTACCAGGGAGCGGCCACGGGCGTCGGCGGCATCCTGCGCGATATCTTCGCGATGGGCGCCCGGCCGGTGGCCAGCCTCAATTCGCTGAAGTTCGGCTCTTTTGACAGTCCCCGCACACGCTACCTGCTGGGCGGCGTGGTCGGCGGAATCGGCGGTTACGGCAACTGCGTGGGCGTTCCTACCGTCGGCGGCGAGGTCATGTTCGACGACGCCTACAACGACAACATCATGGTCAACGCCTTCTGCCTGGGGCTGGCGCGGCGGGAGGACCTGCAGAGCGCGCGCGCCAAAGGTGTCGGCAATCCGGTGCTGTATGTCGGCTCGGCCACGGGGCGCGATGGTATCCATGGCGCCAGCCTGCTGGCGTCGGCCGAATTCGATGAGAGCAGCGAGCACAAGCGTCCAACGGTGCAAGTCGGCGATCCGTTCACCGAGAAGCTGCTGATTGAAGCCTGCCTGGAAGCGGTCAAGACCGGCGCGGTGGTCGCGCTTCAGGATATGGGCGCGGCGGGTCTGACCTCGTCGTCGAGCGAGATGGCGGCGAAGGGCAAGCTCGGGCTCGAACTCGACCTGGATAAGGTGCCGCTGCGTGAAAACAATCTCACTCCTTACGAGATGCTTCTGTCCGAGTCGCAGGAGCGGATGTTGATCGTCGCGGAGCGCGGACGCGAGCACGAACTCCAGGCAGTGTTCGAGAAATGGGATCTGCATGCGGTTGTCATCGGGCAGATTACCGCTGACGACCGCTGGCGGGTGACGTGGCGGGGCCAGGTGGTCGCGGATATCCCGGTCGCCGCGCTGGCCGACGAAGCGCCGGCCTACGAGCGGCCGTTCGCTGCACCGGCTTCGTTGCGGAGCACGAGTCGAGGTCAAGGAGCGGCCCGTGCCGGCTCAGGCCCTGCGCCGTTTGCTCGATTCGCCCAACGTGGGCTCCAAGCGATGGATCTATCGTCAATACGATTCGATTGTGCAGAGCAATACGGTAATCGAGCCCGGATGCGACGCCGCGGTGATTCGAATCAAGGGGTCGCGCCGCGCTCTTGCGCTGGCGGTGGATTCCAATCCGCGAGCCTGCGCGCTCGACCCGTATCTGGGTGCGATGGCCACCACATTGGAGGTGGCGCGCAATGTGGCGTGCGCCGGAGCCCAGCCGATCGGGATTACCGATTGTCTTAACTATGGAAACCCCGAACGGCCCGAGATCATGTGGCAATTCGTGCGCGGCGTCGAGGGTATTCGCGATGCGGCGCAGGCACTCGATACCCCGGTAGTGAGCGGCAACGTGAGCTTCTACAATGAGACCCAGGGGCGCGCGATCCCGCCCACGCCGACGCTTGCGATGGTCGGACTGATCGCCGACGTGCGCAACTGCCGGGCTCAGTTCTTCACCCGCCCCGGAGATGCGATCGTGCTACTGCGGACTGCTGTCCCGAGCCTTGCGGCGAGCGAATATGACGCCCTGTTCGGCGGCGGTGGCAGTCTCGGCGTTATCGACCTGAAGAAGGAACGTGCGCTCATCGATACCCTGGTTGGGTTCGCCAGCCAGGGACTGATAAGATCAGTTCATGATGTCGCCGACGGCGGCCTCGCGACAACTTTAGCGGAGTCCTGTTTTACGCCTTCGGGCAACCTGGGAGCGCGCGTTAAATTGAACTCTGCCGGGCTTGATCCGGCCGCTAATCTGTTCGGCGAAGGCCCATCGAGCGTGATTGTTTCGGCGGCTCCCGAATCCGTAGCTGGCATCGAACGAATGGCAACGGGCTGCGGACTGGAATGCCGTAAGATCGGAGAAGTTTTAGCGCAACCGGTCTTTAGGATCGATTCGGTTATCGACGCGGATGTCGCCGAATTGAGGGTTATTTACGAACAGGCGTTGCCCAGGAGGATCCACGGGCATGGCTAGTTTGTTGGAAACTGAACTTTCGGCCGAGTTCGAAGAATCCAATCTCGACGAATTTCACGAGGAGTGCGGGGTCTTCGGCGTTTATGGCCATCCGGAAGCCGCCAACCTGGTATATCTGGGGCTCTATGCCCTGCAGCATCGCGGACAGGAATCGGCGGGAATCGTATCCTCCAACGGCAAGTCTCTGGTCAGCCACCGCGGCATGGGGTTGGTCGCAGACATCTTCAATAGCGACGTGATTCAGCGGCTTGAAGGGACCCTCGCGATCGGTCACAACCGCTACTCTACCACTGGTTCAACCACCCTTAAGAATTGTCAGCCGTTGGTGGTCGAGTATGCGCGCGGTGGTCTGGCAGTGGCGCACAACGGCAACCTGGTCAACTTTGCCGAACTGCGCGAAGGGCTGGAGCGTGGCGGCGCGATTTTTCAATCCTCCTCCGACAGCGAGGTCATCATCCATCTGGTCGCGGCCTCGCGCGCGTCGTCCTTGGTTGATGGCGTCGTCGAGGCGCTGGCGCAAATCCGCGGTGCCTACTCGCTGCTGTTCCTGACCGAGCGCCAGATGATCGCCGCTCGCGACCCGTTCGGCTTTCGTCCCGCTGGTTATCGGCAAATTAAAGAACGCCACGGTTGTGGCCTCCGAGACCTGCGCGCTGGATCTGGTCCGCGCCGATTACATCCGCGAAGTCGAGCCCGGCGAAGTCGTGATCATCGACGAGGACGGGATGCGGTCGATCAAGCCGTTCCCGGCGATGCCGGCCAAGCGCTGCATCTTCGAGTACGTCTATTTCTCGCGGCCCGACAGCACCGTGTTTGGGCGCAACGTTTATGCGGTGCGCAAACAACAGGGACGGGCGCTGGCGCGCGAATGTCCCGCCGACGCCGACGTGGTGGTTCCGGTGCCCGATTCCGGCGTTCCGGCCGCTCTGGGCTTTGCCGAGGAAGCCGGCCTGCCGTTTGAATTCGGATTGATTCGCAGCCACTACGTGGGACGCACGTTTATCGAGCCCGCGCAGGCGATCCGCCATTTCGGCGTCAAGATCAAGTTCAATCCGGTGCAGTCGGTGCTGGAAGGCAAACGGGTCGTATTGGTGGAGGATTCACTGGTGCGCGGCACCACGCTTAAGAAGGTGATTCCGATGCTGCGCCAGGCGGGAGCCCGCGAGATCCACATGCGTGTGGCGGCGCCCCCAACCATCAATTCCTGCTTTTATGGTATCGACACGCCGACCCGCGAGGAACTGCTCGCCTCTCATCAATCGGTCGAAGAGATTCGCCGCTTCATCACGGCCGATTCGCTCGGCTACCTGAGTTGGGACGGTTTGTATTCCTTCAACGGCAAGGGCCATCAGGCAACTGGCTTCTGCGATGCTTGTTTCACCAGCAACTATCCGGTCGAGGTTCCCGATCGACGCCGCCAGCGCCAGTTGCGGCTACCGCTGTTCGAAAGCGCGGATTCCCGCGACTGATATCTCCTGGATTGTGGATAATACCAATTCCGATGCGGGGCGGTTTGTTCGCCATCGCGGAACTTTCTGCTAGCTTCTACGGTCAAGTCTACTTTTGGCTTATCCGTGGAGTGAGCATATCAAACCGGCATTTCCCTTAACCGATTGGCTGCGTAACTATAACGACCAACCCTGGCGCAGGTACGTCGCGGATCTGGAACAGCGGCAAGAAGTGGTCACCGTCGACGGAGTCATCGTCGACGCCGGCGCGTTGTTCGGTACGCGATTTCGCTGCGACAGCAAGACCTGCGCGATGCCCGATCGTCCTTCCGGCGTCGAATCGTGCTGCCAGGAGTATTACGTCAATCTAACGCTGGAGGAGCGCGATCGAATCGTCGCGCGCGCCGATGACGTAATCGAACTACTCAGCCGCAAGGACCCGCGGCGGGTAAAGCCGGATCGCAAGATCGAGAGCTTCTTCGACGACCGCAATACGATCGAGCTGGCCAAAGAGGACAACCGCTGCGCGTTTTCCTATCGGGACGATTCCGGTCAGCTATGGTGTGGGCTGCACTCGCTGGCCATGGAGAAGAATTGGCCGATAGAGTCGATCAAGCCGGTTACGTGCATTCTCTTTCCGTTGGTGGTGTTCCGGTTCGACAACGGCGACGTCCTCTTAAGCGCGAACACCGGGGAGGTCGAACGGATGTTCGCTGGCACCAAGGAGCCGCTGGCGCTGCCATGTTTGCTCAAGCAGGCCGGAGATCCGATGTACGTTGAATGCCGTGGCGCGATCGAATTGGCCTTTGGCCCGGAGTTTTATGAGCGCCTCGCGCGCGCCGCCGAGCAGTTTCCGTTACATCCGATGCGAAAGTGAATGATTGATCGCACTAACAATCGATTGGCAGGTTGATTTTTCCGGTTGGTCTCGCATCATCTTCATGGCAGGTTTGCATAACCAAAAGTTTAATTGGCGTTATATGAGCACACGTTTCGAGCCCACCCCACTCGTGATCGAATGGCTGCGTGACTACAACGAGGCGCCGTGGCGCAGATTTGTCCGCAGCCTTGAACGGCGCGGGGACCTGGTGACCGTAGACGGCATTATGATCGACGCCGGCGGGCTATTCCGCACCCGCTTTCGCTGCGACAGCAAAACCTGCTCGCTGCCGGGCCGCGAGTCGGAGGTGGAGTCGTGCTGTCAGGAATACGACGTTGAGATCACCCCGGCGGAGCGCGATCGAATCGTGGCGCAGGCCGGCGACGTGGTCGAATTTCTTGCGGCCAAGGATCCGAAGCGGGTCAAACCGGGGCGGCAGATCGATAGCTTCTTCAAAGAAGGGAATATCATCGAACTGGCGAAAGAAGATGGCCGCTGCGCCTTTTCCTACCGCGACACCACCGGTCAGCTCTGGTGCGGGCTGCATTCGTTGGCGCTTGAAAAGGGCATGCCGCTTCAAGCAATCAAACCGATCGCCTGCATCCTCTTTCCGCTGGTGGTGTGCCGCTTCGAAAACGGCGATACGCTGCTGACCTCGACTTCAAGCGAGACCGAGCAGCTATTCGACGGCGCCAAAGAGAGCAACAAGCTGCCCTGCCTGAAATTGCAGACCGCCGATCCGATGTTCATGGAATGCCGTACCGCGATCGAGGTTGCTTTCGGCGACGGCTTCTATGAGCGCCTCGCCGCGGCAGCGGACCAGTTCCTGCGCAATCCCGCCGCGCAGTAGGGTTGGGACAATCAGGCGTGCCATACGAACCTCGGGCTGAGAGGCGCAACCGGAATGTTTCGTTTGATATATCTCTATGATATATAACCTACAATGAAGCGCCAAATCGCCAAGGTTTTCAGGAGCGGCCGCAGCCAGGCCGTTCGGATCCCAAAGGCCTATCGGTTCGAATGCGACGAAGTCTTCATCGAGCGCGAGGGCGAGCGGATCGTTTTGACCCCGCGTCCGCGTTCGTGGAAAGACTACTTCGCTAGCGCGCCTCGGCTACCGGCGGATTATCCGGCGACTGTTGCTGACTCGCCACCTGAGGAAGTCGAACCGTTCTGATGGTTCGTCTGATGCTCGATAGCGACATCTGTATCGATTCGATGCGCCGTCGTTCACCCGAGGTTCGCCATCGCCTCGAAGTCTTGGCTCCAGGGGAAGCGGCTATTTCGTCGATTGTCGCCGCCGAGCTTTGGACCGGGGTGATGAAGTCACGCGATCCAGCCGTTGCAGCCGAAGCTGTCCGGCAGTTCCTCGCGCTGGTCACAGTATTAGATTGGCCGGCTGAGGCAGCGCAGGTATATGGCGAGATAAGGGCAAGTCTTGAAGCCGCAGGCCGTTCTATCGGAGCGATGGACCTGCTTATTGCGGCGCATGCCATCCATGAAAAGGCAACTTTGGTAACGCGCAATCAGTCGGAGTTTCGCCGCGTGACCGGTCTGCAACTCGAAAGGTGGGCACGAGCCTGAAGACCGATTTGCGCGCTTCAATAGAGCTGTTAGTCGCGCCATTGAAGACCGCTCGACCTATCTTGCGGTGGCTTTTCTATTCAAAACGCCTATAGTGCATTAAGTTGGCAATGGCTGGATCAGGCATGCAGGAGTGTATCGATCGCGTGCGGGCGCGGTCAGAGTAAATTCCTGTGACCGCGAAGGCTAGTCGCGGCGAGGCGAGCTTCAATGCGCGGGGATGCGACAAGCATAGAGACGGTCACGAGCAAGGACGCGATGACCGAGTTCGCGATGTTGCCGTTCGACGTCTACGGCAACCGCGACGCCTGGTGGCCGCCCGATATCCAGAACGAGATCGATCTGCTTTCAGGACGGGCGCCGATCGCCGCGTACCTGGATATGATGGCGTTTGCCGCACGCCGCAAGGGCCGGCTCGTCGCCCGTGTCACTGCGGTGGTCAATCGCAGATATAATGAGCACTGGAATGAGCGGATGGGGCAGCTGATTCATTTCGAAGCGCTCCCCGGCGAAGGTCCCGCGGTCAGCGCGATGCTGGAGGAGGCTTGCGATTGGCTGCGCGAGCAGGGTCTGACGGCGGTGCGCACCGGCTTCGCGGCCTTCCTTGACTATCCCTACGCGATCGACAATTACGGGAGCTTCCCGCCTTTCCTGCTGCGGGCCAGCCCGCCCTACTACCACACTTGCTTCAAGGATGCAGGTTTCCAAACCGAGAAGGGATTGACCGATTACAGCATCCCGTTGACCACACCGACGCTGGACAGCTATCCCGCCATGATCGAACAAGCTGGCCGCCATGGTATCCGGGTCCAGACGTGGCGTGAGTACGGCTTCCTGGCCGCGGTCGATGCCTGGACCGATGTCACCAATGCGGCCTTCGCGCGTCATTGGGGGTGGAACCCGATCACCAGAGAGGAAGTGCGCCCGATGCTCGCTTCGTTGGCGCGCACCGAGGTTGGGGATCTCTCGACCGTGGCCATCGCAGATGGCGCAGTGATCGGATCGGTGTTTTCAGTGCCGGACTTCAGTCCCCGCCTGGCACGGATTCGCCACGGCGTCCGTCTCGACCCGGCTCGGGGCGGCGGCACCCGCGGGGCGCTGATCAACATCGGAGTGTTGGAACCGTGGCGCGGTAAGGGTGCGAACCTGGCGATGTCAGCGCGCTCCTTCGCAGGCATGGCGCAGCTCGGAATGAAACACGCGGGTTACACCCTGGTATTGGATGACAATTGGCCATCCAGACGCACAGCGCAGAAGCTCGGCGGCTCAATCGGAGGCAATTTCGTCGCCTATCGGCGCGATTTCCTGTCCTGATCTGAGCGGATTTTTCGCTTCCGGTGCAGATTCGGACCGGCGCGTCGCGTAAAATACAATAAAATTCGATTGCTGGCGGTCGGCAGCCAACTTGAGAGCCGATGGGCGACGTGTTAGCGTGTCGGGGCTATACTCCTTGCTCCCTTTTGTGGGGGCTCGTAGTTTCGATCCATAAGGAGAATGTGTGCGGCGTTACGAGACGATCTTCATTTTGCGCCCCGATCTCGGGGAAAATCAGGTAAAACAGTCCCTTAAGCGGGTTGAAGACATCGTTGCCAATGGCGGCGGTGAATTGATCGAGACCGACGAATGGGGCATCCGCGAGCTCGCTTACCGGATCAAGCGTGAACGGCGAGGCTATTATGTCCGCCTCGATTACGTTGCCACCGGTACGGTGATGAACGAAGTCGAACGTAATCTGAAATTGATGGATGAATCCCTGCGCCATCTGTCAGTGCTGGTGCAGGAAGAGGCTGACGCTGCCCAACTGCGTGGCGAGGTTGAGGCGCGCCGTCGGCGTCTGGCCGATGCGCGGGCGGCGGCCACCTCTCCGGCGGAGCCCCCGCCCGCTGAATCGCCGCCAGCAGATGAAGCGGTCGAGATTGCCGGAGAGGCATCTGGCGGCCAGGCGAGCGAACCACAAGCAGAAGCGAGCGAAGCAAAAGTGGTCGAACCGGTCGAGGCTGCGCCAGGCGGTGAGTCCACCTCGCAAACGGAAGCGGACAATGGGACTGACCAGAATTGAGCTCCGGGGCAGGCTGCTCAAAGCGCCGATTCTGGGAGTGACGCCGAGCGGCCGCGCGGTTTTGCGCTTAAGCGTTGATTGTGGCGAAGAGCACTCACCGCTGTTGCTCGAGGTGGTGCTTGTAGACGAAGCCGCACGGGATTTGGCG
Organism: uncultured Pseudomonadota bacterium; assembly: GCA_963824565.1. Classification (GTDB taxonomy): domain Bacteria; phylum Desulfobacterota; class Binatia; order Binatales; family Binataceae; genus JAJPJA01. The sequence goes on along the minus strand of CAWGQB010000026.1, from coordinate 192,224 downwards.
CGCTCGCTTAGTGCCGGGCAGTGGATTGCGGCGATGGGCTCGTTGAAAGCTGTGCGTCGCGGGGCCCTGGGCAGTCCCGGACATCAGCAACTCGAGGTTGTAGCGAGTGAAGTCCATCCTGGGCAGTTCGAGAGCGGGTTCGGCAAAGAAGTTGACTTGATGGCGAGCAGGACGCTCTTCTCTGCGAAGGTTTAGGGCGGAAGGTTTTAGGGGGAAGGATTAGCGATGGCTGAGAACGAACATCTTGAAGAGATTGGGGATCGCGGAGGACGCCCGCGCGGGCCCCGCGGCGACGGTGGTATGGAAGGCCGCCCGGGAGACCGCGGCGGAATGCGCCGGCGGCCCGGCGGTGGACGGCGTAAGGTATGCCGCTTTTGCGCGGACAAATCCTTGAAGGTTGACTACAAGGATGTCCGCACCTTGGGCACCTTTATTACAGAGGGCGGCAAGATCGTGCCGAGCCGCGTTACCGGTAATTGCGCCAAGCATCAACGGGCCTTGACCATCGCTATCAAGCGGGCGCGAATTTTGGCGCTTCTGCCGTTTTCGACCTTGGGCGTCTAAGAGCAAGCCGGTGAGGTTCAAGGATGCATTGGACCTGACCCGCGCCGCCGCGCTGTCCGTGGCATTGTTTCTACTTGGCGGCGTGATTCCGGTCCTGGGCCCGATGGCGATGCTGTGCGCGCCGGCCCCGTGCCTGATTTATGCGCTCGGGCGTCCCAGGGCGTACTGGCGCGCGAGCGTGGTGCTCGCGCTTATCCTGGCGGCGATTAGCGTCGTAGCGGGTCCGCTTGAGGCCTTGGGCTTTGCTTTGAGCTTTGGACTCATCACGATGCTGATCGTGGTAATGATCCGGCGCCAGTGGGCCTTTGAATTGATCGTTTTTGCGGCCACCACGGCGATGATGGCGGCCCTGACGGTGGCGCTGACGGTATGGGCCGGATCGCCTACCGCGCTCGCCCGGCAAATCCATGATGCACTGGCGGCGGCAATGAGCCATGCTGATGGCTTTTATGAAAAGCTGGGAATGAGCGTCAGCGAGAGCAAAGAGGTAGCTAATCGCGTGCTGGAGATTACCGCTTCACTCGCGCCAGCCTTGGGGGCGATGCTGAGTGCGGTCATGGTCCTGCTCAACCTGGGGCTCGTCTGGAGATGGCTGGGTAAAGATGGCGTGGGCTACCAGTTGTTCGGCGGGCTCACCACTTGGCGCAGCCCCGAGTGGCTGATTTGGCTTTTGTTGCTCACGGGTTTTGGACTGTTCATCCCCCTTGAGGCGGGACGGACTGTGGCCACTAACGGATTCGTGCTGGTGGCCGCAATCTATTTTTGCCAAGGGCTGGCGATTATGGCGTACTACCTGCAGATGCTATCCATGCCCATGATCGTGCGCGGTACCATCTACGTAATCGCCCTGTTGCAACCTATCCTGGCGGCCTTGGTATGTCTGGCTGGGGTGTTTGACATGTGGATCGACTTTCGTCGGCTCAAACCGCCCAGCCAGGAGGCGGGTAGCATCGACGACTTCTTTTAACGGAGATTCTGGAATGGCGATGATGCAAGTGATTTTGCGCGACGATGTGCCCAACCTGGGGCGGCCGGGTGACGTGGTAAAAGTGCGGCCCGGTTACGCCCGTAACTTCCTGTTGCCGCGCAGTCTGGCGGTAGAAGCCAATCCCAAGAACCTGCGGGCGTTTGAGCACGAAAAGCGTCTGGGCCTGCTCAGACGGGAAGCCAAGCGCTCCGATGCACTGAAGATTAAGGAGCGGTTGGAGCAATTGACCATCGAGATCGCGGCGCGCGCCGGCGAAGGCGGGAAGCTTTTTGGCTCGGTCACTAATATCGACATCGAACGTGCGCTGGGTGGTCAAGGCGTCAGCATCGACCGGCGCCGGATTCTGCTCGCCGAACCAATCAAGGAACTGGGCGAGTTTGTAGTACCGGTGCGGGTGGACGCGGATGTGGAAGCCAGCCTCAAACTTAAAGTAGCGGCTGAGTAAGGCGGCCGCCAACATGATTAAACTCTACGACTTTCTTCCTTGCCCATTCGGTCAGAAGGTCAGGATCGCCCTGGCCGAAAAGAGTCTCAGCTATGAGTTGGCGTCGATCGATATCAGCAAAGGCGAACAACGCCGGCCCGAGTTTCTGCGGCTCAATCCTTATGGGCGTGTTCCTGTTCTGGTCGATGAGGATACGGTAGTTTACGACTCCACGATCATCAACGAATACCTCGACGACGAATATCCCGACCCCCCGATATTGCCGCGTATTGAATACAGCTCCTTGCGTGCGCGAGCGCGCCTGTTCGAAGATTTTGCCGACACGTCCTTTACACCCGCAGGTTGGCCAGTTGATGGCCGAAATGGCCAAGGCGGAAGGTGAGCGCGACCAAAATCGAGTCGTGCGGTTGCGCCAAACTATCGAGCGGGTGTTGGATTACGTTAACCGCGAACTACAAGGCCAGCATTTTTTGGCCGGCGAGTTCTCGGTCGCGGACATCGGATTCGTGCCGCGCCTGGTGATTCTCGGGCAACTCGGCATCGAAGCCAGCGCCGGCCGCAGTAACGTCGATACCTGGCTTAGACGGTTACTTGAACGACCCGGTATCCAGGTGCTGGAAGGGCTCACAACCGATCCAACCGCGGGTATCTGAACGCTACCGGTTAAATCCGTCCTGGTGAGAAAAAGGTGCACGGCCCCTATTGGGAGGCCGTGCACCTCGGACGCGGAGGCGGCATCCGCGCTTCCTATCTGATGTCGCTTAGCAGGTCCCCTTCTTCGCCGGGCGCAGTAGTCCCTGATCCGATTGAGCGATAAACCAGCTTGGCAACGAATAACCGATTATCCAGCCGGCCCAGCCGTTTTAACATCCCGCCATGCCGGCGGCATCGCGGACAGGCCATCGTACCGCCCAGGAGACCAGCCTCTTTGGCAGTTATCCGAAGGTCAAACGTATGGCCACATCCCGGGTTCTCACAACTGGTTCGATAGACGACCCCCGGGCTTTCAAGATTTTGATTTAATTGCTGCATTGGTCAGCCTCTCTTCTGAGGAACACTTGGAGATAGTGGTTTGTTCCCCATGCCCATGTTAGACGTTAAACTCGGTATAAAGTTTCAAGCAACTCACGTGCCGAACCTCAGCCCACAGCTTTCTCATTGAAAAACAAAGGAATAGCACACGAAGAAAGGGCGAATCTAGTGAATCATTTGCTGATTTCAAGTAATTTCGCCACGGTTTGGTGTAAAAATTTCGATACACCGGCGGCCGGATAGTCCTCGTCTCGCTCTTGATGGCGGGTTGCAGGGCCTGCTTGAATGCGAAAGGTATGGCAAGATCGTTTGAAAAATTTATCGGGTCGCTACGCCGTTTTCTCCCTCCTGTTGTGATCCCATTGCAGCCGGGAGAGATGGGAAGGAAGCCGGTTTTGCGGGGTGTGAAGAAGAGGATTTTGGAGCGGAAGCTCGCGAGCAGCCTCTTTCGGTACTTCGCCGGAACGCGGGTTACGAAATGAGAACCCTAGCACTCGTGATGGCTGGCGGCCAGGGGACGCGGCTCCATCCGCTGACGCGAGATCGGGCAAAGCCTGCAGTGCCCTTTGGCGGCAAATACAGGATCATTGACTTTGTCTTGTCTAATCTCGTCAATTCGGGGATCTTCTCGATCTATGTTCTGATCCAATGGCGCTCACAATCGCTGATTGAACATTTGAAGGATGGCTGGCAGTTCGGTGGTCTGCTGCCCAGCCATTTCGTAACGCCGGTCCCGGCCCAGATGCGTCTGGGGGAGACCTGGTATCAAGGGACTGCGGACGCGATTTTTCAGAACCTCAACCTGCTCGACGACACCAAACCCGAGTTGGTAGCTGTATTTGGCGCCGACCACATCTACCGGATGGACATCCAGCAAATGATTCAATTCCATGTCGAGCACAAGGCGGCGGTCACCGTAGCCACCCTGCCCGTAGCAGTGGAAGAGTCGCGGCATTTCGGCATTGTCGAAATTGATTCCGGGATGCGAATCAACGCGTTCAAAGAAAAACCTGAACACGTCGACTCGATGCCTGGAGCTCCGGGCCGCTGCCTGGCCTCGATGGGCAATTATCTTTTCGATCCCCAGATTTTGCGCGCCGCGCTGGTCGAGGATGCGGCCCGGGATCAAAGCCATCATGACTTTGGGCAGGACTTGATTCCGGCGCTGATCGATAGGGTGCCGGTATACGCCTACAACTTTATGACCAACCGGATTCATGGCGACTCCGAGCAGAATCTGAGTTATTGGCGCGACGTCGGGACGCTGGACGCCTATTATGAGGCAAACCTGGACCTCAGGGACGCCCGTCCGCATCTGAATCTGTACAATCCCAACTGGCCGCTGCGGACCGCCTACTACAACCAGCCGCCGGCCAAATTCGTTTTTGCCGAGAATGGCCGACGCGGTCAGGCTTTACATTCGGTTATCTCGGAGGGCTGCATCATTTCAGGCGGCAGCGTGCGCAACTCGGTGCTGGGAAGGTCGGTATTCGTCCATTCCTACAGCGAAGTGGACGATTCAATCCTGATGGATTATGTGGAGGTGGGGCGCCATGCGCGGATTCGCCGGGCAATTATCGACAAGAACGTGTACATTCCGGAAGGCGACGAAATCGGCTTCGATCTCGAACGGGACCGGCGCCGATTCTTTATCACTGATTCGGGCATAGTCGTGATCTCCAAGGCTGCAAAACGCGAACGTTTAGCCGATATTTCGCTGCTGTGAAAGCCACAACCGGCGAGGTCCTTCCCGATGTTGAAAGCGCGGCCGTTGGCCCGGCCGACGCCGCAGGCCGTGCTAGGGCCGCACTCGGTTGCCAAGGCGAGCCGTCTGCGCCGGCGCCCGAACCTGAAGCTGAGCTTTTTCAGCGTTGCCTCTATTACATGATGGTGGCGACCCTGCACTTGCTGAGCCTGCTGCCGGATTTTGTGCTCTACCAGATGGGGGTGCTGGGAGGGTGGCTCGGTTTCAAGCTCGACCGGCGCCACGTCAGGATTGGTCTCAAGAATCTCGAAATAGCCTTTCCGGACCTGACCCCGGCAGCGCGCGAGCGCATCCTGCGCGAGTCATACATCAATCTCGGGCGCGGCGGTGCGGAATATGTCCGCCTGGGCGGATTCTTCTATCGCCGCCTGCTGCGTCAGGTGCGCTACGAAGGACTCAATTTCTGGGAAGCGATGAAGCAACGCCATCCCGGCCGCGGTATCCTGGTGCTCACCGGACATTTTGGTAATTTTGAACTGCTGCTCGCGGCTCACGCGATGAATGGCCATCAGATAAGCCTCGTGCATCATACGCAGCGCTTTCTGGCTGGCGACGCTCTGATGACCTTCATTCGTGAGCGCGCCGGAGTCGAGGTTATCCGCAAGCACGCCGCGGCGCGCCCGGTGCTCCGCGCCCTGCGCAAAGGTGAAATGGTAGGCATCCCCTTCGACCAGAACGCCAAGCGTAGCGAGGCAGTCTTCGTCCCATTTTTCACTGAGCTTGCAGCTACCAGCAGTGGTCTGGCGCGTCTGGAACGGATGTCCAGGGCCGCGGTCGCGCCCGTCTTCCTGGTGCGCGATCCTAATCATCGCACGCATCGAATAGTGATCGAAGATGAGCTCGAATTGCAGCACACGGACAACCTCGAGGCGGATCTTCTGGAGAATACGCGCCGCTTCGTAGGGGCGATCGAACGGATGGTACGCGCTTATCCCGAACAGTTCCTGTGGACCCATCGCCGCTTCCGCACCCGGCCCCGCGGCGCCCCGAAGATTTACGACTGAAGATCGTCACAGATTTGTGCCATAGATAAAATTCACGTTGACAGGCTGGAAAGCTCGTCACGTTCAGATAATCCGGTGAACCATGGGTAAAGCGCCTCAGCACGACCAGCAACGCAATCGTGATTATCCAGGCGGCCGCGCCGCTGATCAGCGGCGGGCGGCCATAACCGGAGAGCCAGCCCGGCGCTGACTGAGCGGCGGGGGCGAGCTTGCGCCAGGTCTTGGCGCCAATAACCAGGATCGCGTGAAGGCCGATCGAGAAATAAACTCGGCCGGTTTCGATAAACGCCTCGCCCAGCAGGAGCCCAAGCAAGAACAGACCAAGCAGGCCGGGTGCGGCTTGTAGTGGATGGCCCAGTTGAGCAAGACTCGCCAGCAGGTTTTGCAGCCCGGCCAGCGGATGAATCGAGGTGAGCTCGAAATGCGCGGGCGATCTGACCAGATGCGCCACGGCATAAATCGCTGAACTAGCTACCAGGCCGGAGCGCGTTCCGAAATCCTCGGCCATGCCGTCGAGCAGGAACGCGCGAAAGAATCCCTCTTCAATAACCGCAATTGTCAGGGCGGGTATCAGGTTGACCGCAAAGGCGATGAAGAGCGCTGCCGGATTCTCCTGCGTGCCCACAGGGGCGATGAACCAGGCTAGTCCCCACAGGATCGCGATCGCGATGGCGCCGGCGGCTGCTCCGCAACAGGCCGCCGGGACATTCGCCAGGGGCTGCGCAAAACCGGCCAACAAGCGGCGTATCAAGCCAAGCTCCTCGCTCTCCCACCACAGCGCCAACACGAGGGTGACCATCACCACGCGGTCGAAGATGCGCGGGAAGGGAAAATGGAGTCCGCTCCAGGAAAGGATGGGCGCCACGAATGGCGCGATCAATGCGGCCGCAAGAGCGGCGGCCATCAAGGTCAAAGCGAGCCGTAGAGTGAACATCGTGATCAGAAGGCGTCTACGCGGCTCTTTCGTGGCACAGGCCTCGAGCCTGTGATTTTGACTTCACAAAGGTAGCCGAAAGTAACAAGGTGGGCGGCCTGCGGAATCTGAAGGTACAACAGGTCTCTTTTCCTGCTTCCGAGTTCCGTGGATTTTCAAAGGATTCACAGGCTGGAAGCCTGTGCCATGGGAAAGGCTTTCGGGCTGGGTCTTTTTACCCATGCCAGGATCAGGGGAAACACGAGCTCCCCTCGTGTTTCTTGGGCTCTTCACGATCGCTCCGGGTTGCGGTCGGGCTCGATTACTACCTCGACCGGACACATTCCGGGCGGACTGCTAAGGATTTGTGAGATGGTGAAGGCGACCCGGGCCGGCGAGAGCATCAGGGAACGGTCCAGATGCTTGTTTGCCGGAATCAGCGCTGTGTCCACTAACCCCGGAATCACGACTGACACGCGGATCCCGTTTTCGCGGAACTCATTGAAGCAGGACCGGGTAAACGCGATCAGCCCGGCTTTGGTAGCAGCGTAGACTGCCTCCATCGAAGGGCTTTTGATGCCCGCGCTTGAGGCGACGTTCACGATCGCGCCGGCGCCCTGCCTGAGCATCGGCACGGCAGCCAGCCGGGTCAGCGCAATCGGGGCGCGAAGGTTAACGGCGATCATCCGGTCCTGTTCCGTCTCGCTGACCTTGGTGAGCGCCCGCCTCGGCGGCGCCCATCCGGCATTGTTGATCAAAACGTCGAGCCGTCCGTAACAGTCCAGCGCGGTTTCAACCAATGCGGCGGGGGCCTCGCTGTCGGCCAGGTCGAGCAGCACGATTAGCGAGTCCGCCGGCGCCAGACCGCTAAGCGTGCGGGTCTCTTCGAGTTCTTCTCGGGTACGGGCCGCGATGCACAGCCGATAGCCTGCGCGCGCCAGTTCGATTGCGACCGCGCGGCCGATTCCACGTCCCGCACCGGTTACCACCGCCACCCGGCCGTTGTTCCCACTCATTGCGATTGCCTGATGCCGTTATCCAGTTGCTGCGGCGACGGTTGCAGACTCGGCCTTCGCCGGAGTCGCGCGTGGCGCGCCGCCGATTGCGTGTGCGGAGAAACGGTGCGGAAAAAGCTTGCGTACCCGCGGTAAGTCACAGACACTAACACGTACATCTCAAGCGACTTACCATAGGATTGATGAATCCGCAGGTTTTTAGAGAATATGACATTCGGGGTGTGGTCGAAGAAGACTTCGACGACGAATTTGTCATCGATTTGGGCCGCGCCTACGCCACGATGCTGCGGCGCGCCGGCAAGCGAACCATAACCGTCGGCCGCGACTGCCGCCTGTCCTCGGATCGGCTTTTCCATCTTTTGCTCGAAGGTCTGCTGCCCAGCGGTATCAACGCGGTTGATATCGGGGTGGTGCCGACGCCGTTGCTCTATTTTTCCGTGTTGAAGTGGAACATGGACGGTGGCGTGATGATAACCGGCAGTCATAACGCTGCTGAGTATAACGGATTCAAACTCGGAATCGGACCCTCGACGATTTTCGGCGATGAAATCCAGGAGGTCCGGCGGATTATCGAACGGCGCGATTTTGCCGCCAGCGCGAAGGAAGGCAGCATAACTGTGCGCCCGGTGCTTCCCGACTATAGCGACTTTATCCGGCGCAACTTCAGCTTCAGCCGTTCGTTCAAGGTTGCGATCGACGGCGGCAATGGATGCGGTGGCGTGGTTGCCGCTCCGTTGATGCGCGAGCTGGGGCTGGAAACGGTGGAATTGTTCATCGAGATGGACGGCCGTTTTCCCAACCATCATCCCGACCCCACGGTCGAGGCCAATATGCAGGATCTGATTGCGGCGGTGCGCTCCAGCGGCGCCATCGTCGGGATCGCTTATGACGGCGACGCGGATCGGATCGGCGCGATCGACGAAACCGGCAAGATCGTTTGGGGTGACGAGCTGATGGTGTTGTTTTCGCGCGCGATTCTGAACCAGCATCCGGGAGCGGCGGTGATCGGCGATGTCAAGTGCTCCAAGCGCATGTACGACGACATCCAACGCCATGGCGGACGGTCGATTATGTGGAAAACCGGCCATTCCCTGATCAAAAGCAAGCTCAAGGAAGAACATGCGGCGCTGGCCGGTGAGATGAGCGGACATATGTTCTTCGCCGACCGATACTACGGTTTCGACGATGCGATTTATGCGTCCTTCCGCTTGCTGGAGATTATCGATCGTGACGCCAGAGGCCTGGGGGCGATGCTCAGTGACCTGCCGCCGACCCGTTCAACTCCCGAGATCCGCGTGGATTGTCCCGACGAGAAAAAATTCCGGATTGTCAGCCTGTTGGCCGACTATTTCCGCGCGCACTATGACGTGATCGAAATCGACGGCGTGCGGGTGAATTTCGACCACGGATGGGGATCTGGTGCGCGCTTCCAACACGCAGCCGGCGTTGGTCTTGCGCTTCGAGGCGAACGATGACGCCGCATTGAGTGAGATCCGCGGCCTGTTTGAAACCAAGCTTAAGGAACTGGGCGGACTTTGAAGCGGCCGCCGCCCCACGCGCTTCGCGATCGCACCTCGGCGTTGATCATCGCAGGCGGCTTCGGTGCACGCTTTTGGCCGGCCGCCCGCAATGATCGTCCCAAGCCCTTGTTCAGCCTAAATGGGCGGACCAGTCTGCTCGACGACACGATCGCGCGGCTGCCACCGCTGATTGCACCCGAACGCATCTTCGTCCTGGTGCCCGCCGGCCTGGAAAAGGTCTTCAGCGCCGCGATTGAAGGCAAGATCCCGCACGAGAATCTGCTGCTCGAACCCGATCGCCGTGGCACCGCGGTCGCGATTGCATACGGCGCGGCGCTGATTAAGTCGCGGGTTGGAGACGGCTTGATGGCCGTGATGCCGGCCGACCACTACATTCATCCGGCGGCCGCTTTTCGCCGCACCGTGGCGGCGGGACTGCGGCTGGCTGAGCGTAGCGGCTCAATCGTGATTATCGGCGTTGCGCCGAGCCGTCCCGATCCCGGCTATGGCTACCTGGAAGCCGGCGCCTCGCTTCCTGGTGGCTTCAAGGTCAAAAGGTTCGTGGAAAAGCCCTCGCTTGCCGCGGCCCGCTCGATGATGCGCTCGGGCCGCTTCTTATGGAACGCGGGGATGTTCCTCATCGGGACGTCGACATTGGAAGCCGAGCTGAGCCGCCATTGTCCGCGCCTGCTGGCCGCGCTGGACAAGCTGGTGCATCAGCCTCCCGGCTACGAGCGCCTTTACGCGCGGCTCAAGTTCGATTCGTTTGATTACGAGGTAATGGAGAAAAGCGCCAACGTCGCCGCCGTCCGCGCCGGCTTTGAATGGAACGACGTCGGTAGCTGGGACGGCTTGTGGCAGACCCTACGCGACCGTAGCGGCAACGCGACCTCCGGCACCGTAGTCGCGATCGACAGCAAAAATGTGCTGGCGCGCGGTGACCAGCGCCTGATGGTACTGCTGGGTCTCGAAGACGTAATCGTAGTCGATACGCCGGATGCGCTCCTGGTGGCGAATCGGGAACGCACCCAGGAGGTCAAACATGTCATCGCCGAACTGCGCCGGCGCCGCCTGACGCAGTACATCTGAGCAAACGCCGATTCCGCTTCACATCGCGTTCAGGCCGCCGTCGACGACGAACTCGGCGCCGGTGACGTAGGATGCATCGTCGCTGGCCAAAAACAGTACGATGTTGGCAACGTCCTCGGCGGTGCCCTCGCGCCTGAGCGGGACAAACGCGGTGAAGTGCTCACGCTGATGCTTGGGAATTATATCGATCATCTGGGTTGCGATGATTCCCGGATGCACCGAATTGGCCCGGATTTTTTCAGGTCCGTATTGAACCGCCGCGGCCTTGGTCAGCAATCGCACCGCGCCTTTGGTGCCGTGATAAGCGGTGGATCCGGCGGATCCCGTGAGTCCTGCCACCGATGAAATATTGACGATCGAACCTCCACCGCGCTTGCGCATCGCCGGCACCGCAAACTTCATTCCCAGCCACACGCCCTTCTGGTTGATATTAACGATCGCGTCCCACAACTCCTCGGTGGTCTCCTCGAGTCCGGTGGTATGGAAAATACCGGCGTTGTTGACCAGGATATCGAGGCCGCCGAACTCGCGTCCGCAAGCGTCCACCACTGCGCGCCAATCGCTTCCCCGGGTGACGTCGAGATGGACGGCCGCGACCGAATGTCCTCCCGCCTTGGCGTTGATCTCCTGGGCGATAGCCTTAGCCTGATCGTCGAGTACGTCGCCGATTACCACTTTGGCGCCTTCGGATGCGAACAGGCGGGCCTCGGCGGCTCCCTGTCCGCGCGCTCCACCGGAAATTAAAGCAACTTTGCCTTTGAGCCGCTCCATGATACGCGCCTCCCGCTGATCCGATTCAGATTTTTTCCGGCCTTGATTCCGCAGCTTCAGACCGCGGTGTAGCCGCCGTCAACCACCAGTTCCGCTCCGGTTACGAAGGAGGCCTCGTCGCTGGCCAGAAACACTACGCACCATCCGACTTCTTCGGGTTGAGCGCTGCGTTTCATCGGTGCGTGATTGATAACCGGGTCCAACGTTCCTGGCGGCGCCTGATCGACCATCGGCGTCATGATCACCCCGGGATGTACCGAGTTCACCCTGATTTTGTCGTGCGCATATTGCGCGGCGGCTGACTTGGTCAGCAGTCGCACCGCGCCCTTGCTGGCGTGATAAGCTGCTGAGCCGGCCGAGCCGACAATCCCATAGATCGACGATATGTTGATGATCGAGCCGCCGCCGCGCTGGCGCATTGCCGGCACCGCAAACTTCATCCCCAGCCATACGCCCTTTTGATTGACGTTGATCACCGTGTCCCAGTCTTCCTCGGTGGTTTCCTCGATTCCGCTCACATTGGCGATACCGGCGTTGTTGACCAGGATGTCGAGCCCGCCGAACTCGCGACGGCAAGTTTCCACCGCCGCGCGCCAATCTTCCCCCCGGGTGACATCCAGATGCACCGCCACCGCCGCGTGTCCCGTTTTGGCGTTGATCTCCTCTGCGGTCGCCTTGGCCTGATCGTCAAGCACATCGCCGATTATGACCTTCGCGCCTTCGCCAACGAACAAACGTGCTTCGGACGCGCCTTGTCCGCGCGCGCCGCCCGAGATTAAGGCCACTTTGCCCTTTAGCCGGTCCATAGCTACCTCCGTGGACGGGTTTTTGCGGAGCAGGAGTCTTCGACTGCACGCGTGTACTAATCGAGCGCCTGGGGATCAGAGCGCGCCGCGATTTCCTGCAGCACGTCGAGCAGGCCGATCTGTTCTTCGATCAAGTTTCGCAACTGCTCGGAGATATCGGAGTTGACCGGAAACCACCGCACCGCATGTTGGTTCAATTCGGAATTAAGCCGCCCCAACTCGATTAGGTCGCCGCTGATCCGTTCCCAATTGTTGACGCCTTGGTGCGCAGGCAGCTCCGGCAACCTGGCCCAGACCCGATTGTTGCTCAGAATGGCATTCAGCGCCTTGGTCTGGGCCTTGACCGCGGCTGCGACCTCTTCGATCTTCGCCTTCATTTGAGGATAGGTGCAGGCTTCCGCATGCAAGGTCAGCCGATCCGCCAGCCCCCGCATTCGGCCCGTGATGATGGCGAGTTGCTTCAGCAACCTTCCGTTTTGGGTTAACGATTGGCTTATCTTTTCAAGCAGTTCCATCGGTGCTTCGCAGATCTATCGGCATCAGCCGTTTTATGAGCGCTTTAACGCAAGCAATAGCTAGGCGTTCGAGAGTGGAATTGTCAAGGCGCCCTGGGACCCCGCGAACTGCCCGGAGCGATCTCGCGCGGCGGCACATAAAGGCTGCGAACCAGGAAAGATTCGCGTTTGAAGAACCCCTTGGTGTGAAATGACTCACCCAGGTTGAGACACGAGTAATCGAGATAATGCCCCAGTTCGTGCAGCAGGGTGCGCAGAAAGGTTTTGGGCCTGACCAGGTCATGACGCTGAGCGGTTCGCATCCAGACCACCATCCTGGGCGGCCGCGAATTGGGGTAGAAGATCCCGTGCAGTTCGCTGCGCGGATCGCGCGGCCGCACGCCGCGGATTTCCACTTGTACCGGCGGCACGCCCATGACGCGGCAGACTTCGTCAATCAGCCGTTGAGCGGACTGGTTGATCGCCGGCAGCGACCCGGACCCCAGCGTTTCCAACATCGCCTGGGTGCGGGCCAGGGCGGCGCCACTGGGGACAAAATTGTATTGATCGATCGCGTCGCTCTTGAGATACGCTCGTTGGCCGCGGGGCGAGAGCCGGTAGAAAAACGCAGGTAACTTGACCGCTTCAGGCACCGACCGCCTCCCGCCATGATTGCGCGCAGCTCCATCATTTGGCCGCGGCTTTTTCCGCGCCGCATGCGTGCCTATCATTATTCAACCCAATGCCGGAGGTTGACCGCGGCGTTTCAACGCTAAGGTTTTGCATAGTTTGCTCAAGCACCCGGCGAGAGGAACCCGGTATGGAGCTCAAGACAATTGGAATCGCCAAACCCGAGGATGTCAATTGCATCATTGGTCAGGCGCATTTTATCAAGACGGTCGAGGACCTGTATGAAGCGCTGGTACAGGCAGTGCCGGGAATCAGGTTCGGGCTCAGCTTCTGCGAAGCCTCCGGTCCCTGCCTGATTCGCCATACCGGGACGGACGCGGAGCTTGAACAGCTCGCGATCGAGGCGGCAGCGGCCATTGGCGCCGGCCATGTATTCGTGATCATGCTCGGTAATGCTTTCCCGCTTAACGTGCTCAATGCGGTTAAAGCAGTACCCGAAGTGTGCCACGTGTTTTGCGCTACCGCCAATCCGGTGCGGGTTGTGGTGGCCTGCGAAGGAGAGGATCGGGGCGTGCTCGGAGTGATCGACGGCAGCGCTCCCAAGGGTGTCGAAGGAGAGGGCGAGCGCGCGGAGCGCCATGCCATGCTGCGCCGCTTCGGTTACAAGCAATAATTGTTTCCGGGTCTCGTATGCGCAAGCGGGATAACGTCGCGTTCGAACGCTTAATCCTTGACCTTGCTCATGGTATCAGCCCTCTCTCGATGCCGAAAAAGTGCCCGAAACTGCAATCTTAAATCGCATAATCCCTGTTCACCACCACTATTTTGACGACCCGCGCCGATACGAATAGCCTATGGGCTGCGAACTGAACCGTGGGGATTGCGACAGCTATATGATGAGGTTGGTGGGTCAACGATGGCGATGAGGAGGCCGAGGTGGGTGCGATCCGTGGGCTGGCGCCGGATAGCAATCGGAGCGCTCCTCGCCGGTCTTTTTGCGTTCGGATTCTACCTTGCCGGAGTTTACGGCGAGATTTCCGAGCTCATCGAGCAACGCAAGGCGGCGCTTACCTCCAGCGTGTTTTCCGCGCCGACGATGCTGGAATCGGGGCAGGACATCAATCAGGTGCGGCTGATTGATCGGTTGCGGCGACTGAGTTACACGCGCGTCAATGCTGTGGCCCAGCCCGGTGAATACCTGCAGACGCCGAACCGGATCACGATCTACCGGCGTCCCTTTCGCTTGGGAGATCGCGGAATTTCCCGCTGAAGTGATTAACCTCGCGCTTGACGAAGACGGTATCGTCAAGACGCTCTCCGACTCTACCGGGCAACGGTTGGCGCGCGCGATGATCGAGCCGATGGTGATTGGGCGACTGATGTCCGACGCTCCGGCCGAACGGGTCGAGACTCCACTGAGCGATTTGAAGCCGTACGTGGTTTATGGTTTGCTGGCCACCGAGGATCGATACTTCTACTACCATCCGGGTTTCGACCCGATCCGCATCGTGGAAGCAGCCTGGGCGGATCTGCGAGCGCACCGCCTGGTCCAGGGCGCCAGCACTATCACGCAGCAATTGGCGCGCACCTTTTTGACCCGCGAGCGCAGTTTCACGCGCAAGTTCAGGGAGGCGGCGATCGCGATCGTCCTGGAGATCCGACTGCGCAAGGACGAAATCCTGGAGCGTTACATCAATGACGTGCCGATGGGGGATTATCACGGCGTGCCGATTTACGGTTTGCCGATGGCGGCGCGATATCTGTTTGGCAAGGATTTGCGCGAGGTGACCCCAGCCGAGGCCGCGACGCTGATCGGAATGATCCAGGCGCCGACGCTTTACGACCCGCGGCGCCATCCCGATCAAAGCCGCAATCGGCGCGACACGGTGCTGGGCGTGATGCATCGCGCCGGCTTGCTCGACGACGAGCAGTTTGCGGCAGCGCGCGCAACGCCAATCCAGGTCGCCGCGGATTTTCCGGTGCGGCCCGCCCCATATTTCGTCGACTACGTTGGTGTCATCCTGCAGCACATCCCGGGCTTCAACGGCAATTTACAAGGCGTCACGGTCTATACCACGCTTGATCTCGAGCTTCAGGATCAGGCGCAAAAGAGCGTGGAGGGAAATCTGGAGCGGCTCGAACGGTCGCATCGGCGGTTACGCAACGCCGGCGAACCGCTGGAGAGTTCGATGGTTGCGATCGACGTACCGACCGGCGCGATTCTCGCGATGGTCGGAGGGCGCAATTATTCGCGCACCGCAATTCAATCGCGCGGCGATGGCGCAGCGTCAGCCCGGCTCAGCATTCAAGCCGATCGTATATCTCACCGCGTTGGATCCCGAGCGTAATCCGATCGGCCGGCCGTTCACGCTGGCCTCAGTTCTTCCGGATCGCCCGATGTCCTTTGGCGGTTGGACCCCGGTCAATTATGAGCGCTCTTATCGTGGCACAGTAACGGCGGTGGAAGCTTTGGCCGACTCGCTCAACGTGCCCACCGCTTACCTGGGAAGCTTGCTCGGGCCCGAGCACATGATCAAAACCGCCCACGACATGGGCATCGGGGAGAATCTGCCCGACCAGCTTTCGATTTCCTTGGGCGCCGGCGATACGACGCTGCTGGAATTATCGTCGGCATATCAGGTGTTCGCAGCCGAGGGAATGGCACGTCCGACATACGCCCTGGAATCGGTCGTGGACGGGGATGGGCATTTGGTTTATCAGCATGAACCGGTGGCCCGGCGCATGATCACGCCGGAGGTCGCTTACCTGATAACCGGCGCGCTGCGCGAGGTCATGGATTTCGGCACCGCCGCGAGTTCAAAGGCGTTGGGAGTCGATTTTCCGGCCGCGGGCAAGACGGGAACCACCGAGGATTATCACGACGCCTATTTCATCGGTTATACGCCCAACCTGGTTTGCGGGGTCTGGGTGGGATTCGATACTCCGCGCAACATCGGGCTTACCGGAGCTCAAGCGGCGCTGCCGGCCTGGGCCTCCTTCATGAACGAAGTGGTGCCGGATTCATCACCTGACTTCACGGTCCCGGATGGAATAGTAATGGCGACGATCGAATCCTGATACCGGCGGCCTGGCCACCCCCGCCTGTCCGCACAAAGTCAGCGTGCCCTTTTTGCAGGGAACGGCGCCGCATAGCCTGTGCAGCCTGCATGGGGGTTTTCCGGGACTGGGAACCGCAAGTGCAGGTTTTCCTCCCCAAGCTCCGCCGACGATGGCCGCTGGAACGATGCCTTCGATTCCATCGCTGCCTTCAGCCGGAAACCTGCTAAATAAGGTGGCGGGATTCTTCGGTTCGCTATTCGGACATCACTGATTAAACGAAATCCTGGCAGCGATTTTCAGATCCAATCAATGCACCTGTGTGCCGTCGCCTGCATGCCGTACAAACCGCCGGTTTAGCCGCGACCCCGCGAACCACGCTGCCACGACCAGGCCTGTCATCAGAACGAACATGGTGTCAAGCGTAATTCCGCGTCGAAAACCAAGCCATCGATCCAGAATCAGAAGTCCAAAGATAAACGCTACCGCTGCGTAATCGAGAACCAACGCCGCCACAGCCCCAAACGCCATATCAAACCGTGTGCGCATCTGCTTATCACTCCACAACTAAAGACGATGGCGGCCGGTAGAAAATTCAATACAGTTTCAAATTCGCCGATATGTATTTAATTGGATACTTATTCCTAAATCCGGTTGAATATTAAGTCAGAGGTGGCCACCGGCATGCAAACTCAAAATTGTTATAAAAACCGGGTTAAGTCTCTATATCGACCGCGACGTATCCGGCAATCTCATCGATATTTGCCGTTGTTCTCTACTCTCTAGTCCATTTCCATCATGGTATGCGCCGGGCCCTGGTAGCCGTGCTTGGGCAACAGGAATATCAACGGCAGAATCAGCAACAGAATCGGTATCACGAGCAAAAAAACATCGTTGTAAGCCATCATTGTTGCCCGCTGGTTTAACATAACGTTGAGCAGGTCGAGGCTTTCCTTCCGCGCGGACAGGGAATTAAGGGCATCATGTGTGAGGTACGAGGTCAGTTTGCTGCGCGTCTCGCGGAAAACCGGATTGAGCGGATTTAGATAGGTGGTGAGGACCGAACGATGGAACTGGGTGCGGCGCGCCACCACGGTGGCGAATAGCGCGTAAGCGACGTTTCCGGCCTCCCGCCGGATCAATGTATATAGGCTCGACGCGCTGGTCATGTTCTCGCGCGGCATGGTGCTGAGCGAGACCGTACTCAGGGTGACCATGGCGAAGCTCATGCCAAGCCCGGACAGCACCAGCACCGGAAGAAAACTCCAGAATGCGACATAGAGGGAGAAGTGCGCCAGCCACCAGTACGAGAGGCATAATGCTGACACTCCGGCCGCCACGCTCAACCGCGGACTGATAAAGTTGTACATGCGGCCGACGATCGGCATCACCAGTAGCATCACGATGGCGCGCGGAATCAGCACCATTCCCGCACGGTAAGCAGGGTAATTGAGCAGATCCTCAGTGAGTTGGGGCAGTAGAAAGCTCGATCCAAACAGCACCAGGCTGAGCAAGGCTGCGATACCCGCACCGGCGCGCAATTCAACGTTGCGCAACAACCAGAAATTGATCACCGGTTCATCGGTACGCAATTCCCAAATCACCAGCGTCAGGAGCGCGGCGCCGGCAATCGTGATGCCGAGAACTATCCAGTTCGAAGAAAACCAGTCGACTTGCTGGCCGCGCTCCAACACCACCTGCGCGGTCGTGAGTCCGACCAGCAAAAGCGCAATCCCGGTCCAGTCGATGCGCCGCACGCCGCGCTTGAAGTAGGGCGGATCGTGGACGAACGCCGTCACCATCGCGAGTCCGACCGCGCAAAACGGAACGTTGATATAGAATACCCAGCGCCATCCATAATGATCGACCAGCCATCCGCCCAGCACCGGTCCGATCGCGGGGGCGAGCACGACGCCCATCGAATACACCGCCATCGCCATGCCCTGCTCGGCGGGCGGGAAGGTCTCGCGCAAGATTGCCTGTGAGACCGGTATCAGGCTGCCACCTCCAATTCCCTGGACCACGCGATTGAATAGCATTTGATTGAACGTGCGCGAGGTTCCGGCGATCACCGATCCGGAGATGAATAACGCCATCGAAGCAAGAAACAGACGCTTGCGGCCCAGCAGGCTCGCAAACCACGCCGACATCGTCACCATGATGATCTCGGCGATAGTATAAGCGGTCGAAACCCAGGTGATGCTGAGCAGATTCACGCCGAAGGCGCCCATCATATGGGGCATCGCAACGTTGACCACGGTGACGTCCATCACCGACAGGAACGTGCCGAGCATCACGGAGCTGGCAATCAGCCATTTACCGGACACCGAGGACTGCGGTGCAGCCGGCTCCGAAGGCTCGCAAGATGTGGAGAAAGACTCCATGTTCGAGCAATTCAAGTCTCCCGCTTGAGCGAAAATGTGTCCAGTTGCTCGCGCCGGTCCGGGCGAGCGTTGGTCAACCGTCAGTCGCGAGGCGGCGCGAGACGATGATAAAGGCCGAGTGGGCGACCATCCGATGTAGTGGGCGGACGCTGAGTCCTTTGACCTGCCAATGGCGCAGCAGAGTCTCGAAGCTTTCAATTTCGGCGAAATGGGAGCTTTCGTTTAGTGCGTCGACCGTGTCCTTGAGTTGGAGCGCGGTGGGAACGTAACAGACCAGCACGCCACCAGGCCGCAGGGCGCGTGAGGCGCCGGCCAGGGCGCGGCCGGGTTCGGCCACGTCGAGGAACATCCTGTCGACCCCGGTTTCCTCGAACCCTTCGAAGAGGTCGCCGATTTTGAGCGACCAATGGGGCGCGTCGCCGAAGAACGCGGCGACATTGTCGCGCGCCATCTTGGCGAAGTCCTCGCGCAGTTCGTAGGAGATCAGCCGTCCGTTGGGACCCACGGCACGCAGCAGCGCGATAGTGAGCGCCCCGGCACCGATACCGCCTTCAATCACGGTGGCACCCGGAAAGACGTCTCCCCACAGCAGCATCAGTCCGGTGTCCTTGGGATAGATCACCTGCGCCTGACGCGGCAGATGCGGCACCAGGTCGGCGTAAGTGGGGCGCAGCACCAGATAAGATTCGCCGGTACTGAACTTGACTTGCGAGCCTTCGGAGACGCCGAACAGCGCGTCGGCAAGGATCTCGCCGCGGATGAGGATTTTGCGGCCGGCGCGCAATCGTTTAAGATAACGGCGGCGTTTGCGATCGATGAACAGGACCGCGTCGTTTTCTTTAAGTGTCGAATCCAAGAGCTAAAGGCTTAGAACGGCGCATCGCGCCACGCAACCTGCAAACCATCGAATGTCTGTCAGACCTGAACGCCGCGGGGCGGCGGTGATTATCGGGCTGGAGTGATTATATTGATGGGACGGACGCGGGTCGGCTATGAACCGCGATGTTTGAGAATTTGAAAGAATGTTGCTGCAATCAGGACGTGATCGCGCAAACTATTGACTGACTTGGCCGTCCGCATTTACGTTTTATAGAGCCCGGCCGGTTCGCGGATTTTGCACTGGCCGGGTTATTTCTTCGAGAGGAATCACGATGGCAGAGAAAAAGGCAAAGACCGCGGAAAGCAGGGGTGCCGCAACGCGCAAGCATCGTGTGTCCAAGCTGCAGCGCCGAGTCCAAGGTGATATTCTACACCGGTTTCGGCAAGAAAGGCTTCTTCTGGGTTTGTGAGAAGAACTGCGGCTATAGCGCGCGTACCCGCTGAACCAGATGGGGGCAAGTTCCGTGGCCAGAGCACGCAAGACGAAATCCAAGGTGGACCTCTATGTGGGGATCACGGAGGCCGATGAACACGAGGAAGAGGCCGACCTTCCAAAGGATGAAGCGGGCCGGCGCAAGATCAAGCGCCAGTATGAGGAACTGCTCGGCATCCGGATCGAGAAGCTCAAGGGACGCATCCTTAATCGCGAGCGAATCAACAAGACCATTGAGGGCATTTATTTCATATGCGATAAATGCCTGAAGGTCTGCCATTCGCTCGACGACGGCATTGTCGAGGACCCCGCCAACCTGCATAACCTCTGCGGCAAGTGCGGCAAATCCCGCACCGCCGCCTGACGCCTCTTCCCTCTCTCTTTTTCTTGATCCGCCCCCTGACAGAGCGGTCCTTCGCTCTGGCTACGGCTTTTCACACTGCGAGCCATGAACGCTCTGTTGGACGCGGATCTTTTCTTTCCCGGCTTAACCGGCTAATTGTGATGGGTTACAAATCCCGGCAAAGCGGCGGGCCCGGCGCGGGGCGTTGATGCTCCAAACGGTCCTTCGCCGCACAATTATGCCGGACAAGAGTAGCGAGGTGCGATGTCATTACAGCTGATTCGGCCCGACGTAAACATTGACTTCGTCGGGAAGCGGAAGTTTTTTGTGCTCCTGTCGACCGCGATCAATATCACGGCGATTTTGCTGCTGATCTTCAAGGGTCTCAACTATGGCGTGGACTTCAACGGCGGCACCGTGGTCCAGTTGCGGGTCAGCCGCCCCACTAACGCCGATCAGTTGCGCCACGCGATGCAGCCATTGGACTTGGGCGAAATCACGATTCAGGATTTCGGCGGCAATGGGCAATACCTTGTTCGCTTCGAAAAACTCAGCACTTTGAAGGGATTTTCTGAACGCCTGACCGGCGCCTTGGATCAAGCCTTCGGTAAAAACGTGGTCGAAGTCCAACGGGTCGAGAGTGTCGGCGCGCGGGTGGGCAGGGATCTGCGGCGCGACGCGGTCGGCGCGGTGGTGGTCGCCACCATCTTTATGGGCGTGTTCATCGCGTGGCAATTTCGCAACATCAGTTGGAGCTTTGGCGCCGGCGCGGTAATCGCTCTGGTGCATGATATCCTGGTGGTGGTGGGAGCCCTGGTCATCGCGCAATTGCAGTTTGACCTGACCACTCTCGCCGCGCTGCTGACCGTAATCGGTTATTCGGTCCACGACACCATCATCGTTTCCGACCGCATTCGTGAAGACGCGCTAAAACGCCGCCGTGAAGGTCTCCCCGAGATTATGAATCGCGCCATCAACGAGACCCTCTCACGCACGATCCTGACCTCGGGCGTGGCGATAGTCGTGCTAATCGCGTTGCTCGCGCTCGGCGGGCCGATTCTGCGTCCGTCAGCCTTCACCTTGCTGGTCGGTTTCATAACCGGCACCTATTCGTCGATCTATATCGCGGGACCGGTAGTGCTGTTCTGGGAGCGCCGGGTCAAGATCAGAGCGCTTCCGCGGGCCGCGTGAAGTATGGCGCAGCCGGCGCTATTCAACACTGCGCGGGGAACCTATCGTCTGACCGTCGCCGAACAATCCGCGTCTGCCGATGGTTCATGGATCCTGAGCCTGGCGGCGGAGCATCAGGGCGGCCTGGAAAAGTTTGCCTTCCGGTGCCGGATTGCGAATGCCCTCTTAAAACGGGTGCCCCAGCGGGATTCGACCGCGCTCTGCATACGGCTGGCGAGTTGGTTGGAGGGGCAATTCGAGCAGGTTCGCGAGGCCGCTTTGAAGTCGATCCGGTCCGAGCGCCGCCTGGCCGAATTCGAATTCGATGAAACACGTCCGGGCCCCTTCTAGACTCATTACTGCTGCTTGAATCCGA
This sequence comes from uncultured Pseudomonadota bacterium, assembly GCA_963824565.1. Taxonomy (GTDB): domain Bacteria; phylum Desulfobacterota; class Binatia; order Binatales; family Binataceae; genus JAJPJA01. The sequence continues at coordinate 170,545 of CAWGQB010000026.1, read as the reverse complement.
CGGCCTCCAAGCTTAGCATTCCTAATGACATCTGAGACTCCGTAAGCGACGAGCCGCGCGCATAGCAAGAGTATCGTCTAGGCTGACCCTTTGGTTAGCGGGATCTGGGCCGCGCTCGGGCGAAGCCAATTAGCCGTTATTTTGATTGACGAAAGTCTCGAAATGAGAGCCCAATTGGGTTTGACTCCGCCCGCCGATGGTTATAATATACCTGACAGGTCCACTATAGCGGGATTATCCTGAAACTGGGCCGAGGGTATGGAGATGGTTAAGCTGCCGATTTATATGGACAACCACGCGACGACCCCGATGGACAAGCGGGTGCTCGACGCGATGTTGCCGTATTTCATGGATAAGTTCGGGAACGCTGCCAGCCGCAATCACAGCTTTGGATGGGCGGCGGAGGAGGCGGTGGACAAGGGGCGCAATCAAATCGCGGCCCTGATCAAGGCCAAGTCCAAGGAGATAATTTTCACCAGCGGCGCCACCGAGTCCGACAACCTGGCAATTAAGGGCGTGGTGGAGTTCTACAAGGACAAAGGCAACCACCTCATTACTTGCGTAACCGAGCACAAGGCGGTGCTGGATAGCTGCAAGGCGCTGGAGCGCACCGGCAAGGCTACGGTCACCTATCTGCCGGTTGACAAGTACGGGATGGTCGACCCTGACGATGTGCGCGGAGCGATTACCGACAAGACCGTGCTGATTTCGATCATGTCCGCGAACAACGAAATTGGCACGATTCATCCGATCGCGGAGATCGGCAAGATCGCCAAGGAAAAAGGCGTCCTATTTCATTGTGACGCTACCCAAGGCGTCGGAAAGATACCGATGGATGTGGAAGCGGCGGGTATCGACCTGTTATCGGCCAGCGCGCATAAGATTTACGGTCCCAAAGGTGTGGGCGTGCTGTACGTACGGGCCAAGGGTCCGCGCGTCCGTCTGACCCCGATTATCGACGGTGGCGGCCACGAGCGCGGGCTGCGCTCAGGTACCCTGAACGTGACCGGGATCGTCGGATTCGGCGCCGCGTGCGAGATTGCCGGCCGGGAGATGAACGAGGAGATTAACCGGATGCGCAGCCTGCGTGATAAGCTGCAGGCGGGGATTTTCGAGCGTCTGGACGAAGTCTACTTAAACGGGCATCCGACCGAGCGTCTGCCTGGAAACTTGAACCTGAGCTTCGCCTATGTAGAAGGCGAATCGCTGCTGATGGGGATGAAGGATATCGCCGTGAGTTCGGGGTCAGCCTGCACCTCGGCAACCTTGGAACCGTCATATGTTATAAGGGCTCTGGGCACGGACGAGGAATTGGCGCACAGCTCTATTCGTTTTGGACTGGGCCGTTTTAACACGGAAGAAGAGGTCGACTTCGTGGCGCAGCGGGTGACTGATGAAGTCAGACGGTTGCGCGACATGTCGCCACTGTACGAGATGGCCAAGGAAGGCATCGACCTGAAGTCCGTTGCATGGAAACGCGACTAGCACCCCGTACGCTGAGGGCATAGGGATTAGATATCATGGCTTATTCGAGCAAAGTTTTGGATCACTACAACAACCCGCGCAACGTCGGCAGCTTCTCTAAAGATGAACCGGACGTGGGCACAGGCGTGGTCGGCGCGCCTGAATGCGGCGACGTAATGAAATTGCAGCTCAGGATCAACCCCGAGGGAGTGATCGAGGACGCGCGCTTCAAGACCTTTGGTTGCGGCAGCGCGATCGCCAGTTCGAGCTACGTGACCGAACTGGTTAAGGGCAAGCGGATTGAAGAAGCGATGACGATCAAGAACAGCGCGATCGTCCAGGAACTCAATCTGCCGCCGGTTAAGATCCATTGTTCAGTGTTGGCCGAGGACGCGATTAAGGCGGCCATAACTGACTGGAAGAGCAAGCATGAGCAGCCACAGGCCTCACAGTCTGATGCGGTGCCGGCTGACAAAGCGGTCAGAGGTTAAGGAGGAATCGCGTAAATGATCTCGCTGTCCGAAAATGCGGCAAGCAAGATCAAGCAACTGGTAGTCGAAAAGCCGGGTGCGGGCTTGCGGGTCAAGGTAGTTGGCGGGGGATGTTCGGGTCTCCAATATCGGATGGAGATCGACTCCGCCAAGGAACGCGACAAGGTTTTTGAGCGCAACGGTGCGCAACTGATTGTAGATAAGAAGAGCTTCCTGTATTTAAACGGTTCCGAACTGGACTACGCGGAGGAGCTGATGTCGGCCGGCTTCAAGTTGGTCAACCCCAACGTGAAGCGGGCATGTGGATGTGGGGAGTCGTTCACGGTATGAGTGGCAGCTCAATCGTTCGCAACAGCCATGACGCAGGCGCAATGCCCATCATGTGCGCGGCTCCAGGAGCCGCGCCTGCTTTGCTCGGAGTGCGGAGCACCGCTCGCAGCCGAGCTTGATTATTTCGCCGCGCTGGGCCTGCCCAGACGCCTGACCATCGACCCCACGCAACTCGAAAACCTCTACCACCAATTAGGCCGGCGGGTTCATCCCGACCGTTTCGCGCAACGCGATGACGCGCTGCGCGAAGCGAGCTTAACCGCCACCGCGCTGCTCACGCGCGCGTTTCGAACTTTGCGGGATCCGGTGAGCCGTGGCCTTTACTGGCTGGAATTGCATGGAGAGAAGCTGGCCAGCGCCAATCAGCGGGTTCCACCCGAGCTGGCGGAATTGATCTTCGAGGTGCAAGAGACGCTAGAGGAGTTGCGAGGCAGTGAAGTTGCCGCTGATGCGGTCAACACCCCGCTGCGGGCCCAGGTCGTGGAGCGAAGGCAAGCTGTGGACGCGTCTTTGGGAGATGCTTTGTCGGAACTGGAGAGAAATTTTGCCAAGTGGGATTTTGATGTAAGCGATCGCCCGGCATTGACCGTCCAACTCAAAGGGATTCTGTCACGAATCAACTACCTAAGGACGCTCATCAGGGACATGGACCGCGAACTTGAAGTACACGATTTGGGCTAGGTTTGGGGACAAATGTCCTAAAAGGGGGCAAACGTCCTTAATAGGATAACGGTATGGCATTGATTTTCGGCATCGACCTGGGCACTACCAACAGCCTTATCGCTGTGATGGAGGAAGGCCGCCCACGGGTTATCGCCGATCCTGACTCTGGAGATTCGCTCCTTCCGTCGGTGGTCGCTTTGCTGCCTGGCGGCAAGGTCGAAGTCGGGAAGAGAGCGATCGAGTTGGAACCTCATCTCAACGTAGAGCGCGACGGTAGGATTAGTCCAGCTGGTCTTGAAGGGGATGAGAGCGGAGCTGTGGTGCGTTCAGTCAAACGTTATATGGGCCTGGGCGGGGCTGAGGTCGCTCCCGAGGACCGTCATCGTTATACTTTTGCCGACTTCTCAGGTCCGGTGGTTCGCTTCCAAGTTGGGCAACGGACTTTTACACCGCCACAAATTTCGGCAGAAATCCTGCGCACCTTGAAGGCGTGGGGCGAGGCCGCCACCGGTGAGCCAGTGGACAAGGTGGTGATTACTGTGCCCGCATATTTCAATGATGGCCAGCGTCAGGCGACTAAAGATGCGGGTCGGTTGGCCGGTTTGGAGGTGCTTAGATTAGTCAATGAACCGACTGCTGCATCCTTGGCATACGGCTTGCATTCAATGGCTACCGGTCGTGTGGCTGTGTACGACTTTGGCGGTGGCACCTTCGATATCTCTATTCTGAACGTTAAAGAAGGAATTTTCGAAGTTCTGGCGACCAACGGCGACACGCATTTGGGAGGCGACGATATTGATGCGGAGGTCATTAATCTGATGCTGGAGGGGCTGCCTGACAGCGTCAAGCATGATCGCCAGGTTTGGAACACCGCCCGTCATACGGCGGAAAAGGTCAAGAAGCAGCTAACGGAATTAACCGATACCGTGCTTGAGTTGAATCTACAGCAGCGCTCAATATCGCGACGCCTTACTCGCGACCAGCTGGAGGAGTTGGCGGCGCCGCTGGTATCGCGCACTTTGCAAAGTTGTGGCAGAGCGCTGAAAGATGCCGGACTGAAACCTTTCGAAGTCGACGCCGTCGTATTAGTTGGAGGTTCGACCAGGATGCCGTTGGTGCGCCGGCGCGTAGAAGAGTTTTTCGGCCGCGAGGCGCTGTGCTCGCTCGACCCTGACAAAGTAGTGGCGCTGGGTGCAGCTGTGCAAGCTGGCGTGCTGATGGGCAAAAGTGGCGATATGCTGCTGCTCGACGTGGTGCCACTTTCTCTGGGTATCGAGAGTATGGGCGGAATAATGGAACGGCTGATTCATCGCAATACCACCATTCCCACCAGCGCCCGGGAGATGTTTACCACGGCGGTCGACAACCAGAGCCATGTGGACATTCACGTGCTGCAAGGCGAGCGCGAACTGGCTGCGGATTGCCGCAGCCTGGCCCGCTTCAAGCTCGGACCGATTGAGCCGCAACCTGCTGGGATGCCGCGAATCGAAGTGACTTTCCTGGTCGATGCCAACGGAATACTCAACGTTACCGCGCGCGACGAACGCACCGGCCGTGAGCATTCGGTGGACGTCAAACCAAGTTATGGACTGACCGACGACGAAATCGAGCGGATGCTCGAAGAAGCTATTGATTTGGGCGAGGATGATCTAAATCAACGCCTGTTGATCCAGGCGCGCACCGACGCCGATCAGATTCTGGCGGCATTGCGCAAGCAGTTGGCGGAATACGGACGCCTGATCGGCGCCGACGAACACGCCACTATCGATTCGCTGGTGAAAGATCTTGACGCGGCCCACAAAGGTGCCGATCGGGAGCTGATCGCCAGGCTGGTTGAAGAACTGAATGAAGCGACGACCCCTTTCGCCCATCGCATCATGGATGAGGCGATCAAGGAGGCGCTTGAAAAAAGAAGCGTTGATGAAATGTCCTGACCGCTGGGCTGGCGCGGTATGGAATGAGAGCGCGGATATGAGGCGTGGAATGGCTATGAGGGAGGAAGGCAACGATGGGTCTCAAATGGGATCAGGCTGAAGAACTTGCCGAGGTGCTGGCCGAAAACCATCCTGGTCTCAATCCGCTGGATGCGAGGTTTACGGACCTGCGCCAATGGGTGATCGACTGCGATGAGTTCGACGACGAACCGGGAGGCTCCAGCGAAAGCAAGCTTGAGGCCATTCAGATGGCTTGGCATGAGATTTACAAGGATCAGAACGAAGACTGACGAAGTTGGGTGGGATTTGAATAGGCCAGGATTCCAAATCGTCTAAAGGAGGGTACGAGGTGGTGGTGGACTCGAGTCAGCCAGTGAGAAATCACAAGGAAGCTACGATGCAAGAAAAAGAAACTCTCGATGAACGGCTGCCGAGCCTGTTCGAACCGGATACGTTGTTGCCGATTCAATACTTTGAGGCGATGCGGCGAAAGCATCTCCTGGAAGGGGAGAAGCGGCTGATTCTCAGCGTGCTGGAGGACGGGATTGAATGCTTCATGAAGTATATTGACGCGCCGACCAGTAAGGGTCAGAAGCTGTTCCGCGACGCCGAAGAATGGATCAATCTGCACGACAAGCAATGGATCTTTTCCTTCGATAACGTCTGCGACATGCTTGATATCAATCCCGATTATATGCGCCGGGGCCTGCAGAGCTGGAAGCGCAAGAAGTTGGTCGAGTTAGGCCTGGCGCAATCGCAGCAGCAGATGGCGCCACAAGCGGCGGCTTATCACACCGATCGGCCCGGCCAGCGCAAAGCGGAGGTGGCGCCCCATGAGCGGCACCTGCACCTTCAAAAGGCGCATGCTTGAGCGCGCGCGGCCAGGCATTAAAAGAAACGGGACGGAAAAAGAACAACTGACGCGCAAGCGAGGCGGCCTGGTTATCCAGGCCGCCTTTTTGTTATTGTTGCCGCGAATCATCTGGCCGATTGCCCGCCGTTGCGAGGATGCCGCTTAGGACCAAAATCGAATGTCCCGCCTGCCATGCTGACTTGGTCGTCAAACGCGGCGGGAAATGTCCGAACTGTGGGATACCCATCTCGGAGCATGTGGCCCGGGTACGCGCGCGCGAACGGCGCATCGAGCAGGTGGTGGCGGTTATCGGCTCGCTACTCGTGCTGGCGCTGTTTCTCACCACTACGGGAATCAGCCTCGGACTAATCGAAGGCGTGGGGGTCTATGCGCTAGTCGGCGCCGCGATGTTTTACCTCGCCCGTAAGACTTTCAGCTAATCGTTAGATTGAATGTTGGTTTGAGTGGTCGAAGAGCAAGCTCATCAAGCGGGAGCAGAAGTGGAATCGCTCCCGCTTGATGCCGTAGCGGAAGTCAGTCGAGTGGAATGCCGTATAGCTTGGCGGCGTTGTCGCAGATGATCTTGCGCGTGACTTCCTCGGGAACGCCGGCGAAGTTGTGAGCGATTACTTCGCGGGAGTGTGGCCAAGTGGAATCGGTGTGGGGGAAATCGGAGGCCCACATGTAGTTGTCCGAGCCGAAGAATTGCCAGGTCATGGGACCAATGGGATCATCCTGGAAAGTCGCCCATAACTGGCGCCGGATATACTCGCTTGGTTTCATGTCCAACGGTTCCGCCATCTGCACGCCCCATTTCTCGAACGCGTGATCGAGCCGGTACATATAATGCGGCAGCCATCCGGTGTCGTTTTCAGCCGACACGATCTTAAGCTTGGGAAAACGCATCATCACTCCACCCAAAACGATATCGGTGAACGAGCGCTGCACCTCGTGGATCATGTTCATGTACGGACGGGTGAAAGAGGAGTCCGGGGACCGCAGGCGGTTTTCGTCCTTGGGCTTGGTTCCCTTGCGGCCGGCGGTGATCAGGTGGAGCGAAATCGATATCCCTGTCTCAGCGGCGGCCGTCCAGAATGGGTCGTACATGCGATGCCAAAATGGCTTGTCCGGCGGCGCCGCGCCCCAGATCATCGCGCCCCGCAAGCCCAGCTTCGCGACCCGCTGGAGCTCGTCCGTACCGTCGGCAATGTCTTCAAGCGAGATCAGGGCGACACCGACCAGACGCCGGGGGTCGTACGCGCAGAATTCGGCCAGCCAGTCGTTGTAGGCTTTGAAACAGGCGGCCTGCAGTTGGCCGTCTTCAATCCCGAACAGCGGCATCCCCAGGGTGGTGTAGAGTACCTCGGCGCAGACCCCGTCGATTTCCTGGTCCTTGATTCGCTGTGCCGGATCCCAATGGCGCTCGGCATGATAGCCTTTGGCCTGCTCCACGAAATCAACCAGATCCTTGCCGCTGCGGCCGGCGGCGAATCCGCCCGCGACCGGGAAAGGTCTGATTCCCGGCCCAACAAACATATGACCAGCCTTACCTTCCATCTCGACCACGCGCGGAGCGCGATCTTTTAACTTGTCGTCGAGCCGATCGGCCCACAGATTAGGCGGCTCCATCATATGGGAATCCGCTGAAACAATGCGCGAAGTTGCCATACCCAAACCTCCGACGGAAGATTATCGTCGCTCTCTCCATCTTCTACATCAAAGATGTTACCCGTGACCAGTTGTCTGGATTTGGAGATCTAATCGCTATGAGGAGGCTCGATTATGAAATCAGCAGGGGCAATGTGTTCTGAGACCTTGGACTTCCCGATGCGGAGGAACTCGATATCAAGGCGGGTCTCGCGATCGAAATCGGACAGTTGATTCGACGGCGAGGGCTGACGCAGAGTCAGCCGGCTTCTATGGTTGCAACCGGCCCGCGGAGCTTTTTTAGCGCGCTGCTTCGTGCTTGCTTACGACCAAATCAGGTTCTCGCGCGCGAAGAATGACGTGGCTGAACCCACCAGGCCGTCTTCGGCCGCGGCCTTCATCTCCGCTGATGCCAAAGCCTGCTCCGCCGCGGCGGCGTCGTCGAACCAGAGCTGCGCGACCCCGTCCCATCGCGGCTCGGCCCATGTATAGGCGGCGTCGAGAGTAAGGCATTGGAGGTAGCCGCGCACTCCCGGCACCTTGAGGACCGCCGGCGCGTGGACCTCGCGCCACTGTTTGCGGAAGCTTCCCAAGGTCAGGCCGACGCGGCGCTTGAGGATAAATACTCCCTTGACGGCCGTTCCCGGCGCCGGTTGTTCCTTGATAACCGTGTCGGTGGTTGCCAATGACTCGACGCGGGTCATGTCGATGAAGTTGGGTTCGTCGGCCCGGAACTTGCGCCCGTAAGTCTTCCCCGACTCGATCATCGCGTCCTCGTCATCCCACCAGACCTCGGCGCATCCGTCGAAGAAGGCGTCGCCGCCCGGTTTGGGAATACGATGGCTCTGGATGTAGCGGCGAGTGCGCTCGGTATGACCTGCGGCCAGCGGATGCTTCTCGCGCCAGTAGTGGAAGAACTCGTCTAGGCTGAGCTCCGGCTTATGAGTAATGAAATAATGATAATGGATCATTTGGACCCCCGCGCCCAAGACTCCAGTCTTATTGAAGCCGAGGCATTACCTCACGCCCGAACAGTTCGATCGACTCGGGCTTGTCCATATCGATAAACAGCAGCATCGCCAGTCGCACTCCGCGACGGGCGCGATCGAGCAACTGCTCGGCAACCATCACCGGGTCACCTTTGATCGCAGCGGGTTTCATCCCGGTAAGCATCGGATGATGCGGCGAATCCCACAACTTGTCGGCCTCGGACCGGCTGCGTCCCAGGCAGACCAGGATCTGCTCGGAGAGCTCGATAGTGTTGAAGTCGCGTCCCACTGCGGCGCAATGCGCCTTGAGCACTTCAAGCTTTTGCTCGAGCACCGGGGATTCATTGACGGTGAAATTCCAGCGGTCGGCGTACTTCGCCACCAGACGCAGCATGACCTTTTCGCCGCCGCCGCCAATGGTGATGGGAGGATGTGGCTTCTGCGTCGGCTTGGGGTTGTTGGGCGCGTCCTCGACCGTATAGTAGCGGCCCTTGAACGACGCGCGCGGCTGCGTCATCAGCAGTTTGATGATCTGGAGTCCTTCTTCGAACTGCTTGAGGCGCGCGCCGATGGCCGGGAACTCATACCCGTAGGCCTGGTACTCGCGCTTCATCCAGCCCGCACCGATCCCAATTTCAAGGCGGCCGTGGCTGATGTTGTCGATGCTGGTCAACGCTTTGGCCAGCAGCGCGGGATTGCGAAACGAGTTGCACATGACCAGTGTTCCGATGCGCAGGCGCTCGGTGCGTGCCGCAATCGCGGCCATCGTGGTCAACACTTCCAGTTGGTCGCCCTCGCGGTCGGCGGGTGGCCACATGTGATCGCAAGTCCACAGCGAATGGTAGCCGAAGCGCTCAGCCAGCGCCGAACGCTCGATGATGTCGTCCCAGCCCATGAACTGAGGCAGATTAAGTCCGATTTCGATTTTGGCCATTGCTGGCGCTCCCCATCGCGATTGATGATTTCAGCTTCCGCGGTTCTAATTAATGCGTGATGCGCGGCGCGGTAGTGACGCTATGTTTGTGTGTGATCAACACTGGCCAACCAGTCTGACGCGGCCGGGATGGGGCTTCCATCCCGGCCTTCTGAGAACATCCCAAAGCGCTGCTATTTCGGCAATACGATCTCAGCCGGACCTTTCGCCATCAGCATGCCATTCTGATTTTTCATTTCAAAGTCGACGGTGACGACGCCGCCGCCGTGCGGATTGCTATCTTTTTTGGTCACTCGGCCGGTGAGAAACGTCGCATCACCGACGAAGGCAGGGCCGATATAACGGGCATTGCAATGGGTTACGAAACCGGTTTCTCCGCCCCAGTTGGCCAGATAATCTATGACCCAGGCGCCCATCGTGGCGCCGTATCCATAACCGCGTGGTACGCCGATCAGTTGCGCATAGCGCTCGTGGACGTGCCCGCGCGAAGGACCATAATAGAGCCCATCGCCGTAGGTCGGATCGATCCTCACCTTGCTCGGGTCCCGCGACATTTCTGGCAGCCATCCGGCCTCCAGCGTGGTGGTCGGCAGGTCGTCGGCCTCTTCGGATCCCCACACCGTGAATATGTACGCGCGCCATTCAGTCGAAAAAGTCTGAATAGTATGCGGGCCGATCGGGCGCACCGGCAATTCCTCGCCTTCCTTGACGTCCTTAAAATGGCGGATAAAGTGGTTCTGGAAGGTCTTGTAGTACGCGAACTTCTGCTCTTCGATGTTGTCGAGATCCTCGATCGTCCATTGCGGCGGCTTTCGTTGCTCTGCGAAGGAGTCCATCGCCCTGGCATTTTCGGCCCGGTAACGGATCGAGGTGGAACGTCCCTTGGCGACTACTTCGCCTTTTTGGTTGATGTAGGTGGTGTCGCCGCGGGAGAACATTGTCGGTCCGGCGAACTTGGTGTGCGTGACCCGATAGTCGAATAGCATCCGATCGGAGCGGATCTTGTCGCCCGGACGGATTCGCGGCCCATAGAACCACCATTCGTCGCCGCCGAATAGCATGTGCGTGCCAGGGATATAGCCTTGGATAGCGGGCGTCGCGCCGTGGCCCACTGTGCAGTTGACGGTGAATGATTGCGGCGCGAGGATCTCGCCGGCCGCGCTCTCGGCCGCGTACTTATCGTCATAGTAGAGCGGGTTGGGATTCTGCATCCCCTGAGCCCAGCGCCGAATATCGGTCAGCGTAATCGGCTCCTTCAACTGGCCGCCGCCCAGCGGCTTGCCCACCCATTTATCGGTCTCCGTCGTGTCCAACGGATCCATGTTTATCTGGTCAACTTTTTCTGCCATGACTAAGAGTCCCTCCGTAGTACTGATTAAGAAATCGAGAACTTGGCCTGATGCCGCATCGCCACCTCAACGGATATGCGGGGCGTACTCGGTGCCGATGTGTCCCTCGGTCTCCAGTTTTCGATATTCTTCTTGCGAATATCCCAAAAGTTCCTTGTAGACGTATTCGTTATGCTCCCCCAGCCGCACCGGGGGCATCCTGACCGAAGTTGGCGTGCGCGACAGCTTCCACGGCATGCCGGGATAGAGATGGTTGCCGGCGTCGGCATGACTGACCGGCACAAAGAACCCCCGCGCCCGCAACTGGGGATCAGCGAACGCGTCGGCATCATCCAGCAACGGACCGGCAGGAACGCCATGACGCTGCAGCAATTCCGCCATCTCGCGGTGGTCGTATTGCGAGGTGAAGCGCTCAATTAAAGGATCGAGCGCATCCTGATTGCGGATGCGATCGGTGACGGTGGCAAACTGCGGGTCGCGCAGCCACTCGGGATTGCCGGCCGCATCGACGAAGCCCTTCCACTGTTCGTCGTTGGCGATGGTGATAGCGACCCAGCGGTCCTCGCCCTTGCAGCGGTAGACTTCCTGTACCATGTCAGGATCGCGGTTGCCGTGGCTTTCCTGCACTCGCCCGTTCATCGTGTAGTCCATCACGATGTGGCCGATGAGGTTGACGAAATTCTCCACCATCGAGATATCGACCAACTGGCCCTTGCCGGTTCGTTTGCGATGGATCAGGGCCATCATGCAGCCGATAGCTGCCGAGACGCCACCGGCGTAGTCGGAGGGTACAGCCCAGGTATTGTAGCTCGGATCGCGGTCGCGGTAGCGGCGCAGAATATCGTGTCCGCAAAAGGCATCAGTTTGAAGGCCGAGTGCGCGGAAATCGCGATAGGGTCCGTTTTGTCCAAAGGAGGAGAGGCGGACGAAGACGATGTCGGCTTTGATTTCACGCAGCCAGTCGTAGTTGATTCCCATCCGCTCCAATGAGCCCGGGGTGTTGTTTTCCACGACCGCGTCGCTGATTCGTACCAGGCGGCGGAGAATCTCCAGCCCCGATGGCTGGCGCAAGTCCACGGTCATGCCAAGTTTGTTACGGCCGGTGCAGTTGGCCCATGGGAAACGATTCCACGGCCGCTCGCCCGGATCGCGATTGGGATAGCCGCCGGCAATCGGCGCCATCCGCGCGGCGGTCTCCCTGGAGGGCCGCGCCAATACGCCGCGGGTCTGGTTGGGGAAAATCTGGGTGGACTCGACCCGGATCACCTCAGCGCCAAGATCGGCGAGGAGCATGGTACCGTAGGGCACAGCCAAGGCTATGCCCAGGTCCAGAATCCGGAGACCATCGAGCGGTAATCGGGGCATCGCGCCTTCCCATCTGCTCAAATCAAATCACGCCTGCTGCGCTCAGGACCGCGAGATCGTTGGCGTCATATCCCAACTCGCCGAATATTTCGGCATTGTGTTGGCCCAGCAGGGGCGCTGCACCGCGAATCGCGAATGGAGATTCGGTCATCCGCAGTGGCGCTCCCGGATATTTAAACGAGCCGGCCATCGGATGGTCAACCTCAACAAAGTAGTTGCGTGCCGCAAGCTGCGGGTCGCTCACGAGGTCGGCGGTCGTGTTCAGTGGCGCGCAGGGGATTCCCGCCGCCTGAAGGATCCTCACGATTTCATTCTTGCTTCGCGCCATGCACCATGGAATCCAATAAGAATCGAATCGTTCCCGAGCCGCCACGCTCTGAACCGGAGGTTTGAACTCGGGGTCCTTGATCCAGTCCTCACCAATCGCGACGATAAACTCTTTCCACCAGTTGTTTCCCACGGTGCATTCAAAAAAGCCGTCGGCGCAATAATTGGTGAATGGCGGAACGTCGATCCCGTGGACCGAAGGCGTGCGCACCGCGCGCTCGCCACAATATTGATACGCAAGCAGAGAGGGTGCGCGCCGGTCAATCGAAGAGGCCAGCACCTCCATGATCGAGAGGTCGACCTGCTGCCCAACTCCTTGGCATTGCGCTCCGTAAAAGGCCCCCAGCGTGGCCATGCAGGCGACCAAACCCGCGATGTGCAGGCTGAGCTTGTTGGCCATTCCCGCCGGCTCGCAATCGGGCTGGCCGGTGGACCACATCTCATGCCCCATGCCGTACAGAATCAGGTCCGACGCCTTCCAGTCGCGGCAGGGACCGGTCTGACCGAAATTGCTGATTGAGGTCATCACCAGATCGGGCTTGATCGCGCTAAGCGTGGCGAAGTCAAGTCCCAATGACGGCATTACGCGGGGAACAAAGTTCTCTACCACGATATCCGCCGAACGCAGCAGCTTAAGGAAAATTGCGTGCCCGGTCTCGGTTTTCAGGTTGAGCGTGACGCCGCGTTTGTTGGTATTGAGATGCAGAAACAGGCCGCTGCGCTCGGGATGCGGCAAGTCATCTAAAAAAGGGGCGATCCAGCGTGCCGGATCGCCCCTTCCAGGAGGCTCTATCTTGACCACGTCGGCGCCATAGTCGGCCAGGAACTTGGTACAGAAGGGGCCAGCAACGTGGCGGGTCAAATCAAGAACACGGACCCCTTCCAGCGCCTGCGAAGACATGTCTATCGGGCTGCGGCCGTGCCGGCTGCGGAAAGGACAACCAGACTCAGGCACGCAGCCCAGGTTTTCACTGCATTACCTGCAGCATGCCGGCCGGAGTGCCCCAGCGGTTGAAATCCTGATACTGAGCCGGGACGTTTTCATTGATCTGCGCATCGGTCTGGATATCGAGCGTCATGTGCTCATTCTGTTGATCCCAGAAAATATACGTGCCATCTCCCGGGCCGCCGCCGCCGGTTGCTACGTCGCCACCGGTGTTGGGCAGCGCCATCGGCTTGTACATTGAAGGTCCGGTTTTCCACAGTTTTAACCCTTCGTCGTAAAGATCCATCCAGACCGGCTGCCAGGTTTGTTTGTCAATATATGCCATGCGGCTGCCGTAACAGTACCCCGCCTTCATTTGGTCGGTGCGCCGGATATCCAGCACGGCCACATCGCGCAACATCCATTTCGCGGCTTTGACCCCGGGAAAGTACAAGGGCAGGTAGTAATTGGTCTTGTCCACATAAGCTTCGGTCGGGTACGAAACCAGCAGCTTCTTATAGCCGAGAAACTTCGCCTGGAAGATCGGGGGCTGAATACTCATCGAGCGCTCATCGTCCGCGGTGTAGTCGCTACCGACCAGGGGCGAACATCGAGCCGCGGAGGACAGGCGCAAAGAGCGGCGCAACGCCGGCACGAACACAAAGGTCTCACCCAAAGTCGCAGGATCGTCGTAGAAAACTACCAGGTCGTTGACGTACTTGGACTGCTCGGGGAACCAGATAATGTTGTTATAAGTGATGTACACGTCGCCCAAATTGGGAATATTCACCGGCAGGCCGGGATCGCTGAGATGCTTGACCTTGAAATTGACCTCCCGCACCTCGCTGACGGACTTATTTCCGTAGCGGTCCATGTTGAATCCGAGCTTGGCGTAAGTAGTGATTACATGGGGGATATACGCGTAGTACTCGTTGTAAACGATCTCGAGCCCGGCATTGGGGCCGCTCGGATTGGGAAATGGCACCCCTGCCGTGTAGCCTTTGACGTCGAGGCCGCCAAAAGAATTAGGCTTCAGCGACACTTGGCTGGAATACTTCTCGGTATCCGCCAGGTACTTCTTCGGCGGTGGAATTGACTGATTTGGTGCTGTCACCATTTGAGCGTCCGCCGGCAGTTTATAAAACAGCGACCCGTCCCACAGCGACCACATCCCTACCGGCATGAACTTTTTGTACTGCTGCCAGTTGGACATGTTGATCGTGGTGCCGGGCGGAATCGTGTCGGAAGAATCAGATGCGGCGAGCTGCGAGTAATTCGCTCCATCCCATGGCATCGACCCCGCTATAGCCGTTGAGCTTAGCCGGGCCGATAGCATCAACCCAGTAACCAAGACCCCGATTAGTGAATACCTTCCAAGCGTCGTCATTCCTCGTGCTCCCTTGTTTGGGCTCATGTCCCGCAGCATCGGTTTCCACGACGCGCGGGACACGGCCCGCTTAATCACTGCATTACCTGCAGCATGCCTGCAGGGGTGCCCCAGCGGTTGAAATCCTGGTATTGGGCCGGAACATTCTCGTTAATCTGGGCATCGCTCTGTATATCGAACGTCATGTGCTCGTTCTGCTGATCAAAGAAAGTATACATACCGTCTCCCGGACCGCCGCCGCCGGTCGAGACGTCTCCGTTGGTGTTGGGCAGCGCCATCGGCTTGTACATGGAGGGCCCGGTCTTCCACAGCTTCAACCCGGCGTCATAAAGATCCATCCAGATCGGCTGCCAGGTTTCCTTGTCGATATACGCCATCCGGCTGCCATAACAGTATCCCTGCTTCATTTGGTCAGTGCGCCGGATATCCAGCAGCGCCACATCACGCAACATCCATTTCGCCGCTTTGGGCGAGGCGAAGTACAATGGCTGGTAATAATTCGTTTTGTCCGTGTAAGCATCCGTCGGATACATGACCAGCAGTTTCTTGTAACCAAGAAACTTGGCGGTGAAGATCGGCGGCTGAATGCTCATCGAACGTTCGTCGTCCGCGGTGTAGTCGCTACCTACCAGCGGCGAGCATCGGGCTGCGGAGGACAGGCGCAAGGACCGGCGCAACGCTGGCACGAAGACGAAGGTCTCACCCAAAGTCGCCGGATCATCGTAGAAAATCACCAGATCATTGACGTACTTGGACTGCTCCGGAACCCAGATAATATTGTTATAGGTGATGTACACGTCGCCCACACCCGGGATATTCACCGGCTGGCCGGGGTCACTCAGATGCTTGAGCTTGAAATTGACTTCGCGCACCTCGCTGACCGACTTGTTTCCATAGCGGTCCATGTTGAATCCGAGCTTGGCGTAAGTGGTGATTACATGAGGGATATACGCGTAATACTCGTTGTAAACGATTTCCATCCCGGCGTCGGGTCCGCTGGGATTGGGAAATGGCAACCCGGCGGTGTAGCCCTTGCAGTCGAGGCCGCCAAAGGAATTAGACTTCAGCGAAACCTGGCTGGAGTACTTTTCGGTATCCTGTTGATACTTCTTGGGCAATGGGATCGACACATTCTGCACCGTCGCCATTTCAGCGTTTGCCGGTAGTTTATAAAACTGTGCTCCGTCCCATAGCGACCACAAGCCCAACCGGCATGAACTTCTTGTACTTCTGCCAGTTGGATGCGTTGATTGTGGTGCCCGGGGGAATCGTGTCGGGAGAATCCGATGGAGCGAGCTGCGAGTAACTCGCCGCATCCCAAGGTATCGCCCCTGCATTTGCCGATGTGAACCACAGGCCGATAGCAATATCCCCGTGAATAAAACCCCAATTAGTGAATACCTTCCCAGCGTAGTCATTTTCATGCTCCCTTTTGGGCTCAGCGTTCCGCAACATCCCCATACTGCGGTCATAACAGCTTATCCAGAAGACAACGACCCCTTAACTACGTCTAACTCTGGGAATTTGTCAAGCGAATCAAATTTGCTTCAAGCGGATTTGCCAAGCCGCAAATAAGCGTTGCTGAACGGGCGTTACTGAACATACGTTCTGAACGTTTGCTCCATCAACATTAGTGCAACTGATTTTGCCCGGTGCGGATTCGGCAAGGAAGGAAGCCATTTGGCATTGACAGATGAATTGGCTCAGCCGTTTTATTAGCGCACCATGGAGTGCCAAGGCATTAGGACACTTTAAAACGGCGGGTTACGCGGCGCGCGGTCAAGTCAATTAAAAGCGGCGGCGGCGGCCGAAATCGGGTCCGGTCGGCGCGGTTGCATTGAACGGCACGAATCAATAGGCTCGTGGGCCGATGAACCAAAACCAGGCGCTCAGCGCCATAACAAGTCCAGATGGAGGAACGCGATGGCTATCAAATTCGAAGATTACGCCAACAAATACAAAACCATCAAATTCGAGCGCCGCGACGGCATTCTTCAAATGACGCTCCACAGCCAGGGTAAGGAACTCAAATGGGGTGCGGTGCCGCACGAGGAGTGCTGTTGGGCGTTTGCCGACGTGGGCCGCGATCCCGAAAACAAGGCGGTGATTCTGACCGGCACCGGCGAGGCCTTCTGCGACGATGCACGCTGGCCCAAGGACGGTGGCGAACCCACCAGAATTTCGACTACCGACTGGGCGCCCAATCTGTCGGAGGCCAAACATTTACTGATGAATCATCTCAATATCGAAGCTCCGCTGATTGCGGCGGTCAATGGCCCCGCGCTGATTCACGCCGAACTGGCCCTGCTATGCGATGTAGTTTTGGCGGCGGAACATGCCGCGTTTCAGGACATGCCGCACTTTCGTGGCGGCCTGGTGCCGGGCGATGGCGTGCACGTGGTATTTCCGCTGTTGATGGGGCACAATCGCGGCCGCTACTTCCTTTTGACCGGACAAAAGATCTCCGCCGCCGAAGCCAAGGATATGGGCCTGGTCAATGAGGTGCTGCCGCGGGAAAAACTGGTCGCGCGAGCCTGGGAACTGGCACGCCAAATCCTCGAAATGCCTCCGCTTACGGTCCGCCTGACGCGCCTGGCACTGACGCGCGAACTCAAGCGCCTGATGTTCGACCATCTCGAGTACGGCCTGATGCTCGAAGGTTTGGGCGCGGCCCAGCACTGGCCGACCGCGCGGCCCAAGATTTGAAGCCGCTGTGGAGTTTTCCGGCGTGCGTTAGTATAGGTGAGATTGGGGATTGCGGCGGCTTCGAGCGGCGAAATTGCGCCTAAGGCCGTTCGTTGGCCCAAACGGAGCCTCGATCGTGGGGCCTCAATCGTGATGATGCGCGCCGATCCTGCCGGACGAGATCTGCAAGCGGTCGGCAATGACTCTGAAACGCAGCGCGTCGGGAGCAAGGCATGAATTCAGACAAAGGAGAAGAGTTATGGCGCTTCGCATAGTGTCGGCTGATTCGCACATGATCGAACCAGCCAATCTTTGGGTCGAACGCATCGACCATCGTTTCAAGGAGCGCGCGCCGCGGGCGCTGACCAATCCGGACAAGCCCGGAGCGTTCTTTCATGCCGAAGGCTTGCGCCCGTTTCCGGTGGCGGCAGTCGCCGCGACCGGCAGGGACGGCGAGGAATACGCCAAGCACATGGGCACCGGTTACGAAGCCGTGCGCCCCAGCGGCTGGGACCCGGTGGAGCGTCTCAAGGACCAGGACATCGACGGCGTCGAGGCCGAGGTCCTGTATACGAGCCTGGGCATGCCGCTGTTTGGCCTGAAGGATCCGGATCTGCAACGGGCCTGCTTCCATGTTTATAACGACTGGTTGGCCGAGTTCTGTTCGCACAATCCCAAGCGTCTGCTCGGAGTGCCGTTGGTCTCGCTCGACGACGTGGGCCTGGCGGTCCAGGAATTGGAGCGCTGCCGCAAACAGAACCTCAAGGGCGCGATGATCTGGGGCTATGCGCCCGAGGACCGGCCCTACAGCAGTCCCGAGTATGACCCGTTTTGGCAGGCCGCTTCGGACCTCGAAATGCCCTTGTCGCTGCATATCGTTACCGGCGGGACCAAAAGCCCGGCGTGGCAGATGGCGGGCAGTCTCGCGAAGTCGGAAAAGTATACGCCCGGGATTGCCGTGGTCAGCACTTATCATTTTCTAATGGCCGACATTCAGGCGCACGCTCTATACGCTGGTGGTCAGCGGGGTGCTCGAGCGCTTTCCCAAGCTGATGATCGTCTCGGCCGAGAACGATACCGGCTGGCTGCCCCATTTCATGTACCGGCTCGACCACGGCTACAAGAAATATTGGGCCATCTTCGGGGATCAAGAAACTCGAAATGACGCCGAGCGATTACATCCGCCGCCAGGTGTGGGCTACCTTCCAGGACGATCCGATCGGTCCCGGCGACATGGAAGTTCTTCGGCGAGAACAATTACATGTGGGCGTCCGACTTCCCGCATGGGGACTGCACCTGGCCCAACTCGCGCAAGGTGATTGAAGAGGATTTCGCCGGGGTGCCGGAAGCGGTTACGCGCAAGATTGTCTTTGACAACGCGGTCAAGCTCTACGGCCTTCACTTGAACTGAGAGCCACGCTTCGATTCCGAGAGACGAGGGGCCGCCGAAGGCTTTGAGGCGGTCCCTCGCCGCCGTCTCGCGCACCGTCGGCCATGACTGAAATTTCCCATAGCTCTCTGAGGAGCATCATTTTATCCGCCTGGCGGTGGGTCTGATTTTCTTGACCCAGGGTATCCTAAAGTACAGCGACCCACGATGGGAATTCTGCGGTTCACCAGGATCGGATTTCCGCTCCCTGGCCTTACCGCTCATGTTGTTGGTACCGTTGAGATCGTTTGCGGCCTGATGGTGCTGACGAGTCTTATCACCCGGCTCGCGGCCTCCCGCTGCTTGTTATCCTGACCGCGATCGCGTCCACCAAAATACCCGAGCTGTTCCGCCCGCAGCAGGGCTTCTGGTTCATGGTGAGCGACGCGCGAACCGATTTCGCGATGACGATGAGCCTGCTGTTTTTGTTGGCTGCGGGCGGCGGCCCGTGGTCGCTGGACGCCTGGCGCCAAGCGCGGCAGCAGTCAGGATTGACTGATCAACTTTCGGCGTTACGAACGCTCCTCCCGCCAACCGCGATGTTGCGCGGGGCGTTTTGATCTTGCTATCCCCAGACGGTGGAGCGCCTGCGTCGAAAGCACGCGATCTGATTCGATCGGCTCAAAGCGGCCAGGCGGGCAGACGAGATGAAAACCTTCGTGCATCTGAACACCAGCACGGGCGGTTCGACCGGACTCGAACATGCCCAGGGCAACGAGTTCTTCAGCGCCGAAGCGCTCTCGGCGGTGGCGCAAGCCGCGGAGCGCGCCGGCTTTTACGGCGTTTATGTCACCGAGCATCCGTTTCCCTCCGACGCCCGGCTGAAAGCCGGCGTGGGCCATCATTCGCTCGACCCGCTGGTGCCGCTGAGCGTGGCGGCCGCGGCGACCCGGCGATTGCGCTTGTGCACCCATATCCTCGTGCTGCCCTATCGCAATCCGTTTCTCACCGCCCGGGGTATCGCCAGCCTCGACGTGGTTTCGGGCGGCCGCGTGGTGATGGGCGTCGGCACCGGCTGGATGGAGGAGGAGTTCGAAGCCCTGGGGGTTAATTTCGCCGAGCGCAACCAATTGACCGACGAAGCGATTGGCGCGATCAAGCTGGCCTGGACGCAGGACGACGTGAAACTGCAAGGCGCTCATTTCCGCGCCCCCGGCAACACGATGCTGCCCAAGCCGGTCCAAAAGCCGCATCCGCCAATTTATGTTGGTGGCAACAGCCGTCTGGCCGCCAGGCGAGCCGGTGAGTTGGGTGACGGCTTCGTGCCGTTTCTGAATCCCGCCCGCTTCGCCAGCATCCGTCATACCGCCGCGATCGAAACCTTCGAGCAGTTGCGCAAGATCGTCAGCTATGCCCAATCGGTGGCCAAGAGCGCCGGCCGGCCGCCGCTCGATATCGGCGGAATGCTGACCACTCTGGGACTTGGGGCCAGCCCGGATTCGACGTGCGCAAGGTAGCGGCAGAGGCCAATGAATTGAAGGAATTCGGCGTCAATGTAGTCTTCCTCGGTGCCGGCGGCCGCACCTACAAGGAGCAGGCCGAGCAGATCGAGCGCATGGGTCAGGAGATCCTGCCGCATCTGCCATGAGCCTGTGACTTTTCTTGAGCGATAGTTTAGAACAACTGTATCGCGCCGTCGCGGCGCAACCGCCATTTCGAGGTACAGGTGATGTCAGAAGCAGAGTTTTATGCCAAAGACCCGGCCGACGCTGGACTTGATCCGGCCAAAGTTGCGGTTTTTCTGGAGCGCGCCGAGCGCGAAGTAAAGGAAGGTCTCCTGCCGTCGTGCCAGGTGGCAATCGCGCGCCACGGCAAGATCGGTGTTGCGCGGGCTTTTGGCGAGGCGATGCAGGGCGGGGTCAAAAAGCCCGTCACCAACGATACGCTCTACGTCGTCTTCTCCTGTGCCAAGGGAATCATGTCGGCGGCGACCTGGCTGCTGATTCAGGACGGCAAGCTCGACGTCACCCAGCCGGTAGTCAAATACGTGCCGGAGTTCGGCACCAACGGAAAGGACGCGGTCACGGTTGAGCAATTGTTCATCCATACCGGCGGCTTTCCGGATGCGCCGTACGCGCAGCGCGAATGGCTGGATCGCGCGGCGCGGCTGCGGCGTTTCCAAAGCTGGCGGATGCAGTTTCCCGCCGGCAAGAAGTACGCCTACCATGCGACCTCGGCCCACTGGGTGATGGCCGAGATCGTCGAGCGTCTGAGCGGGATGGATTTCCGCGAATTTTTCCGCGTCCGCGTCGCGGAGCCCTTGCGTCTGCCCAATCTCAGGATGGGGCTGCCGCGTGAAATCGGCCATCTGCAGGCTCAACTGGTCTATGCCGGAGAGCCGATGAGCGCCGAAGACGCGAAGAAAATGGGGATCAACCTGGTGATGCCCGCGGAAATCAACGACGAGACGATCCTCGGCTTCAACAAACCCGAGGTGCTCGAAGCCGGATGCCCCGGCGGCGGCGCGGTGGCGACTGCCGGCGCCCTGGCGATGTTCTATCAGGCGCTGATGAACGGCGGCCGGGCACCCGACGGCACTCAGGTCTGGCGCGAGGATCTGCTGCGCGACGTGATGCGCGTGCGCACCGAAGGCTACAGGGATCCGGTCTTTCGGATTGCGCCCAACCGATGTTTGGGCATGACCATCGCCGGCGATGACGGCAAGGCCGGCGTGCGCGGCTTCGGCAAGACCAATTCGCCGCAGGCGTTCGGTCATAACGGCGTCGGCGGCCAGGTCGCCTGGGCGGATCCGGCTACCGGAATCTCCTTCGGATATTGCACCAACGGTATCGATCGCAACGACTATCGGCACGCCAAGCGGGTGGTTGCAATTTCGAGCCTGGCCGCGGTTTGCGCCGCCTGAGATTGGGAGGCTAAGCGAGAAGCGTTATGGGTAAACTTGACGGGAAAGTTCGCGGCAATAACCGGCGCGGGCCGCGGAATCGGCCGCGCGCTGGCCAAGGCGATGGCGGCCGAGGGCGCCGCCATTGTGGTTAACGATTTGGGCGTGACGCTGGTGGGAGACCGCGAGCCTACCTCGCCTGCGACCGAGGTGGTGGCGGGGATCAAGGCGGCCGGCGGCCGGGCCGTGGCCAATCTGATGGATATCTCCACGATGGAAGGCGGCAAGGGCCTGGTCGATCAGGCGCTCAAAGAATTCGGCCAACTTGACATCGTGGTCAATCTGGCCGGCGTCATCCGCGACCGCATGATCTTCAACATGGGCGAGGAGGATTGGGACAAGGTGCTGGATTCTCACCTCAAGGGCACCTTTTGCACCAGCCGCTTCGCTTCCGCAACACATGCGCGAGCGGCGCTCCGGGCGCATCATCAATTTTTCCTCCAATGCGGCGCTGGGCAGCCCCGGACAGCCGAGTTACGCGGCCGCGAAAGCGGGGATTCTGGGCCTGACCTTCAGCACCGCCAATGGCTTGCGCCGCTATGGAATCACCTGCAACGCGATCTTTCCGGTGGCGGCAACCCGCATGACCGATACCATCGCGCAGGCGTCCTACCGCCTGACTCCCAGCACGCAAGCCCAGGGAACCACGGTCGATCCGGTGAACATCGCTCCGATCGTCATTTTTCTCGCCAGCGATGAGGCCGCGGAGATCACCGGACAGGTGTTCGGGTCGGAAGGCTACAGCGTCACCCGCTACAAGCACATGGAGCCCGAAAAAACCATTTACAACAATGGCCCCTGGAACCTGGACCAATTCTTCAAGGTAATGAAGAAGACCTTGGCCCGCGACCTGCAAAAACCCCAGATGTTCCAAACCCCTTCGCGCCGGAGTTGATTGCGGCATAGTGGCCTGTATCGCACTGCAGTCACGCCCGCAGCGGCGCCCAGCTCCCACCGGCAGGGGGAGATGATTGCTGCGACAAATGTATAAACTCTCGAGGTGCGGACCAGGTCCGCACCTGCGGGCGAGGTCATTTTTCGACAGCCTCTGACAGGGGGGATATAAAACAAAAAGTAGAAGCTCGAGGGTGCCTGATACATCAGGCATCCTGAGTTCCGGATATTCGCGCTATGCCATCATCACTTTGTGCGCGGTAGTGCGGTAAGGCGCGGTCGCATTGCGGGTATCGACCACCAGCTTGGCGTGCTGGAGAATCATCTCGTAGTCGATGTTGGAGTGATCGGTGACGATCACCACCGCGTCGCTGACGGCGACGACCTCCGGGGAAAGCTGGGGCTCCGAAAACAGCGCCCGTTCCAGATGGCGGGTTTCCAGGCGCGGAACGTGCGGGTCGTAGTAGCTGACCGTGGCCAGACGTTCGTGGAGCAACTGGATGATCCGGATCGCGGGAGATTCGCGGACGTCTTCGACGTTGCGTTTGTAAGCCGCGCCGATCAGTAGAATTTTCGCGCCGTTGAGCGCTTTTCCCGCCAGGTTAAGGCCCGCTGTCAGGCGGTCAACCACATGCTGCGGCATCGCCGAGTTGATCTCGCCGGCCAACTCAATAAAGCGCGTGCTGAAGTCGTACTGCTTGGCCTTCCAGGTCAGGTAAAAAGGATCGACCGGAATACAATGCCCGCCGAGGCCGGGGCCCGGATAAAATGGCGTGAAACCGAATGGTTTGGTCGCCGAGGCCTTAATTACCTCCCAAACATCGATGTCCATGCGCTCGAATAGCAGTTTAAGCTCGTTGATCATCGCGATGTTGACGCAGCGATAGATATTCTCCAGCAACTTGGCGGCTTCCGCCACGCGCGCCGAAGAAACCGGGACCACCCGCTCTACCAGCGCGCTATAGGCGGCGACCGCGACCGCACCGCATTTGTCGGTAACACCGCCTACAATTTTCGGTATCGTACGGGTCGAGTAGTTGCCATTGGCCGGGTCTTCACGCTCGGGCGAGAAGGCCACAAAGTAATCTTCGCCAACCTTGAGTCCCGACGGCTCGAACAGCGGCAACAGCACCTCGTCGGTGGTACCCGGATATGTGGTGCTTTCCAGGACCACTAGCTGACCCCGATGAAGGTGCGCGGCGACTGCCTTGGCGGTGTTGACGACGTAGGTGAGGTCGGGCGCTTGACCCTCTCCTAACGGAGTGGGGACACAGATGATAGCCGCGTCGCATTCGTGCAGTGCCGAAAAGTCAGCAGTGGCCCGCAAAGCTCCATCCTTTACTAGGCGGGAGGTCCGCTCGGAAGGGATGTGGCCGATGTAGCTTTGTCCCGCCTGCAGCTTCTGAATCTTCGTGCGGTCGACATCAAATCCGATCGTTTCGAAACCCGCTTCCGCAAAGCAGCAGGTCAACGGCAGTCCCGCGTATCCCAAACCCAGGACCCCGACCCGCGCGCGGCGGCTGTTAAACTTCTCGACTGCACGTTCCCACAGACCGGCCATCAGATTATTTCTCCGTTAGCAAAAGATTAGGAAGCACCGGTCGTGACGGAAATGCCGGTCTTCGCTCCAGAGTATATCAAAGTCCATCTGAATAAAGAAGAGTCCAACTCTTCGCACGTTCCGACATCCGAATCCGCTATCCTCGGGAGGCGGCCGGCAACCGCGGGTCGCGCCACTGCCTGCAAATGCCGGCGTTCGCCGCCTAAGCGCGAGCCGCGCACGGCGCGAGTAAGTTATGAGGTCCAGGTTTCGCGGCAGACCTACGCTCGGGCAGCCTGCCGAATCGTATTCAGGATGAATATGAAATCGCGCGAATCGCGCACCTCGCCCATCATCGCGACTTTTGAAAGCAGCGTCCATTCCGCCTTGGTGATATCGAGACGGGTATGGGTCCGCTCCTCCTTTACAAAACGCTTCCACGCCGAAATCGCGCCTGATTGAGGTTCCCGCTTCGAAGGCCTCTTGGTTCGACAATCGGCGACCACAAAGAGGCCCCGGCGCGACTGCCTCCGATCAACTGGTTTGGCTGCCATTTCCGCGGATGGCTCGCGCTTTTGTTGCCTGTTTGGGTTGCTGCCTCGACACGCCCGCGTGCTGAGCGAATCCGCATCAGGCCTCGATTGTTCCTCCTTGTTGCGGCTGGCTGAACCAAGGTTCAGAAAATTTAAAACCGGCTGTGAGGCGATTTTTAACGTCCGGGCGGCCGCTTCGATCTGGTCGATAGCTTGCGCCATTTCAACCTGAACCGGCTGATCCTGGTCGGGGTCGAAGAACAGCGGCTCATTCGGTCCAGGGTCTCTTCCAAAATGTTCCCGGAAAGCGCGAAACCGCACGCGGATAACTTCAAAAAAGGAGCATTTGTTACAAAGCACTCCTGCTTTGCAGGGAACCTGGTCCGAGCGGCGCGCGCAACTATAACGCTGCTTCTTCACCATCGTGAAAACTTTACCTTTCCTGTCTAGAAATGTCTCTGTGAACTCTAGGATGGCATCTCTATCTTGGCTTGTCCACACATAATTTAACAGAGCGGTTGATCGCACCCCTTAACGCTTTTTGGTTCAGACAATTTTCTTTCGGGCGGGTTCCCCGAAAATGTAAGAATCTTCGATTTTCTTGAGGTGGCAAAAGTCCACGAAATAACACCAAAGTTTATGTCATATGATCTGGCAATGTGATTGCCAATATGTTATTACTTTGCGCCACATAGATAGGGGTCATCTTCAGTGCGCGCACGTTGAGATGACTGTGTTGGCGCCGGCGGCCCTTAATCGGTAGTTGGGCGAGGGTGCGATTGATGCAAAAGGTTGTCATGAGGTTTAAGGGACGGGCAGGGTTGCTTTAAGCGCTGCTAAGCCGCTTACGTGCCGTGGTTGCATTTCGGCGATTCGCCGCATTTCTTCCGATTTATACCACATCAAATAACGTGAATTCTTGGCTTAATCACGGGTTATTTGCGGCTATATGGTTGTCTGCGTGGTACGAGCGTCTTCGGCAGCTCGCAAGTAAAAACTGCTTTGCGCCACTTGGTTCAGATCATCTCTGACGCATGTCGTAGTGACTGATCGAAGCTAACGGTCTCCTTGGCCGTGCTGAGTGTTCGATCGATGTGGAGGTTGTCATGAGCTTCAAGAGTCGGACCGTGTTGTTTTGTTCGCTACTACTTTCTGGTCTCGCGCCGCTCAGTGCGTGCGCCCAAAGCATCGCTATTGCGTCCCCCGCCAATGGCGCCGACGTGGCGGGGACGATCACGATCATGACCCACGAGGGGTCGAATGTAAGCTGGATCAACGTCTTTGCCGATGGCGTGTGGTTCGCTTCCAACGATCCGACCGCATCGCGGCCCTACTCGGTGCAATGGAATTCAACCACGGTTCCAAACGGCACGCATACCATTTCCGTTACCGGGTACAGCTCAAGCAATAAGGTGCGGGGTAGCTCCTCAATCCTGCTTGAGGTCGCCAATAGGGCCGCCATTGCCGCAGCGACTCCGACGCCGGTACCGATGGCCAGTGTGGCACCAGCCCAGTCTGCAGCTGTCACTGCAAGGCCACGCCCAACCCGGACACCAACCGCCTCCACCACGCCGCAATCCAGCGCGACTGACACGCCAACGCCGGTTGCAACCGCGACTCCGACGGAAACGCCCGCGCCGACTTCAACACCGTCCCCGGCGGCAAACACCAGCGCGTACTATGTCTCGCCGGCGGGCAGTGACAGCGCCGCGGGCACTTCCGCCGCACCCTGGCTCACGATCCAGCACGCGGTCAGCAAGCTGATTGCGGGCCAGACCGCAATCGTGGAGGCGGGCAACTACGCTGAGCGAGTGACAATAAATTCTTCGGGCACCAGCGCCCTCCCGATTACGCTGCAGGCCGCCAGCGGAGCCAGCGTTACGACGTTGGGTTTCAGCATCTCCGGCAGCTATTGGGTTATCAACGGTTTCGATATCTCCACCCAAAGCAACAGCAACGATGGTTATGGCGTCTATGTCTTCGGTTCGGCGGCTTACGACACCATCAGCAACAATTATATCCACGAGCTCTGCCACGAGGGCATCTACATGGAGCCCACCGTGTCGTACATCTCGGTAATCAACAACCAAATTTGGAAGGCGGAGATGGCGGGGGCGCAAGTGGATGGAACCAACGATCTGATTGAGGGCAACGAAGTGTGGGCCACGCAGCAGCAACCGGTGGTGCTGGGAGGGATTTATTCTGCCTGTATTACTCCCGATGGATCCGACGCCGACGGCTTCCGCTTCTTCGGCCAGAATCATGACTTCGCGCACAACTATATTCACGACATCGTCTACGGCACGGCGGAGAATCCCGACCCGCATACCGACTGCTTCCAGACCTGGGGCAGCAGTGCGATGAAAGTTGATAATGTCACTATCGAAGCCAATTGGTGCCGCTGGCCCTCTACTGCCGCCCAAAATCACGCCGGTATGTTCGAAGGCACCAGCGGCCCGATCGGAACCCTGATTTTCAAAAACAACGTCTTCGCCGACATGGAAGACGGCCTTATCATCGGCGAAGGCCAACCTAGCGGGGTGGCCGCCGTCAAGATCTGGAACAACACCTTCGATCACATCGAGCAGGAGGCGGTTGACTTCAACGACACCCGCTCCCGCGCCGACGAGGTGATCAATAACATCTTCTTCGATGTCGGCGCAGGCGGTGACTCCTATATGTGTCTGCCGGGAGGCAGTCCGATAATCGAGGCGAACGACTTCTACATGCGCGGTGGTACCAGCCTTGGCACTTATTGCTCCAACGCCCCATATGTCAGCCTCAATCCGATGTTCGTCAACGCCGGAGATTCCACCGGTTCCGGAGCCGATTATCATCTTCAGAGCAGCTCGCCGGTCATCGACAACGGCGTCACGCTGACGCAAGTTCCCGTCGACTATGATGGCACCGCACGGCCGATCGGCGGATATTCGATCGGAGCGTTCCAGGAATGACCATCACGTTTCTCCGCTAGACCGCTACTTGCCCGCGGCACCCCCGTGCGGAGTATGTTCTTGCACAGGACGGACGGTTGATTACCGCGCCAGAGGAACTGTCCTCATATATGTCGGTCAAGTTCGCGCACTTGGCCCCACCCTATGCACGGCCGAGCGCACGCAGCTGCGCAGAAACTGTACCGAACCGCTTTAGTGGACCAGCCTTTGCTTTAGGACTTGACATATATCGGCGGTGCTCGTAACTTGAGTAAAGCCAAGTTATTTCAGAACCGTCTAAGTATATGTAAAGTGTCAATAAACGATGAAGTATAGGTCAACCAGGGTGCTGCCCGGTGCAGCTTTTAGACGCTTGACGATAATCAGGATTCCGGCCAACCAATTCCAAATGGGGGCCGGTGAGAAAGCGTGTGCGACAAGATGGAATTCCGTCGGTTTGCGAGTTCTGTGTGCGGCGTTCACCTTGTGGCTCGGGCTGGTCGGAGGGTTCGTCCCCGCGGGCGGTTCCAGCTCGGGCTCCGCCGCCGTCGAAGCTGGCCGCGGCTTGGCCGCTGTGTTGGACAGCAGCCCGGCGTTCGCCGGTGACGCCTCGAGGTTTGTGACCCTGCCGCCTGGCGCGATGCTCCCGAGCGGTGCCGAGTGCGCCGCGCGGGTGCGTCGATCATCGTGGGAGGCTCGTTCCGAAAACACGGCCGCCAACCGCCGCACACCGATGCCAGGAGAGCTTGAACGGCTGCACTCAACCGCGCGCCACGGTGGGGCTCCGGCTTGGTTCTTTGCCCGCGTCGACGGTAATTTCACGGGCACAACCGACGAAATCATCCAATGGGGAGCGTGCAAATGGGGCTTCGACGAGGACCTGGTCCGCGCCATCGCCATGGACGAGTCGCATTGGCTCCAGTCCGATGTCGGGGACTGGACCACCGACTCCGGCCGATGTCCCGCCGGGAGCATTAGCGGCGGAGGGTGCTTTCAGAGCTATGGACTGTTGCAGATAAAGTACAGCTCATTTCCAGGGACTTGGCCGATGAGCCGCGACGATACCGCATTCAACGTGGATTATAAACTCGCGTACCAGCGCGCCTGCATGGAAGGCAAAGTAGAGTGGTTGCGGCACGATGTTCCGCAGCCGGGCTTTCCCACTTATCCCAACGGTTCCGCGGCGCAGATGCTGTGGGGATGCGTCGGCGATTGGTATAGCGGCGACTGGTACGATTCCAAGGCGCTGGAGTATATCCAACGGGTCCGCGAAGAATTGGGCAAGCGCGGCTGGGAAGAATATCAGGAATCCAGGTGATGCCGGTACGGTCGTGATCATCGTGGGCTCGTTTGCGAACCGAAGAAAAACCCCTCTAGACATAACAGCTTTCGCTTACGGAATAGGGGGTACTTTGGCTGAACGGCGCGAATTCGCCAGGCAAGCGCGGGCGAATCATTCTGATTTAGAGGACTCCTCTGAAGGTTCTGAAGTGCTGGAAGGATTAAGCAACCCGGCAGGCCTGGTGACAAAAGAACTTGGGTCTGATCGCGAACAAATATTAGTGATGCACAGTGATAAGGCCGTATAATGTCTGAATATTACGCAATAGCTAACGACATTTAATTGCCCTTTAGGTTAAGATCATTCTGTGAACATGAAAACTAAAGACCATATCGTTGTGGATCAGCAAAGAGGCGCTCGCAGAACCGCCCGAAGGGTGGATCATGGCTGCTCGGTGCGCGCGCTTTGCGCGCGCTGTTCGATGATGAAAATCGTGCAATACCGCTTTAAAGAATTTCGGCGTACTTTCGGCCGCGATCCGCTCCCCCACGAACCGCTCTTTTTTCCTGCCAACGCTCGGCATCCGCGGGTCGCTGCAAGAAAACAGGTCATCAAGCAATTGGAGCAGGCCGCCCATGCTACCATGGTGAAGCTTCCGCCGGTGCTGGAGTTTCTTGGACTGGCATGATTCGGACCGGCGCGGGCGGCCGTCCTTTATGTATTGTGTAAATCAAAGAGTTGTTGTGGTTAGAAGTGAAGAGGAGTTGGTCGAAGGGTATCAGAACCAACCAGTGACCCTCTCTTTGGTCAGGGACTGTCGAACAATGACGAAGCGTCTGCCGAAGGGTTAAAGAGCCAAAACGTGAAGAGCATCGAGGTATACCTGTTCTATCGGTTAGACGCCACGGAGCCGTCGCCATTGGTCGGATTGGAAGACCACGCCTTTAGTGCGGAACTGTGGAAGCCGTCCTTGCGGGCGCCGTGGCCGCACGGCGCGGGCCAGGACAAGAAGCTTCATTTTCTTTTCCGTACCCTGATGCATGTGACGCGGATGTTTCCTTCGAGCGACAGCGGCGCGCTGGCGCTATACAAGGGCGCCCAGCTGGTGCATTATTCCGCCTTCACGCCGCGCTATTGGCGCTTTCCGTTTCTCTCCCGGCAGGATTTACAGGTGGGGGATACCTGGACCGAGCCGTCCTGTCGTGGCAAGGGATTGGCGAAACGAGCCTTGCAGCGGCTGGTGACCCGGATGAGGATGCCTGGGCGCAACTTTTGGTATGTAGTCGAAGACATTAACCGGGCCTCGATCAAGGTCGCCCAAGTTTGCGGCTTTCGTCTGGCGGGCATAGGTACACGGGTCGCGCGCCTGAAAGGCCTGGACTACTACGAGATCAGAACGCAAAAGCCGCGTGGATTGCGACCGCCGCGGCCTGCCGGGGGTCAGGTCAACTGGAGCTGGGACAACCTTCCGCCGTTCTAATTGACTGGCGAGGGTTCACGGCCTCCTGTATCACAAACATCTCTCCCGGAAGGCGGGATGAGATTAAGGAAGCCGTTCTTCCGTGCACGGTGCTAAAGCCCCGCCGTAGACCGGCATCCACCGCTCTGAACATCGTCCAGGCATGAAGTCTAACCGGCATTGGGTTTCGCAGTGTCAGCGGGCTTTATCGCCGGAACCCGGCAGCCATTGAGGAATTCCTCGATGTCGCGGTGCCGGAATCGCTTTACGCGTCCGATGGAATAACATGGCAGGGCGGCCCGGTTAACCATGCGGTAGATGGTCATTTCAGTTAGTTGAAGCAGATCCGCGAGCTGGCTGACGGTGTAGAATTCCCGGACTTCTCCGGCTTGCTCGGTATCGCGTCTTCTTGAGGCGGCGTTTTGCATCTCTTTATATTTCCCCCTTTGTTGTTTCATGATGCGGTTGCGGTTGATCCTGCCGATCCAAAGCCTTAGCCTCACGCCAACCTTTGTTCTTTCTGGTGGCTTTTTTAGGCCAAATTTGACAAGGTGCCAAATGTGTCTCGAAAGTTGGACGATTATTAAGCATAGGTAGGATTATCTTGAATCATTATCAATTTCCAAGAACCCGATAAACTTCCCGAACATAATCGCCTGGTAATCATAGCCTCAGTAAGAGGGAGAACTCTTCTACATTTAGTTATACATGAATCTCTTACGATCCGTCAATATGGATCTCTGAAGTAATTGACATAGCCCTGTTGTCAATTCAGGTAAAACTAAAGTAATTCAGATGACCAAAAACGGCAGGTCTGACTCCGCACCCCGCCTGGGCAAGACGGTAATCGCGGCAACGCTTAAAGAAAATCCGGAGATCCGGTCCGCGGGTCGGCGCTGTTTCCTCCCCGATTCGGGAAATCCGGATATCTCAACGGCGCCTGGTTGAATTCGAAGGTTGCCCGTCTTTTGTTGCCGGCACCCGGCAACTATCAAGGAACTCCTCGACATCGCGATGACGGAAGCGCTTTACACGGCCGATCGCATAACAGGGCAATTCGGCCCGGTTGACCATCCGATAGATGGTCATCTCGGTTAGCTGCAGGAGGTCGGCGAGCTGGCCGACGGTATAGAACTCCCGAACTTTCGCCTCTTGATCGGGTTTACGCTCTTCGGGGTCCTTTTTTCGCACGGCCGGGTCTCCCCACCCCCCAATCGTTACCCCCAACCTATATAATATACGACCGGCCCTATGTCATATCCAGTCAATTAAAGAAAACTCTAACGTCTCGGTATTTTTATGGCAAAGCTCCTCCCTTGTTCGACCCTGGTGTTGGCACCTGGCCGGCGAGCGAAATAGCGTTGAGTCTTAAATTCGGCACCCGGAGAAGAAGCCACACGAGAAGGCGAAACAAGCAGTCCGAGCCCGCGGGACGCGCGTCGCTGCTCGCCGTTCCGCGCTTGCGCGGCTCTCAAAGCACTTCGCTTCGTGTTGGCCGCGAAGTGACTCTGTGTCTCATGCAACCGGCTGCGGACGTGGCGACGGAGGAGTGCTGGCACGGGCGACCGCACGCCGAAGCCGCCTTTTGATTCCTTCCAGTAGCCGGTGCCTGGCCGCCCACGAGGGCCCGGCGGTGAGGAATGCTTGAAACTGGCGCGGCGTGGTTTCTGCCATCACCCCCATCCGGTGCATGACGCCGTCTTCCAACCTTGCGTAGCCGAAGTCAGAGGTCATGATGCGCCGATAGCCCGCAGCCCACAGCGCCTGCAACACCGGATCATTGTATGATCCCGAAGGAATGGCGAAACTGGCAATCTCCTCGCCGATCAGGTCTTCGAGTCTGCGCTTTGAATCCAACGCCTCGCACCAGAGCTCGGCGGGGCCGACCTCGCTAAGTCTTTTGTGGCTTAGCCCGTGCGAACCAATTTCAAAGGACTGAGCGCGCAATTCGCGCACCTGGACGCGGTCAAGGTAGCCGGGACGCCCCAGGAACGACCAGGTCACAAAGAAGGTCCCCATTAGCCCCCGCTGTTTGAGTTCTGGCGCCGCGATCGAAAAGTCACTGGAGTGACCGTCGTCGAAAGTGATGAGCAATGACCGCCCCGACAGCGATGGGCGATCGAGATCGGCCACAGCCAAGGTGCGCAATCCACTGCGCGCAACAACGTCCAACTGTTCGCTGAACGACGTGGCATCGATCGCGTGCCTGCGGCTCCATCCCGCGGGGATTTGATCGCTGCCGGAACCCCGGATTCCGTGGTACATCAGGATCGGAAGATAGATGGTGTCGTTAGTCATGATCGCGCTCTCCACTCGCTATCGGCAGGCGTGTGCGCCGCAGGGTTGACGCCGCTCATCTCCACAGGCTTTCCTTTAACATCAATCTACGCAGCTGCTGCTTTCTTACGAACCTGACCAGGTCGAGTTCCGCGGTTCTCGGTTCGCGACGCAGGCAAGCTCCCACATAACCGCTCAACAACAATATTCCGCTTAGGCCAACGGGCGCCGACAACGCCCGGCGTGCCGCTCGCGCGCTGATGAACACTGGCGAATATCCGGCGTGGTAGGCCGCTCGGCCGCCTGCCACCAGCACCCGCCAACGCCCATCGGCGGCACCCAGCGGCCGATGGTGAATCGCGTTGATGTGGGTGAAGCTCCTGGTCATGAAGCCGCGCATCATCGCCCGGGTCTCGTCGATGGTGTCCCAGCCCGGACCAGCCTCCAGCCCGCCAATCGCTTCGAAACAGGCGCGGGCATACATCTTGGTGGCGCCGCGGGTGTGAAAGGCGGGAACGCGGTCGCAACCCAAGGCCCGGCCACGACGTTCCTGCAAAGTTGCTCCCGCGATGCCCAGTGCCGGGTCGCGTGCGAACTCCGCCAGCAGCGTCTCCACAAAAGATGGACCGAAGCTGATGTCTGCGTCGAGCCGCAAGATAAAGTCAACGTCGGCCCACACCTCGCGCGGCAGGTGTTGCATCACGATCGACGCGCCACCTCTTTTGCGCGTGCGATTGCGCTGAAGGTGATGCACCTGGATCCAGCGATGCTGCTTCGCGGCGGCATCGGCCAGGGCGGCGGTGGCGTCCGCGGATCCGTCGTCGATGATAATCCAGCGCCGGGGTTTGACCGTCTGCCGCGCCATCGATTCGATCAAAAAAGGCAAAAAGCGCTCCTCATCCCGGGCGGGCGTGATCACCATGTACTGCTTATGCATTTCAACTCCTGTGCTTCGGGCATCCGGGATTGCATTCGCCATCGCAACGTCCAAGGAAACGGAACTGCGGATCTCTACCCCCGGTCCCACGGTTCATTAACTCGCTATTTGCGCCGCACTTGACGAAACTGCCGGATGGGCAAGGGTCAAGCCGGCCGCGGCCTGCGCCCGGCTGCGGCGGCGGTCGCGATCATCGAGCCGCTGGCGTTCAGCGAACCCCCAGCACAGCGTTGCCAGCAAACCGACGGAGTAGCGGCAGTCGCCCGCGGTGGTCTCGACCAGGTTTAGAATCAAAATCGGTACGATCACGAGCAAAAATATCCGCTTCAATTGCCAAGGGTCATCGCGCTGGCGAAACAGCCAAAACCATGGACGCAGGAAGAAAAAGATCCAGAAAATCAGCGCCGGAAGGCCAAGTCCCACCGCACGCGATAGATAGCCGTTGTGAAGCGAGCTGTGCGGCCCTTCTTCCCATGGTCCCCACCAGATCGGAAAATACTTGCTTTGCAGGATCTCGCCTTCCACCTCGAAGCCCCATCCCAGCAGCGGGCGCTCCTCGATCTTCTTAACCGCGAATTTCCACACGTCGGTGCGCCCGGTCAGAGTCGATACCTCCCCGCGCGTGAAATAATCGGGAGCCACCTGAGTCGCGATGGCGAAAATCAGCACCGCGGCCACCAGGCAAATCGGCACCGCACGCAGCCGGTAGCGCCAGAGCACGTAAAGTGTCGCACCGATCGTGAGACCCACGAATGGCGAGCGCGAATCAGCCAGCGCCCCAAGCGCGATCGCCACGGCCGCTTCCAAACCTAGCCAGACCTTTTGGCGCCACGACGCATGGTTCCAGATGATCGCGACCGCCCCGACCGTTGCCAGGGTGACTTCGCCAACCTGGTTGGGAGAGCCGAAAAAGCCGCGGAAGCGCACCATCCCCAGTAATTCATCGTCCCACGCGAGGTCATGCGGCACGGCGACCAAAGTGGCCAAAAGGCCAATCCAGACAACCCCCAAACCAATCAGGAACCACTTCATCAGGCGTTCAATGTCATCGCTGTCTTTCACGTCGCTGACGAGTTTGACGGTCAGGACGAAGATCAGAACGGCGGCTGTGACCCGGGCCAGAGAATAACCTGGAAGCAGCGAGTAGGTGATGGTTATCGCGCCCCAGCCCAGATAAAGGAGATAATCGCGGAAGCCGCCGCGGAAGAGCAAAGAAGTGCGCAGCGAGAATATCGCAGCGGGCACGCAGAACAGGAACAAGAGCGGATACCTGATTATAAAGCGCTGCTCTTCAGTAACCGGAAGTACGGTGGCAGAGCACAACAGCTCAATCATCACGAGCGCGCACAGCAAATAACACCCGTCGGCTTGCACGCGCCGGGCTGCCCAGATCACAAAGATGGCGCCCGCCGCCAGCGCGGTCACGATCGCGACGCCCGGCAAATTGAGCGCCAGCAGTAGCCATAAGCCAATGCCTGCCGCGATCGCCACCATGAGCGGGGTGGCGGAGTGGCTCGGCGGAGCGGTCAATTCAAACTGCAATGTCAATTGTCTCCATGGTTGTAAGAGAATCCGTCCCTTTCAGCGTCGGACGTGGAAGCGCAATCATTTCCCGGGCAATCTCTTCGAGCGAAAGCGGCCGCAAGTGCTTTTCACGGGCGAACGCTGCCAGCGCGTTGAAGTAAGTGGATACTCGTTCAAATGGCCGATAGAGCGCCGCATAGCGCCGCAGACCGACATCGAGCGGATGTGCGGAGGCGATGATTGGCAGATCCAGCGCTGCATTGGCAATCATTTGGTCGCGGTTCAGCACCGGGGCCGGGTAGCGGCGCAGCACCGGCAAATAATCGAGGTACAGTTCGTGAAGCGGGGTCGAATGGTGCATAAACGCCGGTATCGAATTCTCCAGTCCCGCCCTGGGTTTGGAATCGAAAACCGACGCAAGAAAACCAGCGTGGTTCAAATAGACCAGGATGTCCGCGTTTGCTTCCTGAAAGGGCAAAATCATTATGGGCTGGAAGCGGACTGCATATTGCCGGGCGATTTTTTCCACCAGCCGGAATCCTTCACGGTAGTCGGCGGCGAGATCCTCGATCCGCCGATGATTCACGTGCCGGTACAGACCATGCCAGACGAAGCCGACATTAAACCGCTTCAACGCCTTGATATAGCGTGCACTGGGACGGTCATATTGCGGCGACCAGCCAAAATCGACATGAATTCCCGGGCATAACCGTTCAAGCTCGCCCAGCCACCTGGTAGCGCGGGCGACATTGAAATAGTCGAAGTTGCGCGGACGATCATCGAGCACCAGGTTGAAGGTTCCCACCGTTGATGGTGCGCGCCCGGTGGTGTAATTGATCGCCGCCAGCGCACCGACCTCAAAGCAGCGGGTCGCGGGGTTGGCCAGACGCTGTACGATAGGAGTCATCGCGCCATGCGGGACTTCGTCCGGCGTCAGATCGTAAATTACGACACCGGAGCCGCACATAACCGCGAAGATAAAAGGCAACTCCGCGGCACCGCTGCCGCGTAGGGCCAGTGCTTGTGCTGCCGAATCCGCGATTTGCGCTCCGGGCAATTCCAGGGACGCCGTGACCGCTTCGTTTCTGAGCACCTGGGGAAGCAGAATGTGATCGCAGAGCTGGTACCCATCAGTGGCCTGGCAGGGATGAACCCTGAACGCACCCAAGCCAAAGGGGGTCAGCGAGCAGGTTTGACCGTTTAGAAAACCGCCGCGGACGTAAAGGGATGCTCCGTGCACGACGGCGGCCTTTAAAGCGCGCATCTCCGCAGGATTGAACGAAGCCAAAGTCCCGTGCGACATGGCCAGCAAAACTTTGGGACCGAAGCCGGCATCGGAAAAATCCGCCCCTGCGAGGTCCATGCGCCAACATTGGACACCGCGCAGCGCCGCGAACTGCGCGGCGAGCAACGGGAACCGCTCATAACGCGAGTCGGCAATCAGCACGCAAGACGCCGCCGGCAAGTTCATGACTTCCCGTTTGCGCCATGCTGCAGCGCGTCAACTCGCTGCAGTTCTTCGGCGCGGCGACGGTTGGAATCGAGCACCGCTTCCAGCAGCGGCGAATGCGCGATGCGCTGCAGCAGATTGATGTTCGGAATCACGCAGTGGCCGCCGATAAAGCCGGGGAAGTAGCGCGTTTGCGGCAGGAAGTCGACTTCATCAAAGAAGCTCACGGCCTCGTCGTAGTTGGCATCCACGGTTGCCGCGTAGCGATTCATTTCCTGGGCGAAGGCGATCATCACGCCGAAATAGGTGGTCTCTGCCAGCTTCGCCAATTCGAGGGTTTCCAGCCGGGACACACGATGGGTCTGCATTCCAGCCTGTTGCAGGTGTTCTTCTGCGAGGCGCGCGGTTTCGGGTTCGCTGGCGGCCACGAATTTCCGATAATGCAGCAGGTCTTGAGCCATCCTGACGTGCTTGCCCCGCACCGGACTGTAAGCGACCGGACGCGCGCAACGTTGCGCGATGGTCCGCGTCGTTCCGGGCAGCACAGTACTGTTGACGATGGTAAGGGCAGGCTTGAAGCGTTCTATGTAAGATAACGCAATCTCTTCGAACCGGCTTTTACCGCTGAAGGGAACGCACAGATGCATCACCTCGATCGGTTCGCCAAAATCCTGCGGCTCGATATCGTGCTTGAGGATTGGGGCGGTGCGTTCCAGCACGGTGGCCAAAGCGCTGCCTACCTCGCCCAAACCGACAACCAGGGTTTTACCTTTTTTCTGCACTGAGATACTCCTTGCTATGGTCTAAAAGGGAATCGACGGCCTCGAAGTAGCGGTGCGATTGCTCCGCCCAACTGAGTTTATTGACTTCCCGAGCCGCACGTTGAGAGAGTGCCCACCGCCGTTCCGGGTTCAAATAGAGGTCTTCGATTGCCTGCGCCAACTCACCGCTGTCGCCCGGGGTGAAGTAACGCACTGCATCCTCCCCGAAATAATGCTCAATGGTACGCAGGCGTGCAGCGATCACTGGTATACCAAGTGTAGCGAATTCCAGCAATTTGACCGGCAGCATAAGTTGGGTGGCGCTGGTGGCATGGTTGGGCACCAGTCCCACGGCTGAAGCTGACAGTTTCGCCGGCAAGCGCTGGATCGGCACCGGTTCCTCGAAGGTCACCACCGATTCCAGGTCAAGCCGCCGCCACAGCGCCTGGATCTCTCCCAGGTAGTCGCCCGACCCGATTATGCGCAACTGCACATCCCGGTGCCGATCGCGCACGCGCGCCATCGCCTGGAGCGCGGTATCCAGTCCCAGCCGGTGGGTTACCGTGCCATGGCATACCACGGTGAATGGAGTAACAGCGTCACGCTGTGGGTCGCTATGCGCCAAACCATTGAATGCGGCGGCCTTGAAGATTCGCGGATCAGGCCCATTGGTGACAACCACAATCTTGCGCGCCGGTATTCCAGCGTGTCGCAGGCGCTCGGCGTGCAGGTCGTGAACCGCTAATACGCAGTCAGCCGCCCATGCACTCAATCGCTCGCCGGCCATCAGCAGGCGCGCGCCAAAGCGGCCGCGGCCGCCTTCAAACTTGTCCAGGTAGAGTTCGGGCATGGTGTCGTGAATATCCAGCACGATCCTGGAACCGAATAGCCGGCACGGCAACGCGCTGACTATCGCCGCATC
Source organism: uncultured Pseudomonadota bacterium (assembly GCA_963824565.1). Classification (GTDB taxonomy): domain Bacteria; phylum Desulfobacterota; class Binatia; order Binatales; family Binataceae; genus JAJPJA01. The sequence continues at coordinate 132,359 of CAWGQB010000026.1, read as the reverse complement.
CGGCATCGTGCAAACGATGACCAGGTCATAGGCGGCGGTGAAACTTCGGCGCATCGCCAGAGCTGCCGCCCGCGCGAAGAAATTCGAGTAGCTGCGCAGATAGCTGGTTCGGCTGCTGCCGCGATAGCGCGCGATTTCGACGCCGAGAATAGTGACGCCGTTGGTATCAGTGAGTGGTCCCGAAGAGAGACAGATCACGTCGACCTGGTCGCCCCGGCCGCTCAAGGCTTCGGCCTGGCGTTTCACCCGCCCGTCGTGCGCGTATGTCGTATAAGCAATAATTAGAACACGGGCCACAACTTACCTCCCATCCGGTGTCATCAGTTCTTCCATACGCAGGCATCGTGCCACCGCGCCGCGAGTTTCAGGCCCGACAATAAGTGGTCGGCCATCGCAAATGTGCATTTCAAGCCGGGCACGTTGCCGCCACCAGGCTGCCACTTCCGATGGAAGCGCACGCCAGCCGGAATCCAGGTCGGCGAGTCGTTTAAGCAATTCCGCATAGGCCTGTAGGCCGTTTCCTGCGCCGGAATAGTCGGGATGAGTCAGGGTCAGGATCATTCCGCCCCGCGCCGCGAGCCAGTTCATCTTTTCGATCCAGATGGGCAACGGGTCGCGGCGCAGCAAGTTGATCAGTGTGTGATCCTGCGGCAGGGTGTAGGGCAACTCGACCATATCGCCGATGAAGTATGGAAAGATCGAGCAGGAACCGCCGGGCTGCGGCTCGAAGGGGTCGGTATCGGCGAAGCTCGAGTCGAAATCGAAATCCATCTCACCTATCCAGCGCGCGTTGCGCAATGTCGAGGGCGAGCGGAAACCACGCAAACCATGTTCACGCGCCAGACTTTCGACGCGCGGCGACAGTTCGAGGAAATGCTGGTGGCTGCGAAACAGCATGCCGTCGTGGCGCAGTCCATGTGCGCCGAACTCGAACCCTTGCGCGCGCAGCCGCTCTACCCGTTTCCAGTCAATCGGATATTGATCCAGCGGCAGGTTCCAGGCCGAGCGAAAGCCCAAGCGGTCTTCCAATTCCGCGATCGCTTCCATCCGCTCAAATCCCGCTGGGCTTTCGACGTCGTGAGTCAGCACGATGCAACAGCTTTTGGGCTCGGGCCAAAAGCCGACATGCCAGAGGTCGCGAGCGCCAACGGTCTCGAGCGCATGCAGCATCCAGTCGCGCTGAAACACCAGCAAAGCGTCCTCGCAGGGCCACTTGGGAAATCCTTGATGCGGCCGCATCCGCAGCAACAACGACCTCGCGAAGTGGCGCGCCTTCACCGGAACGTAGTTCTTGATCGCGTAATACAGGCTCATGCGCAGGCGCGCATCTTCAGCTTCATCCGTTCGGTAACGTTCCAGCAGGTACCATTCGGCGATGAGCCGGGAATAGACCAGGCGGGGCTCGAGCGCCTCGCGCCAGGGCTCGGGCAACTTCCAGAATGAAAACGCGTCGTTATCGTTTGCCGGCCGCATCGAACGACCAGGCGCGGTTATGTCATTGCTTTGCGATGCGGTCATGTTCATGCCATGTACCTGTAAATCGCCGTGCTCAGCGCGCGGGTTGCGAGCGGAGGCAGCCGGCGCCACACCTGCGACAACATCAGCATCGGTCCGGAGAGAACTTCCGCGCTAATCTGGCTTGGTGCTTTGGGATAAAAGCTGTAGGGGAGTGCCGATGGCTCGGCACCAGCTTCTTTCTTGAAGCGCACCAACCCGGCGTTGCGCACGTCGGTCCGGCCCAGGTTTAGCGAGCCAGTAATTCCCGTATGGCGTTCGATCACGCTCCACAGCAGCAAGTGCGCGGCGCCGCTCGGACTGTCAGTGCGGCGTGCGCTCCACTTATAGTGCAGGCAATCAAACGCCCGCAGCATTAATCCGGCGGCGATGACCTGTCCGCGCTGGGTCACCGACCAGATCTCGATGTCGCTCGCGGGACTGAAGAGCTCATGTGCGCGCTTGAAAAACCGTATCGACTGTACCGGCAGACCTTTACGGTGGCGAGTTTCCATCATGAGCTGGTAGAAGGCGTAAAGGTCTTCGAGGCTGGAACCGCAGCGCACCGACAACCCGTCTTCGATGGAGCGTCTTACCTTCCTGCGGAAATGTGAAGCGCTGCGGCGCGAGATTTCGGCAATTGGCCGCCTCAAATCCACGCTCCATTCTCCGAAACAGTCCACCACCTGCCAGGGAGCGGGCAGAGCGATGCCCCGGATCTCGTAACCGCCGCGCGGTGCCGTCTGGCCGATCAGGCCTTCGCCCAACAGCGGTAACAGCCCGGGATCAGTGGCAAGCGGCGGGCAGCTATCCGAAAAGGGCAGGGCGAGGGAGCGGCGGTTGAACGGGTTTTTGGTTCGTGCGAGTAAACACGCGGCGCCGAGTTCAGTGCCGTCGCGGATTCCCGCTATCGTAATTTCGAAACCATAAGCCTGCTCGAGCAGACGCAGCCATCGCTCATCATGGTAGAGAGTCGCGCCATTGGCCGGTGTTGCCAGGTTCCTCCATGACTGATTTCCGGAGGCCCTTTTTTCCAATACCAGTTCTTCACTTTGCCGTGACGCTGCGCTCATTGCCAAAGTACTCATACTGATTCTCCTTGCGCTTGAGCGGTGTTCATGCCGCGGGCCGAACTGAAAGCGCTTAGGACCAGGCCGCGCGCGGTGGCGGCCTCGAGCCACAGGAATGCCGCTGCCGTTGGGAGCGCGATCACCGCCAGCGCGATCAATCCATGCAGTTGGAAGTTATGGGCCACCGCTTTGCCGGCCAGCGCTCCTACGGCACACACGGCCGCGGTCCGTATGCTCGGCGCTATGGCGGCGAACACGCTTGAGAAGGTCGTATCTACCATGCGGCACGCAATTACTTGGCCGATCGCACTAATAGTCAGTTCCACCATGCTCATTGCCACGCTCACGGCCAGCAGCCCGCCGCGCGCGGTGGCGAAAACCGCGGCCACGATCAACACCAGGCGCAAACCGTGCAGGTAGACATCCATCGATGGACGTCCCTTGGCGTAGTACACCGCACCCATCCCCGCGCGCATTCCCAAGCCAATCAGGCCGACGCTCAGGATCCGCATCGGGGTAGCGGCTGGAATCCATTTCGCGCCATAGATATCGCGCAGCAATTCGGGCGCCATCACCGCGACGCAGACTAAAATGGGTACGACCACGCGGCTGACATATCCGAGAAAATTAAGGAACGCCCGACGCATCTCGTCGGGCCGGTCCTGCAGGCGGCAGAAGGCCGGCACCGTAACCCGTCCGGCCACTTTGTAGAGACGATCGGGTACGAAGCGCAGCAGGTCCCAGGCCATGCCATAAAAGCCGAGCGCCGAAGGTCCCAACAAACGTCCGACCATCACATAATCCGCATTGCTGGACAAACTGAACAGCAGCCGCCCGGTCACCACGCCGCCGGCGAAACGGCGCAGTTCGCGGAATGCGTTGCGGCTGGGCAGGGCCTGCGGCACATAGGGCTCGGCGCTGTACAGCGTCAGCGCATGTCCGCACAGACGCGCGGCCAGTCCGCCGGCCAGGCTCCAGCGCGGCATTTTCAGCAAGAGCAGGGCAATCGCGATGATCACGAAGGCCAATTCCGCGGTCACCTCGGCCATCGCGAGCCTCCCGAATTCCAGGCGGCGTATGAGCCGCGCCGCGGAGATTGAGGCCAATCCCTCGAAGGCCAGCGGGATACACAGCAGACGCAACGCCGGCGGTAAGGCCGGCATCGCCATTGCGCGTGCGATGAGCGGCGCAGTCACGTAAAGCAGGCTCGCGGTTAACATGGACATCATCAGGTTGGCCCACGCCGCCGTGCTCTCGTGCTCGTGACGCAGATCGGGCCGCTGCACCAGGGTATCCGGCACGCCTAGCTCATTGATGATCATCACTATCGTGGTGATGGTGATCAGGATCCGAAACAGCCCGAAGTCGGAGGGGGCCAACGCCCGGGCCAGCACCACCATGCCGCCGATGCGCACAATCTGCACGCCGATTTCGCCCAAGATGTTGTTGCGAACACTGCGCGCGAACGCCTTCCAGATCCAGGGTTCGGCCCGCTCCGGCGCCGCGGCGGCGCCTTCGGTTGGCAATGAACTCATAGGCCGCTTCCCCCGAACATCGCCGGCAGCGTTCGCAGCAGGATTTCCACGTCGCGATAAAGCGACCAGTCTTCCATGTACTCGATGTCAAGCTGAACCATCTCGTCGAATGACAGGCGATTGCGCCCGCTGACCTGCCACAGGCCCGTGATCCCTGGCGGCGCGTCGAGCCGATGGCGATGCCAGTCCTGATAAAGTTCCAGTTCGTAGGGCAGTGCGGGACGCGGACCGATAAGACTCATCTGGCCGCGCAGCACGTTTACCAATTGCGGCAGCTCATCGATGCTGAACCTCCTCATCCAGGCGCCGATCGGCGTGATGCGCGGGTCCCGATCGAGTTTGTACACCGTCTGCGCGTTGGGCTTTGCGTTGGCGGAGCCATTTTGCCCAATCCAATCCTTGACGTATTCGCGATGCACATTTTCTCCACAGTTGGTTCCCATGGTGCGAAACTTGAGCAGTTCAAATGGCTTGCCGTGAATTCCTATTCGCGTTTGCCGGAACAGCAGCGGCCGGCCATCAAACAGCCAAATCATCAGGCCGGAGATGAAAAGCAGCGGAGCCGATAAAACCAGCAGCGCCGCGGACGCGATGACATCGAAGCCGCGTTTGATGACCCAGTTGAGTCCCTCGATGTTGGAGTTGCGCGGCCCGATTAGCGGGATGGTTCCGACCATGTCGATTTTGAGCGCCACGGCATGCAGCTGCATCACCCAGGGCATCACCCGCCAGCGGACATGGTGACGCCCGCACAGATCGATAATTTCCTTGACCTCCTCGGGCGTGGCGTCGGGCAATACGATTGCCGCTTCCATGTGACGGCGCGACGCGGCCAGAAGCGGGATTTGCTCCGTACCGCCCAGGAGCTCGCCGCCGCGCTGCTCTCCCTCGGCGGGGTCGTTGTCGATAAAGCCGAGGAATTCATACTGGCTTAACTCTTCTACGATCCGATCCCGAACGTAGCGGCCGACAGGGTTGGAGCCGACCACGACCAGCGGTATGGTCACGTCCGGGTGCGCATAAAAATACCTGATGCAGCGGCGAGTCAGAGCGCGTCCCGCCACCACCAGCACGATGCTCAGGCCAAAGGCAATCGCCACGGTCAGCCGAGACTCCTCCAGATGGGCAAAAAAGCCTAACACCAAGGCGAGCAGCCAGGTGACGCAGGCGGCCTTGACGATTGCGAGCAACTCGTCGACGCGGCCATGGCGTGGCCCATAGAGTCCGAGCGTGCGGGCGGTAAAAATCCAGATCGAGACCAACCCAATCGCGCCCGCGACGATCACGCTCCACTGGCCTGGTTTCAGCGGACAGAAGTCGCTGAAGGGCCGATGCGCAACCCAGGCCAGACCGACCGCGGCGATCATCGCGCTCGCGTCGGCTGTGGCAAGCAGCACCTTCTGGCGCCGTAGTTCTCCGTCGAACACGGATTAGGCCCTCGCCGCGGCTAGCTCGACCGTTCGGCAGACCTGCCGTACCTCGGCCGCCTTCAGATGCGGATGCATCGGCAGCGACAGCACCGAGTCGGCGATCGCCTCGGCAACCGGGAAGTCTCCCTGGCGGTATCCAAGGTCGCGGCAGGCGGGTTGCAAATGGAGCGGCAGCGGATAGTGAATTCCGCATTCGCTACCGGCCTCGATCAGGGCGGTGCGAATCACGTCGCGCTTGGGGCTGCGGATTACGAACAGGTGGTAACAGGATTTTACGCCCTCCGGTTCCTTGAGAAACTCGACTCCTGCGAACTGCAACTGCTCCCGGTAGTAGGCCGCGATTTGGCGCCGGCAAGCATTCCACTTGTCGAGCCGTTCCAGCTTGGCCAGCAGGACTGCCGCCTGCAGCGTGTCCAGGCGCGCGTTGTAGCCATAGGCGCGATGAGCGTAATGCGACATGCGTCCATGGTCGCGCAGATGTTGCACCTCGCGCGCAAGCGCATCGTCGTTAGTGGCCACCGCGCCTCCTTCACCCCAGGCCCCCAGGTTTTTTCCCGGATAGAAGCTGAAGCATCCGGCGTCGCCGACCGTTCCGGCGGCCCGCCAGCGTTCGCCGTCGGCGATGCTCGCGCCGTGCGCCTGACAGGCGTCTTCGACCAGCTTGAGACCGTGGGCATCGGCGACTCTGCGCAGCTCGATCAGCGGTGCCGGCAAACCGTACAGATGGACGGGCAGGATGGCGCGCGGGCCATTGGGAGATTTGAAATGGCCGTCGTTGAGGTAGCGCTCCACCTCGGGCACGCTCAGGTTGCCGGTATCAGGGTCGATATCGACGAATACCGGCCGCGCGCCGGTCTGGATGATCGCCTCGGCGGTGGCGATGAAAGTCATCGGCGAGGTTATAACTTCGTCACCCGCGCCGATCCCCAGCGCCATCAGGGACAGACGCAGGGCGTCGGTTCCGCTGCCCACGCCGACCACGTGGCGCACCCCCAGAAAGGAGGCGAATTCGGCCTCGAACGCCGCCACCTGGGGACCGCCGACGTATGCGGTGCGTTCATGGATTGCGGTAAACTCGCGCTCTACGCGCTCGCGAATTTCCCGATTCTGTGCTGCCAGATCCACGAATTTGATCTTCATCGTTGTTCCTTCCTTACAATGTGGATGGGCTCATGCAGCCGCGCCGGAACTCCAAGCACGGTTGCGTTGGCCGGGACGTCGCGGGTGACTAGGGCGCCCGCGGCCACTAATGCGCCGGCGCCGATTTCGACGCCGCACATGATGATCGCACCGCTGCCGATCGAGGCCCCACGCCTAATCACGGTCTTTTCCATGATCCAATCGTTCTCGGTCTGCAAAGACCCTTCGGGGTTGACCGCCCTGGGATAGCGATCGTTGATAAACATCACCCCGTGGCCGATGAAGACCTCGTCTTCGATGACCACTCCCGAACAGATGAATGTGTGGCTCGAGATCTTGCAGCGCGAACCGATGTGTGCGTCGCGTTGCACTTCGACGAAAGTTCCAAGCCGGGTGTCGCTTCCAATTCGGCATCCGTAAAGATTCACGAACGGCGCGAGCCGGACGCCCTCGCCGAGTTCGACGTCGGGCGCCACGCAGACGTTGGCGGGTAGTTCGGCAGATGGCATCTTAGCCCTTAACCTCCAGGCCTACTGGCACGAAACTGCCACCGTCGCGCAGCGAACGCTCGCAAGCCTCAAGCACGGACACCACGCGCAAGCCATTGTCGCCGTCGGTCTTGGGCGAGCGGCCTTTGAGGATGCATTCGACGAAGTGCTCGCACTCGACCTTCAGCGGCTCGGGCTCCTCGATACGCGGGATGTGGACATCGCCGTAGCGGTAGGACATCTGGAAATCGCCGTAAGTGTCGTAGTACGGACTGATGCTTACGCCCTTGTCGTAGACGCGGATTTTTTCCTGCAGCGCGGTATCGTCGTACACCAGCATCTTGCGCGAGCCGACGATGGTAGCGCGACGGATCTTGTTGGGGTCGAGCCAGCTTACGTGGACAAAGGCGATGACGTTGTTGGGGAAGCGCAAAGTGAGCATCGCCACATCCTCAACGTTTTTGCGATAGTGGCTTTGCGCGTGGCAACTGACTTCCGAAGGCATCTGTTCGAGCAACATCAGGATGATCGAGATGTCGTGAGTCGCCAGGTCCCAGGTGACGTTGACGTCGCGCTGAAACAGGCCCAGATTGGCGCGCACCGAACTGACATAAAAGATGTCACCGAGTTCACCGCTTTTGATGATCTCGCGGATTTTCAGCACCGGCGCGCTGTACTCGAACGTGTGCCCGACCATCAGGGTCAGGCCGCGCTCGCGCGCTATCGCGCCCAGCTGACGAGCGGCCTTCGCCGAAGTCGCCAGCGGTTTTTCCACCAGGGTGGATTTGCCCGCTTCAAGGCAGCGGTTGGCGATATCGAAATGCGTGCTGACCGGGGTGGCGACGATCACCGCTTCGATTTCTGGATCGGCCAGGACCCGATCGAGCTCGTCGGTCACTTCTACCGCCGGATAAAGACCTTTGACATGATCGAGTCGCTGGCGGCTGAAGTCGCAGCAGACGAGCCGTTCCGCGCACTGCATTTGATAGAGGTTGCGGGCCCAGTTCGGACCCCAATATCCGAGGCCCACGATGGCTATTCCGCCCAGCTTTCTAACTCGGCTGTCGACGGCCCTTTCGATACCATGAGCCGCGCCATTGGCAGTTACAGTTTGTAGTGTCACATCACCCTCCAATACCCAGGCACCGCCGGATGAAGGTCGGTACCGGTGACTTATTGCCGTTTAGAACCACGCCGCCTGCGGTGTGGTTGGACGCGCGCAGAATGCCCACAGTGGAGAGGAGCTCCTCCCGCCTGGTGTGCTGATATCTGGTGACGATCAGCACCGGATCCGCCGGCCGCGCGAGGGCCAGCATTCGAGGTTCGAGCCGGGCTACGCCCAGATCGATTACCGCGATGGAAAAGCGCCGCAGCATGCCGTTGAGGTCGTCGAGCAGCTGTTTGGAAGGCTCGGCCGGCGGACGCGAAATCAATTCCAGCCGCGGCCATGCGGTGCGCTGTGCGGTCAATGACGTCGTGGAAGTCAAATCGGCCGGCATCGGCGCCGAGCGGGTGAGCAGATTGCGCAGCGCCGGATGGCGCAGATGGCCTTCCACCAGGACCGTCCGCATCGCCAGGCGCTGGCTCAGATCGAGCGCCAGCGCTGCCGCAATCGTCGATGCGCCGTCGCCCGGCCGGCAGCCGCTGACCAGCAAACGCACCGGTTCTTCACTCGTAGCCTGTGCCGCGAGCTGTTCGCTCAGCCGGCACAACGCGGGATCGTGCGCCAGCTCACTGATCAAATCGGTGCGTTCGATGAATGCGACCTGGACTCCGGTGGCGGGTTCGTTCATCTCTTGTGGCGGCGGCATGACCTGGGTCGAGGCGCTTCGCTTTACAACCGTCGTCGACGCGCTTTGCTGCATCGCCTGGAAATATTTGCTCATTTCGAGACCTTCTCGAGATTAATCTTCGAGACCTCCTGTAAACGGATAATCTGACCGGGATAGATGTGGTTGGCGTCGGCGATTTCCGGATTTGTCTGGATTAGCGCCGCGACCTCGCGTCTTAAGCTGTCCGAGGGGCCGTCGCCATAGTGTCGCAGCGCGATCTTGCTCAACGTGTCCCCGTGCCGGACCACCACCGTCGTTTGCGAGAGCGGCATGGGGGCGCCCGCCGAAGCTGTGACTGCGGAGTTCGTCCCCGCAATGGCAACGGCCACCGGCACTGTCCTGACGATTTCGGCCTTCTGCTGCGGCGGTGCCGGGCGCGGTTGAGTTTCAACGGAACGTGGGAGCCGTGCGGCGACTTTTGTAATGTCGGCGGGATTCGGTAAAGAGGTGTCGTTGGTGATTGTCGCCGCGCTCGCTCGAGCGTCGGCGATTGGACTTTTCGTATTTACTACGGCCTCTCCCGAATCGTGGTGATTGTCCGAGCGAGGCTCTTGGACCGCCAGCGATGAAGCTGCAATTGCCCGGTGGATGGGCGGCTCGAAGCTGAGAGCCTTGGGCGCGAGAAGGTAAAGCAAACCCAGCGCCGCGGCTCCCAAGGACAACGCCGCCCCCGCCTCGATTAGCGCTCCACGCCCGCGCCCCGGCGGCTGCGGTGATGTTGCAGAAGATGGCGTGCGGCCGGTCAGGAGATGGTCGTATTCGCGGGCCGCCTCTTTCACGTGGCCTGCGTTGACCCGTCTGTCCTGCTGGGCATAGGCAAGCACCATCGCGTTGTGGCAAAGCATGTTGATTCGCCGGGGAATGCCGCCGCTGAGCCGCGCCAATTCGCGCAGCGCGTCGCGCTTAAAGAGCTTGCCGACGTCGCCACCCTGCGCCCGCAAGCGGTACTCCACATACTCGGCGACTTCGCCGGGCCGCAGGATCGGCAGCAGCGCTCGCGCTCCGATGCGCTGGTTGAGTTGGCGCAACTCGGGCCGTTCAAGCCGCCGCGCCAATTCAAGCTGCCCCACCAATACGATTTGAAGCCGCTTGTGAACGTCCGTCGGGGAATTGGACAACAGGCGCAATTCTTCCAGCGTTTGGTCACTCAAATCCTGCGCTTCATCGAAAATCAGCGCGGCGGACTCGTGTGTTCCGAGCGCGGCCACAAACGTGTCAAGGGCCTGAATCAGCTCCAGTTTGCCGATTCCCTTGGGCGTGAAACCAAGCTGACCGGCAATCACGCGCAGGATCTCCTCGAAACTAAGCGTGGGACTGGTGACGAAAGCGCTATGGACCGCTGCGGACCGGTTGGCAAGCAGTGCATGGACCAGTGTGGTCTTGCCCGTGCCGATGTCGCCCACCAGCATGGTAAAGCCGCTGGGTTCGCGCAGTCCCCATTGCAGCGCGGCCATCCCCTCGCGATGCCCGGAGCTCAGATAGAGCGGCGCAGGCGAGCTGGAGAGCGAAAACGGAGGGCCACTAAGGCCGAAATATTCGTAGTACATGATCGTTTACAGCCGGTCGCTGACAACCGCCACGATGGGCAAACCGGTGAGCTGGGAAATCGCTGTCACCGAGGAAATGCGCGGATCGCTGGTCTCGGCCCAGTAGGCCGCGCCGATGCCGAAAACCAGCCCGAGCAAGAACCCGGCGAGCAGATTAAGCACGAGCTTGGGCGAGGCCGGCTCCAGCGGCATGACCGGATCCTCGACTACGGTAACGTCGAGAATCTGGCTGCGGTTCAGAGCACTCGCCGCGCGCGCCTCTTCTCCCTTGCGCACGTATGACAGGAAGGCCTGCTTGTTGCTGTCGACCTGAAGTTGCAGGCGCTCAATTTCCATTCCGTCGCTGGCCAGGTTCTTGAGCTGCTGGTTGAGCGCCGCGGCCTGTTTGGCCTGCGTTTCCTGTGTGGCCTTAAGTGAGGCGGCATCGCTACGCGCTTCGGCCAGGTCGGAATCCATTGTGGCCCAAGTCGGGTTTATGTCACTGGTGCTCTCCTGGACCTCGCTGTGATTCTCATGTTGCAAGATCTGTTGGGCGGCGCCGAGCTTGGCGTCGATCTCGCGAATCCGCGCGCTGGTGGGCTGATAACGGCTTAATAACTCCGCCCGCTCCGCCTCCAATTGGAGGACCTGCGGCTTGATCTGCTGCAACGCCATGTTCTGAACGATCTTTGATTCCTTGGCCTGGCGCTGCGGTGTTCTGGCCATTTGTGCCTGAAGGTTCGTGATCAGTTCGTTGGCGGCGTTGAGCTGCGCGGTGGTCTTGCGATAGTCCGCTTCTGCCGCATAGAGCTGCGTGATAAGGGCCTGCTGCTGGGCGCCAACCTCGCTGATACCAGTCTGCAATTGTGCAGCGCGCAGGGTTTCCTCGGCCCGGTTAAGCCGTTCTTCCAGCAGCTTGCGTTGCGCTTCAAAGAACTTCTCCGCCTCCGGGTTATTGGAGATGCGGGCATGAAGCTCGAGGTAACGGCTGAGCAACCGGTGGAGAAACTCGGCGCTCCATTGCGCATCGTGGGAACGGAAGTCGATTTCGATCACGTTGGAGCGCTTGATCACCGACGTCGACAGTTTGCTCTCGATCTTGTTCGCCCATTCCTCGCGCGGCGTCATGTTCGGCACCCCGTGAAGCGCGTCATAGGCGGAGCCGGGCAAAGCCAACATTGACTGCAAGTACTCCATGCCGGTTGCGACCAAGCCGTTACGCTTGCGCTCGGGCACGCCATCGAGCGCCTGCCGAATCAGGTAGGGGCTGCTAAGCAACTCGACCTCGGAGTTAAGGTCCTGTTCGTTGACCGGGTTGCTCAACGCGGAGGGCTGGCTGGGAGAATCCTGCTGCAGGCCGGGCGAAACCAGCAATTGAGCGCGGTTGGATTCAACCAAAACCTTGGCGTCGGATTGGTAGGTCGGCGGTAGCAGGACCGAGCCCAAGGCGACGATTACGAAGGCCAACAAGCCGACCTGCAGCGCGACGACCCAGCGCCGGCAGAGCAACTCAACCCAAAATTCCAGTGTTTGCATTCCCATTGCTGTTTGTCCTTTTTGATCCCGCATCTAGAACATCGGTGCGCTAATATATGGAGTGACCGGCAGAAGATCGCGGATGTACTGCTTCACGACGAGGTCCGCGCTGGCGATTCCGCTCTTGGGCACGATCAACAGGTCGGTTGGCGCTAACACCACGTCGTCCTGATTCCCCTTCTGTTTGAGCGCTTTGGCGAGATTGAGCGGCTCATCGTAGGGTTGGCCGCAAGCATCGCGTCTGACGAGCACTACCTTGTTGGGCCCGGCCGAGTCGGTAAGGCCGCCCGAGGCCGCGACCGCTTGCAGGGCGGTCATGCCCGGCGCCAGCGGCACCACTCCAGGACGCGCGACCTCGCCGGTGACGAAGACCACGCGTGCCGGGCTTTCATCGACCCGCACCGTTGCGCCGGGGTCCCGCAGTTCCTTGAGATAGAGCCGGTTGAGTTCGGCCTCCAGTTGAACCGGGGTCAGCCCCACCGCCGTGACCTCTCCCACCGCGGCCAGTTCGATTTTGCCGTCGGGGCGAGGTGAGGCGTCGGTATCGAACTCCGGGTTCAGATAGAAGGTGATGTGAAGCTTGTCGCCGGGCCGGATGTGGTAAACATCCTCATCGGCAACCGGAGAGACAATGCAGTCAGGACGCATGCGTTGCGCCGCAGGGGTCCTGGCGCCCGCGACATCGGTAGCCGCGGCGCCTGCCGCGCATCCGCCGAATACCAGCGCGCACCATACAATAGTCATCGCACGACAATCTCTTAGCTTCATGTTCCCACCTTCTGAAAGTCAAAGTGAAATAAGTAAAGACAAATCTACGAGGCTGATTATGGTTCGCAACCGGGAGATAAGTCAAGTGGATTTAAAAGAATAGACTCAAATCAATATAAATTGGCCGGGTTGACTGCTCCCGCGGGGTCCCCCAGGCAGCCTTCGCAAAGTCGTAAAAGTCCCCTATTCATCATGTTTTTTGGTCATGCTTGACGAGCCAGCGGTCGTCGGCGTAATTCCCGGACTTTTCAAACCATCTTTATTTTACTTGTCTATCTTGTATTAGATTTGAATCCGTGGCAATCTCTCAACGTGTCTGATGGCGATTTCCGCAAGGCCCCACGTTCCACGACCGGGGCAGGCTATTCGGATTTTGGAATCAACGCCGGGAGCACGAAATGATCGATCGATTAAAAATCAAACTCGCACTAGCGCGGCAGCCGGATTGCAGCTTGGTGCGCGCGCTGCAATTCCAGTCAGCGCGTGGCGCGGGCGGTCTGGGGCGGATGCGTGTGAGCCCAGGGAGAGCTAGAGCATGCGTATGAGACTGCTCACGCTGCGCGAGGTCGCGCAGTATCTGCAAGTCCATCCGGGTACCGTTTACAGGCTGGTGAAAGCCGGACACCTGCGAGCGGCCCGAGTGGGACGCGATTTGCGCTTTGATGTTCGTGAATTAGATGATTGGGTTGCAAAGGGAGGCACCGAAAATACCCAGGCTCAGACTTCGCGACCCAGGAAATGATGGTGCTCAATGGGCTCTGCGCTGGAAGCATCATGCTTCGGGCAGAGCTCACATCCTTTGAAAGGCTCAATCGTCGGGCCTCATTGCGATCAAGCTTGAGAGCAACACTCCTGGTGAGGCAACGATAGTCAGGCCGATACGGCCGGCGCCCTTCGCCAGCCGCGGCTGCGCTCCGTCATCGCAGTAGACGATAATCGGGATTTCCAGGTGCGTGCCGCGAATCCGGCGCACCGCCTGGTTAAGCGCCGAATCGTCCCTAAGGGCGTTGCCCCTTACGTCGATGACCACCCAGTCGAATCGTTGGGTCGTAAGCTCTGTGAGCGCATCCTGACTGGATGAAACCGCGATCAGGTCAATCCGGGCCTTGGTCAACGCCTCAGTAAGGCCGGAAGTGCCTGGCGCCAGCGGGCCGTACCAAAGGAGCCTGCGGGAGGCGAGATTGGAGACCCCGCGAACCTCCTTGTAGTCCTCGTTCAAAGATTTCAGAAATGCCGCCAGAGCGAGGACGTTGGACGGTCCAAATTGGATTTTGGAAATCTGCGGATCCGCGTTTCGCAAACGTCCGCGTCGCGCCAATTCGGAAGCCTGCTGATAGAAACGCAGGACGTCCTCAATTCCAGCCATCGCTCCCGAGTGCAGGTAAGGTCCGGATTGCCCCAGATCGCGCAGCGTCGGCGTCTTGAACATCCCGATGGTGAGTGGCAGCAGGGCGGCGGCGGAGCATCGCGCCGCTGGCAATGCGGCATGCGTGCATAAAATCTCACGCAACGATCGCTGGGGCGATGGAAGGTCGGGATTGCCGAGTACGTTCCACACCCCAAGGTCGGCAACGCCCGGCCGGTCGGTGGCCGGCGCGGAGCGCCAGACCGCGGCCGCCAGGGGATGTGCGGGTGACCCCGGCAGGAATCGGTCAGGCGCGGCGTTGCGTTCCTTGAGGCCGGGGATGATCAGCCGCTCAAACGCTCCGCCGCCGTGCATCGCGTCGTACTCGATCTGGGAAACCCCGGTGTTGTGAAAGCTGAAATCGGTAAAGTGCGGTGGAGTATGGCAACTTATGCAGTTTCCGGCGGGCTCCGCTGAGCCGGTGGGAGAGGCGGATTCGGCCAAAAAAATCTTCAGCCCTGCAAGCTCGCGCGGACCAAATTGAAAGTCCTGCAGGTGAAACCTGAACCTGCCGTCAAGATTCGACACGTAGTGCGGGGTTCCCAGTTGTCCGACCAACGCACGCAGGCGGCGAGCGTAGGCAAGCTCGATTTCGTCCGGCGCCGGCCTTTTTGGCAGCCGATTCCGGGCCAGAAAAAGGTCATAAGGGGAGCCACTGTAATCGCCGGACGCGTCCCGGGAAAACCTCAGTGAATCCATGTAAGCGGCAATCAGCCGGGCAATTGCGTTGAAAATTTGCCGGTCGGTCGACCGCGCGGGATCGAGGCGGAATTTCACTGGAAGCCGGAACTCCGCCGGCAGGGAAGGAGCGGTTCCCGCCAGTGCGACTTTGTAGGGGATTCCTCCATAGAGTCGTGCCAGATCGCCCTCGCCGTCGTCATCGCGGATCACGGCCGCAATATGCGCAATCGCCACCGCCTGTTCCGTGGCCAGCCAGCCGAAATTGCGTCCGGTCAGCGTGCCGCGCACCAGTTCGTCGCCCGACGCGAATTCGCCGTCGAAATGTAGCAGCATCGGTCCAGCACGCGGCAGCGTTGCGTCCACCAACGTCGGCGAGTTGCGCGCAGTGGTTGACAGCCCATCTTCGCGGTTCGGGATCGGGCTGCGTTGCGCGAAGTCGGTATAAGACCGAACCCCACCGGGATGCGCGTTGCGAAACTCATCCACCAGATGGCACGTACGGCAGCTGACGGCGTCCGGCCGCGGGGAATCGGATGTGCGGATCGAAGGATTGTTGGCGGTTGCCGGATTCAGGGTCCCATCGCCGCCGCGCTGGCGCGCAAAAAATGGCTCGGAGAAACGCGTTTCCAGGAAAAGCCGTTCGCCGAGCGCCACTTCGGCCGGGACGACGCTGGACTTTGCAGAGGCCGCGCGGGCGGCGTGGCAAATCATGCCCAGAAAGAGAGCCACGACCGGCAACGCCGCAACACCAACCGATCTCAACTTGCGCGCATGCTTACCGTCCATCTGGTGAGGCGCGATTCAATCTTCGATTGGTAATTTTCATCGTCCGCGAGCCATTGCTGAAAGGCTAATTCGTGAGCGATTCGCGTTGACCCAGACAATCGCCCATCCAACGGTCGTAAACCGCTTGACGGCTTCTTGACGGTGGCTTGGGTTGATCCCACGAAGGCGGCAGCTTGGCGGATCCCGGGTTGAACCCGGACGTTGTCGTCGCCCATTGGCTGCAGTCATTTATGTCCGTTTGACTGGGGGGCCGGCGCTTTCCAATAAATTGAGCTGAATATGAATCGGCCTCAATCTGTTGTGCCCGAGCGGGCGTCGCTAAAAGCGCGGCCGTTCCCAGAAATATCGCTACCGCTCCGGCGGCCAACAGTTCCGGACCAGGAATTCGCTCGAAGATAAGACCGGCGATGGTTTTAATTCTCGGTTGGGACGCCATGAATGATGTTCCTCTCAAAAGGCCGAGGTCTCTGACTCCGCCGGCGCGCCGCAAGGCCTCGGGGCGAACAACTAACGCGAACTCGTCCGGCCTGCTTTGATCCCGCGTGTCAATCTCCGTTGCAACTTGATTTAAGGCTACTATATTATACTTTGGCTGCACAAGGGACGTATTGAAACTCCACCAATGGGAACGCACAGCTCCTAATCAAAGACGCCGATGCAGGGAGCGTGGATGGCTCGTGAACCCGAAAAAACGCGTACAGACGGCGTCTCCTTGTTTGCACTTTATTTAATTTGTCTTGACTTGACATCTCACTCTCAATATTACTGGTATTTACTTGGACTGACAATTAGGCCCTTAAACTTTCCTCTGGCGGGTCAAAATGCGATCAAAATTTTATCCATTCATGCTCGTGCTGGGCGCTTCGGTGATCGCTGGACTTGCATTTTGGGAGTCCGCCGCCCATCCAGTGCAAAATCCGGTTCAGCTGGAAAATGCACGGGCCGGGACCGGCGACTGGCAGCTCGACAATTCGGCCAACAACCAGGAGATCGAGGGTTATGCGAACCTGACCAGCGTCAACCGCGGGGGTCAGATCAATTTTTACGTCAACACTCAGGACTCAACGTATACGATTGAAGTGTTTCGGATGGGCTGGTACGGCGGTCTCGGTGGGCGCCGGGAGACCCAGCCGGTGACGCTGCCCGGAATTGCGCAGCCGATGCCTACGCCCGACCCCGTCACAGGAGAGGCCGAGTGCAACTGGACCAGCCAATATACCTTGACGGTAAATAACCCCTCGGATCCAACCGACTGGGTGAGTGGAGTTTATTTGGCCAAGCTCACGGGCCTGCAGTCGGGCAAGAGCAGTTGGATCATATTCGTGGTACGCGACGACTCGCGCTCTTCCGACCTGCTTTACCAGCTGCCGATGACGACATTTGAAGCCTACAACGAATGGGGCGGCGCATCGCTGTACGATTACAACAGCAACAATGACATTCCCGCCGTGAAAGTGTCCTTCAACCGTCCGTTCGCCGCCGATCGGTGGAACGGGGCGGGAGATTTCTTCGATTATGCCTACTCGCTGCTCCAGTACGTGGAGGAGCAGGGATACGACGTTAGCTACAGCTCGAGCGTCGACACTCATACCAGTCCACAGTTGTTGTTGCAGCACAAGGGATTTTTGTCGGCGGCGCACGACGAATACTGGTCCTGGGAGATGCGCCAGAATATCACCGCCGCGCGGGACGCGGGTGTAAATCTCGGTTTTTTCGGCGCCAACGACATCTACTGGCAGATCCGGTTTGAGCCCAGCCTCCTGACCGGCGGCGCGAACCGAACGATCGTGGGCTACAAGGATAGCTGGCAGCAGGACCCGATGGCGGCCAACCCTTCCACCTACTACCTGATTACCATGCGATGGCGCGACGACCACGCCACTCTGCCCGGTCTGCCCGAGGATGCGTTTATCGGGGAGATGTATAACGGGGAAGAGCCGATGAGTGTTGACACGGTGATTACCAACGCATCGAACTTTATTTTCAACGGCACCGGCCTGTCTGCAGGCAGTCACCTCACCAACCTGGTTGGTTATGAAGCCGACCGGCTCTATTTCAACGCGCCGGCTGGCACCCAGCAGGTCGCTCATTCGCCCTATATCGCCGCCGATGGAACGCTGAATTATTCGGACATCACTTATTACCAGGCGGCCAGCGGCGCCTCGGTTTTCGCCACCGGCTCGATGCAGTGGAACTGGGGTTTGGCGCAAGGCATTCAGGACTCGTCGTACGTCAGCACGCCGGCTCAGCATATGATGACCAATATGCTCGCGCGAATGATCACGGTGCCGACCCCGCCGAGCGTTTATATTGGATGGCGGAGCGTTTCCACGAACAGCACTTCGAGCGCCAACAACCAGTTGAATATCGGTGTACCAACTGGCGTCGCGGCCAACGATATTCTGATCGCGCAAATCGCAGTACGCGGCGGCAGCAACACCACCATCACTCCCCCGGCAGGCTGGAGCCTGGTGCGCAGGGACAACCAGTCAACCACGATTGCTCAGGCGATCTACAGCCATGCCGTGATCAACGCCAGCGCCGAACCATCGAGCTACGGCTGGAGCTTCAGCAGTGCAAATAGCGCGGCGGGCGGGATTATCGACTATTACGGAGTCAGCAACGTCCAGCCGGTCGATGCCAGCAACGGACAGGGAAACGCCAGCTCAACCAACATCACGACGCCGTCGCTGGTGGTGCCGGCCGGTGACAACGGCGACCTGCTGGTGTCGTTTTTTTCGCTCGCGAGCGCGACGAGTATCAGCTTGCCACCCCCAGTGCTGCCGCGGTGGAGCCTTGGCGCGAGCAGCGGTGGCGTCGGCATCGCGGCCGCGGACCTTTTGCTAAATGCGTCGGGGAGTGTGGCGGCACAGACCGCTACTGCGGGAACCTCCTCCCCCAGCGTCGGCGCCCTGATTGCCCTGGTTCCGCAACCCGCTGGACCCACGCCGACCACGACGATTACGGCAACACCCAACTTCACGCCGACTCCGACTTCGAGTGCTACTCCGGGCGCAGGCACTGCCACGGCCACCAACACGCCGACCCCGGCCGTCACGCCGATAATGTCGCCGACTGGGACACCGACGCCGTCTCCAACCCCAGCAGCATCGGGCTCACCGATCGCGATGGTCGGAAGTGAACAGCGGCTTCAGGGAACCAGCGGATCTCCAATCACCTTCACTGCGAGGACGCCCAACAGCGGTGATCTCCTGGCTGTTGTCTGTGCAGCGGTAACCGGTCCAAATTCGATTTTGGCGGTAACTTCAACCACCGGCACCAACTCACCATTCACGCTCGCCGCGTCCTGCGCCAACACCGGCGGCGCCGACGACGAAATCTGGTACTTTCCCGGGTCCACCGCGGTTTCAACCACGGTTAAAGTCACTCCCACAACCACTTCGACATATCAGTGCGCTTTGACTGAATGGAGCGGGGTTGTCCAAAGCAACCCGATTGATGTGTTGGGCAACTGCGGGAAGTCGGGTTCGGGTACGGCGATAAACACCGGGCCGATCACCACGACCCTGGCTGGGGATCTGATCCTCGGTCCCCTGGTTACTACCGGCAGCAACAATTTGAATAGTAGTTTATCGTGTGGTCCCACCACCTGCAGCGGCTTGCCAACCGCGTGGAACCTCATCTCCAATCCGTCGAGCTCCAACACTCCGACGCTGCTGACGGACTACATCATCTCAACTGTACCAGGCCTATTCGACGCGCAGGCGTCCGCAATAGCAAGCCATGGCTGGGCCGGCGTAGAGGTTGCCTTCCAACCAGCTCAGGCCGCCGCGCCGACGCCAATCGCAACTGCAACCACAATTCCGACCGCCGCACCGACGGCCATTGCCACGGCAACCGGAACTGCGACGGCCACGCCGACGCCCAGTGCCACGGCAACGGCAACTGCAACTCCAACTGCTACGTCGACCCCGACGGCAACCGCAACTCCAACGGCCACGTCGACCCCGACGGCAAGCGCAACCGCAACGCCGACGGCAACTGCAACTCCGACTGCGACGCCGACCCCGACGCCGACGGCGACGGCGACTCCGACGGATACGTCGACGCCGACGGCGACGGCAACTGCAACTTCGACCGATACGCCGACGAGTACTCCGACGGCGACAGCAACCGCTACTCCAACTGACACCCCGACGGCGACGGCAACCGCTGCTCCAACTGACACGCCGACGGCGACGGCAACGGCTGCTCCAACCGACACGCCGACGGCGACGGCAACGGCTGCTCCAACCGACACGCCGACGGCGACGGCAACCGCTGCTCCAACCGACACGCCGACGGCGACGGCAACCGCTGCTCCAACTGACACGCCGACGGCAACGGCAACCGCTGCTCCAACTGACACGCCGACGGCAACGGCAACCGCTGCTCCAACCGACACGCCGACGGCGACCGCAACGGCTGCTCCAACCGACACGCCGACAGCGACGGCAACGGCTGCTCCAACCGATACGCCGACAGCGACGGCAACGGCTGCTCCGACCGACACGCCGACGGCGACCGCAACTGCCGCTCCGACCGATACGCCGACGGCGACCGCAACTGCTGTACCCACTAACACCGCGACGCCGCCGCCAAGTCCAGCGCCAACGGCTGCTCCGACTCAGAGCTCGACCCCGACGCCAACCGTCATCGTAACGCCAGCGCCCACGACCGCGCCGTCACCTACGCCCGCGCCGTCACCTACGCCCGCGCCAACCGCGACGCCGAGTCCGGCGCCGACACCTTCGCAAATCAGTCTGCGCGGTACCGGAACAGGGAGCACCAGCGCCGTCAGTAAGCTACTGACAGTTAATGTACCGCCGAACGTGCAGGCGAATGATTTGTTGATTGCCGAGATCGCGGTTCGTGGCGGCACGGGACTCGTAATCACGCCGCCTTCGGGTTGGACGCTGATAAGACGCGACAACTCAACTTCCTCGGTCGCTCAGGCGGTCTACAGTCATCTGGTGCCAAACTCGCCAGCGGAGCCCAGCAGTTACACCTGGAGTTTCAACAATGCGAACGATGCCGCGGGAGGGATCCTCGCGTACATCGGAGCTTCAACCGTAACGCCAGTCGATGCGAGCAATGGGCAGGGCAACGCGAGTTCCACCAGTCTGACTGCACCGTCCGTAACCGTACCGAGTGGCAACTCGTCGGATCTGTTGGTCGGGCTCTTCTCAATCGCCAGCAGCTCGACGGTTACAGTGCCGGCGGGTACGACTCAGCGTTGGAGTTTTCACGCTACCGGTGGGGGAATCGGCGTGGCGGCGTCAGACCTGCAGCTGGTTTCGGCCGGAGCTACGGGTAACAAGGTCGCCACGATCAGCAGCGCTGCGGCCAACGTCGGCGAGTTGCTGGCATTGTTTCCCTAGTAGCGGGCAGCGGCCGCGAACGAACTGAATGATAATGCCCTCCCCTGGATCAGATACTCTGACCAGGGGAGGGCATTAGAGCGATGCTTAAAGCTAAGGTCCGGTTACGCGTCAGCCTTTAGTGCGGGCGCAATGCCGAACTGTTCGGCAGCGTTGCCTCCCAGCATGCGAGCGATGATCGGCTCGGGGACGTGAGCCTGGCTCAGTGCCGCAATCGCGTCCGACGCGCTGGTGGTGTCGTGGTGCGGATAACGTGAGCCCCAGACGATTTTTTCGGCGAAGTCTTCGGGTAGTTTCTGGACCAGCCGTTCCTCGGCGTCGAAGCCCAACATCACGTGGCCTTCCTTCCACAGCTCCTCCACATCCGTACGCACCGGATAATGATGCGCGAGCGGAATGACGCGCGTTGAAGCCTCCATCTTTTCCAGCACTTCTTCCATCCAGGAGGCCTTGCCATGCGCGACCACCACCTTCATGTTCGGATACCGCTGCATCACGGTAAACGCGATCAAGGTGGACGAGACGAACATGTGATTGTCCAGCCAGTACGACAGAATCGGCGCGATCGGGTGTCCCAATGGAGGCGACGCGGAGAATCCGAAAGATTTGTCGGGACCGCCGCCCGCAAACGGTCCTCCTCCCGAGGTGCCGAGCATCGAGTAGTGATTGAGCCGGTTCTTGACCTTCTCGAAAAAGGGGCCGTGAGACGTCCATTCCGGGTTCCACAAACCCGGGGTGGGATGCACCGCGGCGGTGATGCCCAAGGTCTCCAACTCCGCCCACAGTGGGTCGTAGTAAGGATGAGTGAAGTAGTGCCCTTCGATAAACATTGGCCGGATGAATGCGCCGCGGAAGCATGGCATGGTGGAAACGCGGCGCAGCTCATCGACGGTGTAGTCCATGTTCTGCAACGGGACCATGGCCGCGGCAAACAGCCGATCGGGACCCGCCTTGCAAAAGTCAGCGATCCAATTGTTATAGGCGCGGGCCAGCGCGGAGGCCACGTCGGGGTCTTCCACGAGGTGAAAACCCTCGGCAAACCAGGTGGGGTACAGGAACGCCTGATCCACGTCCATGGCGTCCATGTGTTTCAGACGCGCCTGCGGGTCCGAGGCCCCCTCCGTCATCGCATGGCGCTGATTCGGATCCAGTTCTCCGACCTTGTCCCAGGTCATCCCGGGCCGCCAGATAGCATGGCGCGGGATGTTGGAGTTCATGGTGTCGCGGAACATCTTGCCATTGACCTTGAGATAGGAGCCGCGTTTGCCCTCTTCGCGCCACAGGGCAAATTTACCCAAGGTGCGATATTCGGGCTCCAGATACTTTTCCCATAGCTCCCGCGGTTCCACCACGTGGGAATCGCTGTCGAACACGGGAAACCGCTTTTTTGTCATGATGATCTTTCTCCCGATTGCACTCTCGCCAAAGCCCGGTTGAGATCAGTAATGGCGCAACGCGGCTTCCGGCCGGAGCGAGTCTTTGACCTCTTCTTCGGTCGGCCACCAATCCGGCCGCTCGATCTCGGTGACGCGATTGCGAATGAACTTGCGCGGCGGATCGATGTGATACAGACGGCGCGCGTTCTCGCCCAGAAACTTGGCCTGATAGGACTCGGGCAGCTCGCACTTGCGCATGGTCTCGATTGCCCGCCACGCGTCGTCGCCGTCGTGATGGTAAACGTCGGATGACCAGGCCAGGATGTCGTGGTAGAACTCGGGAAAGCGCGACGGCGGAGCCTCGTCGCCTTCGAAACCGGTGACGCAGTGCTCGAAGAAGGTCTCGGTGGGCAAGCGTTTGAGCGGCGCCATCTTGCGCTCGTTGCGGTACAGCCTGTAGGCCTTGTCGCACTCGTCCAGAAGGAAGCTCAGCCAGGTCGATGAGGCCTCGAAAACCGCCGCCTTGATTTTGGGGTAGCGGTCAAAGAAGCCCGACATCAGCACCATCACGACCCACTGCGCGGCTTCGGCCTGGAAGTTTTGCACATTGGTGGAGAAGGAGTGCGGCAGGCCCGACGAACTCGCGGTCAAATTGATCAGCTCGGCACCGGAATGTTGCTCGGTATAGCCGGGTGGTTTCAGAGAACCGAAGGCTGGAAACGGATGCATCCCATAGACCACGCCGGTCTCTTCCATCGCACGCCATAGGCGCGCGTATTTGGGCTGAATCGGATAGTTGCCCATCGCGTCGATTGGCCGGATCAGGCCCACGCGGCAACCCTTCTCGGCCACGCGGTAAAGTTCCTGCTCGGCGAACTTGGGGTTCTGCATCGGCAGCAGCGCGGCAAAATAAATCCGTTCCGGATCCGCCTTGCAGTATTCGTGCGCCCAGTCGTTGTAGGCCTTGCACATGGCATAGGCGCCGGTGGAACTCTGAATCCACGGATAGGTGTCGATATCGGTGGGGATGATCATCACCTGATCGATGCCCTGGACGTCCATGTCGCGCAGGCGCGGCCCCGGTTCGTAGGAACCCCGATGGTCCAGGTATGCAGCCTGTTCCTTGGTCAGTGCGGTCTTGTTTTTGAGGTTGCGAACGTTCAGGGCGCGCTGGATGTTATGCTTGAGACCCGGACCGGCAAGGCTCAGTACGTTGACCATGCCAGCCGTTCCGCCGATACGCTGGGAACCAAGGCCCACTCCTGCAAAGCCGTTGACGATGAGTTGCTGGCTGTCAGGGTCGAACCAGATACTGTCCTTGAGATTTTCCAATTCGTCCTTGGTCAGATAGTCCCGCGCGCGCTCCCACAGCCACGGCGGCTCCGTGACATGGGCGTCGCAGTCAAAGGTCGCAAAATCCTTGACCATCGGTGCAAACTTCTGGATGGGCATAATGTGCCTCCCTTGGTTCCTCGCCTAACTTCGATTATGGCGCAGCCGCAGCCGCCGTCAATCTTAACAGGTCACTTTCGTCGGCGGCCAGCCTCGCGTATCCAGTCTGCGGCGTCTCTTTCATATCGAGCGCAAACTGTTGCATTATAGCCGGCGCATCGACGGCAGTCGCACAAACTGCGGCTTTTTCCGATTAAGGAGCGCGCCAATGGCCAAGGTAATGATCGAGGCGGCGATCAACGGCAACGCGATGCGCGATGCCAATCGGCACATCGCCTATTCACCCGAAGAGATAGCGCAAGACGCAATCGCGGCGTGCAAGGCCGGCGCCTCCGTGATTCATCCGCACGTGCGCAATCCAGTCACCGGCGAATGGTCGCACGAAGTCGCCTATTACGCCGAAGCCTTCAGCCGCATCAGGGAGAAATGCGGGGCGCTGCTGTTCCCGACGCTGCCGCCCGCCCGTGACGCGCGCAAGCGCTACGCGCATTTCGTGGAGCTCTCCAAAGACCCCGCGGCCAAGCCGGATCTGGGTGCGCTCGATATGGGCTCGCTCAACTACCTGTCGTGGGACGCGCGGACCAGGACCTTGAGGGGCGGCGTATACGAGAATTCAATCGATCATCTGCGTGAAGCGTTGACGCTCTTGCACGAATGCGGCATCAAGCGCTCGACGCTGCAGGTTTTCGACGGCACTTTCCTGCGCACGATTTTGCTGTTCCTCGAACAGGGAATCCTGACCGAGCCCCTCATGATCAAATTCTACTTCGGCGGGCCGGAACTGCCGATGGGCCTGCCGCCGACGCTGAAGAGTCTGGAAGCCTACCTCGACCCCCTGGGCGGTGTGCGTTGCAACTGGTTTGTCACCACCCTGGGCGGGGACGTGATGCCATTGGTACCGTTGGCGGTGGCGAGAGGCGGGCACGTGCGCGTCGGGCTGGAGGACTACCAGTACACGCGCGAGGGTCAGTTCAGTAACGCGCAGCTCGTGGAGCGCACCGCCACCATCATCAGGTCGATGGGTCACGAGGTGGCGACTCCGGAAGAGACGCGTCGGATGCTCGAAGTCTGAGCCTGCGTGCTTTTCCGGCAATGCTGCGCTATGGAAAGCTGATCAGAGCGCGGGACCGTCCTTTATCAGGGAGATTAAACGATGTCCGCAAATCACGGCAGCAAAGCGGCCTCAATCCGAGCCCGGCTGAATCATCCGGTGATCGATGCCGATGGTCATTGGGTGGAGTTTTCGCCGGTGGTGACGGAGTCTTTGAGGCGAATTGGCGGCGACAAGGCGGTCGACGGTTTCAAAGCCGTCGAGGGTCTGATCAGCCGGGTGCTCTCGTTCAGCGACGCCGAGCGGCGTGCCCGGCGCGCGGCCCAGCAGGGATGGTGGTCGTTTCCGACCGCGAACACGGTCGATCGCGCCACTTCGCTCTTCCCGCGGCTGCTTTACGAGCGTCTGGACGAACTCGGCCTGGACTTTGCGGTCCTGTATCCCACTGGGGCATTGGGGATCGCGTTTAATCCCGACCTCGAGACGCGCCGCACGACCTGTCGCGCCTTCAACACCTATATCGCCGACGAGTTTGGCCCGCTTGGCGACCGGATGACGCCGGCGGCGGTGATTCCGATGGACACGCCGGATGAGGCAATCGCGGAACTGGACCATGCGGTCGGGCAACTGGGACTCAAGGTCGTGGTGATGGCCAGTCTGATGCGGCGTCCGATTGAGGCGGTCGTGCGTAAAGTGCCGCAGGCGGAGCGCTTCGCGACCTGGTACGACCCGATCGGACTCGACGGCCTGCACGACTACGATCCGGTGTGGGCGCGGTGCCAGGAACTCGGCGTTGCTCCGACCTTTCATTCAGGATCGCGCGGCTTCGGGCTGCGGACCTCGCCGACCAATTTCGTCTACAACCATATTGGCCATTTCAGCGCCGCCGGCGAGGCGGTGTGCAAGGCCCTGTTCATCGGCGGAGTGACGCGGCGCTTCCCGAAGCTGAAGTTCGCATTCCTGGAAGGCGGCGTCGGATGGGCGTGCAACCTTTACGCCGATCTGATTGGGCATTGGAAGAAGCGTAACCTCGACGCCCTCGCTGCGGTCAATCCGGACAATCTGAACCGCAAGCTGCTTTTCGAGTTGGCCGCGCGCTATGGCGGGGAAGGGATGGCCGAATATCTGCGCAAGAACGGCGGCGAAATCGAAGAGCAGGCGCTGATGCGGGGTGGTGCGCCGGAGCAGCTTGATGATTTTGCGGCCTGCGGGATCCGGCGAGCCGAGGATATCCGCGACCTGTTCGCGCCCAGCTTCTACTTCGGATGCGAGGCCGACGACCCCATCAATGCGTGGGCGTTTAACCGCAAGCTCAATCCTTATGGTGCGCGCCTCAACGCGCTGTTCGGGTCGGATATCGGACACTTCGACGTGCCGGACATGGGCGAGGTGCTGCCTGAAGCTTATGAGCTGGTCGAAGAGGATCTGATCACGCAGGACGATTTCCGTGACTTTGTGTTTGGCAACGCGGTCAGTTTCTGGGCCGGCGTCAATCCCGATTTCTTCAAGGGGACGGTAGTGGACAAGGAGGTCAGCGCGGCCGCTTTGGAAGGAGCGGCGAAATAGCCGCAAGCAACAGCTACAACACGATGGACCTGCGTGGCAAGGTGGCGGTGGTGACTGGATCGAGCTGCGGTATCGGCAAGCGGATCGCGCTTGCACTGGCGCGCTCGGGAGCGGACATCGTCGTGTCGGCAAGAACCGCCGAACCGGGTCAGAGCAGGAGTCCGGGAACCATCAATGAAACAGCGGAGGAAATCCGCGGGTTGGGCGCCAAAGTATTGACGGTGCGCGCCGACCTGACGGTTCGCGACGACGTCCGGCGATTGTACGAAAGCGCGCTGGAGCATTTCGGCCGCGTCGACATAATGGTCAACAAACGCCGCCTATATCGGCAAGGGCATGTTCGAACCCTTCCTGGAGATTCCGCTGGATTCGTGGGACAAACACCTCGGAGTTGATCTGATCGCAACGCAACCGAGGTGATGCCATGGCGCATACGATTAGCTTAGCCGGCCGGCGGGCGCTGGTGACTGGAGGAGGGCGCGGTATTGGCCGCTCGATTGCGTTGGCGCTCGCCAAGGCGGGTGCCGATGTCGCAATCGCTTCTCGTTCCCATGCTGAACTGGAGACCGTGGCGCGCGAGATCGAGTACTTAGGACGGCACGCATTGCCCCTGGTAGTTGATCTGATGAACCGGGAAGCCATTGGCGCGCGAGTCAAGCAGGCCGGCGATGAGCTAGGGGGACTTGATATCCTGGTAAACAATGCCGGCGGAACGATTCATGCCGGTACGGCGCTGCTTAATCCTCTCGATCACGACGCCCATGCGTTTGAGGACAACATCTTTCTTAACCTGATGCAGGTATTCTATACGACCAAGTCCGCAATACCTTATATGGTTAAGCAAAAATGGGGACGCATCATAAATATCGGGTCGTCCGGCGGCGATCATCATGGAATGGGACCGGTATCCTACGCCACGGCCAAGCATGGGCTGGTGGGATTTACCCGCTCGATGGCATACGCGCTGGCGCCGCATGGAATCAACATCAATGTGATTTCGCCGGGCCTGACGGAGACCCGAGTCTTGGACTGGGAGCACATGGTACATCTGTACAAGGTCGCCAGTATCGAGGAGGCCAAGACGAAGGCCGTGGACAAAACCGCCTTGAAACGGCTTCTCGACCCGGACGAGTCGGGCCCGTCGCCGTTTTGCTCGCTTCCGACCAAGGCTCCGCGATTACCGGCCAGGTTATTGGGGTGGACGCTGGATACCTCGTCTAAACGGGGTTCGCTTTCTTCCATAATTCGGGGAATCCGGGGTTGCAAAAAGTCGAAGTGCAGGTCGAAGATGCCACGGTGCCATCGCCGACGGTACATTCGTGCCGTGATCCGTGGCCATAGGCTGGTGTAAAATGAAATTTGGGCTTCTTTATGAACATCAAGTGCCGCGTCCCTGGGGGCCGGACTCCGAATACCGGCGCCTTCAGGAAGCGCTGGATCAGGTGGAACTCGCCGATCGGGTCGGAGTCGATTATGTGTGGGAGGTGGAGCATCATTTTCTGGAAGAGTTCGCCCATTCCTCCGCGCCGGAGATTTTTCTTGCCGGATGCAGCCAGCGCACCAAGCAGATCCGTTTGGGACATGGCATCGTAGCCTTGCCGACACCGTACAATCATCCTGCGCGTGTTGCCGAGCGGATCTCCACCCTCGACCTGATCAGCAATGGCCGGGTCGAGTTTGGTACCGGCGAAACCTCGTCTGACGCTGAGTTGTTGGCATTTCATGTGCCGCGCGAAGAAAAGCAGGCGATGTGGCGGGAATCGCTCGAAGTTGTGACCCGGATGCTGGTCGAAGAACCATTTGGTGGCCACCAAGGCAAGTATCTCAATTTCCCTGTGCGCAATGTCATCCCGAAGCCGCGGCAAAAACCCCATCCGCCGCTGTGGGTCGCGTGTTCGCGCCTGGAGACGATCAAGCTCGCGGCGCGGCTGGGGCTCGGCGCGCTGACCTTCGGGTTTGTTTCCCCGCAGGAGGCGCGCAAATGGTCGGATGAGTACTATCGCATCCTGGCCGAAGAATGCGAACCAATAGGAAGCGCTATCAACCCCAATATTGCTTTCACGATCTTGTTCCTGTGCGACAAGGATCGGGAACGGGCACATCGGATCGGAGCGGAAAACCTCTTTTTTCTTACCTACTCTTTCGGGCATCACTATCTCTTCGGAGAGCATGAGCCCGGCAAGACCGACGTCTGGGCCAAATACAAAAGTACGCCCGGGGCTGGAATCGGTGTAGAGGGCACCAGCGCGGCCGTCATCGGAACACCCGACGATGCGCGCGAAGCGCTTCGTATCTGGAGGGATACCGGTCTGGACCAGGTCATCCTCCTGACCCAATGCGGCAACATGCCGCATGAAGCCACCTGCCAATCGCTCGAATTGCTGGGTCGCGAGGTAATGCCCGAGTTCAAAGAAGAGGAGGAAAAGCGCCTGCACGAAAAAGCCGAACGCGTCGCGCCCATTATCGAACGCACGATGAAGCGCAAGAAGCCGCCTCGGGTGCCAAAGAGCGTCGGCCCTACAATCATCAAAGCCGTGGGCGGCTATGGCGGCATCATTCCGGGAGTGAGCGACAAAGCCTCCTGAGTCGGCGGTTTGATTTCTGTTTCCGGATGAGAGAGCGCCGAGCGACGCTTCGAATTGATCCAGCCGGCGTACTCAGGGCCTTGGTTACGGAAATTGCCTCTAGTCGGCCCTGATCAACCGCTGTTCGAATCGACGCCCGACGAGTTCGCTCGCGATCATACCGCGATGGATGTCGGAGGTGCCGCCTGCCACCGTGGCTGTCCTGACGATGCGGTACATCCATTCAAGCGGCATTTCCTGGGACATTCCCGAGCCGCCAAAGATCTGCATCGCCTGATCGCAGACAAAGACCGCAGCCTCGGTGCTCGCCACCTTGGCGGCAGAAGATTCCAGGCGTCCGGCGGTTTCCCCATAGCCGCCCTTTACCGCCTTGTAGAGCAACAGGCGAGCCTGCTCGAGGGCTAGATACATGTTGGCGAGCTTGTCCTGGACGAATTGGAAATCGCAGATCGGCCGGCCGAACTGTTGGCGTTCGACGGCATATTCTTTGGCCATCTCGAATGCCGCCTGGGCAATGCCAATCGACGATGCTCCAGCCGCGCAGCGCTCCAGACTGTAGCTCGACATCAGCTTGCGGAACCCGTCACCGGAAAACAGCACGTTTTGCTCCGGAACCTCGGCGTGGTCGAAAAACAACTCCCACCATGGGCTACCGCTCATATGATAATGCGGCTTGCTTATGGTGAACCCTGGAGCATCGCGCTCGACGACTACCGCGCCGATACCGCGGGTGCCGGGCGCGAAGCGGCAGAAGACCAGGATATGCCTGTCCCATCCCGCATGGCTGCAAAACGTTTTCTGACCGTTCAGGCGGCATACCCCATTCCTGATCTCGGCGCTCGTGGTCATGTCGGTTAATGCGCTGCCCGCTTGCGGCTCGGTGAGCGCGATCGACATGTTCGCCTCGCCCATCAGAATGGCCGGGAGATATTTTGCCTTCTGCTCCTCAGTGCCCCACTTGGCGATGAACATTCCGGGTCCCGCGATGGCCATCGATGCACTTATCGCGGTCCTCGGACACCATCGCGCGATATGTTCAATAGCCAGAATTCCAGACAGCGCGTCGCGTCCTTGTCCACCCAGCTCGGCGGGCAGACAGATCCCCAGTACGCCGAGTTGTCCCAACAGGCGCATGTTGTCGCCCGGGTGGCCGTCTTCATTACGCCGCTCAAACGCCTTCGGTCCGAACTTTTCGGCTCCGATCTTGTCGATCAGATCGACAAGCTCTTGATCATCTTGGGAAAGAGTAAAATCCATAGGCTCTTCTCCAAATCGTGTGGATGAATTTTTAACGTGTAGCTGTTGAAAGTCTTCTCGCACAAGGCTTTGCGGATCGTATAACTCCGCGCTGGCGATTCCCGGGGCCCATCGCCCAAACAACGCCGTGCTGGCGATTTCCGCATCCCGACGCGTGGCTCGGTCGTTGAACCGACCGCAACGAAGCCGCCTCCGGATTGCTGGACGGAAGCGGATGTCGTTGGCAAGTTGAGAACAAGCACCAGAAGAAAAACCGAAAAACCCCAACATGCCAGCGCTTTAGTTCCTGAAAACGCCATCACGTATCCCTTCGCATTCGAACCATATATCGACGAAGCTTTAGCTTAATCAATTAGCTTCTGAAAAAACAAGTTTCCTGTTTGCCGAATCCCGGCTGGTAAGGTACTGGAAGAATCCAACGATTCTGGCGAGGTGTCGTATGAAAATCGGCTTGGCATTGATGTTTGTCCGTCCGTTGTCCTACCAGCCCGAGATTCTGGCTTGGATTGCGCAATACGCGGACGAGTTCGGCTACGAGTCGCTATGGGTGCCGGAACACATCGTTATCCCGGCCAATTATGGGACCGCCTATCCATATAATGAGGAAACCAAAAAGCTGCCCAACAACGACGAGACCGATACCTGGCCCAATCCCATGGTGGCGCTGGGATACCTGGCCGCGCTCACGAAAAAGGTCAAACTGGGTACCTGTATCACGATTCTGCCGCTGCATCATCCAATCGAGATGGCCACCCAATGGGCCGCGCTCGATGTGCTCTGCAACGGGCGCTCGATCCTGGGAATCGGCAGCGGATGGCTGAAAGAGGAATTCGAGGCGCTCGACGTGAACTGGCGCCATCGCGGTGCGCGCACCGACGAATCGATGCAGGCGATGCGCGTGCTCTGGCGCGAGGATCCTTCCACCTTCAAGGGCAAGCATTTCAGCTTCGAAGCCCTGCGTTGCTTTCCCAAGCCGGTCCAGAAAAGCGGCATTCCGATACTGGTCGGCGGCAACTCGGACGCCGCGGCGCGGCGCGCTGCACGCCTCGGGGACGGCTTTTTTCCCGTCGGCGAGCTGGACGAGCTGAAGGCTTGTTTCAACGAGATGGAAGCCGAATGCGCCAGGATCGGGCGCAATCCCAACCAAATCGAACGCATGGCCGGCGGCGGCAATCCCGCCGCGTTCAACGTCGAAAAACTTCCGGAGATTTACAAAGCCTACGCCGATATGGGCGTCACTCGTGCCCTGGTACCTGTCGCCTATATGGGCTTGGATTTCACCAGAGAAGGTCTCAAGAAGGGAATGGGTAACTTCGCGCAAAAGATCGTGCGCTAAACATTCGCTTTTAGTAAGAAAAATCCCGGGGCAACGTCTGATGCCACTGTCTGAGAATGACAAGCGACTATTGATTGCGCTTATTTGGAGTCTCAAGCCATCTGATTTGTCGGTTCTGCAGGCCGTATTGGATGAGCCCAACAGGAGTCGAATTGCGACTACGAGGTTTGGCGCAAACAATATGTTCTATTCGAACCTGGAGCGCCTGGGCCTGGCGGAAGGCAAGGAGAAAGATCCTTCGATCCCGGGCGTAAAGTATCATGAGACAGTGAATGGTCTTAAGACCTTCACCCTGACAGATCACGGGAAAGCGGAGATAGCACCCTTGATACAAGTCGCTCTCAACACGGGAATGCCTCCGGAAGATGCGTCAATCTCCGCAGAGATCATCAAGATCTTGAACCAGTATGCGGAAGAGGGGAATGCTCCCGCCCAAACGAAACTGGCTATTCTTTACGATAAGGGCAATGGTGTCGAACAGAGCTATTCCGAAGCGTTGAAATGGTATCTGAAGGCCGCGGCACAGAACGACACCACGGCGTGTAACAATATCGGGGTCATGTGCTTCGCTGGATTCGGCGTTCAACAGGATCTCGATATAGCGCGGCAATGGTTTGTCAAAGCCGCCGATCTTGGCAGCACCGGGGCAATGGACAACATAGGCGAAATGTATCTTAGGGGTCTCGGTGTTCCGCGAGACCATTCGGAGGCGCTTAAATGGTTTCTCAAAGCCGCCGGACTGGGCCATGGTCAGGCAAGCTATAAGGCCGGCTGGCTGTATAGTGTCGGCCAGGGCGCGCCGCAGGATTATGTTCAGGCTTACTTGTGGTTCAGCGTTGCGATTGCCGCGCGCGTCAACGCTGCGCAATATCTGGACGACGTGACTTCCAAGATGACTCCCGGCCAGATTGAAGAAGCAAAGGTGCTCGTGAGCCAGTGGCGGCCGCTTCACCAAAGGAGCGCCAACTAACCGCGCGTTCTGAACAAATGTGCGGACTGCAGACGGCGAGTGGCCGAACCGTCGCAGCCATTCGCAACCAGCCGTCTCGTCATCAACCTGAAACATTCCGTCAATTGAGGTGTAATTGTCGGTTAATCTCACGGCAACGTTGCCAGGTCATACTCAAAGACCAAATGGTGGCAAAGCTAAACGCTCATGTAAAAGCAGCGCTCGGCCGCGGAAGCACGTATCGTAGCCACGGCGGGCAGGACGACGATGGGGGTCTCGGATTAGTGTCTCTGTACACTAGCGCGCTTGGATGACCTGCGTCCTTCACGCGCAATTTCGGTCATCCTTTCAATTGCTGTCGAACTGGCCGCGGGTTGAACGTGCGATTCTCAAGACGTGAGTTTTTGCACAAGGGCGCGCTGATCGGCGCCGCCCTGATGATGCAGGATCATGGCGCCCTGGTTGAAGCGGCCCAAATTCGGCCTCTAAGTTCCCGGCTGATCCCCTCTTTTGTCGATCCGCTTCCCATTCCTTCCGTCGCCCGGTCCACGCAACGCCGTGCCAGTCCAACGCAACCCGGAGTAACCCTCCCTTTTTATCGGGTTGAGATGCGGGAGTTCGAAGCGCGGTTGCATCGCGACCTCAAACCCACACGGCAATGGGGCTATAACGGCACGGCTCCCGGTCCCACGTTTGACATCCGTAGCGGTGAGGGAATCCTGGTGGAATGGGTTAATCGTCTTCCGGTAAGGCATTTCTTACCGATCGATCACCATATCCACGGTGCGGAAGCGGATAAGCCGGACGTTCGCACGGTACCCCACTTACATGGAGGGAAGACTCCGCCGGATAGCGACGGGTATCCAGAGAACTGGTGGGTGCCGGGAAGGTCGGAGGTCTATTATTATCCGAACCGTCAGGACGCGACTACCTTGTGGTACCACGATCACGCAATGGGTATCAGTCGGCTCAACATTTTGGCGGGATTGTATGGACTCTTTTTGATCCGCGATGAACACGAAACCGGACTCAACCTGCCCAGTGGCAAATATGAGATTCCGCTTGCACTTTGCGATCGCACCGTGGACCAAGACGGACAGCTTTACTATCCAGTTTCGCTCAAACCTGGAGCGCCGTGGGTTCCGGAATTCCGTGGCAACACAATTGTGGCTAATGGTAAGATTTCTCCCTTTCTTGAAGTGGAACCGCGTAAATATCGTTTTCGAATACTCAACTGCTCAAATGGTCGCATGTTAAGCTTGTCACTTTCAACTGGGCAGATGTTTTACCAGATCGGGAGCGACCAAGGCTTGATGCCCACGCCGGTTCAACTCCAACACCTGAATCTTTATACGGCCGAGCGCGCCGACGTTGTGCTCGACTTCGCCGCGCACGCAGGCCAACGCGTGGTCATGAAAAACCAGGCTTTGAATGTATTGCAATTTCGGGTAGCCGCCGCGCCCGCCAAGGACACGGCCTCGCTTCCAGCCATCCTTCGTCCGGTGACTCGGATACCGGAATCCAGAGCCATCAGAACGCGCGTATTGACGCTCGTGGAGAAAGTTGACTATTCAGGCTATTCGATGGTGATGCTCCTTAACGGTGCTCGCTGGGACATGCCAGTCACCGAGAGCCCCGTGCTTGATTCAGTGGAAATCTGGAGCTTTGTAAATCTCACCCAGGATGCACATCCGATTCATCTTCACCTGGTCCGTTTTCAGCTCCTCGACCGCCGGCCGTTCGACCAGTTTGCTTACAACGCCAACCGCACGCTCAAGTACACGGGCTCCGCGCTTGCACCCGAGCCGAACGAGTATGGTTGGAAGGACACGATCCGCGCCGATCCTGAAATGGTCACTCGGATTATAGTTCGCTTCGAAGGCTATACCGGTCGTTATGTATGGCATTGCCATAACCTGGAGCACGAAGACAACGAGATGATGCGGCCCTACGAAGTGATCGCCTCGACCAATGCGAGTGTCGCCCAGTTGAATAATTTGGCGGTCTGTTCACGGCCGCGAAATTAACGAGCCCGTCATCTAATCAGCAAATCACATGTAACTTCTCTTAATGAACATCAGGCCCCGACTGCTCATAGGGAGCGCGCTTAACAATGAGGAGGATGCCCATGTTCACAAGGAGACTGCAACGCAGGAAATGGACCGCCGCAATCGCGCTGGGTGCGATGCTCGGCAGTCAGTTGGCGATGCCGCTGGCTTACGCTCAGCAGCAAGGCGATGCCCGCTTTCGGTCGCGGGTCAACATAACTCCCTATGGCGCGGGCTTCGAACAGGAACAAGTTCCAAGCGGCGTTCTAAGCGTTCCGGTCGGTCCCGCCCTGCGGAGCCTGAGCCCGGTAACCAAAACGCCAATTCAGCACGTAATTCTCATAATCGGCGAAAATCGCACGTTTGATCACGTTTTCGCCACCTATCAGCCTCCGGCGGGCCAGACCGTGCACAACCTGCTGTCAGAAGGAATCGTCAAACTCGACGGCACGCCCGGCCCTAACGTCAAGGCCGCCCAGCAATGGAAGGCGACCGACACCGCCACCTATTCGAACAGCCCGGACAAGACGTTATCCATACTCATCCCTGCCCGACATGAACACCGGTGGCGCGCCCACTGAGGCCCACTTCTCCACGGCTCCGCAGGCCGAGAGCGTCGAGCCGGCGTTGCCGCTGTGGGCGTATGACGAGCTCACGATTGGTGGTACCGGATTACCGAATGACATCGTGGACATCCGTTTTCCCATCGGCGCTCCCGAACGCTCCGGTTCCGATGGATAACTACATAACTTACGATGATTATGCGGCCAGCCCGGTCGCACCGCTTTTTCCAGATGTGGCAACAGCTCGATTGCAATAACGCAACTTCGAGCAAGAGCCAACCCGAGCGGATGCACTGCGGATCTGTTCCCATGGGTCGAGACTTCAGTCGGCGCCGGAGCTAATGGCACACCGCGGCCTTCCCCCTTCGACGACCAGACCACGGGTGAAGGTTCGACCTCAATGCAGTTCTTCAATGTCGCCCAGGGTGACGCCCCCATTTTCAATTATCTGGCTCAGAACTACGCTTTGAGCGATAACTTTCACCAGTCTATTATGGGCGGTACCGGAGCCAACCACATAATGCTCGGCTTCGGCAGTTTGATCTTCTACGCGGACTCCAAGGGCAACCCCGCGACGCCGCCCAAGGGTGAGATCGAGAATCCGAATCCGATGCCAGGCACTAACAATTGGTACACTGAGGACGGTTACGGCTATGGTGCCATTGCGAACAATGGCGGCTCCTATGTGAATTGTTCGAGCCCGTCTCAACCGGGTGTCACGCCCATTTTGAACTATCTCGGTTCGCTGCGATACAAGCTTTCAATAAAGGCGATTGCCAGGCGAGTGCCTATTACCTCGTGAACAACTATAATCCCGGATACCTGGGAACCGGCTCGCCGGCTCCCCTCGCACCACCGAACCAATATCACGATTCCGCCGATCCGGCAGAACAACATCGGGTTCTTGCTGAACAAGCACGGGGTATCATGGAAGTACTATGGTGAAGGTTGGGCCGGCGGCACCGAGAGCGGCGAGAACGGAACTTTTTGCAACATTTGCAACCCATTCCTTTATTCAACGCAGATCATGACCAGCGCGGCTCAACGAAGTGCTCATCTCGCGGACATCACCGACCTCTATTCCGACCTGAAGACGGGCAAGCTGCCGGCGGTTTCGATCGTCAAGCCCGATGGGTATCTTGACGGCCATCCGGCCTCGTCAAAGTTGGAGTTGTTCGAGGGGCTCTGTCTGAAGATCATCACTATGGCGAAAGCCAATCCCAACCTGTGGGCCAGCACGGCGATCATGATTACGTTTGATGAGGGCGGCGGTTATTGGGACTCCGGCTACGTCCAGACCATCGACTTCTTCGGAGACGGTACGCGCATTCCGCTGCTGGTGGTTTCGCCCTTTTCAACGGGTGGACGCGTGGTGCATACCTACTACGACCACGTTTCATTCGCCAAGTTCGTGGAAGCGAACTGGAACCTGAAGAGACGATATCGCCGCTCAGCCGCGATAACTTGCCCAATCCGGTGGCGGGACTGAACCCGTATGTTCCGACGAACCAACCTGCGATCGGCGATTTGATGGACATGTTCGTGTTTCCCCAACCGGCCGCAAATAGTAACACTCGGCGTCACCGCTTCCGAGCGTGCGCTGACATAACCGGCGGGGCGGCAATAAACTGCCGTCCCGCCTTTATTCCGTAGCTTTATGATGAAGTCCCTTGAAGCTTTCCCATCAGTGTGAACGGCAAGACCGCCAAAAGGAAGAGGATGGTTATTTGAGAATGAAGAGATTCCTGTTGGCCGTGGCCGGGATCATATTGGTGCTCGCGGCGAAGGCTCCCGGCCGATGAGTTCGGAGGTATACCAGGCTTATGGAAAACTACTTTGCGCGCGGAACGCTCAGGCCAGACCCAGTCCCCACTGATTCAGTGGCATTGCGTAGCTGAGGCGAGCAGTCCCTGGATCTCTTTTGCCCAGCTCGACGTCCCGCCTCAGGCCCCGTGCAAGCGGACCGACTTCATCCGCGGCCAGACTTCACTGTCATGGAGGTTGGAATGCTCGGGTCAATTCGCCATAACCAATCAGGGATCCATCACCTTCGATAATCCAGCAACACTACAGCGGCACCGTCACGCTCAGTGGAACGATCACTGGGCTACCCAATTAACGACGTCGTGCATGTTGAAGGCGAGCACGAAGCCGCCTGTACGAGCCCCGCCGACTGACTATTGGCCACCTTGAGTCCGGAAATACCGCGAGGCGATTCGACGCTACTTTGAGGAAGAAGATGCTGTGCGATGGTGCTATTAAGGGAATCAGCAAATAACTTGCGTCGCGCGCAGCTCCGCGATTTTCTCCGGTGTGTAGCCCAGAATCTCGCCCAGCACGTAGTCGGTGTCCTCGCCCAGACGCGGGGCGGCGCGGTGCACCTTGCACGGCGTTCCTGACATCGTCCAGGGCACGCCCGCATGGGTGTAGACGCCGATTTCCGGATGCGGCAGTTCGACCATGAAGCCGCGCTCGCGCATATGGAGATCTTTCGCCACGTCCTCGTTGGTGAAGGTGGGAATCGCCGCGACGCCGGCACGCTGGAGCAGCTCGGTAATCTCCCAGCGATCGCGCTCTGAAGTCCATGCCGTGATTATCGCGTCCAGCTCGGCCTCATTTTGCTTGCGGAGTTCGGCGCTGCGAAAGCGCGGATCGTCGGCCATCGACGGCTTGCCTATCGCCTCGCATAGCGCGCGCCACTCCGCCTCGCTGCCGACGGCGATCGTGACCCAATGCTCGGCGTCGCCGCGCGCCTTGTAGCAGTTGTGCGGCGACATCCAGCGATCGTGGTTGCCCATCGGCCGTGGCTCGCGGCCATTGATTGCGTATTCGAGCAGCGCCTCGGGCATTAGCATTTCCATCGATTCCAGCATCGACAAATCGATATGCTGCCCCTGGCCGGTGCGATCGCGATGGATCAGCGCGGCGTTGATCAGCGTCGTGCCGAGGATACCGGTGGCGGGGTCGGCGTAGCTCAGTCCGATCTCGCGCGGCCGGTCGTTCTCGTAAGTGCTGAGTGAGTATAGACCGGCGTGCGCCGCGATCATCAGGCCGTAGCTGACGAAGCGGGCATAAGGACCGGTCTGGCCGTAACCCGATATCGATAGCATGATCAGGTCCGGTTTGACGGCGCGTAACGCTTCATATCCGACGCCGAATCGATCAATCACTCCGGGCGCAAAGTTCTCCACCGCGACGTCGCAATGGCGCGCCAGTTCGCGCGCGATCGCGGCAGCCTGTGGTTTGGCGAGGTCGAGTTGAAGACTGCGCTTGCCCTGGTTCCACTGGTTGAAGCTGCCCGCGCGGTTGACCCCGGCCTTCCCTTCGGCGTACGGCGGAATGATGCGGTTGATACACGGACGCCTGCTGGTTTCGACGCGAATCACTTCGGCGCCGAGATGAGCCAGTTGCAAGGTGCAAAATGGTCCCGCCCACACCCAGCTAAAGTCCAGGACACGCACTCCGCTTAGCGGGCCCGATTGCGGTAGCGCGCCGGTATTGGCAGCGAGTGCAGGAGGGCTACGGCGTGCGGCAATCTCCGCCATTACTTCCTGCTGATGTTCTCCGAGAAGGGGCGCCGGCGCGGCGCATCGACCATCCCATCGCAGTCGACTTAAACGGCGCGCCGGGCGCCAGAACCGGTTTTTCTCCGCGTTCGCGCGCGGGCATCGCGGTGAAAAACTCGCGATACTTCAGATGTTCATCATTGTACAGTTCGGCCATCGTGCTGACCGGCGCGGCGGGAACGCGAACATCCTGCAACCCGCGAACGGTTTCCAACATCCGCAGATCCTTGATGCTATCCTGCACCAGCGGACGCAACGCTTCCGCCTGCTGGATGCGCGACTGGCGCTCCTGGAAAATCTCCTCCCTGGACCATTGCGGATTTCCCAGGAAGGCGACGAATCGTTCCCATTGCGCCTGCTCGACGCACATCAGTTCGGCCAACCCGTCGGCGAACTCGAAAATCCCTGTCGGAGAGGAGTTGACGAAGCCCATGCGGGAGGTCCGTTTGCCTTCGTAGGTGTACCAAACCAGGCTCAACTCGAGCGCCGCGGCGATACATTCCTGCTCGGAGACGTCGATCGCCTGTCCCGCGCCTGATTTCATCCGATGCCAATAAGCGGCCAATGTTACCGCGGCCGCATGCGCGCCGCTTTGGAATTCCGCCTGATGCCCATAGGGCTTCAGCGGCGGCAAGTCGGGCCGGTCGGAAATCCGCGGACTCATGATCGCCATCCCACTGGCGTGCATCGAGTTGAGTTCATAGGCGCGATAGTCGGAGCGCGGGCCGTATCCGCCGTAGGCCGCGATCGCGGTAACGATCAATCGGGGATGGCTGCGGCTGACGGCGTCGCTTTCCAGTCCGCAGGCTGCGCGTTGATACGGCGCAATATTGTGAATCATGATGTCGGCGCCGGTCAGGAGGTCATCCAGAGTTCGGCGGTCAGCGCGATTGCGGAGATCGAGAGTGATGCCGCGCTTGTCCGCGTTAAGGTACTGGAACAAGCCGCTCTTTTCAGGATCTGGAATATCGCCAGGGAACGGGCCGCGGTGCCGGGTGACGTCGCCTTCGGGCGATTCGACCTTGATCACGCTGGCGCCCATCAGCGCCATCAGCTTGGCGGCAAACGCCGCCGCAACGCCTTGACCGAGTTCGACTACCGACATGCCGCCCAAGGGCCAGGGGCTTTGCTGTATCGGCTTCGGTTAACGTTGTCACGCACGGCGCGCCGTATGGTAGTCCAATTCCTGACTGGGCGCAAACCGGTTGGGCTATCCGCGCCAGGTCGCTCGCGCGCGCAGCCGGAAACGATTCCGCCTTGATGCCGCTTGCTATATAAGTACGGAAGAAGATCTGTTCGATATGCCAATTCGGATTCATTCAGGAGAGGCATTTCAGGATTATTAACAGGGCCTTGGCGGAAACATTAAGCGGAGAGTCCGGATGAAGAGCAAAACGCTTTCTGGAGGGATTGCCGCGGCGCGGTTGAAGGCACACGAGTTGGAGCGCCGGGTCGCCGACGTGCCAGCGTCGGTGCTGGTGAGACCCTCGATGAAGTGTTGAGATATCTTCGAGGGCGTCGAGGCCGTTGCGGGCCAGCGCGCGATCCCCGAGCATGAACTGTTCGAGTTGCAGCAGGCGGAAGAGGCGGCGGCGCGCCGCTACCGCGAACTGTTCGAAGTCTCTCCGCTGGCGTGTCTGGTCACCGACCCCGAAGGCGTAATCGAAGACGCCAACGCGACGGCGGCTGTGCTTTTGGGAATGCGGCGGGAAGCTTTGATCGGGATTCCCATCAGTTTCCTGATTGCGGAGCCAGACCGCGATTCGCTGGCCGCCAATCTGGCCGCGATGCGTCGTGCAACCGACTCGAGGGCCCGCAGTCTTGAAGCCAGGATTGTGGGGCCGCAGCGAGCCTTGACTTCAGGTGGCGATGACGGTTGCCGCTTCGCGCGGATCGGCGGGGCAACCGACCGAGTTGCATTGGTTGCTAATCGACGTTACCGGCCAGAAGCGCACCGAAGAAGCGCTGCGGGTTGCCGAGGAAAAATTCAGGACCATTTTCGAGGGCAGCCTGGACGCCGTGGCGATCATCCGCATGGCCGACGGGACTTTCGCCGAGGTCAACGCCGAATGTTCGCGTTTCACCGGCTTCAGCCGCGCGGATATGATCGGCAAGACCCAGGCGGAGCTTGGGATTTGGGTCAACAAAGATGAACTGGCCACGGTGGTCGGTCGAACTGCGCAGCCGCGGCTTCGTTCGCAACCTGGAGACCAGCTTTCGGCGCAAAGATAGGAGCATACGCCGCGGATTGTTTTCGGCGGCCAAAATCGGGATCGCCGGAGAGCAATGGCAACTCGTGATTATCCGCGACATCACCGAGCGCAAGGCGGCCGAAAGAACCGTTCAGGAGCTCTCCGGACGCCTGCTGCGCTTGCAGGACGAGGAGCGGCGGCGGCTTGCCCGCGAACTTCACGACACCACGGCGCAGAAGCTGGCGGCGCTTGTCGATGAATCTGAGCCTGGTGGAGCGATCAACGCCCGAATTTCAGTCCCGGCTGCTCATGCCGCTTTCGCGGAAAGCCTGCGGCTGACCGAGGGCTGTTTGCGCGAGATTCGCACGCTATCTTATTTGTTGCATCCGCCGCTGCTCGAAGAAGCCGGACTGGTATATGCGTTGCGCGGTTACGTCGAAGGCTTCACGCGCAGAAGCGGAGTCCGGGTTGAGCTTGATGTGCCGGGCGGGATTGGGCGATTACCCGACGAGATGGAAACGACGCTTGTTCCGGATCGTCCAGGAAAGCCTGACCAACGTCCATCTGCATTCGGGCAGCCCGACCGCACGCATCGCGCTGTTGGAGCGTGACGACGAGGTGGTGCTGGAAATCTCCGATCGTGGCCGCGGATTTTCCACCGCAAAGAGAAACGGGAACGGCATGGTTATGGCTGAACTTGGCGTCGGCATTCGCAGCATGCAGGAACGGGCGCGCCAGGCCGGAGGCCGATTGGAGATCCACAACGCCGGCTTCGGGAGCGACGGTGAGGGCGGTGCTACCCAGGCCCGTGGATGATCGATGACGTACCCGGATCCTGGTAGCCGACGACCACGAAGTCGTCCGCAGAGGCATCCGCGCGCTGTTGGAGAGCCAGCCCGGCTGGAATGTTTGCGGCGAGGCGGCGACAGGGCATGAGGCGGTCGAGCAGGCGCGGCGCCTTAGGCCCGATCTTCTTATCGTGGACATCTCGATGCCGGAGATGAACGGGCTGGAGACCATTCGTCAGATTCACAAAAGCGATGCCGCAAATTGAGATCCTGGTGCTGACGATGCACGAGTCCGAACAGATGATGCGCGAAGCCCTGGCGGCCGGCGCGCGCGGCTATCTTTCGAAGTCCGAAGCGGCTCGGGATCTTCTGGCGGCGGTTGAATCGCTTGCGGGCCCACAAGCCTTTTTTTGACGCCAAGGTGACCGAGATGATGCTGGGGGGTTATCGCAAGGACCTCGAAAGCCAAGCCGAGCAGCGCGCCCCCGCCAGCGGCGCTAGACCCCGCGCGAGCGCGAGATCGTGCAACTGCTCGCGGAGGGAAGGAGCAGCAAAGAAGTCGCCGCCGCGCTGGGAATAAGCCTCAAGACCGCGCTCACTCATCGCACCAACCTGATGCGCAAACTTGGCATCCATTCCATTGGCGAACTGGTGCGCTATGCGCTGCGCAACAACATCATCCAGGTATAGGCTTGGCTTTCGTGTAGGCTCGGTTTATGGCACGCGCGGCTGAACCCAGGAAAAAGATTGCGCTGGGCGCGCATGGGCAGGCGCCGCTGCGAAAACTCGACATTCTATGGATCACCGCCGGATTGGGTTGTGACGGTGACACTATTGCGATGACCGCCGCAACCCAGCCCAGTATCGAGGACATCGTGCTCGGGGCCATCCCGCGCATTCCCGAAGTTATCCTGCACAACCCGGTGCTGGCCTACGAGGTCGGCGACAACTTCCTCGATCACTTTCATCGCGCGGCGCAGGGCAAGCTTGGTCCGTTCTTGCTGGTGGTGGAAGGCTCGATCCCTGACGAAACCAACAAGCAGGCGGGTTACTGGGCGGCGATGGGAACCGACCGGGCCACCGGACAACCGATTACGACCTGCGAATGGCTGGAGCGGTTGGCGCCCAATGCGTGGGCGATTATGGCGGCCGGAACCTGCGCGACTTACGGCGGCATCCACGCAGTCGCCGGCAACCCTACTGGCTGTATGGGGGTGGCGGATTTCCTCGGATGGGATTGGCGGTCCCGGGCCGGCATCCCCATTGTCTGCGTCCCCGGATGCCCGGTGCAGCCGGATAACTTCATGGAGACACTGCTCTACCTGCTTTATCAGGCGGCCGGCCATGCGCCGATGATCCCGCTAGATGATTGTCTGCGTCCGCGCGTGGCTGTTCGAGCAGACCGTGCACGAGACCTGCGATCGCGGCGGATATTACGAGCAGGCCGATTTCGAAGAGCAATATGGCCGTCCGAAGTGTATCGTCAAGCTCGGATGCTGGGGTCCGGTAGTGCGATGCAATGTCGGCAAACGCGGATGGATGGGCGGTGTCGGCGGATGTCCAAATGTCGGCGGGATCTGCATTGGCTGTACGATGCCCGGGTTCCCTGACAAGTTCATGCCCTTCATGGATGAACCGCCGGGAGCAAAGATGTCGTCATCGGCAGTGATGATGTATGGGCGCGCCGTGACGGCGCTGCGGCGCTTTACCATCGACTCGATGGATCGCGAACCGCAATGGCGCCAGCGTCCGGACCAGGCGGCCGCCGATCAGCCGATGCCGGGCAGCGTCAAAACGGGAAACGCGCGATGGCTAAGCAGCGGCGGCGCGCTCGGCCAAGGCAGCGGCGACCTGCTGGAAGTGACCTGGGATCCCATCACCCGGGTGGTGGGGAGTCTTGGGATCCACGCCAAGGTCGATCTCGCCAACCGTCAGGTCGCGCGAATGCCATGCCACTTCCTCGATCTTCCGCGGCTACAGCATCTTCATGAAAGGCAAGGACGCGCGCGACGCGCAGTTCATCACCAGCCGTATTTGCGGCATCTGCGGCGACAATCACGCAACTTGCGCGGTGTATGCGCAGAACATGGCCTTTCGGAGTGAAACCGCCGCCACTGGCCGATTGGATAATCAACCTTGCGGAAGCCGCCGAATACATGTTCGACCACAACCTGTTCCAGGACAATCTGGTCGGGGTCGACTTCTGCGAGCGGATGATGCAGGAAACCAATCCGGGCGTCCTGGTCAAAGCCCGGCGCACGGCGGCGCCTAATGCAGGCCGCATGGCTACGCCATGATCGGCGACTTGATGCGGGCGCTCAATCCGTTCCAGGGCCCGTTCTACCGCGAGGCGTTGGAAATGAGCCGCGTGGCGCGGGAGATGTATTGCCTGATGGGCGGCCGTCACGCGCATCCCTCGACGCTCTATCCGGGCGGCGTCGGCACCGTCGCCGATCTCCAGTTGCTCACCGGCATACCTCGTGCGGCTGATGAAGTATATCGATTTCATCAAACGCGCGGTAGCGTTCCATGACGATTTGTTCGACTTCTTTTACGAGGCGCTGCCCGGCTACGAAGAGGTTGGCAGACGCAGGATTTTGCTGGGCTGCTGGGGTTCGTTTCAAAACCCGGAAGTATGCGACTTCAATTACGCGACGATGAGCCGCTGGGGACGCGAGATGTTTGTCACCCCGGGGATCATCGTCGATGGCGAACTGCTGACCACCGACCTGGTCGAGATCAACCTTGGCATCCGGATTCTTTTGGGCAGTTCGTTTTACGACGACTGGCAGGGTGCGGAAACTTTTGTGAAATCCGATCCGCTGGGTAATCCCGTGGATCAGCGCCATCCGTGGAATCAGACCACCATTCCCAAACCGGACCGCCGCGATTTTGCCGGCAAGTACACCTGGGTGATGTCGCCGCGATGGTATGATGCGCGCGGCAATAAGCTTCTCGCGCTGGATACCGGTGGCGGACCGCTCGCCCGGCTGTGGAGCACGGCGCTCTCCGAACGGGTGCGGATTGGCTATATCGAAGCGGCGCGTAGCGGCGTCAAAATCCGTTTGCCGAAGAGCGCGGGTCTTCCAGAGACCGAGCTCGAATGGAAAATCCCCAAATGGAGCAACACGATCGAGCGCAATCGCGCT
Organism: uncultured Pseudomonadota bacterium; assembly: GCA_963824565.1. Classification (GTDB taxonomy): domain Bacteria; phylum Desulfobacterota; class Binatia; order Binatales; family Binataceae; genus JAJPJA01. The sequence goes on along the minus strand of CAWGQB010000026.1, from coordinate 87,409 downwards.
CGCACCTATTTCCAGGCTTACGCCGCGGCCGCCGCTCTCTACTTTCTGGAGCAGGCGCGCACGGAGATACTCTCCGGCCGGACCAAAACCTGGACCGAATTTAAAGTTCCGCAAGAGGCCGTTGGCTGTGGTTTTCACGAGGCGGTTCGCGGGCTGCTCTCCCATCATCTGGTGATTCGCGAGGGCAAGCTGGCCAACTATCATCCGTATCCGCCAACCTGTTGGAACGCCAGCCCACGTGACCTTCATGGCACGCCTGGCCCATACGAAGACGCGATCCAGAACACGCCCATCTTCGAAGAAAATGGCCGCGACAAGTTCAAAGGGATCGATATCCTGCGCACGGTGCGAAGCTTCGATCCCTGCCTGCCGTGTGGAGTACACATGTATCTGGGTGGCGGCAAAACCGTCCAGGTCGAGCATTCGCCGCTCCTGGGGATTCAGAAGTGAAAGGTCGTCCCAATTCGGATCCAGTCCGCGGCGCGCATGCAGGGGCGTCGGCGCGGAACTCGCGTGCTGCCAGGCGTGCGCTGGACAGCTTCGAGCGCGCGTGGAGCTCGGTGCGGGAGATGGCGCAGGTGTTCTCGCTCATCGGCCCGGACGTGGCTCAGATCATCCGCACTTATGCAACAAAAGAAGAACAGCCGGCGCCTGTGAGCGTGGCCGAAGACGGAATCCTGATCCTTGACGAGCGGCAGATTGTCGAATCGTTTAATCCAAGCGCCGGGAAGATCTTCGGCTACAGCGCCGCGGAGGCGGTGGGCAAGCATATCGGGACGCTGCTGATCAGCGAGACCAGCGATGCCGGCGGACTGATGGTGGCAAATTCCCGCGGCACGCCCACTCTCAGCGTCCGTCCCGATACCGTCGGCCGGCGCCGCGACGCAACCAGGTTCTCGGTAGAGATCACCATCACGGATTTCAAGCTTGGAGGCCAGCGCCGATTCATCGTCGTGGTGCGCGACTTGACCGAACGCAACCGACTGGAGCTGGAGCGGCGCAAAGCGGAAGCCCGGTACCGTACGCTGATTGAACAACTTCCGGTGGTGACCGCAATGGCCGCTCTCGACGAGGACATCCACGAGCTTTACGTGAGTCCGCAGGTCGAGGAACTATTGGGTTTTACCCAGGAGCAATGGCTCAGCGACCCGGTGCTCTGGTACCACCAGATCCATCCCGGCGACCGCGATCTGCTGCATCAGGAATTTGCGCGGGGCTGCGCCACCGGAGGGCCGTTCAAGGCGGAATTCCGCGCGCTCAACCGCAACGGCTCGGTGGTCTGGATTCATGGCGAAGCGCGGGTCGTGCGCGACGAACACGGGCGCCCGCTGTTTATCCAGGGCGTCGCCTACGACATTTCGGAAACCAAGCGGGTTGAGGAGGCGATGCGGGCCGGTGCGGAGCAGCTCAAGGCCTCGCTGAGGGAAAAGGAAAGTCTGCTCAAGGAGATTCATCACCGGGTCAAGAACAATCTTCAGGTGATTTCGAGTCTGCTCAAGCTGCAGGCGGCAAGCATCCGCGACAGCTCGGCGCTGGAAATGTTCCATGAGAGTCAAAACCGGATTCGCTCGATGGCGCTGATCCACGAAAAGTTGTACCAGTCGCCGGATCTCTCGCGGGTAGAATTCGCTTCCTACGTGCGCGAGTTGCTAAGTCTGCTGCTGCGCTCGTACGCCGCGCGTCCCCGCATCGAGCTTAACACGATGATAGAAGATGCGGCCTTGAGTATCGAACGGGCAGTGCCGCTAGGATTGATCCTGAATGAACTCATTTCCAATTGCCTCAAACACGCATTTCCCGGCGGCCGCGCCGGCCGGATCACGGTTGAGCTGCGGCCGTTGGATGCCACCAGCCTGAGGCTTGCGGTGGCGGACGATGGAGTCGGTTTTCCCGCGCACGTCGATTTTCGCACCGCCGAAACGCTTGGTATGCAACTGGTGAGGACGCTGACCGAACAGATTGGCGGACGTCTGGAGCTGGGCCGTCGCGCGGGCACCGAATTCGCCATCACTTTTCCCAACCGGGGCTGAGCCACAATGGCCGATGCGAAGGACGATGCGCCGAGAATACTGGTGGTCGAGGACGAAAATGTCGTAGCCCTGGATATTCAACGCGACCTCATCGGTTTTGGATATAAAGTGCCTGCCACCGCCTCCAGCGGCGAGGAAGCGATTGAAAAAGCGGCGGCGCTGCGTCCCGACCTGGTGCTTATGGACATCCGGCTGCGCGGCGCAATTGATGGAATCGAAGCGGTCGAAGAGATTCGCACGCGCTTTAACATCCCGGCGATTTATCTTACCGCCTATGCGGATCCCGCAACGCTCGGCAGGGCGCGGATCACCGGCGCGCTCGGCTACTTGATCAAGCCCTTTGGAGAGCGCGAGTTGCACGCCGCGGTGGAGGTGGCCCTATATCGCCATCGGCTCGAACAACGGGTTAAGGAAAGCGAGCGATGGCTGGCGGCCACGCTAAGAAGCATCGCGGACGGCGTGATTGCGACCGATGCGCAGCATGGCGCGATTCGGTTCATGAATCCCGTGGCGGAGCGGCTGACCGGCTGGACCGCGGCTGGCGCCGCCGGACATAAAACCGCCGAAGTGCTCAAGCTCGAATACTCCCTGGAACCGGCGGAGGTCGCGCGTCAGCGCCTGGCGCACGGCAACATCGCGCTGGAGGGCGCGCTGATTTCAAAGCAAGGAATCGAAATCGCCCGTCGAGGAGCGCAAGACCGCAATCCATGATGACGAGGGCCGGGTGGTCGGCACGGTGATGGCGATTCGGGACATCAGCGAGCGCCGGCGCGCGGAAATCGAGCGCGAGCAACTCCTTTCACAATTGGCCCGCTCCAACACCGAGCTTCGGCAACTGGCCGCCACTGCCACCCATGGGTTGCGCCAACCGCGCCTGAAGCTGACCACGGCCGGCAAGCGCTCGGCAGCCAAGCCAGGATCTCCGGAAACCCTCGAGCGTCTGCGGAAATCGGCCGATCGAATCGCGTCGATGGTCAACGATTTGCTCGAATATGCCGAGGTCGACGGCGCGCGCAGCTAAAGCTCGGCCGGTGAATCTCGGCAAGCTGGCCAGGAGGGTGATTGGCGAGCTTGACGAACGGATTCGCGCCTCCGCGGCCAGAGTGGAGATCGGAGTCCTGCCGACCATCGAAGCCATTCCCCGGCAGATGCATACGATGCTTCACCATCTAATCGATAATGCTCTGAAGTTCCGCCGCCTTGATCAGCCGCCGAGAGTCCGTCTGCGTGCGAGTTTTCCAAAGCGCGAAGGGCGTCGTACGGCCAAAGTGTTCGAATTGCACGTCGAAGACAATGGCATTGGATTCGACCGCAAACTGGCGCCCAAGCTGTTTCAACCTTTCCAGCGCCTGCACTGCGGCGGATACGAAGGAAACGGCATGGGGCTCGCAATTTGCCGCAAAATCGTCGAACAACACGGCGGCCGCATCCGGGCCACCAGTTCACCCAACGGCGGGACCCATCTGCGCGTAATTCTCCCGGTACAGTTAACTGGGACAGGCCAAAACAAAAATAAGATTAATCCGAGTAGTGTTACTCTTCGGAATGACTGAACAACCGGAAATTGTCCTTTAAATCCTGCGCCGCATTCAAACCGATTTTCCGGCCCTAAACATTGGACCTAGGAGAGCCAAGAACGCGATATCGGAATTCGCACCGAATTGCTTGGCGTACAAGGCGACGTTCTTCCACTCGAAAAGCTGAATCACCGTCTCCCGTGCCCCCTCGATCACCAAGGACAAAACCCCGCACCGGCCCCCTCTCGCATCCTTTTGCTGCGCGGGTCCTTCTGGTCGCCCCGCGGCTGGGTCGGTTCTCACACGGAGCGCGGGCGGCGCTTGCTGGACTTCGTCGCCGTGGCGGTAAAGTGCTTTAGTCTGCTATACAGAGCAGGCCGGGCAATATGAGCCCAGAGGCTCTCGCCGCAAGGGAGGTTTTCAAAAGTGACACGCACAACCGATTCACTCGAAAAATCGGGCACAAGAACCTGTTTCTGCCTCGTTTTCACGTTGGCCATCGCGCTCTTTAGCGAGGGCAAGACTGTAGCGCAAAATACTGCGGTAGGCGACGGTGCTCTGGCGCACGACACGACCGGAAATGAGAACAGTGCTTTTGGAGCGTCCGCGCTTTTCAACAACACTATTGGCTTCGATAACACAGCGGTTGGCGAGAAATCTCTCATGAGCAACAGCTCTAGTACCGACAATATAGCTGTCGGAGTCCAGGCGCTAATCGCAAGCAACACCACGGGCAGCGACAATATCTGCCGGCGGAAGGGACGCGCTCTTTGCCAACACAACCGGCAGCAACAACACTGCCAGCGGAGCGTTCGCCCTTACGCTCAACAACACCGGGGTCAACAATACCGCCACCGGAGCTGACGCCCTCGGATCCAATACAACAGGCAGCAACAATACCGCCAATGGATTGCTAGCGCTTTTCCAAAACACCATTGGCGCAGAGAACACCGCCGACGGAGCCAACGCCCTTTTGCGTAACACCACGGGCAACGACAATACCGCTAGCGGAGTGGACGCGCTCTCCAAAAACGCCGCGGGCGGCGACAATACCGCCAGCGGATTCGAAGCCCTCTTGAGCAACACCGATGGCAGCTACAATACCGCCGGCGGAGTCAACGCTCTCCTGAGCAACACCGATGGCAGTTACAACACGGCCACCGGGGTGAGCGCGCTTGCGGCGAACATCACTGGCAGCTCCAATACCGCCACCGGATTCTACGCGCTGAATGCAAACACGACCGGACAACAAAACACCGCGATCGGGAGGGAGGCGATGCTTCACAACACGACGGGAAGCGACAATCTCGCCTTGGGCTACATGGCCGGGGAAGAACTGACCACCGGCAGCGGCAACATCGATATAGGCAACTCGGGCGTTGCCTCCGACGACGGAGCCATTCGTATCGGAAAACCGGGTCGTCAGACTGCGGCATACATTGCGGGCGTCAGTGGCGCGCTCGTGACGGAAGGGGACGCGCTGGTGGTGAGCGGTGGCGGTAAGCTCGGGATCGTGATGTCCTCGGCGCGCTATAAGCACGACATCCGCGACATGGGCGCGAAGAGCGCCGGCTTGCTTAAGCTGCGGCCAGTAACTTTCCTCTACAACAACGACCAGACCGGGACGCTGCAGTATGGAGTGGTGGCTGAAGAAGTCGCGCGCGTGTACCCGGAACTGGTGAGTCGCGGCGCGGACGGCAAAGTCAAGACCGTTAGGTATCTGGAGTTGATACCGATGCTGCTCAACGAGTTGCAGGAACAGGCCAAGGAAATGCGGGAGGAGAGGCGCGAAAACGAACAACAGACCGAACAGATTCAGCAACTCTCCGACCGCGGCGCCGAGCAAGCTGTGCAGATCGAGCAGCAGGCCGTTCAGACCCAGCGGCTGTCGGCCCGGGTGGCACGGTTGAAAGCCTTTTTTGAGCAGGCGACATTCGCGCAGGGAGGAACAGCCAGCCTTGCCGCTGCCCCCAATCAGGCTAGAATTATAGGCTCAAAATAAGCTGCCTCATACCGCGTCCGGTTTAGAGTCCCCCGTTATGGAGGTACCGTTCGATGAGGAGTCGTACTTTACTTACGTGTTGTGTCGCTGTTTGTCTCTTAGTGCTGCTGGCCCCGGCAATCGGCTTTGCCGGGGAGGATTCGAGCATGATCCAGCCTGGTACTCCGGAGGCGGCGAAAGTGACCGCCAAGCTCAAGCATGCTGAGCATCGCGATCGCGGGAACGCCCAAGCGTACACGAGTGGAGCGGATAGCGATCGGGGTATGTTCTACCAAAGAAAAGCGGACGAGATAAAAGCGCTGCTCGACAAGTTGCAACAAGGTCAGGCGATATCGAAGGAAGAGGTCCATCGTGCCCTGGATAACAAGCACGCGGTCCGCTATGGGAGCTACTAGAACGTTCGATTGTATCGTCCCGGTCCGCTGCTGACCTGCGGCCTGTGACGTCGGCTCACGGCTCAACGTCCCATCAAGGCGTGTGCCGCTGTTGCATCTATCAAAATGGCGGTCCAAAAGCCGCGTATCGGGTATGGAGAAGAACAATCAGGCTAAGGTATTGAATTCCGAAAAATACGGTGTTTGCCGTATTGCCCATCACAACGACATGGAGTCGTTTATGTGCGAGTTCGAGTGCGTCTCGGTCGGCGGATCGGATTGAAGAAAAAATTTCCCGGTCTCTCGAGCATGCGGTGCTATCGTTAGAAAAGAAGCGGTGGCCTATCAGGCTTCCCTCTTGCAGACCAAGCTTACGCAAGGAGGCTCGCTATGGCAGAGGACCCTCTCGTTCACATTCTGTGGCTGAACTCCGGACTCGGTTGCGATGGTGACTCAGTTGCGCTGACGGCCGCGATGCAGCCGAGCATCGAAGACATCGTGCTCGGCACCCTGCCGGGACTGCCGCGCGTGGCGGTGCATTGGCTGCTGATCGACTATCAGGTCGGCGACGAATTCATGCAGTGGTTCTGGAAGGCCGACCGGAACGAAATCGACCCCTTCGTGCTGGTCGTCGAAGGCTCGATCCCCAACGAAGAGATCAAGGAAGAGGGCTACTGGGCGGCGATGGGCAATCGCGTGGAAGGCGGCGGCCGTGATACCCAGCCCATGACCACTTCGGAATGGCTGGAGCGGCTGGCGCCCAAAGCCTGGGCTGTGCTCGCGGTCGGCACCTGCGCCACCTACGGCGGAATCCATGCGATGGCGGGTAATCCCACGGGCGCGATGGGCGTGCCCGATTTTCTGGGCTGGGATTTCCGCTCCAAAGCCGGCAATCCGATCGTATGCGTACCCGGCTGCCCGATTCAGCCCGATAATCTTTCCGAGACCATTTTGTATCTGCTTTATCAGGCGACGGGACAAGCGCCGACGATTCCTTTGGATGAGTCGCTGCGCCCGCAATGGCTGTTCGGGCAAACCGTCCATGAGGGGTGCGATCGCGCCGGCTATTACGAGCAGGGCGACTTCGCGACCGAATACGGCTCACACAAATGCATCGTCAAGCTGGGCTGTTGGGGTCCGGTGGTGAAATGCAATGTGCCCAAGCGCGGCTGGATGAACGGAATCGGAGGATGTCCCAACGTGGGCGGAATCTGCATCGGATGCACGATGCCCGGCTTTCCGGACAAGTTCATGCCGTTCATGGACGAGCCGCCGGGCGCCAAGCTTTCAACCAAGGCCGCAAACGTGTTGGGCACCGCAGTCAGGGCATTGCGCTCGTTTACCACCTCGACCCTGGAAAAGGAGCCGAAGTGGCGCCGCCCCGGAACCAAACTGACTACCGGCTATCAGGCGAAGTGGTAAACCTGCTTAAGCATATAGCTGCGCGGTTTATTCCTACCAAATCAGGAGGTGGGCTTATGGCAACGGCGAAGACCAACACCGGCCTTGTGGAGATGAACTGGGATCCGATTACGCGGATCGTCGGCAGTCTCGGCATTTACACCAAGATCGACTTCGGCAAGCGCAAGGTCGCCGAATGCCATGCGACCTCTTCGATTTTCCGCGGCTATAGCATTTTTATGAAGGGCAAAGATCCGCGCGACTCGCACTTCATCACCAGCCGGATATGCGGAATCTGCGGCGACAATCACGCCACCTGCTCATGCTATACCCAGAACATGGCCTATGGCGTCAAGCCGCCGCATCTGGGCGAATGGATTATCAACCTCGGCGAAGCCGCGGAGTACATGTTCGACCACAACATCTTCCAGGAGAACCTGGTCGCGGTGGATTTCTGCGAGAAGATGGTGCGCGAGACCAACCCCGGACTATGGGAAAAAGCGGTCAAGACCGAAGCCCCGCACGCCGCCGACCACGGCTACAAGACCATCGGCGATATCATGAAATCGGTCAATCCGATCGAGGGGGAGTTTTATCGCGAGGCGCTGCAGACCAGCCGCTACACGCGCGAGATGTTCTGCCTGATGGAAGGCCGCCACGTGCATCCCTCGACGCTTTATCCCGGCGGCGTCGGAACCACCGCCACCGTACAGCTTTTTACCGACTACCTGACCCGCCTGATGCGCTACGTTGAGTTCCTCAAGCGGGCGGTGCCGATGCATGACGACCTGTTCGATTTTTTCTACCAGGCGCTGCCAGGCTATGAGGAGGTCGGCCGGCGCCGAATCCTGCTCGGATGCTGGGGCTCGTTCCAGGATCCGGAAGTCTGCAATTTCGAATATCGCGACATGACCAACTGGGGCCGCGGGATGTTCGTGACCCCCGGTGTGGTGGTCGACGGCAAACTGGTCACCAACGACCTGGTCAAGATCAACCTCGGAATCAGGATCCTCCTGGGCCATTCCTACTATGACGACTGGGAAGACCAGGAGATGTTCGTGCGCAACGATCCGTTGGGTAATCCGGTTGACCGGCGCCATCCGTGGAATCAACACACCAATCCGCGTCCGCAAAAACGCGACTTCGACGGCAAGTACAGTTGGGTAATGTCGCCGCGATGGTACGACGGCAAGGATCATCTTGCGCTCGATACCGGCGGCGGACCCATCGCGCGGTTATGGTCGACTGCCCTTTCGGGCCTGGTGGATATCGGCTATATCAAGGCCACCGGCAGCAGCGTGGTTATCAATCTGCCCAAGAGCGCGACCCGCGGTCCGGTTACGTTCGAGTGGAAAATCCCCAAATGGTCGAACACGCTCGAGCGCGACCGCGCGCGGACTTACTTCCAGGCTTATGCCTGTGCATGCGCGCTTTACTTCGTGGAAAAGGCGCTGGCCGAAGTGCGCGCGGGAAACACCAAGACCTGGGAGCCCTTCAAGGTCCCCAAAGAAGGCATCGGATGCGGCTTCACCGAGGCGGTGCGCGGCGTCCTGTCGCATCACATGGTGATCCGCGGCGGCAAGATCGCCAACTATCATCCGTATCCGCCGACGCCTTGGAATGGCAACCCGCGCGATATATACGGCACTCCGGGACCCTACGAAGACGCGGTCCAGGATTCGCCGATTTTCGAGGAGAATCCGCCTGAGAAGTTCAAAGGGATCGATATCATGCGCACGGTCCGCAGTTTCGACCCGTGCCTGCCCTGCGGAGTGCATATGTACCTGGGCAAAGGCAAGGTGCTGGAGAAGATTCATTCGCCGGCCATGATGAATATCTATATGATGTGAACATCATAAAATGAGCAACATTGATAGCGATGAATACTTTATGGTGATGAACACTTTGTAAATGTCGTGGGCGATAGTTTGAGCGGCCGTGCGGCGCTTAACCCTGGCCTGCTGGAGGAGCATACAGATGCCTGACCGCGGGAACTTGAGCCAAGTCGGCGAGCGAATCGAAAATCTGCTCCAGCAAGTGCGCTCGATGGCAAGTCCGCCGGCCTGGCAGCGGGTGGACGAGCTAATCCGGTCTGATCCTGGAGTTGTATGGGTCGGGCCTGAGCCGGACGATCGAGATTGCCGCCGCACAAGGCGCGGCGGGCGAAGCGATTACTCGATCAGCTCGCCGCCGATGAACTGGTCGGCAGTCTGTTTATCCTCCACGGTTTGCATCCCGACGATTTCGCTACCCGCGTGCGCAAGGCGCTGGTCAGGTGCGTCCGTATCTGGGCTCGCATGGCGGCGACGTGGAATTGGTGCAAGCCGACGAAGCGACCGGAGTGGTGCGGCTGCGCATGGCCGGCAGTTGTGAGACCTGCCCGTCCTCGACGTTGACCGTGAAGCTTGCGGTCGAAACCGCGATCAAAGAAGTCGCGCCGGAACTGACCAGCATCGAAGTCGAAGGGCATCGAGCGCGCGGAGCATCCTGGCCACAACGGTCTCGGACGATCATTTGCCGAAGTGGACCGCGCTGGGCGATGCGCCGCGAGTCGCGCCGGGGGCGACAGCGATAGCCGAAATCGGTGGCGCGCCGATCTTACTCTGCCGGGTCGACCAAAGTCTTTATGCATACCGCGACACGTGTCCGGGATGCGCCTCGCCGATGCATGGCGGCGCGTTTGGCGGCGAAGTGATTGCTTGTCCGTCATGCGGAGAACGATATGATGTTCGCCGCGCCGGACGTTCGACGGAAAATCGCGGTCTTCATCTCGAGCCGGTGCCGTTGCTGGAAGATGAGGCTGGGGTGAGAGTCGCTTTGGCGGGAGCGTCCGCGTGAGCCAGGGGCAGCCATCGCAGAGCGGCCGGCCGCTCGCGGCGCTTGGTCGCTTTGTGAATCGGCACGGCGCGTTCGGCGCCCGCCGAGTCCTGCGAGATGTGCGCGTCGGAACTCACCCCCGGCCATTCTCATATCGTCAACGTCGAGAGCCGCAGCCTGATGTGCGCCTGCCGCGCCTGCTACCTGCTCTTCACTCAGCAGGGCGCCGCGCAAGGCAAGTACAAGGCGGTGCCCGACCGCTACCTGATGCTCAACTCGTTCGAACTGACGCCAGAGGGTTGGGAAGAACTCCAGATTCCGGTGGGGATGGCATTTTTCTTCTTCAATTCGGCGCTCAACCGAGTGACCGGCTTTTACCCCAGTCCCGCCGGCGCGACGGAATCGATGCTTGGCCTGGAAGCATGGCGGAACCTGTCCGCCGCCAATCCGATTCTCGGAACTATCGAGCAGGACGTGGAGGCGTTGCTGATCAACCGCCGGCGGGGCGGCAATTTCGAATGCTTTGTGGTGCCGATCGACGCCTGCTACGAATTGACCGGTATCGTGCGCCGGCGCTGGAAGGGATTCGACGGCGGCGAGGAGGCGCGGCGCGATATCGATGCTTTCTTCGATTCGCTGCGGGCCAAATGCTCGCCTTCGCTAGAGCCTGGAGAATCGGCATGAGCGAGATTGATTTCCAGGTGCTGGACGCCAAGCCGCAGCCTTACGCCGCGGTTCCCACGCTGGCCTTCCGATTGCGCATCGAGGAGCCCTCGGGCGCCGCCATTCATTCGATTTCCCTGCATTGCCAGATTCGCATCGAGCCGCAGCGCCGCCGCTATTCCAAGGCCGAAGAAGAATGCCTGCGGGAGCTGTTCGGCGCCACCTCGCAATGGGGCGACACGCTCAAGCCATTTTTATGGACCCATGTCGATATGATGGTGCGGGGCTTTGAAGGCGGCAGTGAAGTCGACCTGCACATGCCTTGCAGCTACGACTTCGAAGTGGCAGCCGCGAAATATCTGCATTCGCTGGGTGATGGCGAAATTCCGCTGCTATTCCTGTTCAACGGTACCGTATTTGCAAAGGGGCAAACGGGACTGAGCGTCAGCCAACTCGCATGGCACAAGGACGCCACCTACCGGCTTCCGGTCAGGATCTGGCGTGAGGTGATGGATTTATATTTTCCCAACAGCGGCTGGCTGCGGCTGCATCGCGACACTCTCGACGCGTTGCTCAAGTTCAAAGCGCGACATGCGCTGGCGACCTGGGAGCAGGTCTTCGAGGTTCTGCTCAAGAGCGCTGGAGAGAAGGCGGCATGAATTTCGAGCGCGCGCGCAAGATCGCCGATGCTGTGCTCTACGAGGGTTACATTCTGTATCCCTATCGCGCATCGTCGCGCAAGAACCAGCTCCGATGGCAGTTCGGCGTCCTCGCCCCGCGATCCTGGAGCGAGGCCGGCGGATGCGAACAGTGGTGGAGTCAGACCGAATGCCTGGTCGAATGCGGCGGCGCCACGCGCCTGATCGGAAAGCTTCGCTTCCTTCAAACCGCCGCACGGCGAATTGAAGCGGCTTGGCGCACAGGGCGAATTCAGCTCGGTGCCGTCGTTGGAGATCGATGGGCAACTGTACACGGCTTGGGAAGAAGGGATCGAGCGCGAGGTCGATTTCGAGATGGCGCTCAGCGCCGATGGGTCAACTCTGACCAGTGTCATGGTGCCGTTTGAGTTTGCGCGCCGTTTCGACCAGGAGGAACTTCGCGACCACGAAGGGAAGCTGGCCGGGCGCGTTGTGCGCGAGCAAGAAGCGATTAGAGGCGCGTTGCTAATCGAATACGAATCGATTCCCGGCCCGTATTCGCTGGTTAAGGTGCGCTTGCGCGAGGAAAACCTGACACCCTGGACCGTCGCTCGAGGCCGGGCGTGAAGAGGTCATGGCGTCGTTTTTTGTCGGCGTTCACACCTTGCTGGGCGTGGAGGACGGCGCGTTCGTTTCGATGGTTGATCCGCCCCATTGGGCTGCCGGTGCGGCCCAATCCTGCACCAATGTGCGCACCTGGCCGGTGATGGCGGGTGAGCAGGGCGAGCGCAACCTGATGCTGTCCTCGCCGATCATTCTGGAAGACTATCCGCGGGTGGCGCCAGAGAGCCCGGCCGACCTGTTCGACGCTACCGAGATCGACGAGATTCTTACTTTGCGTACGATGGCGCTGACCGACGAGGAGAAGCGCGAAGCCCGCGCCACCGATCCGCGCGCCGCGGCGCTCATCGACCGCGTCGATAACATGCCGCCCGAGGTGCTCGACCGTCTGCATGGCGCGATTCGCTACCTGCGGCAGGTCGAGGAGGTGAGGAGCCCAAAGCCGCCGTGGTGGGATCCCGCCGAAGACGCATCGGTGCAGCCCGAAACCGACAGCGTCGAGGTGTGCGGCATCGCGCTGGCCAAGGGCAGCCGCGTCCGCCTGCGTCCCAGGCTCCAGCGCGCCGACGCCCAGGACATGTTCCTTGACGGCCGGATGGCCCGCGTCGAGGCGGTCTTTGTCGACGTCGACAATAACAATTACCTGGCGGTGACGCTCGAAGACGATCCGGCCGCCGATCTTTATCAGTCCCATGGCCGCTTCCTTTACTTTCAGCCCGACGAAGTCGAACCCCTTGCCGGAGAGGGGCGATGAGGCCTATGAACCGTCGCATCCTGGTAGCCGGGGTCGGCAACATTTTCCTGGGCGACGATGGATTCGGGGTCGAGGTCGCGCGGCGGCTGACTGACGAGCGGTTTCCTGAAGGAATCGACGTTGCGGACTTCGGTATCCGCGGAGTTCACCTCGCCTATCAGCTCCTGGAGGGTTACGATACCCTTATCCTGGTTGACGCCGCGGCGCGGGGGGAGCCGCCCGGGACCATCTTCGTGCTGGAGCCCGATTTCGAGCAGCCGGAGAATTTGGAACGCACCGAAAGCGGCTTTGTCATGGACGCCCATGGCATGGACCCCGAGATGGTGCTGGGCATACTGAAGGACCTGGGCGGCAAGGTCGGACGCGTCGTAATCGTAGGCTGCGAACCGGCGGAGATCGATGAACGCATGGGACTGAGTGAAGTGGTCGAGCGTGCCGTGGACGAAGCCTGCCGCGTGGTGCGCCGGCTGATTGAGGATGAACTCGGACCGAAGCCCGCGGGCGAACAACAGGCCCGTTAGGCAGACCGAATAGGAGAGAGAAGAAGCATGAAAAATCTTATTGCCGCGGCTGCGCTGCTTGCGGTTGCCTACGTGGTGGTATCGTCGATCCCGGACATCGCCCGCTATGTGAAGATGCGCGAGATGTAAGCGGTGGCGCGTTACAGGATAACGCCGGCCAGCTCCCGCCTATCGTTCGAGGCGCGCTCGAGCCTCCATCCGATAAAGGCGGAGGCCACCGGCGTAGGGGGATTCGTCGAGGCCGAGCTGAACCCGGGCGGACTCGATCTCAAGGTCGCGCCGCAAGGCAAGCTTGAGATCGATGTGGACAGCATCAAGACCGGAAACATGCTCTACGACCGCGAGTTGGAACGCCAACTCGAGGTGCGCAAGTATCCGCGGATTCGCGGCGAGATTGTCGAAGTCAAGGAACTCGAGGCGGGCCACCGCTATAAGATCCGCGGCAACCTGTCGGTGCACGGAGTCAGCAAGCCGGTCGAAGGCGAGGTGAAGCTGCGCGTCCTTGACGACGGGAGTTTCGAGGCCGAAGGAGAGCAGACCTTCGACATTCGGGATTTTGGGCTGACGCCCCCGCGCATCCTGATGCTGAAGGTTTATCCCGATGTAAAGGTGCGCGCGCATATAGTGGGCCAGAAGCAAAGCTGACCCTACGCGTGACCCCACTAAGGAGACCGATTCGATGTGTTTGGGCATTCCGGGCGAGATTGTCGAAATCCGCGAGGATAAGGGTTTGCGCGTCGGCAAGGTGCGCTTCGCCGGCATCACGCGCGAGGTATGTCTGCAGTACGTGCCCGACGCGGAGCCCGGCGAGTTTGTCGTGGTCCATGTCGGGTTTGCGATCTCCAAAATCGATCCGGAAGAAGCCGCGCGCGCCTACCGGGTGCTCGAAGATCTGGGCCAGACGTCGGAGTTGACCGCCGACGCTGCCCACGACGGAGGGCCGCGGTGAAATATCTCGACGAATACCGTAACAGTGAGATTGCCGCCGGGCTGACCCGCAAGATTGGCGCGGTGGTGACCAAGCCATGGGTCCTGATGGAAGTCTGCGGCGGCCAGACGCATTCGATCGTCCGTTATGGGATCGACCGCATGGTGCCGTCCGCGATCGAGTTGGTCCATGGTCCCGGATGCCCGGTATGCGTGACTTCGCTGGAGATGATCGATCGCGCGCACGCGATCGCGTCGCGGCCCGAAGTGATATTCACCTCGTTCGGCGACATGCTGCGGGTGCCGGGCTCGCAGCTGCGACCTGCTCACGCTCAAGAGCCGAGGCGCCGACGTGCGAGTGGTGTACTCGCCGCTGGACGCGGTCAAGATCGCGCGCGAGAACCCGGATCGCAAGGTGGTGTTCTTCGGCATCGGATTCGAAACCACGGCGCCGGCCAACGCGATGGCGATCCATCAGGCCAAGCGGCTCGGAGTCAAGAACTTCTCGATGCTGGTCTCGCACGTATTGGTGCCGCCGGCGATGGCCGCGATCCTTCAGGCCCCCGGTAATCGTGTGCAGGCCTTTCTCGGCCCCGGTCATGTGTGCGCCGTGATGGGCTACCGCGAGTATGAATCGCTGTGCGAGCACTATCGAGTGCCGATAGTGATTACCGGCTTCGAGCCGATCGACCTGCTCGAAGGTATCCTGATGGCGGTGCGCCAGCTCGAAGATGGCCGCGCCGAAGTCGAAAATCAGTACGTGCGTGCGGTCTCGAGAGAAGGCAACCGCGCGGCGCGCGATTTGATCTTCGAAGTGTTCGAAGTTGGCGACCGCAAATGGCGCGGCGTCGGTTCGATTCCGAAATCGGGCTACAAAATCAGTTACGAATATCGCGACCACGACGCGGAAAAGATCTTCGAAGTCGGCCATATCGATACCCGCGAGTCGTCCGAATGTATCAGCGGCCTGATCCTGCGGGGCCTCAAAAAGCCCTCCGACTGTCCGGCGTTCGGCCGCCAATGCACGCCGCAAAACCCGCTCGGCGCGACCATGGTTTCGGCGGAGGGCGCATGCGCCGCCTACTATCAGTATGGGCGCTATCTCGACACCAAGGTTAGCGAATCCGCGGAGGCAGTCGGCAGATGAGGGAGGCGATCCTCCGCAAGGCACAGGAAAGCGCCGACCTGATGATGAGTTTCTTTGCCGAGAACGCCGATGCGTTGGAGCGATGCGTGCGCGATGTCGCCGAGCGCTTCAATCGCGGTGGCAGATTGATTGCCATGGGCAATGGCGGTTCGTCCTGCGACGCGCAGCATATCGCGGTCGAATTCCAGCATCCGATCATTGAAAAGCGCAAGCCGCTGCCGGCGATGGCGCTGACTATCGACGCCGCCACCCTGACCGCGATCGGCAACGACAAGGATTTCTCTTACGTGTTTGTCGATCAGCTTGAATCTGCTGGCGCGGCCCGAAGACGTAGCGCTGGGTATCTCGACCTCGGGAGCGTCGGCCAATGTCAATCGCGCCCTGCGCCGCGCGCGCGACAAGGGCTTGCTCACGGTCGGCTTCGCCGGCCGCGACGGCGGACAGATGCCGGCGCTGTGTGATTACTGTTTCACCGTGAAGTCGTGGTCGATTCACCGGATCCAGGAAACCCACACCGCGTTGCTTCATCAGCTATGGGATCTGTTGCATGTCACGATGGGAGCGGACGATGTCATCTGATGACCGCGAGATGCCATTTGGGCAATGTCCACTGCCGATCTCCAAGGTTGAGCAAGTGCTGATGGGGCATGGCAGCGGCGGCAAGCTCAGCGCCCAACTGATCGAAAATCTGATTCTGCCGGCGTTTCGCAATCCCGAGCTCGAACTGCTCGACGACCAGGCGGTGCTGTCGATTAACGGCTCGCGCCTGGCGTTTACCACCGACTCCTACGTGGTGACGCCGATTTTTTTCCCCGGCGGCGATATCGGCGAGTTAGCTGTCAACGGCACCGTCAATGATCTGGCGATGGGCGGGGCGCGTCCGCTCTACCTCTCGCTCGCGTTTATTCTCGAAGAAGGGCTGCTGATTTCCGATCTGGAGCGTGTGGTGGAATCGGCGCGGCGCGCGGCTGAGCGCGCCGGCGTGCGAATCGTGACCGGCGATACCAAGGTGGTCGGCAAAGGCAGTGGCGACAAGGTATTCATCAACACTTCGGGGATCGGCCTGGTCCCGCGGGGCATCGAGCTTTCGTCATCGCGGGTCAGTCCCGGCGATGCGATCCTACTTTCGGGCACGATCGGCGACCATGGTATCGCGATCCTGTCGCGGCGCGAGGGTCTGGAGTTCGAAGGCGATTGCTCAGCGATACGGCTCCGCTGCACGAGCTGGCGGCTGCGGCTTTGCGGGCGTGTCCGACGATTCATGCGATGCGCGATCCGACGCGCGGCGGACTTGCGGCGACGCTGGTCGAAATCGCCTCGCGCCGCCATCTCGGGATCGAAGTGGACGAGACCTCGATTCCGATACGCGACACTGTGCGTGGGGCATGCGAGATCCTGGGACTCGATCCCTTGCTGGTCGCCAACGAAGGTAAGCTGGTCGCTTTCGTGCCCGAAGAGCACAGCAGCCGAGTGCTGGAGGCTCTACGTGCGTCATCCGCTGGGACGCGACGCCGCACGCATCGGACACGTTACTGACAGTCATCCGGGATTCGTAATCCTGAAAACGCCGGTCGGCGGCGAGCGGGTCCTGGATTTGCCGTTTGGCGAGGCGTTGCCACGGATCTGCTGAAATGGGGCGAGAGGGATGCTCTTACCGGTCAAAAATGAATCCTGCCTCGCCCACGCCTGCGGACCTGGTCAGCAGGCGCCAGCCCGGAGCGGTCATTTTTCGACACTGCCTGGTCAGGGAGACGCCAGAAAAAGAAATGCTTGCGCGGTTTTCGATCGCCTCCGGCCTCACCATAAGGCAATCTCTGATGCCCTCTCCCTGACCAGGGAGAGGGTTAGGGTGTGGGTTTCTCCGGAGTTTCCGCAAAACCTGGTGGCGTCATGTCCGCCAGCGGGTAGACTTGGTAGCGGGAGTAGTTGTACACCGGAGAGCGGGCCAGGAGCATGTCGAGCTCTTCGTTGGATTGCACGTCATAGATCCACGCGCCGCCATGCGAGCCGGGGATGTGATAACGCGACAGGATCTTACCCTGCTGCTCCAGTGGCTGCGCGTATTCCGGCATCCTGGCCACCGACTTCAGGATTTCGCGCGACAGCAACGCGATTTCGATCTGCCAAATCACCAGAAATTTCATCCTCTGCCCCAGCCGTCTTTAATGCCGCAAGACATGAGCGGACGCGCCGCGGCGCCGCACCTGATGTTGCCGCTCATTCATCCTCCTCGTCCGCGCTATCGGGCGGACCGCCGGTATACTCACGCAAGGCCGCCATCTGCTCGCGGGCGGTTTCTTCATCGATTTTTTCCATCGCGAATCCGGCGTGGATCAGGATCCAATCGCCGTGCTTAAGTCCATCGTCCGCAAGCATCATGATATTGATGTCGCGCGTTGTTCCGGCGACGTCCACTTTGGCGAGTTCCGGATGCTGTTCGGAGATGGTGACGATTTGGCCGACGATACCCAGACACATGGGAAAACCTCGATGCGGTGCGGCGGTGCGAAATCGCGAGAACTGGGCGACTGGCCGGGACTGATGGGCATGAACCACGCTTCACCAGCAACGGCCGGAGCAACTCCCTCCATCCGAACGCTAATCCGAGTCGAGGGTATTGTGCAAGGAGTTGGCTTCCGTCCGTTCGTGCATGCGTTGGCGGCGCGGGTGGGAGTGGCCGGTTATGTTGCCAACGATCGACGTGGCGTGATCGTTGAAATCGAAGGTTCGGAGTCGCAGACAGCAGATTTCATCTCGCGCTTGACGCGCGAAGCGCCGCCGCTGGCGGTGATCGAGCGCGTGTCCGTCGAGCGGATTGCGATCAGAGCTGAGCGCGAATTCAGGATTATCGCCAGCCGCGGAACCGGAGCGCGTCAGACGCTGATCGCGCCGGATACCGCCACCTGCGCCGACTGTCTGCGCGAGCTATTCGATCCATCGGATCGCCGTTACCGGTATCCTTTTACCAACTGCACCAATTGTGGTCCGCGCTTCACGATTGTGCGCGACACGCCGTACGATCGGCTTGCGACGACGATGGCCGGATTCGAGATGTGCGCGCGTTGCGCGCATGAATACCACGACCCCACAAATCGCCGCTTCCATGCTCAACCGATCTCATGCCCGGATTGCGGGCCGCGGCTGACTCTGCTTGACCGCGAGGGCCAGGAGCTGCCGGGTGAGCCGATCGAAACCGCCGCGCAATGGCTCGGGGCGGGACGCATTGCGGCGATCAAAGGACTGGGCGGCTATCATCTTGCGGCGGCCGCCGCCAACGATGCCGCCGTTAGCGCGTTGCGCTCGCGCAAACATCGCGAAGACAAGCCCTTCGCCGTGATGGTAGCCGATATCACCGCGGCGAGGCGTCTGGCCGTTATCGACGAAGGCGAGGCGCACGTGCTGGCGGGAGTGCGACGTCCGATCGTATTGGTGCGGCGGCATCCCGAAGCGGCATTGGCGGCTGCCGTCGCGCCGGTCAACCGCCATATCGGCCTGATGCTTCCGTATACGCCGATCCATCATCTGCTGTGCGAGCGCTTCGGCGCGCCGATTGTGCTGACCAGCGGCAACGTGTCGGACGAGCCAATCGCCTACCAAGACGATGACGCACGGCGACGGCTCGGCGCGATTGCCGATGTTTTCCTGGTCCATGATCGTCCGATCCATACCCGCACGGATGATTCCGTGGTGCGGGTATTTTTCGGCCGGGAGATGCCAATCCGGCGCTCGCGGGGTTATGCGCCCCAGCCGCTGACGCTGCCGTTGTCTGCCCGCCGTCCGCTGCTGGCCTGCGGCGCCGAGCTGAAAAACACCTTCTGCGTGGTGCGGGATCGCCACGCCTTTTTGTCGCAGCATATCGGTGACCTGGAAAACTATCAGAGCCTGCGTGCCTTCAACGAAGGAATCGATCAGTTTTGCCGCCTGTTCGAGGTGAGCCCGCGGATAGTCGTTCACGATCTCCATCCTGAATATCTTTCGACCAAGTATGCCGCCGATCTTCAGGGAGTCGAACTGCTTGGCGTTCAGCACCATCACGCGCACATCGCGGCCTGCCTCGCCGATAACTCCGAGCAGGGGCCGGCAATCGGAGTCGCCTTCGATGGGCTAGGCTACGGCGCCGACGCCACGCTGTGGGGAGGGGAATTTCTGATTGCCGATTTGCGCGGCTTTACGCGGGCCGGATACTTCGAGCCGGTGCCGATGCCTGGGGGCGTGGCGGCAATCAAGCAGCCGTGGCGTATGGCGCTGGCGTACATTGAAGCGATCGGCTGCGAACCCGCCGGGCTCGCCGTTTATCAGCGCAACCGCCGCCACTGGAATGGCGTCGCGGCCGCACTTCATGGGCGGGTTAACTCGCCCATGACCTCAAGCGCCGGACGGCTGTTCGACGCGGTCGCCTCGATCGCGGGGGTACGCGACCTGGTCAACTACGAGGGTCAGGCGGCGGTTGAGTTCGAGCAGATGGCGGATGCGTTTGAAAACGGCTCTTATCGCGCCGCTTTTACTGTATCTGGAGCAATTCGGATCAGCGGTGCGGACCTGGTTCGCGCCGCGATCGACGATCTTCGCACCGGAATGCCGCGTGAAATCGTGGCTGCGCGTTTTCACAACGCGATAGCGCAAGTGATTGCCGATGTCTGTGACGCGATTCGCTACAAGCATGGACTTGAGACTGTGGCGCTCAGCGGTGGCGTATTCCAGAATGCCCTCCTGCTTGAGCGTACTTGCAGGCGTTTGAAGTTGCTCAAGTTTCGCGTGCTCACGCATTGTCGGGCGCCCGCGAACGACGGCGGGATCGCGTTCGGCCAGGCCGCGATTGCCGCCGCGCGAGACCATATTTTCGCATCGGCGTGACGCGACTTTATAAGGGCAAGCAGGGTTTATCGGCACTAAAACAGCACGTATCGTCAGGGAGGGTTCAAAATGGGCACGTTACTTGGCTTCGCTATCGGCTACTATCTCGGCAGCAGCACCGGGCCGAACGCTCTCGATGACATGCTCAAAGCGTGGCAGACGATCAAGGAATCCGAAGACTACCAGGCTCTCGCAACTACGCTGTCAGCAACCCTGGAAAGCGTGATACATCGCGGCGGGGAAGCGGCCGGGAAGTGGATCGCCGGCGTTTCCTCGTTGGGCGATGAATTCTGGGCCGAGCCGATCAAGCAGACCACAGGCGCGAATGGCAACCTCGAGGGACTGTGGGAGAAGATCTCGCAGTCGGCCGAGATTCAGGGTCTGGTATCAACCGGTGCCGCGATGGTGATGCAATGGCTGGAGCAGGGGGCGTCCGAAGTTCGCGAACGGACTCAGTGACTCAACCGCCGTGCACGAACTGGCAATCACGGAAAGCGTGGTGATGCAGGTCAGCCAACGCGTTGGCGATGCGAAGGTGACGCGCGTCATGCTCGAAATCGGCAAGCTTTCAGGTGTAGTCTGCGACTCGGTGCGCTTTTGCTTCGATATCTGCGCCCAGGACACCCCGCTCGAAGGAGCGCGGCTCGAAATTATCCAATCGCCAGGCCGGGCGCGATGCCGCCAGTGCGCCGCCAGCTTCGAAATCGAAGATCTTCTCGCCTTGTGTCGATGTGGCAGCATGGACTTCGAGCTTATCGGCGGACAGGAACTCAAGATTAGGGAAGTGGAGATAGCCGATGTGTAGCACTTGCGGATGCTCCTCCGGCGATCAGCCGGTAGTTACCAACCCCGACCGCTTGAATGCCGCGTCGAATGCTTCGCACCCAACCCATGCGTATGAGCATTCGCATCACGATCACGGCCAGCAGGCCGGCCATTCTCATCCCCAAGAGCATGTTCATTTGGGCAATGATGACGCTCCCAATCATGAGCATCACCACGACCATCAGCATGACGATTCCGTCCATCGAACGATTCGGCTCGAGCAGGATATCCTGGCCAAGAACAACCTGCTCGCTGAGCGCAACCGCGGATGGTTCGAGGGCCGGCAGATCTTTGCTTTGAATTTGATGAGCTCGCCCGGCGCCGGCAAAACCACTTTGCTGGAGCGAACGATTCGAGATCTCGGCTTTGAGTTGGCGCTTTCCGTGATCGAAGGCGACCAGGAGACTTTGCGCGACGCCGAGCGAATCCGCGCCACCGGCTGCAAGGTCGTTCAGATCAACACCGGCACCGGATGCCATCTGGATGCGGCGATGCTGAGCCGCGCTCTCAAGGAACTGGATCCGCCGGCGCGGTCGGTGGTGATGGTCGAGAACGTTGGCAACCTGGTGTGCCCGGCGCTGTTCGACCTCGGAGAGGGGGCGCGGGTAGTGATCATGTCGGTTACCGAGGGCGAGGACAAGCCGCTTAAGTATCCCCACATGTTTCGCGCGGCCGACGTGATGATCCTCAGCAAGTCGGATCTGCTGCCGCATCTGGAATTCGACGCTGCGCGCTGCGTGGAGTATGCGCGCCGCATCAATCCGAAGCTGGAAGTCATCGAGCTTTCCGCCACCCGCGGCGCCGGGCTGGATTCGTGGTACACCTGGCTCCGCCAACGTGCGGGCTCCTGAAAGCGCCGGGTTTACTTCAGTCCGGGCCGCCGCGGCGTGATTAGTTCGCCGGTGGGACTACGCAAACATCTGAACCGATGTTATCATCAACACCACCTTGACCTGGCACTCGCAGCGATGTCATCAATGGTTGGTAAGTTCGAGGTGATGGGGTTCCACCGAAACCGCCCCTAAGAAGGCTGATGACTCCTACTGGTGCTGATCCGGTGGGATGTATTCGAGAGGCTCTGCCGGATGGCGGGGCCTTTTCAGTTTGACGGGAAGAACGTTGAGCAAGACGCTAGAAAGACTATGTTTACCGGCAAAGCACAACAGCTAACCATTTTCATCGGTGAGTCCGATATGTGGCACCACCGGTCGCTCTATACCGCGATTATCGAGATGCTGCGGCGCGAGGGATGCGGCGGCGCGACAGTAACTCGCGGTATCTCCGGCTTCGGGGCATCCAGCGTGATTCACACCACCGCGATCCTGCGTTTGTCAGCCGATCTTCCGCTGGTAATAACGGTGATCGATCGGCCCGCGCGCGTCGAACGCCTACTTGGCCCGCTGCGGGAGATGGCGCCGCACGCGCTTATCACCTCCCAGGAGATCGAGATTGTCCATTCCGGCATGCGGTTCAAGGAGGGTCTGCCCGACGTTAAGGTGGGCGAGGTGATGCGGCCCGATCCGGTGATCATCGGCCCCGATAGTCCGGCCACCAAGGCGGTTGAACTGCTGCTCGACAAGGATTACACAGCGCTGCCGGTAATTGACGAGAGCCGCAAGGTCATTGGCATAGTCAGCGACAGCGACCTGCTGACCCGCGGTGGTATGGAAGTGACGCTGAGCCTTAAGCGGGCTACCGACCCTGATTTCGTCGGCGAGCTACAGCGCAACCTCAAAAGTCCTGAGCGCAAGGTGCGGGAGATTATGACCACGCCGGCTGTCACCACCACCGCCGACGCCTCGCTGGGGAGCGCCGCAAAATTGATGGTGGCGCGCCATTTGAAACGCTTGCCGGTGGTTGACGGCGACGGGCATCTAATCGGCATTTTGGGACGGCTGGACGTGCTTAATACGATTGCGGCGGCGCGCGTGGCCGAATGGCATCCGGGAGCTTACACTGCGAACGGAAGTGCGACCGTCGGCGCCGTGATGATCAAGGAGGTGCCGACGGTCGACCAGGCGGCATCGATCGAGCAGGTTTTCGAACTTTTGGTAGGCTCGACCCACAAACGGGTGGTGGTGCTCGATGCGTTGCGCCATGTTGCCGGAATCATCGCCGACAGCGATCTGATCTCCAGGGTCAGTCGCGACAACTGGGCCGGCCTGATCGAAATTCTGGCCGCGCACCTGCCCATCGATAAAGTCAGCGCCGCCGCCCGCAAACATATCGCGCAAGTCCGCGCGCGTAGCGCGGCGGAGTTGATGACTCTCGACGTAGTGACGGTCCGTGAAGACATGCCGGTGGCAAGCGCCTTGGCGCTTTCGGCGGAACGCCGGGTCAAAAGATTTCCGGTGGTGAACGCGGATGGTGTGTTGGTCGGAATAGTCGGCCGGAGCGAAATGTTGCGGGCGCTGCTAGCGGAGGGCGAAGCCGAGGAGGAAGCCGATTCGTGATTGCGATCCTGTGGGTGGGGTTGGGCGGCTTTCTGGGTGCCAATGCGCGTTACCTGCTGGCCGGATGGGCTGCGCGCCGCCTGGGCACTTATTTCCCGTATGGGACCTTCATCATTAACATCACGGGGAGCTTTATCCTGGGTTTTTTCCTCGCCTTCATAGAGCTTCGTACCTGGATTCATCCATCCGCGCGTTTGCTTTTCGCGATTGGCTTTGTCGGCGCATATACCACGTTTTCCACTTTCACTTACGAATCGATGGTTCTGGTGGAAAGAGGCGAGTTGCTGCTGGCGGGAACATATGTGATGGGCAGCGTGGTGGCGGGACTGATTGCGGTCTTTGCCGGAATGGTGCTGGGCCGCGCGATATGACAATCGAATAGAGCGCGCCTTGACACCTCGGAGCCCGGTGCGTTACTCGTCGGGCCAGTTGAAGCTAACTTCTGAAACGATTGCGGCGTAAATAAAGGAAATCACAATGGACACGAAAGGCAAGGTGGCCGTAGTAACCGGCGCCAGCCGCGGGATGGGCAAGCAGATGGCGCTCAGGCTCGCCAAGCATGGCGTCAACCTCGTGCTGGCGGCGCGGACCGTTGAAAAGGGACAAAGCGAATTCCCTGGTTCGCTACAGGAGACCGAGCAGCAGATTCGCGCGCTTGGAGTCGAGTGCACTCCGGTCAAATGCGACCTGACGGTGCGCAAGGACGTTGAGAATCTGTGCAATGTGGCGCTGAAAAAATATGGCCGGGTGGATATCCTGATCAATAACGCGCGCTACGTGGGGCCCGGCCATTACGACCCCTTCCTCCAGCTTGATATCGACACCTGGGAGAAGAACGTCAACACCAACCTGATGGCGCCGATCATCGCCAGCAGGATGTGCATCCCAAGTATGATTCAGCACAAAACCGGCTTCATCATCTGCACCACCTCATCGGCGGCCTATGCCAAGTTCGGACTGCCGGGCAAGGGCGGCATGGCGATGCATTACCCGATCACCAAGATTGCGCTGAACCGTTTCGTGCAGTTGCTGGGCCAGGAGATGCAGGAGTACAAGATTCCAGTCATCGCGCTGGATCCGGGTGGCGTCTTGACCGAGCGCATCGACCAGGAGGTCAAGGCGAAGTCGGGCGCGTTCGGTGCCGGTTTCGATCCCGCGGTGTTCAAGTCGATGGACATCCCCGCATCGACCGCTGAGTACCTGGTCTGCAGCTGCCCCGATCCGATGCAGTACACCGGCCAAGTGGTAGTGTCGCAGGAGATGGTCGACAAGTTCCATCTGGTGTAGCGGGATTTCAGTTCAGTTCAGATTTGTCTTTGCCTGTCTCTGCTCAGGGACAGTCGATAAATGGCGAATACTACTGAACAGAGGAATGGTTGCGCGGGAGAGATGGTTTGCGGCATTCGCATCAAGGCTAACTTGACAGTGGGGCGGGCGTCCCCGCCCGCCATTCCTCGCTCGCGTCGATGGCGGGTAGGGACGCCCACCCCACTGAGGACTTGCTGGAGCAAAACTTAACGGCCTTGACGACACCCACACCCCAACCCTCTCCCTGGTCAGTCAGGGAGAGGGCATCCAAAAGTGCTGGGAGAGAGAGTGTTGTCATCGCTTTTGCAGTTTCTCCGAGCAGAGTGGACAGAGTTATATACCCTCAGTGGACGTCGCTGGTGGCGATGTCGGTTTGGAATGCGGCTATCTGCGATTGCCATTGGTGGCCAAAGGCAAGCATCAGCACCTGCTGGTTGATCGCGTTGTCCTTGGAGAGGCTGCCCCACTCTCCGCCGCCGACTCGCGCCATATCCTGGTACGCATGCTGAGTTAGCAGATAAAAGTCCGGTAACGGTGAGATGGTCTTGGAGTTGAGCGCCTCGCGCTCGAACAATTCATGCTCTTCCTGGGTCACGTCAACCGTGCTGAAGGTTCCGTCTTCTTCTTTGAACTTGGTAATCAACTGGAGAACCTGCGCGTAGTCCTCATCCCAAGGTGGGGTATCGCCGACCAGGACGATGACCTTCTTGGCGTCGGGCCGCCACTGCATCTGATCGACCGCGATCTTGACCGCGGTCAAGGTATCCTCACGCCAATCGTAGCTGCCATTTTGTGCATGGATTGAGTCCAAAAAGTTCTGGAGCTGTTGTGAGGAGGTGGTGAACGGCTGAATCTGATCCGCTTCGCCGCGTCCGCCGAATTGGACGATCCCGATGCGCGCGGTGGGGACCAATCGATGAATCGCAAGCATCAGCTTTCCCATCTTGGACTTGACGTCGTCCATCACGAAACGCATCGAGCCGGTTCCGTCGATCACCAGCACCACGTCGAGCCCCTTTCTGCGCAATTGCCCGATAAATCCGCCGAAACCGGTGCCGATTCCGCGTCCGTATCCGCCTCCGCTGCCGCCACCGAAACCGCCGCCGAAGCCGCTGCCGTAAGAGCCGCGATTCACCGCCCGCACATACTCATTGGTGTAGGTGGTCGGGGCGGTTCTCTGCTCCACAATCCTCGGCACTGGAAGCGAGAGCCCGGTCACGGCGGTATCGGGCGTTGCGATGTCCGGCAGCGACGGTAACTTGGTGTCCGGGGTGGCGCCGCCGTTTCCACCGCCACCTTCGGATTCCAGGTGAATGTTGATCAGCTGCGGCGCGACCGCCTGCCTGACTTCGTGAATCAGAAACAGTAATACCGCGAGATGTATCGCGATGGAGATTGGGAATGGTCCGGCAATGAATATCAGCGCACTCTTGACGCTGCGCCAGGCGTCCCATTTCTTCTCCGGATCACGGCGCTGCAGGCCGCGAAAAGCCAAGGCCAGGAGCAGCGCGAGGAGGATGACAGAGGCTGCGAGTACCACCATCGCCGTCATCGGAATAGTGGTCAGCCGGGCTAACATGATTGTCCCCCGTGTTCAGTATCTGGGCCCACCCGGGCAAGGAAACGATGCGCTGTTGACGTCGAAACATTTCAGGGCGAGTCCTTTGGAACGTCGATAGGGGTCGTGGTTTCGCTGGCCGCGGTTTGCTCAGACACGCTGACACCAAGTTGCTGCGCGCCGGCGCGTTTGGCGATATCCAGGACGATTACCATGTCGCCCAGGATAATCTTCGGGTCGCCTTTGAAGATGACGACCTTGGTATGCGACTTATCCAGCGACTTGCGCACTGCAGCCTCGAGATCATTAAGGCCGACCTCGTGCTGGTCCACATAGATGCGCCGGTCGCTGGTCAATTCGACGATTACGTTGTCGGGCGGTTGATTGGCCGCCTCTTGCTTACCCTGGGGTAATCCGACGTGGGCGGCGGATTCGATCGCGACCGCCGCTCCAACCATGAAGATGATCAGCAGGACCAGGAAGATATCGGTCAGCGGGGTGATATTGATCTCACCAAAGATTCCGCTCTCATTGCTGCCCGGGATTGCCATTGATTTCTCGCGGCTCCTTTAGCGGATGGTCTTTTCCAATTCCTCGACTGAAGCGCGTTTGGCGGCGATCGCGATTTGGTCGGCGCCGGCGGCCTGTGCGGTCTTCAGGATCTTGACCATATCGCCGAGCAACACCTTGCGGTCGCCCTGGAAGATTACGATCTTTCGGGTCGATACGCGCCAGCGCTTCGCGCAGCGCCGGTTCGAGTTCGGAGGGCGGAATGTCCTTGGAGTTGACGAAGATTTCGTGGTCGATGGTATAGGTGACCACGACTCCGCGCTTCTCGGGCGAAGTGTTCTCGGCCAGCGGCAATCCGACATGCGCCGCCGATTCCACCGAGATCGAGGCGGTGATCATGAAGATAATGAGCAGCACCAGGAAGATATCGGTCAGCGGAGTGATATTGATCTGCCAGAATACTCCGCCGCTGCCAGAGGACGGACCGCTAACCGCCATGGGCCGTCCTTCCTTCCAGCGCCGCGTTGATCAGATGATTGGCGCTGACGTGCATCACGGCGTTGAGGTTGTCGATCCTGACCGAGAAGTAGTTATAGAAGATGACCGCGATGATCGCGACCGCGAGTCCCAGCGCGGTCGAGATGAGCGCCTCGGAGATGCCGGCCGCGACCACAGAGAAACCGCCGGTTCCCATCGCGGCCATCGATTGGAACGCGCTCAGGATTCCCACCACGGTGCCGAACAACCCGATGAACGGAGCCGAGGCGCCGGAAGTGGCGAGCACCCAGATATAGCGTTTGAGTTCGAGCAGTTCTTCGAAGCGCTGCTCCTCGTCCACTTGCAACAGCTCGTCGCGATCCTGGGTCCGCGCCGCCGCGATGATCGCGTGGAAAATCCTTTCGAACGGACGTTTGCCGGCCTGGGTTTTCTTCAGCGCCTGGTCGAACTCGCCCTTGCGCAACGGGTCAACCAGTTGGGCCGCGGTGCTGGCGGTTTTTCTGCGCAGCCCGCTCAGCGCCCAAAGACGCTCCAGGATAACCGCGATACACAACACGGAGATGGCGATAAGCGGGTAAGTCGCGTAGTACCCCTGCTGGATCATCGCGACGATACCGTACTGCGTTTGCATGGCTGACTATCTCTCCTTACAGGTGCTTCTCAACATCCTTCTTCCAAACTTCATTGCGCAGCTGCCAGCCGGTCCGGCTCGGCGGACAGCCCAATCACTCCCGCGTTCAGGCACAGCTTGCGCTGTAAGCCGTCCCATCGCGTTCTTCATTTCCGCTCCGCCCAGGCTTGGATGTTCGCTGCGGGTCTCGGCCAGCTTACCGCACGCGGCTTTGAGGTTGCCGTCGGCGGCATAGATCAGCGCCAGGTTATAGCGCGCTTCGTACCAAAGATCGTCAGATTCGGCGGCTTCCGCTTCGACCCGGGTCCATAGATCGGAAGCTTCGCGATAATCCTTGTCGGCTTGCGCCATACGCGCCAGTCCGGCATTGGCGTCAGGCGAGGACGGGGAGGCCTTGACCACCTGCTCGAAGATGATCCTGGCGCGCGCGCTATCGTTCATCATCACATAAGCCTGCCCCAGGATAGAAAGCGTGCCGGTCAGGCTCTTTGCGTTCATGGTTCCGGCCAGGACCCGCTGTTCAAAATAACCGTAGAGTGCGGCGGTAAGCTCCGCGTCGGCCAGCGCGCCGGCCTTGTCACCGGCATCCATACGGGCCTTGCACTGCTTCCACATATCCAGTCCCAGCGTTTTGATATAGTCGCTATCGGGAGTGGGTTTGCGTCCGGGCGCTAACAGCCGGCTGATTTCCTCCTGCGCCAGCGCATATTGACCGGATCGCTCCAGCGCCTGCAGACGCCAACGCGTGACTTCGTCGAAGTTCGCGCTCATCCACGGATAGTCGGTTTCGAACCCGTCCAGCAGCCGGGCGATTTCCACATAGTCTTTCTGCGGCTGAGCTTCGAGCATCGTCACCAGCATGTAGGCCGCGCGAGCCGCGCGCCGTATGCACGAACTGCCTTTCGGCGGGTGTGCGTCCTTTCGATCTCCGGTCCATTTGCAACCGTGCCCCGCAGACCGGCGATTGCGGACTCCGTCAGAGTGCTTTTCTCGTTTGCCGGCATCGCGCCCGGCTTGCCCGCCGGATGGTTGGCGGCCGCGCCAAGTTCTAGGTAGCGGCATTCGGCGGCCTTGAAAGCTCCGGCGTAATCATAAAACGGATCGCCCTTGACCTGGTCATACTGGCTTGCGGCCTGGGAATAGTTGCCGTCGTGCTGCAACAGTTCAGCCAGTCTGAAACGCGGCTCGTAGGCATAGCGCCCGTGCGGGAAATGATCGATATAGTCATTGGCCCGCGCGATCCACTGATCCTTGAGCTTGGGATCTTTCATCCCGGAGCGTTCCCATCGCGTATGCGCGATCTTAAAGCGCATATAAGCCGCCCAGTCGGCCATCGGATTATGCCGCTGCCGGGCCAGTTCTTCCAGCGGCGCGTCGATCAGATCCAATTTTCCCTGGTTGTAATAGATGTCGATTGCGTACTTGTAACCCTGGGGATATGGTCCGCCGCGCGCGGCCGCCAGATAGTATTTCGCGGCTGCCAACTGGCGATGAGTCACGACCAGGACCTCGGCGAGCAGGTATTGCTCGAAGGGATCCGTGGATGCGCCGAATTCGGCTTCAGGATTGGATACGTTATGAATCACCGCGGCCAGGGCGAGCGACCACTGGCGGCTGCTGCCGTAATAGCTATGCAGTAGCCGCACCGCCTCCTGATGCAGTTCCGCGCGGCGCGCGGGGTCCGTAGCTTCCGCTTCGGCCGCGAACAACTGCTGCAGCCGAAACATCTCCGCGCCTTGGCGCTCGGAACCAATGGTATTCGAAGACAGGTGAGAAGTAATCGAGGCGGCCTTGTCCACCTCACCCATCGCGGCGTAAGTCGTTGCCAGTCCCTGCTGCGCGGCACGGTACTGGGCGCTGTTCGGGCCGGCCTTCATTACTTCTCTAAAATCGGCGATCGCCTTGGTGTAGTGGGAGCGGTCAAACTGCCCCAGGTCGCGCTCGCAGTATGCGCGTCCGAGCAGGTTTTCGCGAATCAGTTCCGGCGAGACGATGACCAATGCGCTTTGCGTGAAACCGGCGATCGCCTGCTTCAGAACGCGCCGCTTGGCCTCGGGCGAGCTGAACAGTATCGAGCCGTGAAAGCGCAGCCACGAAAGCGGATAGAGCGCGCGGAGTTCGAGTTGCTCGAGCAGGTTGTAATCGCAATCCACGGCGCCGTTGCCGATCGCGGTGAGACAGGCGTCATGCTTATTGCGGTAGGTCTCGTACATCCGGCTCAGCATGCTGTCGAGGAGGTTGTATGCGTCGAGCAACTCGACCCGGTTTTCGCCGGAAACTACGGTGAAGTGCGCGAAAGTCCCCTCGTCGGCATCAAGCTCGTTGATAACGTCGCTGGCGACACGGGGATCGCTGAGCCCCTGCCTGACCCTGGAATCCAGCACGGACAGATGCTCAACGAACTCGCGCAGACCTTCGGCCCCTGCGGCTAAGGCAGCGGTGAAGATCGTCACGATCAGCAATAGCAGGCAGGCGCGCCGCCGGCCTGGCGACTTCACAGCGATTGGCGACACGAGGCTAGCCAAAAGCATGGCCCGTGCCGGTTTGTCAAGGACTCGCTTTAAATGCCGTCATTACATGAGGTATCCAGGCTTGGCTGAAACTCTGGCAGTGTTGCCCCAAGTCATGCTAAGCGAGCGTCATGGCTCATTTCCGGCTGGTTCTGGTTTTGGCAGTCCTTGGCCGCGCTGGGTTATGTAACCTATCGGCAGGGTTGGGTAGCCGGCCTCTTCCCCAAGGAGGTTCCCGCGCCTGAGGCCACCTTGGGGTTCACCGTTCACCGGACGAGAAGGTCGCACCATATCTTTCACGGTAATGGGAGTTTTCCCGGGCCTTTGGCGGGTCATGCATGGCATGGTCAGTCCGTAGGGCTCCCGCTTCCCCAGGCGCATCCGGCACCAATCTGGCCTCGATAGCCAAACCGGGCTCGAATTCCCTGGAGATTCCTTCGGTCCCCAAGCCAGAGCCGTCGGTCGCCATGGTGGAACCAAAACTACCATTTCCCAGGAATTTCGAGGGTTGCTGGCAAGCCCATATGACGCAGCCGGATTCGTGGTCCTACGGTCGTGGTCCCGTGGTGCAGGGCATTTCGCCGACCGATTATGTGCTCTGCTTTCACTACACCGGCAATTCGCCGGATATCACTTTTTCGAGTACCGCAGAGTATCCGGTCGTTTCAGATTGGGTGGAATCGAAGGTGGGCGTCGAGAAAAGCCAGACTGACGTCTTGTTTTCCGGAGGCGGCATCCTGGTTCTAAGGACCTCGAGCAGTGTGCCGCTGTACGAGAAAACTCTCGGTTTTCTGCCCGGACCGACCGGGCTGATAACTTCGATGATCGACTTTCACTGCACCCATCTCCCCAACGATAAATTGCTGGTCGGGGCTTCGGTCATACAGCGATGCAACAACTCGCATGCGATCGATTGCGATGGTGACGTTTGGATCCGGGAATCGTGGCACATGGAGTTCACCCGCCAATCGTCCTAGCCCCGAAGTAAAGGTAGGCAACGCAATCGCCCTCTTTTTTCCGCTTATATTCCATAGCGCCTATTCCGTAGCGCCGGCCTCCGTGCCGGTTCTTTTCCTTGTTACGGAACGCCAGAAGACGAAGTATACGACATCGCCAGCCTGCCGGCGGGCAAGCCAGCCGCGTCATGAGCGGACATTAGAAGAACCGGCACGGAGGCCGGCGCTACGGGAAAATAAACAGCCGGCGCGATGAGGCATAATCCAGGCTAACAAATGAGCGGCGAACTTCGGGGGCTAGCCCAGCAGACCTGGAATCGCGTCGACCGTAGCCCGTCCGGCCTCGTAGTCGATGCGCCGCACGACGTCGTCGATTACGGGGATCAGAACCTCGTTGCGCCCGTCCTTGACTACCCAGACGTCGTGGGCGCCGTTGAAGAACACCTCCTCGATGTGGCCGAGGATTTGGCCGTCGGTGGTCTCCACCAGCAAACCAATCACCTGGAAGTAATAGAATTCGTTTTCGCCCGGAGGCGGCAGGTCGGCGCTGGCGATATACAGCGTAAGGCCGCGCAGGGCTTGCGCCTGTTCGATCGTATCGATGCCTTCCAGATTTACCTTGAGTGAACCGCCACCGGCGCGCGCGAAGGATCGCACCCGATATTCCACCATCGTCCCGTCGCGATCGATAAACAGCCGTTTGATTAGCTCGCGATCGGGAGATTCGGAGTTTTCCGCGCGCACCTCGCAGCGCGCCTTGCAAGTCCATGAACTCCGGCAATGCGCCCAAAAACGACGAACTCCGGGTTCTTTACGTGTTCCACGGCAGTGTATCACGAGCTTGGGCAGGAGACATACGCCGGCATGCTTATGTGGCGGCCGGCGACAATCGGTATGAATTGTATGCGCGAACAGAGCACGCCGCGCCGCGTTACTTCTCTTCGATGATTTCGAGCACCACCTTGCGGTTGGTGCGCGACGCAACCGCGTTAAGAATGGTCCTGATTGACTTGGCCGTTCGGCCTTGCTTGCCGATTATCCGGCCAAGATCTTCCTTCGCCACCCGCAGCTCAAGCACCGAGGCGGTATCGCCTTGGGTCTCTTTCACCTCGACCGCATCAGGATTGTTGACCAAGTGTTTAGCCAGGAACAGGACTAGATCCTTCATGGGTCGGCTCCAGCATAAGATTTCTTAAGCCGTCATGGTCTGCTGCTGCGCCCTGCCAAGGAGGTTTTTCACTGTGGAACTGGGCTGTGCGCCCACCTTGAGCCATCGTTCCACCTGATCGGCCTTCAGGCTCACCTTTGGGGGATCGGATGCCGGATCATAGGTGCCGATTTGTGCCACACATCGCCCATCGCGCGGCGAACTCGATTCGGCGACCACGATTCGAAAAAACGGTTTCTTACGCGCCCCCTGACGACGCAACCTGATCACTAACGCCATTTGGCTGAGTTTACTCCCTTAGTATTCTAACCGCCAAGCCCAAAGCCGCGCATCATGCCGCGGCCGCCTCCGGACTTTGCGACTTTTTTCATCATCTTGCGGGTTTGTTCGAATTGCTTGATGAACCGGTTGACTTCCTGCACCGAGGTGCCGCTGCCCGACGCTATCCGGGTGCGGCGCGAGCCATTGAGAATCAGATGGTTGCGGCGCTCCTGTTTGGTCATCGAATCGATAATAGCCTTGATTCGGCCAAGCTCCTGCTGCGCCTGTTCGGAATCCACCTGGCTGGCGATCTTCTTGAAACCGGGAATCATCCCGAGCAGATCCCCCAGCGAGCCCATCTTCTGCAATGCCACCATCTGCTGCGCGAAGTCTTCCAGCGTAAACTCATTCTTCTTGAATTTACGCTCGAGTTCCTTGGCCTGGTTCTGGTCGTAAGTCTGCTGCGCCTTCTCGATCAAGGTCAGCACGTCGCCCATCCCGAGAATCCGCGAAGCCAGCCGATCAGGATGAAAAATGTCGAAGGCGTCGAGCTTTTCGCCGGTGGCAGCAAACAGAATCGGGGCCCCGGTGACCGCCCGGACCGACAATGCCGCGCCGCCGCGGGCGTCGGAGTCGAGCTTGGTCAGGATTACCCCCGAAAGCTTCAGCCGCTCGTGGAATCCCTGGGCCACGTTGACCGCGTCCTGACCGGTCATGGAGTCGGCGACCAACAGCACATGATGAGGCCGCAGCACGGTTTGCAGCCGCACCAGCTCTTCCATCATCTCTTCGTCGATCTGCAGGCGGCCGGCGGTGTCGAGCAGCACCACGTCGTAACCGCCGACATCGGCCCGCGCCAGCGCGTTAGTGGCGATTTCCACCGGATCCTGGGTCTCGTTGCTCTCCACCACGGGAACGTCAATCTGGCGGCCCAGGACGCGCAACTGCTCCATCGCGGCGGGACGATAAACGTCGACCGAAACCATCAGCGGATGACGCTTGCGCTCGGCCTTGAGCCATCGGGCCAGTTTGGCGATCGAGGTGGTTTTGCCCGAGCCCTGCAGCCCCACCAGCATGATCTTGGCGGGCGGCTTGACCTTAAGGTCGAGTTCCCGCGCGTTGCCCCCCATCACCTCGCGCAACTCGGTGGCGACGAACTTGATGAGATGCTGCTCGGGGCTGAGCGAACGCAATACCTCCTGCCCCAGCGCCTTGCGTTTGACGTGCTCGATGAAGTCCTTGACGACCTTGATATTGACGTCGGCTTCGAGCAGCGCGAGGCGGACTTCGCGCACCGCCTCTTCGATATTTCCTTCGGTTATCCGGCCCTGGCCCCGGAGTTTTTTGAAAACTCCTTCGAGGCGGTCGCTGAGGGTTTCAAACATGGGAGG
Organism: uncultured Pseudomonadota bacterium; assembly: GCA_963824565.1. GTDB lineage: Bacteria > Desulfobacterota > Binatia > Binatales > Binataceae > JAJPJA01. The sequence goes on along the minus strand of CAWGQB010000026.1, from coordinate 53,074 downwards.
ATAATATCAGGAAAAGCGCGGCGTCATTAAAAGGTTTCGAAGGTAGAGACCCAGAAGCGTAAGGCATGACACATACACTTGTCAATGCGGCCGGCTACGTCCGTGCCAGGCCTGCTGCAGTTACGTCTTTAATCTGGAAATCGCCCAGGTCGAGCTGGCCGCCACCGCAAGCTCCGCGGCTTCATCGCTGAATCTCCGCATCCATAAAGGCGATCGTGCGGGTGCGCCTGATCACCCGGCCACGCCCTTCGAGCCGCCGTGGACGCACCGCACGAAGGTAGCTCAGTTTGAGCTCCGCAGTGACCGCCCACTCGCCCTCTTCCAGCACCGAACCGATTGCGGTCGAGAGGATCTCGTCGATAAACACGGCGAGATAGCCACCCTGCACGGTTCCGAACGGATTTATGGTGTTATTCGGTGGGGTTTCCCACAGCCAGCTTGATGTTCCCGGCCCGAATTCAAGCGGACGCATCCCCAAGGCGCGATTAGTCGACGGGTAATCATCGACGCGGTTCTCGCGGATTATTCGGTTAAGTTCGATCTGCGGGAGTGATGACTTGTCTTCGCTCATTCTTTCAAGTGACTCGGTTGCAGATAAAACGCCGTCTCAGCACCTGATCAGTGAGTCTGGCTTCTCAGAGCAGCCCGAGCAATTCCTCCGTGATCCGCAAGGTCAGCCCCCAAATCGGTTGCGAGCCATAAAAGATCGCCGGATATTCCCCGGCCGAGCCGCCCGATCTCCATTTGTACTGGCCGCGAAACCGTGGGTCTTTCAGAGCCGCGACTGGAACACTGAAAATCTCCGCTACTTCGTGTTCATCAGCCCGCAGGTCGGTCGGCACTCCGATAACGCCCACAATCGGAGTCACCAGGTAGTTGCTGGTCATGGTACGCTGGTCGTCAAACGCCCCAGCACTTCGACGGTCTCAGGGCGGAGCCCCACTTCTTCCTCGGCCTCGCGCAGGGCTGTGGTTACGATGTCGCCATCCTCCGGCTCCGCCCGGCCGCCCGGAAAAGAAACCTGGCCTTGATGGGTCGCGACCGTATTCGAGCGGAGAATAAACAGCACGTAAAGCTCCCCGCCGCGGTCAAAGATCGGCACCAGCACCCCGGCGCGGACGCGTCCTTTCGCTTCCGCGTGATCGTCGGGAGTATGCAGCGGAACCAGCTGCTTGCGCAAAATTTCAATCTGCTCGTATGCCATCGGTTCTGCTCCCGATGCTAGCAGCGAACGGCGCCGATCAGAAAGCTGCCGGCGATGTCGACCGGTTCGGTCGGGCTCAACCGGAAGGCCTGAACTGGGGTCCGTCCACGCCTTTTTGTGAGAGCCTTTCTTGCACATGGAACGGCACCGAATCATGATGTGAAAAGTATTAAAAATTAATAGAGTACGGTTCGATGAATATTTCCGTATCATTGACGCCCGAACTCATCAGCCTGATAAAAGCCAAAGTCGAGTCCGGACGCTACACCTCAACCAGCGAGGTCGTGCATAAGGCCCTGAGACTCCTTGAGCGCGCTGACCGGCAGGAAGCCGAACGGATAAACGTCCTGCGGCGCGCTTGGAAGGAGGGGATCGACAGTGGTGATGCCGGGGAACTTGATTTTGCCGATCTGCGCCGGGCGGCGCAGCATGAACTGGGGTTGCGCAAGAGGAAAGGATAAGGGTGGATGCAGGTCCGCCATACTGCCCGCGCCCGCCTCGACCTCATCGACATCTGGCTCGAATTGCATCGCTTAATACCGCCGCAGCCGAAAGGCTGTACAACCGTCTCGAAGCGCGCGTGGAAATATTGAAACGCTTTCCTGAAGCGGGCCCGCCCAGGCCGGACATAGTTTCTGAAGCCAGGGTTCTTGCGGAGTCTCCCGATATCATTCTTTACCGAATCATTCCTGGGGGCGTTCAGGTAGTGCGTGTCCTGCACGGAGCGAGGAATATTGATAGGTCCATGTTCATTGAAGGAATCGAATGACCGAAATCCCCGGTCGACCCGCGGGGTGTTCTGGGGCACTCTATGCTAATTGTTTCGGGACGTATGCGTTATTTGATTGGACGTTATCATGAGGTCGCGCTCAAGGGTCAAAACCGTTGGCGTTTTGTCGCCCAACTTAAGCGCAACCTGCGCGACATCCTCGGCGACTACCGGCTCGGCGCGATTCGCAGTGAAGGACCGCGGCTGGTGGTCGAATTACCCGACGGACTCGACGACGCGACCGCGATCGAGCGCGGCGCGCTGCTGTTCGGCTGGCAAAATTTTTCGCTCAGCCGCAGCGTGCCGGCGGATTTGGAAAGCATCGAGCGCGAAGTCCTGGCTGCCGTTCGAGGCACCACGGCCAAGGAGCTTTGCGGTTCGTACCCGGCGCGAGAACAAGGGCTTTCCGCTCAATTCGATGGAAGTGGATCGGCAAATCGGGAGCGCGGTACAGGCGGCGTTGGGGATTGCGGTCGACCTGGATAATCCCGAACTGACGATCAATATCGAGATTTTCACCGGCCACGCCTTTTTGTCCATCGGCAAGCATCCGGGGGCGGGCGGCCTGCCGGTCGGGATTAGCGGACGCGGGGCAGCGCTGCTCTCGGGCGGGATCGATTCGCCGGTCGCCGCATATCGGATGATGCGCCGCGGACTCAAATTGGATTTCGTCCACTTTCACAGCTATCCGCTGCTCTCGCGCACCAGCCAGGAGAAGGCGCGCGAGCTGGCCGCACATCTGACCCGCTATCAAGGCCGCGCCAGTCTCTTCCTGGTGCCGTTCGGACTCTTGCAGCGCGAAATCGTGGCGCGTGCGCGCCGGCCGCTGCGGGTAGTGTTGTACCGCCGTTTCATGATGCGGATTGCGAGCGCGATTGGAGCCGAAATCGGCGCCCAGACGCTGGTGACGGGCGAGAGTCTGGGTCAGGTCGCGTCGCAGACCCTCGAGAACATGCAGGTAATCGAGCAGGCCGCGACGTTGCCGGTCCTGCGCCCGCTGGCCGGGATGGACAAAAATGAGATCATCGAGCAGGCGCGCCGCCTGGATACCTTCGAGGTCTCGATCATCCCTGACCAGGACTGCTGCACGCTGTTCATCCCGCGCCATCCGGAAACCCACGCACGCCTGGACGAAGTCGAAGAAGCCGAAACCGCCCTCGACGTGGCACGGATGGTAACAGAAGCGGTGTCGGGCGCGGAGCGGGTGGTACTGACCTTCCCGCCGCGCAAAGCGGCCGCCGCCAAGATTGAGGCCGGACGTACCGCCTGACATTTACCTGGGTAATGATTAGTCCTTTTGGCTCTCCTGCAAATCTTGTGGATGATTTTTCGTTCCGTGGAAGCCCTCTCCTGCTGTAATGCGAACACGACGCCGGCCGCTCTTGATATCGTCCTCGCTGATATCTAGCCAAGCCAATTTGAACGAGACCGCGACAATTCCGATCAGAGCCACCTCAGTTCTCGCTCGCTAATCTGGCGGCACAGGCTTAAAATTATCCTAACAGCGGAGATTCCGATTAGTCTCGCTTTACTTAATGGGCATCCGGAGAGCGCAAAAGCACGTGGACCTGAAAAAAATCGGCGCCGGGCGGAATCCGCCACATGAAGTCAACGTCATAATCGAAATCGCCCAGGGCGGCGTTCCGGTCAAATATCAGCTCGACGAAGACTCCGGCGCGCTTTATGTGGACCGATTTCTCAATACCTCGATGGTTTACCCGGCCAACTACGGCTTCATCCCGCATACTCTGGCCCAGGATGGCGATCCCTGCGACGCCTTAGTGATTACCCAAGTTCCCCTCATACCCGGAACCGTTGTACGTTGCCGACCTATCGGGGCGCTCCAAACCACCGATGAAGCGGGGCCTGATGAAAAACTCCTGGTAGTCCCGATCGACAAGCTCGATCCGTTTTTCAAGGGTTTGGCAAGCTATATGGACTTACCCACGATCCTGCGGGACCAGATCGCCCATTTCTTTCGCCACTACAAGGATCTTGAAGAAGGAAAATGGACCATTGTCAGCCACTGGCTCGATACTCCTGAGGCCTTGCAACTCATCACGCAGGGAATCGAGCGCGCCAAAAACCCGTAGCTCCCCTGCCGGAGACCATGTATATAGCCACGTTTGATCTCAACTAGCCGTCGTGGGAATCATCATAGACTTAAACTTGGATATTACTTTCGACCACCCTCAAACCGCGGGTGGGCATCGGGATCGATTTGACGGTTGCTCCGCCGCTGGAACTAACGCTCTTGCATAAAACGTAACCGTGCGGAAATTGACCGTGCCGTGCTGACCGAAGAGGTCGTTGCGCCGGATTGCGCGACAAAGTCGCATTGTCGGAGGAAACCAAAAAATGCCGAGTGACGCAACAGCCATCCGCATCTGGGAGGGCAACGCAAGTCCTCAGGGCGCAACCTGGGATGGCCTGGGGGTCAACTTCACCCTGTTCTCAGCCAACGCCACAAAAGTCGAATTATGTCTGTTTGATCCGACCGGCACGCAAGAGGCCCACCGCGTCGAGCTGCCCGAATACACCGACGAAGTGTGGCATGGATATCTGCCTGACGTCGGTCCGGGAACCGTCTATGCGTATCGCGTACATGGTCCCTATGAACCTGAAGCGGGCCATCGCTTCAATCCCAACAAGCTGGTGCTCGATCCTTATGCGAAAGCGCACATCGGCCAACTCAAGCGGGGTCCTGAGCTGTTCGGTTATACCTTGGGGGCCGAGGGTGACGATCTCACGTTCGATGAGCGCGATAGTGCTGCGCTGATGCCCAAGTGCGTGGTAATCGATCCGGCCTTCACCTGGTCTCGTGATCGGAGGCCGCGGGTGCCGTGGGATCGGACGATCATTTACGAGCTGCATGTCAAAGGCTATCACCAAGCGCAATTCAATGGTGCCGAAGGATATCCGCGGCAGTTTTGCCGGCCTGGCGCGCCAGGAAGTCATCGATTACATCAGAAGTCTGGGCGTGACTTCCGTGGAGTTGCTCCCGATCCATTCCTTCGTCAACGACAGCCAGCTACTCGACAGGGGGCTGACTAACTATTGGGCCTACAACACGATCGGTTTCTTCGCGGCGGATCCTAGCTACTTCGCAACCGGGGCGGTTACGGAGTTCAAACAGATGGTCGCTCATTTCCATGACGCGGGCCTGGAAGTCATTCTTGACGTGGTTTACAACCATACTGCGGAAGGTAATGAACGAGGTCCGACGCTTTCGTATCAGGGGCATAGACAACGCCTCCTATTATCGTCTTTTACCGGATAAACCGCGCTACTACATTAACGATACGGGTACGGGAAACACCATGAACCTGAGCCATCCGCGCGTGCTGCAGATGGTAACCGACAGCTTGCGTTACTGGGTCACGGAGATGCATGTCGATGGGTTTCGCTTCGATCTGGGAACAATTCTCGGACGCGAGCTGCACGGGTTTCGATCAAGGCGGTGGATTTCTGGACAGTTGCCGGCAGGATCCGGTTTTGAGCGAGGTGAAACTGATCGCGGAGCCATGGGATTGCGGACCTGGAGGTTATCAGGTTGGATCCTTTCCTCCGGGATGGGCAGAGTGGAACGATCGCTATCGTGACACCGTCAGAAGTTTCTGGAAGGGCGATGAAAGAAAGGTGCCTGAGATGGCGTCGCGCCTTGCCGGTTCGAGCGATTTATTCAATAAACGAGGGCGTAAGCCGTGGTCCAGCGTCAACTTTGTGACCGCTCACGACGGCTTTACGCTCAATGACCTGGTGTCGTACAACGATAAGCATAACGAAGCCAATGGCGAGAATAACCAGGATGGCACTTCGAATAATCTTTCCTGGAACTGCGGCGCGGAGGGTCCCACCGATGACCCTGAAATCAAAAAAGCTGCGCGAGCGCCAGAAGCGCAATTTTCTCGCCACCCTGTTCTTTTCGCAGGGAACGCCGATGCTCCTTGCCGGGGATGAGTTAGGCCGGACTCAGAAAGGAAACAACAACGCTTACTGCCAGGATAATGAAATCAGCTGGCTTGACTGGGACGGAATCGGCGAAGAGGGGAAATCGCTAATCGACTTTACCCGCAAGCTGATTCGTTTGCGCCAGGCTCTTCCCATACTTCGCCGCGGGCGCTTTCTCACCGCCGAATATAACCAGGAGCTGGAGGTCAAAGACGTCACCTGGATTAATGCTTCCGGCGCCGAGATGGGAGAGTCGGAGTGGGCGGACGGCAACATGCGATGCTTTGGCATGCTAATTGATGGAAGAGCCCAAACCAGCGGAATCAAGCGGCGGGCTTCCGACGTAACTCTATTGATAGTGCTGAACGCCCATCACGAGGTGGTCAAATTCATTCTCCCGGAGTGCGTCGGCGGGGATCAATGGCTGACTTTTATCGATACCAACGATCCCGAGCGCGGTGAGACGGCGACGATAAAGACCGGCCATGAGTACGAAGTTCCCGGCCGCTCACTGACACTGTTCGCGGCGTTGACCAGTGGCGACCCGGTCAGGGTAGTATGGCGGCTCGCCGTTGACTTATTGCGCGACACGCCCCGGAGCGCAGGTTCTTGAATTCACAAAATGGCCAACCTCACCGCGCCCGCGTCACGCAGGCGCTGAGAGCGCGCGGCCCTACCACTCGATCAACTGACTTTCTCAATATCCTGTTAGTGCTAGACTCCGAACCATGCCGGAATCCATCGCAAGACCGTTTCGGATCGACGAAATAGATCATGTAGTGATCCGATGCGCCGACCGGGAGCGGGCGCTGAAGTTTTACGTGGAGGTTTTGGGTCTCAGCGAGGAGCGGCGCCTCGAACCGATCGGGCTGGTCCAGTTGCGCGCCGGCCGTTCGTTGATTGACCTGGTTCCGGCTCCCGAAAGGTCACCGGAGAGCGGGCGCAATGTGGATCATTTCTGCCTGGGCGTTGAAACCGCCGACTTCGAGGCCTGGTCGCCTATCTGCACGATCGCGGTGTAGAGCATGATCGGCGCGCCCTCAACCCGTTATGGCGCGCATGGGATGGGCCTGTCGGTCTATATCCGCGACCCCGAAGGCAACGTGGTCGAATTGAAACAGAAGCCGCCGTCCGGCGCTTGACGATTGGTCCTGGGCAGTCTCGGCTTTCCTTGGTGCAAACAGGCGCGCATGCTTCCAGGCTACCGTTTTAATCCGGCGAAAATCTTTTTCCGCCCACTGAGAGGATTGGCGCTTGCAAGCAATCGCATTGATAGAAGCGCCGGAACACGTCAGCGCGCGCTATCGGCTGCAAGCCTTTGCTCCCGCCCTGGCCCGCGCCGGATGCTCGCTGACGCTCGAACCCATTCCGCGCGGCGCTTTGGAGCGGGTTAAGCTCTTTTCGCGCCTGCGTCACTTCGACGCCGTGTTGCTGCAACGGCAACTGTTGCCGTTCATCGAGTTTCGATACCTGCGCGCGGTAGCGCGCCGGCTCATCTACGACTTCGACGACGCGATGCTTTATCGCGATTCCTACCATCCGCGCGGCCATTCAAGCGTCCAACGCGCACGCCGATTCAGCGCCATCGTCCGGGGCGCCGACACGGTGATCGCCGGAAACGCCTTCCTCAAGGGCTGCGCGATCGAGTGTGGTGCGCGTCCCGAAAAAGTCGCGGTCGTTCCGACCTGCGTGGAGCTCGATAAATATCCGCCGCGCGCCGGTCGATCGCGCCGCGACGGCTTTGAGATGGTGTGGATCGGGTCGTCGAGCACGCTCGCCGGACTTGAAACGCAGTGCGTGCTGTTGCAGCGGCTTGGCCGGGAGATTCCCGGCCTGCGCCTGCGCCTGATTTGCGATCGCTTCGCCACCTTCGATCCTCTGCCGGTAATCCCGGTCGCGTGGGCGCAGGAAACGGAAGCGTCAGCCCTCGCGCAGGCGGATTTCGGAATCAGTTGGATGCCGGATGATGTCTGGAGCAAAGGCAAATGCGGTCTGAAGGTGCTGCAATACGGCGCCGCGCGGATCCCCACTATCGCCAATCCGGTGGGCGTCCATCGTGAGATCATCCGCGACGGAATCACCGGCCTGCTGCCCGACACTGACGAGCAATGGCTTGCCGCAGTCAAAACACTGGCGCGCGACCCGGCGCTGCGCATCGCGATGGGCGCGCGATCCCGCCTGACAGTGGAACAAAGCTATTCCGTATCAGCACGCGCCGCCGACTTCGTCTCGATTGTGACGTCAGCGCTCTAGTTCCTTCAATTTGGCCAACATTATGCTACGGACTTCGTTTCCGGGACGCCTTTGAAGTCCTCCTTTACAAAGCCTATCTTTGCTGTTCATGAACGGAAAATGGTGACGATGTCACGACGACCATGTAGCACGCGGGCCACCTCGATGCCGCGAGCGCTTTCGCGATAAAGATGACGTAGTTCCCGACCGCGAAACTTCGGATCGAAGGGTCCAATTCGAGTCGCTGACGACCGGCTTTGGGCGTGGCAGCGAGAAGCCTACACCTCTCGTGGATTGGCCGATCAGGCTGTCAGCAGCGTCGGTGTCGTCTTGTGCTATGAAAACCCAGATGTCCGTCAGGTTGGCCTCGGCGAGCTCTGAAAGTACGACCTCCTTCAACGCGTGCTGGCCTTGCCATGCGCGGCTCGTTTGCGCCCTTGACTCTTGATGCGTTCCAGCGTGTGGTCGTCAAAGGGCCGGTGGCGCCCTTGGGCGAGCTGCTCCAGCCCGAGGCGCACATCTTGGCGCAGTTGATGGAGCTGGTCGCGCTCGTCCAGAAGCCGCAGCGCTTCGCGAATTACCTCACTGGCCGAGGCGTAACGGCCCGACGCGACTCGTTCAGCAACCATTTTTTCCAGTTCGGAGGTGAGAGAGACATTCATCACTGCAGCTCCGATTCGTTCGCTTCCGGCTCATGAGATGATAGCAGAAGCTGACAATATTCGACATTATGGCCGGGAACGAAAGTGGCCCAATTGAGTTAGGCGGCGCGTCCTGAACGAGTCGCTGTCGTTCCGACCCGCATGCCGATCCGCCGCGCAACCTCTTCGGAGAAGCGCAAGTGGCAAGCCAGCGCCATCTACCATTGTGCTATACAACTCCGCACAATGGAGGACGATCCGCACGTGATGGACCTGCGTGAGCACGAACTTCTGAAGTTGGGCAAGATTAGTTCAAAGAGCGGCAAACGCGTCAGTTCGCGGCTGCACCGTGCGAGTTTTCGTTTTCTGCTCGGGGCGTGGATTGCCGCGATTACTGCTTATGGCGGGATGTGCCAAAACTACGCCACCATTGCCGCCTGGTCCCGATCCCAAAGCGGCCGCGCAAACCTACCTGGCAGCGCTCAAGGCCGGCGATTATCAGACCTGCTACCGTATGCTCGCGAAGCGCGATCTCGATCACGGTTCTCTGGATGAATTCTTAGGCGATATACCGATGGCGCCCAACGTCGCGCGACGATGGTTTGGGCAGATTGAAAGCGCCACCGAGTACCACTCAGGCATTCCGTTCAACCGCGGCACCGAGGTGATCGTGCCAGTCAACGTTACCACACCAAATCTCGTAATTTGGGAACGTATGCTTGGCGCACCCGGCGACAATCGCCAGACCGTTCAGGCCAAGGCCGAAAAGCAGCTCGGCAGCGGCGGCTATCCGCGGCTCAGTTACGCGGATCAGATGGTGCTGGTCAAGGAAAGCGAACGAATGGCACTTGCTGGCCGACTTCGCTGAAAGGGCGCGGATTGCCGAGCTTCACGAGCAAGCTCTCAGCGCATATCACGCCTTTGATTATGACCGGGCCCTGTCACTTTACCGCGAAATCCAGGACCGGCTTGAAAAAACGCCGTTCAGCGGAAGCGGTGGACTAAGCCGCGGCTTCGGCCGGCGAAATGAAAGCAATCGAAGCGGCCCGCGCCAGCACCGCCGCGGCACATTTATATCAGGTCCAGGTTGGTGCTTAAGAATATTGTCAATAAGCCGGCCCAGTCGGGAGCGCCGGGATTGTTCGGTCAAATTACCAATTCCGGCGACCGGGCGCTCGATCAAGTGGAATTGACCGTATCTTACGGCGCAGACGCCGGGAAAGCCGGTTTATTCAGAGAAGCACCTGCCCATCGCGACGCCACTGGAATTTACCGATTTCAATTTGCCGATCGTCCCCTTAGGCCCGGGGGAAACACGGGACTTTTGGAATCACGCTCAAAGCACCGATGCAAATCCAGGAACAGAACAAGCCAAGCGTAAGGTGACCGGAATTATCTTCAGCGAACCCGCGGCACTATCGCCGAAACTTGCCGGCGTACAGTTAGGCGCGCATGCGAAGCTGGTAATCGCGCATCCTGGCGCAAAGGCCCCCGCATTGCCAGCGTCATCGTCGGCCATACCGAAATCGAAGTGATCAAGGTAACGTAACAGCCTTGTTCTTCGCTTCCAGGCCCATGGTCTCCACATCTTCAGTGTGAAAAATTCCTTCAATCGGGGATTATGGTTTGGGCGTGTGGGGTCGCCGAAGTGCGAGGGGGAGGCGACAGCGCTGCAATTAGCTGCATCTATTCTTCAGGTTCAATGGGCTTCGCCAGGTAGCCGGCGAATCCGGAGTGCTCCGCGTTCTGGCACGATGGACGCGGCTGCGGACACCACCGGCGCGGCAATCCGTGGAAGGGCTACGATGAAAGTGCTGCCATGGCCCAGCCCGTCGCTGATTGCCTCCACCTTGCCGCCGTGAAGTTCGGCCAAACGCCGGACCAGCGTTAAGCCGACGCCCAAACCACCTTTCGAGCGATCAAGCTCCACTTTTCCCTGGACAAAGGCATCGAAAATGCGGGCCAGGAGTTCCGGCGAAATCCCTATTCCGCTATCCTTCACGCGAATCATGGTGCAGTCACCCTCGGCCTTGACGCTGACTGCGATATCGCCTCCGGCAGGGGTATATTTTGCGGCGTTGGAGAGAAGGTTGGTGACTATCTGGTTCAGGCGTTCCAAGTCGCCGTCGACCCATGCGGATTCGGGTTTCAATAAGCACGCGATGACCTTCGAGCAGCCTCGCCACCTCCAACTGTCTGACGCATTCCTCTACGCAACGGGCCACGTCGATCGGCTGCCGCCGCAGCGTTATCTTGCCACTGCTGAGCCGGGCTACATCGAGCAGTTCGCCGACCAGCCGTGAGAGCAGATCGACTTGCCGCGTGATGATCCTTTGCGCATCATGCACCAGATCCGATCGTCCATCGGCGCGCGCCAGTACATGCGCGGACATGGCGATCGCGGCGAGAGGATTGCGCAGTTCATGGCCGAGCATCGCCAGGAACTCATCCTTGATACGGTTCGCAGCTTCCGCCGCCTCCCGCGCCGCATGTTCCGCGGCATGCAGTTGGGTGCGTTCGATGGCCAACGCCGCACGATGCGCGACCAGGCGGATAAGATCAAGGTCGTCGTCAGTGAATTCGCGCGGTATTTCCGAACCCACATGAATTACGCCGATCATCCGTTCGGCGATCTTCAGCGGTGCGCCGACCAAAGACTTTACCCGCTCACGCAACCGCGGACTGGATATCTCCACTTTGGCCAGGTCATTAAAAATCAACCCCGCATCGCTGGTCGCGATTCTTCCCGCGGCGCCGCGGCCGATTGGAATCTGAACCCCGGGTTCGGTGTGTTCCGCGATACCCACCGATCCTGACCGGGCGTCAGATACTGCCCGTCCGGCTCCAGCAGCAGGATGGTCGCGGTGTCGGCATTGAGCGCCGAACGCAAGCGCGCCAACAATTCCGGCATCAACTCTTCCTGAGTCAGCTTGGACAAGGTGGTGTCGGTTACCATTTGGAGCCGGCGCAGCATCAACAAGGTCTTTTCGGCCCTGGTGTGCGCGGCCCGTTCGGAGCGCAGGAATTCTTCACGTTCCTGTCTGGCGCGCTTTTGTTCCGTGATGTCGCGCGCGATGTTTGACGCACCGATAACACGGCCGTCGTCAGCCCTAATTGGCGATATCGTCAACGAGACATCGATTAGCTGTCCATCCTTGCGCACACGAACCGTTTCGAAAGGCCTGACCGCTTGGCCCTGGCGCAGACGCGCCAGAACGTCGGCCTCCTCCTGCTGCCGTTGCACAGGCATAATGATATTGATCGGCTGCCCGATCGTCTTCTTCGGGACTGAAACCGAAAATCCGCTCCGCACCCGCGTTCCACGAGGTGATTTGTCCGCCCAGAGTCTTGCCAATGATGGCGTCGTCCGATGAATCGACGATGGCCGCAAACCGGGCGCGGGTTTCGTCCAGGCGGCGGCGCTCAGCGACTTCGATCGCGACGGCGATGCTCATCAGGCCCGTTATTCCCATGAAAATCTGCAACAGCAGGAGAGCCTCGTTGGGACTGCCCTGCGCAAACGGACCGAACCCATTGACGGTTCCGGCGATGGCGATCGCCACCAGAATCAAAGTCATCGCCGCGGTCTCGCGCGGACCGAATCGAAACGCCGCCCACAACAAAACCGGGACGCAGACGAAATCCAGCGGATAGCGCTGACTGGCCAGCGGCAACCAGCCATCGAACAGGACCCCGCCGATCAGCAGCCACCGAAAAGAGCAGCAGCGCTCCCTCGCAGGCCTGTTTGCGGGTCCAGGTCACGCGAAAATTCGTAGCCCACAGCAATATCACCGGCGCGACGATCAGATCGCCAGTGGCGTCGCCAAACCACCAGGTCAACCAGATCCAGCCATATTCGGACCATCGCGCATATCCGCCGAGACATAAGCTGGTGACGCCGATACACGCGGACACCGCCGTGCTGACGATGGCGGCCAGCAGCAGGAACTTTACGGCATCCATCGTGCGTTCGAAGATATGACGGCCATTGGCGAACCGATTGATAAGATAGGCTCCGGCCAATGCTTCCAGCGTGTTCCCGGACGCGATGGCGATCGAGGTCGCCATTGAACCGGCGGTGGTCAGGTTGACCAGAAACGCAGCGGCGGCAATAGCCGGCCAGATTCGATAGCCCATCAGGAGCACGCCAGCCAAGGCGATTCCCGCGGGAGCCCAGATGGCGGCGGCACTGGGATTGACGCTGGCGAAGTGTAGTCCGATCTTGCCCGCCAGGAAGTAGCTGAGAGCCAGACCAATGATTGCCAGGAAGCGTGTGGCCGTTGGAGATTTCGTCATGGCGAATCTCCGTTCGGAGTGAAAGGGCGCCGCATGGGTCTCGATTCCGGGTAGCATGCGTGGCTGGAGCGGCGCGGCAACTCCTCCTTCAGCGGAGCCAATTTATTCTTTATGCTTAAGGGCTGCTGTCGCAAGCTATTGGGTAGCGGCCGCCTTGCGAGCGTACCAGCCGGTCCAGACGGTGGCGTTTCACCCGGTGGGAGATCGACGCACTGTGAAACCGTCCTCGCCGGTGGTGGTAAGCTGCCCGCGGCGCCGTGTTAAAATCAGCCGCGATGAAACTGACGGTCGCCATTCCCACGCATAACCGCAGTCAGACGCTGGCCCTGACGCTTGAATTCTATGGGGCAGCTCAGACTCGACCGGGAAATCGAGCTCGACTGTCTGGTGGTCGACAACAATTCCAGCGACGCAACGCCCACGGTGGTGGAGGCGTTTGCGCGCACCGCACCGTTTACCGTGAGACGGGTGCTCGAACCGCGCCAGGGGTCGAGCTTCGCACGCAATCGGGCCGTACATGAAGCGCATGGGGAGATGGTCTTCTTCATCGACGACGACGTGATCATCGAACCGGACTGGGCGATGCAATTACTGGAGGAAATCCGCCGGCGCGAACTTGATGCCGCTTGCGGATTGGTGCTGGCGCAATGGCAGGCGCCGCGGCCGCCTTGGTTAGATGTCGAAGTTTACGGCAAGCTCGCCGTGCATCGGGAACAATCCACGCCGCCCGAGAAGCTCTCGCAATATTTCAGCGCCAACGTCGGATTCACGCGCGAATGCTTTTCGCGCTTTGGACTGTTCCGGGAAGATCTCGGGGTAGTAGGCGACAACCCCATGTCGGGAGAGGACACGAATTATTCGCGCGAATCATCAATGGCGGCGGCAAGATCGGCATCGCGCCCCGCGCCGTGGTGCATCATCTGATCGGGGCCGAGCGCATGACCCGTCCATATTTCAGGCGCAAGGCGTTCGCCTTCGGGGTCGGAAGCGCGTTCAGCGGAGGTCGTAGCCACAACCGTCCGGACAAGCTGATAAAGAATCTGGTGCGGATGGCTGCCGCCGCCGCCAGAGGCAATCAGCCGCTGGCCTTTTATCATCAGCTCGAATGCGTCAACTTCTGCGGCTACTGGTACGGCCGCCTCAAGCTTCGCCGCAGTTCGCCGCGCCAGGGTTCGATTCACGAATTATAAGTTGCCTTATTGGATTGTTCCTATATCTAACGGCAGAGACGCCAGCGCCCACTGGCCGGGAGATTAAGTTAAACTATGGGGGCTATTGTGCCCCTCATCTCATCTGTTCTTTTATCTGGCGCCCTAGCTTCACCATCTCCGCCGGCTTCAGCCGATTCTCCGCCAGCACGAACAGTTGACGTTCCTCGGTTCGGATGTGGCGTTCGAGCAAAACGCAGAAGCTCTCCACCTGTTCGTGCGCGCCGGCCTTAATCGCCGCGGCTTTTGCCCGCAACTCGCGATGGTCGCTCAGCAGCACGTCGATCAACGACGCTTCCGTACCCAGCACCGCGCGGCATGCGGGATATAGCAGTTCCTCTTCGATCCGCATATGGTTGATCAGCCGATATTCGAAGAACGCACTAACGTGCCTGGCGCGCAGTTCGGGCTCGCGCTTGGACAAGTTGCCAGTGAGCAATCGCCACGCCAGCATCAGCGCATCATGATGCTCATGCGAGAGCGGGATTAAACTTTCATGCCGCCGCGCCATTAGCTGTTACTATAGCCGATCGGCCCGGGAAGTCATTCCTCGCGACCGGACACCAGCGTCAACACCCCGGAATACTGCAGCAGCCGGGTCGCTTGAGCCAGCGGCCCGAGTTCAAAACCGGTAAAGAATCCGGCCACCGGCAGCCCGGGAAAGTATCGGTTGATGTAAGCAGCTGTCGTGATCGGCGACGGTATACAGATTGCTGCCCCGTGACACGCAATCGAAATACAACCCGAAGGCGGGAGGATGGCGCAGGCCACGCTGCATTTGTTCCAGCGTCAGTTTGAGGTTGTCGCGGGCGCCTTCTTCGTCGCGCAAAGCGAAACCGACCAGGTCGCCAACCTGGGGCTTGTAAACCGTCGCAATCAATCCTTTGGCCTCGTCGAAGCCGATCATGTTGCGAATCAAGTAATGGCCATGCTCCAGCCGCTTGGCTTCGGGATCCAACGTCATCGCGACATAGACCATCGCCGCGGCGCGGCGCAAATCCTCACCCAATGGTCCGATCGTCTGCCGCAGTGCTGCCAACGCCGGTTGCCCATCGAGTTCGATCAGCACGTTGTGACGGGCGGCCGTCACGCGCCGGGGCGGTCCAATCAGCCGGCACCCCAAACTCGCCGCGGGAGTAATCTCGATATCGCCTGAAAATAGCATCCCGGAGACCGCGTCGCTGCTGACCGCGTCGCCGCATAACGCGAAGGTCTCGCCGCTGCGTCCGTCCTCGGTAGCGCCACCGCCGGCAACGATCGCTTCGGGCAAATCGCGCCCGAGAGCGGCCAGAAACGGTTCGGGATCGAGATTGTAGGAATCGGGAAACAGGCACAGTAGGTTGGCTTTACCCAGCGCGGGACGGGCGGCGGCGGCAACCTCGTGGGCGGCCTCCTCGGCGCGGCCTCTTGAGCCCGGGTACGAAGATCCGTTGCGCCTTGATCCCGCCGCCGACGACCAGCACCGAGACCGCGGTGCCGGCTTCGATCTCGCGTCCCGCGGCGATCACTCCGCTGGCGCTGCAACCCGCCACTTGCGGAGTTTGCGCGCGCTCGGCGACCGTCCGCATCATCAACCGGTAGGACGCCGAATGGTTGCTGGTGGCAAAGCAAATCGCCGCGTCGGCGACCCTCAATCCGGCTTGCGCAAGCGCCGATGCGACCGCTTCATCGGCGGCGGCCGCCGGATCGGATGCAGTTGAAAGCCCAACTCCTGCGCGCAGCATAAAACCACCTCACTGGCCACCCATAATGCGGAGCAATTCCACCATCCGTTGGATACCGCCGGCTAGCGCCTTGATCGGGATTCGTTCGTTCGCGCCGTGAACCGTATGGCCCTCCTGCTCCGAAACCTCAATCGGTACGAAGCCATAGGCCACCAGACCATGCTGGCGGAAGTAATGGCTATCGTTGAAGCCGGTCAGCAGGGCCGGGATCACCGGTGCATCGTTGTCCTTGCGCCGCGCCAGGGTGACAATCGCGTCCATCAATTCGCTCTGCTCGGGCGAAGCCAAAGTCGGAAAATTCAGCAGTTGCTCAATCTTGATGTTATCATCTCCGATTAGATCCCGGATAACTTTAATGAAGGCCTTGGGATCTTCGTCGGGAAACAGCCGGCAGTCGAGTTCCGCCGAAGCGCTGGCGGGAATGATGTTGGTTTTGTACCCCGCGTTCACAACCGTAGGCGTGAGTGTATCACGCACCAACGCGTTTTGATGGGGCACGGCTAACAAACTGTTTTTCGACGGCGGGATCCGCCAAGCGCCTGGCGCAGGTCCAGCAGGGACGATTGGCTTGGGTCCATCGTGGCCAGTTGATGAAAATAATCTTCCACCACGGGCAGGACCTTGATTGGCGGCTGGTAACCGTCCAGCTTGTTCAACGCCGTCGACCAGGCGGGTCACCGCCGTCTGCTCCGGGCGGCGAGGCCGCATGCCCGCTGGCGCCGGTCGCAGTCAGGCGCAGCCACAACGGGCTCTTTTCGGTAATCGCAACGCTATAGTATTGATGCCCGGCATGATCGGTGCGGACGCCGCCACCTTCGTTCAGGACATAGCCGGCGTCGCGGTAGAGGTTGGGCTGATGCTGTACCACCCATCCCGCGCCCAGCTTGCCGCCGACCTCTTCGTCGGCGGTGGCGATAAACACAATGTCGCGGTTGAGCAGAATCCGGGCGCGCTTGATCGCCAGCATCGCCATCAAAAAGACCACTCCCGGACCCTTATCGTCCAGCGCCCCCCGGCCCCAGATCTCTCCCCCCTTGACCTGGCCGGAAAACGGCGGCACCGACCATTCCTTGGGATCGGCCGGTACCACGTCCATGTGGCTCAGCAGGATCAGCGCCTTGCGCTGCTTGCCGACCCCACGCAGCCGCGCGGCAATAATCCCGCGGCCGGGAGCCGGCTTCGAAGACCGCCGCTGGGATGCCGTCATGTAGGAAGGTCTCCTTGAGCATTTTGGCGGCGGCCAATTCGTTTCCCGGCGGGTTGGTGGTATTGATCTGGATGTAATTGGAGAGCAAATCGGTGGCTTCGTGGGTAAGCGCATCCCAGTCGAAGAGCCCGGGAGAGTCGGCCCGCGCCGCACCCGCGAACAGCGCCAACAGCGCGGCACAAACGAAAGCGAGCCCGAAGCTTCCCCGGCCATTGTTGATTCGCTCTTTAGCCGCACGCGCTAGCCGCACCATCGAGCGCAATTCTATGCTAATCGATAGACGTTCCGTAACAGGCGGCGGTAACGCCGGAGCGCTAAGTGGGACCACGCTCCGCCGCAACGGTTCAAAAGCATGGTTTTGGACCGCGGCGCTTCTCAGCCACCTCCGCCATGCTAATGTTTATCGCCGATCCTGGTGAATCAGCATGCCGCCTGACACGGAAATCGGCTCCGGCCTCCCAACCGCATCGCGCAGACGGCGTCCGGCGCCCCGCACGGCGCGCAATCAACCGGCTACGCTGCCATTCACGGCGCGCGCCACTGGTGCCGCGCTCAAGATCTTGCGGCGGGAATCGACGCAATGGAACGCACCGATACTAAATCTCATCGCGGCACAGGAAGACGACCCGTTCAAAACCCTGATCGGATGCATCCTGAGTTTGCGCACCAAGGACCAGACCACGGCGGTGGCGGCCGCGCGCCTGTTTGCGCTCGCCGACAATCCGCAGCGGATGCTGGCCTTGGAAGTCGAGCGCCTGGAGAAAGCGATCTATCCGGTTGGCTTTTATCGCAACAAGGCCAAAGTGATTCGCGACATCTGCCGGGACTTAATCGACCGGTTTGAGGGACGCGTGCCGGACCGAATCGATGATTTGCTGACGCTTAACGGAGTGGGACGCAAGACCGCTAACCTGGTGGTGACGCAGGCCTTTCGCAAGCCGGGAATCTGCGTCGACACCCATGTTCATCGCATCTCCAACCGCTGGGGACTGGTGCGGACCGCGATGCCGGATGAAACCGAGGCGGCGCTGCGCAAGTTTCTGCCTCGCCGCTACTGGATCGAATTCAACGGACTGCTGGTCGCCTTTGGCCAGACCATTTGCCAGCCCGTATCGCCACTTTGTTCGCGCTGTCCGCTGGCGCGCCGATGTCCCAGGATTGGCGTCACCCGATCACGATGAACCCCAACCCATCGTGACTGCGCAGCTACGAAGGACGCCGCCCTGATCGGCGGTGCCGGACTGCATCCGATGCGCGGTCGTCTTGGTTGTTTTGCTTGGAGTTTGGTGGCTGCTGTCGTGCGCAGCGAACGCGCGTGCCATCGATTTTTACGAAATCGAGATCTACACGGTCGACACCACGCCCGAGCATCAGCTTCAACTCGAACTGCACTCCAACAGCGTCACCACGGCGACCGGTCAGTTGGCTCATGAAACCATAAATCCCTACCAGATTCACGAAACGCTGGAGGCGACCTACGGCGTCTTCGAGCATCTCGAAGTTGGCCAGTACTTTTGTACCGCCGTGCTGAATAATGGCAACTATGAATACGCCGGCAGCCGCTCGAAGGTGCATTTCGGGATCAGCCAGACCGACCAATGGCCGATTGCCCTGGGCGGCAACATCGAGCTGGACTATATGCGCTTCGCCGCCGAAGAGAATCCATTAACGCTGGAACTGCGCCCGATCCTCGAAAGCCATGTCCTACATTTCGACATCGTCGCGAACCTTGCGTTTGAAAAGCCGTTCAGCGGCCCCGGAACCCATCAAGGCATGCAATTCGACCCCTCGGGCGAAATCGTTTACAACGAGCTTTTTCGCTGGCTCTCGCCGGCGTTGGAATACTACGGCGACATGGGAGCGATTGCGTACCTGCCCGGGCGTCCAGCAACAGCAGCATTTTCTGGTCCCGGCCGTCAACCTGGACCTCGATCCAAGGTTGGAGATCAACCTCGGGGTAGGCTTCGGCCTGACGCGAGCCAGCAACGGCGTCTTCATCAAGTCGATTCTCGGCTGGACGTTCTGATGCTGAATCATTCGGAGGAACAGCGATGAAGCAGCGCGATGCGATCAAGATGACTCGGGAGGAGGCCGAAGCCTTCCTTCACGAAGGGATGCGTGAGAACTGGACCATGTTCCTCGCCACCAATGGCCCTGGTGGGTATCCGCATATCGTGTCGATGGGATGGGTGTACCAGGATGGCAGGATTTTCTTTCAGACCTATGGCGAGTCGCAGAAGATTCTGAACTTGCGCCGCGATCCCAAGGCCGCGGTGATTCTCGAAGCTGTCAATCCCGGCGGATTTGAACATCGCAAACTGCGCGGTCTGATGATTCGGGGGATTTGCGAAGTCGAGGACAATCCCGAAAAAGTGGTGGAAGTGCTGACCGCGATGTGGCGCAACGGCGCCGCCCGAAATGTTAGCGTCGGCGCGCAGCCGCAAACGGAATTGCTCGATTTCGTCAAGCAGCGCGCCGGCAAGCGCGCGGTGATTTCCTTCCTGCCTCAGAAATGGGCGAGTTGGGATCACGGCAAGCTCGCCGCGGCAACGTACTGAGTATTCGCATAACGGCGCGAATGCTCAAATTCTGCGATTAACGCACCAGGAATCCGCCGTCTACCGGCAAGCACGCGCCGTTGATGTAACTGGCGGCCGGAGAGCATAGCCAGACGACGGCCTCGGCGGCCTCGTTTGGTTGTCCGATTCGTCCGGCGGGGATGGCGGCTTCGAATACCCCTTTCCATTGCGGCGACGTGATGATGTCCCGGTTTATGGGAGTATCGACGACACCGGGCGCGATCGCATTGCAGCGGATACCTTTAGATGCGTATTCGGCACAGACCACCCTGGTGAGTCCAATCACACCGGCCTTTGCCGCGGTGTAAGCCGGACACCCGGGATACGCCTTGGTTGCCTGCATCGAGGCGGTATTGACGATGGCGCCACCGCCGCCCGCCAGCATCAATGGAATCTCATAGCGCAGGCAATAGAATACTCCGGATAAATCGATGTCCAGGATCTTGTGCCACAACTCGAGTGGGTATTCGTGGGTAGGCGGCGGAGTAGCAGAATCGGAGATGCCGGCGTTGTTGAAGGCCACGTCGAGGCGGCCCCAGCGCTGGTTGGCGGCGGCGGCCATCCGCTCGCAGTCCTCGGGTCGAGACACGTCGGTGCGGACAAAGAGCGCCTGCGCGCCCGACGTTTGCAGTTCCCGCTCGAACTCAGCACCGGCGGCTTCGTTTAAATCGGCGAGAACCACTGATGCTCCCCGCCGCGCGAACGCGCCGGCAGTGGCGCGCCCGATACCGCTAGCCGCGCCCGTGACGATCACAACCTTGCCGGCAAAATCATCAGCCATCGGAGGGCCTCCTTTTTCGATTCATAAGTCGCTGACTCTGAAGCCAACTTGGTGAGCGCATATCAGGAAACCCTCACCCTACCCTCTCCCTTACAAATAAAGGGAGAGGGCACAGAAAGTGCTGCGAGGAGTGTTTGATATCCTCTCCCTTTACTCCAAGGGAGAGGGTAGGGTGAGGGTTTTCTGCTCTCATGGCGAATACTATTTCGTTTTGATCTTATTCTTTTGACGATGCGATGTCCTCAGCGCAGGAGGCGGAAGAACGCGCGGAGTTCATCCACGATGCGCTCCGGTTCCTCCATCGGGCCGAAATGGCCGCCGTTGAGAAAGCGCGTATAGCGTTTGAGGTTAAAATGGCGCTCCAGCGAGCGCCGTGGCCAATGGCAAAGATCGCCCTCGAACAAGGCGATGCCGGTGGGCGCGCTAACCACAGGATCGCCGTGATGGCTTGGCCGCCACGGATGCCGCCGGGCCTCGGCGTAATAACGGGCCGAAGTGCCATAGCTTTCCGTCAGCCAGTAGAGCATCACGGAGGTGAGCAGTTCGTCCTTGCTGAAGCGCCGCTCCACATCGCCACCACAATCGCTCCAGTTGCGCCGCTTCTCCACCAGCCAGGCGCACAGTCCAACCGGGGAATCGTTGAACCCGTAACTCATGGTCTGAGGTTCCGCGCTCTGAACGGCGACATGCACGGCCTTGTTGGCGAAAAAGTCGACGGTCTTTTCGTACCAGCCGGCTTCGTCGGATGCATACTCAGATGCTGCGGGAAGGCCGGAAGTAAACATATCGAGCGGGGCTCCGTTCTGCATATGGATACCGATCATACGGTCAGCATACTTGTGGCCAAGCTGCGCGGTGACCATAGCGCCCCAATCGCCGCCGTGCGCGCCGAACTTCTCGTAGCCGAGAACGTCATTCATCAGCACTTGCCACAAGTCCGCCGTGGTGACGGCGTTTACCCCCGGCTTGGTCAGGGGCGTCGAGAAAACAAAACCTGGCAGTGATGGCACGACCACGTCAAAGGCGTCCCGCGGGTCACCTCCATGGGCGCCGGGATCGGCGAGCAGGCGGATAATCTTGTGCATGTCCCAGAAGGTCCATGGCCAACCATGACTCAGGATTAGGGGGATTGGCTTGGGTCCCTTGCCCTTTTCGTGGATGAAATGAATCGGGATGCCGTCGATCGTGATTCGATAATGAGCAAAGCGGTTCATTTCCGCTTCATGGCGGCGCCAATCGTAACCGCCACTCCAATATTCGACGAGCTCCTTGAGATAAGCGAGGTTGGCGCCGTAGCTCCAATCGTCGTTGGCGTAATCGCTCGGCCATCGCGTGCGGACCAGGCGCTCGCCCAGGTCATCAAGGGCAGCCTGCGGTATCTCGACAATAAAAGGGCTCGTTTGCATCGGCGGCCTCCAACCTCGGTTGGGATGCGAGTCAGAATATCAATGCGGAGATTGAGAGGGTACCAGCGATCGCCAATGGTTGACCTGCGCGCATTAACTGACAACGCGTTCGCGCTTGTGAATCTCCGTTCATTTTGCTAATTGGTGGTTCGTGAAACGCACCATCAACCGCGCCAAGGCCGCCAGGGGCGGGCTCCGGCTGATTCGCCGCGAGCAGCAAAATGAAATCTCCCGCACCCATATCCTGGACGCGGCCGAACAGGTGTTCGCCGACAAGGGGCTCAACGCCACCATTAAGGAGATCGCCGAACTGGCGGATTTCTCGGTCGGCGCCGTCTATGGTTTCTTCGACGGTAAGGACGAACTGCTGGCGGCGGTGTTCGAACGCCATGCCCGCGGATTCCTGGGTTTGATGCGCGAGGTGGCGTGGGAACCGGCGCCCTCGCGTGAGAAGCTACATCGGCTGTTCGAGGTGCAATTCGAATACTTCCGCGGCCACCCCAACTTCTACAAACTCTTCGACCGGTTGGTGCGCAGCCGCTCCTGGGCCCTGCAATTCACCAGTGCGGAACAAAGTTCGATCTGGTACCGCGAAGCGCTGGAAATAATGACCAAGGTGTTCCGCGACGGGATCGCTAACGGCGAGTTGCTCGACGGCGATCCGGTGGTGCAAAGCGCCA
This sequence comes from uncultured Pseudomonadota bacterium, assembly GCA_963824565.1. Lineage (GTDB taxonomy): Bacteria > Desulfobacterota > Binatia > Binatales > Binataceae > JAJPJA01. Next base: position 30,396 of record CAWGQB010000026.1, on the reverse strand, counting down.
TCTTTAGCGGCATCGCGACGGCCTACATCTCCCACTGGATTTACGAGGTCGCAAGCAAGGGCAACGTGAAGATTGAGCGCATTGCGCCGGTTGACCAGCTTCGCGCACTGCTCGACCGCGCGTTCGTTAAGCAAGGGTAAACGGCGGATGCCGCCGATTTTTAGGGAGGGATATACTTCGATGTCCAGCGAACGATTGGTTTCTTCGGATTCCCACGTCGCCACCACCCACGACCAAGTCAAGCAGCATCTGGCGAAGAAATTTCACGAAGAGTACGACGCGGCCATAGCCGCCGAACAGCGCGCGATAGCGGAGAAGTTCGGCAAGGAGCGCATGGCGCTGGCGCGCAAGTTCACCCACGAGGCGTGGGGCCGCCCCGGCCATCACGATCCCAATGAACGGCTCAAGGACATGGATCGCGACGGCGTCGACGCCGAGGTGCTCTATTGCGAGGTCGGCGCCTTTCGCATCTACCATCAGATGAAAAACTGCTGGCGCGAGGCGTTCGGAGCGTTCAATGACACGCTGGTGGAGTTTGCCTCGGCGAGCCCCAAGCGCTTGCTGGTCTCCTATCAGATTCCGCTAATCGACGTGGACTATGCGGTCTCCGAAGTCGAGCGCCTGGCCCGCCAGGGCGCGCGCTCGGTGCAACTGCCGGCCTTTCCCGCCGACCTGGGCCTGCCCGACTATCATGATCCGCGCTACGATCCGATTTGGTCGGTCCTGCAGGAAACCGGCATCCCGATCAGCCATCATCTCGAAGTCAAATCGACCCTGGGCGAGATCTTCCGCCGCGATCCGACGCCGCAAAAGGGGATTCACAACTCGCTGCCGTGCACGATGCTGGCCGAAACCATGGGCTTCTGGCTGCTGACCGGAACCCTGGAGCGCTTTCCGGGCCTGCGCATCGTGCTGGTGGAGCCCGGACTTGCCTGGATTCCCTTCCAGATCGACGTGCTCGATAGCTTCGCCAAGGGGCCCTATGACTTTCCGGGACTCAAAGAACTGCCGAGCTTCTATTTCCATCGCAACTTTTCGCTGACCTTCGTCGATGACCCACGGGGCGTTGCGATGCGCCATGAGATCGGTCTGGACAACGTCATGTGGTCGACCGATTATCCGCATCCCGCAACTTCGTGGCCCAATTCGCGCGAGATCATCGATCGGCAGTTCCAGGGAGTTCCGGCTGACGAGAGACAGAAACTGGTATGCGGCAATGCCGCTCGAATCTATGGTCTGTAAACCGCTCGCTAAACCCTAGCCTGGAGGCGGTGTTATGGCCGGTGTACTTGACGGATTGAAGGTCCTCGATCTCTCATGGGGCATCGCCGGACCGATGGCCGGGATGCTGCTTTGCGACCACGGCGCCGAAGTCACCAGAATCGAGCCGCCGGGCGGCAATCTGTTTCAGCAAAATTCGGGATACCGGGTATGGAACCGCGGTAAGCGCAGCGCGATTCTCGACCTCAAGCGCGAGGCTGATCGCCGCCTTTTCCATAACCTGGCCGCGGCCTCCGATGTACTTATCGAAAGTTTCAGTCCCGGAGTCACCAAACGCCTGGGCATCGACTTCGATACTCTTCATGCGCTGCAACCCGCGCCTGATTTACTGCTCGATCACCGGCTATGGCCGTGACAATCGCCACGCCGATCGGCCCGGGTTCGACGCGCTGGTCGCCGCACGCACCGGACTGCAATGGGAGCAGCGCGCGTGGACCGGCAGTCCGATGGATCACATCCTGGGCAGCGACGGCCCCAACCCCGAACTGACGCCGCCCGACGGTTGCGCGCAGGGGGCGGCGCGGGAAGGTCCGCTGTTCGTCCATTCCGCGTGGCCCAGCCTGAACGCGTTCTACCTGGCGACGTTGGCGATCTGCGGCGCGCTGCGGGCGCGGGAAATAACCGGCCGCGGCCAATGGGTGGAGACCTCCCTGCTTCAAGGCGTGATTTCCTCCTGCGTGGCGGCGTGGGCGCGGGTCGAGAATATCGATGCGCCCGCCTACCGCACCTGGGTGTTGGATCGGCGTTCACCCAAAGGCCTGATGGAATGCCGCGGCGGGCGCTGGGTGCATCAGTGGCCGATCAATCCATTTGCGGTGGTCGAAGCCGCCAAGGCCGACACTCTGGACGAAGTGACCGAGATCGCGCGCAACAAGGATCATCCGGCGCGCATCGGAATGGATCCCGACGAACTCGCCCTGCTCTTTTACTACCATCCGCTGATGGCCGAGGCGTTCAAGAAATTCACCCCCGAAGAATGGACCCGCTTCGGGGCGCGGCTCGACGTCGGCCTGCAACCGGTCCGCACCCCCGAAGAGGCGTTGAAGGATCCGAATCTTCTGGCGACGGCTGCGTGGCTGAAGTCGACGATCCCGAACTTGGACGGATCCGCCACGTTGGTTCGGTTCTCCGCCTCGAAGCATGCCCCGATCGGATCCAGGGACCTGCACCGCGCGCCGGCCAGCACAACGACGAAGTCCGCGCCGCGGCGATGGCGCCGGCGCGTGATAACGGACGGATGGCCGGCGGTTCCGGCCGTTCGCTGGGTTCGCCATTGGAAGGAATTACGGTGCTCGATCTTGGCCTCGCGGTGGCCGGACCCTTCGGACCCAAGATGCTGGCGGATCTGGGCGCGTCGGTAATCAAGGTCAACGCGCTTTACGACGGCTATTGGTTCGCCAACCATATGGCGATCGCGGTCAACCGCGGCAAGCGCAGCATCGCGATCGACCTGAAGAATCCGCGCGGGCGCGACATTGTCTACAAGCTGGTCGCGCGCGCCGACGTGGTCGCGCACAACATGCGCTACGGAGCGCCGGAGCGGATCGGCGTCGATTACGAAACGCTGCGCGCGATCAATCCGCGCATCATCTACTGCCACACCCGCGGCTTCGAGCACGGGCCCCGCCTGCACCTGCCCGGAACCGACCAGAGCGGCGCCGCGCTGGCGGGCGTCGAATGGGAAGACGGCGGTTGCTGGAATGGCGGCACGCCGTTTTGGAGTCCGACCTCGCTGGGCGACACCGGCAACGGATTCCTCTCCGCGATTGCCATCGTGATGGCCCTTTACCATCGTGAACGCACCGGGCAGGGCCAAAAGGTCGACGCGGCGATCATCAACGCCACATTGCTCACCGCGTCCAACGCCTATATTACCGCCGATGGCAGAGGAGCCGTCGCGTCCGCGCCTGGACGCGATGCAGATGGGGCTGGGTGCGCTCTATCGGCTGTACCAAACGGCAGACGGATGGTTGTGCGTGGCGGCGACTCGATCAGGAACATTGGCGTCAACTATGTGCCGTCGTTGGCCGCGCCGGGTTGGCCGACGATCCGCGCTTTGCAACCGCAGATGCGCGGCGCGAGCATGACGCGGAGTTGGTATCGATCCTGGAAACGATTTTTTCCACCCGATCGGCCCGCGAATGGTTCGACCTGTTGGATGGCGCCGGCGTGCCTTGCGAAATATCGTCGCCGACCTTCTCCCAGAAGCTGTTCGACGATCCGGAGATCATCGGCAAGCAATGGATCACCGCTTATCAGCGGGCTCAAACAGGCAGGCTCGAGGAGCATGGCCTGGGATTCGATTTCTCCGAGACGCCGGGTAGGATTTGGGGTCCGGCGCCGCTTTGCGGTCAACACACCCAGGAGATTCTGGCCGACTTAGGCTACTCGCGCAGCGAGATCGACGATCTTTGCAACGGCAAAGTCGTGCTCGACGCGGCCGATCCCAACGCGGGGGCCGGGATCAAACGCGAGCGCAGCAAACCGGCGCAAACAGTTGCAGCCGCAACCCCGCGAGCAAAAGGAGCCTGACGCGATGAAACGGATCGCTCCCACAGTCGGCCCCGACGATCGCTTCTTCTGGGAGGGAGTCGCCGCCGGCGAATTGCGGCTGCAACGCTGCGCGAGTTGTGCACGGCTGCGGATGCCGCCGTGCCCAATGTGTCCTTCCTGCCATTCTCTGCAATGGCGAACCGAGCGAGCGGGCGGGCGCGGCATCGTCTACAGTTGGGTCATTCCCCGCCATCCGCCGCCGGAACCTGGCCAGCAGCCACCGATCGTGATCCTGGTTGAACTGGAAGAGGGGGTTCGCCTCGTGTCCAATCTGTGCGAGACGAAACCGGAAGCGGTCCGCAATGGAATGGCAGTTGAAGTTTGCTTTGTCGATGTCGACGGCGGCGTGCGTCTGCATCAGTTTCGGCCGGCCAGATAAAGGGAGACACGCATGGCGGCTTCATTGAGCGATCGGGCGGTTATCGCCGGAATCGGTCAGACGGAATTCTCAAAGAACTCGGGCCGCAGCGAGCTGCAGCTTGCCGTTGAAGCGTCGCTCGCGGCGTTGGCCGACGCCGGACTAACGCCCGCCGATGTCGATGGCATGGTTACCTACACGCTCGACAGTACGGGGGAAATCGAGCTGATCCGCAACCTCGGAATCCCGGAGCTGAGATTCTATTCCCGCGCGCCTTATGGTGGAGCGGCCACGTGCGCCGTGGTCTTGCATGCGGCGTCGGCGGTGACTTCCGGCGCGGCCAACGTGGTGCTGATCTATCGCGCCTTCAATGAACGCTCGGGGCGGCGCTTTGGCCAGCCGATGGCGCCCGGTCAGTCATCGCCGAACGGCAGCGCCTGGTGGCGATGGTATACACCATTCGGGCTTGATACTCCGGCCAAGTGGGCGTCATTGCACTTTCAGCGCTATATGCATGTCTATGGCGTGACCAACGAGGATTTTGGCCGTTACTCAGTAGTGTGCCGCAAGCATGCGGCGAATAATCCCAATGCCTATTTCTACGAGCGGCCGATTACTCTGGAAGACCATCAGAATTCACGCTGGATCGTCGAGCCGGTTCTAAGGCTGCTCGATTGCTGTCAGGAAAGCGATGGCGGAGTCGCGATGGTCATAACCAGCCGGGAACGGGCGCGCGACCTGCGCCAGCCGCCGGCCCGGATCGTCGCCGCCGCGCAAAGTATGCTTTTCGAGGGCGACATCGTATCGGATTACTACCACGAAGATATCGCCGGCATGCCGGAAATCGGCGCAATCGGCCGCCAGCTATGGGCTGACTCGGGCCTGCGCCCCAAGGACATCCAGGCGGCGATGCTTTACGATCACTTCAGTCCCATCGTCTTCCTGCATCTGGAAGAGTTTGGCTTTTGCGGCCCCGGCGAGGCCAGGGATTTCATCGCTCCAGGGCAATATCGAACTGGGCGGAAGCTTGCCCGTCAACACCCATGGAGGGTTGCTGGGAGAAGCCTATATCCATGGCGTTAACCATATCAACGAAGCGGTACGCCAACTGCGCGGCACCGCCATCAACCAGGTTCAAGGCGCCCAACATATTTTAGTCAGCGCCGGAATGAGCGGACTTATTCTCGGCAAGTGGTGAAGACGCCTCAAAGCGCGCAAGAAAATCGATCCATGCGGCGCAAATAACTCTGTTCCCTCCCCTTGTCCAAGGGGAGGGTGAGGGAGAGGTAACCCACATTGCGTATGGCCCGCACTGACTTCAAAGCCAATACACGAATGGGCCCAACTCAAGACGCGTCGCCAGCAGCGACCCGCGCCTGCATGGAAGATTAGCGAACCTGGCAGGTGGCAGTTAGCCATTGGCGGGACCAGGGCGAAGGGTCGCGAACGGTCGTCGCAATAGCGGACTTGCTGCTCGCAAATTAAAGAGCTGCCGTCCGAAGGAACGACCTATGCGACATGTCGGTCCGCGCCCATCGCTGACCTGCTCGTTGTGTCCCAGGATTTGACGACTGGCATTTTGAGCAAAGCGCTGGTCGCGCGATGAGAGATGGGTGAGTGAGCCAACAGGTCAGCTTCGGACAACCAGGACAAAGTGTAGGCTGATAATCGTGACTTGTGTTAGAAACAAAATGTTGACTTGAAGGCATTGGCGCATGCGTTCCGAGGAATTGCTGCGAGGATACGATGGGAGCAATTGAATCCGGTAAAGACCGACAAAACTATCGAATAGCGTTGGCGGTTATCACTTTGGTGTCGTTCGTAACAGCCACCTTCGCGCATGGCCAGGAAACAATCGGAAATCGTCCCTGGTATCCGTCGCTCGCCGCGTTCGAACACTATGACTCCGGCCGTTCGCATCTCTTTCCGCAGGCAATGTTCGGGGGACGGTTCTCGGGAAACAACACCGTCACTACGGTGGGGTCGGATGAGATCTACCCGTCCGCCTGGAACATTACCTATTTGAGTCCTTACCAAATGTTTCTGTACGGCGGAGGCTCAGGCAACGATTCCTCTTCCATCGGCGCCTACATCGCACGGATTGATCCGGATACCCTTCACCCCATTTGGTACAATCAACTGATCAATACGGCGGACAACGGCGAGTGGGACTATCCAGGCGCCCAAGCCCTTCTCGACAACGGCAAGTTGTACGTCATCTATGGGTATCGCCTCTCGAAGATCGACCCGTCCACGGGCCATGTGCTCGCAACGCTCGCACTACCAACCGGCCAAGCGGCACCAGCCGACACAACGTACAACGGATTCAACGCGACGAGCGACGGCACGATCGTCGCCAAGGCATTCTATCGTCAGGCGGGCTGTACCGTTCAGGGTCCGAATGCGCTCGCGGATTGTCCGGACCCCTCGGACGTCCCCAACTCGGTCCTGGTCACGATCGATCCACGCACGATGAAGGTCATTGATCAGACGACCTTGCCGGCCGACGTTATCGGGCGCGTGACGGTCGGCGAGCACAATGGTCACGAATACGTCTATCTCTTCGTGGTGGACACGTGCCTCCGCTATGAAGTCAAAAAGGGACACCTGACCCTCGATTCCACGTGGAATCCGGGTACGCTGCTCCTCCCCGGCCAGACCCCGGGGTGGGCGCTGGTGGTCCTGCACGACTGGGTCGTCGGCCAATCCAACGGGCTCCCTGCATCCGCGCCGTTGAGCATTTTCGCGATCAAACAGGGCGATGCTTCGAAACAATTCATGATCCAAGCCTTCGCCGGCGATCCCATCCCGCCCCTCGTCAAGGCCGCATTCTCGAAGCAGGCTCCCGGTGGCACACAGGCTGTCAGTTGGAATGCGGCAACGGTCTCCGTCGATCCGCAATCGAACCTGATCTACGCCATGGACGCGCTGCCAGGCGAGATAGCAGCGGTGCATCTCGGCTCCTCTGGACTGCAGACGGCCTGGAAGGCGGCGCAAACGACCACCGAATTCATCGCGCTCATCGGTCCGCCCGAGCAGCGCGTCATCGTAGGCTCGGACATTCCCGGAGCCGAGATTCCGGGTATCAACACGGAGGACGAGGTCGTGTGGCGGAACGCAGCGACGGGTCAGGAGATCGCGCGGTCGGCGCGGTTGCCGGCAATGACGTCTGGTACGATGGTCCAGCCGTACTACTGCGGCGATATGTTCTATCCGGGCGCGGCGGGATCACTGTACAAGCTCCAGCCGGCTCCCGCCGGCTCTAGATGGAAGCCGTTCATCGATATTGCCAAATGCGCTCGCTAATTGATGAGGTTTCGACTTCGACACGCAAGTCAACGACCGAGGAATCAATTGGTGGCAGCAGGGTTAACGCCGAGCAAGATCGCGTGATTGTCAGGTTTGTGGTCAGATTCCGCCGATTTCCCTGCCGAAAGCGGAAGAGGTTGAGAGCGAGCATCATTTCAACTCAGAGTTATCTTGGTTCCTCAACAGCCTGCTAGGATAAGGAGAGGGGATCAGCGCGCTCCGATATGATGTTTCCGTAACAAACTCTTGGAACCCACGCGTCACGGCGATCACGCCTCGGGCGGATTGATATGCCACAGCACGTGCAGGCAGTAGCTCTTAATTCGCCATCCCTGCGCCGCTGTGCGCACCAGGTCATGCGTGTAGTAGCCGCCCATGTCATAGATCGGCTGGCCCGGCTGCCATCCTTGTACGAAGTGGCGCGCCTGCATATACACCACGCACTTGGCCTGATCGCCGTTGACCTCGATCTTGGGGTTGGTCAGCACGTGCTGCGTGACGGCGTATTTGGAGATGCGGCGGATGATGATGCTGGCCCATTTGTCGGCGCTTAGAGTTGCGGGCTTGCTTTGCGGACCAAAGGGTCCGCCAACGCCGTCAACGGTAATCTCGTCGGCCCAGATCGAGCGAAAAAGCTTCTCGTCCTTGGAATCGACTCCGGTCGCGTAGTTGTAAACGACTTCGCTGATTTCCGCGCGGTCGAGCAGAACTTGCAGCTTTTCCTGGTCGGTCATGGCGTTCTCTCTTTATCCTTGCAGGGTTCAAACCCGGAGGTTGGTGTTCCCGTATGCCTTCCGCTCGCCTTATAGTACGCCGCCGCCGCGGTCCGCAAACGCAGTCAGCCGTCGGATGACGTAAATGTTGTCACCCCCGCCGGCTTGAGCGCTACACCGGTCAGTTGACGGCGGCGCGATTCGCTCATCAGGTGAATCAGTGTGAGCGCGGCATCCTCGTAACCGAGTCCTTCCGGACGGATGTTCGAGATACAGTTGCGGCCGGCATCGGTGACGCCGGGACGCGGCTGCCAGGTGACGTACGCGCCCAGGCTGTCGGACGCGCTCAGGCCCGGCCGCTCTCCGATCAGCACCGTTACCATCTGTGCGCCGAGCAGTTGCGCGATCTCATCACCGATCGCGACCCGTGCTTGGTGCGCCACCACAATCGGCGCGATGATCCATTGAAGTGGCGTCAACTGCGGAATCAGCAGTTCGAGCAGCATGACGGCATGCCGATGGATCGCCGCTGCTGACAGACCATCTGCGAGAACGAAAGCGACGTCGAATTTGCCGGCCGCGCCCGCCAGGTTGCGGCGCGACGAGTCGTCAAGTCTGCGGCCCAGGTCCGGACGCAGCAGATAAGCCCGCCGATCGGCGGCTGCGCTGTGCACTGTCGACACTTGGTACTCGCGCCGCTTGAGATCCTCCACCAGCCGGGCCGACGCCAGTTCGGAGTGCACCGCGTCGCGCGCGCGAGCATGCGCCAGCTTCAGTTCCAGCAGTATGCGAGTTGGCAGGCTGCTTCCGGCCCTGCCCAGCGCGATCCGCGCGCCGGTAAGCGCGCGGAGTTCACGCCACGGATCGGCTGTCGTCGTGGGATGGTCTATCGTGGGGTCAATCAGCTCAGGTGCTCCAGCAGGAGATGCAGCGGATGGCGCGACGATAGCGTTCGGGGGCGGTTGCTCTCTTCCCATATGCCTATTTCGATTAACCATCTTTCGAACTCGGGCGCCGGCCGCAAGCCGAGCAGTTGGCGCAGGTACAAAGCGTCGTGAAATGACGTGCTCTGGTAGCCCAGCATGATATCGTCGCCGCCGGGTACGCCCATGATGTAGCTGCATCCCGCCGTCCCCAGCAGGGTCAGCAACGCGTCCAGATCATCATCGTCGGCATCGGCATGGTTAGTGTAACAAACGTCGCAGCCCATCGGCAGTCCGAGCAGCTTGCCGCAGAAATGGTCCTCCAGGCCGGCGCGAATTATCTGCTTGCCGTTGTGCAGATATTCGGGACCAATGAAACCCACCACGGTATTGACGATCAGCGGATTGAACTTGCGCGCGACGGCATAGGCGCGCGCCTCACAGGTCTGCTGATCGACTCCATGATGGGCACCGGCGGACAGCGCGCTGCCCTGTCCGGTCTCGAAATACATCGCGTTATCGCCCACGGTTCCACGGTGCATTTCGAGCGCCCCCTGCCTGGCCTCCGCAAGCAGGCTCAGGGAGATGCCAAAGGCCCGATTGCCGGCTTCGGTCCCGGAGATCGACTGGAAGAGGAGGTCTACCGGGGCTCCGCGGCGCATCGCCTCGAGCTGACTGGTAAGATGCGCCAGGACGCAGAACTGGGTCGGAATGCGATAGGAACTGACGACTGAGTCCAGCATTTTAAGCAGCTCCGCGAGGGTGTCGATATTGTCGGTTGCCGGATTGACGCCGATTACCGCGTCACCGTTGCCATAGAGCAGGCCGTCCAGAATGCTGGCGGCAATCCCTTTGCGGTCGTCGGTGGGATGATTGGGCTGCAGGCGGGTCGCCAACCGCCCCGGCAGACCCAGTGTATTGCGAAATCGCGTCACCACCCGGCATTTTTTCGCGACCAGGATCAAATCCTGTGCGCGCATGATCTTGCTCACCGCGGCTGCCATTTCAGGCGTCAGGCCAGGGGCGACGGCGGCCAAGGCAGCTTCGCCGGCCTGATAGCTCAACAACCAATCGCGAAAATTTCCGACCGTCAGATGGCTGACCGGTGCAAAGGCGGTTGCGTCATGATCGTCGATAATGAGCCGCGTCACCTCGTCGGATTCGTAATCGATGATTGCTTCGTTCAAAAATGTTTTCAGCGGCACCTCTGCCAGCGTCATTCGCGCGGCGGCTCGTTCCTGGTCGTTGGCGGCCGCCAGGCCCGCGAGCTCATCACCCGAGCGCGGCGGACTGGCCCTGGCCATCAAGGTCCGCAAATCGGTGAAGTTGTATCGTTCCCCTCCGAGCTGATACCGGTAAGCGCCCACTGGTGCATTCTCCTGCGTTGAATTACACGGCTTTATGGGTGCGAAAGGCAAGTGCCGCGATATCTTTGGCTTGTCCCATCCGATCGGCGCGGGAGCGCAATCACCGCCGAAGTATCTGCTAAGCCGCCGAAGTGCAGAGTCGAGACTCTACATATTGTCGATTTGTTAAGGGTTTGACACCGGAGAGATTTTTCCGCTTGGAACTCACCGTTTTGGGGCGTAGACTTCGCGCACAAGGGATCTGCACCAATTTGTGCAAAGACGTATCTGCCATAAGAGGAGAACAGTATGTCGAACCATTTCACTGGCCTCAGTCTCGGCCCGCCGCTTGGAGATCAACGGCTCGATCTTTGCGACCTGTATGCATTCCAATCGCCTGCCGACAAGAACAGAACCGTAATCATCCTCAATGCAAATCCCAACGCAGACGCGCTGCATCCCGACGCGATCTATCGCGTCAACATCGATACTGACGGCGATTACCTAACCGACCTAGCGTTCAGCTATGTGTTTTCGAAGCCGGCAAACGGTAAGCAGACCGTTAATGTTTTCGTGGCGAAGGGTTCGGAGTCACGCTCAGTCGAAGCGGTGGGGACAAAGATAATCGCCGATGCCGAGGTCTCCTTTGGCACCACACCGAACGTTATCAAGTCGGGCGTCTACACCTTCTTCGCCGGCAGCCGCAGCGATGCGTTCTTTTTCGATTTCGATGGGATCAAAAGCCTCTTCGATACCAGAGGCAAACGGAATTTCACGGAGCCTCATTTAGGCGCAAAGTCTCCATGGACGGGCGTGGATTCGAACACGGAAGCGAACGTATTCTCGACGGCGATCGAGTTACCAACCAGTGAACTCAATCCCAAAGCCGAAATCCATATCTGGGGGCGATGCAGCCTGCGACGGGACGGCAAGCTGCTTCACGTCGATCGCGCGGGCCATCCGAGCGTCAGCAGCTTCTTTAACACCGATGACACCAAGGAAGAGTACAACGCGAGTGAGCCGGTCAACGACCGTCGGCGCTGGCTCGACCAATTCGTGCATTTGATGGGGCATACGGGAAACTATACGCGCGACGAAGCAATCGCCGAAATCGACCGTGAGCGCACACTCCCCGACGTCCTGAGTTTCGACCCTTCGAAGGCCGCGAAGTACCCGAATGGACGTGTGTTCACTGACGATGTGATCAATTACCGAATTGCTTTCCTGACTAAGAATCAGTGTCCACCCACAGGCCTCAAGCCACACACTGACACTCTGCAGCAGTTCCCCTACCTCGGAACTCCTCACCAAAAAAAATAGCGGAGCAGAAGATTTCGGGAGTGCGAAGGAGCTCAAGGGCTGTCGTTGAGCCAGCCCCCTGAAAGCCGACCCAATCCTTCTTCGGCCGAAAGACAAATGCACGCGACGGTGAAATCGATCAGGTTGCCCAGCTATGGCCGGGCTCATCTGCTTTTTGTTTCTTTCGTTACTTCTTTGGGTCCGCAGGGTCAAAAGCGATTACATAACGACTCGCCGTAACGGGTTTCAGTGGGGCAAGCGTCCCCGCCCGCCATAGACGCGAGCAAGGGCGAGCGCGCCTAATCAGGCGTCGCTAAACTCTACCACTGTTGTGTGTGGCCGCTGGATGGCGGAGCGGCGGGCAGGCACGGCCGCCCCACTGGCTGGGACTGTTAAGTTAGCGCTTATGAGAGGGTAGGGTGGCGGTTCTGAGTTGCTCACCAAAATTATTTTTGCGTCAGCTTAAGACCGACATCCGCCTGTAGACCTTAACGTCCCTTGAAGCGTGGTGCGCGCTTTTCCGCGAACGCTTTGATCGCTTCCTTGAAATCCTCGGACTTGTTCATCTTGCGCGAGGTCGCCTCATTATCGATTAGAGCAGTGGCCAGGTCCATGGTCTGATGGCGATAGAAACTGCGCTTGCCTTCGGCCACCCCCAACGGCGTGCACCTGGTCGCGATTTCGCGGCCCAGCGACTGCGCGGAGGTCAAGAGCTGATCGTCGGGAACCACGCGGTGAACCAATTTCAGTTCGAGAGCTTCGCGCGCACCGACCATCCGTCCGGTCAGCGCCATCTCGAGCGCTGGGCCAAATCCGATCAGGCGCGGCAGTATCCAACTGGTCCCCAGCTCCGGAGCCAGTCCGCGTTGGACGAAGATGAATGACATCTTGGAGTTTTCGGCGGCGATCCTGATATCGAAGTAGAGCGTCAGTGCCATTCCGATGCCGACGCTGTGGCCGTTGAGCGCACCGATGACGGGCTTTTTCAACTCGGTCAAATAGACGAACATCGCCTGACGCTCCTCCGGCATCCCCGCGATGGCCTCATTGCCGCCCCGGCTGATGGTTCTCAAATCTTCAACATCGAGGCCCGCGCAGAACGATTTGCCGGCACCGGTCACAACGATGGCTCCGATGGAATCATCCTGGTTCGCGTCCAACGCCGCCTCGCGCATCTCGCGCTGGATGGTCCAGGTAAAGGCGTTGAGACGTTCGGGACGATTGAATGTTATGGTCGCGACGCCGTCACTCTTGTCGTAAATGATTTGGCTGAAATCCATCGCTGCCTCCGCTGCCCGCAATCTCATCATCAAACCATTGAATACGACATCAATCCATTACCGCCGCGGTTGCACGCACGCCGCCGCCGCATCCGGATATCAGTTTCATCGATTCCGGCCGCGATTTTCCGGGCGCGCCTGCCAGTCCAGTCCCACAATCAATCAACCGGCGCGTCCCGGCGCACGTACTTTGACGGCATCGGCATTGCCGCTATGTTAGAGCATCAATCCAAAAAGAGACGATGAATATGCCCGAACTTCAAGATAAGGTCGCGATTATCACGGGTGGCGGTCAGGGGATTGGCAAACAGATTGCGTTGGCCTTTGCTCGGTCCGGCGCGAAGCTGGCATTGGCTCAGCGCTCGTTGGGACCGCTGGAATCCGCGTGCGCGGAAATCAGGAACCTGGGGGGCGAAGTAATCGGCGTCACCGGGGACATTGCCCAGGAAAGCGATTGCGCGCACCTGGCGGATGAGACCCTCAAGCGGTTCGGGCGCATCGACATTGTGGTCAACAACGCGGGGCTCTTCGGGGTAACCAAGAATACCGTTGACATGACGCTGCCTGAATGGAACGAGGTGATCGACAGCAATCTGACCGGCACCTGGCTGATGACCCGCGCGGTCCTGCCCGCGATGATCAAGCAGAAGTCAGGAAATATCATCAATATCAGTTCCACGGTCGGGCGGCGCGGTTACACGCTCAGAGGCCATTACGCCGCCGCCAAGTGGGCGGTGATTGGGCTGACCCAGACCTGGGCGGTGGAGTGGGGCAAAGCCGGAATCCGCGTCAACTGCGTTTGTCCGGGCGCAGTGCAAGGCGAACGAATCGAAAGGGCGATCAAGGCCCGCATGGAGACTCTCGGAATCACCTATGAGCGGGCCAAACAGGGACTTACCAGCGGCAGCCCGATGGGGCGTATGGTCACGGAGGAAGAAGTGGCGCGGACGGCTCTGTTTCTGGCCAGCGATATGTCGGCCGGGCTTACCGGACAATCGCTCAACGTCGACGTCGGCGCGGTAATGAGCTAGCAGCCGGAATTTGTCTGTCCCGCGGGCATCCTCGCGGGGTGAGTACGGCGGATGCGTTATTAGTCAAATGGAATTTCACCTGGTTACACTTTTTCCCGAGATGTTTGCCTCTCCCTTTGCGAGCGGGATTATGGCTCGCGCCGTGCGCAATGGCCTGGTGAAAATCGAGACTCACAACTTGCGCGAATACGGGCTTGGCAGATACCGCCAGGTCGATGACGAGCCGTATGGCGGCGGCAGCGGGATGGTGATGCGTGCGGAGCCGATTGCCGCCGCGATCGACGCCGTTATCCAGCAACATCCGGCGCTATGGCGGGTGCTGCTGACTCCGCAAGGCGAGGTTTTCCGCCAGCCGATCGCGGCTGACCTCGCGGGGCGCGAACCAGGTCTGCTGCTGATCGCGGGCCGCTACGAGGGGGTGGACGAAAGAGTCCGGGAAATGGTCGACCAGGAGCTATCGATTGGCGATTACGTGCTTAGCGGCGGAGAACTCCCGGCGATGGTGGTGATTGAAGCGGTGACGCGGCTAATCCCGGGCGTGCTCGGCAATCGCGCATCGTTGGAGGAGGAATCATTCGGCGCGGGATTGTTGGAATACCCGCAATACACGCGGCCCGAGGTATTTCGCGGCGCCGCGGTCCCACCGGTGCTGCTCAGCGGAGACCATGAGAAGATCCGTCAATGGCGCCGCGATCAGGCGCTGCAACGGACGATGAAGCGGCGGCCCGACCTGATGGCGAAGACCGGGCGTGGCTGATCTCTTCATCGCGCTGATTCATCATCCGGTGGTCGATCGCCGGGGAAAGATCGTCGCGTCGGCGATCACCAGCCTGGACGTCCACGATCTGGCGCGCTCGGCGCGTACCTATGGGGTCCGCGCGATGTACGTCGCGCATCCGGTCAAGGAACTGCGTGATTTCGCCCTGAGTATTCGCGACCGCTGGCTGGAAGGCTATGGGCGCCAGTTCGATTCGCTACGCCGCGAGGCGTTGGAAAGGGTCGCGGTGGTGAACGATCTGGACGAAGCAATCGCGTCAATCGAGGAAATGTGCGGTGCGCGGCCGCTGCTTGTGCATACCTCGGCGCGCACGCAAGGCGGGGTCAGTTATGCGGCATTGCGCCAGGAATTGGAGAGTGACGGTCCGCCCTATTTGATTATGTTCGGCACCGGGTTCGGACTGGCGCCGTCAGTCGCCGAGCGCGCCGACCGCATCCTGGCCCCGATTCTGGGCGTCGGCGACTATAATCACCTTTCGGTGCGTGCCGCAGCATCGATCGTGCTCGACCGCCTACGCGGCCGCTAACGAACAGGACACGGACTCCTGCCTTCCCGAAAATCTCTACTTTTTCCACTTGCTCAGCCCTACTTCCCCTGAAATAAAGCGCTTCGTTCCGTAGCGCCGGCCTTCGTGCCGGTTCCTTTTCTCTGCAACCCATATCCCATGAGTTTGGCTGAGCGGCAAAACGCCAGGTGCATCGGTACTCTGCCAGTGGTTTGTCGCCGCCGGTGCACGTTGTGCTGTTGTGCCGACGTTGAAAAAGAACTGGCACAGAGGCCGGCGCTACGAAAAAATCCGATGCCCTTGGTTAAGCGAAGATTCAGGCGGGCGGGCTATATCAAGTTGTGTTCCTGCACGAACTCCGCCGCGATTAGCATCTTGCCCGCGAAGTACATCGGATTGGCGCATTCACATAAATAGCGAATGGTCTTCGCCGGGACCTCCACCGAATGGGCCAGGCTAGGATCGTATCCGCCCAGCCGGGCGCTGTCTTTCAGCACGCGCTCGGTTGCGGTATAGCCCGGGTCCACCATAATCAACGGGACGCCCAGCGCCGCCGCCTCTTTTGACAGCGCCAAAGACATCCGGTGCAGAGCGCCCTTGGTCGCGTCGTAAACGGCGGCGGCTCCGCCCTTGCCGGGCAAGCCACCGAGCGGCGTCGGCGAGTAGGCGTGAAGCGTGGTCAGGTTGATGATGATGCCTTCCCGGCGCTCCGCCATTTTTGGCAGCAGGGCCTGGCACAGGACCATCGGGGACATGAAATTGGCATTGATTGCCTTCTGCCAGGTCTCCATCCGCAGTTCCAAAAATGGCGCGTAATGCTGATCGTTCTTGTAGAAGGCGTTGTTGATCAGGATGTCGATATGGCCGCAGCGATCGAGCGCGGTCCGGGCCATCTTGGCGGTATCTTCCAGATTGGTCAGATCGCATTGCATCGGAAAAGCGTTGACTCCCTGGGCGCGGACCAGTGCGGCGGTCTCCTCGATTGTTCCCGGATATTCACCCGCTCCGGCCACGACCGTTCTGGCGGCCAGAACGATATCGGCTCCGGCTTTGGCGAGCTCGACCGCGACGCTTTTGCCGATCCCACGGCTGGCACCGGTGATGAGGGCGACTTTATTCTTAAGATGCATCATGGACCTCCGATGCTGATATCTATCGGCCGGATCGTATCGCTGGTACTATCCGGGTTGCGCTTGTTCGCAGCCTGGCGGAGCTGTTAGATCGCCATGGTCAGGGATAACGTGTCAACGATTTCCGCGCCGGATTATGCAACGGTGCAGCAAAATCGACTCTTAGAGCCGAAGTCACCGGATCAGGAAGCCGTAGCTCGCCTGCGTCTGGCGGCGACCGTCAGTCTGATCGCAGAGATAATTCTTCCGCTGTTCGAAGCCACCCTCTTTTCGAAGCCCGACTGGCTGGCGATCAGAATTCAAATCATCTGGTTCGTTTTGACGGTCAGCTTACTGGCCGCGACCTGGCTGCCGTTCTTTACCAAGCTGTGGAAGCCGGTGATGTTGCTCTTTTCGACGGCGCTGATCTTCAGCTCGGGGATTCTGGCTATCAAGGGTGCCTCGATGGCGCCCTTTTTGTTCCTGCTCGTGCTGCTTCCTGTGGGTGGAATCTGCCTACCTTGGGAAACCCATTGGCAGGCTGGGATGAGCATCATTTGCCTCGTTTTTGGTTCCGTTTTCGCCAGCCAGTTGGATTGGCGTAACAACAGCCTGGTCATCTCAGGATGGTCCGCGATGATCGCCTCGATCCTGGGGTCGCACTTGGTAAACGGCGCGCTCAGCCGGCAGCGCATCAGCATCAACGAATACTTGAAAGCGCTGACTCGCAGCGAGGAGAAGTTCCGCAAGATCTTCGAGACCAGCGGCTCGATCATCACGATTTATTCCATGCCGGACGGGCGCATCCTGGATGTGAATCCGGCGTGGGAAAGAACCTTTGGTTACGCCCGGGAGGAAGCAATCGGAAAGATGCCGGCAGACTTGGACTGGATGCCTGACCGGGACGCCCACATGCAATGGATCAGGTCTTTGAAGATGGGCGATTCGGGAGCCATGGATCAGCCGGCGGTTTTTCACTCCCGGCGGGGCGATTCGGTGTCGTGCGTTTATTCCTGGAGCGCACTGGAACTGGATGATCGGGATTGCGTACTCGTTGTCGGACAGGACGTCACGGCGCGAGTGCAAGCGGAAGAGGAACTGCGCCGCAACCGTGAATCAATGATCAGCCAGGAAAGGCTCAAAGCGGTCGGCCAGTTGGCTTCCGGTATCGCCCACGATCTGAACAACACTCTGAATGCGCTGCGGCTGAATATTGAGCTGATGCGCTCCGACCCTGGCTTTTCATCGGACCAGCACGACCGGCTCGGCCTGCTATCACGTATGGTGAACGATTCCACCTCGACCATCGGCCGCCTGCAGGACTTCGCGCGCCGTCGCCACGACCGTCCGGTGCAGACAATCGATCTGAGGGCAATCGTCCGCCAGTCGGTCGAGATGGCCCGCAGTACCCTGGAGGAGAAGAGCTCCTTGTTGGGCCACTCAACCCGGGTCGAAGCGAACCTGCCCGGCTTGCCGTCGATTCTCGGCGAGCCCGCCGAGTTGCGGCAGATTTTCCTTAATCTTTTTTTGAATGCCCAGGATGCGATGCCAAACGGCGGGATGATTCGCATCGGGGCCAAGGTTACCCCGCCGGTCGTCGAGGTGAACGTTGAAGATGAAGGGCAGGGGATTCCGCCGGAATTTATGGGACGGATCTTCGATCCGTTCTTCACTACCAAGGGCGAGCGCGGAACCGGCCTGGGATTGTCCATTGCGTACGGCGCGATGGCTCGCTTGGGCGGAAGCATTACCGCCGCCAATCGCGCCGAAGGTGGAGCGATCTTCAAGCTGCGGTTTCCAATCGCACCGCCAACTTCGGACAGTGCCACGCAGGGTCTTGCGCAAAAGATCACGCCGCGCCGCGTGATGGTGATAGACGACGATCCTGACAATCTCGAGGCGTTTAGTGCGTTGTTTGAATCAAAGGGCCACAGCGTTAAAGCTACGAACTCAGGTCCCGGCGCATTGAAGGAGCTGATGCTTGAGCATTGTCCCGTGGATGTGGTCTTCTGCGATCTTGGCATGCCGGGACTCAACGGATGGGAGATTGCCCGGCAGGTAAAGTCTCTGGCGGCACCGCCGGTGTTTTATCTCGTCACCGGCTGGGCGCAAGAGATTCGTGCCGACGATCCGCGCCGTCGTCTGGTTGACGAGGTGGTGGCTAAACCGGTGGAACCCAATCTGCTGGATCGATTACTGGCCCGCGTTGGTTCTCATCCGCCGAGCTAACTCAAAAGGTTTTGGAAAACATGCTGATAGTTCTACCATCTGCGGAGGCAAACATTATTTGGGAACGGCCTTGAACAGGGCCGCAAGTTCGCGGCGTTGAATCTTGCCGGTGGCGGTCTTGGGTAGCGCCGGAATATATGAATGGTCTTGGGAACCTTGAAATCGGCCAAGTGGGTGCGGCAATACGCCTCGAGTTCCTCGCGCGCTGGCATCGCCTTTGAGGACTACCGCCGCCCAGACCTCTTCGCCATATTTGGTATCCGGCACTCCGAAGGCGGCGGCCTCGGCCACCGCGGGATGGTCCAGCAGTACCGCATCGATCTCGGCCGGCGAGATCTTTTCGCCGCCGCGATTGATCAGCTCCTTGATACGGCCGATCAGGGCGAGATAACCGTCGCTATCGAGCACACCGGTGTCACCGGTGCGAAACCATCCGTCAATGAAGGCGGCGCTATTGGCCTCGGCGTTGTTGCGGTATCCGCGCATTAGGTTGACTCCGCGGATAACTACCTCGCCGGCGATGCCTGCAGGCAATTGCCGGCCTGTTTCGTCTATAATCGCGATCTCGACCGCACCGCCCCGACCGACGGTACCTGGCTTGTGGATTAGCGGAGGCAGCGGATTCGACGCTACCTGGTGGGCAGCCTCGGTCATCCCGTATGCTTCCAGGACCGGCGACCCGAACCGATGCTCCAGTTTCGCCAGAATCGGCGGCGCCAGTGCCGCTGAGCACGAGCGGATAAAGCGCGCAACGCCGTCCGGGCCGTCGTTGCTCCTCGTCCCGCGCCAGCAGTACTTGATGAATCGTCGGCACGGCGGAATACCAGGTGGCGCGATGCTCGCGAAAGAGACTCCAGAACTCGGAGGCGGAAAAGCGCGGCGGCACGATCACTGCGCCCCCGGAAGCCAGGGTGGAAAGCACCGCGCCGATCAACCCGTGAACGTGGAACAACGGCATCACCACCAGGCTGCGGTCATCGGGCGTCAGGGCATAATGCGCGGCGATGTTGTGCGACGAGCGAAGGACGTTGGCGTGTGTGAGCGGCACACCCTTGGGCCGGCTGGTCGTTCCACTGGTATGTAAAAACAAGGCGACGTCGTCGGGACGAGGAGCGTCGGCGGTGGCGCGGGAGACCTGCGGAAGTTCCGCCAGCTCCACCATTCCGGATGAGCCTGCGCGTGGATGCCATACCGTTAAATCAAGCTCCGCCGCCGCCTCTTTGACTGCGGAGTTGGCGCCGTCGGCGATAACCGCCCGTGCCTGTCCGTCTTCCAGGAAAAAGCGCAACTCACCGGCCTTGTACGCCGGGTTAAGAGGCGCGGCCACCAGCCGGGCGCGGGTCAGTGCGAGAAAGATGACGAGGAACTCCAGGCCATTAGGCAGCACCATCGCCACGGACTCACCCGGCTTGAGTCCGGCATTGCGCAGTTTCTCCGCCAGCATCTCAATCTGTCCGGCCAAGCTTTGTAGCTGACCACTACAAGGGGAGAGGACGCGATTATTGCCGGCGCGGGCGATCCGGAATCCGCGAGCAGTTCGGCGAGAGTCGTTGGTTGGGTCATCTGAGCGCCTCCGCGCTGACCCGGATTTTACGCGCCGCGCGACCCGTTACAAACCGTAAGCAGCCGGATGCTCATAACTCAACGGCGCTGCGATACCGGCAGGACCGGGCTCGCAATCGACCGCGCCAGTTTGAGCAAATCGGACTGCATCACGGCAAGTTGATCGTTCAGGCCGGCAGCAGCTTGCGGCACGAATGGATGGCCCCTTATCTCGACCGTGGCGAAAGGGACCGGCAAGTGGCTTCGATCCCAGGAAGGAAGCGTCAATCCGTGCCGCGCCGAGGTCATGGCCAGAAAGATTTGGGCATCCGCCATGCCGGCGATTTCCAACAGACCCGGCTTTGCCGCGCAGCAGGGACCGCCGGGACCGTCGGCCGCGATGATGCCGACGTCTCCCGACGCGATCCGCGCGATGAACTCCCTGGCTCCGCGCACACCGCGCGCGCTGCTGGTACCGAAGACGTGATCGATGCCGAAATGAGCCAGCGTCGCCGCGAGCAGGCGTCCGTCAAGGCTGGGGCTGACCAACACCACCAGGCGCCGGCCGTACCTGGGTGGGATATGCGCGTACGCCAGTAGATGGAGAAACATTCCATGGTAGGTTGCGACGACGACCCGCGGCGCCGCCATCGCGGCAACGAAATCGGGGTCGTCGGAGCCGCGCGCCCGCCAGGTCCGCACCAGCATCCGCAGCGGCATGATCCCGGCCGGCAAAGCGATTTTCTCAAGCGCAAAAAAGCGCAGCCGCCGACCCCAATTGACCGGCAGCTTCATCGCTTAAGCTTTTCTCTCGACCTTTCTTGACGACAACTGACGGTGGATTATCGCCCGGAAGACGCTCAGCCGTAGCCGCCATCGACGGTGATCGGGGTCGCGTTGATGTATGAGGCGTCGTCGCTGGCGAGGAACAGTGCGACCCGGGCGATTTCCTCCGGCATCCCCATCCTGCCACTGGCCGAAATCGGCATCCGGGTGTTGGCGCGCAACTCGCGCCCGGTCATACGCCTGTGTATTCCCTCCGCCATCGGAGTAAATACCGGGCCGGGGCAAATCGCGTTTACCCGGATCTTGTGCTTGGCCCATTGCAGACCCGCGACCTTGGTCAGCGCCACCACGCCGGCCTTTGCCGCCGTATATGCCGCGGTGCCGCGAAACGAGGTGAAGCCGGCCACCGAGCCGGTATTGATGATCGATCCTCCACCGGCCGCAATCAGATGGGGCAGAGCGTACTTCATGCACAAGTACACTCCGCGCAAGTTGATGGCGATCACGCGGTCGAAGTCGTCGTCGCTCAAATCGCCCAGCTCCGTGGTTTCCTCGATGATCGCGGCATTATTGTAAAGGACATCGAGGCGCCCGAATTGCTCGATCGTGCGCCGAAACATCTCTTTGACGTCGTCGGCTTTGGACACGTCGGCGCGAAGACCAAGCGCGCGTCCGCCATGGGCGACGATCCGGCTTGCAGTTTCGGACGCGGTGGCTTCGTCGATATCGACCGCGACGACCGCGGCGCCCTCGCCGGCGAACAGTATCGCCGCCGCCAACCCCATCCCGGAGCCGGCACCGGTTATAAGCGCGACTTTGTTGGCTAGTTTCATCGGATCTTACCTGAGCGACACAATTGACTGCGGACCGATTCCCGCAAGCGGGGCTCTGGCGAACATCGAATTTCAGGCGCAATTCAGGCGACGATCACAATCCCGATGCCGCCTCCTGGACCAGTGGTCCAGGCGACGAAGTTCGACTCTCGTCCAGCGGCCTTGGTATCCGATGCGCCGCCTTCAATTTCGACCTGGTAAACCTCCAGATCGCCGAGATCGTCGACCGACGGCGACCGGGTACCAGTTGGCGACGGCGCATTCAGCCGCGGTCAGATGGGACAAGTCGATTCGTGCCTTGCCCACATCCGCGGATGTGACCAGGTTGCCCAGCTCCGGCTTCACGGTACAAGCGCGAAGCCTAGTTCCCGGGGTCAGTTCCTGGGCCGGACGAGTTTGACCGGCTTCAAGCACCACCGGTTGATCGAAACTCAACGCGAAGCTGCCCTGGTCGGTATGCAGCCGCACCGCCAGCTTACGGCCCGCCGCCCGCGCGCGGGCCGGCCGCGCGACATAGCGATGGCTGCTGCTGTCGAAGCAAATGGCCTCGAAGCCGCCGCCCTTGGCCAACTCTTCCACCGCTACCGCGCCCCGCGCAGGTGCAAACCTGCTGTCCGGAGGCGAGACATCGTCCAATCAATTTATCTGCAAGTGGGTTTGTGGCGTCAGATCCCATAGCGTCATGTCCTGAAGTGGAAAACTCCGTGGGAGTTATGCTCGAGGAAGATTTGAAATCATTGGTCATCTTCCGGGTCCCCGGCAACGGGAACACCACGCAATTTGTCATGCCGGCCGACAACGCCGCAAGACCGCGGCCGATCGTGCGGCCTGGCGCCCGCCCAGGTTCACCGCACGAATAGGGAGTTTTTCGCCGACCGTGCAAGTTATCGGGGCAAATCCGCCGCTGGCGAGGTAGAATCATAGTTAACCCCGCCGCTTGCGGCGCGCCAGGGCAGACCGCTTGTTGCGGGTCGCGTCGGGTCACAATCCCGGCCCATGATTCATCCAACTTCATGGAGAATTCAATCCTGGATAATCGACTGCATCCTGCTATCTGGCTCCGGATGCTCGTGCTTGTTGGCTGGCTGCTAATAATTCCTCCAATCACACCAGCGACGAGATGGCTTCTATATAGGTCATGACGGCCGCACCGTCCGGGTTGGAGTCGAGGACTCCGCTGTTTCAGTGGACTGTTTATGGCCGTTATCATTCCGCAGCCGAGTGCGAAAAAGCGCGCTCAAAGCTCGATCTGCAAAGCCTGCAAATGGATCCCGCCCAAGCCACCGCGGCGGCCTACTCGTTCGCAAAATGCATCCCGGACGATGATCCCAGGTTCAACCCAACAACGGGTCCATCGAACAATTGCCGGTCCGATAGCGGCCAGGAACCGACCGGCGTTCTTCCGCGTGCCGGCGCCGCGAAGCTCTCAAGCCATTGCGTCCATGCACGCGTCCCAAGGCCGGGACAACTCTGGTCGCCCATCCCTGCTTTAGGATGTTGAAAGTAGATTCCTTATCCGCAGTAAAGCCGTCGTGATCGAGCCGCAACCGGGTGCCACCGCCAGGATAGGCTCCAGGGTCCAAGTCACGACGGTATCAAGCTCCGCTCCATAACCGCCGTCGTTCCGGTGAGCCGCCGCACCAGGAATACGAGAGTCGCCGATTCGGTTCGACGATTAGAACTTCGCAATGCACGATTCCGTCGAAGCCGGGAGCGGGACGCGTACGGAAGGTAAATCGATGCCCGACCTCGGGCCAGAAATCATTGGGCATCAGCCATGACGCGATTAGGCTCGGACTCCGTCAGCGCTCGCCATACTTTCCCGGGCGGATGGCGGATCTCATGCTCAACCACAATCGATTGTAGCTGCGCGGCTGCGGGGTGGTTTCTTTGGACATCGTCTCGATGCTCCTTTTTCCGGGGGCTTCGTCATTCCATGTCATCCAACACCTGCTCAGCAACAACTGGAGGCGCGACATTTTCCGGCGCCAGAAACCCTCGTACCGCGCGATCCAGTCGACCACCGGCTTCAATCCCGCCGGGTTGGCCCGGTAGAAGCGTTGGCGGCCTTGCTTGCGTTCACGCACCAGGCGGGCGTATCGCAGAACCGCCAAATGCTGGGAGATGGCCGGTTGCGAAATTGTAAATCGCCGAGCCAGGTCGGAAACGCTAAGCTCGCCCCGCGCCAGCAGACTTAACACCGCCCGCCGGGTCGGATCGGCCAAGGCGCGAAAACAATCGGGTTTGCGGGCGGTCAGCATGTACGCAACGCATACATAAGCAAGCACTTATGTATCACTTATAAGTAATTGCCTATGGACTGTCAATAACCGAATTTCGGTGGGCAGCGGAGGTCGCCGAGCGATCCGACGGCGAGATTTCATAGCGCAGTCTCTGCCGCGTGTCCGCCCGCATACCCTTTGCCTCTGCTCTCTTGTCTGCTTTTTTTTCCGGGGCTCGCCTCGAAAAGAGTACAATCTTTTTAGATTCTCCGAGGCGGGCATCGTGGCATCGAGCGTCCCCGAACATGGAGGTGAAAGCTGCCTTGTTATCATCTTGCAAGGAGACAAGAGTCTTCTTTTCCGGTCATAGGCTTGGCCGACCTCTCGGCCGGCCAGCGGGACTTATACTGGCAAAGGTAGAACTCAAATGCGGATTTCTGAACGGTTCGTGCTTCCAATCGCGGGTCTCTTACTGATCACCATTGTAGGCTGCAACAGTCCCGGCACACCGGTTCTCTCGCATAAGCTGGTGGCCACGGCCGGCCAGACCTCAATCCCTCTGTATCCGGACGAACATACTCTTATAGAAGTCTCACACAAATCTCAGCAGGGGGGCGTGACCGGAATGGTAGGGAGCGTCGAGAAAGACCTTTACGGCGAAAAAGATAGATGATCAAACGCCGGTCCAGGTCCTGTCGACCGATGAAAATGGCGCGCAGGTGCAAATCACAGACGGTCCATTGAAGGGACAAACTGGATTTGTAACCAAGCAGAATGTGGATTAAGCGTGGGTCCGTATAGAGAGATGGATCAGCCGACCGGTCGCTCTCGGCGCACGTCCCTGGACGGCTTGTCGTCACGCAGGGCGATGAATTTCGAATGGCGCAAATGGTTGGTTTGCGCCTCATACTGCACCTCTTTGTGGGCTGGGTGGTGGGTCAATTTGCATTTTCGCGAAGCCACGGCACCGCGAGGCGCGCATCCCGCTCCGCCTCGTCGGCACTTCCATAGATGCCCGAAACACGAAGGCACCCAAATGCACTCGATTGATCCGCCTACGTCGCGGATCCTCGAAATCTTCGCCCCATTCTTCATATGCATAGCTATCCTCGCGGGCCATGATGGACACTCGACGTTTGCCGTCTGCTCGATCCATGAGGTTATGAAAACCATTCGCAGTATTGGCCCGCCCATCGAAGGATACTAGCCGTGGGTCATTAGAAGCTAGAAAAAGTAACGAACCGAGCCGGTGACGAGCAGGCCTGCAATCGCGAGCAGCAGAGCAGCAGGCATCATCACTGAACCGAGTTTCAGAAAGCTCCAGGCACTCACTTCCTGATTTTCCCGCCGCAGAGCGGAGAGCCAAAGGATGGTTGCGAGCGATCCGGTAACGGACAGATTCGGCCCAAGGTCCACGCCGATGAGCACCGCGCTGGCGACCTGCTGCGGTACATGCGAAGCGGACACGACGGAGCCAGCTAGCAGGCCGGCCGGCAAGTTGTTGACCAGGTTACCAATCAAGGCCAGGGTCACGCCGGTTCCCCAAATGGTCGCCATCGCGGAACGATCGGCCGCCGTTCGCAGAACATGAATGAGCGCGTTGAGCACACCGCTACGGTCAAGCGCCTCCACCAATACGAACAGACCGGCGACGAGCGGCAAGATCTCCCAGGAAATGTCCTTGATGACAGTCCACGGTGCCTCGCGTTTTAGAAAAAGCACGACCGAAGCCGTCGCCACGCCGGCGACAAATGTCGGCAGTCCAAGTTCAAGGCCGAAGCCGGAAACAAGCAGAAGCGCGATTCCCGTGCCCGCGATGCCACAGGCGGTCGTGCGGCCGCCACTGGATAGATTGGGTACATTGACGTCAGCGGCCATTCCCTCGTGGCTGAGCGCATCGCGCTGGGTGAAACGAAGGACAGCATAGCTAACCGCTATCGACAGCAGCGATGGCAACGCGAAGCGCCCGAGCCATTGCATTAGCGGCGGCATGTGGTCGCGGAATATGACCAGATTCGCTGGATTAGAGATCGGCAGAACGAAGCTTGCGGCGTTTGCTATGAACGCGCAGATCAACAGATAGGGGAGCGGGTCTTTCACCTTGGCAGCCTTGGTCGCGGCGAACACGGCAGGAGTGAGAACGACTGCAGTGGCGTCGTTCGACATAAAAATTGTAACCACTGTCCCAACACCATAAACCAGCGCGAACAGCTTCGTCGCAGAGCCGTCCGCCAAGCGAGCCGCTCGCCCGGCCAGAAAATCGAACAAACCTTCTTTGCGCGCCAATTCCGCCAGCAGCATCATGCCGCCGAGAAACAGGTACACGTCGATCCCCTTAGCGACCGCTTTCAGCGCGGCGGTCCATGGGAGCAGACCGAGCACGACCAGCATGACTGCACCGGAAACGGCCCAGATAGCCTCCGGCAGCTTCCAGGGGCGGGCGATCACGCCGAGGGTGCTCAGGGTGGCGATAGCCCAAATAGTGTCGTTCGCAGTGGTCAACGTTTAGCCATCGAAACCCGCGCAGGAGCGTCGCCTTTCCCGTCGAGGGTTTCAGGCATCAACAACCACAGGATCGCAAAGGCGGCAGCAGCCACGGAGGCCAAGAACAGAAAACCGGCTCTATCGCTGAAGTGGTGAACGATGGATCCGGCGATCGTCTGACTGAGAGCCGCGCCGATTCCCACCGCCGCTGCGATCGCACCCAGCGTAAGATTAAACCGCCCGGTGCCGCGAGTCAGATCGGCTATCACGAGGACGGAAACGACTCCGAAAATGCCGGCGCCGATACCGTCGAGCACCTGGATGCCGACTAGCGGGTAGAGGTTGTGGGTGAGGGTGTAAAGGACGCCGCGAACGGGCAGCACGCCGAAGCCTATGAGCAGCAAGGGCTTTCTGCCCCATGAACCGGCACTGCGGCCAACCCACGCGGCGATAAGTGTGATCGTGAACTGCGTAGTCACGACACAGGCCGACATGAACATCATGGAAGTCCGGCCCTTGCCTTTCGCCAGCATCTCACCAAGCAGAGGGAGCATGGCGGCGTTGGCAAAGTGAAACATGACTGCGCAACAGAGGAAGATCATCAGCGGGCGATCCTCGATCAGATCCAGAACACTTGCGGGCTTTCCATCGTCCTCGCCACTTCTGGCTCCCCTGGCCAGCTCGTAGTCGATATCGTCGGGGCGGATGAGCAACAGGGACATGATGGCCGGGACTGCGAGGAGTGCGACAAAGAAAAAGACACCGCGGTTCGAAATGAAATATCCGATCAACCCCATCGCTACAGCGGCGGCGACATTGCCGGCCGAGTTGAATGTCTGGTTTCGTCCCTGGCGCAGGTTGAAGAGCTTGTGCCCAACGATTCCCAGTGAGATAGCGGTGATGGCGGGCATGAAGAAACTGGACATCGCGCCGATCAGCACTTGTGCCGTCACGACAGGCCAGAAAGACGGAAGGAACGCGATCAATAGCGCGCCGATCGCCAACGCGAACACGCCTGCCGCAATCAGCGCTCGCTTAGACTTGAGCCGGTCCACCAAAGCGCCTGCCGGTGTTTGCGATGCGATGCCGGCGATGCCGCCGATCGTGAGCGCAAGGCCGACGCGCTGCTCGTTCCAGCCATATGCGGCAAGGTAGATAGCGAGGAACGGCCCAACGCCGGTCTGCACGTCGGCCAGCAGGAAGTTGAGCCAGTCCAGTCCGCGTAGGCTCTGGCTGGAAGGGAGCTTGTCCAGGTCCGAGTCGGAATTAACGACGGTTATCCTATCGTTCATGTCGGAGTCTATGCCTGAGGCAGTCGGCGGTCGTCGCGTCATTCGAGGCACTTCTCAGGTTCAGCAGTATAGCGCGTCGCCACACGGTCTCGGCGCAGGTCAGCGTAGAGTTCGGTTAATTGTACTTCTTTCTGAATCCGCAGCGTCGAACGCGACCGGAGGGAATGGATGATACGGCGATGACCTGGTTGAGACACGAGGGCAATCCCCAACACAAAACTAAACAATAAAACCGCCATCGTAGCCACCGCCAAGACGGGGCGGCGAGGGGAGTCCCCCTCGGCTGCGGCGAGATCGGTCACTTTTAGCATTATCTCGTGCTTGGTCATGCTGCTTCTGTACCGCTCCATAATTTCCACGAGGTGACGATATGCTGAAGCAGTCCTGCGAAATCATGATCCGAAATCAACAGTAAATGTACTTCAGGCCACCTTACTTGATCTCCGAGGTCCCTTCTTCGGTGGGCTTGGTCCGGGATCTTCAAAGAGAAACTGGGCTCTATCGTTAATGGCATGCGCGCGAAGCCGACCCTTTTGCCGCCAGTCCGAGATCGTCTTTATCGAAACGCCGCAAGTCCGGGCGATCTCAGAGGCTGTAAGCATTCCGCGTTCACGAAGGCGGTCAAAGCGGCTCTTCAGTCCGTATGCCCTTCGAATGTAACCGACTGCGATCGATGTCAATGGCAAGCCGTCGCCTGTCTTGAAACCGTTTTCGTTAAGGATTCGAGCCGTGTCGGCATAGTTGTGGCCTTCCAGGAGGCGGTCCATTGCGGCAAGCATCGCGGGATTTTGCTTGTGACTTTCGCAATGACTCAGCGGCCGCGGCAGCATTAACATTTTCGACCTGCCTCCGCGAAAGCGGACGTCGAGCTGGATTTGTTCGCCTTTTCGGATCGTGATGTCTTCGATGAGGAGACGGACCATTCGCTTGCGTTCACGATGGGCAGTGCCAGGATCGTTCCACAGCCGCGGGAAATCGACGGCTAAGGCCAGAACCGGCTCTCGTTGCGCTGCGCTAACTTGGAACTGATCGGCTAGGCGCTGGCGTTCGTAGTTCTGCTCGGCTTCGGAGACTGCCCGCAGTTTCCCATTCCATTCCGCTTCTAGCGAGGCACCTACGAGGCGGTTGTCGGGATCGACGCGCAGAAAACGGCGGCGGGCCAGTTCAGATTCGTAGCGGGCGCGATCCACCTGAAGCCGGCGCAAGCGATCGGCTTCATCCCAGCGCGACTGCAATTCCTGCTGAACCCTGAGAGCTACTTCGAGCGCAAGAGGAGTTACCGTCTCTACCAACAGTGCTCCGATGGCCAAATCCAGGCTGTAGCCGGAGATTCGCTGGCAGTAGCCTTTCTCAATCCGATCCACCTCGCGAGGGCCCTGGCAGATGTAGACCGGAGCGAGCCCCGCTTTGCGCTGGCGATAGCCGACGGTCATCCGGCTTCCGCATATTCCGCAGATGGCCAGCCCCTGCAGTAGGGATGGACCTTCCCGAGGTGCACTTCGTTTTTCCACTCCCTGTATCTGCGCATTTGCTTGAAGACGGCGGAGATTCTCCTCGTACTCTTGCCAAGTGACATTAGCCGGGATGTGCATCCAGGATCAAAGTGTGCCATTCCTGCCGGGGCAAACGCTGAACGCGGCCTCCTCCGTCGAGTTTCTTCTGAAAGCGCGTGCGCCCGTACAAGAAAGCGCCGGTGTACCGCGGATTGCGCAGGATGCGGGTGACCCTGTTGTGGTCCAGGTCGCCCCAGCCGATTTCCATCGGATAGCCGGGCTGGCGGATCAATCGCGGAAACTGCAAGCCCTTACGGCGAAACTCCTTCGCCACTCCAAACGCTGAACCGACGCGGCGAAACGTGTCGAATACGGATCGGATTGCCTGCTGAATCTGCTGGTCGGGGTCAGCACGACACGACTCGCATCGTCGTAAGTGAATCCAAACGGCAAAGGCGTGCTCAGTTCGCCGCGCCTGGCTTTATTCAGGACCCCGCCGCGCATCCGAGCACGAATGAGGTGGAGTTCCGCTTCGCTCATGGTTCCCTTCAGGCCAAGCAGGAGGCGATCATTGAAATCTGCAGGGTGGTAGATGCCGTCCTCGTCCAGGATCAAGGTATCGGTAATCGCACATATCTCCAGTAACCGGTGCCAGTCGGTTGAGTTTCGCGCGAGGCGCGAGACTTCGAGCCCGAGGACGATGCCGGCCCTGCCATGCTCACTTCCACCACGAGCTTTTGAAAGCCTTCACGGTCTGCCGAGGACGCACCCGATTGCCCCAGGTCACTGTCTATTACAACGACCTGTTCGTTCTGCCACCCGAGAGCGATGGCGCGTTTCCGTAACGCGTATTGGCGGGCGGTACCTCGCTGTGCTCCAACACCTGGCGAGGAGTGGATTGGCGGATATACAGAAAGGCGCTCCGCTTGAGCTGGCTGGCCGTCACCTTCTGGCTCGTTTCAATGATCATGGACGGACCTCCGGCGCTTGGTTGAGCGCCATGGGTGGATTACCAAGACGATCTCGCCGC